>NZ_JAQQKX010000004.1 GCF_028550415.1 Asticcacaulis aquaticus
ACCCATTGGCAACATCCCACCAGCCGAGGCCGAACAACTCTACTACGCTGCCCTCGACACTTTAGAATTGGCCGCGTAACTTAAACCAATGAGCCTCCGGCAAAGCCGGGGCGGTTCAAGCAGGTCATTCTGTCTGCTCCTTCAATGGGGCAGATTCTAGATTATCGTGAGGGCGCCAACCGGGGGGGCGGGTCATAGGCAACGTCTAGAGCTTTTGACCTGTCTGTCGGCCTCATGCCGACAGACAGTTTCACTCAGATCGAGGCCGATTTGGGAATGACCACAGATTCAGTTAATGCGAAAAACGCTCTATGCACCCGTTTTAGTAGTATCTAAAATACGCTTCTGAATTTGCTCTACAGCTTCCATTACTTTCAACCCTCTCGCAAGATAGCTAAAGTTAGTTTGCATGTGGATTTGTGCTCGACGACCTAACTCCCTGCCCCATTGGGGTGAATCCACAAGACGCGACATGGCAGCAGCGGCCATACTTATGTCGGCCTGAGCCCATTTCTGCCCTTCCCAATGCGGGTAATCACCCCTGGATAATGATTTCAAAGTGTAGGGTATTAGTATCGCCGTCTCATGATCGCAGAAATCCATATTTCCCGAGTATTCAGTAGCAATAACCGGCTTCCCTAAAGACATGGCCTCCGCTATACCAAACCCGTAACCTTCAGACCTATGAAGGGAAACAAAACAATCATTTAACCAAATCAAACTCTTCATATCCGGCCCATCCAATGTGCCATCTATGAGTGTAACCCGTTGGCGGATAGGTTCGATTGCAGCGTCAAATTGGGCTTTCATTTCCGGTTTGCGGTCTGCGTTATTGGTTTTAATAACCAATGAAACATCAGCATACGGATGCTTACGCAGCATTTCCGAAAAAGCGGATATAACGGCCAAAGGGTTTTTGCGTTCAATATATGAGAGAAAATCAAATGCAAAAAAGAAAGTGTATGCGCTTTCACGAATTCCGAAATGCTTACGTGACAGTAGTGATTTTTGTCGAACCTCACTTGCCAACGACATATGTCGAGTAGGCTTTGTCACTGCTCGAGCAAGAGCATCCGTCGTGAATTTAGACAGACCCCATACTTCATCGAAACGACTAAGTTCCTTAGCCCACTCTGATGGGTAACGTTCAAGCTCCCATGCCGGATAAATAATATTATAGCTTCCTGGCGAGTTCAGATTTCTATTCTTTAGATGTTTGAATATGGGATCTACTTCATCACCATTCATAACAAATATGTTTATTCCATCGCCAAGGTCTGAGACGCCATCATCGCCTATAAGGGCCGTAATCTCAGGATCGACCGGGCCAAAGGGGCCATAAACATCGACTAATGAAGCGTCTAAACCGACTTCCTTAACTGAGCGCCAAAGAGAACGGCAGAACTCCCCCATACCGATTGCGGCGTGAGGATGGCCAACGATTCGCAAGCGTTGATCCTGAACACGGTTGGATATCGATTTAGACAAAGTTGTATCCTCCAGCTTCGACATTGCTGATCGCATTTTTTAACGCTTGTAAATGACCGTGACCATTATATTGGTCCGGCTCTAAGTAACTGCCTTCGCACCACTCATTCCATGCATTAATAAATACGATACGTTCGTCGCCGTAATTTTGTTCCAAGGTTCGCTTTAGACTCCATTCAAGCCAAGCCTGAAATGCTCCGGGGGTGGCCTTCTCCAAGATCATGCTGCGTTCAGCATATCGAGGCGTATTATCCCAGCCCACCAGCACGGATCTAATGCGCTTGAAGCTTGGCTCAACACGAGTCATGTAGTTGGCGACCAGTTCGCGATAATCGTGCACCGTGCCTGTCCAGTCCGGATTAATTCGAGTCACATCCAACGGGGGGCTTTGAACCATATCGTGTGGTGGAAATTCGACCGAAATATCACAGCCGTAAATCTTAGGATCTTCAGGTGTAGATGAGAGCTCGAAGGACTCGACACTTGCTATAATGACCTCGCCAATGCCCTCGCTTCGAGCGACACTGCGCCAGGTCGCTATTGTTTTAATGGGGTTAGGAAGTTCTTTCACTCGATAAATGAGAATGAGGGGCTTTCCATCGATCGTTATATAATTCTTAGAACGACAGTAGCGCATCAAGTCTTTTGCTATGATTACAGTGCTTTCTTCGGAGTAGGACTGCTTCAAAAGAACGTCTTTTCCGTGCCCGTCCCACCGTTTTGTCCAATTTTCGTTCGCCCAGCAAAGACAGAACGGAAAGTCCGGGCGGCCGGTTTGCAACATATTCTCAATCGGCGTCTCGAGCATCCTCTTGCCGTCGAATGAATAATAGTAGTAACAAAATCCAGACAGGCCATAACGCTTCGCGAGATTTGCCTGTTGTTCCATGACCTCAGCCACGCGCAGGTCGTAATAACCCAGGTCGGCTGGACTCCTTGGCTGTAGATGCCCTTCAAAATTTGGGCGCGCCCTCGTGGAGTTCGTCCACTCAGTGAATCCATTTCCCCACCAAAGATTATTCTCCGGTGTCGTGTGATACTGAGGAAGATAAAACGCAATTGTACGAAGATCGTTTTTTGCGAGGGATTTTGACCAGCGGGAAACAAATGTTTGCCGATTTTTCGAAATACGCTGACGCTTACTCCTGGCTTTATCGCCCAACGCGTCAGATGTCTTACTCAAATGGTGAGCTACGACGGCATTAGGTTCGTAGACTATATCGTATCCTGCTGCCCGTACTTTGAGGCTTAGGTCCGCATCTTCGCAATACGCAGGCGCATAAATTGGATCAAAGCCTTGAAGTTCAAGGAATAAGCTACGCTCAAGAAGAATTGCCGCACCGGAGACGTGTTCAACCTTTCGGGTGTAATTGAAGCGCGGAACGCTGGGATTGTAACCATATCCTATTAAGCTCCCGGTACCATCCATGTTTAGAAAGCACCCAGCCTCTTGCAGCGTGCCGTCAAAGGATAGTATTTTAGGCCCAACAATACCCGCCAGGGTTGCTTCCTTGGCGCGAACTAAACTTTCCAGACATCCTGGGGAAATCTGAGCATCGTTATTCAAAAAGAAGACGTAGTGACCACGAGCCGCCTCTGCGCCAGCATTGCAGGCATTGCCAAATCCTACATTTTCATCAAAGCGTATATACTGCAAATGCGGATGCGATTTTATCTTTTCATACAATGCGTCTGTGGATGCATTATCGACGACAATAATTTCAATAACCAATTGCTCTGTCGACGCCTTGCCAATTGAAGCGAGGCACTCAACTAAAGCTAAGGATTCATTAATAGTTGGAATTATTATTGAAATGTCCACACGACTTGTAGTTCGTGTTGCGCATTTGGAGAGGTCTAAAGTCTCCAATGCTTCTACCGGATTAATGCCAGAGAAATTTACGGTAAATTCTATGGACTCTGGATCAGGTTTTCTATCTTCAAGAGTATATCCGGCTTTTTCTTTTGTATATCCGTAATCCATCCATTCCGATTTACCATTCGTACCTTTTGATTTTATATAATCAAGAATTTCCTGAGGTTTTTCGCGCCGTTTAGTGGGTATGGTGCTTTTAGGCTTGCGGCCTTCACTCTTTCCGTTTGCAGTATAATGTAAAAACGGATTGACGCCTGTCGCGGCAATATCAGGATACATGTACAGATAGTCATCTGTACAGAATTCCTGGTTTGGGTCTAATCCGTCAGCCCAGCCAATGGCTAAGTAATGACGTGCCGCCATTTCATTAGAAAGGTTAGCGTCATTCAATTGAGCGCCATAAAACTCGGCATCTATATGATCAAGGATTAACTCAACTTCCCATGAAGGGATGGCGGCTGCGGCATCCGTCGTCGTAACATCTGATTGGCTGTCGGGCATTTTATTGAATGCCATTGTCTTAGAACTGCCAGTTGCCCGGCCTTCGCTAATACCATAGTCGATGTAATGAACTAAAGGGTTCATCCCGCTCTCACGAACGTCGGGATGAAGGTCCAGATAAATTGATGTTGAAAAATTTTCGGAAGGATCAAGCAAATCCCTCCATCCACGGTTTAAATAGTGTTCAATAGCTTCGTCTATATCGAGTGTTTTTCCTAACTGCCTATTGTAGAATTCGACATCAAACTTTCCGGCTAAGCGGAAAAGGTCTGTCGATAACTCCGGTTCGGTTCCGAAGCTTACGGCAGAGGGCAACATCTGACGCCCCTCTGAACGCCCATACATATAAAAATGCAATACTGGATTCATCCCCGCCTCTAGGACGTCAGCGTACAATCCTAAATACCCCGAGGTAGAGAAAGTAGGTGAAGGATCTAAACCTTCTTTCCAGCCCTGACTTAGATAATGCGCAGCCGCATCATCTTGGGTCAAATGCGCTCCTGATAATTGCTTGTTATAGAAATTTACATCCAGATAAATCTTCACAATATAAAGATCAGTAATGACTGTAACATCAGGGTTAAAAGTTTTAGTTGATGTAAAAGCCACGCGCCCTTCGCTCTTTCCGTAGCTAATATAGTGCAAAAGTGGGTTCATTTTTTCTTTAGCAACATCGCTGTTTACATCAAGATACAGTTCCGTCGAAAATTCACGTGACGGATCTAAATTTGAATCAGCGCCAAATTTTAGATAGTGACTGGCGGCTTCGTTAACGCTCGAGAATTTCTGGTCGAGCTGACTGTTGTAAAAATCAAGGTCGATAAATGAAATTATTATATCAACAGATTCCATATCTAGATCCGTTTCGTCAATTAATTGATTGGGGGAAGGGGCGGCGTCAGAAGTTTCATTCATCTGCCTTGGCTCGATGGGAGCTAAAGGCAGTCGTCCTTCCGACTTGCCATAAGCTATATAATGTAGAAGAGGATTTACATTCGTAGCCGCTACATCCTCATACATTCGCAAATAGTCAGCTGTGCAGAACGCTTCACTTGGATCTAATAATAAACGCCATCCAGTTTCTGAATAGTGCTCATAGGCCTGCCGCACAGTGGGAAAAGGAGTTTCAAGTTGAGAGTTGTAAAAGGCCAAATCAAAATAATTTGTGATAGCACCTTGATTCATGAACAGCGCACTCGCTTTTATCTTTCTGATTTTACTCAGAAAAATATGAGAAAAATCATTTCGCATATTTCAATTTATTCCCAAATAATTTAGTCTTTTTGCAAAATTTGTATATCAATTTGCATATAATGCGACCCTTTTCCACAATGAGCAAGGGGGCGTAATAACTTTTCATAATCTATATCGGCAGCGCTTCAGCCAATGAAATAAGGCTGCACTGCGCTTACAAGTTGCCAATCAAGAGAAAATGGCAGTTTTGTTTTTAATTAGTAATCATGTATATATTCAGAATATTGTGTACATATTTCGCTATTCGATTGCTTCATTATATAATAGTATGAAAATTAAACGTTAATACTCCGCTTGATTTTATCACTCATTCCTTTGGGCGGCAGTATCGGTTCGGCGCTAATTAAAAGTGTACCTCTCTCACGTGGGTCAAGCAGGTCAGATTCAAGATAACCCGACACCTCTATTGTAAGATTGTTGACGCCGTTTGTTAGCAATTTACCCTTTAATATAACCTGGTTACAGGTGGCAGGTGACATCACCAGGCTAGCCACGGCAGAGTCGTTCAATATTACATTGAGTCGATTGTCTATAAATTTTGTAGACATATCCGGATTGTAAACGACGATTTTGATGCTCGATGCAGCGACTTTTGTTTCGAAAATGAGCTTTATCTTGCGTGACATCCACCCATCAGGATGGAGGTCACCTTCTACCACAACCACGTTTTCCAGGCCTTCGAACTTCGTCGTCATTGGTCGTTCTCCTCATCGCGGGCGGTACTTGTCAGTGGCGGGCTCAAAATGTCGGCAATCGTCGCGCGATAGCGGCTCCAGTTGCAATTTTCAACGATATAGTCAATGGCGGCGGCACGGCACTTGACCCATAGCGACTCGGAGCTGTGCATTTCTACGCAATTATCGGCCATCTTCTGCGGATGGCTGACATCACTGTAAAGCAAGGGACTGCCAGGCTTATTCAAACCCAACTGCCGTGCCAAAAGCTCGCTGCACACAGTCGGCAGACCATAGGCCAAGGCGTTTTGCACCTTATGCGGAATGCCGCCGGCGAATCGAGTGGGAGCTACGAAAACACGGGCGTCGTCAAAATACGGCACCAGGTCGGCGACGTTTTGCAGTAGGGTGACCCCATTTTCACGCAGGAAATCAGGCACCTCGATCCCCGCATTCCAGTTGGCGATCACGGTCAGGGTCGCGTCCGGCAGGCGACTGCGCACCATGGGCCACACATTCTGGGCAAACCACATGAGGGAGTCATAGTTCGGCTCCGACGCGCGATTCACCGCGCCGACGAACAAGAAACCGTTACGTTCGGCAAAGCTTTTGGGCGTCGGCGTGCTGACAAAGGATTGCCCCAGAATCGCCACGTCACAAAGCTTACCATCAAGAACGTCCCGATCCAGCTCGTTAACCGCGACAATAACGTCGGCAAAGGTCGCGCCACCGATTTCATCGGCGACCATCTTGTCCAGTTCCCCGGACTCTACATCCATCCCCGCGATGCGACGCAATTCCATGATGCGTGTCGAGGCAACGGCTTCCGTGTCGGCAATCACACGCCGACCGGCCTTCTTTTCTTTCCAGGCCTGAAGGGGTGCGGCCAGGGACAGGAAGTTGTGCGTCCGGCAGATCCAGATCGCATCAATGAACTGGTCATTATCTTTAAGCCAGCCATCCAATCCATTGGGTAAATGAGCTTCACGAATAACCTGCGTGAAGCCGCCGTCTGACCAATTGGGATCGGGGCTGACCTCCTCATAGCGGGCTAAGATGGTCACGGACCAACCGTTTTCACGAAGCCCGCGTACAATGTCGCCGCTGCGATTAAAGCCGGCTCCCTTGCGCGGATGCGGTTCCTGATCCTCAATGACCAGAATATGCTTTTGGCGCTGTGAACCACGAGCGAACGCTGTCGCCGTCACTTTACCAAAAACGGGTACAGCCCTGCGCTTGATAAAATCTTGGTTTTTTTCCTTGAATATCTTCCGCTTGCTGGCGATGCGCGCTGTTGAGGCCGAAGGGGGCCGTCCCGCCGAATAGCTGGCATATTCATAATGATAAAGCAGGATACGTGGATCGAATACGACCCGAAGGCCCTTATCCCATATACGGGCGCATAGATCGACTTCTTCGTAATAACCGGGTGCGTAGTCCTCTGAGAAACCACCCAGGTCCTCAAAAAGGGCTCGACGCATGGCCAAGAAACACCCCGACACGTAGTCGACGTCACGTGCTATAAGGAACTGACCGGAATCCGGATTTTCCCCTCGACCAAACCCTAAGGTGGAGCCGTCCTTCCATACGAGTCCGCCAGCTTCCTGAAGCGCGCCGCTCAGTTGAACGATACGCCCGCCCGTAGCGCCGACCGACTCATCACTCAAAACCTCTAATGCGCTCCATATGGCACCGGCACCTAGCTCGATGTCGTTGTTAAGGAATAACACCACTTCGCCTGTTGCGATCTTGGCGCCTTCGTTGCAGGCAAGCGTATACCCCAGGGGCTTTGATAAGCGCAAATAACGGATGCCGGGGGCCAGGGTTTCGAGCTCCGTCGTACGATCAGTCGAGCCGTTGTCCACGACAATGACTTCGGCCTCACCTTTTTCGGTCGAAGCGAGCGTTTCACTCAGGCGACCCAGCAACTGCATGGTGAAGTTGAAGTGATTATACACAGGTATGATCAGCGATATTTTTGGCGATGACGAGGGCTTAAACCTGACGCCCTTTGTCGCCACCAGTAGATTGGCATTGATCGCCGCATGTTTTTCAAAAATCGTCTTGGCATCTACATCGGCGACAGATCGGGACCGAAGCGGTGGATGCGCCTTCAACCCTCGTTTTGAACCGACTTCGAGAAAGTGTTCAAACGCGCCCAGATAACGCCCAGTGGTCATAGCCTGGGCGGCCGTCGGGTTATTTTCAAGGTAATAGGTTGTGTCGAAAAAGGGGTTTGGCCGACGTCCCTCGGCGATACCATAGAGGAGGAAGTGCTGGAACGCTGTCATAACGCCCGTAATGCCTGCCTTGATCTCTGGGTAGGTCTCAAGATAAAAATCGGGGTCGAAATCCGGTATGGACTGCTGTCCGTGCCTTATGCCTTCCGAAATAAAATAGTGTTCAAGCGAGTTATAGGGGGCGGCGACCTTATCGATATCACCATACCCGGCACGGAAGAAGTCACGGTCAAAAAGCACAGAGGGCGCCAGACCTTCCTTTTGTCCGATAGTTAAGTAATGCACCAGTGCAGACTCGTCGCGTGGTACATTTGCAACCTCACGATAATATTCCGCATTAAAAAGCGCGTGAGGCCGTGTGGTTTTTAGTATAGCTTCATTTTTACAATAGAAATATAACCCTGAAATCAGGTTCTTTTTGTAAATAGCATCAAAAGCAGCGGGATTTCCATGCTGAAACGCCGCTTCATCGAAGATCCAATTTATAGAACCTTTAAACTCCCCGGCATTATAAAGGTAGTCAGAGAGAGGATCGGTTCGATGGATACGTTGATGCCAACCGGACGTCTGCTTATAAAGCCGTGTCGAAAAGGCGGGATTTGGATCAAGGTCAAGTTGATGCCCTTCCTTCTGGAAGTGCTCTTCCGCGCTCTTGTAAATTCCGGAAAGCATGGATTGAACGGCTTCCGGATATTTTTTTAAATACCAGGTCTCATCTACTTTCAATACGGACAGCATAATTTTATCCTCGGAAATACAATCGCAAGTTCATGATTTTTTTCATAATGAACTAGTACCTAAATTAATTCTATTAAGCTCATTTGGTGTCACTTCAGCAAGCGAGAAATCAACCGGCGAAATTCTTCCCGTTCTCCATGTTGCAGCAGCAACAGAACTCCGGGATAGGTCGTCCTGAGTTGCGCCTGATCTCCTTGGGCGAAGGCGTCGTATTCGGCGCGGACAAAGTCCGAAAGGGTAATGACACTGGAGGGGTGGTCGCCCACCGTTTCAGTGCGGTAAATATAACTTCCCTTATAAGGCAAGCTGTGCTCCTGAGTCAGTTCGGGATACACCGGGAATATCCATGAGGCCGCCAGAAAATTTAGTACTTCTTCGGGGCGAGGTTCGAAGCCCGTATATCTGATCAGTCCGCGTTCGTGTAGCGTGCGGGCGATCTTACCGACGTAGGGCGCCATCAAAAAACTGGTCGGATGGTTATGCGAAAAGAAACATACGCCCAGCCGCAAGCGCTCCTCGAGAAGACTACCGATAGGGATATCGGTCGTTTCGTCCCGGCGCCGCATTTCCTCCAGGCTCTCCTGAAATGCGTTGAAATAGCCCAACTGATGGTAAACTTCTGCTCTGTAGAGCTTTTCAGTCTGGGCAGGTTCTAGGCCCATCAGATAGCCCAGAAGAGCGAGGCGGCTGTGGTAGTCGCCGAGTGGTCCTGGCGTTCTGGCGCTAAGGCCTCCAATATAGGTGATGTCGGGATGGAGGCCTGTGAAGACCAGATTGGATATCGTAATAACCGGTACAGGGTGAAAGGTGGCGGCGATCGCATCCCTGGAGAGTGCGCCGAAGTCGTCCGATAACGCTATGGACAGGACGAGATCGTAATGGTCGCGGCTGGCTATGACTTCTGAAAAAACCTTTTCGCGCTCATCTGGTGTGTAGACATGCACGGGGATGGTGTCAAAGTCCGCATTCTCGCACACCGCCGACAGGCAGTGTTTCAGAAGCTGTACCTGACAGTTACTTATGATCAGAATGTTTTGCCGCGCCGGCGGCTCTTCTTCGCGCGCAACGGCGGCCGTCTGAAGGCCTAGGGACTGTTTTAACCGATCAAGCATGTGCGCAACTTGTCCTCGTTTATAATAAACGGCGCGTTCCAGCTGCCATTTTGATCGCTTAGAGCGCCATCCTGATCGAATGACGTGCCAAAAAGTGCGCCGTATTTCAGATCGAAGTGCGTCGCCAATATCCAGAAAAGAGATGACACCGTATATTCTGGAAAAAGTTCGATGATACGGGTGCCTGGATCACAGAATACGATATTGGCCAAGCCTGCGCCATGAACCGCTACAACGATTTCGGCTGAGCGGAACATTTCAATTTGTTCATATACCGGCATTTCGCCCGGTACGATGATATCGAATCCAGCATCGGTCAAAACCTCGATGATCCGCGGCTCATTTAGCAGAGCACGCAATGGGGTCTCGCGGCGCGATACGAAAATACGTCGTGCTTTTGCTACACGTGCAGGCAGGTAATCTCGTTTAATGGCCTTCAGCATGTTGACGGCGGAAAACGGAATGCGGTCGAAAGAAAAAAAGCTGGGGTAATAGAGGGTTTCGACCTCGACGATCTCGTCATCGATATATTCGATGAGATGCGCAGGAATTTTCAGGAGTTGTACGTAAAATTCCACAAAGGTTGTACGTTGCGCCGGCAGGAGTACCTTCACACCCAAAGGTGCAAAATGTTCCAGGTAATATTGCAACAACGGCAAGGCATCAGTCACCCAGTGTGCGTAGTTGCTATGTCCAGCATTATAGCCGAGAAAATAGACGCCGCTAAGGGCTCTTTGGGGAGGGGGGATCAGCAAATGGTCCGTGGCACGGATAAACTGACATCCCGGGCGGTCGGGCCGCGCATAGTTGAGAGAGGTTGTATCAACCCAGCGCCCTGATTTGCCATTATAGACGACGACGCCGTCCGTGCCGAGGACGTACGCCTTCTCAGCCGAAAGTATCTTGTGACCGTAGGTTGTCAGGCCTTCTGCAAATCCAGGCCCTGTATGAAACCAGTAGCCGAACTGGCGGGGCAGGATATCACAGGGTATCGGCGGCACGCCCTCAAAGGCCTGCGATTCCTCCAGAACCGCCAGCGTGGCATAGTCTTCGGGTCGCAACCCGTTATCTACGGCGTGCTCGATAGTTTCCACTCTTATGGTGTGGGACATAACGGTTCCAAAGTCGTGGTTGGTACGGTAGAAAAACTAGGCGGAGTGATAGCTGATATAGGCGCCATTCAGCTTCAGATTTCTGGAGATGAATATGGGGCCCGAATAAACCAGTCGGGGGTGAGCGACTGCAGGTGTATCCGTTCCACACCACATTACAAATGCCGCATCACGATTGGTGTCGTCGCAGAGTCGCAATAGCGACGCGGGCGTTGGCGCTTCGGCCGAGTAATAAGAATACAAGCCCATGCGTGGACGTCGGCCGCGCCCGATACGCTGATTAACGAACTCTGGCAGGCGAAGGTGACGTGTTACGCAAAAGACCGTTTTTTTGGGGCTGTCAAGGTCGAGAGTCTTGAGTACGCGGTATAGTTTGCCGGCAAAATGACTGACGTCACCGGATACCGGTCGCCAACGCACATTCACGATATATGCAAAAAGCACCAGATACGCGATCAATAACCGGGGGGGCGTCAGGTCGGTGCCCTGAAGGGACATTTCCTGTTTGAAAT
This sequence comes from Asticcacaulis aquaticus, assembly GCF_028550415.1. GTDB lineage: Bacteria > Pseudomonadota > Alphaproteobacteria > Caulobacterales > Caulobacteraceae > Asticcacaulis > Asticcacaulis aquaticus. The sequence goes on from NZ_JAQQKX010000004.1 coordinate 11,508, forward strand.
AGGCCACCATATCCGGTCTGAACAGGGTTTTCAGCGTCAAGTTAACACAATGCCCGGTTTCCATATGGGCGTCGCGTTCGGCAATCCGTGCCGACGTGTCCCTGACATCGAATATAAAATCGCAAAATCTCATCTATTTGGTCGCTTTACACATTAGGCAGGCGCGCTTGCTTGGCGCGGCTTAACTTCAGACCCTCCGTCAACAATTCCACCCCGGTGGCAAAACTATGGTGACGTGTAATGTAGGCCTGAGCGGCTTTTGAGTGTTTCTGCCATGCCGTAGGTTTCTGCGTATATAAGCGCAGAGCTTCGGTTACAATCTGAGGCGCGTCATTAGCCAGAAAAACAGATTTTCCGTTTTCCAGTGGGAGGCCTTCGGCGGCGATGTCTGTGGCCACGACGGGAACGCCGTGCGCCAGTGAAGCCAGTACCTTGCCTTTGGCGCCTGCCCCGTATCTCAGCGCGGCCAGGAAAAGGCGGGTGCGGGCGAACCATGGCGCCAGATCGTCAACCATGCCGGTAACAATAATGCGGTCGCTGGCGCGCGATTTGATCGATTCGGTGGGATTGGCTCCGACCAGAAGCAAGCGTGCCTGCGGAAAACGTTCAGCGATGGGTGGCCAGATTTCATCCAGTATCCATTGCGCCGCATCGACATTGGGCGGATGGCTGTAGCCTCCCAGAAACATGACATCGCGCCGTTTATTGAACGGAGAATTAACCTCTACGACGTTTTCAATCAGGGGCATAACGAGAATGTTCTCGTCGGCCAGTTCATGATCCAATATTTGTTTTTCGGCCTCGGAGTGGGTGATCGTAAGATCGTATTCCCGCGACAGGCGCAATTCCCGCGCCTTCATGGTTCGCGCGGCTTCGAACAGATCCGGCCGTTGCTCGACTTCCGCCTGACGTTCCATACGAAGATAGTGAAGATCGCAATTCTGATATATGGCCTGTGCCCGAGGTGTCAGTGTTCGAATGAGCTCGAAACATTTCTCCGCCTCTTCAGGGCGGATGACGTGGACGACATCCAACAGGTCGCTGTATTTTTTTAGAACGCTGGCCAGAGACTGTTCAAATGGAGCATAAAGCGCTTGCACGCCCATTGCCTGCATTTCCGACACCGCACGGGCTTCGTACAGGAAGTTGACCGGGACGAAGGTGACCTGATAATCGAGCGCCTGATAGTAGCGAAACAGGTTTATAATCGCCAGAGAACCCGCGTCCTGCCACGGAGTCGGGTTGACAGCATCGACGATCAGGACGCGACGTCTGATGTGCCGCTCACGCTCCAGCCATGGCTCCTGACCGTTAGGGCGGTGGCTAGCCAACACCGGTTGCCACCTTTTGAGAAACTTGCTCGTATTGGCAATCTGATACGCCTTGGCCCCTTGTGTGGTGTCCGTACCAGAGGTCTTGCCTTCATAGTGAATGACGCGCGAGCGCGGCTGTAACCAGGTTTGGTATCCGGCCTTTCTGAGACGGAAACAAAGATCGACGTCTTCGTAATAGGCGGGTGAGAAATGAGGGTCGAAACCCTCCATTTCCTGCCATAGGTCCGTCGGAAGGGCTATAGAGCATCCGGAGACATAGTCTATCTGGCGCGCATAACTGTAGCGCGGTCGATTGGGATCGTCGTCACGGCCGTAGTTCCAGGCCGAGGCGTCCTGCCACACGATGCCGCCCGCTTCCTGAAGTTTGCCGTCGGGATAAAAAAGCTTAGATCCCACCAGACCGGCCTTGGGAAAGCGGGCAAACGTATCGAGCAGTTGATCCAGCCAGCCATCGACGACGCGGATATCGTTGTTGAGCAGTACCAGAAAGCGGCCCTGCGCCGCCTTTGCGGCCCGATTGCAGTTGGCGATGAAGCCTGCATTCTCGTCGTGACGAATATAGGTCAGAAATTCCAGTTTGGGCAGCCACCGTTCAGTAGCATCCAGCGACCGGTCGTCACCTATGATGATTTCGAATCTGTATCGTGTAGTCAGCGACAACAGGCTGTGCAGGCAGTTGAGCGTGTAACCCAGTTGCCCGAACACGGGAATGACGATGGATACATCGACGATGGTTCCTGCCTGACTCAGTGCAGAAGAACCGCGCATACGCTGAAGCTCCGCGATGGCGCCGGCAAAGTCAGGCGTGGCTTCGGTTAGACGAAATCGTGAGAGAAACTGTTCACCTCTCAGCCCTTCAACTGGAACGTCGTCATCCGGGCGAACGTCGAATCGTCCAAGAGAGGCGCGATTCAGTTTCGGGTTTTTCGCCACAGGCCAATCATTGGCATGGCGTTCTTCGAGGCTGATTGTGTTCGGATCTGCGCCATTTACGGCGAGAGACGACGGCAGGGCGATCCGGTATTCCCTCTCTCCATATCTGATATAGTGGGACAGGGGATTGCTGCCGCTATGGCGAATGTCGGGATAGAAATCCAGATATTTCTGAGTACTGAAATCCGCAGCCGGGTCCAGACCCTCCCGATGCCCGTGGAGAATATAGTGCCGAAGCAGTCGCGCAGGGCCAAATCGGTTGTCACCTAATTGCGCATTATAAAATGCCGGATCGAAACGTCCGCTGCGAGCAATATCGATATAGGATCGATACTGCAGGAACGCTGATTTTGGCCCATAGCTGAGAATATCTTTCGCGAACCATAAAAGCCCGCATGCAGTAAATCCAGCAGCTGCTAGCAAGCTATGTGGATCGGTAACCTTATTGTCGACTGGCTCGGTCACCGAATCCTCATCACTCATAGTCATTCACGCGCTCATCCTTTAGCCCTTATGGCAGAGGGAACGCAACCCGAACGGCATGGTCTTAGCCGTTGCTCAGGCATTTCTGGAGATACTTGCCGTAGTCGCTCTTGCCCAGGACGCGCGACAGAGCTTCCAACTGGGTATCGTCGATAAAGCCTTTACGCCAGGCGATTTCTTCCGGGCAGGCGATCTTGAAGCCCTGACGTTTTTCAAGGACGCGCACAAATTCCGCAGCGTCGAGTAGGCTATCCGGTGTACCCGTGTCCAGCCATGCATAACCACGGCCGATGGCCTGAACGCTCAGTTCACCGCGTTCCAGATAGACGCGGTTGACGTCGGTGATTTCGTATTCGCCACGTGCCGAGGGTTTGAGATTGGCGGCAATATCGACCACCTGATGGTCGTAGAAGTAAAGCCCTGTGATCGCCCAGTTGGAGCGCGGACGGATCGGCTTTTCCTCGACCGACAAGGCTTTGAAATTCTCGTCGAATTCCACCACGCCATAACGTTCCGGATCGGAGACCTGGTAGGCGAAGACGCTGGCGCCGGCCTGGATCTTGGCGGCCTCTTCGAGGAAGATCGGTAGCGACGGACCGTAATAGATATTATCGCCAAGGATCAGGCACGAGGGCTCCGAACCGACAAACTCTGCACCGATAATATAGGCCTGGGCCAGACCGTCCGGAGACGGCTGTTCTTTATATTCGAGATTGATGCCCCACTGGCTACCGTCGCCAAGCAGTTTTTTGAACAGCGGCAGGTCATGCGGTGTCGAGATGATCAGAACGTCGCGAATGCCGGCCATCATCAGTGTCGACAGTGGGTAATAGATCATCGGTTTGTCATAGACGGGCATCATCTGCTTGGAGACGCCGATCGTCATGGGATGGAGGCGCGTACCGCTGCCGCCCGCGAGAATAATGCCCTTCATACTGTTATCCCTCTTTTGCCACCGTACCGGTCAGGGCGGTCAGGCATTCATCCAGTGATGTTTCCCACGGGTCCAGACGGAGACCGTAGCTTTGATTTAGTTTTTCGCCGCTGAGGCGTGAATTGGCCGGGCGCTTGGCCGGGGTCGGATAGGCTTCGGTCGGAATCGGATTGACCTTGACCGCCTTGCCACCGCGCGCGGCAGAACCCGCAAAAATGCCTTCGGCGAAGCCCGCCCAGGTCGTTTCGCCTTGTCCCGTCAGGTGGAAGACGCCGCGCAGGGTCGGATCGGGATCGGCGACGACGCGTTGCGCTACCGCGATCAGGGCCCTGGCGATTTCCGGCGCATAGGTCGGGCAGCCATGCTGATCGGCGACGACGTTAAGTTCGTCACGCGTCTCGCCCAACCTCAGCATGGTCTTGACGAAATTGTTGCCGTACGGTGAGTAAACCCACGCTGTCCGCAGGATAACATGATTATCGGTCGCCGCCGCGATCTGTGTTTCGCCCGACAGCTTGGTCGCACCATAGACACTGACCGGGGCCGGGACGTCGCTTTCGTCATAGATGCCATCCTTGTCGCCCGCGAAGACGTAGTCCGTCGACAGGTGCAGGATCGGGACATTCAGTTCCGCCGCCAGTTTGGCCAGCGCGCCCGGTCCGTCACCGTTGATAGCCTGCGCCAGAGCAGTTTCGGATTCGGCCTTATCGACCGCCGTATAGGCGGCCGAAGAAATGATGACGTCGGGCTTAGCTGCCCGAACAGGTTCAGCCAGGGTTTTAGGCTTCGACAGGTCTATATCGGGCAGGCCTATGCGGATCACTTCGATCCCCATCCGCTCGCCCAGCGCCTTCAGGGAGGTATCGACCTGACCTTCGGTGCCTGTGACAAGGATGCGCATGGATCAGGCCTTCAGGACGCCGAGACGTTCACCGGTATATTCGCCGCGCAGCGGACCCCACCAGTGCTCGTTCTCCAGATACCACTCGACCGTCTTGCGGATACCGGTATCGAAGTTTTCACGCGCCTTCCAGCCCAGTTCGGTTTCCAGCTTCGTCGCGTCGATGGCGTAGCGGTGATCGTGACCCGGACGGTCGGTGACGTAGGTGATCAGCTTGGAATGCGGGGCGTTCTCGGGACGTAGTTCGTCGAGGATGGCGCAGATGCGGTTAACGACGTCGATATTCTTGCGCTCGTTACGGCCACCGACATTGTAGGTCTCGCCGAGGCGGCCTTCTGAGCAGATCAGGTGCAGAGCGCGGGCATGGTCTTCAACATAGAGCCAGTCACGGATGTTGGAGCCGTCGCCATAAACCGTCAACGGCTTACCTTGCATCGCATTGATGATGTTCAGCGGGATCAGCTTTTCCGGGAAATGGTATGGACCGTAGTTGTTCGAGCAGTTCGATACCACCACCGGCATGCCGTAGGTACGATGCCAGGCTTTGGCCAAATGGTCCGAAGCGGCCTTCGATGCCGAATAAGGCGAGGACGGATCGTAGGGCGTGACCTCTTCGAACAGGCCGGTTTCGCCAAGCGAACCGTAAACCTCGTCGGTCGAAACGTGCAGGAAGCGGAAATTCGCCTTGGCCTCGCCTTCGAGCGACAGCCAGTAGTGGCGCGCGCCTTCGAGCATCGAGAAGGTACCCATCACGTTGGTTTCGACGAAGTCCTTGGCGCCGGTAATCGAACGATCGACGTGGCTTTCAGCGGCCAGGTGCATGATGTGATCGGGTTTGAATACGGCGATGATCTCGGCGACCTTTGCGTAATCGCAGATGTCGGCTTGGACGAATTCGTAATTGTTCGCGCCGTCGATGGGCGCTAGCGAAGCGAGATTACCCGCATAAGTCAGCTTATCAAGGTTGAGAACCGTTGCCCCTACTTCCGACACCAGATACCGCACTAGCGCCGAACCAATGAAACCGGCACCGCCGGTGACTAAAATACGCATCAAAAATCCCTTAAAATAAATTTAGATTATTGCCCCGGAGCGCGGCGCTGTAATTCAGGCCAAGGTTTCAAGCTTGGGCTGAACACGGTCTTTGTCAGACAGAATCGCCTTTGCAAGATCTACGGGCCACTCGATACCGATCGCCGGATCATCGAACGCCAGGCCGGCGTCATGGTCACGGCTATAAGGATTGGTTACCTTATAGAAAACCTCGGTGTTCGGTTCAAGGGTACAAAAGCCGTGAGCGAATCCATCCGGCACCCAAAGTTGTTCGGCGCCAGTGGCGGTAAGTGTTGCGCCGATCCACTGTCCGAACGTCGCCGATCCCTTCCGGATATCAACAGCTACATCGAAGATGGCGCCCTTCAGGCACCGAACCAGTTTGCCCTGTCCGAAAGGTGCCGTCTGATAGTGCAGGCCGCGGATGGTGCCAACCTGAGCTGACATGGACTGATTGTCCTGAACGAAGGTTACATCATCTATATTTTCACGAAACCATCCGTCCTTAAAGGCTTCCATGAAATAGCCGCGGTCATCGCCGATCAATTTGGGTTGAATGAGGGCGGGGCCGATGACTTTAAAATTCTGAAATTTCATCACTTTCCCATTTTACGAGGCCGAAAGATAATATGAACACACGACCATATAAATCCATAGGCAAGAATTTCATATAACAAATATGCCGCAATCAGACGTTCCTCAATACCACCCCTAATGGCTTGCGGATATGTCTGGTAATATATCAAGCCAACGGCGAACAAAATCAACATCAACCTCAATGCCGGCAGTGTTGCTGATAATGCCTTCGCCAACGTCTCGGTGGGGGCCTTGACTTGTGTCGTCAATGGTGCAGGCGTAGTCGAACCCCAGGGCGTGGGCGATGTAGTAGAAGCTGGCCGACCCTCCGAAGGGCGGGAAAAACTCCAGTACCTTGCAATTTGGCCTTGCGAAAATGAGGTTGGTCAAGGCAGCGCCATGAGGCGCGACGACAGCCTCCGCAGCAGAAAAAATTTCTACCTGTTCGGCAAAAGACAATTGATCTGTATCGACGATTTCGAAACCATAAGGCGTCAGGCAGGCCCTCACAGCGTCATCATTCAATACCACGCGAGTATGACGGCGCGGGACATACAGGCGACGGCGTATCTTGGGGGCGGGGAGATCTTTGGTCAATGCCTGACGCAGCGCCTGCACCAGAATCAGATCTCCCCCATAGAGCGGGTGGTGAACATGCTTCAGGCTGTGATTGTCGGCATAAAACAGGTCGTCTATAGCCATAAGGCCATCAGTCGCTTGCACGCTAATGTAGGTTTGATGCGGCTGAAGCAGCCGATCTATTGTCTCAACCTGGAAGTTTTCGGTGATTTCGAACGCCCCCAGTATATTGTCGGGATTAAGGCCCTGAGTATGGGCGACAATGATGCGGGGCAGGCCGTCCGAAACCCAATGGCAATAATTCAGAGCTTGGGAAAAGTAATCACCGATGAACAGGGTCGTTCCGGAGACGGAGGAGGGGCCTGGCACCAATGTTTTAAATACGCCGGTAAGTGCTATTTTCAAAAAAGCGGGCAAGCTGCCGTAGGGCGTGTCGAGTACCTGCCCCTTCTTGTCAAATAAAACCGTATTGTCACCTAGCTTCAGGACAAACGCTGGGCCGACATGACGAAGGCCTAAAGCGCGTTCCGGCGGCGGCTGGTTTTCAAGGCTGCGTTGCAGGACCTGAGGCAAGCGATTGGATTGCGTCGGGGGCTTCAGCGATGCCGGGCGCGAGGGATGGCTGCCGATACAGTCGAAACGATCTTCATTGTCAATGCTTAGAAAAAGCTGATGCAGGCCATCCTGGCCATAAAGGCGGGTGAGCTGCCTCACTATGGCCTGACATGACATCAGATTGAAATCGTCGGGCGTCAGTTGGGCCCGTGAATAGGCCTCCGCAGCCTTGCAGACAGCGGCATAAAGACCAGAATTATCATCCGATATGTCCGCGGATGCCAGCGCCAATTCTATTGCGTACAGCTTGGCCTTCCAGGACAGGCTGGATTCCAGAATAGACGGAAGATAAACCTGAGCTGATTTGGCACCGGAAAATGCGCTTTCACTCATCATCAGATTGAAGGTCAGCCACTGTACCGCAATCGGATCGTCTGCATAGGTTTCAAGGCCGGTACGGTAAAGTGAACTCGCTTCGCCCGGGAGGCCTGAATCTTGAAGTTTCTGGGCATCCTGAAGGACAGCCAACCAAGCTGCCATGATCAGACGTTTTCGATAATGCGTTGGTTTGCGAAATCCCAGCCACTGCAATCACCAAAGTAGATTTGGTTGGAAGAATTGAGCACCAATACCTTATTGCAAACGCGCTGAACCAGATCGCGGCTGTGGGTTGCCAGAATCATAACGCGTGATTTCGATAGGATGTCGTTCATCTTGGCTTCGGCTTTTTCGAAGAAGCCGGCGTCGCCCGCGCCGACCCACTCGTCCAACAACAGAATGTCAGGCTCAAAACAGGTCGCCACAGCAAAAACCAGTCGTGCACACATGCCCGCGGAATAGGTCTTGAATGGCAGATCTATGAAGCTGCCCAATTCGGAAAACTCGACAATTTCCGGGATCCGGGCCTGAATTTGACGCGTCGTAAAACCGCGACGCCGCGCCATGTTTATGATATTTTCAGTCCCGGTTATATTCGGATCGACGCCAAGATGGATGTCGATCATGGAGGATATCCGTCCGTTAACGGATATCCGGCCACGTGTGGGCTCATAAACGCCAGCAAGGACTTTTAGCAACGTCGTCTTTCCGGCACCATTGTGGCCCAGTATGCCAAGGCGGTCGCCTTCCTGCAGCGTGAAATTGATGTTATCCAGTGCCTTAATAAAGATAAGATCCTGTCCGTTTTTCAACAGTTTACCGCCAACGGCCATGTTGACGACTGCATTACGTAAGGACTGCGCCTTAATGGAATATATCGGATATTCTAAACCTACACCGTTTAGCTCAACAATATTTGTCATTGAAATTAGATCCTAAACACTAAATCCAGAATGCGATACGATTGCGGAAAGCATTAAAGAAAATAAGCCATACCAAGATGCCGAGGACCGTTATCCCTGCGGCAGAGTACCAGTATTGTAACGCCATCGGCTGCCCCATGAGGGGAGAGCGAAGCATTTCGATAAACGGATAAAAGGGATTTAGATCAATCAATAATCTTTTTGAAGGGGAGATGCTGTCGGCACGGAACATCAAAGGCGTCATGAACATGACCACCGTGTTCAGATAGGGCAGCAAATAGCGCATGTCACGATATCGGGCTGATATCATAGCAACCAAAGTGCCCCAGGTAAGCATATTGACATAAACAAGGGGCAGGGCAATCAGTATTGACCAATGAGGCACAGGGAGCCCTGTGCATAGAGCTTGGATAATTTCAAAAACAATTATATTGTGAGCAAAAACAATAAAGCACTTCAGCACAGCTTCTAATATATAATAGCTAAAAGGATAGGCGTGATTGCTAATTATGCCGCTATTTGACATAAAAAGTTCAGGCGCTTCAGTCAGGATAAAACTTATCAGCGTAAAAGCGGTTAGGCCGCCCATTATGTACGGTAGAATTTGTTTGACATCCTGATGAAAAATGGCGCTTGAAACAATTGCGAACGCTACCGACAGGAAAACCATCGATCCCACAATCCACAATGAACCGAATATAGTTCGCTTATATTTTGCGGAAACTTCATGATAGGCCTGATATGACCAGACATGAGAAAGTTTAATTCCGCCGCGAAAATCATTTATTGCTTTGGTAAACATATTAATTTCTTAATCTGAATTGCATTGAAACGAATAAAGGTTGGTGGATTTTGCTATCAAACCGCTACAGCGTCAAGGAACGAGGCAATGCTCTCAGGTTTGCAATCGTACACGAAAACGCCTTTTTCGTTGGTTGATTGCACTTCAGGCATCAGTACCGAAATTTTCTGATCTCTGACCGCAGCTAGGCGACACTGGATCGAATTGGACATACTGATACAGCCGACGGTCGCTCCGGGCGCCGAAAATATCGAATTGTGCAAGCCTGATCCATACTCCCCGACGATACATTTAGCGGAGGCAAACAGAGCAATTTGTTCCGCAAAATCGAGCGTCTCCGGATAAATGACCTCAAACCCTTTTTCAATGGCAAGGGCCTCAAAGGTTTGCCTTCCAACAAACAGGCGTGGCACGCCACTGGCCAGGCCTTCGAAATGTTTCCGCGAAATGCAGATTTTTCGACCGCTGGCAATGGTCGGAACGATGTCGTGAGCGTCTAGGAACTTTTCTACGAAAGACGCGTAGGCTGCCTTGTTAAAATGATAATCGGCCGAGTGCATATGGTTTGGATAGGCCACGTCCGGAAACGTAAGGCGTTCCGTATGCGGGTCGAAAAGAACGACGTTTTCCTCCGGCAGGCCGAAGTATTTTACCGCAAGGGCGATGTACCACTTGGGCGTATCATAAGGCATCGGAATGAGCCGGTTATCGTAATTGGGACCTAGGGCTTGTCGGGCAAGTTCCAGCCGAGGTAGAAAGTCAACCAGCCAATGTCCGTAAACGCCATGACCGGGGCCGACAAAATTCAAAGCGCCGCGTGTGAATGTACGTGTATTGTCACGAAACGAGTCCGGGGTAATGTTAGCGCGCTGCCCCCATTCGATACCCACATCCGAGATATGAGTGCCGTCGGTTACAAATTCACCCTCAAAGCTGGTTAGATTAAAGCCTAAAACACTCGCGTTTTCATAGAAGGTGCAGCCCAGCGGGCCAATAAGTTCCTGCGCGCCATTTACACTAGCGATATGAGCCAGATTAAACATACCTGGAAAATCTACAATCTGAGCCGGCGCTGGTGACGGACTGGATTCATAAACTGTAACAAATTTATGCGCAGAAGCTTGTTTCGTGTTCATTGAGAATTTACCATGGCATCGTGCTGTTTAAGCGATGCTATCATCTGAAGCATAAGAGGTTGATTGATACCCTTCGGCCAGTGGCGCGATGAGTTTGACATTCAAATGTCTATTATGTTGGATTTATAAAGTGTCCTCAATTGGGCGTTCTACGGTTCGAAACAAATTGCAATTCACGCCAACGTTGCGAGGATGGCGTTCCGGATATCATGCAACTACGGCACGGGCAACAAAAAGTCCGTCAAAAATTTTCGACCTCGAAAATGTGGATGATCAATTTCGTTGACGGCGTTCGCCGGGCCTCCTAGTAACAACCCAAATTGCCGGTTCTGGCGGTTTGGTTCGCGTGGAATGCCATGAAGAGAATTTTAATTACGGGCGGTGCCGGTTTTTTGGGGTCGCATCTGTGCGATCGTCTGCTTGCCAGCGGGAATGAGATTCTCTGTGTTGACAATTATTTCACGGGTGCCCGGGCGAATATCGAGCATCTGATCGGTCACAAACGTTTTGAGATGATGCGGCATGATGTCACCTTCCCGCTTTATGTGGAAGTTGATCAGATATATAATCTGGCGTGCCCCGCTTCACCGGTGCATTATCAATTCGATCCGGTCCAGACGACCAAGACCAGCGTCATTGGCGCCATCAACATGCTGGGGCTTGCCAAACGCGTGAAGGCCCGCATCCTTCAGGCATCAACATCGGAAGTTTATGGCGATCCGGAGGTCCACCCCCAACCCGAAGAATATTGGGGTCGCGTCAATCCGATTGGGATACGCAGTTGCTATGACGAGGGTAAGCGTTGTGCGGAAACCCTATTCTTCGACTACAAGCGTCAGCATGGCCTGGACATCAAGGTTATGCGCATATTCAATACCTATGGTCCTCGTATGAATCCCAACGATGGCCGCGTGGTTAGTAATTTCATCGTCCAGGCCCTCAAGGGTGAAGATATCACTATCTACGGAGATGGCAGCCAGACCCGCAGTTTCTGTTATTACGACGATTTGCTCGATGGCATGGAGCGTCTGATGAATAGTCGCGAAGGGTTTACAGGCCCGGTTAATATTGGAAATCCGGGCGAATTTACGATGTTGGAATTGGCAGAGAAAGTACTCAAACAGGTCGGAGGCGCATCGAAAATCGTCTATATGCCGCTGCCGCAGGACGACCCGAAGCAGCGGAAGCCGGATATTTCGCTTGCTAATTCGGAACTGGACTGGAGGCCGAAAGTGCTTCTGGATGACGGCCTGAAGGAAACCGTGCAGTATTTTCGGCACGTGCTAAATGCCTAGCGATAGCTAGGTTCGGAACGAGTTGACTGTTCTGAGCAAGGTGTATACCAAAGTCATCAGTTCAGCGGTTTGTTAGATTTTGACCTATTGCGACAGAATTTTCCGTAAGATTTAAATTTTGATCCTAAATTGGAGGGGTTTGTGAAGACAGCCATTATTACAGGTGTTGGTGGGCAAGACGGTGCCTATTTGGCGCAACTTTTGCTTGAAAAGGGATACAGGGTTTACGGAACCTATCGCCGGACCAGTTCCGTTAATTTCTGGCGGATCGAAGAGCTGGGTATCGACAAGCATCCCAATTTACATCTCGTCGAGCACGATCTGACGGATATGTCGTCCAGCATTCGCCTGATGCAGAATGTCGGTGTCAGTGAAATCTATAACCTCGCGGCTCAAAGCTTCGTCGGTGTGTCGTTCGATCAACCCATCACAACGGCAGAAATTACAGGGGTTGGCCCGGTCAACCTTCTTGAGGCAATCCGTATCGTCAACCCCAAGATACGGTATTATCAGGCGTCGACGTCTGAAATGTTCGGGCTTGTTCAGGCGGTCCCACAGTCCGAAAGCACGCCGTTCTATCCGCGCAGCCCCTATGGTGTCGCCAAGTTGTACGCCCACTGGATGACTGTCAATTATCGTGAAAGCTACGACATTTTCGCCTCGAGCGGCATTCTGTTCAACCACGAGTCGCCGTTGCGGGGCCGTGAATTCGTGACGCGTAAGATCACCGACAGCTTCGCTAAGATCAAGCTGGGTCTCCTCGATGTGCTCGAACTTGGCAATCTCGACGCTAAACGCGATTGGGGTTTCGCCAAAGAGTATGTTGAAGGCATGTGGCGTATGCTGCAGGTCGATGAGCCGGATACCTATGTTCTGGCAACGAACCGTACCGAAACGGTACGTGACTTTGTTACTCTGGCGGCCAAGGCAGCCGGTTTTGAGATCGAATACAAGGGGAAGGACGAAAACGAAGTTGGAATTGACCCAAACACCGGAAAAGTTTTGGTGCGCGTTAATCCCAAATTTTACCGTCCGGCCGAAGTCGATCTTTTGATCGGCGATCCGGCTAAGGCCAAGGCGAAGCTTGGCTGGGAACCGAAAACAAGCCTCGAAGACTTGTGTGCCATGATGGTGCAGGCTGACCTGCGCCGCAACGAAAAGGGCACGTCTTACTAAGACGCAAGATTCGAAAATAAGCGCCAAACGCATAATATTTGGCGAGCAATGATCTTAATTGAAATTGGGGCGCGTTTCGATCCATCAGATCGAGACGTGCTCCGATTTGCGAGAGGGTACTTTCTTGTCAAAACGCGTTCTGGTCACGGGCATCGGTGGATTTGCAGGCTCGTACGTGTCGGCGGATTTAGCGGCACACGGCTACGAAATTGTCGGCCTGACATCATCGACGCCTATCGAACTGGCCGGTGTAACGAAGGTCTTTCAGATCAATCTGCTGGACGCCGACGGATTGAAACGTCTGACGGAGCAGATACGCCCGACACACGTCATCCACTTGGCCGCTATATCGTTTGTAGGTCATGGCAATGTCGGCGAAATCTATGACACGAACATTATGGGCACGCGTAACCTGCTGAGTGCTTTAGCTGCACTGCCGGATAAACCCCAGTCGGTTCTGCTGACGAGTTCCGCAAATATATATGGCAATTCCGACATGGGGTTTCTGTCTGAAACTGACGCGGTGAATCCAGCCAATGACTATGCAGTAAGCAAAGTCGCCATGGAATATATGGCTAGGCAGTTTCAGGACATATTGAACATCGTGATCGCCCGACCGTTCAACTATACTGGCGTGGGGCAGTCAACGAGGTTCCTCGTACCTAAGATCGTCGAGCATTTCCGTGCGCGCTCGTCCTTCATTGAACTAGGTAACACGGATGTGGCGCGCGATTTTTCGGACGTTCGCATGGTGACACAAGCCCTCCGAGCATTGATCGAGACGTCGGCAGCCGCCGGGCAAATATATAATATCTGTTCCGGGCGGCCTTATAGCCTTGAATATATCATTGACACGTGTGCGCAGATCACCGGCCACCGCATGGAGGTCAAAGTGAACCCGGCTTTCGTTCGTCAAAATGAGATCAAGCTGCTGGCGGGCAATCCTGAAAAGTTCAGGAAAGAGATCGGTCAATTTGACGATTACCCTTTCGAAAGAACATTGGAATGGATGCTTACCTGAACTCGACGGTGAATTGAATTGCCGGGCGTGTCATAGTGCGAATATATATTAAGAACAAACGAGTTGATCTTATGGTCAAGATGTTGCGCTTTCATCGGGCGATCGGAACCGCACCGGAGTTAAGCCTAACATAATTGTTTCAAAAATTTAAAACTTCTCGATTTCGGTCGGGTGTTTTCGAGGATTTATTAGATGAAAATTCTACCGGTTATAATGTCTGGAGGGTCGGGTACACGTCTTTGGCCCCTGTCGACACCGGAGCAACCAAAGCAATTTCATGCCCTGGCTACTCAACACACAATGATTCAGGAAACCGCCATCCGGCTGTCCGGCAATGAGTTTCTCAAACCGGTTGTGATCTGTGGCTTGACACATCAACCTCTGGCCAAGGCTCAGTTGGATGCCGTGGGCTTGTCGCCCCAGGCCGTGGTGCTGGAGCCGTTCGCTAAAAATACGGCGGCCGTAGCTGCCGTCGCCGCTCTTCTCGGAGATGAACTGGCGCCCGACGCTCTCGTGCTTTTGGTTCCTGCGGACCATGTCATTTCAAAGCCCGACGCTTTTAAAGCGGCACTTCAAGGCGCATCAGAGGCTGGCCTCGACAACATTATTACCTTTGGTATTACCCCTACCGGACCTGAAACCGGCTTCGGATATATTCAGCGGGGTGAGCCAATCGGAGACGGCGTCTATGCGGTCAAACGCTTCCTTGAGAAGCCTGATTTGGAGACGGCTACAGCCTATCTGGCTCAAGGGGGGTATGACTGGAATGCGGGTATCTTCCTGTTTTCCCCCAAGGTTATGCTTGAAGAGCTTGCGGCGCATGAACCCAAGGTTCTGGATGCCTCGCGCAAAGCGCTAAAACATGCGGCCGTAAATGAAGTGACACGACTGCTGGACCCAGAAAGCTTTGCTGAATGTCCTTCGATTTCAGTTGACTATGCAATCATGGAGCGCACCAACCGCGCCGCCACCTCTCCGTGCGATATTGGCTGGGCTGATGTGGGCGGGTTTGCGGAACTTTGGCGGCTTGGGGCTAAGGACGGCGTCGGTAATCATGCGCAGGGCAATGCAATTCTCATTGATGCCCACAATTGTCTGGTGCGTGCCGAAGGGCCTCCGGTGGCGATCATCGGGCTTGACGATATTATGGTCGTGTCTACGCCGTCAGGTATTGTGGTCGCCCCGATTTCGCGGGCGCAGGACGTCAAATTGGCCGCTGCGGCAGCCAAGAAGTTACAAGAGCTAAGAAGGGATGACCTTTAGGTCGCCGGCTCATAAAGGGCATCCAGATTTTGGTTGAGGCGAGCTTGACGGACGCCTCGTCATTTTGGTCGTATGGGTATGCCATTGGCATCGCCGCGATATGGATTTTGGTGGTTAATTCGCCACGCTGAGTCTGCCCCAAGGCACAATAGATCCCGCTGATTACTCTACGATCATCGACCTTTCGCGCGGTGTCGTCGGGTGGTCAATGCAATCGTGCATGACAACCGGTCTGACTTGGTCGGTTTGACCCAGCCCCCTGAATTCCGGCCAGCAATTTGCAGAGTCCGTTCGCCTTTTGACGTGCTCCCCGTTTCTTGGCCACCCGGTGCTCGAATTTTGCCGGGTTAAGGCTCATGGCGCCGCGGGGACGGCTGAGCCGGATATGAGCGATATCGGGGGTTTGTTGCCGATGGCGCTGTGAGGGCGAACCTCATTGTAGTCTCTACGCCAAGCCTCCATCTTTTCTCTCGCGTCGTCAAGACTCATGAACCAGTGTGCGTTCAGACACTCCGCCCGGAACTTGCCGTTAAAGCTTTCGATGAAGGCATTGTCGGTCGGCTTTCCAGGCCGCGAGAAGTCGAGGGTCACGCCCTTCTGATAAGCCCATAGATCGAGATCACGGGAGATGAACTCCGAGCCCTGGTCGACGCGGATGGTCCTGGGATAGCCGACCGTCTTACAGACCCGTTCCAGCGTCTGGACGACGTCCACGCCGCGATAGCTGTAGCGCGGATCAATCGCCGGCGAGAACCGGGAGAAGGTGTCCACGACCGTAAGAATGCGCAGCTTTCTGCCGGTGCAGAGCTGGTCGTGTACGAAGTCCATCGCCCAGGTTTCGTTGTGGGCCACAGCCTCGCAACGGTCGTCCCGCGGCTTGGCCTTGACCCGCCGGCGTGGCGTCTTTAGCCGCAACTGAAGGCCTAACTCTTTGTAAAGACGGTATATCCGTTTCGGGTTCACCGCCCAGCCTTCACGAACGAGGAGGACGTGGATGCGACGGTAACCGTATCGCACCCGCGTTTCGACGATCTGCTTGATGCGTTGTTTGAGGTCTGCCTGCTCGACACGACGAGGCTTGTATTGGATCAGCGGTCGATCAACCCGTAGAACCCGGCAGGCCCGGCGCACCGACACCTCCCACGCCCGGATCAGCTTATCGACCAACTCACGCCGCGCGGCAGGCTTCAGAGCTTTTTTTGACAGGACGTCCTGAAGCATTGCCTTGTCGAGCGAGAGATCGGCAACGATCCGCTTGAGCTTGGCGTTCTCCTCCTCAAGCTGGCGTAACCGCTTCATCTCCGACGGCATCAAACCGGCGTACTTTTTCCGCTAGTTGTAAAACGTTGCATCCGAAATGCCTGCCTTCCGGCAGACTTCTGCCACCGCTACGCCATTGTCGGCTTGCTTCAGCACGAAAGCGATCTGCGATTCCGTGAACTTCGACTTCTTCATGAAATTCTCCTCGTCCCGCTCAAGGGACTTTAAATGGAAAATTCCAGCTTTGAATGGCCTAGATTTTCGGGGAGCAGGTCAGGCGCAATCTGGCCTGCGACGGGATGAATACGACAACGTCAGGCCGCATTCTTCCCTCGACAATCAAACTCTTGCCGCCTCACGCCGTTGCTGCGGTGTCGCCTCAGATTTCCTGATTATAACTGCCGACTTCCGGATGGGCGGCCAGACGCGGTTTCACTTCTTTGCGGAAGAGGTCGCGCATGTCGTCGGCAGAGTTGAGACTTTCAACCACGACGACAAGCTCAGGCTTATTCGACGAGGCGCGGACCAGCACCCACGACCCATCCTCGAGGTGGACGCGCGCGCCATTGACCGTGATGACCTCGACGATCTTGCGACCGAGGATTTCGCCACCGGCGGCGTACAGATCGACATATTCCTGGACGATCTTTTCCAGCACCTGATACTTCACCTCGTCGCCACAATGCGGCGACATGGTCAGCGAGGTATAGGCGACCGGCAGGGCTTCTTTCAATTCGCTGAGCGATTTATCCGGGTTGCGGTCGAGCATCGCCAGAACCGCAGCCGCGGCGACGATGCCGTCGTCGTAGCCGAGGCCAATCGGGCTATTGAAGAAGAAGTGGCCCGACTTTTCGAACCCGGCCAGAGCCTTCAGTTCCGATGTCTTCCGCTTGATATAGGAGTGGCCGGTCTTCCAGTAGACGGTCTGTGCACCATTGGCCTTGAGCACCTCGTCGGTCTTGTACAGGCCAGTCGATTTCACGTCGACGACGAAGGTCGCGTCCTTGTGCAAGGCCGACAGGTCGCGCGCCAGCATCAGGCCGATCTTGTCGGCGAAGATTTCCTCGCCGGTGTTGTCGACCACGCCACAGCGATCACCGTCGCCATCGAAACCGAGCGCCAGATCAGCACCATATTCCTTCACGGCCTTGGCCATTTCCATCAGCATGTGATGGTCTTCCGGGTTCGGATTATATTTCGGGAAGGTGCTGTCGAGAACGGTATCCATCTCGATCACTTCCGCGCCCATGGCGCGCAGGGCTTGCGGGGCAAAGGCCCCTGCCGTACCGTTGCCGCAGGCGCAGATGACCTTGAGCTTGCGCTTGAGCTGCGCTTTCGAAGCGACGTCGGCCTGATAGCGGTCCTGCACGCCCTGTACCAGCTTCAACGAGCCGCCGGGACGCTCGACACCCGCGCCCGCCATGATGATTTCCTTCATGCGGCCGATTTCGTCCGGTCCGAAGGTCAGCGGGGCCTGACAGCCCATCTTGACGCCAGTCCAGCCATTCTCGTTGTGCGAGGCCGTGACCATAGCCACGCACGGCGCATCGAGGTCGAACTGCGCGAAATAGGCGATCGGCGACAGACACAGGCCGATATCGAGCACTTCGCAACCAGCCTGAATTAGACCGATGATCAGAGCATTCTTGATATTGATCGAATAGGAACGATAGTCGTGACCGACAACGATACGCGGCTTGACACCGCGTTCGTGGATATAGCTGCCGAGGCCGAGACCCAGGGCCTGAATGCCGAGGAGGTTGATTTCCTTACCGAAAATCCAGCGGGCGTCGTATTCGCGGAACCCCGTCGTCTTGACGAAGGCTTCGGTTTCAAATTCGAACGTATTAGGCACCAGATCGGTACGGGGCAAAAGCACGGTCATGAAAATCTATCCGTAAAATAATGGGGTATCTATCAAGCAAAATAAGGACTCAATGCCGCACGCGCGGCGTGATTGAGGTCGGGCCGTTTAAGGGCCATGGCGACATTGGCTTTTAACAGACCAATCTTGTCACCGCAATCATAGGTCTCGCCTTCGTAACGCAGGGCGTGGAAGCTCTGGGTTTCCATCAGCTTGGCCATGGAATCGGTCAGTTGTATCTCGCCGCCGGCACCGGGCGTCTGAGTCGATAGCAGGGTAAACACCTCCGGCTGAAGGATATAACGGCCCGAGACGATCAGGTTGGACGGAGCTGTGCCGGGAGCTGGTTTCTCCACCATACCTGTCATGCGGTTCAGATTACCTGCGCCGCCATCGATGGCCACAACTCCGTATTTGTGGGTTTCCGATTCGGGCACCGCCTCGACCAGAATGATATTGCCGCCGACACGGTCATAGGCTTCGATGGCCTGAGACAGGGCGGGCGACGGCGCGTCCATCACCATATCGGGCAGGAGCACGGCGAACGGCTCATTGCCGATGATGTCGCGGGCGCAGTTTACAGCGTGGCCCAACCCCAAAGGCTGCATCTGACGGACAAAGCTCATTTCCCCGGACTTCGGCAATTCATCGAGCAGTTGTTCGAGAAGGGCATGCTTGCCTTTGGCCGCCAGTTGTGCCTCCAGTTCGAACTGATGGTCGAAATAGTCTTCGATCGCCCCTTTTTGCCGCCCCGTCACGAAGACGAAATGTTCGATGCCCGCCGCGCGGGCTTCGGAAACGATATAGGACAGGATCGGGCGGTCGACGATATTGAGCAGTTCTTTGGGTATGACTTTGGTTCCCGGAAGTACGCGGGTGCCGAAACCGGCCACCGGAATTACAGCCTTACGAACCTTCGGATGTGACACAAAGCGCCTCCTGAACTATTGCGCGGCGACGTTAGAGCGATATGCCAAAAAGTGTAAGCGGTTTTTGGCAACACTATCGCGACAAAAAGTCTGATCGGAACGACGATTCCTTCTCAAGCCATTCTGATCTAACGCTTAATTCCGTCGGCGCAAGCCAAAATGTAAGAAATTCAGGCCTGCCGCCTGTGGTTAGAATGGCGTTTGCAGCCGCCGGGCGGGCTCTGTATGCTGAGGCATCATGCAACCCTTCGTCTCCGCATTACTTACCCCTATTCATCGCACGCTGCTGAAGGCGCGACTCAAACACGCCGCACAGCAATGGACGAAAGCCGAAGCACGTGTCCGCCCGGACGCTCATACCATCCGCGTGACCGGCTTTTTCGGAGAAGCTCTGGGCCTCGGGCGCGCCGCGCATCTGACCGTCGGAGCGCTTGAAGGCGCCGGTTACGGCGTCGTCCGCGAAGACCTCCGGCCCCTACATCGCCGGCTCCTAACAAGGTCACCAGAGGCGTTTGCGGACAGTGCGTCAGTATGGATCATCCAGGCAAACCCGCCGGAAGCTCGTATCGCCCTGATGGCCCACGACCCTGCGCAATGGTCGCAGATGTACCGCATCGCCTACTGGGCGTGGGAAAGCGATCTCGCCCCGGCGAACTGGCTTGACGCCGCGCAATGGTTTCATGAAATCTGGGTACTGAGTGGGTTTGTGCAAAACGCTTTCGTCAGAGCTTTCGAGCGAGCCGGAATGCACAATCAAATCTCGAAACTCAGGGTCATGCCCCCTCCCGTACCGGTAGCGGAGCCGATGCGCTCCGAAAATACTGCCGTAACCGTTCTGACGCTTTTCGATCCCCGCAGTGATACCGAGCGTAAAAACCCGGAAGCCGTCATCAGGGCGTGGCGAATGGCCTTTCCGGAGCTGACCTCCGCCCGACTTCGGGTCAAGACCTATAGCGGGGCCGAAGGACACCCTGGCTTTCAGACGCTGCACAATCTGGCGCAAGGACGCCGCGATATTATATTCCAGTGCGAAACCCTGAGTGATGCTGACACTGCCGCTCTTATCGCACGTACAAATATTCTGATCTCCCTTCATCGAGGTGAAGGATTTGGCCTGCCTCTGGCTGAAGCGATGGCCGTCGGCATACCAGTCGTCGCCACCGGCTGGTCGGGAAATATGGAATTTATGGATGAGAAGAGCGCGTGGCTGATCCCCTTTCACCTCATTCCGGCCAATGCGCGCTATAATGGCTCGCATGCGCAATGGGCCGAGCCGGACATCGCTGCCGCCGCTCAGGCGTTGAAACAACTGTGCGAAAATGCCGGGGAACGACAGGCGCTGGGCGCGCGCGGACGCGCAGCTATTGCCTCACTTCACAACGCATGGACGCGAGAAAATCTGTTCTAGGCCACCCCGGCCCGCAGGATTTCGTGCAGGTGCACGACCCCGACAGGGCGCTCCGCCTCAACGACGAACATACCGGTAATGCTTCGGGCGTTCATTTCCGCCAGCAGTTGCGACGCCAGCGTGTCGGGCGTGGTCACACGCGGCGACCGCGTCATCACTTCGGCAACCGGCCGGTCAGCAAAGCCTTCGCGGAACGCCCGGCGCAGATCGCCGTCCGTCAGTATACCAATTAACCGCCCGGCGGCATCCTGAACACCCGTCATGCCGTAGCGTTTGGAGGACATTTCAACAATGGCCTGCGACAGCAAAACCGTTTCGGCCACCAGCGGCATGGCCTCGCCGCCGTGCATCAGGTCGCGCACCTTGAGCAGGCGCGCGCCCAGCTTGCCACCGGGGTGATACTGGCGGAAATCCTGCGCCGTAAACCCACGCAACGAGAGCAACGCCACGGCCAGCGCATCGCCCATGGCCAGTTGCATCGTCGTCGAGGTCGTCGGCGCCAGACCGTTCGGACAGGCCTCGGGCATCTTCGGCAGGACCAGCGGCATATCGGCAGCGGATCCCAGTGCGCTTTTAGCGCCCGCCGTAATGGCGATCAGCGGCACATTAAACCGACGCGTATAGGCGATGATATCGGCCAGTTCCGGGGCCTCGCCCGACCATGACAGGGCCAGCACCACATCGTCTTCGCCGACCATGCCCAGATCGCCATGACTGGCTTCGGCCGGATGCACGAAGTGCGAGGTGACACCGGTCGAGGCCAGGGTGGCCGCGATCTTGCGACCGATATGGCCCGACTTGCCCATGCCCGTGACAATGACCCGACCGCGATTGGTCTGAGCGTTGAGAATCGCATCTACCGTGCGCTCGAACACCCGGCCCAGTTCACCATCCAGCGCCTCGCGCAACGCCATCAGGCCCTGGGTTTCGATTTCGATGGTCTGCTGGGCGGCCTGCAGGGCCGAGGTGGCATCCAAAGCGGTTTCAAGCGGCATGGGGACCTATCCTCGCGCCAGCATCTGGCGCGCCCGATCGAGATCGGCGGCCGTATCAACCCCCAGCGGCACCTCATCGACCTGCATGGCGTCGATACGCATACCCGCTTCGAGGGCCCGTAGTTGTTCCAGCTTTTCACGTAGTTCCAACGGTGACGGCGGCAGCTTGACGAAGCGCTCCAGCGCCGACCGCCGCCAGCCGTAAAGTCCGATATGATGATAGAGCGGCCCTTCGCCCCACGGCGCGGTGGCGCGCGTGAAATAAAGCGCCCGGAAACGGCGCTCCCCCAGCGGCGTGCCGACCATCTTGACCACCGACGAGGCGTTGCGCTCCTCTTCGGAATGGATCAGGGCCACGGCGGTCGACACATCGACTTCCGGCGTTTCCAGCGGGGACAGAATCGCGCGGATCGTCTCCGGCGTCACCGTCGGCAGGTCGCCCTGCACGTTGAGCAGCGCATCATATTCCGCATCCGGATCGATCAGCGTGATGGCTTCGTAAATCCGGTCCGAACCCGACGGGTGATCGGCGCGGGTCATCACCGCATTGCCGCCGACCGCGCGAATGGCTTCGGCGATTTCCGCCGTGTCGGTCGCGACCCATACCGGCGCGACCTCGGCCTCGACCGCCCGCCGCCAGACGGCGACGATCATCGGTTCACCATTGATATCCGCCACCGGCTTGTTCGGCAGCCGGGTCGAGGCCATGCGCGCCGGAATGAGGATGATCGGCTTCATCAGGCGCGCGCCGTAATGGCCTTGGCGACCTGATCGAGCGCCATCAGGTCGCGCATCAGACCTTCGAACGAGGCCAGCGGGACCATGTTCGGGCCATCGGACGGCGCATGATCAGGGTCAGGATGGGTCTCGATGAACAGACCCGCCACCCCCACAGCGACAGCCGCCCGCGACAGCACCGGCACGAATTCGCGTTGCCCGCCCGAAGACCCGCCCAGACCGCCGGGTTGCTGCACCGAATGGGTGGCGTCGAAGATCACCGGCGCACCGGTCGAGGCCATGATCGGCAGACCGCGGAAGTCGGAAACCAGCGTGTTGTAGCCAAAGCTGGTGCCACGGTCGCAGAGCAGGACATTGGGATTTTCGCCACCGTTGACGATCTTGTCGAGCACGTTCTTCATGTCCCAGGGCGCGAGGAACTGCCCCTTCTTGACATTGATGGCGCGGCCCGTCGCGGCGGCGGCCAGCAGCAGGTCAGTCTGACGGCAGAGGAAGGCCGGGATTTGCAGCACATCGACCGCTTCGGCGACCGGGGCACACTGATGGGCATCGTGCACGTCGGTCAGGACGGCAAGGCCGAGCGTTTCACGGATTTCACTGAAGATCGGCAGGGCGTCCTTCAGGCCGATACCGCGCTGGGCATTGACCGAAGTGCGGTTAGCCTTGTCGAACGAAGTCTTGAAGATCAAGCCGAAGCCGAGACGTTCGGAAATCTCCTTGAGCGCCGAGGCAACCTCGAGCGCATGATCGCGGCTTTCCAGCTGGCACGGACCGGCGATGACCGAGATCGGCAGGTGATTACCGAACTTGGCGGATTTCAGTTCAACAACAGAATTGGCTTGCATGGCAGATACTCCGGATCAAACCGGGTCTAGTCCATTATGCCTGGCACTTCAAGCCGCTCACATCTGCTGTGAAGTGGTCCTGCCGCCACCGAATTGCAACCCTTAAATGACGTAGGTCGGCTCGGCCGGCAGGTAACCTTCTTCGTACAGCCAGGCAAAAATACGCTCCGCCGCCACGTCCGGTGCCTCACCGTTCGCGGCCACGACGATTTCCGGGTTTTCCGGAGCCTCATACGGGCTGTCGATGCCGGTGAAGTTCGGGATTTCCCCCGCCCGCGCCTTTTTGTACAGACCCTTGACGTCCCGTGCCTCGGCCACCTCAAGCGGCGTCGCTACGTGGATTTCGACGAATTCACCGGCTTCCAGCAGCTCGCGCGCCAGACGGCGCTCGGCGCGGAACGGCGAGATGAACGAGACCAGCGTGATCAGACCGGCTTCGGTCATCAGCTTCGACACCTCGGCGACGCGGCGGATATTTTCCACGCGGTCGGCGTCGGAGAAGCCCAGATCCTTGTTCAGTCCATGGCGAACATTATCGCCATCGAGCAGGGTCGTGTGATAGCCGAGGCTGAGCAGCTTCTTTTCGACCAGATTGGCGATGGTCGACTTACCCGCACCCGACAGGCCGGTAAACCACAGGACCGCCGGTTTCTGACGCTTGATGCCTGCGCGGGCGGCCTTGGAGACCTCCAGCGCCTGCCAGTGGACATTGGTCGCCCGGCGCAGCGCGTGATCGACCATACCCGCGCCCAGCGTCAGGTTCGAGATGCGGTCGATGAGGATAAAGGCGCCCGTTGCCTTATTATCCGCATACGGATCGAAAGCGATCGGCGCCTGTGTCGCGATCAGGACGGTGGCCACTTCGTTCAACTTCAGCGTCTTGGCCGCCAGCTTTTCGAACGAGTTGACGTCGGTCTTGTAACGGATTTCGGTGATGGTCGCCGAGACCGTCTTGGCGCCGATCTTGAGGAGATAGGGACGACCCGGCAGCAGTTCCTCCTCGTTCATCCAGATCAGGCTGGCTTGAAACTGCTCGCACACCTCCGGACGCGCATCTGGTGCGGTCAGGATATCGCCGCGCGAAATGTCGATCTCGTCTTCCAGCGTCAGGGTCACGGCCTGATCGGCTCCGGCGACGGGCAGGTCGCCATCATAGGTGACGATGGATTTGACGCGCGACGACTTGCCGGAATTGGCGACGACGATCTCATCGCCCGGACGCACGGTCCCGGACGCAATGGTACCCGAGAAGCCGCGGAAATTGAGGTTCGGACGATTGACCCACTGCACCGGCAGGCGGAACGGCTTCTGCGTCTCGTCGCGGTCGATCTCGACGGTTTCCAGATGCTCGACCAGGGTCGGGCCGTCGTACCAGTTGAGGTTTTCGCTGCGGTCCAGAACATTGTCGCCGAAACGCGCCGACAGGGGGATCGACACCAGAGTCTCAAACCCGAAATCGGCAGCGAAGGCGCGATAATCCGCGGTGATCTGGTCGTAGACCGCCTGTGAATAGTCCATCAGATCGATCTTGTTGACCGCCAGAATGACGTGCTTGATCCCCAGCAGGGAGACGATGAAAGAGTGGCGGCGCGTCTGCGGCAGGATGCCCTTGCGTGCATCGATCAGGATGACGGCGAGGTCGGA
This sequence comes from Asticcacaulis aquaticus, assembly GCF_028550415.1. Lineage (GTDB taxonomy): Bacteria > Pseudomonadota > Alphaproteobacteria > Caulobacterales > Caulobacteraceae > Asticcacaulis > Asticcacaulis aquaticus. The sequence goes on from NZ_JAQQKX010000004.1 coordinate 36,533, forward strand.
GTTCGATGCCCCCGTCGCCATGTTGCGCGTATATTGTTCGTGGCCTGGCGTATCGGCGACGATGAACTTGCGCTTTTCGGTCGTGAAGAAGCGGTAGGCGACGTCGATGGTGATGCCTTGCTCGCGCTCGGCCTGCAGGCCATCGACCAGCAGCGCCAGATCGATCTCTTCGCCGACCGTACCGAAGCGCTTGGAGTCCTTCTCAAGGCCCGCCAGCTGATCCTCGAAGATCAGCTTGGTGTCGTAGAGCAACCGCCCGATCAGGGTCGATTTGCCGTCATCGACGCTGCCGCAGGTCAGAAAGCGCAACAGGGATTTCTTTTCGTGCGTCGCCAGATATTCGGTGAAAACGCTCGTATCGATTTTCTCAGGCGCGCCCATCAGAAGTATCCCTCACGCTTTTTCTTTTCCATCGATCCGGCTTCGTCGTGATCGATCAGGCGGCCCGACCGTTCCGAGGTCCGCGCCACCAGCATTTCCGCGACGATCTCTTCCAGAGTCGTCGCCTCGGATTCGATCGCCGCCGTCAGCGGATAGCAGCCCAGCGTCCGGAAGCGGACATTCTTGATCTGCGGCGTCTCGCCATTGAGCGGCAGGCGTTCGTCATCGACCATGATCCACTGCCCGCCGCGATGGACGACCGGGCGCGGCGCCGCGAAGTACAGCGGCACGATGGGGATGTTTTCCAGCAGGATATATTGCCAGATATCCAGTTCGGTCCAGTTCGACAGCGGGAAGACGCGGATCGACTCGCCCGACTTGATGCGGGCATTGTACAGGTTCCACAGCTCCGGACGCTGGTTCTTGGGGTCCCAGCCGTGGTTCTGCGTGCGGAACGAGAAGATACGCTCCTTGGCGCGCGACTTTTCCTCGTCGCGGCGCGCCCCGCCGAAGGCCGCGTCAAAGCCATGCTCGGTCAGAGCCTGCTTGAGCGCATCGGTCTTCATGATATTGGTATAGGTGTTCGAGCCGTGGTCGAACGGATTGATATTATCGCGCACCCCGTCCGGATTGGTGTGCTTGAGCAGCTTAAGCCCCAGACGTTCGGCGGTCTCGTCGCGGAAGCGCGTCATTTCGCGGAACTTCCACGTCGTGTCGACGTGCAGCAGCGGGAACGGCAGGGTCGACGGGTGGAACGCCTTCAGTGCCAGATGCAGCATGACCGACGAATCCTTGCCGATCGAATAGAGCATGACGGGGTTTTTGAACTCCGCCGCCACTTCGCGCATGATGAAGATCGACTCGGCCTCAAGCCGGCGCAGGTGCGTCAAACGATCCGGGGTAATGGACATGCCTCGTACACAGTCTCCGTCACGACGGAGTGGTGCATCCGCCTTGTTATGTCAGCGGCTTTTACGATTTGGACCCGCGCCTCACAAACGTAAAAGCATGGCCCGACAGTTCAGGACTTCTAATCTGTGCGTCCCAACGCCGGGTCGCCATAGGCCACGAAATGCGGATTGGCGAAATCGGCATCATCACCCTGATCGCGCTTGCCATAGCGCAGCGGCTGGCCATCGAGGGTTTCGACACGCCCGCCCGCCGCGCGCAGGATGGCGTCACCGGCGGCGGTGTCCCATTCCATGGTGCGCCCCATGCGCGGATAGAGGTCCGCTGCGCCCGCCGCAACCCGGCAGAATTTCAGCGACGACCCCGCCGCGACAAAGGTACTGACCGTAAAGGCCTCCAGGAAGGCTTCGGTTTCGGGGCCGGAATGCGAACGGCTGCCGATGGCGACCACGCCGCCGTCCGTTGCGCGGGCCACGGCGATCGGTTCGGACAGACCGATAGCCCCGTCACGCACCGTCGCCCTGAACGCGCCCTTGCCGATCTCACCCCAGTAAATCTCGCCCAGCGCCGGGGCATAGACGACGCCCTGCACCGGCACACCCTTGTCGATCAGGGCGATATTGACGGTGAATTCGCCGTTTCTCGACACAAACTCCTTGGTGCCGTCGAGCGGATCGACCAGAAAAAACACCTCCGAAGCTTCCGGCGCACGACCGGCGGCCATTTCCTCTTCGGCCACCACCGCAATGCCCGGTGCGTTCAGGGCCAGCTTTTGCAGAATGATGGCTTCGGCGGCCTGATCGGCCAGTGTTACCGGCGAGGCATCGCCCTTGGTCACGACATCGAAATCGGTGGCGTAGATGCGCAGGATCTCCTTGCCGGCGCACAGGGCGATGGTATTCAGCACAAGCGAAGGAACCGGCGGATAGGTTGTCACGCGCGGACCTCCTCATTCGGGCGGCCGATGCAGTAATAGGTGAAGCCATGGCGGCTGACCTCATCCTTGCGATAGATATTACGCAGATCGACCAGCAGCGGCTGGGTCAGAAGCGTCTTCAGGCGGCCCAGATTGAGGGCACGGAACTCGTTCCATTCGGTGACGATGACGGCGACATCGGCCCCCGTCGCGGCGTCGTAGGCGTCCTCGCAATAGGTTATGTCCGGCATGATCTTTCTGGCGTTGTCCATGCCTTCCGGATCGAAGCCTCGCACGATGGCACCGGCGTCCTGAAGCGCCTGCACGATGGTGATGGCCGGGGAATCGCGCATGTCGTCGGTTTCCGGCTTGAAGGTCAGGCCCAGCACAGCGACCGTCTTGCCGCGCGCATCGCCGCCCAGCGCCTTGATAACCTTGCGCGCCATGGCCCGCTTGCGATCGTCATTGATGGCGACCGTCGTCTCGATCAGCCGCACGGGGCTTTCGAAATCCTGCGCCGTCTTGACGAGCGCCAGCGTATCCTTGGGGAAGCACGACCCGCCGTAACCGGGACCGGCATTGAGGAACTTGGTCCCGATGCGGTTATCGAGGCCAATGCCGCGCGCCACTTCCTGCACATTGGCCCCCACGGCCTCGCTGAGGTCGGCAATCTCGTTGATAAAGGTGATCTTCATCGCCAGAAAGGCGTTGGCGGCGTATTTGATCAGCTCCGAGGTGCGTCGCTTGGTGAACATCAGCGGCGCCGCATTAAGCGACAACGGGCGATAGACTTCGGACATTACCTGACGGGCGCGTTCGTCCTCGATACCGATGACCACGCGGTCGGGGCGCATGAAGTCGTCGATGGCGGCCCCTTCGCGCAGGAATTCGGGGTTGGAGACCACCGCCACATCGGCGTCCGGATTGGCTTCGCGGATGATGCGCTCCACCTCGTCGCCGGTACCGACCGGCACGGTCGATTTCGTGACCACGACGGTAAAACCCTCCACCGCCGCGGCGATATCGCGGGCGGCGGCATAGACGTAGCTCAGGTCGGCGTGGCCATCCCCGCGGCGCGACGGCGTACCGACACCGATGAAGACGACCTCGGACTGCGCCACGGCAGATGTAATGTCGGTGGTGAAGCTGAGGCGGCCCGCCTTGACATTGGCGGCGACCAGTTCGGCCAGACCGGGCTCGAAGATCGGAATTTGACCGTTCTTGAGTGCGGCGATCTTGGCCTCGTCCTTATCCATGCAGATGACATCATGACCGAATTCGGCGAAACACACCCCGGATACGAGCCCGACATAGCCCGAGCCGATCATCGTAATCTTCATAACACTTCCTCAGCAAACAGAGGGGTCGGTGTAAAATCAATTTGTAACCAAAACAAGACACTCAGGCCTACAAACTGTTTCACACCGGTCAGACGCCCCAAATAGTTACGCCGGATCGCTCATGACGACCCGGCGTTAGAACTATAGGGCTTATATCGCGACGCTCAGCATCTCATCGATACCGCAGATAATATGATAGAGGCTCGACGCCGGGGCCGGCTCCACGACGAACGACCCGTCGGGATTCATCTTATCGAGATAAAGTCCTTTAATGTCAGTCGATAGATAAAGCTCAAGCCCTTCGGCGCCCTTGATCAGGGTCTCGACATAGCCCACCTTATCTTCCGGCGTAGCGGCGATGGATTGCAGGGCGACATAGGCCTTCATACGCTCGGTCTGAGCCCACAGGCGGGCCTTTTTATCCTTGGGCGAAAAGTCGTCCCACAGCTCAAACACCGTGACGTTGCGATCGTGGTCGGTACCGAAGTCCTCGGCGATCTCGACCAGACGCTTGGCCGGGGCGATGAACTTATCGTCGCCCGAAATCTGCGCCCAGCGCACCAGCAGCCACGCCCATTCGAACTGATGGCCCGGTTCGATGATACGGCCCATCTCGCCTTCCAGCGGGTTCCAGTCGCCGTCGAAATATTCGCGCAGGCTGCCGTTTTCCGGGTGAAGGAACTTGTCGAGGCACAGGGCGGCGATCTCGGCGGCGATATCCTTCCAGACGCTGTCGCCCCCGGCTTCGATCCAGGCCAGCGACGCCTCGAACATGTGCATGTGCGGGTTGGTCTTCAGCGGCAGGGTGCGCGGATTGGCCTCTTCGAAGCCACGCACAGGGTGCTTATAGGTGGTCAGCAGCGTGTCGCGAATTTTGAGCGCCTTGGCTTCAAGAGATTTATCGTCCGGGCGCACCTTGAAGGCCGAGGCGTAGCCCAGCAGGGCAAAGGCATGGTCGTAGAAGTCGAACTCACCGCGCACCACGTCGCCATTCGGCGCCAGCACGGCATAGACCAGTCCGCCCGGCGCGGCTGCCGGACCCGACAGCCAGTTCAGGCCCGCATCGATGACCGAATCCGTCTCACCCTGATACCCCATCTTCTGTGCCAGCGCGTAGGAATAGACCTGACGGGCGGCGACCCGGGTACGGCGATTGACGTCGGCGGGCGTACCGTCAAGGTTCAGGGTCTCGTACACCCCACCTTTTGCCGTATCGAGGCCGACATCGCGCCACACCGGCAGAGCGCTGTCGAAGAGCCAGGTTTTCAAGTCAGCCTGCTTAGCCGCCAGGCGGGTGCTCAAATCAGTCATCAAAGCCTATCCTTAAAAAATCAGAGAGACGGAAAACGCTGTAAATAATCTCTCGTCCATATCTGCATTTGGGTCTCAGGCGCAATATTGCCGCCTGACAAAATCACCAGCACGGTGCGCGGCTGGTCCTGAGTCTTCAGCCAGCGTACCACCCCCGCCATGTTCATCGCCGAGGTCGGCTCGATGACCGACTTGAGCAGATGCGTCAGCCATTGCGTCCAGTAGAGAATCTCGTCTTCGGCAATTTCATAGAGTCCGTCGAGCTGTTTCAGATAATGCAGGGTACGCGGCGATACCGACAGGGTACGCACCCCGTCGGCAACCGTCATCGGCGTGTCGCTCAGCCTGACGATTTCGCCTGTACGCAGGGTCTGCGCCGCGTCGTTGGCGATCAGCGGCTCGGTGGCAAACACCTTCGCCTCGGGCCGCGCCAGCCGCGTGGCAAGAAACGTTCCCGACATCAGGCCGCCGCCGCCGCAGGGCGCAAAGACCGCGTCGGCCTCAACGCCGGCCTGCAGGGCTTCGAGGCACGCCGTCCCCTGACCGGCGATAACGTAAGGATTGTCGTAGGGGTGGATGAAAGCCGCCCCTGTATCGATCAGCCCGGCGACAGAAGCCTCGGCGATCTGCCGCGTCTCGGTGACCACCACCTCGGCGCCGCAGGCCCGGGTAGCGGCGATCTTGATGGCTGAGGCCTGCTTCGGGATGAAGATCGTCGCCTTAACGCCCAGTTCGCGCGCCGCATAGGCCACGGCCTGAGCGTGATTGCCCGAGGAAAAGGCACAGACCTCGGCGGGCAGACTCCCCTCTTCGCGCAGGCGCAACAGCGTATTCATCGCGCCACGCAGCTTGAACGCGCCGATCCTTTGCAAATTTTCCGCCTTGAAAACGATGCGGTGTCCCAACGCCCGATCCAGGGTCGCCGACGACAATAGCGGCGTGCGGTGCACCCGTCCGGCGATGCGCCCTTGCGCGTCGACAATGTCTTGCGGCACTACATCGGTCATCTGTCAGGCCTTATTAAGGAAATAGTCGAGGATCAGATAGTGGTCCTCGAACATATGTTTGCGCATATTGCGGGCGCAGTCGATCCCCGTCCATTTGGCCGCCGCCGCGTCGTCGCCCGCTATCAGTTCCGGCAGGTCGAGACCGCTCAGGTCGAACGCGAAGGCATGGGTAATCGTCCGCCCTCTGGCACTGCGCTGTGGCTGATCGAAGACGCGCTGCCCCGTGAGGTACGTGCGGCCCTCCTCCGGCGTCAGGCGAAGCCCGGTTTCTTCATGCAACTCCCGCAAGGCCGCCTCGAACAGAGTTTCATCCTGATCGAGGAACCCACCCGGCAAGGCCCATTGACCGCGCCCCGGCAGGCCGCCGCGCTTGACAAGCAGAACCTTGCCATCATGCCGGATGAAGGTATCGACGGTCACCATCACCGGCGGATAGGGCGCGGCGGCCCACTCCTGTTTATATTGGCGAATATAGGCGTGTTCTTCACGCAAGGCGGGAAAGGCCGGATCGGCAGCCACGTCGGCCATGATCCCGCGCGTGGTGTCCGAAACCTCCCCGAACGCCTGCCCTTCCAGCCACGCCGTGCGGATCGCGTCGCTTGCAACCTCGATGTCAGGCACCGGGTACAGCTTTGAGACCGACACGTCGCGATAGTCGCCATCGAAGACAAACAGCGCCGTCAGACGACCGTCACTCAGGCCCTCCAGCTGCGCCATTCGTTCCCCGGCGGTCAGAACCTCGGGCACGGCCACGGCGTCGAAGCCCTCGGCGCGGATAATGGCCAGACGCTCCGTCATCGTAAAGGGGTAGCGCGCCGAGCGCGGCATGTCGTCGCCGACCACAACCACCCGAACCCGGTCGGCCAGAGAGGCCACTGAGGCAATGGCGTGACGATGTGCGTCGCAGAATGGCTGGAAACGGCCTATGACCAGCAACAGGTCGTAACGATCGGACATGACGGATCTCCCTCCCCCTCACGTCAAGCACACGCGCCGCGCCGACGCAACACGGATTCGCCCGCCAGCGACGACAGGTTTATGGTCCCTGACGGCGGTGGCGATTGACGCGCCGCATGTCTTGGCTTAGGCCATAAGTTATTGTTTCGCGTGATCTGACCACGCTGTTTTTACCCTGTACCGATTTTCCGGAGGACCACCGGCGTGACCATCCACTACCACGAGGGCGACCTGCCCGCCGATCTCGATCTGGGCGCCGTCGTCGCCATCGATTCCGAGACCATGGGCCTGCGCTTCCGCCGCGACGACCTGTGCGTCGTGCAACTGTCCGCCGGCGACGGCGACGCGCACGTGGTGCGGCTGAACCGTCCGGCCTATGACTGCCCCCATCTCAAGGCGCTGCTGACCGATCCTGCCGTCCTCAAGCTGTTTCATTTCGGCCGTTTCGACATCGGCATGTTCGAACTGCACCTGGGCGTCACCACCGCGCCGGTCTATTGCACCAAGATCGCCTCGAAACTGGCGCGCACCTATACTGACCGCCACGGGCTCAAGGATCTGGTGCGCGAACTGATCAGCGTCGACATTTCCAAGGCCCAGCAAAGCTCGGACTGGGGGGCCGCGACGCTGACGCCCGAGCAGCTGGCCTATGCGGCCTCGGACGTCCTGCACCTGCACGCCTTGAAAAACCGGCTGGATTACATGCTGGAACGCGAAGGCCGGGCCGCTCTGGCGCAAGCCTGTTTCGACTTTTTGCCGCAGCGCGTCAAACTGGATTTGGCAGGTTGGGAAGATACTGATATCTTCGCGCATTCCTGGAGCTAAGAGAGCCCCCATATGCCGCAGGCCACCGACCCTCTTCTGCCCGCCGACTTCGATCAGAGCGCGTCCATGCACCGCCTGAGCCAGCAGGCTGTGGCGTGGAAAAAGCGGTCGCGCAAGATCGCCCGCCTGCGTCTGTTGTTCCCGGCGCTCATCATCGGCCTGGTTGTGGTGATGGTCGTGTGGATCATCGTCCAGAGCATCATCAATTCGATGAACGTCTATAATGCGACGGGCGACGACATCCGCATGACCAACCCGCTTTATATGGACCGTAACGACAACGGTAACCGCTTCGAGCTGCGCGGGCTGGAGGCGGTGCGCAAGGGCCGCAATTCCTCGACCGTCCTGCTCACCGCGCCGCGGCTGGAAATCCGTTCCGAAAACAACCGTCCGTCCTATCTCGAAGCGGCCTCCGGCGTCTATGACGATCAGAAACGCACCTTCCAGATCAACAAGGACGTCCGTCTGCGGTCCGGTGGCGGGTTCACGCTGAAAACGCAGGCCGCCAGTGTCGACCTGCAACGCTCCGTCGTCATCGGCAATGCGCCGGTCGAAGGCGAATGGGCCAGTGGTCGCGTGACCGGTCAGTCGTTCCGCGTCGAAGACAATGGTAACCGCGTAATATTCAAGGGCAAGGGCAACCTACAGGTCGCCGGCACCCTGTCCGGCCAAACGGCGGATTAACCCGATATTTTTTGAGGCCAGATATGTTTTTGAGGATTGTGGCTATGACGTTTAAGATCAGGATGATTGCCGCCATCACCGCCAGCCTTGGACTGACCGCAGTCCTCGGCGGTGCGGCCCATGCGCAGTTCGTGGCAACGGCGGACAAGCCCATTTCCTATGTGGCGGACACCATGGACGCCGACAATAGCCGGCACGTGGTGACCTTTTCGGGCCGCGTCCAGTTCCTTCAGGACGACAGCCGTCTCAACGCCGACGGCGTCCGCGTCAACTATGCTCAGAACCCGGCCACCGGCAAATGGGACGAAGTCTCCACCGTCGAGGCGACCGGCAACGTCTATTACGTTGTCGGCGATCAGGTGATGACCGGCGGCAAGGCGGTCTATACCAAGAGCACCGACACTCTGGTCCTGAGCGGCGACGTGGTCCTCAAACAGGGGCAGAACGTCATGCAGGGCAACCGCCTCGTCTATAATGTCGGCGCCGGCAAATCGAGCATGGACGGCGCACCCACCGGCGGCAGCAAGGGCCGTGTGCGCGGCGTCTTCTATCCCGAATCCCAGCCCGCGAAGAAGAAGCCCTGATCCAATGGCCACGCTTAACCTATCGGCGGCCCCGGCCGTGAACGGCGCGCCGTTCGACTCGCTTCCCGACGCCGCCAACGGCCTGCGCGTCGAGGGCATCGGCAAGTCCTACAAGGACCGCGCCGTCGTCAAGACCGCCTCCCTGTCCCTGCGCCGCGGCGAAGCGGTGGGCCTGCTCGGCCCCAACGGCGCGGGCAAGACCACGTGCTTCTATATGATCACCGGTCTGGTCGAGCCCGACTACGGCCGGATCAGCCTCGATGGCCACGATATCACCAACCAGCCCATGTACCAGCGCGCGCGCATGGGCCTGGGCTACCTGCCGCAGGAATCGTCCATCTTCCGCGGCATGACGGTCGAGCAGAATCTTCTGGCGGTTCTGGAACTGCGCGAAAAGAGCAAGGCCAAGGTCGATGCCGAGGTGTCGCGCCTGCTCGAAGAACTGCATATCACCCATATCCGCAAATCGCCCGCGACGGCCCTGTCCGGCGGGGAACGCCGCCGGGTGGAAATCGCCCGCGCCCTGGCCGGTAATCCTTCTTTCATCCTGCTGGACGAACCCTTCGCCGGGATCGATCCGCTGGCCATCGCCGATATTCGCGACGTGATCGGCTACCTCAAGGCGCGCGGCATCGGCATCCTGATCACCGACCACAATGTCCGTGAAACCCTCGATATCATCGACCGCGCTTCGATCATCCATTCGGGCGAAGTGCTGTTCGAAGGTACGCCGGACGAAATCCGCCATAACCCCGAAGTCCGTCGGGTCTATCTGGGCGAAAGCTTCGCCTAAGCGCATCCCAAAAAGTGTTCAGCGGTTTTTGGGCCAGATGCGCGACGAATAATATCGTTCTTTCAGCGGTTAACCTTATTTAAGGTGTTAACGTTTAGCGTCGCTTCCATGTCATTAGGGCAACGCTTAGAAATCAGACAGGGGCAGGGGCTGGTCATCACGCCCCAGTTGCAGCAGGCGATCAAGCTTCTGCAATTGTCGAACCTTGAGCTGGAAGCGGTCGTCGAGGCCGAGCTTGAGCGCAACCCTCTGCTCCAGCGTGAAGACGGTGATCCGGTCGGCGATTCGCACGAGGCCGACGCCCCGGAAACCCCTCGCGAAGATAGGGGTGAGCTGGAACTGACCGACCGCGATACGGCGCAGGCCAATTCCGACATGGACGCCTCGTCCGGCGACATCTATGGCGACGACGAACCCACCGTGCGCGAACGCGAGCCTTCGAGCGCCGATATGGGCGATGGCCCGATGGTCGACTGGAGCCGCGCCGGCAAGAGCGGCGGCTTCGACGGCGACGATGAGACGCTTGAGCGCGCCCTGAAACGCGAAAAATCCCTCGGTGAACACCTGACCGATCAGGCCCTGATCGCCGGCTTCACGCCACCGGAAATGGCCGTGGCGCAGATCCTGATCGATGGCGTCGACGAAGGCGGTTATCTGCGCGCCGACCTCAGCGAGATCGCCGAGCGCCTCGGCTGCGACATGGCCCTGATCGAGCGTGTGCTCGGCGTCTGTCAGGGGTTCGAACCGACCGGCGTCATGGCCCGGTCGGTGCCGGAATGCCTGAAACTGCAACTGATCGAACGCAACCGCTTCGATCCGGCGATGGAAGCCCTGATCGAGAATCTGGAGCTTCTGGCCCGTCGCGACCTCAGCGCGCTGCGCAAGGTGTGCGGTGTCGACGACGAAGACCTGACGGAGATGATCCGTGAACTGAAAGCCCTGACGCCGCGCCCCGGCGCCGCCTTCGGGGCCGAACCGTCGTCAGGCGTCGTACCCGACGTCTTCGTGCGTCAGGACCCGTCCGGCGGCTGGCGCGTCGACCTCAACAGCGACACCCTGCCCCGCGTCCTGATCGATCAGAAATACCACGCCAAGGTGTCGGGTTCGGCCCGTTCCGCCGACGAAAAGACCTATCTGACCGAATGCCTGAACCAGGCCAACTGGCTGATCAAGAGCCTCGATCAGCGCGCCCGGACCATCCTCAAGGTGTCGTCGGAAATCGTGCGTCAACAGGACGGCTTCTTCGTCTATGGCGTCGAATATCTGCGCCCCCTGAACCTCAAGACGGTCGCCGAGGCCGTCGGCATGCACGAATCGACCATTTCGCGCGTCACGACCAATAAATATATCGCCACCCCACGCGGCGTGTTCGAGTTGAAATTCTTCTTCACCTCGTCGATCAATTCCTCGGACGGCACTTCGGCCCATTCGGCCGAGTCCGTCCGTCACAAGATCAAGTCACTGATCGACGGCGAAAAGGTCTCCGGCGAAATCCTGTCCGACGACCGGATTGTCGAAATCCTCAACGAGGCCGGGGTCGATATCGCCCGCCGCACGGTTGCCAAGTATCGCGAAGCCCTGCGCATCCCCTCATCGGTCGAACGCAAGCGCCAGAGCCGTTAATCCGAGCTCATACCACATCAAATATCGATTGCATCGCGATGCGTGATTTTTCCTATAATAATCAAGGTGAATGGTGCGCTTTTTAGGCGCAGTCCCTACACAATATCTTGATTGGGCATCTGGGCTCATAGGCGTACAGTCAGGTGTCCCCGCCGTATCCGGTCCAATGCCGGATCGACGGGTGCCGTTGCCGCCGACCCCTCCAGATCGGCGGCCTGGTTCTTTTTTGGTAAGAACGGAGCGACATATCGCTATGCAAATCCAAGTCAACGGAAAACAGGTCGAAGTCGGTGCTGCCCTCAAGGAGCGCATCGAAACGGAACTCAATGCCGGCGTCACCAAGTATTTCGACCGCGAAGGCGGCAATGCCGAGGTGACCATCTCCAAGCAGGGCCATCTGTTCAAGGCCGACTGCTGGGTGCGGCTGGCCTCGGGTCAGACCCTGGTCTCGCACGCCTTCGGCGGCGATGCCCACGCGGCCTTCGACGGCACGCTCGACAATATGGAAAAGCGCATCCGCCGCTATAAGCGCCGCCTCAAGGACCATCACCCCACCAACCTGCCGACCAAACACGAAATGGCACCCCTGACGGTCATTCAGGGTTACGATGTCGAGGACGAAGACGATATCGACGACGGCATGGATCACGCCAGCGACCCGCAACCGATGGTCATCGCCGAAACCGAAGCCCCGATCCGCACCTTAAGCGTGTCTCAGGCGGTGGCGGAACTGGATCTGTCCAACTATCCCGTGATCATGTTCCGCAATGCCAAGCATGGCGGCCTGTCGGTCATCTATCGCCGCCCCGACGGTAATATCGGCTGGATCGACCCCGAGCGGACCAGCGCCAAGCTGGCGAAAAGCGCTTAGTGCGCGCCTATATAAGATAAGAAACCGATGAAAGCGGACTTCGGGCACGGTTGACTTGGGTTAACCGTGCCTGTAAGGGCTTGCGCGGTCGCGTATCGCCGGTACGGGTGCGCCCGTCGGCCACTGACCGCGCAGCGCGTCTGCGTCCGCTTGTAACCTATGGATGTGTAATGTTCCTTACTGACGTGCTGGAACGGAACGGCGTCGCCGGACCGGTCAGCGCCAACTCCAAGCGCCACGCCCTGCAAACCGTTGCCGAACTGGCCGAACGGGGCCTCGGGATAGATTCCGATATCATTTTTCAAGGCCTTATGGACCGCGAGAAGCTCAGCTCGACCGGCGTCGGTTTGGGTGTAGCCGTGCCGCACGCGGCGCTCAAGGGCCTGACGCGGATGCACGGAGTCTTCGTGCGTCTGGATACCCCGGTCGATTTCGAATCCATCGACGACGTGCCGGTGGACCTGATCTTCGCGCTATTCGCCCCCGAAGACGCCGGGTCCGAGCACCTGCGCGCCCTGGCCAAGGTCTCACGCGTCCTGCGTCAGAAATCCCTGCGCGACGCTCTGCGTCAGGTCGACAATGCCGACGCCCTCTATGCGTTGCTCAATCAGGATCACGCGCAAAGCACCAGCGCGGCTTAATGACTAATCGGAATGATGCGCACCTCGTCCGACGGCTCCGGCCGGTTCAGGTCGATATGCAGCAGACCATGCTCAAGCCGTGCGCCCGACACTTCGAATCCCTGCGCCACCACAAAACTGCGCGAAAAACCGCGCTGGGCTATGCCGCGATGAATGAAGTCGCGGGGCGCACCGTCGTCCTTGTCTTTCATCACCTGCAGGGTCAGATGCGAGCCCTGCAATGACAATTGCAGTTGATCGCGCGTAAAGCCGGCCACCGCGATCGACAGACGCAGATGCGACGGACCAAGGGCCTCGACATTATAGGGCGGATAGTTGTCCGCCGTGCGGCTCACGCGCTCGATCAGCACCCGGGTCTCGTCGAACCCGAGCAGAAACGGACTGTCGAACACTACAAACCGGGACATATGGACCATCCGCACCGCACCTGTCGTGGATATGCGGTCTGCAACGGCACGGTTCAAGAGATATCCCGTAAATTGGCAGTGGATCGCCTCGTCATAAAAAGCTAGGTTCGCCGCATGAACCTGAACGACACGACCGAAGCCTCACTGATCGATGTGCAGTGGAGCGGTACGATACTCAATATCCATACTATTGGCCTGCTGCTGATCAGCCCGTTCTGGGGCGCGTTCATGCTGCTGGATGGTCAGGGCCTGACTCTTCTGGTCCTGGTGGTGTTGCTGGCGGGCATGATCGGTCTGTCGCTGGTCGCCAAACCCCTGTTCCGCTACGATCCGGACAAACGCCTGTTTATCGCGCCGGACAACCAGACCCTGCCGCTGGATCAGATCGACACCATCGAGATGGACGCCCGCGACATCTACTTCATTCCAAAGTCCCACACCCATGAAGGCTGGCATCTGTCGCAGCGCTGCTGGGTCCTGAGCCCCCGACGCGTCCTCAGGGCGCATGCCGAAACCTATGGCTGGCCGCTCAAGGACATTACCAATCCGGTGGTGCGCTTCGGTTGCTGGATCGTGCCTTAAGACCATAATCCTATTGGATCATGATCTTTAGTTTTATTACGCGTTTTATTCCAAAAAACCGCTTCGACCATAGCGGCAGAAGTTTAAGCCTTTAGCGTTTCTGCCAGTAGCTTTGCCTCTGGGGCGCGCGACGAACCGGCGCGCCAGATGACCACGATGTCGCGATAGGCCTGATCCCCCGTCAGCGGGCGCACGATCACCGTATTGTCGCTGAGCAGGCCCGATTGCGCCGCCATGGCCGGAAGCAAGGAGACGCCGAGGCCGGACCCCACCATCTGGACCAGCGTATTGAGCGAGGTCGCCGCGAAGCCGCCACTGAGCGACTGATTGACGTCCGACGCGCCAGGCGCGTTCCACTGACAGGCCGCCAGCGCGTGTTCGCGCAGACAATGCCCGTCTTCGAGCAGGATCAGTTCCTCGGATTTCAACGCTTCGGGTGTGATGGTGGCCTGTTGCGCCAGCGGATGACCGGCAGGCGTCGCCGCCAGAATCTCGTCCTTGCAGATGAAAACGTGATCGAGGCCGGTCAGATCGTAGGGCAGGGCGATGACGGCGGCGTCGAGCGCGCCGCTTTTCAGGCTGGCGATCAGGCGGGCCGTCTGGTCCTCGCGCAGGAACAGGCGCAGTTGCGGAAACGCCTCGCGCAGTTTCAGCAGCGCCTTGGGCAGCAGGAACGGTGCGACGGTCGGGATGACCCCCAGCCGGAACCGCCCGCTCAGGGGCCGCGTCGCCCCTTGTGCGGCTTCGACGAGGTCTTCGGCGCGCGCCAGAATATCCTCGGCGCGTTTGAGCGTCTCTTCACCGATGGCAGTCAGAATCACCTGACCACGCGCCCGGTCGATCAGCCGCACCCCCAGAACCTTTTCCAGTTCGCTGATGCCCGACGACAGGGCGGGTTGCGAGACGAAGGCGGCTTCGGCGGCGGCGACGAAACTTTTGTGTTCATTCAAAAGCTTCAGATACTGTAACTGACGGAGGGTCGGGAGCATGACAGTCATATAATCTAAATTTATATAAAATTCAAAAACAATTAATTAGATTTCTTCTCCAGTCCCGGCTATGAGCTTGCCATCGGCGCTTTCGAGATGACCGAAACCCTTTTTCAAAACGGAGAATTTCATATGATCGGTGTTGGCGAAACCCTGCCTGACTTCAAGATCGTCGGCGTAAAGCCCGGCTTCAACAACCACGAAGAAAACGGTGCCTCGGCCTTCGAAGAGGTCACCAAGGAATCGTTCCCCGGCAAGTGGAAAGTGATCTTCTTCTACCCGAAGGACTTCACCTTCGTCTGCCCGACCGAAATCGCCGCCTTCGCCCGTCTGGCCCGTGAATTCGAAGACCGCGACACCGTCGTCCTCGGCGGTTCGACCGACAACGAGTTCTGCAAGCTGGCCTGGCGTCGTGACCACGCCGACCTCAACAAGCTGCCGATCTATCAGTTCGCCGACAACGGCGGCGTCTTCGCCTCGGCGCTGGGTGTCCTCGATAAGAACGCCCACGTCGCCCTGCGCGCCACCTTCGTCGTCGATCCGGACAACACGGTTCAGCACGTCACCGTCAACGGCCTGAACGTCGGCCGTTCGCCGGAAGAAACCCTGCGCGTCCTCGACGGTCTGCAAACCGACGAACTGTGCCCGTGCAACCGTGCGGTTGGCGGCGCTACGCTCTAAGTAAAGAACTTCGGTTCCGATTGTGAATGGGGCGGCGTGTGTTTCGGCGTATGCCGCCCTTTTTGCGTCTAGTTTTTAGTCGCGCATCTGACTCCAAAAACCGCTGCACACTTTTTGGGATGCGCTTTGCTACAAGGATACCCCAATGTCTATCGACGCCCTGCGCGACCTGATTCCGGCCTATGCCAAGGACCTGTCGCTGAACCTGTCCTCGCTCGCTTCCGAGACCGTCCTGACCGATCAGCAGAAGTGGGGCACCTTCGTCGCCACCGCCTACGCCGTCGGTGTGCCGGAAGTGGTGCAAAACCTCGAAGCCGCCGCGTCCGCCAGCCTGACGCCGGAAGCGCTCAATGCCGCCAAGGCCGCCGCCGCCATCATGGGCATGAACAATGTCTATTACCGGGCGCTGCACCTGATGCACAATCAGGAATACGCCACCCTGCCGGCCAAGCTGCGCATGAACATCCTCGCCAATCCGGGCGCTCCTAAGGTCGATTTCGAGCTGTGGTCGCTGGCGGTGTCGGCGGTGAACGGCTGTGGCCTGTGCCTCGACAGCCATGAAAAGGTCCTGCGCGCCCACGACGTGACCAATGTTCAGGTGCAGGCCGCTCTGCGCATCGCCGCCACCGTCAATGCCATTTCGGCGGTGATCCGCGGTGAAAAGGCGGCCGGAGCTTAATTAAAACCGCGAAATGATCCGGTGCGTGCGGCCTGCCGGACGCGCGGTCGGGACACGGTTGAGCTTCATCAGCCCTTCCGGCTCGCCCCACAGGTCGTAGGCGTCGGCGCGCGTCACGCGGGCCTTAGCGAAATCACCGCTTTTCAGGCCGCTAAAGCCCTTGAGGTAGATGTGGCCGTCGATTTCGGGCGCATCACCCTTGGTACGCGCCACAGCCACGCCGTCGGCGCGGATATCGTCGACCAGCACATCCACCGTCTTGCCCACCTTGGCCTGCAGCTTTTGCGCCGAGATACGCGAGGCCACCGCCATGAAGCGGGCCAGGCGATCCTGCTTGACCTCTTCCGGCACGTGGTCAGGCAGATCACGCGCCGCAGCGCCCTCGACGTTCTCGTAGGCAAAGGCCCCGACGCGGTCGATCTGCGCCACTTCCAGCCAGTCAAGCAGCAGGTTGAAATCGGCTTCGGTCTCGCCCGGGAAGCCCACCACGAAGGTCGATCGCAGGGTCAGGTCCGGGCAGATTTCGCGCCAGCTCAGAATACGGTCCAGCGTCTTGTCCTGATTGCCGGGACGGCGCATGGCCTTGAGCACCTTGGGCGAGGCGTGCTGGAACGGGATGTCGAGATAGGGCAGAATCTTGCCTTCTGCCATCAGCGGAATGACGCTGTTCACGTGCGGATAGGGATAGACATAGTGCATCCGCACCCAGATGCCGAGTTCACCCAAACCCCGTGACAGGTCCTCGAATGAGGCCTTGTAATAGTCACCACGCCACTGCCCTTCGGCATAGCGGATATCGAGCCCGTAGGCCGAGGTATCCTGCGACACGACCAACAGCTCCTTGACGCCGTTCGCGGCCAGAATCTCGGCTTCGCGCAGGACGTCGGCCACCGGACGCGAGGCCAGATCGCCGCGCAGGGACGGAATGATGCAGAAGGAGCAGCGGTGATCGCAGCCTTCGGAAATCTTCAGATAGGCGTAGTGTTTCGGCGTCAACCTTACGCCCGGATCGTTTTCGGGTACTAAAGGCCGGAACGGATCGGGCTTGGCCGGGACGATGCGACGCACGGCGTCCATGACCTCGTCGTACTGATGCGCGCCGGTGACCGCCGCGACATTGGGGAAGCGTTCGCGGATCAGATCGGCCTCAGCCCCCAGACAGCCGGTGACCACCACCTTGCCGTTTTCGGCCAGCGCCTCGCCGATGGCGTTCAGGCTCTCGTCACGGGCGGAGTCGAGAAAGCCGCAGGTATTGACCACCACCACATCGGCCCCGGCATATTCCGCCGCCGTCGCATAGCCTTCGCCCTTGAGCTTGGTCAGGATGCGCTCGGAATCGACCAGCGCCTTGGGGCAGCCGAGCGAGACAAAGCCGACCTTGGGGGCATCGGACGTAGCGGAAGATTGAGACAAGACGGAACTCGTTTACAGCCGGGTGGGGGAGAAGCGCGGCGTCATACACGCAAATCCCCAGCTTGACCAGAAAAACCAGCCCTACTGCGCCATATTGAACTGAATGACGAGCATCTTGTCTGTACCCGACGCCGGAGCGTTATCACGCGAATTGCCGATTGAGGCGACTCGCAACAAAGGCTCGCCACCGTTCGGCGCATTACGCAACTGCCCCAGTACCGGTTGCGCTGTCGTCAGGGCCCGGTGCAGCGCGACCGATCTTTCCAGCGATAGGGCCTGCGCCGCACGACCTTCGGCGGTGAAGGCGTTGATGTTTGCAGTGGCCACAATAATGACCCCCGACATTTTCTGATCACTCTCGCAATTATTGGCCGGGGCACCATAGGCGAAACACGGTAGTCGTGCCGCCAGAGCCTTAGCGGTCTGCGCGATCATAGTCTGACCAACGGGGCTCAAATTAGCTGTACCCGGCGTGAAAAGCTTGTCGGCGTCGAACGCCGTGCTGCCATCGCTCAGGCTGACGGTCGCCTCGACCTGTTTTGATTGCAGGTCGCCGCTAAATCCAGCACTGAATCTGGCCTGCGTTGCGGCGATCTTCTGTTGCTTTTCATCGGCCGGATCGACCGGTTCGGTTGCGGAATAAGCGAAGCACCGCTTGTCAGCGCCGCTTCCGTCCTCGGTCAGGGCCTGCCCGGGTACGCAGACAACACGATTCTTATAGTCGACCTCCAGCATGACCGTCTTAGACTGAAGCGCCGTCGCCGTGCGCAGAAGCGCCGTCGTCTGCGCATCCTTCGCCGACGTCAGTTCAGTCGTGGTCGCCTGAAAATGCAGAGCGAAATAGGCCAGCATGATGATAAAGATGAATAGAACACCAACCATCAAGTCGGTCATCGACACATAATAGCTTTCGCCCTCTTCCAGTTCGTCAGCGCGACGGTGCCTGAAACGCATGATCAGGCCGCCTTCGAGGAGGCAAGCGCGATTTCGAGGCGCTTCAGGCTTTTGAGTTGCTCAAGCGAAACCTTTTCCGGCGGCATGAAGGTGACGCAGCCATCCAGTGTTACGAACAGGCTGGCTTCGACTGACTCGATGGACTTACGGCGGAAGCGCGCGACTACACGCAGGATGATGGATGCCAGAACCCCGGCAATCGAGGTCCAGAACTTGGTTGCGGCGATAGCCAGAAGCCCCATCAGGGCCGACTGCATGGCATCACCTCCACCCTTACCCGAAGCCATGGCGGCCGTGGCTTCCGATAGGGCCGCAACAATACCGAGAAACGTGACCACAAGGCCTACAGCAACCAGAATATTGGCCCACCATTCCAATGCGCGGGCAGGTTCATCAAGACGATCAAACGCCTCGGCTGCGCGAATCGAGGTCAGGAATCCTGTGCCCTCGTTGTCGACCAGTAAACTGCGATAATTAGCCCAACCTAACACGAGCGCCGCCGGCGCCTTGCCATTGTAGGCGGTACCGGAAAAGCGAATATCCAGTTTGGCAAACTGGTCGTGAAAAGCTTTGCGAGCCTGGCTACCCTGAAACCCCGCCAGGAGATTCCACCGATCGCGAATCTCCGTCAGCAGAGGCCGGTATTCGGTAAACCCCGAATAGACGATCAACCCAATGCCGAATAAAAGGATACCACCCGCCATGACGAGGGCAACCCCCGGCGATCCAAACAGGGTAACGACAAGGCCAGTGACAGGATCGAGTTTAGCGGTCATAAAGGTCTCCTGTCCCGACATTTGAAAAGCGGCTTCCCGGGATTTCTTGTCACCTGCGCCATGGCCGGTGCTGGCCACTTTGAATGTGCCTTGAAATATTTGAACCAACGCGCCCTATCTATGCGTTTGGACCGGCATTGGACAAGCCAAATAGACAAAAAACTTGGAAAAGACCTTACTGACCGATATAGACGCAAGGACATTCCGGAGATTTCCATGCTTATTTTTGCCGACACCGCCGACACCCAGTTGCTGGCCGAACTCAATGAGACGGGCCTGATCGACGGGGTGACGACCAACCCGACCATCATCGCCAAATCGGGGCGCAACATGGCCGAGGTGATCAGGGAAATCTGCGATATCGTCGACGGCCCGATCTCCGCCGAGGTCGCCGCCACCGAATTCCGTCAGATGGTCGCCGAGGGTGAAAAGCTGGCTCAGATCGCCGACAATGTGGTCATCAAGGTGCCGCTGACCGTCGACGGCCTCAAGGCCACCAAGGTCTTTTCCGAACAGGGCCTGATGACCAATGTCACCCTGTGTTTCTCGGTGACGCAGGCGCTTCTGGCGGCCAAGGCCGGAGCGACCTTCGTCTCGCCGTTCGTCGGGCGTCTCGACGACCGCGGCGAGGATGGGATGCAGTTGATCCGCGATATCCGTCAGGTGTTCAACAACTACGACTTCGAAACGGCCATTCTGGCGGCATCGCTTCGTAACACCACCCACGTCGCGCAGGCCGCCATCGCCGGTTCGGACTGCGCCACCCTGCCGCCCGCTGTCATTCAGGCCATGTTCCAGCACGACCTGACCGACAAGGGCTTAGAGACCTTCCTCGCCGACTGGGCCAAGACGGGGCAATCGATTCTGTAATGGCCAGCTTTCGTATCGAACGCACCCTGCCCTACCCGATCGATACAGTCTATCGGCTGGTCGGCGATATGGAACAGTACCCGGCCTTCCTGCCCGGCATCGCCGCCCTTGATGTGACTCCGCTCGCCGGGGACGCCGATAGCTTCGATGTCGATGTGAAAGTCGGCTGGCGGATGCTGACCGAGCGCGTACAACTGCGGTTGACGCGCGATCCTGAGGCGCAAACGATCCGCATGGCGCAGGTTAAGGGCCCTTGCCGCGCCTTGAGCGCCGACTGGCAATTTATACCACAGGGCGACGGTCAGACGATCATCACCGCCGATGTCGAGATCGATTTTAAAAATCCGATCCTGCGTGGGCTTTATCAGGCCAATCAGGAACGCCTGATCTTTCGCCTGATCGGCGCCTTTGAAGCCAGAGCCGCGGCCCTTTCAGCCTAGGCCGTCATTGCCCCGGCGATCTGCTCGACCACCGCCTTGACCTGAGCCGCATCGTCACCTTCGGCCATGACGCGGATCAGCGGCTCAGTGCCGGAAGGCCGCACCAATACCCGGCCCGAGCCTTTCAGCGCAGCCTCGCCGTCGGCGATGGCCTGCTTGACGTCGGCGCGGTTCAGCGGGCTGTCACCCGTAAAACGCACGTTTTTAAGCAGTTGCGGCACCGGCTCGAACTGACGCGCCAGCTCGCTCATCGGGCGTTCGGATTCCACCAGTACCGCCAGCACCTGCAAGGCCGCCATCAGGCCGTCGCCGGTCGTGGCGTGATCGAGCAGAATGACGTGGCCCGACTGCTCACCGCCAATATTGAAACCGCCGTCGCGCATCTTTTCCATCACGTAGCGGTCGCCGACCTTGGCGCGCTCAAGCCGCAGCCCCTTCGACGTCATCAGACGCTCAAGGCCGAGGTTCGACATGACCGTGGCGACCAGACCTCCGCCTTTCAACAGGCCCTTTTCGGCCCAACTTTGCGCGATGATGGCCATGATCTGATCGCCGTCGACGATCTGACCCTTTTCGTCGCAGATGACCAGCCGGTCGGCGTCGCCATCGAGCGCAATGCCGATATCGGCGCGCAATTCCTTGACTTTTTCGGCCATGGCCTGCGGCTTGGTCGAGCCGCACTTTTCGTTGATATTCAGACCGTCCGGCGACACGCCGATGGTGAAAATCTCCGCCCCCAGTTCATACAGCGCCGCCGGGGCCGTCTTGTAGGCCGCGCCATTGGCGCAGTCGATGACGATGCGCAGCCCCTTGAGGCGCAGGTGTTTCGGGAAGGTCGCCTTGGCGATTTCAATATAGCGGTATTGTGCATCATCGACGCGCTGCACGCGGCCCAGGGCGTGGGGTTCGGCGATGCCATCAAGAATATTGCCGTCCATGCGCGCTTCGATGGCCAGTTCGACCTCGTCCGACAGCTTGTAGCCGTCCGGGCCGAACAGTTTTATGCCATTATCAGCATACGGATTATGCGAAGCCGAGATCATTACCCCCAGATCGGCGCGCATCGACCTTGTCATCAACGCCACAGCCGGCGTCGGCAATGGCCCGAACAGGCGCACATCCATCCCCACCGAGGTGAAACCCGCGACCAGCGCCGGTTCGATCATATAGCCCGACAGGCGCGTATCCTTGCCGATCACCGCCAGATGCCGGCGGTTGTCCGACGACATGAACATCTTGCCCGCCGCCATGCCGAGGCGGTAGGCGATTTCCGCCGTCATCGGGAAGCTGTTGACCCGGCCGCGGATACCGTCGGTGCCGAAATATTTGCGCGTGCGGTTCAGTTCGGTCATGTGCGTCGCCAGTTCGTCGTTGCGATGTTTCAAAGGGTTGTAGCCGTAGCTGCTCAGGGTGTCGCGAAAGCCGGTCATCTTGGCGGTCACCAGCGCTATGAAGGCGGCTTCCAGCTTATCGACCGTCTCGGCGCGCGGGGCCTTGGTCTGACCCGACAGGGCGCGGAAGATGCTCGATTGCGCCAGCCCCGCCACGTCGGCCACTTCGCGGATGGAAATGCCGGTGGCGTTCAGCGCCGCCTGCAACCTTTCCCACTTTGTCTCGCTCATGCCGTCTCCCGAAAATACCGCTTCTTAACCGGTTTGTCGTAAAAGGACATAAAGGGTGACAGCGGATTTGAGACTCTTTCATAGCATTTGAAATATTAATCTGCTACTAAAAACACGCAATTTAACGCGATAGCCTTGTGCAGTATGGCATAGACCGCTCTGAAAAGGCTCACGGAGACGATCACATGTGCGGCATTATCGGTATTATCGGCACCTCCGAAGCGGCCCCGCGCCTGATCGAAAGCCTGAAACGGCTGGAATATCGCGGCTATGATTCCTCTGGCATCGCGGTCGTCACCGACACGGGCACCGAACGCCGCCGCGCCGCAGGCAAGATCCGCAACCTCGAAGCCGTGGTCGATGAAAGCCCCGTGTCGGGCACGGTCGGCATCGGCCATACGCGCTGGGCGACGCACGGCGCGCCGACGGTCGCCAACGCTCACCCGCACGCCTCGGGCAAGGTGACTCTGGTCCACAACGGTATTATCGAGAACTTCGCCGAGCTTAAGGCCGAACTGATCGACGCCGGTCACGTCTTTACGTCCGACACCGACACCGAGGTCATCGCTCACCTGTTCGACGCGACCCTGCAAACCGGCTTATCCGCTAAAGAGGCATTCAAAGTCGTGCTCGACCGTCTGCATGGCGCCTATGCCCTGGCCATCATCGTCGATGGCGAGGCACAAACCCTGTTCGGCGCGCGTCGCGGTTCGCCGCTGGTCGTCGGCTGGGGGGAGAACGAGATGTTCCTCGGCTCCGATGCGCTGGCCGTTGGGCCGTTCACCAACCGCGTCACCTATCTCGAAGAAGGCGACTGGGTCATCCTGTCGCACAACAGCGCTGACATCTACGACTCCAAAGGCTTCCGTGTAAATCGTCCGGTCGCGACCGTTTCGGCTTCGGCGGCACTGGTCGAAAAGGGCTCGTTCCGCCACTTCATGGAAAAGGAAGTCCACGAACAGCCCGAAAGCTGCCAGCGGACCTTCTCGGCCTATCTCGATCCGGTCGCCCAGAGCGTCAAGGCCGAGATCAAGGCCAGCGTCGATTTCACCCAAGTTACGCGCATTCAGATCATTGCCTGCGGCACCGCCTATTATGCCGGCTGCATCGCAAAATACGCGTTTGAAAAGATCGCGGGCCTGCCCGTCGATGTCGAGGTCGCCTCGGAATTCCGTTACCGCACCCCGGCCATGATGGCCGGGACGCTGGCCATGGCCGTATCGCAGTCCGGCGAGACCGCCGACACGTTGGCAGCGCTGCGCTGGTGCAAGGCCGAGGGCCTGCAAACTGCGGCGCTGGTCAATGTCCATACCTCGACCATGGCCCGCGAAGCCGACATCCTATGGCCAACCCATGCGGGACCGGAAATCGGCGTCGCCTCGACCAAAGCCTTCACGGCGCAGGTTTCGGCGCTCCTGTCGCTGGTCGTGGCGGCTGCCGCCCAGCGCGGTCGCATCGACGCCACTGAGGAAGCCCGCTTGGTACAGGTCCTGCTGGAAAGCCCCGGCCTGATCTCTCAGGCCCTGACTATGGATGCGGAAATCTTCAAGATGACCTTCGACCTGTCGCGCGCCCGCGACGTCATCTATCTGGGGCGCGGGGCCATGTACCCGTTGGCCTTGGAGGGCGCCCTAAAGCTGAAAGAGATCAGCTATATCCACGCCGAAGGCTATGCGGCGGGCGAACTGAAGCACGGCCCGATCGCCCTGATCGACGAAAACACCCCGGTCGTGGTTATCGCGCCGGACGATGAGCTGTTTGAAAAGACGGCCTCGAACGTGCAGGAAGTCGCCGCGCGCGGCGGTCGCGTCATCATGATCACTGACGCCCCGCAAAAGGTCCCGGCCCTGTCTGGCGATGCCGCGAAAACGCTGAAAATCGTCACCGGCCCGAGCTGCGACCCGTTCATCGCGCCGCTGGTCTATTCGGTGCCGATCCAGCTTCTGGCCTACCACACCGCCGTCCACAAAGGCACCGATGTCGACCAGCCGCGCAACCTCGCCAAGTCGGTGACGGTGGAATAGCCCTAGAACGGCGGCAAGCGGTTGAAATCCGGACTGAGCAAATCGGCGGGCGGCCTCACGTCCGCCGGTTTGAGGTGGCCGCGCCGGAAGCTCGTGGCCTTATCATCCCACTTGTCATAGATATTGTTGCTAACGTAACCTGAGCTAACGGCCAAAACGGCACTATCCCGCGTCACGCATCGATAAGAGTAACCGTGGTCATGGTCGTTGATTATCCAGACGCAGGATTCGCCCGCGATGGTTTCCGTCCGGCTCTTTTCACCCGACATCTCACGCGATAAAATGTCGTCTGTCTGGCGCTCGACGTTCACCTCGTAAATGCCTTGCGCATCCTGTCTGAGTTCGATCCGTGTACGACCGCTCGTATAGGTTCGGAAAACGGTACCATCTTCGT
The DNA here is from genome assembly GCF_028550415.1 of Asticcacaulis aquaticus. Taxonomy (GTDB): domain Bacteria; phylum Pseudomonadota; class Alphaproteobacteria; order Caulobacterales; family Caulobacteraceae; genus Asticcacaulis; species Asticcacaulis aquaticus. The sequence goes on from NZ_JAQQKX010000004.1 coordinate 61,206, forward strand.
TGACCCTGTTTTCGATCTGATGATTGCCCAGCCGCCGTACCGTTTCGACCCATTTTTTGGTCTTTCGGCGAAAGGTATGCGCCTTGTCCAGCGTCACCTCGTAGTTGGGAGACGTGTCCGGCATGGCGGTCCAGTTGCCCCAGTTCGCCAGTTTGAAAAGTTTCTCCGGCGGTTTGACCTTCGTCAGGGACACCCTACGCCGCTCGATCCGAACAGCTCGGGCCACGACATCCTCACTACGCCCGACAAACCGCTTATACTGAACAATAAGCCCATCCTTCGTTAGGCAGAAGGTTTCGGTGTATTTGTCCTGCTCAACCTTCCAGCTGATGCAGCTTTCCCCTAAAATCGTGTCCGTCTGATCCGTTTGAACCCAGTCATGCGGTTTAGTCACGCGAAGGCGTTGAAAGCTTAGGGTGCCGCGCTCGGCCGTTATGGCGTCATTGAAAGTCCAGCTTTGTCCCGTCTTAAGGTTAGCGACGATTTGCTTATAACTATATCCCGCGAAGTTAGGATGGGTTTCCCGCACCCAGTCGCCTCTGCGCGTGACGATGAGGTGGTGAGGGATACCGGTCGTGATCTCCATTTCTATCACATGATCGACGGCGTCCGGCACGGCGTAGGTGACATCGGGCGGGCGATTAAAGCTGTGCGCCTGCGCCGGACCTGCACACACCACGGCCAATAGACCATACAGAAGTCGTTTCATATTCCCCCACTTTTTCCCATATTACTCCATCAAAGCAGCAACAGGAAGTTGCATACCTAATTATGCGGCATGATGGGCAAGCTTGCGTCAAATAGCGGGGCCTGATAGGTCGTTGCGGATAATTCCGCACCGAGACGAAAACGACCAGAAGGCCAGGGATTGATGTACGGAAAACTAACCGCCATTTGCGGCCCGATGTTCGCGGGCAAGACGACCGAATTGCTTAAGCGCATTCTCTGGGCGCGCAACGGCGAGGGCAAGGAGGTTCTGGTACTGAAAACCGCTTTCGACAACCGGTACTCGGACACGGAACTGGTCTCTCACGACGGACTGTCCGCTGATGCCAAGGCCATTTCACAGTTTGCCGAGGTCGCGGATCTGGTGCGTGACGCCGAAATGATCTGCCTAGATGAGATTCAGTTTTTCAGCGGCATGGACCTCGACGTGGCCGACTTTGTTTCCGATCTGCTGCATGCCGGGCGCGATGTCGTCGTCGCCGGTCTCGATACCAACTGGAAAGGCGAGCCTTTCGCCCCGACCGCACTGATGATGGCGATGGCCGACGAGGTGCTCAAGCTCAAAGCGCATTGTTCTATCTGTGGCCAGCCGGCTCAGAAGACTTTCAAAAAACACCAGGACGATCAGGAGATTGCCCTAGGGCATTCGGACATATACGAAGCGCGCTGCAACCGACATTGGATCATCGAAAAGCATCTATCGAAACCCGGTAGCACCCCCGACCCCACCGGTTGAAACTTGCGCCGAGGCGCGGTGACTGATAGGTCGTTGCGGCAATAATTCTAACTTTCAGTCGCGCATTCATTTCCAAAAACCGCCAAGACAGTATTTTGGCACTTTTTGGAATGCGCTCACATAATGCCGGACCTCATTTCATGACCCAGACCCCGAACACGCCCTTGGGCCAGTATCTCGATGCGGCGAAAACGCCGATCAGCCCCGAACTGAACCGCCTGATCCTCGCCATGGCTGCCTCGTGCGCCGAACTGAGCGACATCATCGGCACCAGTTCGCTGAACAATCTGCAAGGGGCGCTGGAGCAGGAAAACGTGCAGGGCGAGGTCCAAAAGAAGCTCGACGTGCTGTCGAACGAACTGTTCATCCAGCCGGAGCGCTGGCACGGCACGGTGGCGGGCATCGCCTCGGAAGAAATGGATACGCTGGTCCCGGTGGACGCCGACGGCGACTATCTGCTGATCTTCGATCCCGTCGATGGGTCGAGCAATCTCGACGTCAATGGCACGGTCGGCACGATCTTCTCGATCCTCGATGCGCCGAAAGCGGGCGACCTCAGCGAAGCCGACTTCCTGCGCCCCGGCACCGAGCAGGTCGCGGGCGGTTATGTGCTGTACGGCCCGGAAACCCTGATGGTCGTAACCTTCGGGCAGGGTGTGGCAGTCTTCGGGTATCATCGCCACAAGAACGAATGGCTGCTGATCCGCGATCAGGTGCAAATCCCCGCGACGACGCGCGAATTCGCCATCAACATGTCGAACCACCGCCACTGGGACGCGCCCGTCCAGCGCTATATCGATGAGTGCGTGGCCGGTAAGGACGGCGCGCGTGGTAAGGATTTCAACATGCGCTGGCTGGCCTCGATGGTCGGCGACGTGCACCGTATCATCACGCGCGGCGGCATCTTCATGTACCCGACCGATCGGCGCGAGAGCGGCAAGAACGGCAAGCTTCGGGTGCTGTATGAAGCCAATCCCATCGCCTTCCTGATCGAACAGGCGGGCGGCGCGGCGGTCAACGGGCCTGAGCGCATCCTCAGCCAGACGCCGCAAAAGCTGCACCAGCGCACGGGGGTTATCCTCGGCTCACGCGAAGAGGTCGAACGCGTACAGGCCTATTATACCGAAGCCTAGATATTTAGTCCCGGGCTTTGAAATTCGATACGAAAAACCCCGCCTCAGATCAGACTGAGGCGGGGTTTTCTGTTCCAACTAACGGGTGCGGGGGCGAGCCCCTGCTTACTTAACACCCAGCTTCTTCTGCAGGTCAGACGACGAGGTCGTGTACTGGAAGCGCAGCTTCTTGTCCGGATAGACGTAGCGGAAGACCTGCTGGGCGGCCAGCGCGCCTTCGTGGAAGCCCGACAGGATGAGCTTCAGCTTACCGGGATAGTAGTTGATATCGCCGATGGCGAAGATCTGCTTGGTCGAGGTCTCGAACTTCTCGGTATCGACGGGGATCAGGTTCTCGTGCAGGTTCAGGCCGAACTCGGCGACGGGCCCCAGCTTCATGGTCAGGCCGAAGAAGGGCAGGAAGGCATCGGCTTCGAGATGGATTTCGTTGCCGTCATTGTCCTCGACCGTCACGGCATCGAGTGCGTGGCCGGTTTCACCGCGCAGCGCCGTGGCCTGACCGATGACGAGGTCCATGGCACCCTCTTCGACCAGCTTGCGCATCTGAGCCACGGAGTGCGGGGCGGCGCGGAAGTCGTCGCGGCGGTGCATCAGGGTGACGCGTTCGGCGATGGGTTGCAGGTTCAGCGTCCAGTCGAGCGCCGAATCGCCGCCGCCGGAAATGACGATCTTCTTGCCGCGGAAGGCTTCCATCTTGCGCACGGCATAGTGGACACCGAGGCCCGCACCGAGATTCTCGAAACCGTCGATGCCGGGGATCGGCGGTTTTTTCGGCTGGAACGACCCACCGCCCGCCGCGATCAGGATGCAGCGCGCGACGATCGAGGTCTTCTGATCGGTCGTCACCTTCCACTTGAAGGTGCCGTCGTCCTGCTCCAGCTTTTCGACGGCGACGGCCATCTCACCGAGGTGATATTTCGCCCCGAACGGCGCGATCTGCTCCAGCAGGCGGTCGGTGATTTCCTGACCGGTGATGATCGGCCAGGCCGGGATGTCGTAGATCGGCTTTTCGGGATAAAGCTCGGCGCACTGACCGCCAACCTTGTCCAGAATGTCGATGACGTGAGCCTTGATATCGAGCAGGCCCAGTTCGAAAATGCTGAACAGGCCGACGGGGCCCGCGCCGATCACGACGACGTCGGTTTCCCACGACTGGCCCGCATCGAGCACTTCGATCGCGGCGGAAGGATTCGCGTCACTCATTTTTTTGTCTCCGAAACGCAAGGATTAGATTTATTAAACAAGGCATGCGGTATATAGGGCCGCATCTGAGGGTTTTTACAGAAAGATCAGTCAGGCTATCCGATAGTCTAAACTGATGCGGGAGTCATTATGTCGCGTGACCGTTTGCCGCCATTGTCGGCGCTGCGTGTGTTTGAAGCCGCTGCGCGCCATGAAAGCTTCAAGCACGCCGCCGAGGAACTGTTCGTTACACCCGGCGCGGTGTCGCAGCAGATTCGCCTGCTGGAAGAGCATGTCGGCGTCGAGCTGTTCGTGCGCGACGGCCGCCGGGTGGTCCTCAGCGATGCGGGCAAGGCCTCGTCGATCATCCTCAAGGAAGCCTTCGAAAAGATGTTCGAGGCGACCCGCGTCATGCGCCAGACCCAGCAGAAGGGCCGCGTCACGGTTTCCGTCGCGCCGTCCTTTGCCGCCAAGTGGCTGATGCCGCGTCTGGGCGATTTCTCCGCCGCCAATCCCGATATCGACGTCTGGGTGTCTGCCGACATGGCGACGACTGACTTTGCGGTCTCCGACGTCGATCTGGCCATCCGCTACGGCACCGGCAACTACAACAACGTCCATGTCGAGCACCTGCTGGTCGAGGCCGTCCTGCCGGTCTGCTCGCCCGCCCTGTTCGACGCGGCCCCGATCCGCAAGCCCGCCGACCTGACGCACCACACCCTGCTGCATGACGTCAGCTCCGACCTCGATCCGTCCGATCCCGACTGGGCGATGTGGCTCAAGGCGCACGGCGTCGACGGCGTCGATCCGTCGCGCGGCCCGCGGTTCAACCAAAGCCACATGGTCATCGAGGCCGCCGTGGCCGGTCGCGGCGTAGCTCTGGCCAAACGCACGATTGCCGAGGCCGATCTGCGGGCCGGTCGTCTGCGCGGCCTGTTCAACGAAAAGGACGCGCCGGTCAGCTTCGGTTACCATCTGGTCTGGCCGCAGACGCGTGAGCCGTCGATGGCCCAGACACGGTTCATGGACTGGTTGCGCGCTCAGGCCCGCGACGGCGGCCATGCGACCGCCAGCCCGCAGGACCGTCCGGTCTTTGCGGCGCAGGGGATCTAAGGCGGCACTGGCGGCGTTCATCAGGCCGGTTCGCTCCACGGTGGCGTGGGCAGGCCCTTGGAGGCCAGAAACTCGGCATTGAAGATCTTCGACGCATAGCGGTTGCCATAGTCACATAGCACGGTAACGATGGTCTTGCCCGGACCGATCTCCTCGGCCAGCTTGATCGCCCCGGCGACGTTGAGCGCCGACGACCCGCCAACGACCAGACCCTCATAACGGTCGAGATCGAACAGCACCGGCAACCACTCTTCGTCGGCGACCTGATAGGAATAGTCCGGCGTAAAGCCTTCGAGATTGGCCGTGATGCGGCCCTGACCGATGCCTTCGGTGATCGAGGTGCCTTCGGATTTCAGTTCGCCGGTTTTATAGTAGTTGTAGAGCGCCGCGCCATACGGATCGGCCAGACCGATTTTGATGTCCGGATTGAACCCACGCAGGCCCATACCGACCCCGGCCAGAGTCCCGCCCGAGCCCACCGCGCAGATAAAGGCGTCGATCTTGCCGCCGGTCTGTTCCCAGATTTCCGGGGCCGTGGCGTCGATATGGGCGTTACGGTTGGCGACGTTGTCGAACTGATTGGCCCAGATGGCCCCGCCCGGCTCGGTCTTGGCCAGCTCTTCGGCCAGACGCCCGGAATAGCGGACATAGTTGTCAGGGTTGGAATAGGGCACGGCATCAACTTCGATGAGTTTTGCCCCCAGCATCCGGATGGCGTCCTTCTTTTCCTGCGCCTGAGTGCGTGGAATGACGATGACGGCCTTATAGCCCAGCGCATTGGCGACCATGGCCAGACCGATGCCGGTATTGCCCGCCGTCCCTTCGACGATGGTGCCGCCGGGCTTCAGCAGGCCCTTCTTTTCCGCATCGCGGATGATCCACAGGGCGGCGCGATCCTTGATCGACTGCCCCGGATTGAGGAACTCCGCCTTGGCCAGAATCTCGCAGCCCGTCTGCTCCGACGCGCGGTTGAGACGGATCAGGGGCGTATCGCCAACAAGGTCGAGCACGGAGGATACGGTTTTGGCCACGGAAAACTCCTTTGAAGTCGGTTTGCGCTATTGGATTTACTCTATAATCCCAAGCGATAGATTCTCACCCGGTGGTTTAGCGCGACTTACAGATATGCTGACGGCCTTATAGAGCAAGGATTTGACAGCGGTCAACGCGACGGCCTAAGATTTGCGAACGGCTTGCAAAATGTCATGTCCCTATTGTCGAAAGGGGATTGCCTCGCCTATAGCAGGGCTAACGCGAATAAGGGCACCCGGGACGCATGGCCGTATTTACAAAAGTATCTCTCGATGAGGCCCGCGCCTATCTGAGCCAGTACGAGATCGGCGACCTGCTCCACCTCGAAGGGATCGAGGAAGGCGTCTCCAACACCAATTTCAAGGTCGAGACAACGACGGGGCTCTATGCCCTGACCCTGTTCGAGGCGGCGACGCCCGAAGCGGACCTGCCCTATTTCATGGACTATACCCTGCATCTGGACCGCAAGGGCTATCCTGCGCCCGGCCCGGCCCTCATGCGATCCGGCGAGAGCATCGGGCGCATCAACGGCAAATCCTGCGCCCTGATCAAGTGGCTGCCCGGACGCTGGCCGCGCAATCCCGATGTGCGCCATGCCGCCTCGGCGGGGGAGTATCTCGCGAAACTTCACACCGCCGGGGCCGACTTCCCGCAGCACCGCGACAATTCGATGGGTATCAGTGTCTGGGATCACCTGATCGAACGCTGCGAACCGCGCGCCGCGCAATCGGCCCGCGCCGAGGCCATCCTTTCCGATTTCCGCGCCGAGGTGGCGTGGCTGAAAACCGTATGGCCGGAAACCCTGCCAAAAGGCGCGATCCACGCCGACTATTTTACCGACAACGTCCTGATGGACGACGACGGGCAGGTCACCGGCGTCATCGACTACTATTACGCCTGTACGGACTTCTACGCCTACGATCTGGCGGTGTCGTTCAACGCCTGGGGTTTCACGCCCGGCGGTCAGCCGTTGCCGGAGATGATCAGCGCCTTCGTCAACGCCTACCACAAAGAGCGGCCCCTCTCAGAGGCCGAGATCGCGGCCTTGCCGCTGTTTGCGCGCGGCTCGGCGGTCAGGTTTACCCTGACGCGGCTTTACGACCTGCTCAACCACGACCCAAGCTGGGTGGTGAAGCCGAAGGACCCGGAGGCCTTCTACCGCCGGCTGGAATATCACCGCGGCCTGAATTCCGGACGGCGTTATTTTAAATCTTGACGCCTATCCGAGGGCGTGAGACCGGTGGGCTTATAACCGGCCTAGAGCGGTATGGCTTAAATGGAATCGCCATCCCGCTCTAAGTGTTTGCTTTGTCGCGATATTGTCGTCGAAAACCGCTCACACTTTTCGACATATCGCTCTAAACCCCCGCAGGGGTGGGAGGACATCGCCATGTTGTTGAGCCTGCTCGCCACACTGCTTCTGGCCTCGACGCCCGCCAAACCCGTAGCCGATATCCCGCCGCCGATGACCAACGGCGTCTTCATCGACAAGGGTGCCTGCCCGGGCGAGGCCTGCGCCCTCTCCGGCAAACTCAAATGGACCCAGCCTGTAGCCGTATATGACCGGCCCTCATCGAAAGCGCGCAAGATCGGCGCACTTCGTGCCAACGAATGGGTCGAGGTCGTGGCACGGGAATTTCATATGGCTCCGACACGCGGCGTGGTCCGCGAGCCTAACGGTCAGGCCGAGCAGTTGGCCCGGGGCGATGTCGTTTACATTATCGGTTATCAGGGCGAAGGGTGGGTGGAGCTTTGGCGATCCGGGCAGCGCCTGAGCTGGGCCGAACCGGATATCGAAGCCAATCTGGCAGAGATCGACTGGGATACCGTTTCGAAAACACAGCCTGAGCCAGTCATGTGGGTAAAGGTCAGGCGCACCAAAGCCGCGTCCGGATGGGTGCGCGACTTTACGAATGTCCGTTGCGGCGGGCAAATGGACCGCGACCCCGACTGCCCGCCCTTGAACTGAGGGGCCTGGGATCAGGGGCAGGATTCACCGTACCTATTCGGTATGAACGACCTACGCGTCAAACCCGACCGAATGACGCAGGACATAAGGGCTGCTTTTTCTCTTCCTTCCGGTCGCAAGGCGCGTATATGTAAATTGTGCGCTTCGATGACCGTTTTCTGGAAGAACTGAAATCCCGCTTGCGGCCGTCGGAGGTCATCGGCAAGGCGGTGAAGCTGCGCCGCAACGGCCGCGAATGGGTCGGCCTGTCCCCTTTTTCCAAGGAAAAAACACCGTCCTTTTACGTCAATGACGAGAAGGGCTTTTTCCATGACTTTTCGTCGGGCAAGCACGGCGACATCATCTCGTTCTTACAGGAAACCGAGCGCCTGAGCTTCGTGGAAGCGATCGAAAAACTGGCCGCCGAAGCGGGGATGGCCCTCCCCGTCCAGACGCCGCAGGACGCTCAGGCGCAGATGAAGCGGCAGGGCCTGAGCGACTGGATGGACCTGGCCGCCAAATGGTTTGCGGCCCGCCTGCACGACAAGACGCCGGGGGCACAGGCCGCCCGCGAATACCTCAAACGCCGCGGTCTCAGCGATCAGGACGTGGCCGATTTCGGTCTCGGCTATGCCCCCAAGGACCACACCGCGTTGAAAGACGCGTTGGTACAAAAGGGGGCCAAGGTTTCCGAACTGGTCGAATGCGGACTTTTGATCGAGGTCGAAGGCAAGGCCCCCTATGACCGGTTCCGCAACCGCCTGATGTTCCCCATCGAAGATGCACGATCCAAAATCGTCTCCTTCGGGGGGCGGGCGCTCGATCCGGATGAGAAGGCCAAATATCTCAACGGTCCGGAAACGCCGCTGTTCCACAAAGGATCGCTGCTGTTCGGTTTGCCGAAAGCGCTGAAAATCCTCGGTTCCGCGCAAACCGGCCCGGAACTGGTCGTGGTCGAAGGCTATATGGACGTACTGGCCTGTCAGCGGGCGCAGATTGCCGCTGTCGCGCCGCTGGGGACCGCCCTGACCGAAGAGCAGATCGACATCCTCTGGCGCCGTCACCCGGAACCGACGCTGTGTTTCGACGGCGATAAGGCCGGGATGCGCGCCGCCGACCGGGCGCTGGATCGTGCTTTGCCGAAGTTGAAGCCCGGCAAGTCGTTCAAGGTCTGCCTGATCACCGGCGGCAAGGACCCGGACGACGTGCTACGCGAAAAAGGCCCGCTGGCCCTGCGCGAGGCCCTCACCGTCACTCAGCCCTTCGTCGAGGTGCTGTTCAAACGCGAACAGGATCTGGAGCCGCTCGATACGCCCGAACGCAAGGCGGGCCTCAAGAAGCGTCTGCGGGCGCTGGCCGGGCAGATCGAGGACAAGGATCTCGCCGACAGCTACCGTCAGGACCTGATGGACCGCTTCGACGCCCTGTTCCGGCGTGAACCAACACAAGGGTTTCAACGCGCCCCGTTCCAGCCACGTGGCAGCTTCAAAAACGGCAAATTTATCGAGCCGCCGATCCAGATGACCCCCGAAGGCGGCCGCGCGGCGCAGGCGCTCTCCAGGGCGCTTGATCCGATGTCCGCCGTACTGGCTCAAGGGCTGCTTGACCACCCCGACTGGATGATGGATCAGGCCGAGGCGCTGGATGCCTACGGTCTGGGCGATCCAGCGCTGGAAAGACTGGCCAAAACGCTGGTGTCTTTAAGTTTTTCCACAAGCCCCCTTGACTCCGCCAGTGTGAACCGCCATCTGCAAAATCAAGGTTATGGCGCATTATTGAGCGAGATACAAAAGGCAGCCCTCAGAGCGGCATCGCCAATCCTCGCACAGGACATATCTCTCGCGGATGCCCATAGTCGCTGGCTCAAAGCGTTCAACGCGTTCGCGCGTTTGACGGCGTTGGACCGTGCATTAACGGCGGCTAAAAACGAGGCCTCGGCTTCTTTTGACGCAGAAATTTTTTCACGGACCAAGCTGGAACGCGACGCCTTGCGCAAAGCCTTGAAAAGCGGACAGATTTTTGAAGTGGATGCGGATGATTAGCCCGCCCGAAAAGTGTTTACGGTTTTCGGAAAAGCGGGCTAAAAACTGAAAAGTTTAATCATTCGTTGAGCTTCTTCGTTAATATAAGCCATCTGCGGTAAAAATGCCGCACATGATTGAGGTCTCACGCGGTGGATGCCGCTGGGCGGAGAATTAAATGAGCCAAGCTACGGACAAGCCTGAAGCCGATGCGTCGTCCGACGGTCCCCTTCTCGACCTTACCGACGCCGGGGTAAAGAAGTTCATCAAGCAGGCTAAGGCCCGCGGCTACGTCACGATGGACGAACTGAACAAGGTCCTGCCGTCGGAGGAGTTCACCTCCGAACAGATCGAAGACACCCTGGCCATGCTCACCGAAATGGGCGTGAACGTCGTCGATTCGGAAGAGGACGTCGCCGAAGGCGGTGAGATCGCCGTGCGCGAAGAAGCCGGCGCGGTCATCGAGACGACCAAGACCTCGAACTACGACCGCACCGACGACCCCGTGCGCATGTATCTGCGCGAAATGGGCTCGGTCGAGCTTCTGTCGCGCGAAGGCGAAATCGCCATTGCGAAACGCATTGAAGCCGGGCGCGACACCATGATCCGTGGTCTGTGCGAATCCGCCCTGACCTTCGAAGCCATCATGGTGTGGCGCGAGGAACTGGGCTCGGGCCGCATCCTGCTGCGCGAAATCATCGACCTCGAAGGCACCTACGGCGGCGGTCCTGCCGAAGGCCCGCCTCCCGGGGCTATGGGCGAAGAGGTCGACGAGGAAGACGGCGACGGCACGATTGCGCTGCGCGCCCCGGCCCCTGTGGTGAAAGAGGCGCCGAAGCCTGAGCCGAAAACCGAAGTCGTCGAAGCCAAGCCGGTCGAGGCCAAGAAGCCCAAGTCCGGCGATGATGACGACGATGACGACTACGTCCCGATGGATGAGGAAGAGAAGAAGCCTCAGCCGGAAGAGGAAGACGAGGACGATTTCGACGATGGCGCTGGCCCGACCGTTTCGGCGATGGAATCCGAACTGCGCGAAGGCGTCATGGCCACGCTCGACGCCATCGCCGGCGAGTTCGAGACCTACCGCCGCACACAGGAAAAGATGCTGACGGCGAAGCTGGAAGGCCTGCCGCTCGATCCGGCCGACCGCGCCGCCTATGACGAAGTGACGGCGACGATCACCCGTCACCTCAAGACGCTCAAGCTCAACAACCAGCGTATCGAAGCACTGGTCGAGCAGCTCTATACGATCAACAAGCGCCTGATGGGGCTTGAAGGCCGTCTGCTGCGTCTGGCCGACTCCTACGGCATCTCGCGTCAGGAATTCCTGCAGCACTACTATTCGCGCGAGCTCGACCCGCAATGGGCCGACAAGGTCCGCGATCTGGGCGTGCGTTGGCAGAAGTTCGCCGATAACGAAGCCGGATCGATTGCCCGTATCCGCGGCGACATCATTGGTCTGGCGACCGATATGGGTGTGGCCGTCGACGACTACCGCCGCATCGTTCAGACCGTGCAGAAGGGCGAGCGCGAAGCCCGTCAGGCCAAGACCGAAATGGTCGAAGCCAACCTGCGTCTGGTTATCTCGATCGCCAAGAAATACACCAATCGCGGCCTGCAATTCCTCGACCTCATTCAGGAAGGCAATATCGGCCTGATGAAGGCCGTCGATAAGTTCGAATACCGCCGCGGCTACAAGTTCTCGACCTACGCCACCTGGTGGATTCGTCAGGCGATCACGCGCTCGATCGCCGATCAGGCCCGCACCATCCGTATCCCGGTGCACATGATCGAGACGATCAACAAGATCGTCCGCACTTCGCGCCAGATGCTGCACGAAATCGGTCGCGAGCCGACACCGGAAGAACTGGCCGAAAAGCTGGCCATGCCGCTGGAAAAGGTGCGCAAGGTTCTGAAAATCGCCAAGGAGCCGATCTCGCTCGAAACCCCCATCGGCGACGAAGAGGACTCGCACCTCGGCGACTTCATCGAAGACAAGAACGCCGTCCTGCCGATCGACGCGGCGATCCAGTCGAACCTTAGAGAGACGACGACGCGGGTTCTGGCCTCGCTCACCCCGCGTGAAGAACGTGTTCTGCGGATGCGTTTCGGCATCGGCATGAACACCGACCACACACTGGAAGAAGTTGGCCAACAGTTCTCGGTGACCCGCGAACGTATCCGGCAGATCGAAGCCAAGGCGCTGCGCAAGCTGAAGCACCCGTCGCGGTCGCGCAAGCTGCGCTCGTTCCTGGACTCCTAGTCAGGGGGTTTGGGGCCTGCGGCCCCAAGTCTTTCTAAACAAAAGAAAAGCCTCACTTCTTGGAGTGAGGCTTTTCTTTTGTTCAAAGGTTTCGTGGGGTCACGGACCCCACACCCCTTTACCGGGAACAGGACGGCTACAGTCCGAGTCGCTTGGCGGCTATCGGCATAAGCTGGTATTTCGACAGTGGCGCGAGCGGTAAGTCTACGGCATCGCTTGGATCGATCCAGCGAATTTCCTCGATCTCCGCCGCTGCAAAGACGGGTCTGTCTATCTCGATATAGAAGGCGTGAGAGTGGACGCTGTGACCCGCTTCATTCACCGCCTCCGCATGAAACTCGCCCAAATATTCAGCCTGCTCAGGGGCGATTTCCACCCCGATTTCTTCACGCAATTCGCGCCGCAAGGCGTCGAATGGCGTCTCACCGACATCGATCTTGCCACCCGCCTGCATGAAGAATGCTGACCCGCGCTTGCGCACCACAAGTGCCAATTTGCGTGTGCGATCAACGATCAATGCGGTCGCAAGGCGAATGATTTGGCTCATAACCGCGTCACCTGCTCCAAGTTAGGGGGTGCAGGGCCTGTGGCCCTGCATCTTCTTACCTTGTCAGCCTTCGAGCCCTTAGGCATCCACCTCGGCGTTGAGCGCATTATCCTGAATGAACTCACGGCGCGGTTCGACCAGATCGCCCATCAGCTTGACGAACAGGTCGTCGGCCTCGTCGCTCAGGTTCACCTTGACCTGCAACAGGGTACGGGCGTCCTTGTCGAGCGTGGTTTCCCACAGTTGCTCGGCATTCATTTCGCCAAGACCTTTATAGCGCTGGATGGTCATGCCCTTGCGGCCCGCATCGAGCACGGCGGCCACGAGGTCGAGTGGTCCACGAATGTCGGTCGACTTGTCCTTGCGACGATATACGGCGACCTCGGCGAACAGATCGGCCAGACCTTCGACGCGTTCGCCCAGACGGCGGGCGTCGAGCGAGTGCATCAGGCCGTCATCGAGGACGATCTTTTCCGACACGCCGCGACGGACGCGGGTAAAGACATAGCCGCCGGCTTCACCGGCTTCGACCGACCACGGGCCGTCGCCGTCTTCGTTGAGGCGGTCGAGACGCGTGGCCACCGCGCCAAGGTCCGGGTTTTCGCCGAACAGACCGCCGAGCGCCGCCTGTTCCAGCGCAAAGGCCGGGGCGCGCATCGACAGGCGGTCGACCGTACCTTTGAAGGTCTTGGCGGCACGCACCTGCGCTTCGAGGTCCTGACCGACAATGCGTTCGCCGTTACGCAGTTCGAGGACGGCCTCGGTCGTGCCCTCTTCGATCAGGAAGGCGTCGAGTTCGGTATTGTCCTTGAGGTAGCGCGACGACTTGCCCTTGGCGACCTTATACAGCGGCGGCTGGGCGATATAGAGGTAGCCGCGCTCGATGATCTCCGGCATCTGACGGTAGAAGAAGGTCAGGAGCAGGGTGCGGATGTGCGCGCCATCGACGTCGGCGTCGGTCATGATGATGATCTTGTGGTAGCGCAGCTTCTCGATATTGAAGTCGTCGCGCCCGATCCCGGCCCCCAGGGCCGTGATCAGCGTACCGATCTGATCCGAGGACAGCATCTTGTCGAAACGCGCGCGCTCGACATTGAGCACCTTACCACGCAGGGGCAGGATGGCCTGATTTTCGCGGTTACGGCCCTGTTTTGCCGAACCACCGGCCGAGTCACCCTCGACGATAAAGACTTCGGACTTGGCCGGATCGCGTTCCTGACAGTCGGCCAACTTGCCCGGCAGCGAGTTGATGTCGAGCGCCGACTTGCGGCGGGTCAGTTCGCGGGCCTTGCGTGCCGCTTCGCGGGCCGAGGCCGCCTCGATGATCTTGGAAACGATCGTCTTGGCCTCGGTCGGGTTCTCCTCGAACCACTGCGACAGCTTGTCGTAGACGAGGCCTTCGACCGCCGGACGCACTTCGGAGGAAACCAGCTTGTCCTTGGTCTGCGATGAAAACTTGGGGTCCGGCACCTTGACCGACAGGACGCAGGTCAGGCCTTCGCGGGCATCTTCGCCCGAGACCGAGACCTTCTCCTTCTTGGCCAGACCAGAGGATTCCATGTACTGCGTCATCACCCGCGTCAGCGCCCCGCGGAAGGCCGCCAGGTGGGTGCCGCCGTCGCGCTGAGGGATGTTGTTGGTGAAGCACAGCATCGTCTCGTGGTAGCTGTCGTTCCATTGCAGGGCCAGATCGACCTCGACCTTTTCGCGCAGGCCGCGCACCGACACCGGCTCCTTGATGATCGCGGTCTTGGATTTGTCTAGGTGGCGGACGAATTCGACGATGCCGCCTTCGTAGTTCAGAATAACGTCGTAGGGCTCGGCTTCGCGCAGGTCGGCGAAGCGGATATGAACGCCCGAATTGAGGAAGGCCAGTTCGCGCAGACGGTGTTCCAGCGTTTTGCGGTCGAAATCGATGAAGGTGAAGGTACCCTGATCCGGGCCGGTCTTCAGCGACGGCAGGAAGGTGACGATGGTGCCGGTCAGGGGCTGCCCCGCCTTCGGCCCTTCGGTGCGCGTCGGGGCATCGCCGGTGATGGCGACCGACCGGGCGGTTTCACCCAACTCAAAGCGCGCTTCGTGGACCTTGCCATTGCGGAAAATCTTGAGTTCCACGTAATCCGACAGGGCGTTGACGACCGAGACGCCGACGCCGTGCAGACCGCCGGAAACCTTGTACGAGTTCTGGTCGAACTTACCCCCGGCATGGAGCTGGGTCATGATGACTTCGGCGGCGGAGACGCCTTCCTCGGCGTGGATATCCACCGGCATGCCGCGCCCGTCGTCGGACACCGAGCACGAGCCGTCGGCATTGAGGATGACCTCGACGCGCGTGGCGTGACCGGCCAGGGCCTCGTCGATAGCGTTATCGACGACTTCGTAAACCATGTGGTGCAGGCCCGACCCGTCGTCGGTGTCGCCGATATACATCCCCGGACGCTTGCGCACCGCGTCCAGCCCCTTGAGGACCTTGATCGAATCCGCGCCATAGGCATTCGGTGCGACGTCGGGATGTTCTTCGTTTTCGGCCATGCCTAGTTCCTAAATTCCGTCCATTGACCGCCTTCGACGCGGACGCCCAGAGCGCGCCCTTTGAGACCATCGAAGAGGTTTTCATCCGTACCTGTAAACAGGGTTTGCAGGCCCAGATGATCGGTTTCGTCAAACAGCGCGCCCCGGCGAATCGGGTCGAGGTGCGCCGCCACTTCATCCAGTAACACTACAGGATTCGGGGCCATTTTGACACGCGAAAGTCGCGCCCCCTGCGCCAAAATCATATTCAGAACGAGGGCTTTTTGCTCCCCCGTCGAACAATCCGCCGCCTGACGATCCTTATCGCGGTGAAAGACGCTCAGGTCCGTGCGATGCGGCCCGAAAAGCGACCGTCCCGCCGCCGAATCACGGGCTCTGGCGCGAGCAAAACCGTCGCGCAACCAGCCGTTCAGGGCGCGGTGATCATACACCGCCACGGCCCCGGATTGCTCTTCGCCGGTCAGGCCCAGATCGGCCTTCGGGAAGGCGCCCTGATGGCTCTCGATCTCGGCCTGCAAAGCTTCCAGCGCCAGACGACGGGCGACGATCATGCCCACCCCGGCATTGGCCAGCCGCTCCTCCAGTGCGTCGAGCCACACGGCATCGGCAGGCCCTTGGGTCAGCAGTTTCAGGCGTTCGCGCAGGGCCTTTTCATAGGCCGCGACGGTGGACGCGTGATGCGGGTCGGCGGCGAAGACCAGCCGGTCAAAAAAACGCAGGCGTTCGGCGCGAGCCTCTAAAAAAATCCGGTCCTGCGCCGGGGTCAGCCAGACGAGCCTGAGATGGTCGAGCAGCCGCCCGGCGACGACGGTCTGCTGATCGATACGCACGGCGCGTTTATCGAGATTGCGCGGGTCCGAACCGGTCCCCAGCCGTACCTCTTCATCCTCGGTCTTGAGGATGGCCGACACGCCCCAGGCGCGACCTTTGGTTTCGTGCGGTAACCGCCGCCCCAGATCGCCGACCGAAGCATTACGCAGCCCGCGACCGGGGTTGAGGACACTGATCGCTTCGAGGAAATTGGTCTTGCCCGCGCCATTGGCCCCGAACAGATACAGCGACCGGCCTTCCAGATCGACATCGAGCCGCTCATAACCGCGAAACTCGGTCAGGCTGAGGGTGTGCAGACGCGTTTTCATCGGCAACCATTGAGTACGGCGCTAACCGCATTGAACGTTTGACCACGAAAAACACGAAAAGCACGAAAAAATTCTTTGCGCCGAAACACCGCGCGAAGCGCCTTAAAGCCTGTCACCTCAACAAGCTGGACAAACGCCCTTCGGGCACATGTGCTCCACGCAATGGCGTTCGTGCTTTTCGTGTTTTTCGTGGTCAAAATCTTAAAGGGCCCGAAACGCGCTGGATCAGATGAGTTGGCTTCGACCTACCATGCCCGCCGACTCAGGCAAAGCCTAGCTTGCCGCCGCGCGCAAATCTTTGATCAGGGCGTAAAGATGTAGAGGATCAGACGGTGACGGCTGAAAGTCATAACGTTCATAGAAGGCCCGTGCACGGTCATCCTTGGCATGGACGATCAAGGCACGGACACCCGCAATATCGGCGGCCTGAAGCGTGCGGCGAATGGCATCCTTGAGCAAACCCGCCCCCAGGCCCCGCCCCTGCCAAGCCTTGCCTATGGCGAGTCGAGCCAGCAACATAACCGGCACCGGATGACGTGCCAGACCCTTTTTCAAGCGCTCCGGCGCATCATCGTAATAGACTTCGCCCACGACCAACGAATAGAAACCGACAATTTCGTCGCCCGCCAGTCCGACATAGGTCACCGCCGAATTGGCCGTCTGGTTCGCCAACGCAAAGCGAATAAGAAACCGGTTCAGCGCCTCTTCGCCACAATCGAAAGCCCCGACCGCATGGTGGCGCGATAATTTTTCGATGCGAAAAACCGTCACTCAGCGCGACTCGAACGGGCTGTCGGAATTGAAGAGTTCGCGGACCGCCGGAAGATCGCGCGGCTCGGCATCCAGCGCCGCCGAAAATGCTTCCCAGCGTTCGGCATCCAAAGCAAAAGCTCGACGTTCCGCCAGAGTTTCCTCGGCTTTCGACAAGGCGCTTTCCAGAACGAATTCACTTACCGAACGGTGCGCCGTTTGCGCCGCCGCTTGCAAATAGGCCTTGGCTTGCGGGGTCAACCGCAGGTCCAGCTTTTGATTTCGAATAGGGGCTGTTGTCATATCAAATCCAATATCACAGTCGCCAGACATTGTCATGACAAAACAAAAGGCCGCGAGCAGATGCGCGCGGCCTTTTAAATATATCTTAAATCAGCAACCTACACCCGCAACGGCATCAGCACGTACTGGACGCCCTGATCGGCGGTATCGAGCACCAGCGTCGGCGAGGCCGCGTCGTTCAGGCGCAGTTCGACCTGCTCACCGGCGATCTGCCCCATCACATCAAGGATGTAGCGGGCGTTGAAGCCAATCTCCAGACTGTCGGAATCGTACTCGATCTCGGCCTCTTCGACGGCCTGACCGGCTTCGATATTGCGCACGGTCAGCGTCAGGCGGCCCGGCTCGATCGACATCTTCACCGAGCGGCTCTTTTCCGCTGAGATGGTCGATACACGGTCCACTGCGCGAGCCAGAACGCCGGTGTCGACCAGCATCGACTTGTCGTTGTTCTTGGGGATCACGCGACCATAGTCCGGGAAGGAACCGTCGATGATCTTCGACGTCAGGGACGCATTGCCCAGCGTAAAGCGAATCTTGGCCGGCGAAACGGTCATTTCGACATAGCCCGCGCCATCGTCGAGCAGGCGGCGGGCCTGATCGATCGTCTTGCGCGGGATGATGACACCGGCACCGCCGACCGAGCCGTCAGGGGCGGGCATTTCAGCGAGCGCGAGACGGTGACCGTCGGTCGCCACGGCGCGGAGATAGGCCGAGCCGTCTTCGGTGATGGTGTGCAGGAACAGGCCGTTCAGATAGTAGCGCG
Organism: Asticcacaulis aquaticus; assembly: GCF_028550415.1. Lineage (GTDB taxonomy): Bacteria > Pseudomonadota > Alphaproteobacteria > Caulobacterales > Caulobacteraceae > Asticcacaulis > Asticcacaulis aquaticus. The sequence goes on from NZ_JAQQKX010000004.1 coordinate 79,394, forward strand.
TCTCTTCGGTCGACACCGCAAAGCGCGTCTTGTCGATGAGGCGCTTTAAATCCTCTTTGAGGAGCGAATAGGTGACGCCTTCGTGGTCGCCCGACATGACCGGGAAGTCCCCGGCGGGGAGGACCGGCAGGGCGAAGCGCGAGCGCCCGGCCTGAACCGTCAGGCGCGGGTCTTCACCGGCCTGATAGCGCAGTTCGACGTCGGCGCCGTCAGGCAGCTTGCGCACGATTTCATAGAGGGTGTGGGCGGGGGCGGTGATCTGACCCGGCACCGAGACGATGGCCTCGGTGACATCGACAATTTCCATGTCGAGGTCGGTGGCCGAAAACGACACCTGCGACCCTTCAGCCGACAGCAGGACGTTCGACAGAATGGGGATGGTGTTCCGGCGTTCCACCACGTTCTGCACGTGGCCGAGGGCCTTCAAAAGCGCGCCACGTTCAATGATCAGCTGCATCTTAGCGTTCCAAATCGTAGATTGCCCGGAACCGTCTGAGGCGGTCCTGAGTGCAAAAGGCCGGAGCTTTTCGGCTCCGGCGCTTCGCAAGACCTTAAAGGTTTCTTAAGCGGCGTCAACCGCTTGTTGAGGTCGAAATCAGCCGCGCAGTTTGCGCGACTTCCCTTCGTTTTCGACGCTTAGCCTCGCAGCTTGCGCGTCAGGGCCTCGACGTCCTTCGCGATCTGTTCGTCCGATTGCAGCAGTTCCTCGATCTTCTTGACGGCGTGCAGCACGGTCGTGTGGTCGCGACCGCCGAAGCGGCGACCGATGTCCGGATAGGAACGGGTGGTGTTCTGCTTGCACAACCACATGGCCACCTGACGCGGGCGGGCGACGCTGCGCGTGCGACGTTCCGACAAAAGATCCGCCTGCTTGAGGGCGAAATGATCCGCCGTCAGCTTTTGAATCTCGTCGACCGTCACGCGGCGTTCCGCCGATACCTTCAGGTTGGGTTGCAGCAAGGCCATAGCTTCGTCCAAAGTCAAACTCCCCAGACGCGCACCGGCCGAAGCGGCCAGCGTATTCACGGCCCCTTCCAGCTCACGGATGGAGCCCGGTACGCGGTCTGCTAAAAATTGCAATACATCGTGGTGAGGCTTCTGGGCGGCGCCCAGTCGCATCGATAGCTGATCGAGCTTCCGCTCGACAATGCCCAGTCTCAGGCTTTGATCGGCGACGTCGAGGGCACAGACCAGTCCGGAAGACAGGTGCGACCTGAGACGCGCTTCGATTTCGTTGAGGTGCGACGGCGGGCGATCCGCCGTGAACACCACGCGCTTATTGGTTTCCAGAAGCGCGGTCAAGGTGTGGAACAGTTCTTCCTGCGACGAAGTCTTGCCGCCGATGAAGTGAACGTCGTCCACCAGCAGCAGATCGGCCCCGCGCAGCTCGTCCTTGAAGGCCGCCGTAGAGCGATCCTGGATCGCCTTGACGAAGGTCGAGGTGAACTTTTCCGCCGTCAGATAGACGATCTTGGCGTCCGGGCGGCGCGCCCGCGCCTCCCAGGCGATGGCGTTGAGCAGGTGGGTCTTGCCGTAGCCGTAAGGGCCATGGAAAAATACCGGATTGAAGTGCCCGTCGGCCCAGCTCGCCACCTGGCGCGACATGGTATAGGCGAATTCGTTGCCGCGGCCCGGCACGAAGGTGTCAAAGGTCAGGCGCTCCTGCAGACCGGCCACGCGGGCGGCGGCGTCCTGAAAATTGACCACGGGCGCAGCCGACGGCAGGACCGAGGGCGACGCCAGCGGGGCTACGGTTTCCGTCAATGTTTCTGGTGCGACCTGAACGATCTTCGCCTGATCGTCGAATTCGACGCGCGACTTGAGGTCGAGGCTGCGCGACTCCGGATCGATCTGCGACCACAGCTCGTTAGCCCTTTTCAGGGCATTGCGCGCGAACCAGTCGCGGGCATAGAGGGTCGGCGTGACCAGTACGGGGTCGCCCATAGGCCCCTGACGCAGGGCGGACGGTGCCACATAGGAATTATAAGGCCCCTCACCGAGTTCATGCCGGAGGGTGGACGCCACTTTAGACCATACCGTTTCAGGCAGGATCGGTGACCAGCTGTTTATGCCTGGCATGTTATTAAAGTCCCGATCATATTCCCCAACTCATACACATGAGACGGACCGTTTCCCCGCATTTGCCAAAGGTTTTATACCCTTCGCTGCGAAAGACCGGCCCTGCCCGGTTACGCTTACTTTGTATGCGCCGGACCGTCCTGAACAACGGTTTCCGACCCGTCCCGCGCCGCTTTGCACCACCGCCGCAACCTTCCCTTAAGTCAACAAAAACAAAGGCTTCGGCAACAGTGCAGCGTCTGGCGTCCGGCCTTGCCTGACGCCACCATTTCATCCGTGTTGGGATGGAAGGGTGAGATGGGTTCACCTTAACTTTCCCGGCGGTCAGGTCAACGAGGATATTTACTCACAGGAGCGAATCTTTTGGTTGACTCTGATAACCTCTTCCCCGGCAAGGAGAAATTTATTAACCGCCTTTCCTGCGTCTTTTTGACATACGGGTAGAAAAAATTGACGCAGAAAAATACGCTCCGCCACGAAGAAGCAGAGACGCAAGAGGATAACAAAGCCGGGAAAAAACAAGGGGCCGGACACGATCGAACGATCCGGACCCCTCATCTTTTTAGGAAGAGGCCTTGCTCCGCCGCCGGATAAATCTCAGGCGCGGCGGCACAGGCCTCCGGAAGCGGTGTTAGGCAGCCGCCGCGTCGAGCTTCTTGAGCGCGGCAGCCAGACGCGACACCTTGCGCGCGCCGGTATTCTTGTGGACCACGCCCTTGGTGACGGCGCGCATCAGTTCGGACTGAGCCTCGACGAAGGCGGTCTTGGCGACGGCGGCATCGCCGGCAGCCAGAGCTTCTTCGAACTTGCGAACGAAGGTACGGACGCGCGAACGACGCGCCTTGTTGACTTCGGTACGGCGGGCGATCTTGCGGATCGCTTTCTTGGCGCCGGGATTGTTAGCCATTCATCACCTCGGTGAGATAAGTTAAGGGAGCCGCGGCGCCAGCCATCTGAGCGGGCCACGACGCGAATTTCAAGGGGGCGGGATATAACCGATGGGCAAAGGCAGGTCAACGCTTGTCAGCGAAGATTCATCCACAGTGCGGACTTTTTTCGCCGTCGGACCTGTGGGCGGCTTTGTATAACCGGGATTCCCATCATATCTGGCACACCGGGCAATAAAAAGTCGAACGACCAGAATGGGTTTTGCGATCGATCACGCCGTCGCAGCCGTCGCGCAGGCACGGCTGTCCCTTGCGGTCATAGACACGGAACCGGTGCTGGAAATAGCCCAGTTCGCCCGAGGCGGAAGCGAAATCGCTGATCGAGGAGCCGCCCGCCGCCACGGCCTCTTCCAGCACGGCCCGGATCGCCAGTGTCAGTTCGGCGGCATTTGCATGGCTCAGCGAAGGCCCCGGACGATCCGGCGACAGGCGCGCCCGCCACAGAGCCTCGCACACATATATATTGCCAAGCCCCGCGATCAGGGTCTGGTCCATCAGAAGCGTCTTGAGATTCGGCCTGCGCGCCGTCAGAGTCTCATAGAGCCAGTCGCCGTTGAGCGCATCCGAGAGCGGCTCGATACCCAGCCCTTTGTACCAGCCCTGCGCATAAAGCTCGTCGGGCCGGAGCAGCAACATGAAGCCGAACCGACGCGGGTCGTAGAAATCGATCAGGCGCGTCCGGTCGTCCTTTTCCGCCAGCACCTGAACGTGCAGGTGCTTCGGATCGGGGCGGACGGCATGATAGTAGTTGCCATCGAGCGGCACGGTGCCGCCATCGAGGTCGGTGACCTGAAAGCGCCCGGTCATGCCGAGATGCGTGACCCAGATGTCCTGCGTATCGAGGTGAAAGAGCAGGTACTTGGCCCGCCGTTCCAGCCGCAGCACGGTCGCGCCTTCAAGGCGTTCGGCAAAGCGGTCAGGGAAGGCGTAGCGCAGGTTCGGACGATGCACCTTCATGCCGGACAGTCGCGCGCCGTCCAACGCAGGCTCAAGGCCACGGCGGACCGTTTCGACTTCGGGCAGTTCGGGCAAGAGAGTCTCCGTGCGCGATCGAGCGCGTTACAAGACTCATTTATTAGCCACGAAAAACACGAAAAGCACTAAAAAAGCAGGTCAAATCTGCTGCGCGCAGCGCTTTAAATATGTGCGGCTTAAATATTATCAGAGCGCTTCGCGCGATGGACCAACGCAATGGATTTTTAGTGCTTTTCGTGTTTTTCGTGGTCAAAACCTTACGATAGGAACCACCTGGCACAGTCTTTTCAGGCTAGCTTACGCCGCGCGGATGACCGAACGTCGCTGGCGCAGGCGCGGATCGTCGCTCAGATCGGCGTGCCACAGGGACGCATTCAGCGCGATCTCGTCCTCGATAGCAAAGGCCTGCCAGGCGAGGTCGGGCTTGTCGCGGTCAGAGGCGGCGATCACAGCGCGCAGTTCCGCCGCCGACGTCACCCCGACGATAACCGACGAGACGCCTTTCAGGTGCATCGCATAGCTCAGCGCCGCATGCAGCGGGTCCGTGCCGGTCTCCAGCAGGTGGCGCTTGATGCGCGACAATTGCGGGCCGATGGCCTGAAGATTGGACGGCAGGGCTTCGCGCGGCGTGAACAGCAGGCCCTGCAGAAACACCGAGCGCACCTGCACCTCGATCCCCATCTCCGCCAGCGCTTCCAGCGCGCCGTCGCGCACCAGACGCTGATCGAGGATCGAGGCCGGGACCTGAATGAGGTCGGGCTTGAAGCGCTTGGCCAGGGCGACCGGCTGGTCTTCATAACGGGCAGAAATGCCGATGCGGGCGAACACGCCGTCGGCCTTCAGCTTTTCCATGCGCGCCCACAGGGCATCGCCCAGCGGCCCCATCAGGTCTTCGGCGCAATCGACTATGCCGACGGCGGCGCGCGCCAGCCCCATATGATCGACCGAGCGCTTCAGACGCGACTCGATCCAGTCGAGGCCCTTTTCGGCCCGGACGGTACGGATCTGCGGCTTGAACGGTGACGGAAACGGCCAGCAACGCCCCAGAATGCGCTCGACATCGCCTTCATAGGGCGCGACATCGATGGCTTTCAGGCCGCATTGGGCCGCATATTGCAGGATCTGACGGACCTCGTCCTCGGTCACCCGGCCGCGCGTATTGGAGATGCCGTAGTCGCAGCCGAACTGCGCCGAGCCCAGACCTAAAGACGCCTTTTGGGACGCGCGCGCGGACACCGGCGTCGCCGCCGGCTGTGTCGCTGAGCCTGTCTCCAGAAGGGTGTCCAATGCCGTTTCCCGCGAGGTGGCGAGGACCGGAAAGTCCTTACCCAAACCTTAATGATTCCAAGGGGCTAAAGCCCCGATACGGACTCATATGTCGGCAAACTGTTAAACAACCTCTGAAGATTTAAACGGCCCTGCGACAAATTTGCAAAATTCACAAACCATCCACAGGCAGATAGTTAATGAGGTATTACAACACCTTAACACGACCTTAACAAGACGCGGGCTATCGGGATTGCCGCTGCGCTTCCTCGAACACGTCATCGATGTTTTTCGGCGGCGCCGCTTCCTCTTTCTTGGGTTCGGGCGTCGGCTCGACGATGATATTCGGCGCTTCGGCGCTGGCCTCGCTGTTGAGCAGGTCGTCGACCGCGCTGGACGCCGTTTCATTAAGCCCGCCGCCCGGCCCCGCAGGAATCGGGCTGACTTTGATCCGCGTCAGGGCCTTGCTCATGAATTCGCGCCAGATCGCCGCCGGCGTACCGCCGCCCGTGACCTTGGCCATCTGCGTATTGTTGTCGCGACCGACCCACACCGCGGTGACGAAGCCGCCCGTATAGCCGACGAACCAGGCGTCGCGGTAATCCGAGGTCGTACCGGTCTTGCCCGCAATATCGAATTGCGACAGGCGCACGCCGGACCCGGTGCCCGACCGGACGACTTCGCGCATCATGATGTTCATATAGTCGAGCGCCGGATTGTTGATGACCTGCACGCGGTTATCGTTGGCGCCCATATTGCTCTGGAACAGCACCTTGCCGGCCGCCGTGCGGATGCGCACGATGCCGTGCGCCTTGGCCTTGTAGCCGCCGTTGGAGAAGGGGACATAGGCCTGCGCCATCTCGATCGGCGTCACGTCGGCGGTCCCCAGCGCCATGGCCGGATCGGTATTGATCTTGGACTCGATACCCAGACGACGCGCCGTCGAAGCGACGTTGGAACGCCCTACATCGTTGGCCAGACGCGCGGCGACCGTATTGACCGACTGCGCCAGGGCCGTGGTCAGGGTGATATTGCCGAGATACTTCTTGGTATAGTTTTCCGGCTTCCAGTCGCCGATGGAGAACTCCTCGTCCACGACCGGCGAAATCGGCGTATAGTTTCCGCTTTCCATGGCCGTCAGATAGACGAATGGCTTGAACGCTGAACCCGCCTGACGTTTGGCTTCGACGGCGCGGTTGAACTGGCTGTCGGTATAGGACACCCCGCCGATCATGGCGCGGATACGCCCTTCGCCGTCGACCGCGACCAGCGCTGCCTGTTCGACCTTCTTCTTGGCGTCGCGCGCCATCATCGCCTTGACCGCGCGTTCGGCGTCGGTCTGGATCGGCAGGTCGAGCGTGGTCTCCACGATCAGATCGTCGCTGATCTTGCTGAGGTCGATCATCGACCCCAGTTCGCCATCCAGCCAGTCGACGAAATACTGCGCGTGTTCGGTGGCCAGCGTCCGGGTGACCTTGACGCCGGTCTTGAACACCTCGTCGCGTTGCGCGACCGTAATGACCTTGGCATCGACCATTTCGTTGAGCACGATCTGGGTCCGTTTGCGCGCGCGCTCCTGATCCGACAGGGGCGAATAGCGCGACGGGCCCTTCATCATACCGGCCAGCATCGCCGATTCCCCGATGGTCAGGTCCTTGGCGGGTTTGTTGAAATAGCGCTGCGCCGCCGCCTCGATACCGTAAGCGCCCGCACCGAAATAGACGCGGTTGAGATAGAGGGCCAGGATTTCCTTCTTGCTGAATTTCACCTCGAGCCACACGGCGAGGATAAGCTCTTGAATCTTGCGCTTGATGTTCTGGTCGGCGGACAGAAACAGGTTACGCGCCAGCTGCTGGGTAATGGTCGAGCCCCCGGCGAGATTACCGCCCTTCTTCGTCGCGTTGCGCACCAGGGCGCGGCCCATACCGATCGGATCGAAGCCGAAATGGTGATAGAAACGGCGGTCCTCAATGGCGATGAACGCGGCGGGCACGTAATCGGGCAGGTCGTCGATCTTGACCGGCGGTGCAAACTGCGAGCCCCGCACGGCGATCAGCGCGCCGGAGCGGTCCAGATAGGTGATCGAAGGCGTGCGATCGGTCTTGTACAGCGACGACGTGTCGGGCAGGTCGATAGCGAACACGGCGATGAAACCCACCGCGAAGATGAGCGCCCAGACGCAGATGACCGTAGTCCAATAGATGAGAGCCTTCACGGGCGGACGCTTCATGTTAAAGCTGAGAGCCATTCATTATCCCCATCGCATCGGCAAAACCGTTATGTTCCGCCGCCACGTCATGCAAACACTTGGTTAAGGATATATCAAAGCCCCGCCGTCGCACCCAGAGTTTTGTGCGCGAGGTTCGATTTTCCCTGACCCGCGACTCAAAAGCGCCGCGTTTCAAGGGCATCCATAAAAGTGTCCAGCGGTTTTCGGCATAAGATGCGCGCCAACCAAGATGTCCGTCCCCGTCGTTCGTTCTGACGGTTAATTTCGTCAAAATTATGCTTGAACCCTGCCCCCCGAAGCAGCCTATAGGATGTTCATGCTTCTCGACCACCCTAACGACTCGAATGGATATGCCGACCCCGGCGTGTCCGGCCCTGCGCTGAAGCGGGTCGAGGCGGCGCGCGAAACCCTGCAAAAGGTCTTTGGCTACGACGATTTCCGTGGTCAGCAGGCGCGCGTCATCGCGGCGATCCTGAATGGCGACGACGTCCTGACCATCCTGCCGACGGGCGGCGGCAAGAGCCTGTGCTATCAGATTCCCGCTCTGATGCGCCCCGGTTTCGGGCTGGTCATTTCGCCGCTGATCGCCCTGATGAGCGATCAGGTGCAGGCGCTCAAGGCCCGCGGCGTGCGCGCCGAACGCCTCGATTCTTCGGTGTCGATGAACGAACGGATGCAGTTGTGGGACGCCTGCCGCGACGGTGAGATCGACCTGCTCTATATGTCGCCCGAAGCCCTGAACCAGAGTTTCGTCCTCGACAAGCTGTCGCGTCTGCCGGTCAATCTGGTCGCCATCGACGAAGCGCACTGCGTGTCGCATTGGGGCCACGACTTCCGCCCGGAATACCGCGCTCTGGGTCAGCTCAAAGGCCTGTTCCGCGACGTGCCGACGCTCGCCCTGACCGCCACCGCCGACCTGCATACGCGCCGCGACATCAAAAAGGCCCTACATATCGAGGATGCGGTCGAGATCATCGACAGCTTCGACCGCCCGAACCTCAGTCTGCGCCTGATGAAGCGCACCGGCAGCGCCCAGAAGATGATCCTCGACATGTTGCGGCGGCAGAAAAACGCCTCGGGCATCATCTATTCCGGCTCACGCGATGGGGCGGAAAAGCTGGCGCGTCTGCTGTCTTCCGAAGGCTACAAGGCCGACGCCTATCACGCCGGGCTGGCGCCAAAACTGCGCGAAGACCGGCTGAAGGATTTCCTCGCCGACCGCACCAAGATCATGGTCGCCACCATTGCCTTCGGCATGGGCATCAACAAACCTGATGTGCGTTTCGTCATCCACGCCGATCCGCCCTCGTCGCTGGAGGCCTACTGGCAGGAGGTCGGCCGCGCGGGCCGCGACGGCAAACCGGCGTCGGGCGTCTGCCTCTATAGTTCGACCGATCTCGGCTGGAGCTTGCGGCGTCTGGGGATGCGCGAAAGCGAAACCGGCGCGGACCTGAGCATCCAGAAGCAGAAGGCCCTCGATTTCTTCCAGTTCGTGCACAATCCCGACTGCCGCCGCAAGGGCGTGCGCCGCTATTTCGGCGAAGCCGCAGGCGAGAACTGCGGCACCTGCGACAACTGTCTGAGCCGCACGCGCCCCGTCGATGCGCGCGAAGCCGCCTCCATTCTGACTTCGGCCCTGCACCGGCTCAACGGGCCACGGGGGCGCAAGAAACTCATCGAGCACGTATTGGGCAAGAACCCGCAGGATTACGGCGCGCGCCAGACGACCTTCGGCATTGCAGCTCAAAAAGGCTACAAGGCCGATTTCCTCGCCGACGTGCTGGACTACTGTCAGGCGCTGGGACTGATCGCCGAGGAAATGTACGACGGCAAGATGCCGATCGTAGCCATTGGCGACCCGGAACAGGTGCGGGCCATGTGGCGGGGCGAGATCGATATCAACGTCCGACCCTGAGTTTCGTTAGAGTGGTTACATTTGTTGACCATCGTACCGCTGACAGAACTTGACCTCAGGGCGCGCTACCCACATCTAGCCTTTCATTCTTATCTTGACGCGCATTTTAATCCGAAACGAAGTTCGGCGAAGCCAAAATTTTTCGGAATGCGCTCGAAACCTTTGTGTGTGTCCTAATGTCTGCGCCCGATGCCGTGCCTAATCCGCCGAAAAATCCGTTCCTCGTCATTTTCACCTTAGGGGCGCTGTCGACGATCAGCCCCTTCGCGATCGACATGTACCTGCCCGCCTTCGGTCAGATCGCCAAGGAATACGGCACCACCACGGCCCATGTCGGTTTGTCGCTGTCGACCTATTTCGCGGGCATGGCGCTGGGGCCGTTGTTCTACGGTCCCCTGCTCGACCGCTTCGGGCGCAAGCCGCCGCTGTTGTTCGGGCTTGGACTGTTCGTCGCAACCTCGCTCGGCTGCATCGTCTCGCCCAATATCGAGACCCTGATCTGGCTGAGACTGTTTCAGGCGCTCGGCGGCTGCGTCGCCTCGGTCGCGGCCATGGCGCTGGTGCGCGACCTCTTCCCGCCGAAAGACACCGCCAAGATCATCTCGCTGATCATCCTGACCATTGGCGTGTCGCCGCTTTTGGCCCCCACCATCGGCGGGGTCGTCGCCGCGACGCTCGGCTGGCACTGGGTGTTTGCGTTTCTGGCCGCGATCGTCGCCCTGATCCTGACCCTGGCCATGGTGCTGCTGCCCGCCGGCAAGCCCGCCGATACCTCGGTGTCGCTGGCCCCGTGGCCGATCATCAAAACCTTTGCCGGGATTTACCGCAATCGGACCTTCGTCACCTACCTGTTCGCAGGCGGATTCAGCTTCTGCACCCTGTTCATCTATGTCTCGGGCTCGCCGGTCATCTTCATGGATATCTTCCACCTTAAGCCCGAAACCTATGGCCTGATCTTCGCGCTTCTCAGCGTCGGCTTTATCGGATCGAGCCAGGTCAATGTCTTCGTCAACCGCTATTTCCCGTCGAAGCAGATCCTGCGCGTCGCCCTGACGGTACAGTGCGTCATCGCCGTCCTTTTCGTTATCGGCGCGTGGCTGAATGTCTTCAACGTCTATGGCACGGTGGCGATGATCTTCCTGCTCCTGTCGTGCATCGGCTTCATCGGCCCGAACTCTTCGGCCACCGCCCTGTCGAGCCTGACGCGCGATATCGGTTCCGGTTCGGCCCTGATGAGCTTTACCCAGATCGGGCTGGCCACCATAGTCTCGGCGGTGGTGTCGAACCTGCACGCCACGACTATGACGCCGATCGTCGCGGTTATGGCGGTGTGCGCCCTGATCGGGCTGGGCATTCTGATGTTCGGCCAGCCAAAATCCGCGACCGCAACGACCGATGCCGCGTCATAACGCCCTGCCGGTCGTCTCGGTCCTCAGCCTGCTGGTCGCCATGGCCTCGGTGCAGATCGGCGCGACCTTTGCCAAACACCTGTTCAGCGATGTGGGCCCCATGGCCACCGTCGCCCTGAGGCAGGGATTCGCCGCGATCATCCTGCTCGCCGTCTTCAGACCGTGGCGCGAAGGCCTGTGGCCGACCGGGTGCCGCTGGCGGACACTGGCCCTCTACGGCATCGTGCTCGGCGTGATGAATCTCGTCTTCTATGCGGCCATCGCTCGTATCCCGCTCGGCATCGCCGTGGCCATCGAGTTCATCGGCCCGCTGGCCGTCGCGTTGATGGGGTCACGTCAGAAGCTGGATTTCGTCTGGATTTCCCTGGCCATTGCCGGTCTGTGGACGCTGCTACCGCAGGGCGACGCCGCGCACCTTGATCCGCTGGGGGTCCTCTTCGCCCTGATCGCCGGTGTCTGCTGGGGCGCCTATATTTTGCTGGGTCAGAAGGTGGGTTCTCAGATGCCCGGCGGCGTGGCGGTCAGCCTCGGCATCGTCATTTCGTGCGTCCTGACCGTACCCGTCGGCCTCGGCACGGCCACAGCCGCCCTGTTTACGTGGCCGATTTTACTGATGGGTCTGGGCGTCGCGCTTTTGTCCGGTGCGATACCGTTTACCATCGAAATGTTCGCGCTGAAGCAAATCCCGGCCAAGACCTTCGGCATCCTGATGAGCCTTGAGCCCGCCGTTGCCGCTCTTTCCGGTCTCGTTTTGCTACACGAGTTTCTGACCGGGCGTCAGTGGCTGGCCATCGCCCTGATCATCGCCGCGTCGGCAGGGGCGACCCTGATGGTGCGCAAGCCAGCTGCCACGCCCGATCCCGCCTAAACCTACAGATTATCACCGAGGAAATCGATCATCCGCTCCCAGGCCAGTTCCGCTGCCCCGGCATCATAAACCTCGGGCCGTGTCTTGTTGAAGAAGGCATGGTCGGCATCGTAGCTGTACAGCTCCGGGTGGCGGCCCGCCGCCCGCATGTCGGACTCGATCTTCGCCACGACTTCCGGAGTGACCCAGTCGTCCTTCTTGCCGAAGTGGCCCTGAAACGGGATGGTGATATTGGCCGGGCTGGCGAATGCCTTGGGCGGCACGCCGTAAAAACAGACCGCCGCCGAAAAACCGTCCAGAAGCGCCGCCGACGCGATGGTCAAGGCTCCGCCCATGCAGAAGCCCATGACGGCCACCGTCTGGTTAATACCCTTCAGGTACGTCAGAGCCGCGGCGATATCCTCATGCACCGCGCCGGGAAAATCGAGACCGTTCATCAGGTGGCTGGCCTCGTCGGCATCTTTCGTCACCCGGCCGTGAAACAGATCCGGCGCCAGCGCGTTGAAGCCGTCGGCATCGAACCGATCGACGATCGACTTGATATGATCATTGAGGCCCCACCATTCCTGAAGTACGATGACACTGGGGCGCGCCGGATCGATCCCGGACAGATAGGCGGACAGAGAACCCCCATCGGGGCGGGTGATGTCGATCATCTGGCCCATAGTCTAATCCTCGGAAACTTTTTGCTTTTATGCGGTGCAATATCCCCTACCATAAAATCATTCCGCCCCCGCTGTAAACCCGCTTGATGGGCCCTATATGGTTTAAGGTTACGCAAAAGGTTGCACTGCAACAGATTGACGCCGTTAAGGAGATTTCCATGCAATACAGACAGTTGGGCCGCTCCGGTCTGAAAGTACCGGTTCTGAGCTTCGGCACGGGCACCTTCGGCGGCCAGGGCGACATGTTTTCCAAGTGGGGCGCGACCGATGTGCGTGAAGCCACGCGACTGGTCGATGTCTGCCTTGAGCACGGCGTCAATTTCTTCGACACCGCCGACGTCTATTCGCGCGGCGTCTCCGAGGAAATCCTCGGCGCGGCGATCAAGGGCCGTCGCAACGACGTGCTGATCTCGACCAAGACGACCTTCACCATGGGCAGCGGGCCGAACGATAAAGGTTCGTCGCGCTATCATATCCTGAGGTCGGTCGAGAGCAGCCTGAAACGCCTCGGCACCGACCATATCGACGTCTATTTCATGCACGGTTTCGACGCCCTGACCCCGGTCGAAGAGGTATTATCGACGCTCGACACCCTGATCACCTCGGGCAAGGTGCGCTATATCGGGGCGTCGAACTTCTCCGGCTGGCATCTGATGAAGTCGCTGGCCACATCCGACCGGCTGGGCCTCAGTCGCTACGTTGCCTATCAGGGTTATTACTCGCTCATCGGGCGCGAATATGAATGGGAACTGATGCCGCTGGCGCTGGATCAGGGCGTCGGCACCATGGTCTGGTCGCCGCTCGGCTGGGGTCGCCTGACCGGCAAGATTCGCCGCGATCAGCCCGCCACTGACGGCCGCATTGCGCAAGGCGGCGAAGGCGGCGGCCCGCCGGTCGATAATGAACGTCTTTATAACGTGGTCGATGTGCTGGCGGAGCTGGCCGAAGAGACCGGCAAGACCATCCCGCAGGTGGCGCTCAACTGGCTGCTGCAACGCCCCGGCATTGCCAATATCGTCGTCGGGGCGCGCAATGAAGACCAGCTTATCGCCAATCTCGGCGCTGTCGGATGGGACCTGACGCCGGAACAGGTGGCGCGACTGGACGCGGTCAGCCGTGTACAGCCGATCTACCCTTACTGGCACCAGATGGGCTTCGACCGGAACCCCAAACCAACGGTGTGGTGATGAGTTCATTATACCTCCCCAGCGAGTTGGGGAGGTATATTCACTCCTTTAGACACACCGGCACCGGCGGTTCCGTCTGACCGTCTTTTTCCGGTAATATGCTGAACCGCTGCATCCGCTCCGGTGTCAGATATTTTTGCGCCGTCGCCTGCAATTCCGCCGGCGTGATGGCATAGTACTGCTTCGCCACCCCGACCTCGTAATCCCAGCGCGGCGAGCCGTACAGCCCCGGCAGGACGCGCAGCCATTCGCCGTGCGTCTTGAAATTGTCGTTCAGTCGTTCGGTCATCGGGACGCGGATCTTTTCCAGTTCGGCATAGCCGACCGGTCGCTCGCGCAGGTCCCGCGCGGTGTCCATCAGGATACGGACGAACAGGTCGTCCTTGTCCGGATTGATCTCGGCCTGCGCTGAAATATAGCCGTAGCCCCTGAACACCATCGAGCCGTAGTGCCCCGCCGACGCGCCATAGGTCGCCCCCTGACGCTCGCGCACCTCTTCGTTCAGCCGGTCGCCCAATATGGCGGACAACAGTTCCAGCCGTCGTGTTTCCCGAAGATCGGACACGGCATCGGTGGTCGGGAAAACGACAAAGGCAATGGCCTGATCGGCGCGCCCTTCGTGGAACAGGCGGTAGCTGTGCGCCGTCTGCGGCAGGCTCAGGCGCTCACCGCCGGGCGCGAACACCGGCGCCCCGGGCACCGGCGGCAGGGTGGCGAAGGTGCGTTCCATCATGGCCAGGGCCGCGGATTCGCTGAGGTCGCCCACCACCGTCACCTCTATCGGTACATTATTCACCGTCCGCCGCACCATGCCTGTTACATCGGCAGGTTTCAGATCGCGCACCTCACCGGCATCGGGCAGGTCGTAGCGGTGATCGCCGCAGCTCAGCATGGGCAGGACGAAGGACCCCAGAACCGCATCCGGCGTCGCGCGCAACCCTTTTTCCAGATAGGTCAGGTTGCCGCGCGTGTTTTCAAAGGCGTCCACGCGGTCGCCCGGATCGGTCAGCCACGCCATCATCAGTTGCATCTGATAGGGGAAGCCCGCCTTGTCGGTATCGCCGCTCAGGAAGGCGGCTTCTTCGTCCAGATCGTAGCCGAGCCCATAGGCCTTGCCGCTCAGGGCCCGGGCGATACCGTCGGCGCTCAGCTTGCCCAGACCCCATGACAGCGGATCGTAGATCCACGCCCGGTACAACGGATCGGGGCCATCCGGCGAAAACAGGCGCGTGCCGCCCTCGAAGCGTACACTGACCACGACCCGGTTCTTTTCCAGCGCCGACGCCTTGAAATTGAGCACCGTCCCGTTGGGATAGGTGTAGCGGCTATAGCCCAGCGGGCGGATGGCCGTTTTACTCAAGTGGCGCACCGGCTTGCCGAAATCGGTATAGGGCCAGCTGGCGGCCTGAGCGTCGGTGACCGCGATCACCGCCTGCCCGTCGGCGGCCTCAAAGGCGGCCCGGAGTGCCGCCTCGTCGAAACTGCCGCGTTCCGACCCCTGACGACCGATCAGCGGGCCGTCGCCGCTGAACAGATAGGCGATCTGGGCATTGACCCCCGCCACGGTAAAGGCCGGTTTCAGCTCTTTCCACAGGTCGATGAACTGCTGCGGCGACATATAGACGTCGTCGTGATCGACATAGTCGAGCAGCCCGGACGCCAGGTCGACATTGTTCGGCGTCTTGCGCCCCAGAAGGTCGCGTTCATTGGCGGCTTCGAAGCGGATCAGGGCCTCGGCCAGCTCGCTTTCGGTAATGCCATGGGTGCGGAACTGATTGATCCGCCGCACGATGTCGCTCAGGGCTTCGGGAGACTGACCGAACTTCGGCACCACCGTCACCGTCGTCTGATTGGCGGTCAGGCGCTCGTTGTCGTAGCCGACCTCTGCCCCCAGCCACGGCGACCCCGCCGCCCGCGCCCCTTCGGACAGGCGATGATTGAAGATGTCGACCGCCAGCGCCTTGAGCAACCCCACCCGTCGCGTCGCCTTGGCGTCCGGCAGGTCGATCCATGGGCGGAACCAGCTCAGGGACAATTGCTCCGGCAGGCCCTTCTCGGCATGGACAAAGGTGCGCAGCCCCTTGTTCTGATAGGTCCCCAGCGGCGGAGGGGCCGGTGCCGGACCCACTGGCTGCCAGTCGTTGAACACCGTGGCGATCTTCTTTTCCATGGCGTCGAAGTTGAACTTGCCCACCACGATCAGGGTGGCGCGCGAGGGCCGGTAATAGGCATGATAGAAAGCAAGAAGATCGTCGCGCGAGGCTCTGGCGATGACCTCGGCCCGGCCGATGGGCCAGCGTTCGGCGTAGGTCAGACCGGCAAAGGCCGCCCGATCCCAGGCCTGAGAAGCCCGGCTGTCCGGCGTCGCCCGCTCGCGTTCCTCGGCGGCGATCACCCCGCGCTCGCGATCGATGGCGGCGGTATCGAAGGTCAGGTTCGACGCCGTCTCGCGAAATATGAACAGACCGGTCTGTACCAGCTTGTCGCTCCACCCCGGCAGGTCCAGCACGTATTCGGTCGTTTCGAAATGCGTAAAGGCATTGGCGTCGGACCCGTAATCGACGCCATTCTGCGCCAGCACCCGCACTAACTCTCCTTCGCCGATCGCCTTCGATCCCTTGAAGGCCATGTGCTCGACGAAGTGCGCCAGCCCCTCCTGCCCCTCGCGCTCATCGATCGATCCGGCGCGGATGCGAAAACGCATCGATATGCCCTGCGCCGGGGCGTTCGACCGATACAGCACATAGGTCATGCCATTGGGCAGGCGTCCGAAACGCGCGTCCGGATCGGGCTTGAGGTCGCTGTGCTCGTGCGGCCAAATTATCTGCTTGGGGGCGACGGTGCCGAAATCGCGGGCGTGACCACCGACCGGCATTAGCGCCAGCCATAGCGCCAGACCTGCCGCAAAGGCTTTTATAAACTGGCGCACCCGGCCCTCGTTCTCAACAAATTTCATATTGAAGGCTAATCAAGCGGCGGAGGAAAGACAAGTGGACGTTGAACCTGTATCTAAACCGTGACGCATGCCGGATACGGAAATTCGCCGCATGCGCCAGGAGCCTTCATGACCCGTGTTACCCCCGTTCTCGCCGCCCCTGTTCTCGCCTTTTTGGGCCTGCTGGTTCCGGTGTCCGGCACCCGTGCCGAAGAGGTGACCGAGGTCGTGGTGCGCGGCCGACTGATGCCTTTTCGCGGGGATACGGCCTTTTCCGGCGTCACTCTGCGTCAGACCGATATCGAGGCCGCCGGTTCGCTTGACGACGCCCTGAAGACCACAGCGCAGGCCTCGCTGTTTCGCCGCACCTCCAGCCTCACCGCCAATCCGACGGGGCAGGGTCTGTCGCTCCGGGCCATAGCCCCGTCGGGCGCCGGACGTGCGCTGGTCACGCTTGACGGCATACCGCAGAACGATCCGTTCGGGGGCTGGGTCATCTGGGCCGCCCTGCCGAGCGACGCCATCGACCATGTCCGCGTGGTACGCGGGGCGGGCGGCGGGGCCTATGGGGCCGGGGCCCTGACCGGCGTGGTCGACCTCGGCCTGTCGCCGCCGAAAGGCCGCCATGTCGCCGGTCAGGTCGATATCGGCGAGAGCGGCAGTAACGGCTTGAGCCTGACGGCAGAGCACGACGGTCTGAGCCTCTATTACACGCAGGCGACTCGCTACGGCGACGCAGCCGTGCGCGACCCTCAGCGCGGGGCGGCGGATCAGGGCGTCTATGGCAAGGACCGGTCGTTGCTGACCCGCTATGAGACCGCGCTGGCGGCAGGTATCCTGACTCTGCTCGCCGGGCAGTACGAAAGTCGTCGCGATACCGGCCTCAGCGGCGCGACGGCGGTGTCGAGCGGCCAACAGCTGGCGGCATCGCTTACCCGGCAACCCGACGGGGATCGCACGGGGTTCCGGCTTCAGGCCTGGTATCGCGACTCCGACCTCGCCAACCGCTCGGTGTCGGTGCTGAGCGGGCGTACCGGCACGGCACTGGCCAACGACCAGATCGCTACTCCGGCCAAAGGCTATGGCGTGAATGCCGCCCTGCGTCACGACGATGCGGCGCGCGAATGGGAAATCGGTATCGATGCGCGCCTCAATCGCGGCGAGGTCCGTGAATATTTCCGCTATGTGTCGGGACTCGCGACACGCTACCGCGTGGCGGGCGGCGAAACGCAGTTGATCGGACTGTATGCGCAGGGAACGCAGAACTTCGGGCCCTGGCGCCTGACGGGTGCGATACGCGCCGATCATTGGCAGGCCACCGATGCCTTCCGGCAGGAACGCGACCTGACGACCGGGACCAGCGTCTTCGACCTGCGGCCGCAGGATGCCGACAGGACCGTCGTGTCCAGCCGTCTGGGCCTGACGCGTCAGATGGACGGACGCCATCAATGGCGCGTGGCGGCCTATACCGGCTTTCGTCCGCCGTCACTGAACGAGCTTTATCGCCCCTTTCGCGTCGGCAACGACGTCACCGAGGCCAACAGCGCCCTGACGCCGGAAACGCTGAAAGGGATCGAAACGGGCTGGCGCTACGACGGCGGTTCGCTCTCGCTTGACGCCGGGCTGTTTCACAACGTCCTGAGCGACCCCATCAGCAATATTACCCTCGGGTTCGGCCCGGCCACCTTTCCCACAGCGGGCTTCATCCCGGTGGGCGGCGTCCTGCGCCAGAGACAGAACGCCGGAGACATCCGGGCGATAGGGCTTGAGCTGTCCGCCACATGGCGGCCCGCCCCCGCCCTGACGCTCGACGCCTCGGCGACCCTCACCGACGCCAAGATGCACGGCAGCGATTCTACGTTGACAGGAAAACGCCCGGCTCAGGCACCGGACTACATCGCCAGTCTGGGCCTGACCTATCGGTTCCGGGACACGTCCGGTCTCGGCCTCGACTGGGTGTTTACGGGTGAAAGCTTCGAAGACGACCTGAACCGGCAGCGCCTGCGTCCGGCGGATAAGTTGCGCGTGCGGATCGACAGGCCGGTCACCGATCGCCTCATGCTCCGTCTGACCGTGGATAATGCGCTGGACGCGGACATTCCGGTTCAGCGCACGGCAGACGACATTCTCAGTTACGATAACCGCCGCAGCCTGTGGGTCTCGATCAGATATCGGCCTTAGTTCGCTACCTACGCCAGCAATTCGCGTCCCGCGGGCGACCGTTGCAGCCAGGCGGCGGCGTAACCGCAGATCGGACGGATTTTCCGGCCCTGCTCTTTGATGATCTCAACCAGCCCGCGCATCAGCTCACCCGCCGCGCCGGTCCCCCGTAGTTCCGGCGGCGCATAGACGTAATCGATGAACACGACCTCGCCCTGTATATGATAGTCGGCATAGGCGACGTGCCCTTCCCGGGTCAGTTCGAATCGATCCGCGGACGTGTTATCGGTAACCTGAGCCATTGGCGTTTCCCTCTTTATATGCCCTCTCCTCATCTATGTAAGACGAATTGCATAAAAAAACAGGAGGTATTGCGCAGAATACCTCCCTGAATAAAAAAGCCTAAAGCCGGTTATTTCGCTGCGTCGACCGCGCTGATCGCCTGTTCCGAAGAGGTCAGGGTCGGCAGGGATTGGGTGGCGAAGGTCTTGACCGCCGCATCGGTGCCTGTGGCCGCATAGGCCTCGAACAACTCGACCGCCTCGGTCCGGTTGTGGGCGCTGACCTCCATATAGCGGCTGTCGAATTCAGGCCCCTTGGTGACATCCAGTTCGGCCAGGGTACGACGTTGCGCATCGGTCCAGGTCTGCTGAAAATTCATGTCGGCTTCCGACGACTGCACCGCCGCGATCATACCTTCGCGCACCTTCATGTGCGAATCGAGGCTTTGCTGGGCCAGAACCCTGATCTTCGGGTCCGTCGCCTTGTCGAGCGCCATCTGGCTCAGGGCGATTTCGAACTCATTGGCCTGATAGGCTTTTTCGACGAAGGCTTTCGGGCTGAGACCGGCAGCATCGGTCGCCACATCGGTGGCATCGGGCGCGCTCAGCACAGGCGTTTCAGCAGGCACATCCACCGGCGGCGCCTGTTCGGGCGGAGGTGTCTGGGCCGGAACAGAGGTCTGCTGCGCCAGGGCGGGCGCCGCGGAGATCAACGTCGCTAAACTTAAACCGTAGGCAAGGGTTTTGAAGGACATGGTCCACACTCTGAGGTGACGATCAAACGATCTTGTGGTCCTCAGTCTGTCGCGGACGGGATAAGTATGCTTTCCCGAAGACCGGCCCGAAGATAAAAATGTTGTATATTTGCAACGGCGGCTTTTTTCAGGCCATTTCAAGGCAAACCTTGCGGTCGAGCGGGTGAAACGACCATTAAAAAAGCCGCCCCGAAGGACGGCTTTTTTAATGGTGGAGCATAGCGGAGTCGAACCGCTGACCTCTTGCATGCCATGCAAGCGCTCTACCAGCTGAGCTAATGCCCCATCTTTAAGATGGCCCCGAAGGCGTCTCCGCCGTCGAGGTGGCGACTTCTAGGGCAAGGCATTTTGACTTGCAAGCCCTTTTTATGAAGTTTTTCGAGTTTTTCACAGGCCCGTGAACGGAGGAATAAAAAAGGCCGCGAAACAAATGCTTCGCGGCCTTTTGCGTTATCTCTGATACCCGATCAGATATCGTCTTCGTTGTCTTCGCCGGGCAGACCGTCGATTTCTTCATCGAAGGCGTCGTCGTCTTCGTCCTCAAGGAACGGCACGTCGTCGGCGTCGTCATCGCCCAGATCGGCGTCTTCGATATCCATGTCGACGCTGTCGGCATTGCCGCCCACGCGCGCCGGATCGGCCGGATCGAGGTCTTCGTCTTCGTCCATCAGGACCGGATCGTCGGCCACGACTTCGTCGATTTCGGGCGCGGTGATTTCCGGCTCGTCTTCGTCCTCGTCGTCACCGGTCTTATCCTTGACCTGATCTTCCATCTCGTCCTGATCGTACTCGTCCTTCTCGATCGGACGGGCGCGGGTGCGGCGCGTGCGCAGCGCTTCTTCAGGGTCGAACTCGTTGGCACACTTGGGGCAGTGCGCCGGACGCTTGTTCAGGTCGTAGAACTTTGCCGTGCAGTTGGGGCAAATCTGTTTGGTGCCTAAGGCGGGATCAGCCACGGATCGTCCTCATCAAAAAATACATATGTGACGGCTCCCTTGCCACCAGATTGCCCGCCTGTCAAAACCCCTTTTACATATTTATGGCGAATTCGCCGTTTCGCACCGCCGCGCTCAGGTCCGATTCCCCGAAGGCAATAAGCGCTTGCCGCCCTCAGGCCAGTCATTATATGTCCACGCCATGACTCACAAACCGCTCCTCATCGCCTTCGACGGACCCGCCGCCTCCGGCAAGGGTACGCTGGCCGCCGTCATCGCCCGGGACCACGGCCTGCCTATGCTCGACACCGGCCTGATCTATCGCGCGGTCGGCTTCCTGCGCGCCCAGAAAGGCCTGACCCTGCACGATGTCGACGCCCTGGCCGAGCTGGCGCTCACACTCGACCTGTCGGTTCTGGACAATCCGGCCCTGCGCGGGCGCGAGGCGGGTGAGTGGGCCTCTCAGGTCGCCGCCATCCCCGAGGTGCGCGCCGCGCTCAAGCAGTTTCAGGTCGATTTCGCCCATCAGCCGTCCGGCGCCGTCCTCGACGGTCGCGATATCGGCACGGTCATCGCCCCGCATGCCCCGGTGAAAATCTTCGTCACCGCCGCCCCCGAGGTGCGCGCCAGACGCCGCTGGCTGCAACTGGTCAAGGACGATCCCGCCCTGACCTTCGAGGCGGTTCTGGACGACATCCGCCTCAGGGACGAGCGCGATTCCTCGCGCGCCTCGGCGCCATTGGAAATGGCCGAAGATGCGGTCTTGCTTGATACCACCGATTTGGGTATAGAGGCGGCCATCGAGCTTGCGCGAAACATCGTGAAAGACCGCCGTGACGCCGCTTAGGCGTTAAATCTAACCGGCGCGCTTCAACAGATCAGGGATCACGGTCTTCGCTTTACAGTCTGTACTGGCAGGACTCTGCTTTACAAATACCCATCCCAAATCCAAAGTCGCCTGTCGCTGGCCGAAGTCCGCTCGCGTCTGTCCCTGTCCGGACGCCGCCCTTCATCCCGCCCGCCGCACGCGCCAACCGAAACTGAGAATTTATGAGCGATTACAACCCTTCGCGTGACGATTTCGCCGCGCTTCTCGACGAATCCCTGCACGGCCGCGAAATGCTCGAAGGCCAGGTGGTGCACGGCCTCGTCGTCGGCATCGAAAAGGATTTCGCGATCGTCGACGTCGGTCTGAAGACCGAAGGCCGCATCAGCCTGAAGGAATTCGGTTCGGAAGCCGCCAACATCAAGGCCGGCGACACCGTCGAAGTCTATCTGGAACGCGTCGAAAACGCCATGGGCGAAGCGGTCATCAGCCGTGAGAAGGCCCGCCGCGAAGAAGCCTGGACCCGCCTTGAAGTCATCTTCAACAAGGGCGAGCCGGTCATGGGCACCATCGTCGGCCGCGTCAAGGGCGGCTTCACCGTCGATATGGACGGCGCTTCGGGCTTCCTGCCCGGCTCGCAGGTCGATATCCGTCCGGTCCGCGACATCGCGCCCCTCATGGGCAAGGAACAACCCTTCGCCATCCTCAAGATGGATCGTCCACGCGGCAATATCGTCGTGTCGCGTCGCGCCATCCTCGAAGAAGCCCGTGCCGAACAGCGCACCGAGCTGGTCGGTCAGCTGGCCGAAGGCGAAATCCGTGACGGCGTCGTCAAGAACATCACCGACTACGGTGCGTTCGTTGACCTCGGCGGCATCGACGGCCTGCTGCACGTCACCGACATGTCGTGGAAGCGCGTTTCGCATCCGTCGCAGGTCCTCAACGTCGGCGACAGCGTCCGTGTCCAGATTATCAAGATCAACCCGGACACGCAGCGCATCTCGCTCGGCATGAAGCAGCTGCAGTCGGATCCGTGGGACGGTGTCGAAGCCAAGTACCCGGTCGGCGGCAAGTTCTCGGGTCGCATCACCAACATCACTGACTACGGCGCGTTCGTCGAGCTGGAGTCGGGCGTTGAAGGCCTCGTCCACGTGTCGGAAATGTCGTGGACCAAGAAGAACGTCCATCCGGGCAAGATCGTATCGACCTCGCAGGAAGTCGATGTGGTCGTCCTCGAAGTGGACGCCGGCAAGCGCCGCGTTTCGCTGGGCCTGAAGCAAGCCCAGAACAACCCGTGGGACGACTTCCTGGCCAAGCACCCGATCGGTTCGACCATCGAAGGCGAAGTCAAGAACGCCACCGAGTTCGGTCTGTTCGTCGGCTTCGAAAACGAAATCGACGGCATGGTCCACCTGTCGGACCTCGACTGGAACGTCGCGGGCGAAGAAGCCATCGCCAAGTACAAGAAGGGCGACATCGTCAAGACCAAGGTCCTCGACGTCGACGTCGAGAAGGAACGCATCTCGCTGGGCATCAAGCAGCTCGGCGGCGATCCGATGACCGGCGACACCTTCAAGAAGGGTCAGAACGTCACCGTCACCGTCACCGAAGTCACCTCGGGCGGTATCGAAGTGAAGTTCGGTGAAGACGACGCGCCTATGTCGACCTTCATCCGCAAGTCCGACCTGTCGCGCGACCGTAACGAGCAGCGCGTCGAGCGTTTCGCCGTCGGCGACCGTATCGACGCCCAGATCACCAACGTCGACAAGGCCGCCCGCAAGGTGTCCGTCTCGATCAAGGCTCTGGAAATGGCCTCGGAAAAGGAAGCCATCGAACAGTACGGCTCGCAGGACTCCGGCGCTTCGCTGGGTGACATCCTGGGCGCCGCCCTGCGTGGCCAAACCAAGGAATAGCAGGGTCAAAACCCTGCACCCTTAACGGGGAGCAGGGATTACAACCTGATATCCAATTAAAGCTCCTGTGTTGACGGCTTTTCGCAAAGTCTGAAACACAGGGGCTTTTTTTGTGCCCCGCAACAGATACCGGTGGCAATAGCGCCCCTCCCGACAGGGGTCATGGGAAAATTTACCGTGGCGCGGTGTTAATTTTTTCAACAACACCTTGATCCGTCATCCATTTTCGATCATGCTCAGTTTTTGAAGCGCATCATACGGTGCGAATTGTGGTTCGGTGCGTTGCCGCGCATCTTTTGTTTTTGTTTTGGCCGCAACTATTTACAGCGGCGCATTTTCATATTGTCGAACCTTGCCGTGTTCGGGGGATAAGATGTTAAAGTCGGAACTTATTGAGCGTTTGGCGTCCGAATATCCGCACATGACTCAAAAAGATGTCGAGCGGGTGGTCAATCTGATCCTCGAATCGATGATCGAGACGCTGGAAAAAGGCGGTCGGGTCGAGCTGCGCGGCTTCGGGGCCCTTTCGGTGCGGTCACGCCCGGCGCGCGCGGGCCGCAATCCGCGCACCGGCGAAGCGGTTTCCGTCCCTGCCAAGCACGTGCCCTTCTTCAAGAGCGGCAAGGAACTGCGCGAGCGCCTGAACCTCAGCGGCGACGACAACGACTGATTTTAACGGCAGGGAGTGCTTTTCATGAGCATCGTATCCGAATTCAAGACCTTCCTCATGCGCGGCAACGTCATCGACCTGGCGGTCGGTGTCGTCATCGGCGGCGCGTTCGGCAAGATCGTCACATCGCTGGTCGACAATATCATCATGCCGCCGATCGGCGTCCTGACCGGCGGGGTCGATTTCTCCGATCTCAAGTGGGTGCTGGTGCCCGCCAATCCGGCGACCGAGACCGCCGAAGCCGCCATCTCTTATGGCATCTTCATCAACACCCTGATCCAGTTCGTGATCATCGGCGCGGCGATCTTTCTGGTCGTCAAGGCCATCAACAAGCTGATGCCGCCCCCGCCGCCCGCCCCTGCGGCTGACCCCGGCCCGTCCGAAAAGGAATTGCTGGCCGGCATTCTGGAAGAGCTGAAGAAGAAATAACAAAAATAAGAAAGCCCGGAGCGATCCGGGCTTTTTTTATCCGAATAGGGTCGTCAGGCCGATCAGTTCCAGATCGGCCGCCCGCGTCAGATAGACCGGAATATCCTGCATATAGCTGCGCAGCCGTCCCTTGTCCGTAAAGCGCGCTTCGAACGCCGGCCAGTCGATCAGATCGCCGATCAGTTCGAGCAGTTCCCCCGACAGATAGACCCCGCTGCGCGCCCCCAGCATCAGCGCTGTATCCGACGCCATCGCCGCCAGCCAGCCCTGGCACAGGCCGATGGCCTCCTTCGCCCGCCTGTCGCCGGTATGGGCCAGGGCCACCACTTCGGCGGCATTGACCCGACGCGTGTCGCCGTCATCGATGCGCCCCAGTATCTCATAAAGTTCGGCCAGCCCGCTGATCGAGGCGACGCGTTCGCGCGACACGTGACCGTACTTGGCCTCAAGATGGGCAAAGACGCTGTCTTCGCGGGCGCTGACGGTGGCCAGATCGGCGTGTCCGCCTTCGCACGGCAGGACCGTCGGATTGCCCAGATCGTCGAGCACAATGCCTGCCACCCCCAGACCGCGCCCCGAACCGATCAGGGCCTTGGTCAGGCCGTCCTCGCCCTGACCGCCGCAGACCTTGATGACTTCGCTATCGAACAGGCGCTCGACCGCCATGGCGCGCGAGACGCAGTCATTGACGATGTGCAGGCGCTGAATATTGAGCAGTTCGCGCAAATCGCTGCGTTCCATGCGGTAGCCGTGATTGGGCATGGACAACCCGCCCCCGACCTCCCAGCCGCAGGCCGACACCGCTGCCCCTATCAGGTCGGGATTGCCGTGCGCTTCAAGAAAATCGACGACGGAGCCGTTGAATTCTTCGAGGGATTTGCAGGGATAAAGGGTGGAGAGTTCCGGCCGTTCCCCCGGGTGCGCCAGGGCCAGCTTCATATAGGCACTATTCGACAGATCGCTCAAAAGAACGGATGCCATAGGTGTTTCCTCTGTAAAGCCCCGCCGGTTTCCGGTCTGGGGGTACGCTGCGGACAAGGCACCAAACATTTCCCGCCATTTGCGCGTTGGAAAATGCGGTAAGGCTTAGGTGCGGGCCTGGCCTGGTTACTGAGTCCCATAGGATTTATAGGATTAATCAAGCATCGCTTTTAATGGTTGATTTTTCTTAAATTTCGTCGCATCTGACCCAAAAATCCGGGTAACCCATGACGATCAAGGCAAAAATCTGCGGCATCAGGGATGATGATACCGCCCGCATCGCAATAGACAGTGGCGCGAATATGTTGGGGTTTATTTCATTCCCCAAGTCGCCTCGCCATCTCGACATTGATCAGATGGCACAATTGATTGCCAATGCGACAACCTATACTTTGCACAAGGGGTACGACGTCAAAGGCGTCAGTGTGCTGGTCGATCCGGACGACACCCTGCTGGAGGCTATCGTCACCCGCGCCCGACCGCATCTGATCCAGCTTCACGGCCATGAAACGCTGGAGCGCGTTCGTCACATCCGCGACCGCTTCAAAACGCCGCTCATCAAGGCGATCAGTGTCGAGACCCGTGCCGATGTCCTTAATGCCGCGCCCTATGAGAGCGTCGTCGATCACCTGCTGTTCGACGCCAAACCGCCGAAGGATGCCACCCTGCCCGGCGGCGTCGGGGCGCGCTTCGACTGGACGCTGATGGAGGGCTATCCGGCGAAAGCGCCGTGGTTGCTGGCCGGGGGGCTGACGCCGTGGAATGTCGCCGAGGCCGTTTCGCAAGCGAAAGCACCGATGGTGGATGTTTCCTCTGGCGTCGAGCGCGCGCCCGGACTAAAAGACCCCTCCCTGATCTCTCAGTTCCTCAAGGCCGTAAAGGCAATCTAATAAAGGTCTAAGCTGTGTCCACTGAAACGCCGGTTCAGACGAACCGCTACAATCTGCCCGACGCTAAGGGCCGTTTCGGGGATTTCGGCGGGCTCTATGTCCCCGAAACCCTCATGCCGCTCGTTCTGGAGCTGGGTGAGGCGTGGGAAGTCGCCAAGAACGACGAAGCCTTCTGGGCCGAATACCATTCGCTGCTGAAACACTTCGTCGGCCGTCCGTCACCGCTCTATTTCGCTGAGCGCCTGACCGACTATTACGGCGGGGCGAAGATCTATTTCAAGCGCGAAGAACTGAACCACACCGGCGCACATAAGATCAACAACTGCATCGGTCAGATCCTGCTCGCCAAGCGCATGGGCCGTACACGGATCATCGCCGAAACCGGCGCCGGTCAGCATGGTGTCGCCTCGGCGACCGTCTGCGCCAAGTTCGATCTGCCATGCACGGTCTATATGGGCGCATTGGACGTCGAACGCCAAAAACCCAATGTGTTCCGCATGAACCTGCTCGGCACGACGGTCGTGCCGGTCACCAACGGCAACGGCACGCTGAAAGACGCGATGAACGAAGCCCTGCGCGACTGGGTCACCAACGTTCACGACACCTATTACATGATCGGCACCGCCGCCGGGATGCACCCCTATCCGGAGATGGTGCGAGACTTCCAGACCGTCATCGGCAAGGAAACCAAGCAACAGATCCTGGAACTCGAAGGTCGTCTGCCCGACGCGGTGATCGCGGCGGTCGGCGGGGGCTCGAATGCCATCGGCCTGTTCCACCCCTTCATCGACGATGAGTCGGTCAGGATCGTCGGCGTCGAAGCCGCCGGTCACGGGCTCGACGTCTATAACGGCCACGCCGCCTCGCTCAACGGCGGCCGTCCGGGCGTCCTGCACGGCAACCGCACCTATCTGCTTCAGGACGACGACGGGCAAATCCTCGAAGGCCATTCGATTTCGGCGGGCCTCGACTATCCGGGCATCGGGCCGGAACACGCCCACCTGTTCGCCACGGGCCGTGCCAAATACGTCTATACGACCGACAAGGAAGCGCTGGACGCCTTCCAGTTGACGTCAAAGCTTGAGGGCATCATCCCGGCGCTCGAATCCTCGCATGCCATCGCCCGCGTCGGCGAACTGGCTCAGGACGTGGGCAAGGGCGGTATCGTCGTGCTGAACCTGTCCGGGCGCGGCGACAAGGACATCTTCACCGTGGCCAGCGCCATCGGTCAGACCATGAGTGGAATGTAAGACATGACGGTTGCGCGTATCGATGCCCGCTTCGCCAAACTGAAAGCGGAAAACAAGGCGGCCTTCGTCTCCTATATCATGGCCGGCGATCCGGACCTTGAAACCTCGTTCAACGTCCTGAAAGGTCTGTCTGAGACCGGGTCGGACATTATCGAACTGGGTTTCCCCTTCTCCGATCCGATGGCCGAAGGCCCGATCATCCAGTTGGCCGCCGAACGGTCGCTCAAGGCCGGGACCAAGATCGCTCAGGTCTTCGCCCTTGCGTCACGTTTTCGTGAGATCGACGCCGACACGCCGTTGATCCTGATGGGGTACATGAATCCTGTCGAGAATATGGGTTATCCGGCCTTTGCCAAGGCCTGCGCCGACCACGGTATCGACGGCGTTATCGTGGTCGACTGTCCGCCGGAAGAGGCCGACGGCCTGACCGATGCGCTCGATGCCGCCGACGTGGCCCTGATCCGCCTGATTACCCCGACCAGCGACGAAAAGCGCCTGAAAACGCTCGTGAAACGCACCAAGGGCTTCGTCTATTACGTCTCGGTGGCGGGCGTCACCGGCGTCAAGGAAGCCGACGCCCAGAGCATTGCCGGGGCCGTCAAACGCGTTCAGGACGCCGCCCAATTGCCCGTCGTGGTCGGTTTCGGCATCAAGACGCCGGAACGCGCCGCCGAGGTCGCCCGCATCGCCGATGGCGCCGTCGTCGGTTCGGTTCTGGTCGACGCACTCGCGAAATCTTTACCGGGAAATTCCCCCATCGAGACGAAAGTGCTGGAAACCGCCGGCATTTTGGCTCAGGCTGTTCATAACGCCCGAAACTAAACGGCTCGGGTTGCGCGCATAAAGGTCTCATTAACCCTTTATTTGCCGACGCAGCCCACAACAACCGCATAGCTTTTTAAGCGTACCGGAGTTACGACTGTACATGGCCATCGCCGACAAACTAGCCAAGAGTAGACGCGCCTTGCCGAACACTGCCCGCCCCACGGATCGTCGCGACAGCGGCGGCTGGCTCGCCAAGATCGCCCCCGGCGTGTCCAAACTGGTGTCCAAACGCGAGACCCCCGAAAATCTGTGGGTCAAGGACCCCGACACCGGCGAAATGATCTACCGCCCGGACCTCGAAGCCGCCCTGTGGGTGACGCCGGCCGGTCGCCATATGCGCATCAACGCGCAAACCCGCCTCAGCTATACCTTCGACAACGGTGAATACGAAGCGCTCGACACGCCCGCCGTGCCCGAAGACCCGTTGCACTTCTCCGATGGCAAGCCCTATGCCGACCGCCTCAAGGCCGCCCGCAATGCCTCGGGTGCCAAGGACACCATGCAGATCGGCTTCGGCAAGGTGTCTGACGTGCCCTGCGTTGTGCTGGTGCAGGACTTCACCTTCATGGGCGGAAGCCTCGGCATGGCCGCGGGCGAAGCCTTCATCGCCGCCTGCCGCTACGCCGTCGAGCGCAAGGTGCCGATGGTCGCCATCACCGCCTCCGGCGGCGCGCGCATGCAGGAGGGCACCCTGTCCCTCATGCAGCTGGCCCGCACCACGCTGGCCATTCAGGAACTGAAACAGGCGCAACTGCCCTATATCGTGGTCCTCACCGACCCGACGACCGGCGGCGTCTCGGCGTCTTACGCCATGTTGGGCGACATCCATCTGGCCGAACCGGGCGCGCTGATCTGCTTTGCCGGTCCCCGCGTCATCGAGACCACCATTCGCGAAAAGCTGCCCGAAGGCTTCCAGCGCGCGGAGTACCTCGTCGATAAGGGTATGGTCGACCGCGTCGTCTCGCGCTCGGAACTGCCCGATGTGCTGGGCGCGCTGATGTCGATGCTGATGGATGGTAAGCGCCGGGCGGCTTAAGCAGGGTCGCGGACCCTGCACCCTTTACTTGGCGCAGGTGACGAAGGGGGAGCCTGTGAAGTTGAAATCTCTGTTTCAATGGGGCTTAAGCGCTTTTACAGGCGCTATGGTTCTAACCATAGGTTATTCCGCGTACTGGACATTCACTATCAACTATCGGCACGGATACCCTGAGTTAGCCTTCTCGCTACTCATACTTTCCACCATTGCTCTGTTCCCAATCTACCCCCTTGCGTATTGGGGCGTACGCCTTCTGCGGCAGGCAAAATCACCTCTGGCTCCGGTTTATTTCGTCGTATTGGCCAGTCTATTCTGGGCCTTAGTTATGACGACATGGTTTTACGTGGGATTGGAATGCAATGAGTATGATGCTTGTCCGACAGGTCAGTCGTTCTTCAATCCTACATCGCTTTGGGTTGGGGCATTTATCGGCTTCATCCTGTCTGTAGCCGCCATACTTATCCGCCGCCCTTATCCGGAAAGGGCTCCCACATAATTACCGGCAGCGCCTTCCGATTTTTCCAGTTCCTCTTGCCTGTCTGATCAGTGCGATTTCAGGGAGCTTGTCGCGGTTCCGTGGCTTGGTTGATCCGCCGACCGGACAGGGACGCATCGAAAGACCTCCCCTCAAATTGAAACCGGTGCTAAAGCCGATTATCCCCTCTCCCTTGAGGGAGAGGGTGGCCCGAAAGGGCCGGGTGAGGGGGAAATGTCCACCGCACTCGCTTAACCTGTTCCCCCTCACCCCAACCCTCTCCCTCAAGGGAGAGGGGGTTAGATTGCCGATGACCGACCGCCTGTTACCCTTCGATGCCCCGTTGGAACGCCTCAAGGCGCTGCACCCGAAAAAGATCGACCTGACGCTGGAGCGCATGCTCAGGGTCTGCGAAGCTCTGGGCCGTCCGCAAGACCGCCTGCCGCCCGTGGTCCACATTGCGGGAACCAACGGCAAGGGCTCGACGCTGGCCCTGCTCAGGGCGATGGCCGAAGCGCAGGGCCTGCGCGTCCACGTCTATACGTCGCCGCATCTGGTGCGCTTCGCCGAACGCATCCGGTTGGCGGGTACTCTGATCACGGACGATTATCTGGCCGATGTGCTGGATCGCGTCGAAAAAGCCAATGATGGCCTGCCCCTGACCTTCTTTGAAGCGACCACCGCCGCGGCGTTTCTGGCGTTTTCCGAAGTCGAGGCCGATCTGCTGCTGCTGGAAACCGGTCTGGGCGGCATACTCGATGCAACCAACATCATCCGTGACCCCAAAATCTCGATCATCACCCCCATCGACTACGACCATCAGGCCTTTCTCGGCAACGACCTGACCACCATCGCCAAACAAAAAGCCGGGATCATTAAGCCCGGGTGCCCGGTGATCAGCGCCCGCCAACCCGACGAGGCCGAAACCGTCATCGCGCGCGCCGCGCTCAAAGGCCGCTGTCCGCTCTATAGCGCCGGTCAGGGTTTCGATGCCTACGAGGAAAACGGTCGTCTGGTCTTTCAGGACGAAGATGCCCTGCTCGATCTCAGCCTGCCGAAATTGTCCGGCGCGCATCAGATCGACAATGCCGCCTTAAGCATCAAGGCCGCCCTGCTGCTGGGGTTCACGCCCGACGCCATCGACAGAGGGCTGCAAAGCGCCGTCTGGCCCGCGCGGATGCAGCGCCTGCGCGCGGGGCCTCTGGTGGCCGCCCTGCCTACCGATAGCGAACTGTGGCTCGACGGCGGGCACAACCCCCACGCCGCCCGCGCGCTCCGGGCTCATATCGAAGCGCTTCAGGCCCGCGACCCCAAGCCGCTACACCTGATCTGTGGTCTGATCAACACCAAGGACGCAGCGGAATTCTTTGGCCATTTCGAAGGCCTTGACCTCGCCATCACCTGCGTCGGCTTTTCATCCGACGCCGTGATCCCGCCGGATCAGCTGGCCGCGGCCGCGCACGAAAAAGGGCTTATGGCCACGGTGGCCACAAGCCCTCTGGAAGCTATTCAACGCCTCAAACCCGAACCCAGGCGGGTGCTGATCTGCGGCTCGCTCTATCTGGCGGGGGATGTGCTGGCGCTATCGCCAGATACGTGGCCAACTTAATTATACCTCCCCAGTTTACTGGGGAGGGGGACCGCACGAGCCGACGAAGTCGGTGAGATGTGGTGGTGGGGGTTCTTGCTTGCTACAACTCAGTCCGCTGAAACAAAGTAAGATACCCCACCACCCTTCGCTTCGCGAACGGTCCCCCTCCCCAACAAGTTGGGGAGGTATAGGTTAGGCGACGCCCGCCTCATTCAGCCATTCCACCAGCTTCGACTTCGGCATGGCGCCGACCTTCATCGAGGTCATCTTGCCGTCCTTGAACAGCATCATGGTCGGAATGCCGCGCACGCCGAACTTCGACGGGGTCATCGGCGAATCGTCGATATTGATCTTCGAGATGGTCAGCTTGTTGCCATAGGCCTCGGCCAGTTCGTCAAGGATCGGTGCAATCTGCTTACACGGGCCGCACCATTCGGCCCAGAAATCGACCAGAACCGGCTTGTCCGACTTCAGGACGTCGGCTTCGAAGGATTCATCGGTAACTTTTACCGTTGCACTGGACATGATAGTTCCTAACTGCCCGTCTGTATCAGGGGCGGATACGCTTGTTCGGATCACAAGGTAGGTAAGACGCGATAAGAAATCAATGGCCGCCGATTTCGGCGAGCCTGAGATTTACTAAAGTCTCGCTTAAGGGCGTCAGTTTCGGGCCGTCCGTCCACAAAAGCGCGGCCTCGATCCGGTGGTGGGGATAGATTTGCCGAAGCAGCGCGACATAGCCGGCCATCTGACGCTGATAATCGACGGCGGCCTCGTCCGCCGAATCGGGCGCGGGCCGATTCGATTTATAGTCGATGACCAGCACACGATCCGCCTCGACCACCAGCCGATCGATGCGGCCCGACATGAACACCGCGTCTCCGCGCTCATTGACACCGATCTGCCCGGCCAGCGCCACTTCCGGCCGCGATTTCGGCCCGAACGCCTCGGCAAAACGCACATCGTTCAGCACGCCGAACACCGCGCTATGGATTTCCTCGCGCTGGGTGTCGTCGAGGTCCGGTTGCTTGGCCAGCCAGGCGCGCGCCACGGTGTCGCGCCGCGCCTCGGGAAGTTCCGGCAGAATCTCGAACAGCTTATGGATCTTGATACCGCGCCCGAACCGTCCCAGCCCCGGCAACCCGGCCAGAGGCGACGGCGCCCGGTCGCTGGCGGTGCGGTCGTCATCACTTAACTGCGACACCGAGCGCCAAATAATGTCCGCCTCCGGGTCATCCATGGGCGGAGCGGTGATAAAGGCCGGTAGCGGCGCGTCCGGCATCCCTATCCCGGCCTCGGCGGTCATAAGGCCCGCGCGCTGCCCATAAACCAGAACCTGCGTGCCGTCCGCCGGTTCGGCGTCCTTCGCCAC
Source organism: Asticcacaulis aquaticus (assembly GCF_028550415.1). Lineage (GTDB taxonomy): Bacteria > Pseudomonadota > Alphaproteobacteria > Caulobacterales > Caulobacteraceae > Asticcacaulis > Asticcacaulis aquaticus. The sequence goes on from NZ_JAQQKX010000004.1 coordinate 112,259, forward strand.
GCCGAAATCGACGCGCGTTTCCATGTCGACGGCGATCACATCGGGTAGGCGGGCAAAACCGTCCGCCGCCAGATCGTACCAGTCGGGGAACAGACCGCGGGGTGAAGTCTTGCCGCGATAGCCACACAGGGTCAGGCGGTCACGCGCCCGCGTCAGGGCCACGTAAAACAGACGCAAGCCCTCTTTTGCCTCGCGGTCGCTGCGCGCCGACTTGATCTGCGTCACCGCATCGGGGTCGAAGTGTTTGCCGCGCGAGGAGAGGAAGATATCGGCCGCATCGGACATCACCAGCAGATCGTCCTTCTGCGTCGACTTGAACCCCGGCGCCATCGGCAATATGACCCATGGCGCTTCGAGGCCTTTCGATCCGTGCACGGTCATAACCCGTACGCGGTCGCCGCCCTCTTCCTGCTCACGCTTGATATCCGTGGCGTTGAATTCGCACAGATTGAGGAAGGTGATCAGGCCGATATCGCCGACGCCTTCGCCCTTGAGCGCCAGATTCAGCGTCTCGTCCAGCACGTCTTCGCATTCCACCCCCAGCCGCGTGACGAAGCGCTGACGCTGGGTGCGGCCGTCCGGATCGCGGCGGTTGAGGATACGCCCCAGCAGGTCGAAGGCCGTGCGGTCCGGGGCCTCGCTCAGGACCCAGCCGAGGAAATTCCGGGCGGCGGAAAAGCGCGGATTCTCGTCCGCCCGCCTCCCCAGCGCCTGCCACAGACGCGTCTCCGGTGTGCGTGCCAGATCGTAAAGGTCGTCCTCGCTCAGGTCGCACAGGGGACTGCGCAGCACACAGGCCAGGGACAGACTGTCGCCCGGTTGCAGACAGAAACGCATCAACGCCCGCAAATCCTGAAAGGCGATATGGTCGCCCAGCTTCAGCCGGTCGGCGCCCGACACCGCCACTCCGGCCATTTTCAGTTCACGGATGATATGCTCGAACAGGGCATCGCGTTTGCGCACCAGAATAAGGACATCACCGGCGTGCATGGGTCGCGCGGTACGCGTTCCCTTGTCGATAACGCTGCGCCCCAGATCGATTTCACGGCGAATATGGAAGGCCAATTGCTGCGCCAGACGCTTGGCCGGGGCCGCCGCCGAGGCATCGACCGGCTCGATATCGGCATCGTCCTCATCGAGGTCCGGCACAGGCAACGGGAAGACCGGCGGCCATAGCTCGACCGTGGCCGCACGCTCACCGCGTTTCGCCTCGTGAACGATCTTTTCCGCGGTGAAGTTCAGCGCTTCGGACAGGTCCGGCGCGTCGAATACCGCGTCCACCGCCCCCAGCACCTGCGGCAGGGAACGCCAGCTTTGCACCAGTTGCGGTACGACGAAGCGCTTGCCCGCCGCTTCCGCGCGCTGCTGATAATAGTGGCGCATCCCCAGAAACAGGTCGGGCTTGGCCCCCTGAAACCCATAGATAGATTGCTTTTCATCGCCCACCGCAAAGACCGTCCGCCCGGCATTGGCCACAGACGAGACAGAGCCTTCGCCCGCGAAGAACTCCTCGGTCAGGGCCTTGACGATATCCCACTGATCGCCCGACGTATCCTGTCCTTCGTCGACCAGAACGTGCTCCAGTCCGCCATCCATCTTGAACAGCACCCATTGCGACATCGAACCGTCCGCCAGCAGACGTTTGGCCAGGCCGATCAGGTCCTGAAAATCGAGCGCCCCGGTCTGCCGCTTCAAACCCTGATAGATACGGCTGAAATCGGTGAACAGCAGAAGGGCATCCAGCGTATTCAGCGCCGTTTCCGCCGCCTTGCGTTGCGCGACGACGTCCGCGAAGGTCACCCGCATCCGGTCCAGCCAGTCGCGGTCGTATTGCGCGCTTTTGGTCGAGCACAGGTCTTTGCGCGGGCCGTGCGTGCCGGTGTAGAAAATCTTATAGAACGTGTCGAAATCGAACGGGTCGCCATTCAGGGCGGCCTCCCGCAGGGTCAGCAACGTGACCGACAGGTCCTGATTGCCTTTGGTGCTGATCGTCGCCAGCGACCGCGCCAGTTCGGCGATCTCGTCCCAGTCGAGCGTCGCGGCAAACCGATCGACAACCTGATCCGGCGTTATCGGCGCATCCAGCCCCAGCCGTGCGAAGACATGGACGCTCAGCGGCGTGCCGGCGGCCTCGGCCTGCACGGCATCGAGTTGCGTAACGATGGCATCGTGCTGATGGATGAACTGGTTGAGCAACTGCTCGAACTTCTGCCCTTTCAGTCCACGGATCAACCGATCGCGATAGGGCGCGTCGGGCAGGGTCAGGACCGCATCAAGGGCCTTTTGCGACAGGTCTTTCGCCACCAGATCGTCGAGCACCTGAAACGACGGGCTCAGTCCCGCCTCCAGCGGAAATCGCCGCAACAGCTTTTCGCAAAAGGCGTGGATGGTCTGGATTTTCAGCCCGCCCGGCGTCTCCAGCGCCCGCGCGAACAGGGCCCGCGCCTTGGACAGGTCGGCGGGATTTTCATCGATGGCGACCAGTTCCGCCGCCAGTTTTTCGTCCTCGGCGACCGCCCAGCCGCCCAGCCGTTCATAGAGTCGCCCCTGCATTTCGGCGGCCGCCGCCTTGGTATAGGTCACACACAGGACGTGTTCCGGCCGCGCCCCGCGCAGCAGCAGGCGGGCGACGCGATTGACCAGGGTCGAGGTCTTGCCCGACCCGGCATTGGCCGTCAGGAAGCACGATACCTCAGGGTCGGCGGCAGCGTTTTGCGGGTTCATTCGCCCTCCTCCCCGAAGCCTTCGGACCCGTCAATCTCCTTGTCGCCCAGCACGTGCCATTCATAGAGCCGCGCCAGTTGATCGTAATCGCCGCCACGCTCCAGGCGGAATTGCGGGGCGCGCCACGACACATAGCCCTGGGACGGATTTTCGTACTGGCCGAGACGCTCTTTGACGCGGATCAAAGCGCGATCGGCCATTTCGTCCGTAGTCAGCGGATTTTTCTTGTCGAAGACCACGCGTTCCTTCACCGCATCGGACGACAGGCGCACATAGCTGAGCGTCCCCAGCCCCTTGGCGCGATGAGATGCCTCCAGCCCCTCGAACGTGCCATATTTCAGGATCGCCGCCGTCAGGGTCAATTGCGGGTAAAAACCGGCCAGCACGGCCTTGGGTGACGGGGGCTGACCGGTCTTGAAATCGAGTATGTCCATGCCGCCGTCATGGATCTCGACGCGGTCGGCCTTGGCGTTGATCACAAACTCGCCGCGCGGCAGGGTAAAGCTGAGCTGACCGGCCTTTTCGATCAGCAATCGCGGTTTCGCTGCCCGCCGCCCGGCCTCGAAACGGACGAATTCACGTGCCAGATCGGGGAAAAGCGGACGCTGCAGGGCCAGTTGCGCCTCGCTGAGATTTTCGGCGCGCAGACGGGCTTCCAGCATCTCGCAGAACAGGGCCTCGCCCGCCGCCCCGAGCGGTGTGTCGGACTGCGCAAAGGCCTCAGCGACGGCATGGATCGCTGTCCCGCGGCGCAGGGCCTCGAAGGGTTCGTTGGGCCGGTCGAGCGGTTTCAGATTCAGGATATAGTGCGCATAGATGGCGTAAGGATCGCGTTCCAGCGTCTCGATCCGCGTAACCGAAAGCTTGCGCGGCCGCACCTCGACCGGCGGCGCCGGACGGGGGCGCATGGCGGGTTTCAGGCTGTCCGGCGCCGTTGCGATGGCCGCGTCCATACGCCGGGCATAGTCGAGCCATCGGCGGTCGCCGGGCACCTTTTCGCCCGCCCCGCCGACCAGGGTATCCAGCCGCCACAGCCAGCGCGACCGCACCTGTGGTTCGCCTTCGCGACGGTTGCGGGTGATCAGCCATACGTCGGGACCGCAGGCCGCCTGAACGAAGTCGTGCGCCGACAATCCAGTACGCCGTTCGGGCGACGGCAGGCCCAGAGTCTTGCGCATCGGACGTGACAGGAACGGGTCGATTTCGGCGGCTTGCGGCCATACCCCTTCTTCGAGCCCGGCCAGTATGACCCGGTCAGCCGAAAACATCCGCGCTTCGATGGCCCCCAGAATCGACAAACGCGGATGGGTGTGTCCCCCCGTCCGTACCGTGGTCGTCCGCAGGGCGTGACGCAGAATATCGGCAAAGACCTGGTCGTCTTCGACAGCATAGGTCTCGCCTTCGCTCAGCAGGTCCGACAGGAGCGCCGCGGCCGAGGCACCGGCGGCCCCCTGCCACAAAATCTGCCCCTCGTCAGCCGCCAGACCCTCCGCGCGACGGATAAAGGCCCTCACATAGTCGGACAGGTCTGTCTTTGTGCTTTCCGACGTCGTAACCGCGCCGACATAGTCCTCCCACAGGGCGGCGGCCTCGAATCTTTGCGTGGCGATCAGCCGTTCACGCACTTCAGCGAAGGATTTGGGTTTGGCACCCCGAAGCCCCTTGATATCCAGATCGTCCAGACGCGCGTCCCGGGCAAATCGCGACAAGGGATTACGCAGCAGACTCAGCAGCGTCGCGGCATCGAACGGATCGAGGCTCAGGTCGAGCACATCATGAAAGAAGCGCCCCACGGGCGCATGAATCAGGGCATCCCCCGCCGAAGAATCCGCCGCCAGCCCCCAGCGCGACAGGCGCGCCGACACGCGCCGCGACAACGTAATGTCCGGCGTGATCAGGGCCACGGTCTTGTCCGGCGTGTCCAGCGCTTCGCGCATCAAAAGCGCAATGACCGCCGCCGCCTCTTCATCGTTGCGACCTTCCAGATGATTGAGACCGCTCAGGCCATCGGTAATCGCCGTCGACGATCCGGCTTTCAGGGCGTCGATCTGGGTGCGCCAGTCCTTGGTCGCCTCGGCGGGCCGCAGGGCCTCGTTGATCAGGCGACGCCGCGCCAGCCGCTGCCGGTCGGCCTCGACCGAAGCGGGCCAGATTCGCACCGTGTCACGTGAAACCCCATGCCGGTCCAGCAAGCGTTTGAGGGCGGCCTGCGGGTGCGAATCCTCGATCTGCGCCCAGACATCGTCGGCCAGCGACGCGTCAAGGCCCGGCAGAATCACCGCCCCCTGAGGCAGCTTGGAGATGACCCCCATCAGGTCGGCCATGGACGGCGCCGTACCGGTGGACCCGGCCAGCAGGAGCGGCGTAGCGGGCGGATGCGCGTCGAACTGCTCCGCCAGCCGCCGGATCAGCAGGGCCCGGCGCTGGCTGGGGTCCATCAGGCCCAGTTCGCTCAGGCGTCGCGGCCACAGATCGACCACGATCGACAGGAAGCGCGCCGAAACCTGCCAATGTTCGGCCCAGGCCTCCAGTGCGCCGTGCGTCTGCTCCGGATCATGGACCAGACGCTCCAGCTTCGGCCCCGCATCGATCTCTTCGAGAGCCAGAGAATCGAAAAAGCCCGCGAGGGAATCGGCCAGCTCCAGCGCCGTGCGTGCTGTCAGCGGCTGGGGCGATTCGAAATGCGCGCGCACCAGCTTGGCGAGCTCGAACCGTCGGCGCGTCGGCGACAAGGCCGGCGGCAGGTCAAGCGCCAGATATTCGAGATCGAACGGCGGCTCGCCTTCATCAAGATCACCGATGGCGCGCACCTGAGGCAGCAACAAGGCCCCGGTCCGGCACTGATCGGTAAAGGCTCGCGCCATGGCCCGTGCGCCACGCCGCGTCGGCGTCAGGATCTGCGCCGACGACAGCTCTTCGCCGAGCGTCTCGCACAGGCCGCGCGCCAGATCGTCGAGAAACGGACGCCCCGGCGGGATCGAAAACCACCGCGGAGCCGGATAGACGAACAGGTCTGTCTTAGCCACGCGCCAGTCTCACTTCCGCCGCTGCGCGGGCCGCCGGATCGCCGACGTGCATCCAGTCGCCCTGCAGGGTTGCGCCGAACAGTTTGCCTTCGGCGGCCTTGGCGCGCCAGATCGGCGTCAGCGAAAAGGCGTCCGCCGGAACGCGGTCGGCGATGTCGGGATGCGTAATGTGGACGCCCATATAGTTGAAGGGCGCGGTTTTGGATTCGCCGCGAAAGGTCAGTCGTCCGTCATCGGACAAAAAGAAGTCACCCGCCCCGTCGAAGCCCGACGACCGCGCCATATCGGCGAGCAGCAGTCGCGCCGCCATGCGCTCGGGGTCCCAGCCCTCGATCAGGGCCCGGATCGCTCCATCCGTGCCCCCATCCTCGATCCAAACGCTGTCGATATTGGCGACCAGTATGGGGTCGTCCCCCAGCAGGGGCCGGGCTTTTTTCAGACCGCCCCCGGTTTCGAGCAAGGCGTCGCGCTCGTCAGAAATCACCACCTCGACATCCGTGCGGCGACGCAGGTGCGCCTCCAGCCGATCGGCAAAATAGTGGACATTGACCACGCACCGCTCGACCCCTGCGCCGATCAGCCGGTCGATCATATGGTCGATCAGGGCGCGTCCGCCCACCTCGACCAGCGCCTTCGAGCGGTCGTCGGTCAGGGGCCGCATCCGCGTCCCCAGCCCGGCCGCCAGTACGAATGCGGTTCGGATCGTCACGACAGCTTGTCTCCGAAACCATTGGCCGTAAACCAGTCGCGCACCGCCGCCATGCCCGGTGCGGCGAGGTTCCGCCCCAGATGCCCCCACATGCGCGGGATGAAAGCCTCGTAGCGCGGCTTGCCGTCACGGGCGATCAGGCGCGCAAAAATGCCGAGAATGCGCGCCTCGTTCATCGCGGCCAGCGCGGTATAGTTCTGCATGAAGGCCTCACGATCCACCTCCGGTCGCAGGGTGAAATAGTGATCGAGACAGAGCGCTTCCAGTTCCGGCGGCACGTCGCGGCGGGCGTCCTGAAGCAGGGAATGCAGATCCCAGCTGGGGTGGCCCTTCAGGCAGTCCTGAAAATCGATCATGCCGACACGGGCAACCCCCGCGCGGTCGCGCAGCCAGAGCAGGTTTTCCGCATGGTAGTCGCGATGGATGAACACCGTGGCTTCGGCTGCGGCGCGCGCCTGCAATGGGGCCCACAGCGCCTCCCATTCGGCCAGGGCCGAGGCGGAAAGCGCCACCGACGGATCATATTTCGGATACCACTCGATAAACAGGTCCACTCCCGTTTTCAGGGCCAGCGCGTCATAGGCCAGAAGCGGCCAGCCGGCGACGTCGACGGGCGGCGTCACCCGATGCAGTTGCGCCAGCGCCGCCACGGCCTCCAGATAGAGCGGTGCCTCAGGTTCGCCCCCTTCGATCAGGCGCGCAAACAGGCCATCGCCGAGGTCTTCGAGGATGAGGAAGCCGTTTTGTGCATCGAAATCGCGCAGTTTCGGTGCCGATAGTCCGTGCTCTGACAGATAGGTCGCCGCACCGACAAAGGCTTCGATCCGCCCCGCCGCCAGACGCGCCGACGCGTTGTAGCCCAGGGCCTTGCGCTCGGCGGGCGTGGCGTCGGGCGGACACGGCTGCGATTCCAGCGCCGGGGCCTGATCCATCAGCATCAGGGTCGAACCATCCGTGTGCACCAGCCGCTCATAGCGCCGCGTCGAGGCGTCGCCCGGCAGCGGATCGCGCCGCCAATCGCCCAGACCCGCGGCCTGAAGAAACTGAACGCGTAAATCTTCCCGGGTCATCCTGCCACCTGTTCCGGCCGGGTCAGGCTGACCGAACGGCCCGCGTCACCCGCCTCATTGACCTGCTGTTTTAGGCGCACCACCCATGGCGCGTCAAAGCCCAAATGCCCCAGCCGCTGCGGCCATTCGATCAGGCAGATATGGGTCTCGGCCAGTTCGAACAGGCCGACCTCATATATTTCTTCCGGGTCGGTCAGGCGATAGAGGTCGAAATGGGCAATATCGACGCTTTGGCCCTCATAGGTCTGGACTAGTGTAAAGGTCGGCGACGGCACGTCTTCGTCGGGCGAGGTCAGAGCGCGGATCAGGCCCCGCGCCAGGGTCGATTTCCCCGCCCCCAGATCGCCGAGCAGATAGACCACGTCCCCCGCCTTCAGTTCACCGGCCAGCCACGCGCCATAGGCGATGGTTTCCGCCTCGTCTTTGAGAAAGGTGTCGCTCATAGGGCCGCCTTGTCCGGATCGTCGCGCAGGTCGCGCTCGATATAGACCTTCAGGCGGTCGCACAACAAGCCGGTTTCCATATCCAGTTTCTCCGGCGCCAGGACCGGCCCGACGGTCAGGTCGAACCGCTTGCCCGCCTTGTTCAGCAGTTCATGAAACAGGGTGATGTCGCGCAATTCCGGCGAGAAGCGGTTGAAAGTGTGGAACCAGACCGAGTCAGGTCCGGCGACGTGGATCGGTACGATCGGTGCCGCGTATTTCTGCGCCAGAGACACCGCCGTCGTCGCCCACGGCGGATCGCTCAACCGGCCCTGCGCATCGCGTCGCGCCAGCCGTCCGGCAGGGAACAGCACCACGCAGCGCTCGGCGTCAAAGGCATCTCTGGCCGCCAGCAGCGTGGCGCGCGTCTTTTCCCGCGTGCGTTTGACCTCGACCCATTCGACGGGGATAATGACCTCGCTCAGGCGCGGGCTGACCCGCAACGCATCGGCATTGGCAAAGAAAATCGCGTCCCCCCGCACCCGCCGCAGCGCGTCGTAAACCGCGACGCCATCGGCAATACCGGTCGGATGATTGCAGAGAACGACGCAGCGCCCGGTTTTCGGGATACGGTCGATATGGCTGACCGCCGTGTCGAGCGACAGCAGGCGCGACACATGGGCCAGCGCGTCCTCCCCCGGCAAATCCGCAATCGCATCGGCCATGGCGACCGCCTTGCCGTAACCGAGCACGCCATAAAGCACCGGCTTGACGACCGGCCATGCCGCCGAAGCAACCAGTTTCGGGGCGCGTTCCTGAATGAGTTCCTCGACGATGTGCATGGCGCGATCATGCCCGTGTTCGTTCACGGATCAAGTCTGTTTTCCCCGGTGAAAATTACGGCTATAGAGGCATATGCCTTCAACCGAACCGCAGAATCCCCACACAAGTCTCGATCGGCGACAGATAAAATCGCGCCTGTGGTACGGACTTTTGTGGTTTGCCGCCCTCACCGGGACCATAATCGGCGTTCTCGCCCTGCTCGGCGGCTGAATTCGTTAACCAAAGTCTTAACAGCCGCCCCGGTTCGCGCTTATAGTGCCGCCTTCAAGAGGGGCAACCGGCGGCATGACCAAGAAACATATTCTGTACGCGATCTTTGTCCTGCTGACCGTGACGGTACTGGGCGGCGTGGGCTACTGGGCCTACTGGAATTTCTTCATCCGCTGGAGCCCGATCACGGTGACCCAGAACCAGAAGGAAATTCAGACCCTTCTGGATGCGTCCGGCTTTGCCGCCTCGGGCAAGGAAGGCCCGGAAATGTGGGTCATCACCTACCGCAACTGCGCCTCATGCAAGGTGTGGGAAGAGCAGGAACTGCCCAAGTTCGAAGCCATCGCCGCCGATATCCGCATCGTCCCCTTCGCGCCGATGGATGTCGAGGGCAAGACCAAGACGACGCCGTCCGAACGCGCCACCATCGCCGAAATCTGGCTCAACCGCTCCTATTCGCTCTATCGCCAGTGGCGTGCGGCCCCGGAAGAGACGTGGCAACCCGACTTCCGCGCCGCCGACGGCGATCTGGCGCGCACAGCGGTCGTCGGTGCCAGTCGCGATTTCATCACCCAGCTTGAGCCGCTTCTGGCCAATAATGGCGTGCCGATCCGCTATCCGCTGATCATCTGGCGCGACGGGGCCGAGCATATCAAGATCTGCGCCTGTTCGGACGAACGCATGTACCACTATGTCCGCGACGATCTGCACGCCCCAGCCAGCCTGACTGAAAAACCGGCAGCCCCCGCCGCGCCCATGATCGAGCAAAAGCAACCCCAGCCCTTGCCGGAGGCCGGTACGGTCGCCAGCGAGGCCGCGGCTTCCAACTATGGCCCCGATGCGCTTTAAGCGCCGCTGAGACTTACAAATCCCGCAAGGTGGGGCGCTACCCCTGAACAGGGGTTTACCGCAGCGCAAACTTGAGCCCATGGTGTGGCGGGTAAACCGGGGAAAATCGATGAAACGGATAGTCGGCGTAATGCTTGCTGTGGGCGGCCTGATCGGGGCGCCTCTGGCTCTGGCGGATTCCGTCAAGAGCGAGATGATCCTCGACGGCACGCGCATGAAGTTCGCCGACAGCGAAGGCTGGTACAGCTTCCGCACCCCCGTCACCGGCGAAACCACCCAGAGCGAGGACGGATCACGCGTCTTCATGTGGGATTCGTCCGACGGGAAGTACTATTTCAACGTCTCGCGCGGCAAGGCGCAAACCCCGATGCCCGCCGATCAGCTCGACGCCAATGTCCAGCAGATGATCACGCCGGGCTCGGCCGACGACCTGTCGATCGCCAAGGACGTCACCGCCATCACCGGTCGCGAAGTCATCACCCTCAACGGGCCGCAACCGGTCAAGATGGCCGTCTGGCACGTCGAGGTGAACGGCGGCAAGCTGTTCTACGGCGTGGTTCTGGTGCCGAAGGGCTCGATGGCGGTAATCTGTCTCGGCGACCGGCCCGATTGCGGCACCCTTCTGAGCAACGATTTCCGCATCGAAGCGGGTGCGTTCTAAATCAGGTCAGGCGCCCTTCGGCACGATCCTGACGATCCGCCCGTCGGCATTATCGAAAGCGACATAAAGCGCGCCATCCGGCCCCATGACCACGTCGCGGATGCGCTCCCTGAACTCGGTCAGGAGCTTCTCTTCCTTGACGACCTTTTCGCCGTCCAGCGTGATCATGTCGAGATATTTAAACTTCAGCGAACCGATGAACAGCTTGCCCTGCCATACCGCGTGCGGGCCGTCGTAAAACCACATGCCCGACGGCGCGATCGACGGCACCCAATAGTGCAGCGGCTCTTCCATCCCCGCCTTCTGCTTTACGCCGATGCGACCGCCGCCATATTCCTCGCCATAGGTGACCAGCGGCCAGCCGTAATTCTTGCCCGCACGGGCGATATTGATCTCATCGCCCCCCTGAGGGCCATGCTCGTTGGTCCAGAATTCGCCGGTCACCGGGTGGATCGTGCCGCCTTGCATATTGCGGTGACCATAGGACCAGATTTCCGGCTTAGCACCTGCGGTTTTCACAAACGGATTGTCTTGGGGGATCGATCCATCCGGTTTGATGCGGATGGTCTTGCCGAAGGTCGTGCCGAGGTCCTGCACCTTGTCGCGATAAGAGGCGCGCTCGCCGAGCGTCGCGAACAGATATTGCCCGTCCTTCGAAAAGGCCAGACGCGAGCCCCAGTGGTTCGGTCCCTCGACCTTCGGGCTTTGTTGCCAGATGACTTTGGTGCCGGTCAGAGCCGTACCCTCCAGCTTGCCGCGCGCAATCGCCGTCCCGGCGGTATCGCCTTCGCCCGCTTCGGAAAAGCTGAGATAGACGAGGCCGTTTTCGCTGAACTTCGGATCGATGGCCACATCCAGCAGACCGGCCTGACCGTAGTCGACCACCTCCGGCGTCCCCGTGATCACCTGAGCCGAGTTGCCATCGGCGCTGATCAGTTTCAGCGTCCCGGCTTTTTCGGTCACCAGCAATCGCCCGTCCGGCAGAAAAGCCATGCCCCACGGCTGCTCGATCCCTTCGGCAAACACCGTGGCATCGTAACCTTCGACCGAGGTCGAGGGCTTGGTCTGGGCGCAGGCGGGGGTCGAAATCAGGGCGGTCAGGGCCAGACCGGACAGAAGGGCATCGCGACGGTTCATGAGCGGTCGTCCTTTATCTGTTGAAGGGGCTGACCTTAGCCGCCACTCGGGGCGGGGCAAGTCAAAAGCCCGTCAGCTATCCTGACAGGTGACGTAACTTGACCTTAAACGCGCGGCCTCGCATTGTCCGTTGGCGTGACCGAAAAAGGCCGTCCGGGAGATTATAGATCGCCGACAAGACGGCATAGTCGGTCATGCTCTGCATTCAGGTTGCATCTCCCCGCCTTGCGGGCCGGTGTCAGAAAGCGGACGATCGGGCCTGAAGGTTTTGCGCCTCCCCCGCCGTTCGCGATGCCGGTCCCGCAGGGTTTCATTATCAGCCGCGCTTTCTAGGTATTTCGAATGGATATCGACCCACCCGCCATTATTACCTTCATCATTCTGATGGCCGTCCTGATCGGTGCCCTTTGGCTCAATTCGCGCTATCAGCGGATGACCATCTATGCCTATCAGTGCGGGCTTTTGTACGAGAAAGGCGTCTTCGTGAAACGGCTGGAGGCCGGGATTCACACCTGGCACCCGCGCACGCAGTTCATCGAGATCGTCGATACGCGCAAACGCCTGATCGTCCTGCCCGGTCAGGACATACTGACGCGTGACAACGTCAATATCCGCCTGACTTTGGCCGGATTTTATCAGATCAGTGATGCCTATACCGCCACGACCGCGCACGAATCCTTTCACGCGAGCCTGCACAATCTGGCGCAGATCGAGTTGCGCCGTGCCGTGGCCGACCTGACGCTGGAGGATTTGCTGGCGCAAAAAGGCGAACTGGACGAACGCCTGACGACGGTGCTTGCGCCACACGGCACGGCCCTGGGCCTGACGCTGAGCGACTTTGCCGTCCGCGATGTCCTGCTGCCGCCGCACCTGAAACGCGCCTTTGCCGGGGTGCTGGAGGCGCAAAAGGATGCCCAGCGCCAGATCGAACAGGCGCGCGGTGAACAGGCCGTATTGCGCAGCCTCGCCAATTCGGCCCGGCTCTACAGCGACAATCCGATGCTGTTGCAGGCCCGGCTGATTCAGGCCCTGTCGAAGGGCGGCAATACCATCGCCTACAGCGCCGAGCAGGGATTGGCCCTGACACCTAAGAAGAAGAAATAAAAAAACCCCGCTGGCGACCAGCGGGGTTTTCATATCTCGGTTGCCCGAAAGCCTTAGCCTTCCGTAGTGTCCGTGGCCGCCAGCTGAGCGCGCAGTTCGTCGCCCTTCGAGCCGCGGGTCGAGTTTTGCGAACGCTCGACGATACGGGCCGACTTGCCGCGACGGTCACGCAGATAGTACAGCTTGGCGCGACGCACGACGCCGCGACGCTTCACTTCGATCGACTCGATGGCCGGCAGAAGCAGCGGGAACTTACGCTCGACGCCTTCGCCGAACGAGATCTTGCGGACGGTGAAGGTTTCGTTGATGCCGGTGCCGGCGCGGGCGATCACAACGCCTTCATAGGCCTGGACGCGCTCGCGGTCGCCTTCCTTGATCTTCACGTTGACGCGGACGGTGTCGCCCGGTTGGAAGGCGGGGAAGGTCTTGCCTTCGCGCAGCTTGGCGACTTCTTCGGCTTCGATTTGCTGAAGCAGGTTCATGATGTAACTCCGATATTGAGGCTTACGCCTTGGGCGTGCCTTTTGCCTGTGATTTGGAAAGATACGCGTCCCAGAGATCCGGTCGGCGTTCTTTCGTGGTTGCCTCTCTCATGCGCTGCTTCCACACGGCCATTTTTTTATGGTCGCCGGATAACAGCACTTCGGGGATGTCGAGGCCCTCGAAATTCCGCGGTCGCGTGTACTGCGGATGTTCGAGGAGACCATCCTCAAAACTTTCTGTATCGAGGCTTTCCGATGCGCCGAGAACCCCCGGAATAAGCCGCACCACCGCTTCGATCGTCACCATCGCCGCCGATTCTCCGCCCGCAAGGACGGCGTCGCCGACGCTGATCTCTTCGAACCCGCGCGCATCGAGTACGCGCTGATCCACCCCTTCGAACCGTCCACACAGAACGATCAGGCCAGAGGCCTTCGACCATTCGCGCACTTTTGCCTGAGTGATCGGGCGACCGCGGGCGCTCATATAGAGCTTCGGACGGTCATCATTTTCACCTAGACTGTCGAGCGCCTTGGCAATCACGTCGGCCTTTAGGACCTGACCGGGACCACCTCCGGCGGGGGTGTCGTCGAGAAAGCCGCGCTTATCGCTCGAAAAGGTACGAATGTCCACAGGCTCAAGCGCCCAAAGCCCAGATTCTTTTTCGGCATTGCCCAGCACCGACACGCCCAGCGGCCCGGGGAAGGCTTCGGGGAACATGGTCAGGACGGAGACGCGGTACGGCGCGAGGGGGATGGCGAGGTTTTCTTCGGACATTGAGGGGCCTTAGCACAGCCCCCCACAAAACAAAACCTACCGCTTCAGCCTCAAGGTCACCCCAAGCGTGCGGGGCTGGCCCATGAACGCATTGAATGTCCCCGTCTGCATCGGCGCGCTGAAGACCACCTGATAATAGTCCTCGTCGGTCAGGTTTTGACCCCAGATATCGAGCGCCACCGAACCGTCCTTGCGGGCAAAGGTCAGACGGCCATTGGCCAGGGTATAGGCCGGCTGTATCTTGATAGGGGCCAGATCGGAGCCGGTATTATAGTCGGAATTATAGCGCGCATCGAGCGACGCGTCGAAATCGAGCCCGAACAGGTCGCGTGAATAATCGACCTGCGCCGTCACCGACCATTTTGGTGCGAAGGAGGCGCGGGCATCGGTCAGGCGCGGCAGGCCCGACACGATATCCGGCCCGAACTGGCTTTCGGCATAGGTCGCCCCCGTCACGAAGCGCCAGCCGTTACGCAGGCGCAAGCGCGCCTCGGCTTCAACCCCGCGCGAGGTCAGCTCCGGTACCGAGGTGACGAGGAAGGTGGTACCGAGGAAGGTATTGAGCTGGAAATCCTTGAATTTCTGATGGAAGGCCGCCGCATCGAGCGCCAGACGCCCGTTCCACCACCGGCCTTTGAGGCCGGCCTCATACGCCGTCACCGTTTCCGGTGCGAACGACGTATTGGTATCGGCGGCGTAGGTTGCCGTCTGTTCGCGATCGAGGTTGAACCCGCCGCCCTTCCAGCCGCGCGCGGCCGACACATAGGTCAGGACCTTGTCCGTCACCTGCCAGCTCAGCTTGAGCGTACCGGTCACGGCCTCGTCGCTCATCCGTTGCCCCAGAACGAGGCGGTTGAAGGCGGGATTGGAAAACGACTGACACAGGGTGCCGAGCGACGCCGAGCCTTTGGCCTGCGCCGCCGCACAGGCGATACCGTTATCGGAATTGCTATAGCTCGACAAAAGCGTCTTGGTCTGACGATTATAGCGCAGACCCAGCACCGCCGAGACATCCGGGGTGATGTCCCAGTCGAGATTGGTGAACAGCGCCGCATTACGCTCACGCTGATGATGGACGTCCGCCGCGCCCTGACCGGCGACATAGGACTGCCCGACCGCCAGGCCGGTCAGTTCCGACACGCGGTTGATATTGGCCCCGCTGGTCAGGATCAGCCCCAGATAGGGTTCGAAATCGACGCCATAAATATATTGATCGTGGCGCGTCAGGTCTTCGGACGACAGATAGGCACCCACCAGCCAGTCGAGCGTACCGGTGTCGCCGGACAGGCGCACCTCCTGGCTCAGGGTCTCGAAACGGTTGCCGAAGGCCCCGCTCGGCTCGCGATAATAGATGTCGGCGCCACTGAAATCGGCGTCGTAACCTTGCTTGTGATCATAACGACGCACGGCGGTGATGGCGGTCAGTTCGACGCTATCGGTGAGGCGCGCATGGGTTTCCACCGACAGGCCCTGATCTATGATTGCCTGCGCGGTCGAACGGTTGAGCCAGGCCTGACGATCGTGGATATCCGCGGCCTTGACGACGCCGTCACCGACCGACAGACGGTCTATATAGGCCGCCGCCGCCCCGACCGAGACGGCGGTCCCGGCGCAGCAGTGTTCGTCGCGTTTCGTATAGTCGGCGATCAGACGGACCTTGAGGCGATCCCCCGCCATGTACAGCAGTTGCCCGCGCCCCGAATAATAGTTCTGGTCACCGTCTCTGGTCTCGCTGCGCGGCCCGTCACCGGTCTGAATATCGTACTGACCGTCGCGCTGACGGTGGACAAGGCTCAGGGAGCCGGCCAGACGTTCCGAAAGCGGTCCCGAAACAAAGGCATCCACCGCGTAGGTGCCGTGATCTCCGGCGGTCAGTTCCAGAGTCTGGACGGGCTGAAAGCCGGGTGCCCGGCTCACCACTTGAATGACGCCCGCCGACGCCCCCTTGCCGAACAGGCTGGTCTGCGGCCCTTTCAGGATTTCGACACGCTCGACCTGGCCCAGATCGCTCATGGCGGTGGCGGTGCGGGCGCGCACCACGCCATCGATGACCACGCCCACCGACGATTCGAGGCCCGGATTGTCGCCGACCGTACCGACGCCCCGCAGACGCGCCGTCGTCTGGGCCTCATTGGCGGTCGAGGTGATCAGCAGCGACGGCGTCAGAAGCTGCATGTCCTTGAGATCATAGGCGCCTGCGCCGCGCATCTGGTCGCCGGTGACCACAGCGACCGAAATAGGGGCCTTGGCCAGCGGTTCGGGCTTTTTACGCGCCGTGATGACCACCTCGGTGACGGCCTCCTGCGCCAGAGCGGGCAGGGCCGTGAAAGCGATGAGGGTGCCGCACAGGGCGGTGGCCGAACGAAGCCGCAGGAAAGTCATGGGTCTTAAAGTCTCTTACTACGCCGGGGGAGGCAAAATGAACGCTTCCCCCTAAAACGTTCACTAATTATACGCAAGACCTATTTTTATGACGCCCTTATTTTGTTCAACACCCCTGAATGGTGTTCACAAACCCTAATGCGGCCATTCTTCTTTCAAGACCTGAGCCTGCCCGTCCTTCCAGCGCACTTCGAGGGACGGCTTTTCCGGCTTGCCTTCGGCAAACAGTTCGTAAATCACGGCGGCATCGGTCTGGGTGCTTTCGATCACACGGACCGGCGTCAGCCCCTTGACCGCGGCTCTCACCAGCGCCGGAGCGGTTGCCCAGTCGATGTCGCGCTGGATTTCGACGACCTTATAGGCCTCGCCCTCCTGTAGCAGGTCGAGCTCTACGGCCGAACCGTCAGGTCGCGTACCTTCAACATCGTAATAGACGCGCCCTTCGCGTTCCTTGCGTTCGAATTCGGCAATGGTCAGGCCCGGAATGGCGGCGATGGCGGCGGACCGCACCCCTTCCGGCAGATCGACCGCCGCCGGGGGCGATTCCGGCGGCTTTTGCGTCGGCTCCTGAGGCGGCTCGGCGGCTGGGGAACAGGCGGTCAGGACAAGGGTAACGGCAAGCGGCAGCAGACGTTTCATGGCATCCTCCGGTAATTTTGCCGCACGCTATCACGGCGACTCATCAGGGAGAAATGCGCTTTGAGTATCGATCAACGCGTATAGCCGAGGTCTTCCTCGCCTTTGTCACCGTCACGAACCAGATCGAGATCGTCCGCCTCGTTGTCCAGCTTGCCCTGACCGAAATTCAAATCGTCGTCCTGTTCCTGGGTCTGTTCAATGCTCTGATCAAGGTCATCGGCGTCATTCATATCGATATCGAGATCCCCAATGGACGACTCGTTATCACGTTCGTTGGTCAGCAGGTCTTCCTGCGGTACTTTCGGTTTGGGGTCGGTCATCATAGTCTCCTTTTTCAGGAGGATGATAGACACCCGCTAAGGTTTCGAGCCGAAACCCTCGCGTCTTTATAAAGCCAGCCTAGCGTTTAAGTTTTTGGGCCTTGACGATCACCTGATCCAGCGTCTGCAAAAACTGCGAACGATTGGCGGCGGAAAAGGGCGGCGGCCCGCCGGTAATCTCACCGGTCGAGCGAATATGCTCCATCAGGGCCCGTTGCGACAGGGCCGCCCCGATCGAATCCGGCGTAAAGGCCCGCCCGTTCGGCGCGATGGCATAGGCCTGTTTCGCCAGCACCCGCCCGGCCAGCGGAATGTCGTTGGTGATGACGACGTCGTGCGCCACGGCCTGATCGGCGATCCAGTCATCGGCGATATCCGGCCCAGCATCGACGATCATCCGTTCGATCAGGGGGGATTTCGGGATCTGAATGAAGCTGTTCGACACGACCACGGTCCGCAGGCCGTAACGTCCGGCGACCTTATAGGTCTCGTCCTTCACCGGGCAGGCATCGGCATCGATATAGACCGTAACTTTCTGGGTAAGGGGGGGCATTCAGATCAGGCCTATGGCCATGGCCGTCATGACCGACTGCTGCATCTGATTGGCGCGGATAAAACGGTCATTGGCGAGAATGTCGGTCTGGCGCATGGCGGTTTCGGTCGCCGCGCTCTCATCGCCTTTTTCGGTGTCGTAATGGCGAGTAATTTCCACCGACAGGGCGCGCAAGGCGTCCATCACGGTCAGCCCGGTTGCCGAAAGATCGGCGACCTCGGTAAAACCGACGCGATAACCACCCCCGGTCAGGATTTCCACATAAGGCTTCATCTTACCTTCAACCCCAGTTCCGACAGAAGCTCCGCCGCCTGTGCCTTTGAAATCGTCGCGCCCTTGAACCGCCGGGCGTCTTCCAGCCGTACGCCGCCGATATCGGTCCCGCGCAAATCCGCCCCTTCGAAGCGCGCGTGACTCAGCCCGGCATCGCGCAAACTGCAGTCTTCGAACATAACCTCGCGGAAATCGACATTGGCCAGATCGGCATTGGTCAGATCGAGCGATTTCAGCGTCTGCTTATTGAAAGCAAACCCGCGCAACCGCGCATCGTTCAGGCGGCATTCTTCGAAAACCACATCCAGATTGCGGCTGTCGTTGAAATTGGCCCCCGTCAGCTTGCAGCGCTTGAACACGGCCTGCGACAGGAGCGCGCCCTTGAACGGCGTATTGTTGAAATCACAACCGGTGAACTGGGCCTCGGTCAGGTCGGCGGAGGTGAAATCCGCCTGCCCGCCCTTGCACCCGATGAACTGCGCCCGTTCCATCCGCGCCGACTTGAACTTGGCCTTGCGCAGGATGCAGTCCTCGAACACCCAGCCATTGAGAATGAGGTCGGACAGGTCTGTCTCTTCCAGCTCGCAGCCTTCCAGCCGCACGGGCTCGCCCTTATTGGCCAGCAATAGTACCGCACCACGGTCGAGAATCTGATCGGTTAGGGTCATTTGAGTCATGACCGCAGTTTACAGGATTGCCCTACGGTTCGCCACCGCCTTCGAAGCCGCCGCCATAGCTGTCGCGTGTCATCGTCCGGCGCTCGGACTCGACCTGTTTCTGTTTTTGCCAGTAGGCCGCCCCTTCGTAGGGCCGAAACAGGGTCCGTGGTGCCCCCTTTTTGGTCATCACCGCAAAGACATTGCGGTTCGGATCGTAAAACAGCGTGTCGCCATTGTTGCGCGCAAGGGTCTGTACGCCCGGTGGCGGCGCGTGGATAAAACCGTGTACGATGGCCAGCCATTCCTCGTAGGACTTGGCCCCCACCTCTGCGCCATGCTTCTCAAAATGATAGGTGGCGTTCTCATAGGCCGTATACTGACGGTTCGACGACCACAGCGGCCAGTCGCCGAACTTGGTCTTTGTGGCCTTCTCCGCAGGCCCCGGCTTGAGACGGATCGCGGTTTGTTTGACCGGCTCGGCCGTCCCGACTTCGGCCGTCTCAACTTCAGGGGCGGGCACCTCGGCCGCCACGACCGGCGGGGACGCCTCAGCTATGGGCGCGGGTGTCTCGCGCGGGGCGACCTGCGCGGCGGGCGCTTCACCCTTTCCATCGGTCAGGACGGCGGACGGACCGGCATCGCAGGCGGCCAGCCCCAGCAGTAGTAATCCAGCGATTAGTCGTTGTGCGAATTTCATGTGCCCCCCATATCTATTGTCAGACCCCACGACACGATTTAAAGCCGTTCCCATGACCTCTGCAACCCCTCCCCGCATTCTGCTGATCGTCGGCGGCGGCATCGCTGCCTATAAATCGCTGGAGCTGATCCGCCTGATTAAAAAGGGCGGGATGGATGTCCGCGTCGTTCTCACCGAGGCCGCGCAATCGTTCGTCACACCCCTGAGCGCCGGAGCGCTGTCGGGCGACAAGGTCTACACCGACCTGTTCGACCTCACCGACGAGGCCGAGATGGGTCACATCACCCTGTCGCGTCAGGCGGAACTGGTCGTCGTCGCCCCCGCCACAGCGAACCTGATGAGCAAGCTGGCCGCCGGGCAGTCGGATGATCTGGCGACGACGCTGCTGCTGGCGACCGATAAACCCGTCCTGATGGCTCCGGCGATGAATGTGCGCATGTGGCATCATCCGGCCACTCAGCGTAATCTCAAAACCCTGCAAGGGGATAAGGTGCTGTTCGTCGGCCCCGGTGAGGGCGACATGGCCTGCGGCGAATTCGGACTGGGGCGGATGTCCGAACCCGACGCTATTTTTGCCGCCATCCAAACTGCGCTGAAACCGAAGACGCAACCGCTGAAAGGCCGCCATGTCCTGATCACGGCGGGACCGACGTTCGAGCCGCTGGACCCCGTGCGCGGCATCACCAATCGATCGTCCGGCAAACAGGGCTACGCCATCGCCGCCGCCGCCGCTCAGGCCGGGGCGCAGGTGACGCTTGTCTCCGGCCCGGTCAGCCTCACGACCCCCGACGGCGTGACGCGGATCGATGTCGAGACGGCGCAGCAGATGTTCGAGGCGGTCCACGCCCACCTGCCCGCCGACGTCTTCATCGGCGTCGCCGCTGTCGGTGACTGGCGCGCCAAGACCATCGCCCGCGACAAGCAGAAAAAGGGCGAAGGCGACGAACTCAGCGTCACCCTTGTCAAGAACCCCGACATCCTGGCCAGCGTCGGCAAGCACGAAACCTTGCGCCCCAGGCTGGTCATCGGTTTCGCCGCCGAAACGCGCAATGTCGAGGTCTACGGCCAGACCAAGCTGCGCACCAAGGGCGCCGACGCCATCATGGCCAATGATGTCTCAAAAGACGTGTTCGACGCCGACACGACCAATATGATCCTGATCGACGCCTCGGGTCCGACCTCCGGTCGCCATATGACCAAGACCGAGGCCGCCGCCGACCTTATCCATTACATAGCCGCGAAATTGACATGACCTATACGCCGACCGCTCACATTATCCAGTTGCCGCACGCCGCAGGCCTTGCTTTGCCGGCCTATGAAACCGAAGGCTCGGCGGGTCTCGACCTGCGCGCCGCCATCCCTGACGGCGAGGTTCTGACACTGAAGCCGCTGGGCCGTGCTCTGGTGCCGACGGGCCTCAAGGTCGCCGTGCCGCTCGGTTTCGAGGTGCAGGTGCGACCGCGCTCGGGGTTGGCGCTGAAATTCGGCATTACCTGCCTCAACTCGCCCGGCACGGTCGATTCCGACTATCGCGGCGAGGTCGGCGTCATCCTGATCAATCTGGGCTCGAAAGACTTCGAAATCCGTCGCGGTGACCGCATCGCCCAGATGATCGTCGCCCGCCATGCGCGCATCGAATGGTCGGTGGTCGAAAGCCTCGATGAGACCGAACGCGGCGCGGGCGGTTTCGGATCCACCGGAAAGTCGTAACAAGGATATTTTCATCTCGCCTGTAGCGCGAAAAACACGCTTTCCCGCTTTACCGATCCGGCGAAGCGGCCCACACTTCTGTCCATATATTAAGACGTGCCTACCTGCCCTACCGCCTTTCCGGCCATGAGGTGAACTATGGCGAGTGTGATCGATCTGACCCTGGTTTTCAGCGACCTCATCGTTGCGGCGCTGAACGGGTTGAACTGGATACCAGTGATTGTGCTCAGCGTCCTGATCGGCGTCATCCAGTCGCAGAAAACCGCTTATCTGATCAAGGCCGGGCTTTCGACCGGTCTGGCGCTCATCGTCAACACCCTGTGGCCGCTGGCCTTCGGTCTGACGCCGGTCCTGCCCGATCCCTTCGCGATGGAAACGCAGATTCAAACCGGCCTGATGTTCGCGGCGGCGTTCCTGATCATTCGCTTTCTATGCGTGATCAAGAACACCATTTCACTGACGCCGAAAAAGAAGGCTGAGGTTTAATTAAACCCCAGCACGTCCTGCATGTCGTAAAGCCCCGGCGACTGCTTGACGCCATAGAGCGCCGCCTCGACCGCGCCGCGCGCAAACAGGGTCCGATCGCGCGCCGAATGCGACAGGGTGATCAGTTCGTCTTCCGCGGCGAACAGGACGCTGTGTTCACCGACGATACCGCCGCCGCGAATGACCGAAAAGCCGATCGTGCCGGGTTCGCGCTGACCGGTCAGGCCGTCGCGCGCCGCCACCTTGGCATTATGCAAGGAGACACCGCGCCCGTCCGCCGCCGCGTGACCCAGCATCAAAGCGGTCCCTGACGGCGCATCGACCTTGCGCTTATGGTGAGCTTCGGTGACCTCGATGTCCCAGTCCAGCGCGTCCAGTTTCGCCGCCGCCTGCTTGACGAGACCCATCAGGATATTGACCCCCAGCGAGAAATTACCCGACCGGATAATGATATTGCGATCCTGATAGGCATTCAGCGCCGTTTCCTGCTCCGGCATGAAGCCGGTCGAGCCGATCACGTGGACCTTGCCGCCCGCTGCCGCGCAGGCCTCGGCGATGGCCAGAGTCGCGTTCGGCGTGGTGAAATCGATCACCGCATCGGCGTTCGTCAGGTCGATATCGTCGCCCTTGTCGAAGGTCGCGGCGATGTCGAACCCGCGTTCGGTCAGGACGCGGATAACGGCCTGACCCATACGGCCTTTGGCCCCGGCAACGGCGAAACGTGTCATGCGATCAATCTCCTTAATTCGCGTCACCCTTAGACAATCGAAGCGACCCGCGCAACTTATGACGGCGTTTGTAAGTGGTGGCCTCAGCATAACCGCGTTAGGGTGACGCGGGGAGAAATGCTCATGCACCGTCGCGCTCTATTGATATCACTGCTGGTTTTGTCGGCCACCGCGGCTCAAACCTCTCAAGCTCTGGCTGCCCCGAAGACACCGGAAGCGATGATCCGCGCCTTCTACGCCTCGTATCTGAGCATCAAAAACGAGACGATGGACTTTCCGAAGCCCGAGATCGATCTGAAGGACCTGTTTACACCCGACCTCTATAAGCTCTACCAGAAAGGCGAGGAAGAACCTGACGGCGACCTGCCGCTGCTCGACTGGGACGTTTTCGCCAATGGTCAGGACGTGCTGATGACCGAATTCAGCGTCTCGACCGAAGTCACCGACGCCACGCATCAGATCGTCACCGCGCGCTTCAAGAATTTCGACACGCCGATGACGGTTTACTACGACTTCGTCCTGACCAAGGGCAAGTGGCGCGTCACCGATGTCCGCTATCCCGGTGACGAGGACTCGCCGGAGGGCTTCTCGCTGCGCGGTTACCTCACCCATCCCCCAAAACGCTGATAAGTAACGCTGATAGGGAACGCTGATATGGATCGCCGATTGTTTCTCCTAGGCCTTCTGGCCGTCGCATCGCCGACCTTTGCTGCCGTTCAGCCGCCGCGCGACCTGATCCAGAAATTTTACCTGATCTATGCGGCGCAGGGCACGCAAGGGACCGGCAATGCCGTCGAAAAGGTACATCTGCGCGACTGGATGACCGACGATCTGCGCGTGCTGTACGACAAAGGGACGACGACCCAGCCGGGTGAAGAGATGCCGATCCTCGACTTCGACCCGTTCATCGATGCGCAGGATTACGAGATCACCGAGGTCAAGGTGACCGCAAAAATGCTCGATCCGAAACGTCAACTGGTAACCGCTTCGTTCAGGAATATCGGTACGCCGATGACCGTGCTGTACGACTTCGTCCTGACCAAGAAAGGCTGGCGGATCAGCGACGTGCGCTATCTGAAAAGCGCGGAACGGCCTGCCGGGTTTTCGCTGAAATCGTTCCTCAAGACGCCGCTGATCTGAACCGGTAGACTTTGGCCGGAACGACACCCGACTGCCCGAAATCTGGCACATCGTATCCGGCGACGTGTTCGAGATTGTTCAACGGCAACGGTTTGCGCCCCGGATCGCCGACCAGAATCTCGACCCCGGCGGCCTGACAACGCGTCAGAAACGCCGTGACGCGCAGGGCCAAACCCGCCTCGAAAAACACATCACCGACCGTCATCACATCACAATCTGGCGGAGCACCGTCGAGATAATCCGTGGTCTGAATATCAAACAAAACCCCGTTGGCTTCGGCGTTCAATCGCGCCGCCAGCGCCGCCAGCGGGTCGACATCGACCGCCATCACGGATGCCGCTCCGGCCTTCATCGCGGCAACGGCGACGATGCCCGAGCCCGTGCCCAGATCGAACACCCGTCGGCCTTTGACCACCTGCGGATGATCGAGGATATAGCGCGCCAGCACCGTGCCACCCGCCCAGCCGAAGGCCCAGTAGGGCGACGGCCCGTCGTCGCCGACCAACCGCCGCAGACCGCTGTGGGCATGGGCCTGATAGAGGCTGATGTCCGGCACCGACGGCGCGGGCGTGAGCATCAGATTATCACGGATAAACCGTTCAGCCTCAGGCGGTGCCAGTGATGTCGTCCCAGAAGCGCTTGGCCTTGTGCATGAAGCCCTGAGACTGGGCATAGGACTGGGCCTCGGCGATCTCGGCAAACTCCTGCATCAGTTCCTTCTGACGCGCGCTGAGACCCTTGGGCGTTTCCACAAACAGCTCGACGATCAGGTCGCCCTTGTGCTTGGAATTGAGCACCGGCATGCCCTTGCCCTTGATCTTGACCTTGTGGCCGGTCTGCGCGCCTTCGGGGATCTGGACCCCCAGCTTGCAGGTGCCGTCGCAGTTTTCACCGCCCATCAGGCACGGCACCTCGACCTCGCCGCCCAGAACGGCGGTGGTCATCGGCACGGGGATCATGCAGTGCAGGTCGGCCCCGTCGCGCTCGAAGATGTCGTGTTCACCGACGCTGAGGAAGATGTACAGGTCGCCCTTGGGGCCGCCCTTGGCTCCGGCCTGACCTTCGCCACTGAGGCGGATACGCGCCCCATCATCGACGCCCGCCGGGATGCGGACATTAAGTTTGCGGTTGGCACGAACCTGACCGTGACCGTGACAGTTGGTGCACGGCTCCTTGATCATCTGACCGGAGCCGTTACAGGTCGGGCAACCGCGTTCGACCTGAAAGAAACCGTTCGAGGTGCGCACGCGGCCATGACCGCCGCAGGTCGTACAGGTGACCGGCTTGGTGCCCGCCTTGGCACCCGAACCGTTACAGACTTCGCAGGTCAGCGTCGTCGGCACGTTCAGTTCGACATCGGCGCCCTGATAGGCCTGTTCCAGCGTGATTTCGTAGTCGTAGCGCACGTCGGCGCCGCGTTGCGGGCCATTGTTCTGACGGCGTCCACCACCACCGAACATATCGCCGAACATTTCGGAGAAGATGTCTTCGACATTACCGAAGCCCTGCGGGCCACCGCCAAAGCCACCACCGCCGCCCTGACCATTGACCCCGGCGTGGCCGAAGCGGTCATAGGCCGCACGCTTATTGCCGTCGGACAGGACCGAATAGGCTTCGTTGACTTCCTTGAACCGCGTCTCGGCCTGATCGTCGCCCTGATTGCGGTCAGGGTGATGCTCCATCGCCTTCTTGCGGAAGGCCGATTTCAGCGTCGCATCGTCCGCGTCGCGGGCCACACCCAGAATTTCGTAATAATCACGCGCCATTACACACAAGCCCTGTCTTCCCAAGCCCCCGCTTGGGTTGCCTGCACTATCCACACCGGCACCATAACCGATGTCGGACGAAACTCAAAAAAAGAGGGAGTCCAATCGAAATCAGACTCCCCCGTTTGTCTTAGAAGACCGGCTTAGGCCTTCTTTTCGTTACCGTCGACTTCCTCGAACTCGGCGTCGACCACGTCGTCCGAAGCGTCGGCCGCGTCGTCACCGGCTTCGCCATCGCCCTGAGCGGCGTACATGGCTTCACCCAGCTTCATCGAGGCGGTCAGCAGCGTCTGGTGCTTGGCCTTGATGTCCTCGACGTCTTCGCCGTCCTTGGCCGCCTTGAGGTCGGTCACGGCGACTTCGATGGCCACACGGTCGCCTTCGGCCACCTTGGCACCGAAGTCCTTGAGGGCCTTTTCGGTCGAATGGATCAGGGCGTCGGCCTGATTGCGGACTTCGATCAGCGACTTGCGCTTCTCGTCTTCCGCCTTGTTGGCCTCGGCGTTCTTGATCATTTCCTCGATATCCGCGTCAGACAGGCCGCCATTGGCCTGAATGCGGATCGAGTGCTCCTTGTTCGTCGCCTTGTCCTTGGCGTGGACCTGCACGATGCCGTTGGCGTCGATGTCGAAGGTGACTTCGATCTGCGGCACGCCGCGCGGGGCGGGCGGGATACCGACGAGGTCGAACTGACCGAGCGTCTTGTTATCGGCGGCCATCGGACGCTCGCCCTGGAAGACGCGGATCGTCACGGCCGACTGATTGTCATCGGCGGTCGAGAAGGTCTGCGACTTCTTGGTCGGGATCGTCGTATTGCGTTCGATCAGCGGGGTGAACACGCCACCCAGGGTTTCGATACCCAGCGTCAGCGGGGTGACGTCGAGCAGCAGCACGTCCTTGACGTCGCCTTGCAGAACGCCGGCCTGAATGGCGGCACCGAGCGCCACGACTTCGTCCGGGTTGACGCCCTTGTGCGGTTCGCGACCGAAGAAGGCCTTCACGGCTTCGACGACCTTGGGCATACGGGTCATGCCGCCGACGAGGACGACTTCATCGATGTCCGAGGCCTTCAGACCGGCATCCTTGAGCGCCTGCTGGCACGGGGCAATGGTCTTCTGGATCAGGTCTTCGACGAGCGATTCCAGCTTGGCGCGGGTCAGCTTGAGGTTCAGGTGCAGCGGACCCGAGGCGTTCATCGAGATGAAGGGCAGGTTCAGGTCGTATTGCGCGACCGTCGACAGTTCCTTCTTGGCCTTTTCGGCCTCTTCCTTGAGGCGTTGCAGGGCCAACTTGTCCGAGCGCAGATCGACGCCGTTTTCCTTCTTGAACTCGTCGGCAAGGTAGTCGACGACGCGCATGTCGAAGTCTTCACCGCCGAGGAAGGTGTCGCCGTTGGTCGACTTCACTTCGAAGACGCCGTCGCCGATTTCCAGCACCGAGACGTCGAAGGTACCGCCACCGAGGTCGTAGACGGCGATCTTCTTGCCGTCGTTCTTGTCGAGGCCGTAGGCCAGAGCGGCGGCGGTCGGCTCGTTGATGATGCGCAGGACTTCGAGACCGGCGATCTTGCCGGCGTCCTTGGTCGCCTGACGCTGGGCGTCGTTGAAGTAGGCCGGAACCGTGATGACGGCTTGCGTGACGGTTTCACCCAGATAGGCTTCGGCGTCTTCCTTCAGCTTTTGCAGGATGAAGGCCGAGATCTGCTGCGGCGAATAGTCCTTGCCGTGAGCCTTGACCCACGCATCGCCGTTCGGGCCCTTCGAGATGTCGTAAGGGACCATGCCCTTGTCCTTCTGGACCATCGGGTCGGAATAGTTGCGGCCGATCAGGCGCTTGATGGCGAAGAAGGTGTTGCCGGGGTTGGTGACCGCCTGACGCTTGGCAGGCTGCCCGATCAGGCGCTCCGAGTCGTCCACGATCGCGACTACCGACGGCGTGGTGCGCACGCCTTCGGCGTTTTCGATGACCTTCGGGTTCTTGCCGTCCATGACGGCGACGCACGAGTTGGTCGTACCAAGGTCGATACCGATGATTTTAGCCATGAGTCTGGGTCTGCTCCGTTATAGGCAATGGGCTTTCGGGGCCTTTTGAAGATAAGCACCCCGCTTGTCCATCCCCGTTGAGATGAAAAATGACGAATTTTTCGGGACCGTGGCAGGGAAAACGACCTGCTTCGATCCCGGTTGTGACACCGATATGGGGGCCGATACGGCCTGTGCAAGAGGGGGTACGCCCCGAATGGCAGCAAATTTAGTGTGGTTTTTCAGATGCCCCGGCGTTGAGAGGCAAACGGTTGCGCATAGGTCAGGGATAGAGCAACTGATCCGGTGTCTGCGGGCTAAACAGGATTTGACCTTTGGCCGCAGGGTGCGTCGTCTCCATAAGCCGGTAAGCCTTGCCGTCAAACCGGATCAAAGACCTATAGCCCGGCTGAACGCCGCCACCTTGCGTCCAGATCGACAGGTCCGGATACGCGCTGTTGCCCGTCAAACGCCGGATCGACGGCCAGCCCTGTATGTTACCGAGAACGCGGTACGAGGTGGGCGTCCGCTCCAATATCAGCAGATAACACCCGCTTGTGCCACATATGCCGCCACCGGAAGCATAGACCAGAACCAAAGACCGGCCACCGTGGCTAGGCATGGTTCGAACAGACACCCGCAGGGGGCCGGAATATATATTCGGGTATTCCTGCGTATCTTTATAGTGATTTTGAAGAAATGATCGAAGGCGCGGCGACAAAGCTTTCGCGGTTCCCGGGCCCGATTGCACTACCGGTCGCGGTCCAAAGACTCCATTGTCCGGTTTGATCCCGGCAAACGCATCGGATGCCAGAAAAAGCACCATACCGGCAACCAGATAAGCAATACCCGAAACCGTCCTTTTCATGCTTTGCGCCTTTAACCCAGACCGCTTGTTTTCGCCTCACGATGCGTTAAAACCTGACGATAAGCAAATCTTTCAAGCCCCAAAGCTATCCAAGGAAACGACCATGTCTGAGCGCCAAACGGGCCCCTCTTTCAGCCTCACCCGTCCCGAAGGCAACGAACCGCAGGACTTTCACCTCAGCCGCCGCGGCATTGCGGGCCTGTTCTTCGCAGGCTATGCGCTGGGGGCCGGGGCGGTCAATGCCGAGACGATCAAGACGTCATCCGACGGCCTGATCGCCAAAGACCTGACGGTCGGCACCGACACCGGCTATCAGATTCCCGCCTATATCGCCTTCCCGGAAAAGGCCAAACGCCTGCCGGTCGTGCTGGTGGTGCCGGAAATCTTCGGTCTGCACGACTATCTGCGCGATGTCTGCCGCCGACTGGCTCACGAAGGCTATGTCGCCCTGACCTTCGACCCGTTCGCCCGCGCCGGGAATGCCGCCGCATTGAAAGACACCGCCGAGATCCGCAAGCTGGTCGAAACGGCGACCAATGCACAGGTCATGGGCGATTTGAAAACCCTGATCAACTGGCTGAAATCGAACCCGGATGTCGGTCAGGGCAAGGGCACCTTCGGCGGCCTGAACAAATTCGCCAATACCTCGCGCATCGGCATTACCGGCTTCTGCTGGGGCGGCGCCGTGGTGTGGATGGCCGCGGCTTCGATCCCCGACATCAAGGCGGGCGTAGCGTGGTACGGGCGTCTGGAGCGTCCAGCCAGGACCGATTTTCTCGGCAAGGAAGAGCGCGAATGGCCGATCGACACGGTGTCGCGCCTGAAACGCCCGGTGCTGGGGCTTTATGCCGAACAGGACGGCGGCATCACCCTCGACAGCGTGGCGAAAATGAACGCCGCACTGAAAGCGACCGGCAAGACCAGCCATATCAAGCTGTTCAAGGACGCCAAGCACGGCTTCCACGCCGATTACCGCAACCTGTACAATGAAAAAGCCGCCAAGGAAGGTTGGAGCGACCTGCTCGGCTGGTTCAAGACGTATCTGTAATTCTCATCCTCCCCCGCGTGGCGGGGGAGGATGGTTTGACTTAAGCCTGCGTGTCCACAGTGCCACCGGACGCATCGCCATTGGCGGCATAGGCACCACCCGAAGCCGCGGCGGTTTTCGCTGCCGTGACGACCATGGCCGGACGGATGACGCGGCCGAACAGCTCGTAACCCGCCTGCATGACCATCAGGACGCTGCCGCCCTCGACCTCGGTGGAGGGCTGCTCCATCACCGCCTGATGGAAGTTCGGATCGAACTTGTCGCCCTTCAGCGGCGTGATCTTCTTGACGGCGTTTTTCTCGAACGCGCCCATCAGCTCCTTGTCGGTCATTTCAATGCCCGAGACGAAGTTCTTGAAGGCCGGATCGGCAATCTCTTTCGGCGTCGCCTGAAGCGCGCGTTGCAGGACGTCCGCGACGCCCAGCAGGTCGCGGGCGAAGCGCTGGATCGCAAAGGCGCGCGCGTCGTTCATTTCGCGCTCGGAGCGGCGTTTGACGTTCTCGGCTTCGGCGGCATAACGCAGGGCCTGTTCCTTGAGCGCCGCATTCTCCGCCTGAAGCTGCTCCAGAGCCGCGTTCAGCGTCTCGATGGCGTCGTTTTCAAACGGGGACTCGGTGTTTTGGGTCTCTTCGGTCATGACATCTCTATCGATTTGAGGGCGCTAATCTAACAAACGCCCAAGGATTTTCGCGGTGTAGTCCACAAGTGGGATGATGCGCGCATAATTCAACCGGGCGGGGCCGATGACCCCGATGGCGCCCATAACCTTCTGGGTTTGGCCGCCCGCCCGCATGTAGGGGGCTGCAATAACAGCCGAACCCGACAAAGAAAACAGTTTCGATTCCGATCCGATGAAAATTCTCACCCCCTGTGCCACCTTGACGTGGTCGAGCAGGTTGATCAGCTCCTCTTTTTCCTCCAGATCTTCGAACAGGGCCCGCACGCGTTCAAGGTCTTCGAGCGCCGAAGCCTCCAGCAGATTGGCCTGGCCGCGCACGATCAGGGCGCGCTTATCGCTTTCGCCGCCGGACCAGGCGGCAAGGCCCGCCTCGATCAGATGCGCCGCCGCGACGTTCAACTGTTCGCGCTCGCTGTCCAGTTCGGTGCGCAGCTCGCGGCTGGCCTCCATCAGGGTCCGACCGCGCAGACGCGCATTGAGGTAGTTCGACGCTTCGATCAGCACCGAAGGCGTCACCCCGGCCTCCAGCGTCATCAGGCGGTTTTCGACCCGCCCATCGTCGAACACCAACACAGCCAGCGCCTGATCGACCCCCAGCTTGACGAATTCGACGTGCTTGACCCCGGCTTCAAACGACGGCGTCATGACGACCCCTGCGCCGCCCGCCAGACCCGACAGCAGGTTCGAGGCCTCCTTCAGGGCGTGGTCGAAGGTCATGCCTCGGCCCGTGAGCCGCGCTTCGATCTCGCGTTTCGCCGCCTCGCCGATATCGCCGATTTCGAGCAGACCATCGACGAACAGGCGCAGGCCCTGATGCGTCGGCATCCGCCCCGCCGAGACGTGCGGCGCGCTCAGAAGCCCCAGATGCGCCAGATCCTGCAAGGTGTTGCGGATCGACGCGGGCGACAGGGCGATCCCGCCGCGCGACAGGGTGCGCGACCCCACCGGCTCACCGGTCTCCAGATAGGTCTCGACCACCTGACGGAAGACTTCACGCGCCCGGGCATCCAGTTCCCCCAGAGGGGCCGTGGTGCTCAGCAGCGACGAAAGCGAGGTTTTCGAGATCATAACTTAAAGGATATAGAGGGAGGATAGCGCTTGTGAAGGGCGAAACGCACAAGACACTTAAAGACTGGGCCCCTAAATTGCCACGATTGCGGCGAAATCTCTGCACATTGAGGTGGGAGGCCCCTATGAAAATCCGTCTGTTCGTAACGACCCTTGCGACTGCATCCGTGCTGGCCTTTGCGGCAGGCGCCGTGACCGCCCCGGCGGTGACCCTGACTAACAAGCCGGTCTACGGTCCGGCCAAGGCGGAAAAAACCGTCGACCATCTGCCCAGCGACTACCAGCCCAAGGCGAAGAAAAAGGGCAGCGACTACGAGCCTCTACGCGGCCCGTGGCGCGTCACCAAGTCGCTCAAGCACAAGGGCAAGGAACCGGTCGACGAAGACGGCAACACCTATGCCTGCATGGATAAGGAATGCAAGGTCTCGCGCAAGGTGGACGAGAAGCGGGACTAAACTGTGGGCGATGTCATTTGGCTTAACGCCTCCTTGCCGACGTGGTTTGTGTCGATCCTGGCCGCGCCAACCTTTTTCTTTCCATGGTCGCTTTTGGTTCCCATAGGCTTGTTGACCGGCCTTGCAGGTGCCGTGCTGGCCATTCGACGTAAGGAAAAACGCGCGCTCTGGCTTCTGTTTCCTTTTGCCCTGAGTCACGTCCTCGTTACGGTCGCCGGTGCTTTACGCGGGCAAGTCAAGCATGGCTCTGAACCGGTACTGTATGCCTTTCTCTGTCTCCAGATTCTACTGGCCGTCTGGTTTATCTTCAGACTGAAAGGCGCCCGACTGATTGCGGGAGGTCTGAGCCTTTTCAATATCGGATACGCCTTCATGGCATTTTTGATAGCCGCCATGGCGCTTCCGGATGTGTGGCTCTGAAACCTATTTCTTCGCCGGTTTGGACACGCCCTCGTCCGTCTGAACGATCGGTTTGATCGTGCCGTCGTCGTTGTAATAGAGATACTCGACCCGCACCGCGCGGCGGAAGCTGCCGCCCTTCTGATCGCCGATATTCAGACCGCCGTCGTGGTAGAAGAAGTACGACTTGCCCTTGAATTCGATGATCGCCGGATGGATCGTATTGCTGTTGTGCGCCATGCCGGTCAGGACGCCGCGATAGGTCCACGGCCCTTCGACCGACGGCGCGGTAGCATAGGACATATATTCGCCGTCCTTGGTCTTATCCCATGAGGCAAAGGTCACGTAATACATCTTGCCGCGCTTATGCAGCCACGGGCCCTCGGTATAGTTGGCCATCGGGATTTCGCGGATCGGACCGTCCAGCTCGGTCAGGTTCGGCTTGAGCTTGACCAGAAACAGGTTCTCGTTGCCCCACATCATCCATGCCGTGCCGTCGTCGTCGATCAGGACGGTGGGGTCGATATCGCTCCAGCCGTGCTTGCCCTGCGGCGTCATGCCGTTGGTGATCAGCGGCTTGCCGATGGCATCGACAAAGGGACCGGTCGGCTTATCCGACACCGCCACGCCGATGGCCATCGAAGCGCGCATGGTCTCGTCGCCGCGCCATTTGGCGGTGGCGAAGAAGTAGAACTTACCGTTTTTCTCGACCACCTGAGAGGCATAGGCGTCACCGGTGGACCAGCTAAAATCGGTGGGTTTCAGCACAACGCCGTGCGCTTCCCAGCGCTTCATGTCGGTCGAGGAATAGGCGCGCCAGTCGGGCATACGGTAGGTGTTGACCGAAGAGTCATCGCGCCCGACATAGAGATAGACGCGCTTGCCCACCACCAGCGCGGCGGGATCGGCCGTGAAAACGTCGGTAATGATCGGGTTGGCACCGGGTTTTGGTTTAGACGTTTCGGCCCATACGGGTTGGGCAATAGCCAGCGCGAGGATGGCGGCGGACAAACGTAACGCGATCATATGGCATCTCCCTTTATTGCCATTTGTCTGACTTATTGACCATCGGGTGTCAACCCAAAAACCTTTTGCGCCTGCGGGTCTATCCTGATACGCAGACCCGATATTTCGGAGTCATACCATGTCGCAATTCGAAGCCCTCAACGCGCTGAAAACCATCCGTCCGTCGAACCGTCAGCCGGACCAGCTGCGCAAGGTGACGATCGAGACCGGCGTGACGCGCTATGCCGAGGGCTCGTGCCTGATCACCTTCGGCCACACCAAGGTGCTGGTCACCGCCTCGGTCGAACAGGGCGTGCCGCCGTTCCTCAAGGGCAAGGGTCAGGGCTGGGTCACCGCCGAATACGGTATGCTGCCGCGCTCGACCCACACGCGCTCGCGCCGCGAAGCCGCCGCCGGCAAGCAGTCGGGCCGCACACAGGAAATCCAGCGTCTGATCGGGCGGAGCCTGCGCGCCGTGGTCGATCTGAAGGCCCTTGGCGAGCGTCAGATCATCATCGACTGCGACGTCATTCAGGCCGATGGCGGCACGCGCTGCGCCTCGATCACGGCAGCATGGGTCGCCCTGTCTCTGGCCTGCGACAAGCTGAAAGAGCAGAAGCTGATCACGGGCAACCCGATCATCGATCAGGTCGCGGCGATTTCGTGCGGCGTCTATGAAAACACGCCGGTGCTCGACCTCGATTACGATGAGGACTCGTCGGCCGAAACCGACTCGAACTTCGTCCTGACCGGGTCGGGTCATATCGTCGAGGTGCAGGCGACCGGCGAAAAGCGCGGCTTCTCGCGCGACGAATTCAACGCTCTGTTCGATCTGGCCGACAAGGGCGCGAAGGAAATCTTCGCCCTGCAACTGTCGGCATTAGGTCGGTAAATCTGGGTCGGTAAGTCAGGTAAACATCCTTCCCCGTTTTGCCTGCCGGCGAGGCCGGGGAAGGTGGCGCCGAGCAAAGCGAGGTGACGGAAGGGGGAAACCGTCGAAGAAACCCGCACGGTCATCGCTCGTTGAACCTCCGCTTCCCCCTTCCGTCTTTTGCCGCTTCGCGCCAAAATCCACCTTCCCCGTAAACGGGGAAGGATTTAGGAGCCTCAACCTCACAAACAGGGAAGGATGCCTTACCCCGCGTCCTCGTCGCGCCGGCCGAGCAGATCACCCGGCGTGCAGTTCAGCGCCCGGCACAGGACGTCGAGCGTCCGCAGCCTTACCGCCACGGCCTTCTGATCGCGCAGCAGCTCCAGATGGCGCACCGCAATCCCCGTCCGGTCGGACAGTTCGACGATCGACAGCCGCCGTCGCGCCAGCAACTCATTCAGACAGATCGTAATCATATGGTCAGGTTCGCTTCGGCCCTGAGCCGCGCGCCTTCCTTGAACACCTCGGCCAGCACGAAGACGACCAGCACCGAGAACCACGCCGTCACCGCGCGCATACCATAGACCGGCTCGACCGGCATATTGAGCAGGTGCTCGGCCAGACTGCGCGACACGTAGGAATAGATCTCGACCCCCGCCAGACCGAAGCCGATCCAGCGCAGACGTCGTGTATTGTCGGGGTGGAAAACATCGCCTTCGGCCAGGGTCCGGAACACCTGCCGCGTCCATAACATGATCATCAGATAGCCGCTTAGCGATACCCCGAACGCCAGCATCAGGATCGCCTGTTCGGTGCCGGTAATGTCGGTCGCGACGTTCATCCGCGCCACGACCTCACTGGCCAGAGTCGGCACCGACAACAGGCACAGCGCCGCCAGCACCACGGCCACGATCATGGCGAACAGGCCGTAATAGACCACGTCGAGCGCGGTCTTCAGCAGGCTGGATATCGAGCGGGGGCCCAGAAAACGCATCGTCATTCCTTTGATACGGTCATCCCAACCCTATCCTGCTACGTCAATGCCACAAAAAGCCGCGCGGCCCAAATTACACCTTTTTCATCCGGGTGCGGTTGGCTAAACAGGGTCAAACGGAGACGCGACCCATGGCCCTGACCCTGATCCCCGGCGACAAGCTGATCGCCGCCACCCACAATCCGGGCAAGGCGCGCGAAATCGACACCCTGCTGGGCGGGCGGTTCGAGATCGTCACCGCCGGATCGCTCAACCTGCCCGAACCCGATGAGACCGAAAACAGCTTCGTCGCCAACGCCATCCTCAAGGCCCGCCACGCGGCGGTAAAGGGCGGCCTGCCCGCTCTGGCTGACGATTCCGGCCTGAGCATCGCGGCGCTGAACGGCGATCCGGGCATCTACAGCGCGCGCTGGGCCGGGCCGCACAAAGATTTTTCCCGCGCCATGGAAATCATCCATCACAAGATGGTGCAGGCCGAGGTCCACAACCCCGACACCTTCTCGACGCGCGCGTGGTTCACCTCGGCGCTGGCGGTCGCGTGGCCCGAAGGCCATGCCTGCGTGTTCGAAGGCGTCGTCCACGGTCAGATCGTCGCCCCGCGCGGTGATAACGGCTTCGGCTACGACCCGATCTTCCAACCCGACGGCTATGATATCACCTTTGCCGAAATGGACGAGGCGCAGAAGGACAGCCTCAGCCACCGCCATCTGGCGTTCGAACGGTTGAAGGCGTTTCTGTTTTAATCCTGAACGCCATGTGCTACGCTTCTGGCGGGGACGTGATTTTCGAGGTTTTTTCCAATGTTGGAAACCACAGCCGCGCGATGGGCGCGGCTCGACGCCTGTACCGAACATTTCGGTCCGGCCGATACGACCCCGCGCCCGGCCATGCTCCTGTTCCACGGCTGCGGCGGTATCCGCCCGCATATCTACACCTACGCTAAAGCTGCCGCCGAAACCGGTATCCGCGTCTTCGTCGTCGATTCGCTGAAAGTCCGCGGCTGGGGTCGGATGCAGGGCGTGACCCTCGTCTGCACCGGCGCGGCCTTGCAGGGCTATGAGCGTTCCGGTGATGTGCTGGCGGCCTTATGGGGCGTGTCGCAACGGCCCGACGTTATCTCAGATCAGATTATGCTGGCCGGGTTCAGCCACGGTGGCTGGTCGATCATGGACCTGATGACGCAGAGCCTCACCAAACGCGGCGAGGCGCGGCTGGCCGATCCGGACGCCAAATTAATCAAAAAGATCAAAGGGATATTCATGGTCTATCCCTATATCAACTTCCCGGCACGCAGCGTGAAGCACCCGTGGCTCTATACTATCCCAACGACGGTGGTGCTGGCCATGCGCGACCACCTGACGCCCTATAAACGCTCGCTTGAGGTGTTCGAGCGCCTGAGCGAACAGGGCGTGCCGATGCACACCCTCAGCCTCGACGCCAGCCACGCCTTCGACGAGCAGGGCAATAAGGGTGCGGTGATGGACTTCGACCCGGAAGCGATGAAGGCCTCGATGGAGGCCATGACGGCCTTTATAGAAGAGGTGTTAGTGCCCGCTGTGAGCGTCGCTTAACGGCGCATTGGACACGGGCATCTCGACGGTGACCGAACCGGCCTTTTCAAAGGTCAGGGTCACGCTCTGGGTCTGGCCGTCTTCGGGGCGGGTTTTCAGGCCCAGCAGCATGATATGATTGCCGCCGGGTTTCAGCTCGACGGTCTCACCCGCCTTGATGACAAGACCATCGGGCAGCGGCGCCATCATCATCTTGTCGCCATCCATTTTCATGGAATGCAATTCGACGGTGTCGGCGCAATCGCAGGCGGCGGACACCAGACGGTCATCGGTGGTGCCGGTGTTTTTGATCGTCACATAGGCGGCGGTGTTGGGATTCTGCCCCAGGGCCGCCCGCACAGCGTAGTGCGTCAGTTCCATCGCCGCGTGGGTTTTCACGCCGTCGATATTGGTCTTGGTCTCGACCTTCGTCACGCCGCTTTCTTGCGATTCGGTGCTGACCTCGGTCTTGGAGCCACAGGCCGTGAGGGTGAG
Source organism: Asticcacaulis aquaticus (assembly GCF_028550415.1). Taxonomy (GTDB): domain Bacteria; phylum Pseudomonadota; class Alphaproteobacteria; order Caulobacterales; family Caulobacteraceae; genus Asticcacaulis; species Asticcacaulis aquaticus. The sequence continues at coordinate 149,077 of NZ_JAQQKX010000004.1, forward strand.
GGCGGCAGCCAGAATGAGTAGTTTGCGCATAAAACGTCTCCCTTAAGCGCCTCCCCTGATTTCAGGGGAGGGTGGCCTGAAAGGCCGGGTGGGGTTAAACCAACGGTAGTTAACCCCACCGTCTTTTGTCGTTTCACTCCAAAATCCACCTCCCCTGAAATCAGGGGAGGTGCTAGGGATTTACCCCCACAAGCCGATGATTTTCTTCACATCCTTGACCACCGGCGCGCTGACCTCGTTGGCGCGCTCGGCACCAATCGTCAGCAAACGGTCGATCTCCGCCGGATCGGCCAGCAGCGCCCGCAAACGCTCCGAAATCGGGGCCATTTTCTCGACCACCACTTCCGCCAGAGCCGGTTTGAATGTCCCGAAGCCTTTGCCGCCGAAATCGGCCAGCACCGCTTCGACCGACACCCCGGCCAGCGCCGCATAGATGCCGACGAGGTTCTTGGCTTCCGGACGCTCAGCCAGACCCGCCGCTTCCGACGGCAGGGCGTCGGCATCGGACTTGGCCTTCTTGATCTTGGACGCGATGGTGTCGGCATCGTCGGTCAGGTTGATGCGCGAATTGTCCGACGGGTCGGATTTCGACATCTTGGCCGAACCGTCGCGCAGCGACATGATCCGCGCGCCCGGCCCCTGATAGAGGGTATCCGGCAGCGGGAAATAGTCGGTCTTGTAGTCGTGGTTGAACTTCTTGGCCACGTCGCGGGTCAGCTCAAGGTGCTGACGCTGGTCTTCGCCGACCGGCACGTGGGTCGCCTTGTAGATCAGGATATCGGCGGCCTGAAGCACCGGATAGGTGTAGAGCCCGATCGAGGCGCGTTCCTTGTCCTTGCCCGCCTTGTCCTTGAACTGCGTCATGCGGTCGAGCCAGCCCAGCCGCGCCACGCAGTTGAACAGCCACGCCATTTCGGTGTGGGCCGGGACCGCCGACTGCGCGAAGATGGTCGACCTGGCTGGATCGACACCGGCGGCCAGATAACAGGCGGCGATTTCGCGGGTCTGCGACAAGAGCTTCTCAGGATCCTGCCACACCGTGATCGCGTGCAGATCGGCGATCATATAGAAGCGCTCGGCCTCTAACGACTGCATGTCGGCGAACTTTTTCAGCGCGCCGAGATAGTTGCCGAGGTGCAGGGAGCCTGAGGCCTGAATACCCGAAAGAATACGCATGTAAGTGGTCCTACCCCTTCTTCAGGGCCTTCTTGATATCGGACGGGCGGATGGCCCGCGTGATGAACAGAAAGGCGATATAGAGCAAAAGCCCGGCAAAACAAACGGCGACGATGGCGATTTCCTTGGTCCCGTGCGGGATGATCGACACAATCGGGCTTTCGACCAGCGGCCGGTAATAGGAACAGGCGGCGCAGAACGCCCCCATCAGGCCGCCTGAGATCAGCACCTTGATCAGGCCGATACCCGCGCGCTTGCCCAGCACCCACGTCTTACGGTGCGCCAGCGTGAACAGCATCAGGAAGACATTGACCCACGCGGCGGCCGAGGTGCCGATGGCGAGGCCCGCCACGCCGATGATCGGGAACAGGGTCAGGCCGCAGGCGAGGTTGACGATGACCGAGACCACCGCGAACTTCATCGGCCCGAACGTGTCCTTGCGCGCAAAAAACGCCGGGGTCAGGACGCGGGCCAGCACGAAGGCCGGGACGCCCCAACCGTAGTGCAGCAGGGCCGAAGCGGTCTCAACCGCATCGTGCGTGAGGAATTCGCCGCGCGTATAAAGCCCGTCGATGAGGAAAAACGGCATGGCGATGATGGCGGCGGCGGCGGGCAGGGTCAGGGCCATGGACAGCAGCACAGCTTCGTCCATCACGCTTTGCGAGCGCTCATGGTCGCCCGCCTGCACCGAGCGCGACAAGGCGGGCAGGAGCGCTACGCCGATGGCAACGCCGACGAGGCCGAGCGGCAACTGATAGAGGCGGTCGGCGACGTTGAGCCACGTCCGCGCCCCGTCGATGGCCGAGGCCAGCCACGAGGAGACGAAGACGTTGATCTGGGTCGCGGCGGCGGCCATCGCGCCGGGAACGGCAAGGATCAGCAGGTTGCGGATTTCGGGTGTCAATGTCGGGCGGGCCAGTCCGATCTTCGCGCCCGTCTTGCGGCAACCCCAGACCAGCAGCGCGGCCTGCGCCAGACCGGCGGCGATCACCGCCCACGAGGCGGCAAAGGCGGCGGTCACCGGATCGCGCGCGAACCAGACGAAGATGAGCATAAACAGGTTGAGCAGGGTCGGTGCCAGCGCCGACAGGGCAAACCGGCCCCGCGCATTCAGTACCCCCGACAGCAGCGCCACCATGGTCATGCACGGCAGGTAAGGCATGGTGATCTGGGTCAATATGACCGTCAGGCGCATCTTTTCCGGGTTTTCGGCATAGCCTTCGGAAAAGACGGCCATGATCTGCGGCATGAAAATCTGCGCGATCACGCTAAGGACGATGGCGACCAGGGTGATCGTCGCCATGGCGTCGCGGGCCAGCCGGTCGGCGGCTTCGGGGCCATCCTTTTCCAGCGTCGCCGAATAGGCCGGCACAAAAGCGGCGGTGAACGCGCCTTCGGCGAAGATGCGGCGGAACAGGTTCGGGAATTGCAGGGCCGTCGAATAGGCGTCGGCGGCGATATTGCCCGACGCGCCCATGGCGGCGGTGATGACCAGATCGCGGGCAAAGCCCATGACGCGGCTGATCAGGGTCACCCCGCCGAAAACGAGCGACGAACGGGCAACGCTTTGCGTTTTGGGGCTCTGGGGTTTAGGGCTCTGGGGTTCGAGCGGCGGGGAAGCTGAGGAATCGGACACGTAACAGCCTTGAACAGGAAACGACCGAGGCGGTGACGGCCCCACCCACCGCCTTACATCCTTCCCTGTTTACGGGGAAGGTGGATTTTTAGCGTGAGCTAAAAAGACGGAAGGGGGAAACCGGGGTTTACGGCTTTGGCGCATAGACCAGACACACCGTATCGTCATCGATCTGCGTGGTTGAGACCAGTCGAAGCGGCGGGCGGGCGTCGTGGAAAAACGGCTTACCGCCACCCAGCACGAACGGGCGGACGTGCAGGTGGTATTCATCGATCAGGCCCAGCTGTGTCGCAAGTCCGGCCAGTTGCGGGCCGGTGACGCTGATCGTGCCGTCCGTTTGGGCTTTCAGTGCGCGGATTTGTGCCTCGATATCACCGGAAATGAGCGTGGCGTTCGGGCCGGCGGCCTGAAGCGTGTGGGAGACGACCCATTTTGGCAAGCGACGCCACGCTACGGCGAATCTTTGCCGGGCAGCGTCCCATTCCGGGCGATCCTCGTCCCAGTAGCGCATGACCTCATACATCTTGCGGCCATAGAGGCTGCCCGCATAGCCCTCGACGGCCTGGGTCCAGACATCGAAATGCGTCTCACTGGGCGACGGCATGACAAAATTGCCGCCAATATCATCGACATAACCGTCGATCGACACGTTCATTGCCAGAACAAACTTCGCCATGACGACCCTCTTGCCGCTGATTTGATCGATCGGTTGTATCACCACACGCGACACAAAGGCCACAGTCAGAACCGCCGTCGCGGCCCGCCCCTCACTTCTGCAAACCATTTCACAAAACCGTTGCAGAGCCCGCGTAAGGGGGCCTCGCCGGTAAGGGCCGCGCCGATCGAACGGTCGCGCCCGCATCCGGCGTGTCAATTCAGGGCCGTCCGCGGTTACGGACGGTGCCGCTTCTGGGGACTATCTGCATATGACCGTGTCATCGCGCGCCAAAACTTTCTCGGCAGGCCTCGCTGTCCTGTTGTCCACGACCATGCTGGCGGGCGTCGCCTGCGCGCACGGCGCGGACGATGAGGTGACGGAAATCGTCGTCGTCGGCAAGGGCCAGACGCGCTCGGTCTCGACGCTCCTGCCGGCCAATCTCGACGTCGTGCCGCCGGGCACCAGCGTGCAGAAGGCGCTCAACTACCTGCCGGGCGTCATGGCGCAGTCGATCGACGCGCTGGGCACCAACGAACAGTCGCTGTCGCTTCAGGTGCGCGGCTTCAATACCACCCACCTCGGCTATTCGCTGGACGGCGTGCCGCTGGGCGACGGCGCCTACAACAACTATAACGGCCTGACCATCAGCCGTGCCCTGATCTCGGAAAACCTCGGCCGCGCCGATCTGGCGACCGGCATCGCAGGCCTGAGCCTGCCTTCGACCAGCAATCTGGGCGGCGCGCTGATCTATACCTCCAGCAACCCGCACAAAGAGCTGGGCGTTTCGGCCAGCCAGACCTTCGGCAGCGAAGACAGCGCGCGCACCTTCCTGCGTTTCGACACGGGCGAATATAACGGCTTCTCGGCCTATCTGTCGGGCCACTACACCGAACAGGACCTGTTCGTGAACCAGGGCGCCTATAACAAGTCCTGGGGCAAGCAGGTCAACGCCAAGGCCCAATACGAATTCGAGCGCGGCAGGATCACGGCCTTCGCCGACCTGTCGAGCACCAATCAGGCCGACGACGCCTATCTGTCGAAGGACATGCTGTCGCGCCTCGGGCCGGACTGGGGCGGCTATGCGCCCGACTGGCAGTCCTATCTCAACCGCGCCTACTGCTCGGTGACCGGCCCGACCGCACCGACCAAGTGCGTCGCCGCCCCGTCGCCGCAAAAGAATTCGGACGTCACCTTCACCAACGGTCAGATCCTGCGCAACGATGAACTGTACTACCTTGCCGGTGAGTACGAGATCGCCACCGGCCTGACCGTCAGCGCCAAGGTCTACAAACACACCGACAAGGGTGCCGGTAACAACTTCATCACCGGCTGGTCGACCCAAGGCACGACCTCGACCGCCGACGACCTGCCGGTACAGATCCGCGACACGCGCTACACCATCGACCGCGACGGCGTGATCGGCAGCGTCAGCTGGACCGTCGCCAACCATCACGTGCAGGCCGGTTTCTGGACCGAGGACAATGTGTCCTCCGCCGCGCGCTATCTCTGGCAGAACGTCACGGGTCCGTTCAGCCTCGCCCACTTCATGGATAAGGACGGCCAGCCCGACCTCGCCCAGTGGGTGCAGGAAACGACGTGGAAAACCAAGCAGTTCTACGTACAGGACACCGTCACCCTGTTTGACGACGCCGTGAGCATCGACTTCGGTTTCAAGAGCACCGACGCCACCTCCGACGCCAAGGCTCTGCCGGGCATCGCCAAGACCGCCGCGGCCGCCTCGACCCAGTTCGCCAGCGGCTCGCTGAAGGCCAAGGACAGCTTCCTGCCGCAGGTCGGCGCGCGCTGGACGATCACCCCCGGCCACGAAGTCTATGCCAGCTATTCCGAGAACATCGCCATGTTCCAGGGCGGCTTCAAGCTTGGGCCGCAATCGGTGTCGCAGGCCGTGTGGGACGCGCAGGGCAAGTATCTTGAGCCGGAAACCTCGCAAAGCATCGACCTCGGCTACCGCTATGTCAGCCCGAAGCTTCAGGTGTCGATGGCGGCCTACGACGTCGATTTCGACAACCGCCTGCTGCAGTACAACCCCTGCCCGACGAACCAGCAGCAGAACCCGGGTTGCGGCAACTCGTTCCACAATGCCGGCAGCGTCACCAGCAAGGGCGTCGAGCTGGGCGTCCTGTGGAAGGCCCTGCCGTGGCTGACCTGGTATAACTCGGCCGCGCTGAACAAGACGACCTATAACGAAGACCTCAACTGGTGCACCACGACCTGCGTCGTCAAGGCGACCAAGGGCAAGCAGCAGGTCGACACGCCGAAGGAACTGCTGTCCAGCGTCGTGACGGTGAAGGGCTACGGCGTCTCCGCCTCGCTGCAAGGCAAGTATACGGGCCGTCGCTACTACACCTACACCAACGATCAGGGCTTCGGCGGCGTCACGACCTTCGATCTGGGCGTCAACTACGACTTCCGCCACTTCGACATCATGAAGGGCGCGCGCCTGTCGCTCAACGTCACCAACCTGACCGACAAGCGCTACGCCTCGAACTTCGATAGCAGCGTCTTCGCGCCGGACGATGCGGCGGGCTCCATTCTGGTGGTCCATTCGTCGGCGCCGCGTCAGGCCTTTGTCACGCTGGGCTACAGCTTCTAAAATCAGAGGCTATCAATAAAAAACGCGCATCCGGTCATGATCGGGTGCGCGTTTTTCGTTTGTGGGCTTATCGTGCCAACGACGCCTTCGCCCGCGTGGGGGCCGATTTCGGGCGCGGTGCGGGCGGGTCGAGCACGTCGCTCAGGGCGCGGCGGATCTTGTCCTTCTGCCCCTTCGACAATTGCTGGCGCGTGAAATGATCGACCACATAAAAGGCATCGACCGCGCGTTCACCGTAGCAGTCGATATGCGCCGAGGCGATGTCGAGCCGCGCCTTGTTGATGACGCTGGCCACATCGGCCAGCAGGCCCGGACGGTCGCGGCCCGACACTTCGATGATCGTCATGTGGGCATTGGATTCGTCGTCGAAGACCACGGTCGGCGCGATGGCGAAGGCCGCCGCGCGACCGGCCAGGGTCGATTTGTGCGGCGGCGGCGGCGCCACCTCGCCCAGAGCCGCCTTTTCCAGCGACTGCTCCAGTTGCCTCAGGCGCGACGGGTCGTCATAGCCGAACGGCTTGCCCTGACTGTCCTGCACATAGAAGATGTCGAGCGCCTGCTTGGTGGTCGAGGTAAAGACCTGCGCCCCCACGACGTTGGCCCCCAGATTGGTGAAGCAGCGCGCCAGATCGGCGAACAGGCCGGGGCGGTCCGAGCCGCTGATGCAGAAGGTGGCGGCGTTGCGCGCCTGATCGATATGGGCCCGCGCCGAAGGTTCGGAGTCGAAGGTCGACCACGCCTGCTGGGCATGCTGTCTGATCTCGTCCGGCGAGAAGGAGAAGAGATAGGATTCCTCCATCGTCGCCAGCCACGCCCGCATGTCGCGGTTACTGCCGCCCAGCTGTTCGCGCAAAGCCTCGGCGCGGGCGTGCAGGTCTTCGCGTACCTGCGTCACGGCATCGCCTTCGGAACCGCGTCCGCCGCGGAAAGCCGACTCGGTCGCCGCCAGAAGCTCGCGCATCAACTGGCCTTTCCAGCCGTTCCAGACGCCCGGCCCGACAGCGCGGATATCGGCCACGGTGAGGATCAGCAATTGCCGCAGACGCTCGGGCGTTTCCACGATGCGCGCGAAGGCCGCCACGGTTTCCGGGTCCGACACATCGCGCTTTTGCGCATAGTCCGACAGGACAAGGTGGTGACGCACCAGCCAGGCGACCTGATCGATCTGCCAGTCTTCGAGCCCCAGCCGCGCGCAGGCCCGCCGCGCCGCGATCTCGCCCTCGATCTCCTGCCCCAGCTCGCCGCCCTTGCCCGTGTCGTGCAGCAGCATGGCCAGATAGAGGGTTTCCTTGTTGGCCAGATTGGGGATCAGCGAGGTGGCCAGCGGGTGTTCTTCCGGATGCTTGCCCAACTCGATCTCGCGGATCAGGCCGACGGCGCGCAGGGTATGCTCATCCACCGTATAGGTGTGGTACATGTTGAACTGGGTCTGGGCGACGATCTGCCCGAATTCAGGGATGTAACGCCCCAGAAGTCCGGTCTCGGTCATCAGCGACAGGGTGCGGTAGGGGTTCTTGCCGCGCACCAGAATGTCGAGGAAGACCTCGGCAACGGTTTTGTCGCGCCGCAGGGCCGCATTGATCAGTTTCAGATTACGCGTGATCGCCGTGAAGGCGTCCGGGTGCAGGTCCAGCTCCATCTTGTCCGCCATGCGGAACAGGATGAACATGGCGATCGGCGATTTTTTGAACACATCGGCGTTTTGCACGCTCAGGCGTCCGGAATCGATGACGATGCCGGGATGTTCGGGCTTGGTCAGGGACATGATGCCCGACTGGATCATGTGGCTGAGGCGCGTCAGCGGCTTGGTCTTCTGGGCCTCAAGCTTGGTGCAGAAGATGCGCGTCAGGGCACCGACCTCCTTGGCCACAAGGAAGTAGCGGCGCATGAAGCGCTCGACCGCCGGCTCGCCATCGGCATCGATATAGCCCATCAGGCGGGCGATTTCCGGTTGCAGGTCGAAGCTCAGGCGTTCTTCGGCACGGCCCGCCGTGACGTGCAGCAGGATGCGCACCTTCCACAGGAAGTCGAAGGCCTGCACGAAGGCCAGACGTTCCTTTTCGGTCAGAAGCGCATCGAGCGCGCCCCAGCCATTGGGGTTTTGCGGCCGGGCGCTTTCGCGCAGCACCGGCGCGGGACCGGACGCCGACACATATTTGGCGATCCAGAACAGGGTATGCAGGTCGCGCAGGCCGCCCTTGCCTTCTTTCAGATTGGGTTCCACCACATAGCGCGAGGCGCCCGACTTGGCGTGGCGGAAATCGCGCTCCTCCAGCTTGGCGGTGACGAAATCGTAGGCGCCGTGGCGGATGACGTCGAGGTTCAGCTTTTCCTTGAGGCTCTGAACCAGCACCGTATCCCCGGCCAGCGGGCGATATTCGAGCAGGGCCGTCATGACCGTGTGGTCTTCGCGGGCGATACGGATGGTTTCATCGACGGTGCGCGAGGCATGGCCGACCTTCAGCCCCAGATCCCAGAGGCTGTAGAGGATGAATTCGATGACGCTTTCGGAGTGCGGCGTCTCTTTCCAGGCGCGCAGGAACAACAGGTCGAGGTCCGAATGCGGGGCCAGTTCGCCGCGCCCGTAACCCCCCACCGCCACCAGCGACAGGCGCTCGCCCTCGGTCGGATTGCGCGCCCGATAGACGTGGGTCAGGGTAAAGTCCCACAGGGCGTGGACGATCTCGTCGGCCTGTTTCGACAAGGCGCGCGCCGTCGACAATCCGCCGCGATGGTCCTCGACGTGCGACAGGAGGCTGTCGCGCGCCATATCCCATTCGCGCTTGAGGATCGCCACGGCCTTGCGGCGCAGGTCCGACACGTCGCCGGTCGAGTCTTCATAGGCCTGGGTCAGCTTGGCCCGCAGGTCGGCACCGTCGATGCTATGGGTCAGCAGGGCGGGACTGGTCTTGGTAAGCATGGGCGAGCGTGAACCTTCGGGCGGCATGGGGAACCTGTTTAATCTAAACCAGACCCTTTAAACGATAGATAATTTCAAGCGCTTCACGCGGGCTCAAATCGTCGGGATTGACGGCTTTTACCGCCTTTTCCACGTCGGATTCCACCGCGTGTTGCGCTGCAACATTTTGCACCTGCGCCTGTACGGTGGCGAACAGAGGCAGGTCGTCGAGTTTCAGTTGATGCGACCGGTCGGTTTCCAGCCGCTCCAGAATGTCCTTCGCCCGCGCCACGACGACCGGCGGCATCCCGGCCAGCTTGGCGACCTGCACGCCGTAGGAGCGATCCGCCGCTCCGCGCTTGGCCTCGTGCAGGAAGATCAGGTCGCCGTTCCACTCCTTCGCGGTCATGGAGATATTGTGGGTATGGGCGAGTAAGGATTCAAGCTGGGACAGTTCGTGATAGTGGGTCGCGAACAGGGCGCGCGCCCTGACGACCTCGTGCAGGTTTTCCGCGCAGGCCCAGGCGATAGCCAGACCGTCGAAGGTCGCCGTACCGCGCCCGATCTCATCCAGAATCACAAAGGAGCGTTGCGTCGCCTGACTGAGGATGGCGGCGGTTTCGACCATCTCCATCATGAAGGTCGAGCGGCCCTGCGCCAGATCGTCCCCGGCGCCGACGCGCGAGAACAAACGATCGACCACACCCAGACGCAAGGATGCGGCGGGTACGAACAGTCCGGCCTGCGCCATGATCACCAGCAGCGCATTCTGACGCAGGAAGGTCGATTTACCGGCCATGTTCGGCCCGGTGACCAGAGTCAGACGCGGTCCGGTCTGACCCGACGCATCGAGGCAGCCGTCATTCGGCGTGAACGGCTTGCCCTCGGACCGCAGGGCGGCCACCACCACGGGGTGCCGCGCGGCTTTGGCGTCGAAGACGAGGCTGTCGTCAACGACCGGACGCGTGGCCTCCATGTCCTCGGCCCATTCGGCGGCGGATGAGGCGACATCCAGCGCGCAGAAGGCGTCGAACATGTCCTGCAAGGGATGCGCATTGCGGCGGACCTCTTCGCGCAAATCCTCGAACAGCGCCAGCTCCAGCGTCAGGGCGTCCGATGCCGCCCGCGCGATACGGGCGTCCATATCGATCAGGTCCGGCGTCGAAAAGCGCATCTGGTTGGCGAGGGTTTGCCGGTGGATCAGGCGTTGCCGGTCGGAGTCGCTGAGGCTATCGGCCTGTTTTGAGGTCAGTTCGATGAAATAGCCCAGCACGGCATTATATTTGATCTTCAGCGGCAGGCCGGTTTCCTGCTGGAGGTCGGATTCCATGCGCAGGATGATCTGACGCGAATCGTTGCGCAGCGTGATCAGTTCGTTGAGATTACTGTTGTACCCGGCCTTGATAAAACCGCCATCGCGCGTCGATAGCGGCGGTTCTTCGACCAGCGCCATGTCGAGCTTGAACCGCAGGTCGGCGACGGAATCGGAGACCGTCAGGGCCTTGATATGGCTGCGGATTTCGGTCGGGCACCTCGGATCGAGGGCATCTTCGGCGTCGGTCTGTTTCAGCACCCGGATCGTCTCACCGGCCAGTTCCAGACCATCCTTGATGACCTTCAGATCACGTGGGCCACCGCGCCCCAGACCCAGCCGCGACAGGGCGCGCGCCAGATCGCTCATCCCGCGCAGGGTGTCGCGCAGGTTTTGTCGCAAACCGCGATGCTCGACGAACCACTGCACGGCATCGAGGCGTCTATTGATCTCGTCGGGGTGGTTCAGGGGCCGCGACAACCGCGCCGCCAGCAGACGCGACCCGCCCGACGTAATCGTGCGGTCGATGGCCGACATCAGCGAGCCTTCGCGGCTGCCTTTCTGGGTGCGTTCGATCTCAAGGCTTTGCCGGGTCGAGGGGTCTATCGCCAAAAACGCCAGAGACGTCGTCTTTTTCGGCGCTTTCAGGACCGGCACCTTGCCCGCCTGAGTCAGGTCGATATAGGCCGCCAGCATCCCCATGGCCGAGACTTCGGCGAGGCTGAACGCGCCAAAACCGTCCAGCGTATCGACACCATAAAGGCGCTTCAGCCGCGCCTCGCCCGCCGCCGGATCGGACAGAGACGCCGACTGCGGTTGCAGCACGCCACCGCAATATTTGAGCAGGGCATAGAGGTTTTCGTCCTGCAACAGCCGGTCGGCGACAAGGCTTTCGGACGGGCGCAAGGCCGACAGATGCGTGCCCAGCGTTTCCGGCGTCGTTTCCAGACACTCGACCTCGCCGGTCGACAGTTCCAATGACGCCAGTGCCATCACCCCGGCCCGCTGCGACAGGGCGATCAGGCGGTTGGCCCCGCGTTCCTCCAGCAGGGTATCCTCGGTCAGGGTGCCGGGCGTGACGATGCGCACGATGCCGCGTTTGACCACCGATTTCGATCCGCGCTTCTTGGCCTCCGACGGGTCTTCCAGCTGGTCGCAGACGGCCACGCGGAACCCGGCCCGAATCAGCTTGGCGATATAGGCCTCGGCGGCGTGGGCCGGCACCCCCGCCATGGGGATTTCCTCGCCCTGATGCCGACCGCGCTTGGTCAGGGCCAGCGACAGGGCCCCCGCCGCCTTCACGGCGTCATCGAAAAAGACTTCGTAGAAATCGCCCATACGGAAAAACAACAGCGCGTCGGGATTTTGCGCTTTGATTTCAAGATATTGCGCCATGACGGGCGTGGCGCCGTCAAGCTGGGCCTTAAGGCCATCATCGATTTGGGGAGACGTCGTCGCATTCATCTGGCCACGTTAATAACTGTTAACGCCAAAGCCTAGCCGGAAACGACGGAGGGTGTGAATTTCCACAGGGATTCCATTTTTATACCTCCCCATCTTTGATGGGGAGGGGGACCGCTTTGCGAAGCAAAGGGGTGGTGGGGTATCTTACTTTCTTACGACCCAGCGTGTTGAACCGGAGCAAGATACCCCACCACCACGCCTTTCAGGCGCGGTCCCCCTCCCCGACAAGTCAGGGAGGAATAAGTAAGATGCACGGACTTCCGCATGGCGTTTCATATGTTGAAATGAAGCAAAATGTTTTTTGAGAAAAAGTGATTGATAAACCTGTTTATCTCCGGGGCTTCCTGCAATACTAACACCCTAGGTAAACACCGAATTGTCTGACAAATAAGCGGAAACGCAGGAAGCCCGAATGCCGATCGACAAGACCAAGGTCAGCGACGAAGAAGCGCTGAATTTTCACCAGTATCCGTCGCCGGGCAAGATCGGGCTTCTGGCCACCAAGCCGATGGCGACCCAGCGCGATCTGGCGCTGGCCTATTCGCCGGGCGTCGCCGTGCCGGTGCGCAAGATCGCCGAAAACCCCGACGCCGCCTACGACTATACCTCCAAAGGCAATACGGTCGCGGTCATTTCCAACGGCACGGCCATCCTCGGCCTCGGCAATCTGGGCGCGCTGGCCTCGAAGCCCGTCATGGAAGGCAAGGCCGTCCTGTTCAAGCGCTTCGCCGATATCGACAGCTTTGATATCGAAGTGGCGACGCAGGACCCCGACGAATTCATCACGGTGGTCAAGAACATCACCTCGACCTTCGGCGGCGTGAACCTCGAAGACATCAAGTCGCCCGAATGTTTCATTATCGAATCCGCCCTGCAGGATCTGGCCGACGTGCCGGTCTTCCACGACGATCAGCACGGCACGGCGATCATCGCTGCCGCCGGTCTGATCAATGCGCTGGAGATCACCGGCAGGAACATCGAGGATGTCAAGGTCGTCCTGTGCGGTGCGGGCGCGGCGGGTCTGTCTTCCATCGGCCTGATCAAGGCCATGGGCGTGAAGCCTGAAAACACTACGGTCTGCGACATCCACGGCGTCGTCTATAAGGGCCGTACGGTCGAGATGGATCAGTGGAAATCGGTCCACGCCACCGACACCGACAAACGGACCCTGGCCGAAGCCATGGTCGGGGCCGACGTTGTGCTGGGTCTGTCGGCCAAGGGCGTCATCACGCCGGAAATGGTCGCCTCGATGGCGCCGCAACCGATCATCTTCGCCATGGCCAATCCCGATCCGGAAATCACCCCGGAAGACGTGGCCAAGGTGCGCGACGACGCCATCGTCGCCACGGGGCGGTCTGACTACCCCAATCAGGTCAATAACGTCCTCGGTTTCCCCTATATCTTCCGTGGCGCGCTGGATGTGCGTGCCCGCCGGGTGAACCACGAAATGAAGCTGGCCGCCGCGCAGGCGCTGGCGCAACTGGCCCGCGAAGACGTGCCGGACGAGGTCGCTGCCGCCTATCAGGGCCGCCACCTGAAATTCGGCAAGGACTATATCATCCCCACCCCGTTCGATCCGCGCCTGATCTGGTACATCCCGCCCTTCGTGGCGCAGGCCGCCATGGCTACCGGCGTGGCGCGCAAGCCGATCGAGGACATGGACGCCTACCGTAAGACGCTGGAAAAGCGCCTCGATCCGTCGGCGGGCTTTCTGCAAAATATCACCGCTGCCGTGCGGTCGCGCCCGTCGAAGCGCATCGTGTTCGCCGAAGGCGAGGACGTGTCGGTCATCCGCGCCGCCCATGCCTTCAAGGCGCAGGGGCTGGGCACGCCGATCCTGTGCGGTCGTGAAAACCTCGTCACCGCCAATATGCGTGCGGCGGGCCTCGACCCGGCGGAAGAAGGCATCGAAATCGTCAATGCCCGTCTCAGCCACCGCAATGCCGCCTACTCGCAACTTCTCTATAACCGCCTGCAACGCAAGGGCTTCCTGAAGCGCGACGTCGATCGCCTGATCAATCAGGACCGCAACTCGTTTGCCGCCGCCATGGTCCTGTCCGGCCACGCCGACGGCATGGTGACGGGCGTCACGCGTTCCTTCGACCAGGCCTTCGACGAAGTGCTGCGCGTGGTCGATCCAGCCCCCGGCGGCCGCGTCATGGGGCTGTCGATCGTGCTGGCGCGCGGCAAGACCATCTTCATCGCCGATACCACCGTGGCCGAACTGCCCGATCCCGACGATCTCGTTGAAATCGCCGTCGAAGCGGCCATGGCCGTGCGCGGCATGGGCCACACCCCGCGCGTCGCCTTCATGTCCTATTCGACCTTCGGCAATCCGGCGGGCGAACGGTCTGAGCGCGTCGCCAAGGCCGTGGCGGAGCTTGAAAAGCGCGGCGTAGACTTCGAGTTCGAAGGCGAGATGCCGCCCGACGTGGCGCTCGATCCGGCCTTGTGGGCCAACTACCCGTTCCAGCGCCTGACCGCACCGGCCAATATTCTGGTCATGCCGGCGATCCACTCGGCCTCGATCTCGACCAAGCTGGTGCAGGCGCTGGGCGGCGCGACCGTCGTCGGCCCGCTGCTGCTCGGTCTGTCGAAGCCGGTGCAGATCTGTCAGTTGTCGGATTCGGTGACGAAGATCCTGACCATGGCGACCTTTGCCGCCTACGATATCCGCGCCAGCATGGGCGGTTAAGAGCCATCAAGGTTTGAGGAACTATAAGGGCGAAGCCGTTCAGGCCTCGCCCTTTTCCCTGACCGCACCCACGCGGATCAGCCACACGGCCAGCACCACCGCAACAAAACCGATCACCGCCGTATAGGTGAAGAACAGCATATAGCCCGCCCCCAGCGCTTCGCGGCTGACGCCTAAGGTCTCGGCGGGCTTGGTGAACGACACAGCAGGCAGGTTGTGCAGCCACGGCAGGAACGGGGCAGCCAGTCCGCCCTGATCGGCCCCCTTGGCCGCGCTTTCGACGATGCGGCCCGACTGCGAGGCCAGAAGCTTACCCGGTAAGGCATAGAGCGACGACAGCAGCGCGTATTGTGGGGCGGCAAAGCCTTCGGAAATCATCGATGACATATAGGCGATCAACACCGTTCCCGCGAACCCGCCGGAGATATTGTCGATGGCCAGCGTCAACGAGAACGCCGGGACGCTGTCGCCCTGCGTCGCCAGCCACGCATAGGCGAGGTTCGACGCCGAGCAGATGACCGCGCCGGTGATCAGGCTGAACTTCATGCCGAAGCGCGTCATGCTCAGGCCCCCGGCGGTGACGCCGATAATGGTCATCACCACGCCGAAAATCTTGCGCACCTCACCGATCACGGCCAGATCGAAACCCAGATCGACATAGAAGGCCCCGTTGATATTCAACAGGAAATCCGCAAGGCGATAGACGCAGATCGTCGCCAGAATGAGCCCCGCCAGATTTTCATAACGTTTGAAGAAGTCGGCGATGGGCTCGACAAAGGTCTGGCGCAGGTACGCTCCCGGGCGCGTCGGTACCTTCGGCAACGGCACACAGGCGAGGAACATCAGGCCGAGACCGAGGATGACCGCGGGCAATTGCAGGAAGATGCCGGTCTGTTTCGACGTCCACACGGCCTTGACCGCGTCGTAAGCTTCGGCGCTGGGGAAGGCGAACTGGAACAGGCTGATATTAGCGGTCAGGCCCGCCCCCATAAGCGAGGCGGCAATGACCATCAGCAGGATACGCCCGCCCCATTCGAGGCCTTCGGTCACCGGATGCGGCGGCAGATCACCGTAGTGGATGGCACGGATCGTGTGGACGCCTTCTTTCGCGAGTAAGGTTCCGATCAGGCCCAGCCCCATCAGCGCCGCCATCAGGGCATAGGCAAAACCCCAGCCCAGCGTTTCGGCCAGAATCAGCGGTACAATCCCGGCGATGAACGGGGCCACGCGCGCGCCCCAGGCATAGGCGGTGGCCATGACGCCCTGCCCGTCCTCATCGGCGCTTTCGATCCGCCACGCATCGACCACGATGTCCTGAGTCGCGCCGACAAAGCCGAGCATGACAGCGATCGCCGCCATAAGCGCCAGATTTTCCTGCGGATTAAGGCCGGAAATCAGCCACAGCCCCAGCATGACGAGGCTTTGGGTCAGCAGCATCCAACCGCGCCGGTGACCGAGCAGCGGCGTCAGAATGGGCAAAGGCACACGATCGACCAGCGGCGCCCAAACGAATTTCAGGCTGTAGGCAAAGGTGGCCAGCGAGAAGAAGGCAATGACCTCCAGCGACAGACCGACGGTCCGCAACCACACTGACAGGGTGTCGAAGATCAGGGTCAGGGTCAGGCCGCACGAAAAACCGAGGCAGATCATGGCCAGCACCTTGCGCTGGAAGAAGGGGCGCACGGCTTGCCACAGGGTCGGCTTGGCGGGTGGAGTGTCGGTCATGGGGGCCCCGGAAATCGCAATTCAATCGATCATCGGGGCAGTTGCCTGATTTGGCAAGGTTCGATGACGTTTAAGCCGCCTGCGATTGACCGCACCATTGCGACAGGCGGTGGCGCAGGGCCGCCAGTTCGATCGGCTTGGTCAGGAAGTCGTTCATCCCCGCGGCCAGACAGGCGCGGCGGTCCTCTTCGTACGCATTGGCCGTCAGGGCGATGATCGGCGTCAGATGGCCACTGGCGCGTAATTGCCGTGTCGTGCCGAGGCCATCCAGACCGGGCAGCCCCAGATCCATGAACACGATATCGAAGCCACGATGCGCCATGATTTCCAGCGCCTCTTCGCCCGAAGCCGCCCGCTCGACGCGGCAGCCTTCGCGCTGCAGAAGGATTTGCGCCAGAAGCGCATTGACCGGATTGTCTTCGACCAGAAGCGCGGTGACGTTCTGACCCGAGGCCGTCAGGATACGCTCGTCTTCGGGGGTGACCGGACGCGCCTCGGCGGCGACGGGCTTCAACGACAGGGTTTCGATACGCTCTTTCAGCGAGTTGCGGCGCAGGGGCTTGATCAGGTAACCCGCCCAGCCCTTGTCGCGCCAGGCGCTGATCTCATCGCGCTCTTCGGGTGCCAGCAGGATCAGGCTGCGATTGTTCGGCGCGGGCACCGGTTCGCCCAGGGTCCGGCGGTCGGCCAGCACCACGGTGCGGGCGCGTTTGCCCGCCTCCTTGAGCGTGCGCACCGTGCGCATCGGCGTCTGAAAGCTGTCGAGGTGGCTTTGCGCACTGGTGGTGAGGATCGGATTGGCCGTAATCAGGACCGTGTCCGCCGGCGCATTGACGATCACGGGCTTGCGCAAAGTATACGGAATCTGGAACTCGACGCTGAACAGCGAGCCCGAGCCGAGTTCGGAGTCTAGCGTCAAGGTGGCGTTCATCGCCTCGACCAGCTTCTTGACGACGACCAGCCCCAGACCGGCCCCGCCATATTGCCCCGAGGCGTGGGACGGATCGACCTGACCGAATTCCTCGAAAATACGGGCGCGGGCCTCTTCCGGGATGCCGTCGCCGGTGTCGCGGACACCGAAGCGGATATGGCCGGTCTCGGTCAGGGACACATCGATCAGGACGCCACCGGATTGCGTGAACTTTATGGCGTTTCCGGCCAGATTGAACAGGATCTGGCGCAGGCGGCCTTCGTCGATTTGGATCGATTCCAGTTGCGCATCCAACTTCCAGGCGATTTCGATACCCCCGGCATGGGCGCGCGGCGACAGCAGTTCGGCGACGCTTTGCAGCAGGGGTTCTAATTCAACGCGGTGGATTTCCAGACCTATATGCCCGGCCTCGATACGGGCATAGTCGAGCAGATCGTTGACGAGGGTCAGCAGGTGTTCACCCGATTCGCGCGCCGTTTGCAGATAGGACTGCTGTTCGCCGCTCAACGGCGTGCGGTTGAGCAGGGACAACATGCCCAGCACACCATTCAGCGGGGTGCGGATTTCATGGCTCATCAGCTTGAAGAAATCCTCACGCGCCTTCAGCTTGGCCGCGGCGTCACGGGCATCGGCCTCGGTAAGCAGGGCGGGAACGGGGGCAGTCGTGGAGCTGTGGCGCATGGATATATTCTTCTCGCAGAGGCCTGTTTTTCAGGCCGTGATCACTGTAGCCGAGAAACCTTAACGACGGCTCAAAGCGATCCGTTTTGCGGCGAAAATCGCGCCGCAACAGAGGCAGCGGGCGCTTCGGCCTCCATCGGCGAGGTCCGGCGATAGACCAGGGCCTCAGCCACATGGCGGCGCAGGATCGGCGTCTCCTCGCCGCTCAGACTGGCTTCGATATCGGCGATGGTCCGCGCCAGACGCACACAACGCGTCCAGCCCCGCGCCGACAGGTTCGAGCGCTGTGCCGCCTGAGTCAGCAGGGTTTTGGCCGCCTCATCAAGCGGTGCGATTTGCTCCAGACCCGATCCCGACGCCGTGGCGTTCAGCGCCTGTTCGGGCGACAGACCCAGACGCTGCGCCCGCGCAACCTGTATCTGTCGCGCCGCCAGCACACGCGCGGCGACCTCGGCCGAGCCTTCGGCGGGCGGCGGCAGGCCCATATCCGCAGCGGTGACCGGCGGCACGTCGATTTGCAGGTCGATACGGTCCATCATCGGCCCCGACACCCGGCTCTGATAATCGCGCAGACACTTCGGCGCCTTGCCACAGGCCCCCTTCCCCACCCCGCCATAGCCGCAGCGACACGGATTCATGGCGGCGACCAGTTGCACCCGCGCCGGATAACGGATGTGGTGGTTGGCGCGGGCGACGACGACTTCGCCGGTTTCCAGCGGCGCGCGGAGGCTATCCAAGGCCTGCGCCGAATATTCGGGCAGTTCGTCGAGGAACAGTACCCCGTTATGCGCCAGAGAGATTTCCCCCGGTTTGGCGCGTAATCCACCGCCCGTCAAAGCCGCCATCGACGCTGAATGGTGCGGTGCCCGAAACGGTCGATCGCGCGTCAGATTGCCCTTTTCCAGCAACCCCGCCATCGACCACACCTGCGAGGTTTCCAGCAGTTCGGACGAGGTCAGCGGCGGCAATATACCCGGCAGGCGTTGGGCCATCATCGACTTGCCCGATCCCGGCGGGCCGACGAACAGCAGGTTATGGCCACCCGCCGCCGCGATTTCCAGCGCGCGCTTGGCCGCCTCCTGCCCCTTGACCTCGCGCAGATCGGGCGCGGCCTGACCGGCCACGACCTCACCCGGTGACGGCGGCGACAACACCGCATGACCCTTGAAATGGTTGATCAGATCGATCAGCGAGCGCGGGGCCAGAATCGGCACATCCCCCGCCCACGCCGCTTCACGGCCGTTTTCCTCGGGACAGATCAGCCCCATATTGAAACTCGATGCGGCCAATGCGGCGGGCAGCACCCCGGCCATCGCACCGATACGCCCATCGAGCTTCAACTCACCCGCACAGACATAGGCGTCGAGCGCATCCTGCGGCAAGACACCCATCACCACCATCAGGGCCAGGGCGATGGGGAGGTCGTAGTGCGAGCCTTCTTTCGGCAAATCGGCAGGGGCCAAATTGACGACGATACGCTTACCCGGCAGGCTCAGACCCATGCCCGCAAAGGCCCCGCGTACGCGTTCGCGGCTTTCGGCGACGGCCTTGTCCCCCAGCCCGACGACGACGAAAGCGACATTGCCAGAGGTCAGTTGCACCTCGGCTTCGACGCGGTGCGCCTTAGCCCCTTCGAACGCAATCGTTGTGACCCGTGCCGGCATGACTCCCCTCCCAACCCCGTGGAAGAAACCATCGCAGGTATTATAGGGTTGATCCCACCACCTTATATTGATTTCTTATCCACACCCTAGGGAATGAAAATAGACAAATCAAGAACAAAATTGGAACAAATGGGGTAATTTTTTGTATACGGGCTTATTTTACCGTGTGCGTGTGCAAAAATTCGGAAAATATCTCAGTGTTTTCAAGCCTGACCTGTGGATAACCGGCGATCCACAGCGTCCCAGAGCGCGTCCCCGGCATCGATCCCGTCGAACGTTTTCAGTTGCACCGCACCCGTCGGAGAGGTGACATTGATCTCGGTCAGATAGTCGCCGATGACGTCGAGACCCACGAACATCAGGCCGCGCGCCTTGAGTTCCGGTCCAACACGGGCACAGATTTCCAGATCGCGCGGCGTCAGCGTCGTTTGCACCGCCGTACCACCGACGCGCAGGTTCGAACGCACAGCGTCCTTTTCCGGCACGCGGTTGATGGCCCCGACGACCTCACCGTCGACAAGGATGATGCGCTTGTCGCCGGCCGACACGGCCGGAATGAATTTCTGCAGGACCAGCGGTTCGCGCCCGATGGCGGCGTGCAGTTCGATCAGGGCATCGAGATTGCGGTCATCGGCCTTGAGCTTGATGATACCGCCACCCGCCGCGCCGTGCAGCGGCTTGAGGATCGTGTCGCCGTGCTTCGCCTGAAACTCCCGCAGGGCCACCGGATCGGCGCTGATCAGGGTCGGCGGTTGCAGGCCCTGAAAATGCTGGGCAAACAGCTTTTCCGGACAATCGCGGACGCTCTTAGGGTCATTGACCACCAGCGTCTTCGGATGGATCATCTCCAGCAGATAGGTCGCGGTAATGTAGGCGATGTCGAAGGGCGGGTCCTGACGCATCAAGACGACGTCGATGTCCGTGCCGAGGTCGAGCGTCTCATAATCCCCGGCGGTGACGTGATCGCCTTTGACGGGGCGCAGGCTTACCTTACGCGCACGCGCCTTGACCTGACCGTCTTCGAGCGACAGATGCTGCGGCTCATAGACCCACAGTTCATGTCCCCGGTTTTGTGCCGCCATCATCAGCAGGAAGGTCGTGTCCCCGGCGATATTGATCTTTTCGATGGGGTCCATCTGGATGGCGACGCGCAGGGTCATGGGGTATCTCTCTGTTGCTTTGTTCTATGTAAACCGACGGCGCGCAACGGCAAGAGGGCGGGCTCAAATACCTTCGGAAAAAGCGTCGCGCACATGTTTTACGCCCTGCGGGGTAATGGCGTAGAGATCGACGTGCAGATCGTATTTGCGCAAGGCGGGTTTGCGATCCTGAAGCTTCAGCCCCGCCTGCCACAGGCGGTGTTGCTGCACCGGGCCGACAGCGGTCACGGCCTCCAGAAGCGTGCGGCGCTGCTTGACCTCTATGACGCAGAGGCGCTTGCCTTTGAGTGCCAGAATATCGATCTCGCTTTCCGGCGTTTTCAGGCGAAACCCGAGGATGCGATGACCGGTCAGCATCAGGTGACCAAGCGCGATATATTCGCTCAGATGGCCGCGTTTGTGCGCCTTCTGCCCCCGTTCGCGCCTCATTTTTTCAGATCGAGCGCGCGTTTGTAGATCACCTTGCGCGGCAGGTCGAAGCGCTGGGCCAGGGTCGCGGCGGCCTCGGACGGGGCCAGGGTTTTCAGCGCATCGAGGATGGCCGCATCGAGGTCGTCTTCGGAGGTTTCGACGGCTTCGGCGGGACCGATCAGGACGACGATTTCGCCTTTCGGTTCATGCAGTTCCTCACGCGTGACGAGGTCGCTCAGGCGGCCGCGCACGCAGGTCTCGTAGAGCTTGGTCAGTTCGCGGCACACCGCCGCGTCGCGATCACCGATGGTGGCCAGCAGATCGCTCAGGCTGTCGTGCAGGCGCGGGCCGGTCTCGAAAAACACCACTGTCGAGGCGAGGGTTTTGAAGTCGGCGAAGAAGGTCTTACGGGCGCTCGATTTGTTGGGGGCGAACCCGGCGAACATGAAGCGGTCGGTGGGCAATCCGGCCAGACACAGCGCGGCCATGACGGCGGACGCACCGGGGATCGGGTGGACGCGCGCGCCGACACCTAACGCCATATTGACCAGTCGAAAACCGGGGTCGGAAATCAGCGGCGTCCCGGCGTCCGACACCTGCGCCACGACTTCGCCGGTGTGCAGGCGGGCGAGGATTTCGGGGATGACCTGCGGGCCGGAATGGTCGTCGTAGCGGATCAGC
The DNA here is from genome assembly GCF_028550415.1 of Asticcacaulis aquaticus. Taxonomy (GTDB): domain Bacteria; phylum Pseudomonadota; class Alphaproteobacteria; order Caulobacterales; family Caulobacteraceae; genus Asticcacaulis; species Asticcacaulis aquaticus. The sequence continues at coordinate 170,784 of NZ_JAQQKX010000004.1, forward strand.
TTTTTCTTGAGATCATAGGCCGCCAGCAGCTTGCCCGTCACCCGCGTGTCCTCGCACAGCACGACATCGGCGGCGCGCAGGACATCGAGCGCGCGTAACGTAATATCGCGCAGATTGCCGATCGGCGTGGCGATGATATAGAGCCCGCCTTCGACAGGACGGGGCGGCGGCGCAAAGAAATCGGTCATGCGTTCTTATTGGCGCACGACGCGGGGAAGTCAAATAATCCCGACGCAGGTGCGGGCGACCTGGCGTTTCTGGGCGTCGGTCAGTTTGACGCCCTTGACCTTCCAGTCGAGCAGGCCTTCGCGCGCCACGACCAGCCAGCTATCGCCACTGATATTGTACTGACGGGCGTTGAAACTGCCGTAACGGATGCGCGGATCGGGCTTCCAGCCGGTCTTGACCGGGGTCGGCTTGAGGTGGCGGATCAAGGTGGCGAAACCCTCCGGCTCCCCGGCGGCCTGCGCACACAGATGCAGGTCCGGGCCTTTCAGCGGCGGCGCGTCGGGTTCGCGCTTCTTGCGGATGATCAGGGCCGCGCCCTGGTCGAAGATGCGGTTGAGGAAGCCGCGCTTGCGCTTCGGATCGGCGGGCGGGGATTGCGGCGCGGCCTCGAACGGCTCGATGTCTTTGTACAGGCTATTGGTGATGGCGGTGCCGTCGATCAGGGCTTCGAGGCGGTTGAGATCGGGCTTACCGGCAAAGGTCAGGGTCTCGATGGCCACGCTCTGGGCGCGGTAAACATCGTAACAGACCACGCCGCCGATGACGGCCAGCAGGATGGCCGAAACGATCAGATATCTACGCCATTTGTGCATGCAACACCCCTTAAGCACGCGACCGTAACCGGCAATTCGGCAGAAATTATGACAGGAGTTCCAGCAACAGACGATCCAGAACCACGCGGCCCTTGTCGGTGGCTCTAAGGCGGTCGTTACGGATGTCGAGGAAGCCGTCATGGATCAGGTCGTCGCGTTTGATCAGCGACAGGCTTTCGATGCGTTCCAGCCGTACGCCGTCGATCAGACGCAGGCCGAGCATCAGGGCCTCTTCGGCGGACTCGTTCGGCGATAAGCGTTCATGCTCGACGCCGGTGCCGTGGTCGCCGACGCGGACGATATAGGTGCGCAGATCGCTTTCGGAGACGGTGGCATGGCGGGCATTGTCATAGCTTATCCGACCATGCGCGCCGGGGCCGACGCCGATATAATCCACACCCTCCCAGATATTCACATTGTGCGCCGAGCGCGCGGCAAGGCCTTTAGCGTGGTTCGACACCTCATAGGCCTCGAAACCCAGATCGTTCAGCACCGATTGCGTCGTATAATAGAAGGCCTCACCCAGTTCCGGCGCGGGCAGACTCAGCTTGCCGCGCCGGGCGGCGCGCCCGAACGGCGTATCGGGCTCAAGGCTCAGTTGGTAGGGCGAGATGTGTTCGACGCCCAAGGCCGCCGCGCGTTTCAGTTCCGCCGCCCAATCCTCAGGTGTCTGCCCCGGCAAGGCATAGATCAGGTCCAGCGAGACGCGCTCGAACACCGACAGAGCCGTGTCGAGGCCGAGCAAGGCTTCGCGGGCGGAATGGTTGCGCCCAAGAAATGTCAGCGCGGTGTCATCCAGCGACTGGATACCGATCGACAGGCGGTTGATCCCGGCAGCGCGAAAGGCTTGGTAGCGCGAAATCTCGGCGTCGGTCGGGTTGGCTTCGAGGGTGATTTCGACGGGACCGGACGGTGGAAACAGGCGGCGGGCTTCATCGATCAGGGCGGCGACCCATTCGGGCGACATCAGCGACGGGGTACCGCCACCGAAAAAGACCGAGGCCAGCTCACGCGGTCCCAGCCACGACGCCTGAGTGCGCAAATCGGCGAGGATCGCTTCGAACAGCGCGGTCTGCGTCGCGATCTGGCCCCTATCGCGCGTGACGTTGAAGTCGCAATAGGGGCAGATGCGCGCGCAATAGGGCCAGTGGATATAGAGGGCGACCGGGGTCATGCCTGTGCCGCCCATTATTTTAGTGACGGAAGACGCGTACGCCGGTGAAGGCCATGGTCAGACCCGCTTCGTCGGCGGCGGCGATCACGTCGGCGTCCTTGATCGAGCCGCCGGGCTGGATGACCGCCGTGGCACCGGCAGCGGCAGCTTCAAGCAGGCCGTCGGGGAACGGGAAGAAGGCTTCCGACGCGCAGGCCGAACCCTTGGCCAGCGACTCCGTCAGGCCCAGCTTTTCGGCGGCTTCCTGCGCACGAAGCGCCGCGATGCGCGCCGAGTCGCGACGATTCATCTGACCGGCGCCGATGCCGGCGGTGCGGCCTTCCTTGGCATAGACGATGGCGTTCGACTTCACGTGCTTGGCGACCGTGAAAGCGAACAGCATGTCCTGAATCTCGGTCGGGGTCGGTTGGCGCTTGGTGACGATCTTCAGGTCCGGCGCGAGGATACGCGCGGTGTCGCGCGACTGGACGAGCAGACCCCCGGCGACCGAACGGAAGACCTGACCGCCACTCAGCGGATCGGGCAGCGAGCCGGTGACCAGCAGGCGCAGATTCTTCTTGGCCTTGATGACCTCGACCGCGTCATCGTCCACGGCGGGGGCGACGATAACCTCGGTGAAGACCTCGACGATTTTTTCCGCCGTCGCACGGTCAAGCTTGCGGTTCAGCGCCACGATACCGCCGAAGGCCGAGACGTCGTCGCACTCCAGCGCACGCTTATAGGCCGTCAGCAGGTCCGGGCCGACGGCGACACCGCACGGATTGGCGTGTTTCACGATAACGCAGGCCGGTTCGTCGAATTCGGCGACCAGCTCGATGGCCGCGTCGGTGTCGGCGACGTTGTTGTAGCTCAGTTCCTTGCCCTGAAGCTGGGTCGCGGTGGCAACGCCCGGACGGTCTTCGCCGGTCTTGTAGAAGGCGGCGGACTGATGTGGGTTTTCACCGTAGCGCATGGTTTGCAGGCGCGCCCCGGCAATCGTCTTGCGCTCGGCATAGGTGTCGCCAAGCTGTTCGGCGAACCACGACGACACAGCGCTGTCATAGGCGGCGGTGCGGGCAAAGGCGCGAGCGGCGAGCGACTTGCGCAAAGACAGACCGGTCTTTCCATCGGTGGTGATGGCGGCGATGACCTCGTCGATTCCGGCCTTGTCGACGCAGACGGCGACATAGGGGTGGTTCTTGGCCGAGGAGCGGATCATGGCCGGGCCGCCGATGTCGATATTCTCAATCGCCGCCTCGAAGCCACCCCCGGCGGCGACGGTCTTTTCGAACGGATAGAGGTCGATCCACACGATGTCGATGGGGGCGATATCGTGCTCGGTCAACGCTTTCGCGTGTTCCGGCGCGTCGCGATAGGCGAGCAGGCCGCCGTGGACCTTGGGGTGCAGGGTCTTGACGCGGCCGTCCATCATTTCGGGGAACTGCGTCAGGTCCGACACGTCCTTGACCGCGATGCCCGCATTGGCAATCGCCGCGCGCGTCCCGCCGGTCGAGACGATTTCGACGCCTGCGGCCGCGAGCGCCTGAGCCACCTCGATCAGGCCGGTCTTGTCCGACAGCGAGATCAGGGCGCGTTTGGGCGTGACAAAATCAGGGGCGGGCGGGAAATCGGGCGCGGCGGGCATGGGCAGTCCATTCGGAGAGGTTGGGGAAATATGCGCGCGGTGTACACAACGAAGCTGCAAAAGGGAACCCACTTTATACCCTCTCCCTGAGGGAGAGGGAGGCCTGAAAGGCCGGGTGAGGGGGGACTGCTAGCCATGAGCGCAAGATTACCATTTCCCCCTCACCCCAACCCTCTCCCTCAGGGAGAGGGGGATAAAATCATCCCTCCGCTGGGGACAGCTTCCAGCGAATGCGCGTCGGGGTATCCAACCGACATATCCCACGCAAACATAACGTCGTCGACTTCTTCGGCAGGCCCTTGTCGAACACCGCCGACTCCTCGATTACCACTTCCTTGGCGTCGTGGCGCAACCACCAGCCGCGCCCGCCGGGACCGCGCAGCAGGATCGAACGCTTGTCGCGCGCCAGAGAGGCCTGCACCTCCGGGTGTAGCAGGAAGCGCAGCGCATAGGGCGCCGAGGCCGCCAGTTCCTTTTTCGGCTCGACCGGGATCATCTTCTCTTCACCGCGCAGCTCGTCACGGCCCGGATCGACATAGAGGCGACGCTCGTGCTTGAGGCCGAACTGCGGTCGCCAGCCTTCGTGTTCCATCTCCAGCAGCGAACCGGAATCGTCGGATTCGATGCGGCGCGAGCGGATGCGATAACGCAGCCCCTCCAGCGTAAAGTGCAACAATTCGCCGAACTTGCCGGTGATCGGGCTGAGGATGACGCCTTCACCGATGGTCAGGCTGTTGGACGCCGACACCACGCGGAAGCCATGCTGATCCGATTGCTGCGACGACCAGCCGGGGGTAACGAACAGTTTGTCGCGCCCGCCGGACACCTCGAAATTCATCGGGTGGTCGCAGGCGCCGTAACCCAACACACCGGGCTTCGGCTCACCCGCATCGACGAACACACTGAGCGAGCGCCCCAGCATCCGGTGATAGCGCCCGTGTTCCAGCGACAGCGGCAGGTTCGACAGGGCCAGAGGCCGTTTATCTTCGTGCAGCAACGCCGGGGCGACCGACTCGCCGTCGACCGACTCGCCGCCCTGGAACGCGCACAACGACCCGTCGGGATGTGAAAGTGTGCGCACGAAGCGGCTCAGGCGCTCGATGGCGACCTCAAGATATTCGGGGATAGCCAGACCGCGCTGATTGAGGGCATCCTCGATCAGCAGCAGGTCGTAGAGAAGCTCCAGACCCGCCTGCGGGCTGCGCGAGGCATGCGAGCCATCGGCCATGATGGCGCGCTTCAACGCCTTGGGCAGGATGCGCAGACCCTTGCGGCGCAAGCGATCGCCGACGTGGCCGGACAGGACGCAGCCGACCAGCACCAGCGCCGTGGCCTTTTGTGTATACCACGCCAGATGTCGCGGCAGACGCCACAATTGCCGCGCTTGCTCGGCCATCGACCGCGCCAGAATCTGCGCCTCATCCTCCGACGCATAGGCGGCCAGTCGGCGGGCGAAAATGCTCAGATTGATCAGGCGGCGCGCCATGACCTCCTGCGACCAGACGAACGGCGTCCAGGTGCGGAAGGTCTTTTCCCACAGGAGAAACAGGCGCAGGCCTTCCTTGACGCCGTCCTCGCCCTGGGTCAGCAGGTGGCGCAGCCAGCAGAAACGGTGCAGTTCAATGGCAAAGGAGCGTGTCGGCGACGGTCGGTTCCATGGATCGCCGGAGCCCTGCGTGCTCATCCGCGCCCCGCCGAGCGTATAGCGGCCCGCCATCATCGCCTTGCCGGTCGTGGCGACCGCCGGGCGGATTTCGTGCGGTGCGGCGATAAAACCTTCGATCGACGGCCCCTTGAGCGTCAGGCCGTAGCCCGGCATGCCATAGACCTCGGCGGCGATCTGACGCCGCGCCCAGGCCCGCACCACCCGCCACCACGGCGCGCGCGGCACGACCTGACCGGCAATGGCGATAGGCTGCTCGTAGGCCTGCATCTCTCGTTACAGGCCTTTCAGGGTCTTGATGTTCGAGGCATAGGCCGACGGACCGCCCTTGAAGACGGCAGTCCCAGCAACCAGCGCCGTCGCGCCGGCGGAGACGCACGACGCCGCGTTTTGCAGATTGACACCGCCATCGACCTGAAGGATCGCCGGGTGGCCCAGCGCGTCGAGCTTTTGGCGCACGGCCTCGATCTTGCGCAACTGCGTGTCGATGAAGCTCTGGCCGCCGAAGCCCGGATTGACGCTCATGATCAGAATCAGGTCGAGATCGTCCATGATCCATTCCAGCCCTTCCAGCGGCGTCGCCGGATTGAGCACGACGCCGGCCTTTGCGCCGAGGTGCCTAATCTGACGCAGGGTCCGGTGCAGGTGCGGCCCCGATTCCGGGTGTACGCTCATGATGTCCGCCCCGGCATTGCGGAAGGCTTCGAGATACGGATCGACCGGTGCGACCATCAGGTGGACGTCGAAGATCTTCTGCGTATGCGGACGCAGAGACTTCACCACGTCCGGCCCGATGGTGATATTCGGCACGAAGTGACCGTCCATAACGTCGATGTGAATCCAGTCGGCCCCGGCGGCGTCGATGGCGCGGACCTCTTCGCCCAGTTTCGAGAAATCCGAGGCGAGGATGGAGGGGCAGATCAGGGGCGTCGTCATGGGCGTAACTTTTAAACTGGATTGCGCTTGAGGTGGGCGATAAAGAACCCGTCCTGACCTCCCTTACGCTGATGCGGCAGCAATCTCAACCAGCCTTCGGGCGCAATTGAGGCGGCGGGAATATCCGGGTGTTGATCGGCGGTGTGTTTGACCAGCGTAAAGGCCTTGTTCCGGCGCAGGAAGGCCAGAATCTGCGTTTCGCCCTCCTCGCGCTCCAGCGAACAGGTGCAGTAAACAAGGTCGCCGTTCGGCGCGACGCGGTCGGCCAGAGCGTCGAGCAGTCGGTGCTGCACGTCGGCCAGCTTGGCGACATCGGCGGGTTTCGAGCCCCACAGCACATCCGGCTGACGGCGATAGGTGCCCGTCGCCGAACAGGGCGCGTCGACCAGCACGACATCGAACTGACGCGGATCGTCGAAGGAGGCCGCATCGGCATTGTGGATTTCGGCGGTCATGCCGAGGCGTTTCAGGTTGTCTTCGACGCGCTTGAGACGGTTCTTCGACCGGTCGATGGCCACCACCGACGCGCCCTTGGCGACCAGTTGCACGGTCTTACCGCCCGGTGCCGCGCAGACATCGAGCGCGGTCTTACCGGTCAGATCACCGAGCAGATTGACCGGCGTCGCGGCGGCGATGTCCTGCACCCACCACAGGCCGTCCTCGTAAGCTTCCCAATGACGCAGATCGCCGCGCAGGCTGGAACGCATATTCAGCTCGCCGATGGCCTCGCCTTCCAGTTTCTCCAGCAGGCGGTCGCGGTCGGCGCTGTTGCGGAAGCTGAGGTCGGTCGCCGGTTCCTCGGTCAGGACATTGGCCATGGCCGCGACATTGTCCTCGCCATAGGTTTGCAGCCAGCGCTGCCACAGCCAGTCGGGCATCAGCTTCTTCGGATTGACGTCGCGCAGGCCGCCTTCGCGGATCAGGCCGCGCAGGATGGCGTTGATCAGGCCCTTGAACGGACGCGTCTTGTTGTCGCGCTCGGCGATCTTGACCGTAGTCGAAACGGCGGCGAAATCGGGGACCTGCATGAAGAAGATCTGCGCCATGCCGATACGCAATAGGGCGCGCACGGCTTCGGGCGGCATCTTCTGGGTCTTGTTATGGATGATGTGGTCGAGGTGCCCCAGACGGCGCAGCACCAGCAGCGCCAGAGCGCGGGCAAAGGCGCGCTCGCTGTCCGACAGCTTGAGGAATTCGGCGGTCGATCCCGCTTCGTCAAAGCCGCCGCGATGGTCGAGCGCCGCCTCGATCAGCTTCAAGGCGCCCAGACGGGCATTGAGGCCGATATCGTTGTCCATCGACTCGTCCGGCGCAGGCTTGGGGGCCTTGATGGGCCGGTCACCGGGGGACGGTTTTTTGAACGGGGCTTTTTTGAAGGCAGGTTTTTTGAAGGTCGGCTTTTTAGGCGGGAGGGACATATCTTACTCTAAGATGCTGGGCGTTATTCCCTCTCCCTGAGGGAGAGGGTGGCCTGAAAGGCCGGGTGAGGGGGGAAAGGCAGAACCGCGCTCTTGGCTGACAGTTCCCCCTCACCCCGGCCCTCTCCCTCAAGGGAGAGGGAGAGAGAGAATTAGCTCATAGGCGTTGTCGGCACGCTCGTAAAGCCACCCGACGCGCTCTTACCGCGACCCCCCATGCGCACCGCCAGATCCATCAGCGCGCGGACGCGATTGTCCGTGGCCGGATGGGTCGAGAAAAGATTGTCCATCCGGCGACCTGACAGCGGGTTGATGATGAACATGTGCGCCGAGGCGGGATTGCGTTCCGCCTCGTGGTTGGGGATGCCGTGCGCGAAGTTCTCAATCTTGCGCAAGGCACGCGCCAGACTTTCCGGATCGCCGCAGATTTCGCCGCCCAGCTTGTCGGCTTCGTATTCGCGTGTCCGGCTGATCGCCATCTGAACCAGCATGGCGGCGATGGGCGCGAGGATCGCCATCAGGATCGCGGCGATCGGATTGATGCCATCCTCATCGTCGCTGTTGCCCGCGCCAAAGAACATGGCGAAATTGGCCAGAGACGAGATCGCACCGGCAATCGTCGCGGTGATCGTCATGATCAGGGTGTCGCGGTTCTTCACGTGGGCCAGTTCGTGCGCCATGACGCCACGGATTTCCGACCGGTCGAGCGCGCGCAGAAGTCCCGTCGTCGCGGCCACGGCAGCGTTTTGCGGATTCCGGCCGGTGGCAAAGGCGTTCGGTTGATCGTTATGGATGACGTAAACCGCCGGCATGGGCAGACCTGCGCGCTGGCTCATCTCGGCGATGTCATTGTAATAGTCGCGGATCAGGCCGGTGGCTTGCCGCGGATCGACGGGCTCGGCCTGATAGGCCTTAAGCACCATCTTGTCGGAATTCCAGTAGGCGAAGGCGTTCATGGCCAAGGCAAGGCCCAGCGCGATCAGCATACCCGCAGGCCCGCCGATAGCCAGACCGATCACGCCGAACAGCGCGGTCATCCCTGCCAGTAGCATAAAGGTCTTGAACGGGTTCATCGGGGTGTAAGCTCCTATATTGGATTGCGACGGCAATCCTTCAGGTCTAAATATAGGGAAACCCGCGTTGAATTTAAGGCGATTACAAATATGTCATCCGAAAATCACGACGAATCCGCCCCGCAATCGTTTGAATCGGAAGAAAAAATCGAAGCGCCCGCGAAGATTTTGACGCCTGCCGCCCAGCGCGCTCTGGCCGAGGCCGAAGAACGTCGCGCTCAGGCCGAAGTCGAGCGCCTGAAAGCCATCGAGGAAGGCGGCCCCAGCGGCCCTGAACCCACGCGCTACGGCGACTGGGAACGCAAGGGCATCGCGGTGGATTTCTAAAGCTTATACCTCCCCGACTTGTCGGGGAGGGGGACCGCACGAGCCCGCATAGCGGGTGAGATGTGGTGGTGGGCGTTCTTACTTATTTACGAGCGAGACTGCTGAAACAATGTAAGATACCCCACCACCATCTACGCTTCGCTTGATGGCCCCCCTCCCCGCGCAAGCGCAGGGAGGTATGAAATTACGCCAACTCCGCCAATATCTTCTGCACAGCCTCAACCGGATCGGCGGCGCGGGTGATCGGGCGACCGATGACCATGTGTGAGGCCCCGTTGCGGATGGCATCCGCCGGAGTCGCGATCCGCTGCTGATCGTTGGCGTCCGCCCACGACGGTCTAACCCCCGGCGTCACGATCAGGAACTCAGCCGGTACCCGGGCACGGATCATGGCCGCTTCGTGCGGGCTGGCGACCACGCCGTCCATCCCCGCTTCGACCGCCTGATCGACGCGGCGCTTGACGAGGTCTTCGAGCGCCATGCCGTAGCCCATGTCATCCAGATGCGCCTGAGTCAGGCTGGTCATCACCGTCACCCCCAGAAGTTTAGTGTTGTCCACCCGCCCCTTGACCGCCGCCGCCATGACTTGCGGCTCGGCATGGACGGTCAGCATGTCGCAGACGCCCGACGAAATCGCCTGTGCCGCGCCTTCGACCTGCGCCCCGATATCGTGCAGTTTCCAGTCCTGAAACACCTGTTTGCCTTGCGCGCCCAGTTCTTCGACCAGCGCATAACCGCCCTTGCCCAGCAAGGTCAGGCCGATCTTGTAGAAGCTGACGTGATCGCCCAGCCGCGCGACCAGGGCCCGCGCCGAGTCCAGATCGGGCTCATCAAGGGCGACGATAATGCGGGGATCGGCAGGGAGGGACATGAGAGACTCCGAAAGTTTTTCCTGTAACCAGATGCGCAGGTTTGGTACAGACAAACCCTGCGCTGGCATTCAGGGGAGCGTCATGGGCCTGGTTGAGCTTTACGTCAACTTTTTCATTACGCTGTTCGCGCTGCTTGATCCCATCGGCAATGTGCCGATCTTCGCCGCCGCCACGCGGACGCAGTCGGATTCGTCGCGCCGCTGGCTGATCGTCTATATCTCGGCCTTTGCCGCCCTGTTCCTCAGCTTCTTCTTCTTCACCGGCCTTGGCCTGCTGCAGTTCTTTGGCATTTCGATGGACGCGTTCAGGATCGCGGGCGGCATATTGCTGTTCCTGCTCGGGCTCGACATGACACGCGGCGACTTCCTGTCGATGTTCGAGGAAACCGAGTCGCTTACCGAAGAGACCCTCGACGCGCATGGGATGCCTTTGCGGGGCCGCGACCGCGCCAAAAAATCGTTCGAGAAGTTCGTCGTGCCCTTTGCCATTCCGCTTTTGATCGGACCGGGCGCGATTTCGACCGTTATCATTCAGGCCGGCGAAGCGCAGAAGTGGGGCGTCACCGGCATGGCGGTGGGCTTGGGCGCGATCGTTTCGGCGGCGCTGGCGACCATGCTGGCCTTCTTCTTTTCCGGATCAATTTCGAAGCTGCTGGGCCGCGTCGGGATGGTAGTGGTGATCCGGGTACTGGGCCTGATCCTGTGCGCGCTGGCGATCCAGATCATTATTTCCGCCGTCAGCGTCATCACGCACGACATCATCGTGCCAGCGGCCGCGCATCCGTACAGCGGGCAGTAGACCCTATATCATACCTCCCCAGCTTGCTGGGGAGGGGGACCGCACGAGCCATGAAATGGCGAGATGTGGTGGTGGGGGTTCTTACTTTCTTGCAATCGTGGCCAATGAACCTCCGCAAGATACCCCACCACCCCCGCGATAAATCGCGGCGGTCCCCCTCCCCGGCATAGCCAGGGAGGAATAAGAAGTCACCGCATCATGCGTCGCAACTGATTCGAAATCAGTTCCAGCGACCAGTCGTCCGGCAATATCTTCAGCACTGCCGACAGGAACTTGTTTGGCGCGCCCGGCACGCAGATCGCGCGATTGGCCTCCGCCGCCTGATAGCCTTCGCGCGCGACCTCGTCGGCACCCATCCACATCCATTCCGGCGTGTTCTGGCTGATGATGCGGCGCGAACCGGTCACATCGTGGAACTCCGAATAGGTATAGCCCGGACACAGGGCCGAGACGTGGACATTATGGTCGCGCGCCTCAAGGTGCAGACCTTGCGAAAACCGCGTCAGATAGGCCTTGGCCGGGGCATAGAGCGTGTCGCCGGGCGACGCGGGCAGGTACGAGGCCAGAGACGCCACATTGATGATGCGGCCGAATTTCTGCTCGATCATCCCCGGCAGGACCAGATGGGCCAGCTCGGTCGGGGCCTGCATCAGCACCCGCATGAAGGTTTCGTGCGCAGCGAAATCATTACCGACAAAACCTTCCGGTAAACCGTACCCGGCGTTGTTGACCAGCCCGTCGACCTTGCGCCCGAGCGCGGTGACGAAATCGACCAGTTTCTGCGGTGTACCGGCCTCGGCCAGATCAGCGGCGATGAAGTGCGCCTCGACGCCGAAGCGCAGACGAATCTCCTCGACCAGCTTTTCCAGCCGCTCCTGACGGCGGCCCGTCACGACCACGTCCCAGCCGTGCGAGGCATAGACACGGGCGAAGGCCAGCCCTATGCCCGAAGTCGCACCGGTAATGAGGACAAGGCGGCGCATTCAGATACCTCAGATATTCCTGATCAGATCAGCGACGGTGATTTTGGACAAGGCGGCGGTGGCGGCGGAATTGGCTTCCTTCATCGCACCCGACACGGCCTTGGGTATGGCCTGACCGACGGGGCAGCCATCGGCCCCGGGAGGTGCCGAGCCCAGATGCGCGCAGCCGTTTACGGCGTGCAGCACTTCGTCGAGCTTGATCTCACCGGCGTTTTTCAGCAGCCACGTCCCCCCGGCAACGCCGGAACAGGTATTGACCAGCCCGGCCTTGGCCAATTGCGTGGTCATGCGGCGGATGACGACCGGATTGGTCGGGATCGACGCCGCCAGCACCGACGAGGAAACCGCCTGTTCGCGCGAATAGGCCCCCTTGTGCGCCAGATAGGCGAGGGTGTGCGCGGCAACAGGAAATCTTTGACTGTCGGACATGGTTGTACTCTTGTTACGATAATTCAGGGCTTATTCCTAGAGCCCTGTGCCGAAAAGTGGGAACCGGTTTTCGGCTACAACAGGGCGAGAACCATGAGCCCTGTGCCGAAAAGTGGGAACCGGTTTTCGGTTACAACAGGGCGAGAACCATGAGCCCTGAGCCGAAAAGTGGGAACCGGTTTTCGGCTACAACAGGGCGAGAACCATGAGCCCTGTGCCGAAAAGTGGGAACCGGTTTTCGGCTACAACAGGGCGATAATCATGCGGATTCCGGCTGTTAACCCCTTTTAGCATAGGTTGCTGCGCACACGGCTCTTCGCCTGTGCGGGATTGTGGATTGAAACCTGTCTGAAATGGGCGTATGGAGCGCGCCGTTCAAGCGAGGACCGCGCATTTTGCGGGGCCTCAGGAGAGTTTGCATGATCGGGGTTCCCCCTTCCGAAGCCAGCCCATCTTCCGGGGCTTCGGACACCACCGGCACGACCGGCGAAGCGGACAAAGGCGCCGCACACAAATCCGCACATCACGAGTCGAACGGACAGCACAGCAACGGGCATCATGCCGGTTTCTGGGCTTTGGCCATCGGGTCGGTCGGCGTGGTGTTCGGCGATATCGGCACCTCGCCGCTCTACGCCTTCAAGGAAGCCCTGGCCGCCGCCGCCCATGATGGGGTGACGCGCTCGGAAATCCTCGGCGTCGTGTCGCTGGCCCTGTGGGCGATGATCCTCGTCGTGACGGTGAAATATGTCGGCTTCATCATGCGCGCCGACAACAAGGGCGAAGGCGGGGTCCTGTCGCTCATGGCCCTGGCCCAGCGCGCCATCGGCAAGCGCACGGCCATCGTCTTTACACTCGGCATCATCGGCGCGGCGCTGTTCTACGGCGACGCGGTGATCACCCCCGCCATGTCGGTGCTGTCGGCGGTCGAGGGTCTGCGCACCATTCCGGCGCTCGAAGGCCGTATCTCAACCGAGATGGTTCTCCTCATCGCGGGTGTCATGCTGATCGGCCTGTTCAGCTTCCAGAGCAAGGGCACGGCCAAGGTCGGCCTGCTGTTCGGACCGGTCTGTCTCGTCTGGTTCACCGTCATGGCCGTCCTTGGCGTCATGCAGTTCGCCGGTCGTCCGGAAATCCTGATCGCCATCAATCCGTGGTACGCGGTCGAGTTCCTGATGGAGCACGGTCTGGCCGGGTTCATCGTACTGGGCGCGGTGTTCCTGACGGTGACCGGGGCCGAGGCCCTGACCGCCGATATGGGCCATTTCGGGCGCTGGCCGATTCAGGCCGCCTGGCTGTTCTTCGTTCTGCCCTGTCTGGCGCTCAACTATCTGGGTCAGGGTGCCTTGGCGCTCAACGTCCTATCGGCGTCTCAGGCGTCGGGCGCGCCGTTCGAGGAACTGAACTGGTTCTTCGAAATGGCCCCGCTGGCGCTGCGTTTGCCGCTGGTCCTGCTGGCCGGTCTGGCCACCGTCGTCGCCTCGCAAGCCGTTATCACCGGTGCGTTCTCCCTGACGCAGCAGGCGATCCAGCTCGGTCTTCTGCCGCGCCTGAACGTCAAGCGGACCTCGGAAACGCAGGAAGGCCAGATATTCGTGCCGCAGCTCAATTCGATGCTGCTGGTCGGCGTCATGGTTGTCATGGTCACCTTCCAGACCTCGTCGGCTCTGGCCCATGCCTATGGTTTGGCCGTCACCGGCACCATGGTCGTCACGACGCTGATGGCGGCCATCGTCATGCGTCAGATGTGGAAATGGGGCTGGCCGCGCGTACTGGCCTTCATCATTCCCTTCGCCATCCTCGACCTCGCCTTCCTCAGCGCCAACATGCTGCGCTTCTTCTCCGGCGGCTGGTTGCCAGTGCTGATCGGAGCGTGCCTGTTCACCGTCATGGCGACGTGGGTACGCGGTTCGCACATCCTGCTCGATAAGTCCCGCCGCGACAGCGTCTCGCTGACCGACCTTGCCGACATGCTCAAGAGCCGCCCGCCGCACCGCGTGTCGGGCACGGCGATTTTCCTGACCTCGGACCCCGACGTCGCCCCGGTCGCCCTGATGCACAATCTCAAGCACAACAAGGTGCTGCACGAGAAGAACATCATCCTGACCGTCCACACCAAAAGCATTCCGCGCGTCAACGAGTCCGAACGCATCACCATCGAGTCGCTCAATGACGACTTCAAGAAGCTGACGGTCAGCTACGGCTTCATGGAAAGCCCGAACCTGCCCAAGGCGCTGGGCATCTGCCGCAAGCAGGGCCTTAAGTTCGACATCATGGCGACCTCGTTTTTCCTCGGCCGTCGCTCAGTGGTGGCCTCGGCCAATTCGGGGATGCCGCTGTGGCAGGACCGGCTATATATCTTCCTGATGCGCAACGCGACCAACCCGACGGAGTTCTTCCATATCCCGCCGGGCCGGGTGGTGGAATTAGGCACTCAAGTCAGCGTTTGATCATGGGGGAAAAGGATTTTCCCCCATGTGCCCCCTTTTCAATATCGTGAAAAAGTCTCTCGGGGCGGCCCGTCGAGACTTTTTCTCTTTTTAGCTAAGCAAGTTTGTTTGCCGATAGCGACAAACAAACTTGCATCGTAGCCCCTCTGGTCTTAAACGCGCGGACAATAGTTTTCGCCCCCCAACCGGAGTGGTTTGCCTTATGACCTCCCCCGCTGAAAAGCCCGTCAAGAAAGTCGTCCTCGCCTATTCGGGCGGTCTGGACACCTCGATCATCCTGAAGTGGCTGCAAACCGAATACGGCGCCGAAGTCGTCACCTTCACCGCCGACCTCGGTCAGGGCGAAGAGCTGGAACCGGCGCGCAAAAAGGCCGAACTGCTCGGCATCAAGCCGGAAAACATCTATATCGAAGACCTGCGCGAAGAGTTCGTGCGCGACTTCGTCTTCCCGATGTTCCGCGCCAACACGGTCTATGAAGGCCAGTACCTGCTCGGCACCTCGATCGCCCGCCCGCTGATCGCCAAGAAGCAGATCGAAATCGCCCGCAAGGTCGGCGCCGACGCCGTCTGCCACGGCGCGACGGGTAAGGGCAACGATCAGGTCCGTTTCGAGCTGGGCTACTATGGCCTTGAGCCCGACATCCGCGTCATCGCCCCGTGGCGCGAATGGGACTTCGCCTCGCGCGAATCCCTGCTGGCCTTTGCCGAACAGCACCAGATCCCCATCGCCAAGGACAAGCGCGGCGACGCGCCGTTCTCGGTCGACGCCAACCTGCTGCACTCGTCTTCCGAAGGCAAGGTGCTGGAAGACCCGGCGGTCGAAGCCCCGGAATTCGTCTATCAGCGCACCATCGCCCCGGAAGCCGCGCCGGATACCCCGACCGTCTTCACCATCGACTTCGAAAAAGGCGATCCGGTCGCCATCGACGGCGAAGCCCTGTCGCCTGCCGCCCTGCTCACCAAGCTGAACCAGCTCGGCCACGACAACGGCGTCGGTCGTCTGGACCTGGTTGAGAACCGCTTCGTCGGCATGAAGTCGCGCGGCGTCTATGAGACCCCCGGCGGCACGATCCTGCTGGCCGCCCACCGCGGCATCGAGTCGATCACGCTGGACCGTGGGGCCATGCACCTGAAGGACGAGCTGATGCCGAAATATGCGTCGCTGGTCTATAACGGTTTCTGGTTCTCGCCCGAGCGCGAAATGCTGCAAGCCGCCATCGACTATTCTCAGGCCAAGGTCACCGGCCGCGTCACAGTGAAGCTCTACAAGGGCAACACGACGATCATCGGCCGCGAAAGCCCCTATTCGCTGTACGATCAGGATCTGGTCACCTTCGAAGAAGGCAAGGTCGCCTACGATCACCGCGACGCGGCGGGCTTCATCAAGCTCAACGCCCTTCGCCTTCGTGTCGCCGCTAAGCGTGACGCACGTGACGCGAAATAGTTATGGGGTTTGGGGCCTGCGGCCCCAAGTCTTATCTTCAGAGAAAAACCCCTTCGGTTTTCCGAAGGGGTTTTTCTTTGAGTAACGGTTTCGTGGGGTCACGGACCCCACACCCCATAACTTTAATCGGAGAGTATCGCCCACCATTCGCGTGAGGCATGAAGGACGCGGACAATCGAAACGCCGTTCGCTTCAGGAATGTAGAACACACGCCAGTTTTCAAAGTCTTTGATACGCCAGACGCGCATGTCTTTCAAAATCGCCGCTTCAAGATCAAGTCGACGACCCGAAGCCGGAAATTCAGCCAGTTCAGCGAATGTCGTCTCCGCGTTTTCCAGAAAACGGTCTGCCGTTGCCATCCCGGCCTCTTCGGCCAGATAGACAAAATGCTCGACAAGGTCGCGACGCGCACTTTCGCGCTTGCGGACAACCGGCATCAGGGCTTGCTCTGCTTCAATGCCAGCCGCGCCATCGCCTCTTTCCGAATATCGGCCCAGTCACTGGCTTGGAACTCTGATTCCGGCGACGCCAAACCCTCCATCAGCAAGGCTTCAAGTCGTGCCTCTGCCTTGCGCTTTTCATCGGCGCGGATCAGTTCACGGACATATTCGCTAACGCTGCTGTAACGACCTTCGGCAATCTGACCATCGACGAATTGCTTTAAGGGTTCGGGCAGCGAAATATTCATGCTCTGCATCGTTAGGCTCCTGTAAAACCTATCATGCCATTAAATGGCATAAATTGCCATCAATACCCACACATTGAATCTTTGCACCCTGCCCGGCACACCGGAGGCATGGGCACTGCATTCAATATACTGATCAACGGTAAGGCCGGGACCGTCCTCAATATGGGCCAGCCCGCCATCGAAGCCGCCATCGAGGCCAGCGGCATGGCCGTTGCCGAACTCTGCTTTTCCGAACCCGACGACATGGAAGCCAATCTGGTGCGCTTTGCCAAAAGCGATACGCCCCTGCTGGTTGGCGGCGGCGACGGCACCCTGCGCTCGTGCGCGGTATCCCTGAGCAAAAAGAGCAAGGCGTTTGGCATCCTGCCGTTCGGCACCATGAACCTGCTGGCCAAGGACCTGTCGATCGATACGCTTCAGGCGGCCCTGTCCAAATACGCCGAAGGGGCAATTGAGACCGCCATCGACGCCGGTTTTGTCAATGACGAGATGTTCCTGTGCTGCGCCTCGATCGGCACCATGCCCGAAGCCTCGGTCTTTCGCGAAGAAAACCGCAGCCGCAATATCCTCGTCCTGATCCCGCAACTGTTCTGGTTTGTTATCGACCATTTCGAGCGGCATAAAGGCGACCGTATCGTGCTGCAAATCGGCAAGAAGATGAAAAAGTTCCGCTCGCCCGCCGCCGTCGTCGCCGCCAATCGCTTCGCCGATTCCGACCTGCTCAGCCAGAACAATTTCAAGCGTGATAACCTTCAGGGCGGCGAGCTGGCCGCCTATATTTCGACCACCCGAACGCGCGGCTCGCATCTGCGCTTCGTCACCCGGCTTCTGGTCGGGGACTGGAAAAAAGACCCCGATCTGGTCGAACTGACCGCCAAAGCCCTGACCTTGTGGTCCGGCCATAACAAACAACTGGTCTCCATCGACGGCGAGGTGCTGGAGCTGAAAACCCCGCTGGAATTCAAACTCAAACCGCGCGGTGTGAAGCTCCTTGTGCCAAAGGACGCGGCATGAAGATCGCTCATATCTCGGACCTGCATTTCGGAGCCCACGACCGCCGCGTGACCGAAACCCTCCTGTCGCACCTGATCGAAACCAAACCCGATCTGGTGCTGGCCTCAGGCGACATCACCCAGCACGCCTTGACGGCCGAATTTGTCGAAGCCCGCGATTTTTTCAATCTTCTGCCCGTGCCGGTGTTCATCATCCCCGGCAATCACGACCTGCCCGGCATGGATGTGATGCGTTTCATCGCCCCGTGGCGGCGCTATAAGAAATATCTGCGGGAGGACATGAATCCGGTCCTGCGCAGCGATCTGGTCGATATCAAGGGCATCAATAGCGCGCGTATGATCCTGCCGGCCACCAACTGGGCCTATGGCTCGATCAGCGCCGCGCAACGCCATGACATTGCCGAGACCTTCGCCACCTCGACCGCACCGTGGCGGCTGCTGACTGTGCACCACCCCCTGCTCAATCCGAAGGATTTTCCGCTCGATATCACGGTGTTCAATGCCGACAAGCTATTGAAAACCATTGATGAAACGAAGATCGATATCGTGCTGGCCGGACATCAGCACCACGCCTATGTCGAGACGCGCCTGACCGGCGGACATACGACCCTGTTCGTCTGTGCATCGACGGCCATGTCCACGCGCATCCGTAAACAGCCTCAGGGGTTCAATATGCTGGATTTCACCGAGACATCCGTGCGGATCGAGATGTGGCAATTGGGCAAAGAGCGGTTCGAGCTATTCTCCGTGGTCAGCCATACGAAATAGACTCCCCTCTCCATGAGGGAGAGGGTGGTGCGTTAGCACCGGGTGAGGGGGAACTCTTTCAACCCGCTCTGCTTAAAACGTATTTTTACTGCACTTGCATCAGGCATTTCCCCCTCACCCTAACGGCACGGGCCGCCCCGCCTCTCCCTCAAGGGAGAGGGGACTAAGACGGCTCGACAAGTTTCGATTTATACGAAATAAGGCGGCATGTTTGCTTCGCTCCCCGTCGATCCGTCAAAATACTCCGCCTTTCTGGCGGCGATGCTGCTCATGGCCATCACGCCGGGACCGGCCAACCTGTTTTGCATTTCGACCGGCCTGAAGCGGTCGGTGCCGCGCGTCCTGATGGGCGTGTTCGGCATCAACAGCGCCACCCTGATCTGGTTCGTCATGGCCGCGTTCGGGCTGCACATCCTGATCACCACCGTCCCGGTCATTTTCCATCTGATGACCTTCGGTGGCGCCCTCTATCTGCTGTGGATCGCCTATAAGACCGTCCGCGCCCGCAAATCGCATACCGCGCATGAGCTCGATGTTCCGACAACGGATCAAATTCCGCAAAGCCTGTGGGCGACGTGGAAAGACGGCTTCATGGTCCAGTTTCTGAATCCCAAGGTGACGCTGTTTTTCACTGCCGTTCTGCCGCCGTTTCTCGATCTCGGCCGGCCGATGACGACGCAGATGCCGGTTTTCGCCGCCACCGCCATCGGCATGGACGTCATCACCATGACCACCTACGGCCTGAGCGGACTGGCCCTGACGCAGCTTCTCAGCCGGGGCCGAAACCGCGAATATTTCGAGTTGTTCGTGGGGTGTCTGCTGGGTCTGATTGCACTGCTGATCCTCGGTCATGGCGTGGCAGATTTGTTGAAATCGGCTTGATAATCCTGGTCATGGTAAACCGCTCTTAACCCTTTTGACGGCATAAAACGGGTTCAATCCAGAACAGGTTCCAATCCATTCGGATCAGAACCTGTTCTGAGCTTTTGCTTTGTCGCGCATTTGATTCCGAAAAACCGCTGCACACTTTTCGGAATGCGCTCTCTACAGGCCCGTTTGTCGTATGAGCACCGTTACCGCCCTCGTCTGGAACCATCTCGAAACCAACTTCCTCATGATCTGGCGGTCGGTGCCGATGGCGCGCCTGCGCGGCGCTCTGGTTTGCCTGATGGGACTGGCCTCGCTGCTGGCCTATGCCTCCTACAACGCCGCCGACGCCAGCTGGAACACGGCAACCAGCGCCGCGGTCCAGAACCTGCTCGGCGGGTTCGGTGCCATCGTCGCCGATCTGGGTCTGCAATCGCTCGGTCTCGCCGCCTGGCCGATGGCGGCCCTGATGACCTGGTTCGGCCTGACGCGTCTGATGCAGCTCGATCCCGACGAAGGCCGCCGCGCCCTTCGCATCCACAGCCTGTTCGCCGCGCTGTTCGTCCTGATGCTGGCCGCCGCCCTCGCGCCGCTGCATACAGGCGATGCGACCTCGCCGTCGATCGGCGGCTTCTGGGGTACGGGCGTGCACGGCCTCCTCAAGGCTCTGTTCGACTTCATGCGCCTGCCCGCCGGGGACGTCATCGCCAGCCTGATCTTCGCCGCCGCCGCCATCTGGGCCTTTAATCAGGCGCTGCGCCTCAAGGCTGAAAACTACGTCCGCGCCGCCGGTTTCGTGCTGGGCGGCTTCAAGGGCGCCCTCAATGCCTCGGGCATCACCGAAAAGGTCAGCGATGCCGTCAGCCGCGCCGAAGCGAAGCCCAAGGCGGCGCGCAAAACCGCCAAGACGCCCAAGCCCTTCCTTGATGAAGCGGCCTACGACGCCGAACCGGTGTCTGAACCGCAGGTCAATCTGCGCGCACCGGTCAGCGAAGAACCCGATTACGACTACGACGCCCCGCCGTTCGATATCGACGACCTCGACCCCGACGCGCCGATGCTGAACCCGGCACCCCGCTCTGCGGCACCCGAACCGAAAATCCGCATGGAAGCGCCCAAGGCCCCCAAACCGTCGGCCCGCGAACAGGACGAGCGTCAGTCGAGCTTCGAATTCCTCAAGCCCGGCAATTTCCGCCTGCCCGAACTGAATATCCTGTCGAAACCCAAGCCCCGCGCCACCAGCTTCGACGAAGCGGCGCTGCGTCAAAACGCCCGGATGCTGGAAAGCGTGCTGGCCGAATTCGGCGTCAAGGGCGTCATCGACCAGATCCGCCCCGGCCCCGTCGTCACCCTGTACGAACTGGCCCCGGCTGCGGGCGTCAAGGGTGCGCGCGTCGTGGCGCTGGCCGACGACATCGCCCGCAACATGTCGGCGCGCTCGTGCCGCGTCTCCATCGTTCAGGGCCGCAACGCCATCGGTATCGAACTGCCCAACGCCGTGCGCGAAACCGTCTATCTGCGCGACATGCTGGCCTCAGCCGAGTTCGAAAAGGCGGGTCACATCCTGCCGATGGTGCTGGGTGAAAATATCGGCGGCGAGCCCTACGTCACCGACCTCGCCAAGATGCCCCACCTTCTGATCGCAGGTACCACCGGCTCGGGTAAGTCGGTCGGGGTCAACGCCATGATCCTGTCGATCCTCTATCGCCTCGATCCGGAACAGTGCAAGTTCATCATGATCGACCCCAAGATGCTGGAACTCAGCGTCTATGACGGCATCCCGCACCTAATCGCCCCGGTCGTCACCGACCCGAAAAAGGCCGTCGTGGCGCTCAAATGGACCGTCAAGGAGATGGAGGACCGCTACCGCCGCATGTCCAAGATCGGCGTGCGCAACGTGGCCTCTTTCAACGAACGCGCCAAGGCCACCGCCGCCGAAGGCAAGAACTTCATCCGCAAGGTCCAGACCGGCTTCGACGAGGTCGGCCAGCCGATCTTCGAGATCGAGGAAATGGTCCCCGAGCCCATGCCCTATATCGTCGTCATCATCGACGAGGTCGCCGACCTGATGATGGTCGCGGGCAAGGACATCGAAGGCGCGGTCCAGCGTCTGGCTCAGATGGCGCGTGCCGCCGGTATCCACCTGATCATGGCCACCCAGCGCCCGTCGGTCGACGTCATCACCGGCACCATCAAGGCCAACTTCCCGACCCGGATTTCCTTCCAGGTCACCTCGAAAATCGACTCGCGCACCATTCTCGGCGAACAGGGCGCCGAACAGCTCCTCGGTCAGGGCGATATGCTCTATATGGCGGGCGGTGGACGCATTACCCGTCTGCACGGCCCCTTCGTCGGCGACAACGAGGTCGAGGCCGTGGCCGAATACCTCCGCTCGCAGGGCTCACCCAACTATCTCGACGACATCACCGCCGGGGGCGACGATGACGGCGGCGACAGCGATGGCGGCGGCATGGGCGAAGGCGGCTCCGGCGACGACCTCTACGACAAGGCCGTCTATTTCGTCACCTTCGACCGCAAGGCCTCGACCTCTTACATCCAGCGCAAGCTCCAGATCGGCTATAACCGCGCGGCCTCGCTGATGGAAAAGATGGAGATGGAAGGCGTCGTCGGCCCGGCCAACCACGTCGGCAAGCGCGATATCCTAGTCGGCCCGCCCCCGGGCCACTAGGGGCAAGCCCCTAGGACCATTACTTGGAGCAGATCGCACTGCTTTGCTCTCCTTATACCTCCCCAGCTTGCTGGGGAGGGGGACCGCGCCCGAAGGGCGGGGTGGTGGGGGTTCTTGCTTAACCTAGACACACGTATGATTTTTCAGTCATAATCTTCCCATGACCGAACCCGTTTTCCTCGCCTATCCGTTTGACGCCGCCTTTTCCGAAGCGGTGCAGATCGGCCATACGATCTATCTGTCCGGCCATATCGGCGATGACGACGACGGCAATCTCGCCGAAGGGTTCGATGCCGAAGTCCGTCAGATGATGGCCAATGTCTCAGCCTCTCTGGCCCGTTTCGAGCGTGACCTGACGGCGCTGGTCTCGGTCAGGGTCATGCTCACCGACATGGCCAACCTCGACCGCTTCAACACCCTGTTCGCCACCTATTTCCACGGCGCACCCCTGCCCGTCTGTTCGGTCTTCGCCGTGACACAACTGGCGCTCGATGCCGCTATCGAAATCGAGTGCGTCGCCTCTACAGCCCCAACCGCTTAGCCCGCCCGGCGATGCTCATATAGAGCCGCTCGGCGATCAGCAAATCGGGCATACCCGTCGATTTGCACGCCTTGTCGGTGTCGATCATCTCTTTCGACAGCGGATCGATATGGAAGTCCGACCACGCCCGCGCCTGACGCAGGAACTCGGCCTCCTGTTTCCAGAACACCCCGGCGGCGCGCGTCGCCTGCTTGGCGTCGATGCCCTTCGCCACCTGCGCCTGAATGAGCCTCAGCTTGATCAGGTGGGCATTGAGCGCCCGCACCGCATCGACCCCGGTTTCGCCCTCGGCAAAGGCGCGGCGCAAACCGGCCTGAGCCGGACCCATCTTCGCCCCAAAGGCCTGAAGCGCTGCATCGAACAGAGAGGCTTCGGGCTCAACCCCAAGGAAATCCTGCAATTCCTTGGCATCGAGCGTTTTTTTCGACCCCGGCCCGATAAACAGGCACAGACGCTCGATCTCCTGCCGCGCCACACCGCGTTCGCGGGGCAAGCGCGCGGCGAAGATATCCATGGCGTCGGGCGTCAGGGCGACTTCGTTTTTGGCCAGAGTTTCACGCGCCATGCGCACGACATCGCCGGTCTCATCCTCGTAACAGGCGATCGAGGCCACGGCCTTATCGGCGTCGGCCAGCTTGCGCGTCGCGGAATCGCCGCCCAGACCACCGGCTTCGATCAGGAAGAAAGCCTCACGGTTGAATTCCCCCGCCGCATGGGCCTTGAGCGCCGCCGCCACCTGTTTGTCGAGCGCGGCCTTTTCCGAGAAAAACTTCAACCGCACCAGCCGCCGGCCGCCCATCAGGGACTGCGCCGTCAGTTCGTCCTCAAGCCGGGCCGCGTCGTTATCGATATCCGTATCGGTGAGGATCGAGACGTTGAACGGGTCTTTCACATCCGGCACGATCTGTCGCGCCAGCGCTTCGCCGCGCTCGATCACCTGCCCGCGATCCTTGCCATAGATTAGGCAGGCGATCACGTCGCGCGGCGGCGATTTGAGAAAGCCCTCGATTTCAGGGCGTTTGACGAGTTTCATTCCAAGCGCATCCCAAAAAGTGTGAAGCGGTTTTTGGATCAGATGCGCGCAAACTAATTTGCAGAGGCGGCAGTAGCCTTGCCGTGGAAATAGAGCGTGATGTCGTTACGCAGGCGCTCGCTGATGCTGGTGGCGGCGCGCTGCTGACCGTCCTTTTGCGAAATGACGCTGCCATAGGGCGATTTATTGCTCGCGTCATAGGTCGTTGTATCGACAAAACTGCCTTCGGTCAGAACCTTCCGCGTCTGTACATCGACCAGCTGATAGGTGACCGAGTTCGAAATTTCCGAACGGGTCGCTGTGTCATTGACCCCGACGCCGATATCGTAGCGGTTTTCGACCAGCTTGACGTCCAGACGATAGGGCTTGGTGGCTGCCGCCGCGCTGTCGAAGCCCGAAACGAGGTTCTGACGCACGAAATAGCCGGTGCGCGACTCGGTCACATTGAAGTCGATCCCGGCCAGCGTCGCCGCCAGCCCCTTCTGCGCATAGACCGGCGTGAAGCCGCAGCCGCTTAACGACAGGGGCGCGACCAGAAGGCAGGCGGCAAACACGGCTTTGCGGATCATGAGCGGTTACCCTACGACGAAGTTGAGGATGCGGTTCGGGACAACGATCACCTTGCGCACGGTGACGCCCTCAAGATGTCGTTTAACGCCCTCGTCCGCAAGCGCCATTTCGCGGATTTCGTCTTCCGTGGCACCCAGTCGGACCGAAAGTTCGCCGCGTTTCTTGCCATTGACCTGCACCGGCAGGATATAGACGTCGTCGGTGGCCAGCGCCGGGTCGAATTGCGGCCAGGCGGCATCGGCGATCAGGCCGTCGTGACCCAGTCGCGTCCAGCCTTCTTCGGCCAGGTGCGGCGTGATCGGCGCGATCAGACCGGCGAGGATCGTCAGGGCTTCGCGCTTGGCCGCCGTGCCCGTTTTCTGCACGTCAGCGGCGCGCAGGATATTGACGAACTCGTACAGCTTGGCGATCGCCGCGTTGAAGCGGAAGCTCTCGAAGCCTTCGGTGACGGCCTTCGACGCCTTGTGCGCGGCCTTGCGCAACTCCAGCGCCGCGGCCTCTTCGCCCGCAATCTCCTCGTCGGGCAGGCTGTCGAACTCGGTCCACACGCGCGAGGTAAAGCGCCATGACCCCTCGACCCCGCCGGTCGTCCATTGCACGTCGCGCTCGGGTGGCGAGTCCGACAGGACGAACAGGCGCGCCGCATCGACGCCGTAGGTGTCGAAAATGTCTTCGGGGGCAACGACGTTCTTCTTCGACTTCGACATCTTTTCGATGTCGCCGATGATCAGCGGCTTGCCGGTCGAAATCTGGATCGCCGAACGCTTGCCGCCATCGGTGGTGATGTCGACATCCGAGGGATCGACCCACAGCGGCTTGCCGACCTCGTCCACGCCTTCGGAATAGGTCTCGTGCGTCAACATGCCTTGCGTGAACAGGCCTGCGAACGGCTCTTTTACATCCAGATAGCCGCAGGTGTTCAGGGCGCGGGTAATGAAGCGTGAATAGAGCAGGTGCAGAATGGCGTGCTCGATGCCGCCGATATATTGATCGACGGGCAGCCAGTAATCGGCATCGGCCTTGCGGATCGCCTCATCGGCATCCGGCGCGGTGAAGCGCGCGAAGTACCACGACGAATCGACGAAGGTGTCGAGCGTATCGGTTTCGCGACGCGCATCCTTCTGGCAGCACGGACACTTGACGTGCTTCCACGTCGGGTGACGGTCGAGCGGATTACCCGGGACGTCGAAGGTCACGTCGTCGGGCAGAACCACCGGCAGCTGATCGTCGGGCACGGGCACGACACCGCAGTCCTCGCAATGGATGACCGGGATCGGGCAGCCCCAATACCGCTGACGCGACACGCCCCAGTCGCGCAGACGGTAGATGGTCGCGCCTTCGCCGAGGCCCATGCTTTCGATTTTCGCGATGGCCTGCGCCTTGGCGGTTTCGATATCGAGACCGTTCAGGAAGTCCGAATTGAAGATCGTGCCGGGACCGGTATAGGCCTCGGTGCCGACGGTGAACGATTCCGGATCGGCATCGGCGGGCAGAACCACCTCGGTCACAGGCAGATCGTATTTACGCGCAAAGTCGAGATCGCGCTGATCGTGGGCCGGGCAACCGAAGATGGCCCCGGTGCCGTAACCCATCAGGACGAAATTGGCGATCCACACGTCCAGAGTCTCACCCGCCTTGAACGGATGCGCGACGGTGACACCAGTATTGAAGCCCAGCTTCTCACCGGTGTCGATTTCTTCCTGCGTCGTGCCGCCCTTCTTCACCGTGTCGAGGAAGGCGTCCAGCTCCGGCGAGGCGGGCAGGGCCTTAACCAGCGGGTGATCGGCAGCCACCGCGACAAAGCCTGCCCCGAACAGGGTGTCGGGCCGCGTCGTATAGACCTCAAGCCCGTCGAAACCGGCGGGCGCATTGGCCGCGAACGGGAAGCTGAACTTCAGGCCCTTCGAGCGGCCGATCCAGTTGGCCTGCATCAGGCGCACCTTGTCCGGCCAGCGGTCGAGCGTCTCCAGACCCTCGATCAACTCGTCGGCATACTGCGTGATCTTGAGGAACCATTGTGTCAGGTTGCGCTTTTCGACGACCGCGCCCGAGCGCCAGCCCTTGCCGTCGATGACCTGTTCGTTGGCCAGCACAGTATTGTCGACCGGGTCCCAGTTGACCTGCGACTCCTTGCGATAGACCAGATCGTGTTTCAGCAGGTCGAGGAACCACTTCTGCTGCTTGCCGTAATAGGCGGCATCGCAGGTGGCGAATTCACGCGTCCAGTCGATCGACAGACCCAGACGCTGAAGCTGCGTCTTCATGTTGGCGATATTGTCGTAGGTCCAGCCCTTGGGGTGGATGCCGCGCTCCATGGCGGCGTTTTCCGCCGGCATACCGAAGGCGTCCCAGCCCATCGGGTGCAGCACGTTGAAACCGCGCGCGCGCTTGAACCGCGCCACCAGATCGCCCATGGCGTAGTTGCGCACATGGCCCATATGTACCCGGCCCGACGGATAGGGAAACATTTCAAGCACATAGTACTTGTCTTTACCCTGCGCCTGTTCAGCCGTCTTCGTCAGGAAGACCTGGGCCTCGTCCCAGCGGGCACGTTGTTTCGGTTCGGACTCTTTGGGATTGTAGCGTGACATCGGTAAGCCATGAAGGGCGGCATCTCGCCGCGAACGAATTGGCATTCCGAATAGACAAAAAGAGCGTTCAGGTCAAAGCCGGAACGCTCTTTTAAAGCTCTCAGTTCGTTTTAGATATTACTTCACGTTCGACAGGCGCAACTGACGGGCGCGCGTCAGGATGGCGTTTTCGATGTCGATCTGGGTCTGGGCCGAAACCGTGGCGTCTACCCACTGACCGCCGGTATTGGTCTGCTTGTACAGCGACACGTTCAGAGCATCGGCGCGCAGACGGGTATCGAGGATATAGATGGTCGCCTTGAAACGCTCATCCGGCTTTTCCGGGTTGGCGTACCAGTCGGTGATGATGATCCCGCCCCACGGATCGGCCGAAGCCAGCGGCATGAAGGAGATGGTATCGAGCGAGGCGCGCCACAGATAGGCATTGACCCCGATGGTGGCGTCGGCGGTTTCGGACGCCGGTTTCTTGCCGCCCAGACCGAGGAAACCCTTGCTTTCGGCGCTGGCATCAAGGGTGCTGTCCTTCTTGCCGAAGCTCGTGCAGCCCACCAGGCTCAGAGACATTGCCGCGGCGGCCATAACCCAAACCGCCTTTTTCGTCATCGTCATAGTATCGTCCACTCCGAAAGTGTATCTCTTCGCCTTGAGGCTTATTAATCGCTCTATAGCATAGGCAAACGGGGGTATGACAAGGGTTTCCTTGGACCTTCCCTGTCCCGACGCCTTATATGGCGTCGCAAGCCCCCAAAATGGCCCGTTGCGGGGCAAACTGGCACCCAATTGAGACGCTTATGGGGCAAACCGGAGAACGTCGCGTAATATCGAGCGTGACCATTTCACCACAGGTTTTGAGCGAATCTGACGCAAGCGCCAAAAAACGCTCAAATATATTGCTTTCGTTACCCATCCCTCTTAATCCGGGAATAACACATATACGCCAGAATAGGGGTGTATGGTGTGGGCAGGCCTATCCTTTCTGGGGCAGTGGCGGGTTACATAAAACCGTCATCATTCCCATATAAGGCGAGGCTCGAAAAAAGTTCAGGATCGGTGCCGCTTAACAAGCGCGCCTTAGGTTGACAAAAACGATGACACGTTGGGTCGCAGGTTTGGTCTCGATGACGGTGCTGGCAATCGCCGCAAGCACTGCACCGGCCTTTGCGCTCAATCAGCAGACCGTCAAGGGCAAGACGAGCGAGGCTTCCGCCCCCGTCAGCCTGACCGGTGTCTCGGTCGACTCTCAGGTCAACGCCAACAAGCAGCAGTCCAAGGTCTATCAGTGGTCGCTCAAGGGCCGCTGGGGTCTCAAGCTGGGCGTCAACGAAGACGAAGCCCGCCCAAGCGGCTGGAACGACGTCGATGCCGGGGCCTTCTACAAGATCACCCCGTCGGTCCGCGTCGGCGGTTCGGTCGGTTTCGGTGAAAAGACCAAGGCGCTGCAACCGCGCGACCCGGCGCAGGAAAAAGACCAGCCCCGCGTCCGTCTGGAAACGACGTTCAAGTTTTAATCTTAAAGATTATTTTGGCCACGGATAAGGCACGGATCGTCGCGTGAACGCGCCGACACGGATGTTTTCATGAGTCCTGATCGAAAGCCGTTGGGAACAATGCGCTTAATATCCGTGTTCGCGGTGCACAGCACAGCACCGCATCCGTGCCTTATCCGTGGCTAATTCTACAAATGGAATGCCTCAATCGCACCAAAGCCCGCCAGACCGGTGTGCGTGAGCGATTCCGCATTGTCAGCGCCGATGCCCCCCAAGCCTAAAACCGGCACCGGGCTCAGGTCGCAGAAACGCTGGATGCCCTTGAGGCCCACAGGCGCCACCCCGTTTGCCGATGGACTCCGGCTGGGGAAGACCGGCGATATGAATACCGCGTCAAGGTCGGCGACATCCGACGCTGTCAGCGTCTCGCACGCGTGACAGGCCGCGGTCAGCAACCATTCCGGATGCGTCTGACGCAAACCCGCCGCGCGCCACAGGCTTTGTTCGCGCAGGTGCACACCATCGGCATCGATCTCTTCGGCCAGGGCCTCGTCCTCACCGATAAGCAGTTTTAACCCATTGTCTTCGGTCAGGGTTTTTAAAACACGCGCATGAGCGACCGCATGACGATCGCCAAAATGACGGTAGATAATCCCCGTCCCTTCCGGCAGATGCGCGGCGATCTCTTCCGGATGCGGCGTCCGCTGTGGGTCGGTGAAAAAGAACAGCGGCGGCAGGACGCGGCCATTCGGGCTGGACATATGCGCATGGCGGGCTATGTCTTTGGCGCGGTTCATCAAAAAGGCGAAGCGGGTCTTATATGTCATCCCAGTCCGGTACCTCTGCTGAAAACTACGGGCCCCCCGAAAATTACAGAAACGTCCTGATGTCGCTGAAAAAGGGCCTGCGACGGGCCGGGCGCGCGGACAATGCCGCGATCCTCACGGCAGTATCCAAGACTCAGCCTTGGGAGGTTATACGCCCGGTGCTGGAGGCTGGCCACCGACGTTTTGGTGAAAACCGCGTGCAGGAGGCCATGGAACGCTGGGGGCCGGTCAAGGACCAGTATCCGGACCTGACCCTGTGTCTGATCGGGCCGTTGCAAAGCAACAAGGCCGCCGAGGCCGTGGGCTTTTTCGACGTCATAGAAAGCGTCGACCGCGACAAGATCGCTCGTGCTATCGCCGATGAGATTCAGAAGCAGGGCCGGGCACCTGAGATTCAGATACAGGTCAATATCGGCGAGGAACCGCAAAAGGCCGGGATTCTGCCGCTGGAGGCCGATGCCTTCATCGCGGCGGCGCGCGGTTACGGACTCACCATCAGCGGCCTGATGTGTATCCCGCCGGTCGACGGCCCGCGCGGCCCCTATTTCGCGCTGTTGCGCAAGATCGCCGAACGCAACGGCATTGCGCACCTCAGCATGGGGATGAGCGACGATTATGAGACCGCCCTGCGCTTTGGTTC
This sequence comes from Asticcacaulis aquaticus, assembly GCF_028550415.1. Classification (GTDB taxonomy): domain Bacteria; phylum Pseudomonadota; class Alphaproteobacteria; order Caulobacterales; family Caulobacteraceae; genus Asticcacaulis; species Asticcacaulis aquaticus. The sequence goes on from NZ_JAQQKX010000004.1 coordinate 200,507, forward strand.
GAATGAAATCCGTGTGGGCACCGCCATTTTCGGAAGCCGTTAGTCTTATACCTCCCCAACTTGTTGGGGAGGGGACCGCACGAGATGACCGAAGGTCAGCGAGATGTGGTGGTGGGGGTTCTTCCTTACTTGCGACAGTAATTGTTGAAACACCGAAAGCCACCCCACCACCATTGGCTTCGCCAATGGTCCCCCTCCCCGCCAAAGGCAGGGAGGTATAAGATGAGTCAGTCTCTCACAATCTCCACATAGGTCTCCGCATCGGCGCTCTTCAGCAGCTCCAGCAGATGCGCCTGCGACAGGGCCACACAGCCCTCCGTACCCGAATAATCCTCGCGCGCCAGATGCAGGAAAATCGCCGAGCCCAGTCCCTTCACCGGCGGATCGTCATTATGCCCCAGCACGCAGACGATGTCGTAGACACCATCCTCGCGCCACAGCTTTTCGTGGCTGCCGTCGAACGGCAATTTCACATGCTGATTATAGGACTCAGACCCCGCGTCATCGCACCAGCCATCGTCCGGCGATAACGCCTTGACCGGCAGAACCGTTTCCGGCACTGGCAATCTATCCGGCCGATAAAACACGTATTTCAGCGGCCACATCCCCAGCGGCGAGCGTAAATCGCCCTCTCTTTTGTCCGCCGCAGGAATAACGCCCCCTTTACCGAGGGCGCAACGCACCTTATCTGAGTTTAAGACTAGAAAACCTTCGGCGTATGCGGTAAAAATTTTGACCATATGCCGGTTACACCCTATCTGTAAAAACGACACTCATAAGCTATAGGATTATGGTGCAACAAAAAACCCTGCTGATCGTCGATGACGACGACGAACTGCGTGAAGCCCTGGCCGAGCAGCTTGAGCTGCACGAAGAGTTCAAGGTTACGCAAGCCGCCAACGGTACCGAAGGCATCCGCCTCGGCAAGACGATCAATGCCGACCTGATCCTGCTCGACGTCGATCTGCCCGACATGGACGGTCGCGAAGCTTGCCGTGTCCTGCGCAAGTCCGGCCTGACCACTCCGGTGATCATGCTGACGGGACAAGCCAGCGACTCCGATCAGATTCTGGGCTTAGATGCCGGTGCCAACGACTATGTCACCAAGCCGTTCCGTTTTGCCGTCCTGCTGGCGCGCATCCGCGCTCAGGTCCGCAGCCACGAAACGTCGGAAGACGCGACCTTCCGCATCGGGCCTTACGAGTTCAAACCGGCGCTCAAGCTGCTGATCGATCAGGTGCAGAAGAAGATTCGCCTGACCGAAAAAGAAACCAATATCCTCAAATACCTCTATCGCGCCGGCGGTAAGCCGATTTCGCGCGAAGAGCTGCTGACCGAGGTGTGGGGTTACAATGCGGGCGTCACCACGCACACGCTGGAAACCCACGTCTATCGACTGAGACAAAAAATCGAGCCCGATCCGGCCAATGCCCGTCTGCTGATGACGGATGCCGGTGGCTATCGTTTGCAATTCTGATAAAACCGGGGCCAGATGGTCCCGGTTTTTCGTTTGGGGGAAATGATGCGGATAGCCTTAGCACTGACGCTGCTCGGACTTTGCTTGTCAGGTTGTATGGAAGCAAAAACAGACGATCTGACAGGGACCTTCGTTTATGAAGACGGCGATCAAAAAGAAACGCTCATTCTGAAAACCGATGGTACGGCCACCCTACAAAACGGCTATAAGACCGAACATTTCAAGTGGAAAACCGGAGAGGCCGAACCGGGGTGTTTGAGAATTCATTTCACGCCCGTTGGAGAGGCCGAAGAGTGGCATCCCTGCGCTGACAAAGGGCCGGCAGGTGTATTTATTTCTCAGAGAAAAAATACAGATGCTTTCTATAAAAAGGTTCAGCAAAAGTGACCTCTGGCTATTCAGGCACGCCTCTGGCCAAGAAACTCGGGTACAAGCCGGGGATGCGCGCCCTCGCCGTCAATGCACCGGACAATTATACGGCGTGGCTTGAGCCTTTGCCGGAAGGCGTCGTGTTCGAAGCCGACGATCCGCAACTGGTGCATCTGTTCACCGTAGAGCGCGCGGAACTGGAAACGCGCCTGAAAGCATGGCGCGCAACTCTATCATCCGACGCGATGGTCTGGGTCTCATGGCCCAAGAAAGCGTCGAAAGTCCCCACCGACATCACCGAGGACGTCATCCGCGAAGTGTGCCTGCCGCTGGGCTGGGTCGATGTGAAGGTCTGCGCCGTCAGCGAGGTCTGGTCGGGCCTGAAACTGGTGGTGCGGAAAGAACTGCGTCAGACCTGATCTTCCATAGGCGGCAACGACTCCCGGTGTTCGCGGTCGCCATCTTCGTCGATCACGTACCAGCAGAACCAGATCGCGTCCTCGATCTTGCCCCCCTTGGACAGGAAATCCTTGATCGGATCGGGAAAGGCCAAACGAATCTGTTCTTCGAAATTGAAGTGGTTCTTCAGGTCTTCCCAGTCGGTCAGGGCCATTTCGGCGACCATACGGATGCGCACATCCCATGGCAGATCGTCGGGCACCATCGCCGCCGGATCGGTCTCGACCCAGTCGCATTCGCCAATGCAGCCGGGGATGCGGATTTGCAGTTGCCCGCCGAGATTCATCAGATTGGTATCGACCGCCGCCTTGATAACCGCCGGGATATCGCGGACCTTCCACGCATATTCGCCGTGCTGAAAATTGGCCTTGGCCAGGATTTCAGCGGGCAGACGGGATTCGATGGGGGCGTCAGACATTCAATTCTACCTGTATGGGGGCATGGTCGCTGGGGCGTTCCCATTCGCGGACCGTATCGTGGATCACGGCGGCTATAGGCGAGGTCAGGCGCGCCATCAAGCCCGGATTGAGCAGGATGTGATCCAGCCTTAGGCCGCGATTGGATTTGCGGAAATCGGCCGAGCGATACGACCACCAGGTGAACAGCCTCTGCGGATCGGGATAAGCCGCGCGGAACGGATCATGGAACGCGCCCGCCACCATCAGATGGGCGAAGGTCTCCAGCTCCGCCGGGGTATGGCTGACGACGCGCAGCATCTGACGGTGCGACCAGACATCGTATTCGCCCGGCGCGATATTGAGATCGCCACAGATCATCAGCGGCTTATCGGCATCGCGGCGTTTCAGATACTCGGTCAGGCGCTCGTAAAATTCCAGCTTATGGTCGAACTTGTCATTGGCCACCCGGTCCGGCACGTCGCCCCCCGCGGGGATATAGAAGTTCCACAGCTCGATCCCGGCGACCTCGATCGCCTGTACCCGGGCCTCGCCACGGCGGCAGAAGGGCAGAACCTCACGCGTTTCGAACGGGTATTTCGACACCAGCGCCACGCCATGCCAGCCCTTTTGCCCATGGACCAGAATGTGCGGATACCCGGCTTCGATGAAGGCCTCAGAGGGAAATTCATGCGTCTGGCATTTGATTTCCTGAATGCACAGGATGTCCGGATCGGCCTGTTTCAGAAAGCGCAGCACCTGATCGAGCCGGAGACGAACCGAATTGACATTCCACGAGACGACCGACAGGCGCATACAAACTCACATTCAAGACAAAAAAGACCCGGTCAGTTTCCCGACCGGGTCAGATTTTGGCACATAACACGAAGAGATAAAGGGAAAAACGCACTCAAGAGATCATAGTCTGGTCGTCGCCGTCCGATCTCACACCGGATAACGGGTATGAGATGTTGTGTTAATAATGGCACGGTTGTGGAAAAACACAATGCACATTTCCGTGTTATCGGCGAAAATCTAGCCTCTCAGACGTTATTTTGCATCCTTGGGTTTATTCAGCACGAACAGATCGGCCTTGACCGGGGCGTTTTTGTTAAAGGTCAAGAGCTTGAGCCGTGTGCCCTTGCCTTGTGCATCGGTCACGGTCCATTCGCCAAGCGTCAGGTTGCCGCCCTGCTCGATAAAGGTCATCAGGATCGAGCCTTCGACATCGCGGCGGCGGTCGCGCGCCTTGAGGCGGAAACCGTCGGTGGTCGGGGTGACCTCGGTGACGATGACACCCTGATCCAGCCTGATCTGCTTCGACAGAAACAACGACAGCGGCGTGGCGTCGAGCGGATACTGATTGAAGGCCTTCAGGCGCGGGTCCCACATATTGACGCGCTTGCCGTCGGCGACGACCAGCAGCGAATAGGGCGCATCATAGGCGAAGCGAATCTTGCCCGGACGTTGCAGCCACCAGTCGCCCTGGGTCTTGCGGCCTTTGAAGTCGGTCTGCTCGAACCGGCCCGCCCCCGAATTGAGGGCTTGCAGATAGGCGACCGCACGATTGATACGGCCCTGATCCTGCGCGCTGAACTTCGGCGCCAGAACGAAGGGCTGGGTATTGGTCTTGCCTTGTGCCAATGCCGTTACCGGCATCAGACTCACGGTGGCCAATCCAAGCAAAAGCGTGCGTTTTGAAATATCGGTCATGTCGTTTCTCTTACGGTGTTTTTTTCGGCCGTGCATCTAATCCCAAAAAGCACTGAGCACTTTTTGGGATGCGCTAGTATGCCTTGAGAAAGAGGCTATCCGCATATGATGACGTGAGTACGGCATCAAAACGTCATAAGCCCCGCACAAAATGGCCGTAAACTAAACCGCGCATGAATCCCTCTGTTAAGACGCCATCAGGCGACGGCACAGGGCGTCGAGCTGCTCCAGATTGGCGTAGGCGATCTTCATCTCGCCCTTCCCGCCCTTGTCATCGAGCTTGACCGTCAGGCCGAGGATTTCCTCCAGATCCTGCGCCAACGACAGCACGTCGGCGTCGGGTTGCGCTTTCGGTCGCGCCGACTTGGTCTCAAGCCCCGCCGACGATTGCCGCGCCAAGGCCTCGGCCTGACGCACGGACAAACCCTGCGCGATGATCTTTTCGGCCAGTTCGGCGGCATTGTCGCACGTGGCGATGGCGCGGGCGTGACCGGCGCTCAGGCGACCGTGGATGACGTGATCCTGAATGGCTTCCGGCAGGGCCAGAAGGCGCATCATATTGGCGATGTGGCTGCGCGATTTCGACACGACCTGCGCCACCGCGTCCTGCGTGCGACCGAAGCGCTCCATCAGGGTCTTATAGGCGCGGGCCTCTTCGATCGGGTTGAGGTCTTCGCGCTGCACGTTTTCGATGATGCCGATTTCCAGCACTTCGAGATCGTCCAGCTCGCGCACCAGCACCGGCACGGTTTTCAGGCCCGCCTTCTGCGCCGCGCGCCAGCGGCGTTCGCCGGCGATGATCTGAAACTGACCGGCAGCATTAGGCGCCGGACGGACGAGGATCGGCGACAGGACGCCCTTCTCTTTCACCGAAGCGGCCAGATCGTCGATCTCGGCTTCGGAGAAAAAGCGGCGCGGCTGATCCGGATTACGGATCAGAAGCTCGATCGGCTTTTCCAGAGTCTGCACCGGCGCACCATCGGCGGCCACGGGCACCACCGGGACATTGCCCTGATTGTCACTGAGAAGCGCCGAAAGCCCCCGTCCGAGGCCGCGTTGTTTTTCTGACATGGTTCGTTCCGTTTCCTTATACTCCCCCGCCACGCGGGGGAGGTGGCACGGCGCTTTGCGACGTGACGGTGGGGAGCTTTAACCAGACGCAAGGCCCCCCTCTCCCGCCTGACGGCGGTATCTCCCCCACGTGGTGGGGGAGTATTAATTATGTTAGGCCGCTTCCTGCGCACGGCGCTGCTTTTCGCGCTGCACGACTTCGCGGGCCAGTTTGAGATAGGCCTGTGAGCCCGAACATTTGAGATCGTAGATCAGCGCCGGTTTGCCGAACGACGGCGCTTCCGACACCCGCACATTGCGCGGGATGACCGTATCATAAACCTTGTCGCCGAAATGGCCGCGCACGTCCTTGGCCACATGCCCCGACAGGGCGTTGCGGCGGTCGTACATGGTCAGTACGATGCCCTGCAATTCCAGGCGCTGATTGAGCGACCCGCGCACCAGATCGATGGTCCGCATCAGCTGGCTAAGGCCTTCAAGAGCGAAGAACTCGCACTGCAGCGGCACCAGAACGGCGTCGGACGCGCTCATGGCGTTGATGGTCAGCAGGTTCAGCGACGGCGGGCAATCGATCAGGACGTAGGTATAGCGCACCTCGCCCTCGTCCAGTTGCTGCTCCAGCGCGTCGCGCAGACGGTAAGACCGGCGCTCCGCCTGCCCCAGTTCGATCTCGACACCCGACAGATCGGGGTCGGATGGTATGATGTAGAGCCCCGGCACCGAGGTTTTCACCGCGCATTCGCCGATCGGCTGCTGATCGACGATGACGTCGTAGATGGTCGTGGTACGCGCGGCACGGGGCACGCCTAAACCGGTCGAGGCATTGCCCTGCGGGTCCATATCGATCAGCAGAACCGTTTCGCCGACCGCGGCCAGCGCCGTACCGAGATTGATGGCGGTGGTCGTCTTACCGACGCCGCCTTTCTGGTTCGAGACGGCCAGAACGCGAGGTGGGCGCTTCACAGCAGATTTATTTGGCACGTCTTACGCTCCGGATATGCACCACGCGACCGCGAGGATCGCTGAGGGAAGGAAACTTTTCGGCCTGAAACGACCAGTGTTTGTGCGCCTCGATGATCTCGGCGTCGGTATTTTCGCCCTTGAGAAGCCACCCTTCGGCGCCTCGTTTGAAGAAACCCTCGGCAAAACCCAACAGCTTCGGCAGCGGCGCCATGGCCCGCGCCGTCACCACATCGACCTTGAGAGAGACATTCTCCGCGCGGTCGTTGATGACCGTGGCGGGCAGGCCCAAGTCTCGCACGATTTCGCTCAGAAAGCGACAACGCTTGGCCAGAGAATCGATGAGATAGACGTGTCCGCTTGTGGGCAAGTCTGGGGATGGTATGGCCGAATCTGTGGATTGGTGTTTCAGAAGTATGGCCAGCACCACACCGGGAAATCCGGCCCCTGCCCCCAGATCGGCCCAGGTTCTGGCGTTCGGCGCATGGTTGAGCAATTGCGCCGAATCGAGCACGTGCCGCGACCAATAGTGCGGAATCGTCGCCGGACCGACCAGATTCATGACCTCATTGCGCTCAGCGAGTATCTCACCGAAGCGCATCAGGTCGGCGATGGCTGCCTGTTTCACGTGAAACACCAGATGCGACGCCATCTCTTCTGGCGTCATGAATGTCTCTGTCATTTCTAAGCTACGCTCTTTTTCAGGCTTCGCACGTGGAACAGTAGGGCTGTCAGCGCGCCCGGCGTCATGCCTTCGATGCGGCTGGCCTGACCGAGCGTCATCGGCTTCACCCGGTTCAGTTTCTCCTTGGCCTCGTTCGACAGACCGCCGACCGCGAAGTAGTCCAGATCGTCCGGCAGGGCCAGATTTTCGTCCTTACGGAAGGCATCGATCTCGGCGGCCTGACGCCCCAGATAACCCGAATAGAGCGCATCGATTTCGACCTGTTCAAAGATCGCATCAGACCAGGCATTCAGTTCCGGCCAGATTGTTTTCAGCGTGTCACGGTCGCAGCTATCGTAGGACAGCAGTTGCAGCAGGTCGCGCTTTTGACCGTCGGCATTGACGCGAATGCCGTGCGCATTGGCCTCATTCGGCGTCAGCTTCAGTTCCGCCGCGCGCGCCCGCGCCTCAGCCAGAGCCGCCTTCTTTTGCAGCCAGTGCGCTTTACGGCGTTCACTCAGGATACCCAGTTTCAACGCCGTGTCCGACAGACGCTGATCGGCATTGTCGGCACGCAGCTTGAGGCGGAACTCGGCACGGCTGGTGAACATGCGATAGGGCTCGGTGACACCCTTGGTAACCAGATCGTCGATCATCACGCCGATATAGGCTTCGTCGCGACCCAGCACAACGGCGTTCAGACCGCCCGCTTTCGCCGCCGCATTGAGCCCGGCCATCAGGCCCTGCGCCCCCGCCTCTTCGTAACCGGTGGTGCCATTGATCTGCCCGGCCAGAAACAGCCCGGGCAGCTTCTTTAGTTCCAGCGTCGGATAGAGTTCGCGCGGATCGACATAGTCGTATTCGATGGCGTAGGCGTAGCGTTTGACGATCACATTCTCCAGACCGACGATAGTGCGCAAGAACGCCTCCTGCGTCGCCTCGGAAACAGAGGTGGAAATGCCGTTCGGATAGACCGTGTCATCGTCATAGCCTTCCGGTTCGAGGAAGACCTGATGGCTGTCCTTATCCGAAAAGCGCACCACCTTATCCTCGATCGAGGGGCAATAGCGCGGACCGCGCCCCGACAGGTAACCACCATAGACCGCCGATTCCATGATGCGGTCATTGATGATGCGATGGGTCTCGGCATTGGTATGGGTGATGCCGCAGACGATCTGAGGCCGGTCGATGGACGTCGTCAGGGTCGAAAACGGCGTCGGCACCGCATCGCCTTCTTGCTTTTCCAGGATATCCCAGTTGATCGTCTTGCCATCAAGGCGCGCCGGTGTGCCGGTCTTCAGACGACCCATGTCAAGTTTCAGATCGTAGAGACGTTGCCCCAGACCATTGGCCGGTTCATCGCCGAAACGACCCGCGGCCATGCGCTTTTCGCCGATATGGATGATGCCACGCAGGAAGGTACCGGTCGTCAGGACCACGGCCTTGGAACGATATTCGACGCCATGCGCATCGACCGCGCCGATCACCGTGTCGCCTTCGAGGATCAGGTCTTCGACGGCCGCCGCGATAATGGTCAGGTTTTCGGTGGCTTTCAGTTCGGCCTGCATAGCCTCGCGATAGAGCTTGCGGTCGATCTGAGCGCGCGGCCCACGCACGGCAGGGCCTTTCGACTTATTCAGCACCTTGAACTGGATGCCGCCGATATCGGCCATGCGACCCATAACGCCATCCAGCGCATCGATTTCGCGCACCAGATGCCCCTTGCCCAGACCACCGATGGCCGGGTTGCACGACATTTTACCCAGCGTCTCGATCTTGTGCGTCAGCAACAACGTCTTCGCGCCCATGCGCGCGGACGCCGTGGCGGCCTCGGCGCCGGCATGACCACCACCGACGACAATAACATCCCAAAGCTGGGTCATGGACGCGATACCTTATGCGGAAGAGTTGAGCGGCAGCCTATATCAGATCGTCCCGCACGGGTCGAATCGAGAAGTGTTAATTTCGCCGTTTTGTGAGTGTTTCACGTGAAACACAGACGGCTCACTTGCCAATGCAGAAGCTTGAGAAGATATGGTCCAGCACCTGCTCGACATCGGTGCGCCCGAACAGAGCATCGAAGGCTGACAATGCCTGTCGGATATCTTCGGCCATGAGTTCGGGCGTACCAAAGCCGATACCCAGCGCCCGGTCGAGACAGGCTTCGGCCTCACGCAATCGTTCCATATGACGCTCACGCGTTGCCGCCGGGAAAGTGCTCAGCGACAGTGCCTTTTCCAGATGCGCTTCAAGCGCCACCCGAAGCGCGTCTGTGCCCGTGTCGGTCAGCAGACTGGTCTCGAATAGGTGCACATCGTCGGGCATCCGTGCTTTCAGGTCATCGATCTTTCCAGCCTCGGCACGGTCGCTCTTATTCAGCACGACATAGTCACCCGCGCGAATACCGCTCAGATCGGACGCTTGGGATTCGGAACTATCGATCACCCAAAGGCGTAGATCCGCCGTATCGCCCCTCGCCCTCGCCCGGCGGATACCTTCAGACTCGACCACATCGTCGGTCTCGCGCAGACCCGCCGTGTCGTAAATCAGGGCCGTATAGTTGCCGATGCGAATATGGGATTCGATCACATCACGGGTCGTCCCCGCAATCGGTGTGACGATGGCGGTGTCGTTTTCCAGCAGCGCATTGAACAGGCTCGACTTGCCCGCGTTCGGCTTGCCCATAATGGCAATACGATAGCCCTCACGAATTTGTCGCCCGCGTCTGGAGTCATCGATGGCCGAAGCGATATCCGATTTCAGCGCGATAATGTCACCGACAATTTTATCGCTGAGGCTTTCGGGAATATCCTCATCGGGGAAATCGACAATGGCTTCGATATGGGCCAGCAATTTGATCAGGTTGTCGCGCCACTGACCGTAGCGCTCCCTGAACCCGCCATCGAGTTGCATCAGGGCCTGTTGCCTCTGGGCTTCGGATTCAGCCTCGACCAGATCGGAAATCGCCTCGGCCTGAGTTAGGTCGAGCTTACCGTTTTCAAAGGCGCGGCGGGAGAACTCGCCTGCCTCGGCGTGGCGTAGTCCCATGCTGCGGAAAATGCCATAAAGCCGATCCAGCACGGCGCGTGAGCCATGGATATGGAATTCGGCGCAGTCCTCACCAGTGAAACTGTGCGGCCCTTTGAAGTACAGAACCAAGGCCTGATCGATGGTTTCGCCGTCTTGTACCAGCCGTCCCAGGGTCGCAAATCGTGGCTTTGGTAAACGCCCCAAGAGCGCCTGTATGACCTCGGCGGATTGCGGGCCGGATAAACGTATGACCGATACCCCGGCCCTACCCTGCGCCGAGGCCAGAGCGAAAATGGTCTGTTTCACGTGAAACACTCAAGTCCTACTTTGGGCCCTTGAAGCCGCCCATGCCGGCGGTGGCCGCCGTCTGCATCAGTTTGAGGAACTGGTCCTGCGCCTGAACGCCGAAGCTCGACCAGGTCTTCATGATCTCTTCGGGTTGCATGGAGTGGATATTCTGCTCGATACGCGCCTGCATGGCGTCGATCATGAACTTGTTCAGCGGTTCGACATCAGGGAGGCCCAGAAAGGCGCGGGCTTCCTGCGGGGTGCATTCGACATCGACGGTGACCTTCATGACCTAACTCCAATTTGAATTTCCTCCCTACGAAGTGGGGAGGAGAAAGTAAGACGGGCCGGATTGCTCCGGCCCGGATAATTCAGCATGCGCCTGATGTGCCTGATTTGGCAAGGATCAGGTGTTCATGCTCTGGAAGAATTCAGCGTTGTTCTTGGTCTGACGCAGCTTGTCGATCAGGAATTCGATGGCGTCCTGAGCGCCCATCGGGTTAAGGATACGGCGCAGGACGTAGGTCTTTTGCAGATCGGCGCGGTCGACCAGCAGGTCTTCCTTACGCGTGCCCGACTTGAGGATATCCATGGCCGGGAAGACGCGCTTGTCGGCGACCTTACGGTCGAGCACGATTTCCGAGTTACCGGTGCCCTTGAATTCTTCGAAGATGACTTCGTCCATGCGCGAGCCCGTGTCGATCAGCGCCGTGGCGATGATGGTCAGCGAGCCGCCCTCTTCGATATTGCGCGCGGCACCGAAGAAGCGCTTCGGACGTTGCAGGGCATTGGCGTCGACACCACCGGTCAGAACCTTACCCGACGACGGTACGACGGTATTATAGGCACGGCCCAGACGCGTGACCGAGTCGAGCAGGATGATGACATCGCGCTTATGTTCGACCAGACGCTTGGCCTTCTCGATGACCATTTCGGCGACCTGAACGTGGCGGGTGGCCGGCTCGTCGAAGGTCGAGGAGATGACTTCGCCGCGCACGGTGCGCTGCATGTCGGTCACTTCTTCGGGACGTTCGTCGATAAGCAGCACCATCAGATAGCATTCGGGATGGTTGGCCGCGATCGACTTGGCGATGTTTTGCAGCATGACCGTCTTACCGACGCGCGGCGGGGCAACGATCAGACAGCGCTGACCCTTACCCAGCGGGGCGACGATGTCGATGATGCGGCCCGAACGATCGCGCAGCGTCGGGTCGTCGATTTCCATGGTCAGACGCTGATCGGGATAGAGCGGCGTCAGGTTATCGAAATGGACCTTGTGGCGGATGGCTTCGGGGTCTTCGAAATTGATCGTCTTGATCTTGGAGAGGGCGAAGTAGCGCTCGCCTTCGCGCGGCGACCGGATCGGGCCTTCGACGGTGTCGCCGGTACGCAGGGCGTGGCGGCGGATCTGAAGAGGGGTGACGTAGATGTCATCCGGACCCGGCAGGTAGTTGGCTTCGGGCGAACGCAGGAAGCCGAAACCGTCCTGCAGGACCTCGATAACGCCGGAGCCGGTGATTTCGACACCGTCTTCGGCCAGGGTCTTGAGGACCGCGAACATCAGATCCTGCATCCGCATCGAGGCGGCGTTCTCGACGCCAATCTGTTCGGCGAAGGCCAGCAGGTCAGCCGGCGATTTGTCCTTCAGCTCCTGAAGCGACAGCTTTTCCTGATTGGGGTTTTCGCTCTCTTCATCACCCTCTTCACCGTTGGCATCTTCGGTGTTGGCGTCGTCGAGCGTGGTGTCGAACTCGGTTTCGGTATCTTCACTCATGAGGGGATCTCTTTTTGAATATAGAGCTATGCCCGTGACTCATTCATTCGTGAATACAGTCACTTAAGGCGAAAGCCCGTCAATGGTCGTACCCTTTTCCAAGGGCCGTATGTGTATCGTCTGGGGGAGGCGTTTAGCCGCGAGAACCGCGGTGCCTGAGAGGGGTGCGCGCTTGAAAGCCGATGTCCGGCGCGCGCGTCAGAGTCCGACATACACCGAAACTCGAAATTTTCAAGCTTTAGTTCCGGGGTGCAGGGGTTGTGACCCCTGCGTCTTCTCTTTTTAAATCGTAAAAAATTCCGTCGTCACCGCAATGACCATAATGATCGCCAGCACGAAAGGGATCTCGTTGGCCATGCGCCAGAATTTTTCCGTGCCGATATCTTCACCACGGTTGAGTTTCTTGAACTTCGCCGACAGGAAATGATGGTAACCCGTTATACCGACGATACCGAGCATCTTCACGACGAACCACGGCTCGTGGAAAAACTTCATGCCGAAACGGTCAGCGACATTGACGTAGATCAACCCTGCCCCGAACAGCCATGCCGCAATCATGGCCGGGTTCATGATGAAACGCAGCAGGCGGCGCTCCATATTGGCGAAGACGGCGGTGACCTCGGGCTTGTCGCGGTTCTGGATATGATAGACGAACAGGCGCGGCAGATAGAGCAGCCCAGCCATCCAGGCGATGACGGCCAGAATATGCAAGCCGCGCAGCAGATCGTAGTGGTTCATCGGGCTATGGCCTCTTTTACCTCGGTATGTGCCGCGTAACCTATCGCCGTCAGCACCTCTTCGGCAAGACCGCGGATGAAGTCGGGTTCGACGCTGACGGTCGGGACGCGGATATAGTCCTTGGTGCCCGCCTCTTCGGCAAGATGTTTGTACTCGATATCGAGTTCGACCAGGGTTTCGATATGCTCCGACACAAAGGCAATCGGCACGATGACCGGCGATTTCCCGGATTTGGCGGTCTCAAGAATCGTCTCGTCGGTCGCCGGGCCGATCCATTTCAGCGGCCCGACGCGGCTTTGATAGCAGATCACATGCTCGATCGGCACATTGAGCGTGGCCATGATCGCCGCGACGCTGGCCTCCACTTGTCGCTGGTACGGATCGCCGCCGAGGATGACCTTTTCCGGCAGGCCATGCGCCGAGAACAGCAGGCGGTAGTCATCAAGGTTCTCGATATGGGCGACGGCTTTGCGGATCAGAACGGCATAGGCGCTGACGAACCACGGATTGACGGGATAGTCCTCGATAAAATGCACCGGCGCCGTGCCTTTATAAGCCTTTTTGAAGGTCTCGAACGAGGACTGGGTCGTGGTGGTCGAATATTGCGGATAGAGCGGCAGGGCGACGATCTCCTCCGCACCCCAGGCCTCTAGTGCGGCTATGGCCTCATTGATGAAGGGGTGCCAGTAGCGCATGCCGATAAAGGCTTTGAACTCGATATCCGGCGTCGTATTCAGGTGCGCTTCCAGCGCCCGCGCCTGTGCTTCGGTTTCCTTCACGATGGGCGAACCACCACCCATATAGCGGTAGTTTGCCTGCGCCGAGGCTTCGCGCCGCGTCGAGATCAGCTTGGCGATGATCTGACGAAACGGCGTCGGCAAGGCGATGATGAACTTATCGCTGAACAGGTTGTACAGGAACGGCTTGACGTCGGCTTGCGTGAGCGGACCGCCGAGATTGAACAGAATGACAGCGACTTTTTTCATCTAACTACGAATGATTTCCAAGGCGCGTTCGACGTGCGCGATGGGCGTATCGGGGAAAATCCCGTGACCGAGATTGAAGATATACGGCCCCTGCCCCCAGGCGGATTTCAACGCCCGCACCATATCGTCGAGCGCTTGCCCACCCGAGCGCAGCACGACGGGATCGAGCGCCCCCTGAATGGGTTTCAGTTTCTGAATCTCTTGCCCCAGTTTTAGCGGCGTCGCGGTCCCCAGCGCCATGCCCTGAACCTCGACGGCCTGCACATAATCCAGACAGCGTGCCTCGGCCCCGCGCGGGAACCCGATGATCGGCAGGGTCACGCCCAATTCACGGACGCGCTTGATCAGGCGCTGATGCGGCCCGATGACCAGTTGATCGAACAGCGGATCTGGGAAGCCTTCGGCCCAGCTTTCGAAGATTTTAAGCACCTGCGCCCCGGCCTCGGCCTGCATTTTCAGATATTGCGCCGAGGCCTCGATGACCACGTCCATGACCCTGGCCACCAGATCGGGCTGCTCGTAGACAAAGGACCGGATCAGCGACCGGTCGTGCGCCTTACGTCCGTTGAGCATATAGGTCATCACGGTCCACGGCCCGCCGCAGAAGCCTAAGAGCGTCACCTCTTTGGGAAGTTCCGAACGCAAAATCTTCAGGGTCTCGCCGACATTGGCCAGATATTCCCCCGCCGAGCCCGCCAGATCGGCCATCCGCTCGATAGGCGGTAAGTCGCCTAAGACAGGCCCCTCACCCGCCTCGAAGCGTACGTCTTGGCCCAGTGCCATGGGAATGACCAATATATCGGAAAAGAGGATCGCGCCGTCCATACCGTAACGCCGAACCGGCTGCAGGGTCGCTTCGGCGGCTTTTTCGGGGTTCAGACAAAAGCTGAGGAAATCGGGCGTCGTGGCGCGAAGCTCACGATATTCCGGCAGGTGTCGACCGGCCTGACGCATAAACCAGACGGGAGGGATGGTCTGCCTGTGTCCCTGAAGGACCGAGACTATGGATGGGGTAAAGGTGGTCATAGGTCAACCCATAGGCCGGGGGCGGGTTCCCCTCAATCCTAAACTGTTCCTCTAAATAGATTTTAAGAAAGATAGAAGGGGTAGTAAGGGCCGGGAGACTGCGGAAAAACGTCGCAGGCCGAGGTCGTGAGGGCGTTTATCACGGCTTTTTCACAAGACGTCGTTAACGAATAATTAATCATTCACACCCTGTGAAAAACCGGGATAGTTAACCAAATCTTAGGAATGATTAAAACTTTCTTAATTGAAACGGACTCCGGTCATACACGGTTAATTTTTCATTAAGATTTGCACACAAATCCGTCACAAAAGATTCACCCTGCCCGTGATTGGGGAAAAATAGCCGCGGAATCGCCCCGGTTTTCCGCTGTTTCCCCGGTGCCCGGCGTGGTATGGCCTTTATGGGAAACTTATCCGGAAAAGCGATGGGATCATCCCCCGTTTTTCCCCAGAAAGCGTACACAGATAAATTTCATGACGACATCAGCGGCAAAGATCGGCATCCACTTCCACGTCCATCTGGTCTCGGATTCGACCGGCGAAACCCTTAACGCCCTGGCCAAGGCCGCCGCCGCCCGCTTCGAAGGCATCTACCCCATCGAACATATCTATGTGCTGATCCGTTCGGAAAAGCAGATGGAGCGCGCCCTGCATGAAATCGAAGCCTATCCCGGTATCGTCCTGCACACCCTGGTCGATGCCGACCTGCGCCTGACGCTGGAAACCTTCTGCCGCGAGCGCGATATCCCCACTATCGGCGTGCTCGATTCCGTCGTCGTCGCCTATTCGCGCTATCTCGGCGCCGCCGAATTCTCCAAGCGCACCGGTGCCCAGCACAATCTCGACAACGAATATTTCGAACGCATCGAAGCCCTTAACTACGCCATCGCCCACGACGACGGCGCCTATGCCGACCGCCTGCGTCAGGCCGAAATCATCCTCATCGGCGTGTCGCGCACCTCGAAAACCCCGACCTGCATCTATCTGGCCCACCGCGGTTACAAGGCCGCCAATATTCCGCTGGTCCCCGGTCGCGAATTGCCGCCGGAACTCGACGACCTTCAGGAACCCCTGATCGTCGGCCTCCTCGCTTCGCCCGACCGCCTGGTTCAGATCCGCAAGGCGCGCATCATGAGCATCGCCGCCGATGACCGCCCGACCAGCTATACCGACACCGAGGCCGTGCGCGAAGAAATCATCGCCGCCCGCCGCCTCTTCGAGCGCAAGGGCTGGCCGGTGATCGACGTCACCCGGCGTAGCGTCGAGGAAACCTCGGCAGCCATCATCAGTTTGCTGAATGAAAAGCGGACGGGAAGACTGGGTGGGATTTAAAAGGGTTTGAAGGTTTAAGACGCAGGGGTCGCGGACCCCTGCACCCCCATAGTTATCGTGCCTCCCTCCTCCCTACGCAGTGGGGAGGTGGATCGGCGTGAAAGCGACGAGACGGAGGGGGCGGCGCAGCCGCTATATGGATGACGTGACCCAGGCTGTAATAGTCAGAAAAACTATTATAATCAAAGCGATTAGCCATCCCGAAACCTTACCCGCTTCCAGCAGAGACGTTTCGGGGCTCACGCGTTCGGGATCGGCACCAGTCTCTCCGGAAATAGCGACGGCAAATCGTTGCCAGAGATCGGGTTCAACTAAGACCTCTGTCGGCAAAACGCGTTTCAAGCTCTCGAAAACATCCCCGGCGGTCTCCCAGCCCGTGGCCTCACTGTAATTGAGCTGGACGCCAAAAGCCTTTTCGACATCGGTTATGGCGGCGACTTCGTCGCCATCGCCTCCAAGACCGAGGCTGGATAATGCGTTTTTCGTGGTCATGCGAAAGCACCAGAAACACCTGGCAACAATTATACACGATCATCCGTGAGCGCGAAGCGCATCCGTGTCTATCCGTGGCCAATCCTTAACGGGCTTGACAATCGCGCGCCATCGGCAAAAGAAAAGCGCATGACACGCCCTGCCCTTATTCTCGCCTCCGGCTCGAAAATCCGAGCCACCCTGCTCACCAATTGCGGCCTGAGCTTTACCAAAATCCCCGCCGATATCGACGAGGACGCGGTCAAGGACGACTGCCTGCTCAAGGGTTTCACCCCCAAGGCTGTCGCTCTGAAACTGGCGCAGGAAAAAGCCCTGCAAGTGTCGCGCACGAACCCTGGTCTGGTGATCGGTGCCGACTCCGTGCTCGAACTGGAACGCGATCTGATCTCCAAGCAAAAATCGCTGGCCGACGCCGCCAATCTGTTGCGTCGGTTTTCCGGCCTGACCCACTATCTGCATTCCGCCGTCGCGGTGGCGCAGGACGGGCAGCTTCTGTGGTCGCACGTCGACACCGCCGATATGTCGGTGCGTCGTCTGAGCGACGAGTTTATCGCCCACTATATTGAGACGGCGGGCGAAGAAATTTTGTCGAGTGTCGGCTGCTATATGCTCGAAGCCTACGGCGTTCACCTGTTCGACTCGATCAAGGGCGACTATTTCACCGTGCTGGGCCTGCCGCTCCTGCCGCTGCTCGGTCAGCTTCGCCATTATGAGGTGCTTCCCGCATGAACAATCTCCCCACAGGCGCGGCCATGGTCGCCGGCGTCGTCGGTCAACCGATCCGTCAGTCCCTGTCGCCCTTCCTGCACACCGCCTGGCTGAGGGATATGGGCCTGAACGGCGTCTATGCGCCCTTTGCCCCGGTCGATGATCACGCGTTCGAGCGTCTGGTCCTGTCGTGCCGGACTAATGGCATCAAGGGTCTGAACGTCACCGCACCGTTCAAGGAACTGGCGCTGAAACTGGCCGATTCCTATTCCGATCTGGCCCACACCTCGGGCTCGGCCAACCTCCTGACCTTCGACGACGACGGCCGCGTCCATGCCGATTCGACCGACGGTCATGGGCTCATTCAGGCCTTTAAACTTCAGGCCCCGGATTGCGACCTGACGGCGGGTGGCGTGACGATTATGGGCGCCGGGGGTGCGTCGCGGGCGGTAGTCGCCGCGCTTCTAGCCAGAGGTTGCAAAGACATCCGCATCGTCAACCGGACGCTGGCCCGCGCCGAAGAACTGGTCTTTGCGTTCAAGGACGGCGTCACCGCCTACGAACTGGGCGATGTCGATCGTGCCTTTGCCGGTTCGGTCGCGGTGATCAATGCTGCCTCGGGCGGTCCCCTGCCCCTGTTCGACGCTTTGGACAGATCCGCCACGATCATGGACATGACCTATCGTCCGCTCAAAACCAACTGGCTTCAGGCGGCGGAAAACAGCGGTCTGACCACGGTGGATGGCCTGATGATGCTGATCGAGCAGGCGCGTCCGTCGTTCGAGGCGTTCTATGGTGTCTTACCGGATGCGACCTTCGACGTGCGTGGTCTGGCCCTCGCCTATCTCGGTGAGGCCTGATGATCCGCCTCGGTCTCACCGGCTCCATCGGCATGGGTAAATCGACGATTGCGAAGATGTTTGCCGATGAAGGCGTACCGGTCTGGGACGCCGATGAGACCGTGCATCGCCTCTATGCGACGTCGGCGCCGTTGAAAGCGGCGCTTGTCGAAGCGTTCGGCGACGTGCTGACCGACGGTGCGGTGGATCGCGTCAAGCTGTCGGCCATTTTGCGCGCCGATCCGGAAAAATACAAAATTCTCAACGCTCTGGTTCACCCGGCGACGGTCGATGATCGTAACGACTGGTTGGCGCGTCAGGCGCTGAACGGTGCGACACTGGCCCTGTCCGACATTCCGCTGTTGTTCGAGACCGGCGCGGAAAAAACCTTCGATAAGGTCGTCGTGGTGACCGCTCCGCCGGAGGTCCAGGCTGCCCGCGTTCTGGCCCGGCCCGGCATGAGTGAGGCCAAGTTCAAGGACATCCTGTCGCGTCAGACGCCCGACGCCGAAAAACGCGCCCGCGCCGATTTTGTCATCGACACCTCGATCAGCCTCGACCACAGCCGTCAACAGGTCCGTGAGATTGTCCAGACCCTGACGACGGCCTGACTCTGGACAATCGCGGCGAACGGATTCACAAAGGGCCATGGCCAGACAGATCGTCCTCGACACCGAAACCACCGGCATTGACCCCAAAAAAGGGCATCGCCTGATCGAAATCGGCTGTATCGAAATCGATGACCTGCTGCCGACAGGGCGCACCTTTCACCACTATTTCAACCCTGATCGTTTGATCGAACCGGACGCCATCCGCGTCCACGGTATCACCGATGAGATGGTCGCAGATAAGCCGCGCTTTTCCGAACTGAGTCAGGCATTTATTGATTTTATCGGCGACGCGCCGCTAATCGCGCATAACGCTTCGTTCGACCGCGGCTTCGTCAATATGGAGCTGGAGCGGCTGGGCCTTACGGCGACCGATCCCGACCGCTGGATCGATACGCTGGAAATGGCGCGTTACAAGTTTCCCGGTATGGCCAATTCGCTCGATGCCCTGTGTCGGCGCTACAATATTTCGCTGGCTGAACGCGACAAGCACGGAGCGTTGCTCGATGCGCGGCTGCTGGCCGGGGTCTATCTGGAGCTGTCGGGCGGCAAGGAGCGCGGCCTCGACCTGACCATGCATGGCGCGGTGTCGGCGACGGGCGAGGCGATCATCGTGATGGACTATGGCCCGCGCCCCCGCGCCCTGCCCTCGCACATCCACCCGGAAGAAGCCGAGGCACACATGGCCTTTTGTCTTAAATATCTGAAAGACAAGAATATGTGGGGCTATACGGCGTCGTAGTCGTTAATCTTAAAGCCTAAAATGCGAAAAAGACCCGTCGGGCCGCCCGAGGGTCTTTTTCTCCGTTTCAAACCACAAAGCTTTTTCGCAGAGCGAAAAACTTTGTGAGTATTTACGCCTGACCCTGCGTTTCGCCGATCTGACCCTTTTGCTGCATGTACAGCGTCGCGAAATCGATCGGCTCAACAAAGAACGGCGGGAAGAAGCCACCATCGGCGGTCGCGTCAGCGATGATGCGACGGGCGAACGGGAACAGGTAGCGCGGGCATTCGACCAGCAGGGTCGGCTCGATCATCGGCTGGGGCACGCCGGCCAGCTGGAACAGGCCGCCATAGACCAGCTCGATGGCAAACATCGGGCCTTCGGGATTCGATGCGGTGACCGACAGCTTGAGATCGACTTCGAACAGGCCGTCGGGACGACCCTTGGCGTTCATTTCCACGCCCATGTCGATTTCCGGACGTTGATCCATACGCAGCGAATTCGGGGCGCGCGGGTTCTCGAACGAGAAGTCGCGGACGAACTGCGCCATGACCTGCATATTGGCGGGCAGGGGAACGCTGTTCGCTTCCGGGGTTTCGGTCGGGGTTACGCTGTCGTTCATAAATATCTCCTGCGGGCGCTGCGACGATTTCGCGCGCGACCGAAATTTGGCTGTGAAACGCCCCTAACACGCACAAAAACGAATGGCAATCTTTGAGGTTTGGGGCGTTTGCGCAAACGAAGTGTTCCGTTTCATCAAACTTATCCTATATAGGGAAGATTACGCCTGTTTGTCGGAGATGATGTGTATGTCCTGGGAATTGCTCATTCTCGCCCTTGTGGCCGTTGTGGTGCTCTTTCAGCTCTACAATGTGCTCGGTCGGCGTGTGGGTTTCAAGGCCGAGGACAAACCCGGCGCCCCGCGGATCGAAGATACGGAAGGGCCTATCGGCCGTCCGGCTCAGGACAAGCCGTCGGACCGTCTGCGCCTGCCCAATCTCGATGCGCTCAAGGCCAAGGATTCCAATTTCAACGAAGCCAATTTCGTCGAGAAGTCGCGCGAGGCCTATGAGCAGATCGTACTGGCCTTCAATCGCGGCGAAATCGACGGCCTGAAAGAGCGTCTGTCCGAAGACGTGTTCGCGGTGTTCGGCAAGGCGATTGCGGCGCGTGGCGAGGCAAAAGCCATCGCCGTTGCCTTCGTCGATTCCCCCAAGGCCGATATGGACCTGATCGATCTGAAGGACGACCGCGCCCAGGTGCGCATGCGCTTTCTGTCGGAGCTCGTCTATGAGACGCGCACCCCGCCGGCCGAGGTGGGTCAGCCGGATCAGGTGCACAAGCAACACCGCCGCACGGCCGAATACTGGACCTTCCAGAAAAACCTCAAATCCGCTGCCAATCCGTGGATTCTGGTCCGCGTCGAAGCCGCTAAAGCGTAGGCGGGGGCGGGGTCCATGGGGGCAAACAGGCTGAAATTCGCCGTTACGGCAGGCTTGCTGCTGCTGGTGGCGGCATGCGTGGAAACTCCGAAGCCCCCGGTCGGCCCGACGCCGGTGCCGCCGCCCATAAATAATGGCGATAAACCGGAACCCGAACCGCAGCCGATTCCGAAATCCGACCGTCTGAGCGCCTTGCCGGGGTGGGAGACCTCCGACGCCTTCATCGCGCTCGAAGCCGTGCGCGGCACCTGCGCCTATAAGAAGGGGCGGCAGTATTCGAAGAGCTGCGAGGATCTCAAAGGCAAGAGCTTCGAATCGCCGGAGGAGATCAAGGCGTGGCTCCTGACGCGGTTCAGGATCGAGCGTCTGGAGGGCGAGGGGCTGCTGACGGCCTATTTCGTGCCGGAATATCCGGCCACCACCGTCGCCACGACGGAGTTTTCGCAGCCCGTGCGCGAACGGCCCGACGATCTGGTGCTGGTGGATGCGACACAACTAAGCCCACCGTCGGCGGCCGGGAAAAAGGTCGCCGCGCGTAAGGTTGGCGACCTCTATGTGCCCTATTATACCCGTGCCGAGATCGAGGCCCAGCCCGCACCCTATGCGCGTTATTTCATGCGCCCCGAAGATTATTTCTTCATGCAGTTGCAAGGGTCGGGCTATCTGACGCTCGAAGACGGCACGCGTATCATGGCCGCCTATGCCGCCGATAACGGGCAACCCTTCGTCGGTATCGCCAAGACCCTGACCGATCGCGGTATTCTGGCCAAGAACCAGTCGTCGGGTGACAATATCCGCAAATGGCTGGCCGAAAATCGCGGGCCGGTGGCGCAGGAGGTGATGAACCAAAATCCGCGCTACGCCTTCTTCGCCATCGATACGACGCGGATGGAACCTTTGGGCGCGGCCGCCGTGCCGCTGCCCGCCGGTTCGGCCATTGCCGTCGATCCGCTGCATCATCAGTACGGCGATCTCTACTGGCTCGATGCCGATGCGGGGACGCTGAAGGACTCGTTCCCCGTCTATCAGCGTATGGTTTCGGCGCTCGATACCGGCGGGGCGATCAAGGGCAAGATCAGGGCCGACCTCTATATCGGCCATGGCGACCGCGCCGGTCAGGAAGCGGGTCGCGTCAAGCATACCCTGCGCATGTGGCGGATCGTCCCGGCGGAATGAATTATATTCATACCTCCCCAGCAAAGCTGGGGAGGTATGAGTTTTCAGAAATTAAACACCAGCCGAACCGCTCTTAGCACCATTACTGCCAGCACCAGCGTTCCCGCCGCGAAGACAAAAAACCGCAGCATGACGCGATTGCCGAAGGCCTGCACGCCGGTGTGGGCGATACGCAGCCAGACATAGATCCAGCCCAGAACGACGAACAACATGTCCGTCAGGCCGCTGACCTGAATCCCCAGACACAGGGCGTAGAACAGCACCGGCTGTTCCAGCAGATTGGCGTAGTTGTCCGAAATGGCGCGCACGTCGGCGGGCAGCTTGGCCAGATTGCGTTTGTCGGCAAAGACCTGCGGGTTCAGCCCCAGGCGCAGCATGGCCGGGATGCGCCGGGCATAAACCCAGACGAGCACCACAAGAGTCCAGCCGATAAGCGCGAGGAGGGGGTGGATCATCAGAGCGATATGCCAAAAAGTATGAGCGGTTTTTGGCGAAAATATCGCGCCAAAACAAAAAGCGCTAGCGGCGCCGCGAGGTCGACTTCTTCATCGAGCCCATCAGGCCGCGCACCAGCTCACGGCCTAGCGTGACGCCGATGGTGCGGATGACCGACACGGCCACCGAGGTCACAGCCTTTTCGGTCTGCGACGGCTTGCGCACCACTTCCTTTTCGACCTTGACGGTCTTGGTCACCTTGGTCGCTTCGATTTCCTCGGCCTCGTCCTTTGCGGCTTCGGCGGCGCGGGCGGTCAGAAGTTCGAACGCCGATTCACGATCGCGCAGGGCGTCGTACATCCCTGCGACCGGAGATTTAGCCAGAATCTGTTGACGCTCGGCATCGGTCGCCGGTCCCATGCGCGAGGCGGGCGGGCGAATCTTCGCCTGCGCGGTGATGGTCGGCGAGGCCTTCTCGTCCAACAGCGAAATCAAAGCTTCCCCGACACCCAGCGCCTGAATGGCCTCGACCGTGTTGAAGGCCGGGTTCGGACGGAAGGATTCGGCAGCCGCCTTGAGGCCCTTCTGCTCGGACGGCGTATAGGCGCGGAGCGCGTGCTGAACGCGGTTGCCCAGTTGGGCGAGCACCGAATCCGGTACGTCGGCGGGGTTTTGCGTCACGAAATAGATACCGACGCCCTTGGAACGGATCAGGCGCACGACCTGCTCGATCTTTTCCAGCAAGGGCTTGGGCGCTTCATTGAACAGCAGGTGGGCTTCGTCGAAGAAGAAGACCATGCGCGGTTTTTCGGGGTCGCCGACTTCGGGCATGACCTCGAACAGTTCCGACAGCAGCCAGAGTAGGAAGGTCGAATAGAGGCGGGGGCTGCCGATCAGTTTGTCGGCGGCCAGCAGGTTCACATAACCCTTGCCGGAAATATCGGTGCGCATCAGGTCTTCGAGGCGCAGGGCCGGTTCGCCGAAGAACTGCTCGCCGCCCTGCGATTCGAGCGTCAGGATCTGGCGCTGGATGGCGCCGATCGAGCTGGCCGAGACCTGACCATATTGCGCGCTGATTTCCTTGGCATTGTCCGACACGTGGGTCAGCATGGCGCGCAGGTCTTTCAGGTCGAGCAGCAGTAGCCCTTCCTTATCCGCGACGTGGAAGACGATGTTCAGCACGCCTTCCTGCACCTCGTTCAACTGGAACAGGCGCGCCAGCAGCAGCGGCCCCATGTCGGAGACGGTGGTGCGGATCGGGTGCCCCTTCTGCCCGAACAGGTCCCAGAAGACCACCGGCGCGGCGGACGGTTGCAGGGCGATGCCCATGTCCTTGGCGCGGGCCAGCAGCTTTTCGTTCGGCGCGCCGGGAAGGGCGATCCCCGACAGGTCGCCCTTTACGTCGGCGGCGAAGACGGGGACGCCCGCGTCGGAAAAGGCCTGGGCCATGATCTGGAGCGTGATGGTTTTGCCTGTGCCGGTCGCGCCCGCGACGATGCCGTGCCGGTTGGCACGCTGAAGTAACAGATTTTGCGGTCCTTCGCTGGAATAACCGATCAGTACGCCCTTGGAATCCGCCATGTTCTTAGTCCTCAAATTAGTCCTTCTTAATAAAGTGATCCCGGCGGATTTGGCAAAGGCTTTTGCACAGCGCAACGCAGACACAAAGTAACACCGTTCTCTCACATAGATGTGATGGTTTCGCGATCAGGCCTGATTAGCGGGAAGGGCGCAAAGTGGTATTATATTCGGACTGCTCTGTCTCTCTCGGAGCGATTATCGGTCCACGCGAAGGTTCCCCCCATAGCCGGCGTGAGTCCGCATTGAGTGGCTCTTTCCCCCCATAGAGAGCACTCGAACGAGGCCGTCTGCCTGAACAAGGCAGACGGCCTTTTCGTTCCACAAGAAACAATATTTTCCGACCCCCGTTGTTTTCAGCCGCCTTTCCAAGCCATACTAATGGGCCTACATAATGGATCCGTGCCCACATCCCCAAGGGCGCGGACATGCCCGGACGGAACGCTGCCATGGATGATTTCTCGCTCGCCTCTTCGACCGAAGACGATGTCACGACCCTCAAGGCGCTGATCGCCGAAGCCTTCCTTCAGGCGCTGGGCGAGGGGGTCACCCGCGAAGCCTCCGCCTTCCTCGATCAGTGTCTGGAAGACTACGAGCCGGAAGAATTGCCGGACCTGACGCCTCAGGAAATGGCCGCCGCCTTTGCCGGGGTCTGGCAACGCGCCGCCTCACGTCCCGGTGCCGCCGCCCATAAGGCAATCACGTCCCTTAAATCCTACGACCTGATCGAAATCACCCAACCCGACGCGCCTTTTATCGTCGAAAGCGTCATGGGTGAACTGCTCGATCAGGGCCTCGGCATCCGTTCGATGTTCCATCCGGTCCTGACGGTTCAGCGCGACCGCGACGGCAAGCGCACCCCAAGCGGTGACGATGTCGCGGAATCGATGATGCTGGTCTTCATCACGCGCCAGTCGCCGGAAAAGCATCCGGCGATCATCGATGGCATAGACGCAACCCTGAACGACCTGCGCGCGGCGGTGGTCGATTTCCCGCGTATGCAGAAGCTGCTGACTCAGGAAGTCGCCACCCTCGAAGGCCTGAGCCTGCATCCGGTGGTGCAGATCGATCCCGCTGTCCTAAGCGAAGATCTGGCCTTCCTGCGCTGGGTCGGCGAAAACCACTTCGTGTTCCTGGGTGCGCGGACCTATATCTATCCGCGCAACGAGAGCGGCGGCTACGTCCCCGAAGAGCCGTTGAGCCTGATGCAGGAGGAATACGGCATTTTGCGCGACAAGCGTGCCATCCTGCGCCGAGGCTCCGAACCTGCTATCTTAAGCCCGCAACTGCTGCACCATCTGGAAAATTCCGAGCCGGTCACAGTGGCCAAGGGCAATCTCAAATCGCGCGTCCATCGCCGCGTCTATATGGACTATATCTCGATCAAGCATTACGGCGCCGATGGCAAGCCGTCGGGTGAGACGCGCTTTGTCGGCCTGTTCACCTCCGACGCCTACGACCGTCCGGCCTTCGAGGTGCCGTTGATCCGCCGGAAATGCGAACACGTCCTGACCGAGGCCCGACGCATCGGCTTCAACAACGGTGGCTATTCGGAAAAGCGGCTCAAGAATATCCTTGAAACCTATCCGCGCGACGAACTGTTTCAGATGACCGACGCAGACCTGCTGCGTATCACGCGCGGCATCCTGCACATCTCCGACCGTCCGCGCGTCAAGCTGTTCGTGCGTCAGGACCCGTTCGACCGGTTCATTTCGGTCCTGCTCTATATGCCGCGCGAATCCTACCACGTCTCGGTGCAGGAGCGCGCCGGAGCGATCCTGGCCGAAGGTTACGGCGGTCGGGTCAGCGCGCTCTATCCCTATGTGACCGGCAGTCTGCTGTCGTGCATCCACTATATTATCGGTGTGACGCCGGGTAACCATCCGCTGCCCGATCTGACCGACTGTGAGGACCGCATCACCGACCTGACGCTCAACTGGGCGCAGCGCGTCGAGGATGAGGCGCTGGAAAGCGGCGCGGCGGATATCGGTTACCTCAACTGGGCGCGCGCCCTGCCGGCGGGGTATCAGGAACGCTATAGCCTGAGCGAGGCCGTCACTGATATTGCGCGCCTGTCGGCCCTGACCGATGAGGCGACGCTGGCCGTCCGCGCCTATCAGGGTGAGGGTGCCTCAGACCGTTTCAGCCTGAAGATCTACGACCGCGCCGAAACGGCGATTCCTCTGTCGGACATTCTGCCGGTACTGGACCGTATGGGTCTGAAAACGCTTGAGGAATACGGCTACAAGGTCGAGTCGGCGGGCTGGCCGCGCCACTGGGTGCACGAATTCATCCTGCAACTGCCCGCCGGACACGCGACGCCGTTCGAAACGTTCAAAACGCCGTTCGAAGAGGCCCTGATGGCCGTCTGGCGCGGCGATACCGAGGTCGATGGCTTCAACGCGCTGGTTCTGCAAGGCATCCCGTGGCGCGAAGTCGCCTTGTTGCGCGCCCTTTGCCGGTATCGCGCCCAGTCGGGCCTCGACCCCAGCGGCATTGTCCAGCAACAGGCCCTGCGCACCTATCCCGAGGTGACGCGCGCCCTGCTTAATCTGTTCAGCCTGAAATTCGTCCTCGGTAAAACCGTGGAAGCGCGCAAGACCGAGGTCGAAGCCGCCGAAAAGCGCATTCTCGACCTGCTGCAGGGCGTGTCGTCACTGGAGCACGACCGCGTTCTGCGCCGTCTGTCGGCCCTGATCGGGGCGCTGCTGCGCACGAATTATTACCAGCAAAAGCCCTACATTTCGTTCAAGATCGCCTCGCGCGAATTGGCCGACCTGCCCGAACCCAAGCCCTATCGCGAAATCTTCGTCTGGTCGCCGGTGGTCGAAGGCGTACACCTGCGCTTTGGCCCGGTGGCGCGCGGCGGTCTGCGCTGGTCCGACCGCAAGGAAGACTTCCGCACCGAGGTGCTGGGTCTCGTCAAGGCGCAGCAGGTCAAGAACGCGGTCATCGTCCCGGTCGGCTCGAAGGGCGGCTTCTATCCTAAGCAACTCCCGGCGGGCGGTGCCCCCGACACCATCCGTGCCGAAGCCGTGCGGGCCTACAAGATGTATCTGTCGGGCCTGCTCGACATCACCGACAATCTTGACGCCAATGGCGGCATTATCGCACCGAAGGACGTCGTCGCGTGGGACGCGCCGGACCCCTATCTGGTCGTCGCCGCCGATAAGGGGACGGCGACCTTCTCCGACATCGCCAACGGCGTGGCGCGCGACTACGGTTTCTGGCTTGATGACGCCTTCGCCTCCGGCGGCAGCGTCGGCTACGACCACAAGGCGATGGGCATCACGGCGCGCGGCGCATGGGAAGCGGTCAAGCGCCACTTCCGCGAACGCGGCAAGGATATCCAGACCGAGACCTTCACCACGGTCGGCGTCGGCGACATGTCCGGCGATGTGTTCGGCAACGGTATGTTGTTGTCGACACAGACCAAGCTGATCGCCGCCTTCGACCACCGCGATATTTTCATCGACCCGAACCCCGATCCGGCGGCCTCCTTTTCCGAGCGCGAGCGCCTGTTCGCCCTGCCACGTTCGTCGTGGCAGGACTACGATAAGTCGAAGATATCGACGGGCGGCGGCATCTTCTCGCGTGGCCTGAAATCGATCGAGCTTTCGCCGGAAATCAAGGCAGCGCTCGACCTCACCGCCGACGCCCTGTCGCCGTTCGAGCTGATGCAGGCCATCCTCAAGGCCCCCGCGGAGCTGCTCTATTTCGGCGGCATCGGCACCTATATCAAGGCGCCGTCGCAGTCGCACCTCGACGTCGGCGACAAGGCCAATGACGCCATCCGCGTCGATGCGGGTGATATCCGCGCGGCGGTGGTGGGCGAGGGGGCAAACCTCGGCATCACTCAGGCCGGGCGCATCGCCCTGTCGGCCAATGGGGTGAAGCTCAACACCGATGCCATCGATAATTCGGCGGGCGTCGATTGTTCGGACCACGAGGTCAATATCAAGATCCTGCTCGGCCGTCTGGTGCAGTCGGGCCGCATGACGGTTGAGGCGCGCGACACGCTTCTGGCGTCTATGACCGATGAGGTCGGCGATCTGGTCCTGATGGACAACTACGCCCAGAGCCTGACGCTATCCCTGCTCGAATCGACGGCAGTGGACGACAATGCTTCGATGCAGGCCTTTATGTCGGGGCTGGAAAAGCGCGGCAAGCTGGACCGCAAGGTCGAGGGCCTGCCGTCGAACGCCCAACTGGAAGCGCGTAAGGCTCAGAACGCCGGGCTGTATCGTCCCGAACTGGCCGTGGTCATGGCCTATGGCAAGATCGTCCTGTTCGACGACCTGATCGAGACCAAGGCTATCGACGATCCGATCTTCGAACAGGCCCTGGTCGACTATTTCCCCAAGCCCCTGCACGGCATGATCGACGATATCCGTCAGCACCGTCTGCACCGCGAAATCGTAGCGACCGTCCTGTGCAACGAGATGATCAATATTCTCGGCCCCAGCTTCCCGGCGCGTCTGCAAAAGGCCGCCGCGGTCGACACCGGCGGGCTGGTCCTGTCGTTTGAAGGCGCGCGTCGTCTGTTTGGCACCGAAGCCTTGTGGGCCGAGGTCTCGGCGCTGGACAATCAGATTCCGGCGGCAGCGCAGACCGCGCTCTATAACGCCATTGCCGTATTCCTGCGTCGTCAGGTCTATTTCCTCGCCCGTCGTTTCGTCGGGCAACCGCAAAGCCTGACCGAGGTGATTGCCGCCTATCAGGCCGGGGTTGCGACCCTGCTCAGT
Source organism: Asticcacaulis aquaticus (assembly GCF_028550415.1). Taxonomy (GTDB): domain Bacteria; phylum Pseudomonadota; class Alphaproteobacteria; order Caulobacterales; family Caulobacteraceae; genus Asticcacaulis; species Asticcacaulis aquaticus. Next base: position 229,536 of record NZ_JAQQKX010000004.1, read on the forward strand.
ACGCCTGATCTGCTCAGTCCGAACGAGGTGGCACGCGTTGCTAAGCGCTGTGAAAAGCTGATCGCCGCCGGGGCACCCGCCGATCTGGCAAAGCGCGTGGCGGTGCTGCTGGCCTGGACCAGCGCGGTCGATGTCATCGATCTGGCAAATGGCGGCGATCTGGCGCAGACTGCGCGGCTCTATTTCCTGACCGGGGAACGTTTCGGCTTCGACCGTCTGCGCGCCGGGGCCGGGGAACTTTATTCATCTGACCCGTGGGACCGCATGGCCATCCGCCGCCTGATCGAGGACGTCTATGCCGAGCAGAAATCGGTGACGGCGGCGGTGGTAAAATCGGGCGACCTCGACGGCTGGGCGCAATCTCAGGCCGCCCTGATCGCCCCCGTCGATCAGATCATGGCCGATATCGAAGGCGGTGGGGCAGGGTGGAGCTTCGCCAAACTGTCCATCGTCAACGCCGTGCTACGTGAGTGGGTGGGAAGACTATGATAGTTTGTCGCATTTCCGGGCGAAAAACCGGTTCCCACTTTTTCTGGAAATGCTCGCTATGAGAAAGTTTCTGGTCATCGCCGACGATACGCCGGAATTCCGCTCGGCCCTGTCCTATGCGGCGACGCGGGCGCGGGTAACCGGCGGTATGGTTTCGCTGCTGCGCGTCCTGCCGCCGACGGACTTCAGCCAGTGGGCCGGGGTCCGCGACGAAATCGAGCGCGAACAGCGCGAAGAGGCCGAAACCCTGCTGTCGGGCCTGTCGGACGCGGCGGCCGTAAAGTCCGGTCGTCCGGCGGAAATCATCATCCGCACCGGCCATATCAAGGACGCGCTGCGCGACGTGCTGAACGCCGATCCGGAGATCAAGATCATCGTCATCGGCGCGTCGGGCAGCCATCCGGGGCCTTTGGTGACCCTGCTGGTCCGCGAAGGCGTCGGTACGTTGGGCGGCACGCGACCGGTTCCGGTCACCGTGGTACCGGGGGATTTGTCCGACGAGGCGATTGAGGAGTTAATGTAATTTCCTAGCCCTATGGGATATATAGTCGGCGAAAGTATGGCTTTGACAAGCGATGCGTGGCGCTGGGTGAGGCGGGCATGGACTGGACTTTTTTTTGGATATTAACTCTCGGAATGGTGTTTGCCATTTTGACCATTCGTTATCCGGATGATTTCGGCCCTCACTTAGTATCTAAGCGAGTGAAGATATTCACCGGCTGGTTCTATTTGGTCCTTTACGGCGGCGTATTGGTAATAGAAGGGTTTCGCTATATGGCAGAATTCGTATCAACGTGACTCAATAAAAGCCCCTTGCCATCGTCTGCTTTTACCCCCATTTGGGCTTTAGATTTATTGGAAGCCTGCCATGTTCATCCAGACCGAAGCCACGCCCAATCCCGACGTTCTGAAATTCCTCCCTGGCCGCGATGTGCTCGGCAAGGGCTCGCTGGAATTCCGCACCGAGGATGAGGCGGAAAAATCGCCGCTGGCCCACGCCCTGTTTCAGATCGACGGCGTGTCGGGCGTCTATTTCGGCTCGGACTTCCTGACGGTCAAACGCGACCCCGAAGCGGCGCTGATTTGGGCCCAGATCAAGGCCCCGATTCTGGCCGCGATCATGGACTTCTACGCCTCGTCGCGTCCGATCCTCAGCGAAGGCAATGAGGTCGTAGAGCGCGTCTACGAAGGCGAGGTCGCTCAGATCGTCGCCGAGATCAAGGACCTGCTTGACACGCGCGTCCGTCCGGCGGTGGCGCAGGACGGCGGCGACATCGAATTCGACCATTTCGATATCGACAGCGGCACCTTGTATCTTCACATGCGCGGCGCCTGTTCGGGCTGCCCGTCGTCTTCGGCGACCCTGCGTCAGGGCGTCGAGTCTCTGATGAAGCACTACGTCCCCGAAGTGCAGACCATCGAGCAGGTGCTTTAAGCCGGATGACCCGCTACGCCTTGGTGATCGATACGGCGCTCAATGCCTGTCAGGTAGGGCTGTTTTCGCACGACGGTACGACCGTAACGCCGCTCTTTATCCGTAGCGAGGAAATGACCCGCGGGCATCAGGAATTCATTGGCCCAGCGGTCGCTGAAAGCTTCGAAAAAAGTGGAACTATACCGAAGGCACTAAGCGTCATCGGCGTGACGTTGGGACCGGGGTCATTCACCGGTTTACGCGTCGGTCTGTCCTTCGCCAAGGGTATGGCCGGAGGGTTGGACCTCCCCTTGCGCGGTTTTTTCACGCTCGAACTGATGGGTCGTCGCGCGGATTTCGATGGCCGGACGCGACTGGTTGCCCATGATGCCGGGCGTGGCCAGTTATACCTGCAAACGCTGGATACCGAGGGTCATGCTTATGACGCTAAATCCTTTGATATCAACGATCTGAGCGAGGTCGAAGCCTTGACCCCACCCGATCTCATCATCGGCTCTGGCGCCGGATATCTGGCCGATATCTTCCCGTCGGCTGAGGTCATACCGGCGGCTCTACCCGATCTTTCGGCCATGGCAGCGCTCTGTTTTGCCGATACGCAGGCCTATGACGATCTGACGCCGCTTTACATGCGCGATGCTGACGCTAAGGTATCGAACAAGGCCGTTATCAGCTTCGATTTCTGATCCGAAACAGTTCTGAAAAATATGAAGCATATTCACCAAATACGCGAATTCGACCCTCGTTTGGTGGAAATCCACGCCCAAAGCTTCGATTTTGGCTGGAAAGATTCCGAGTTTTTGGAATATTTGAGCAAGCCCCACCATGTTTTGTGGGGTTTATATACCGAAAATAACCTGCAAGCATTTGTTTTATCAGCTGAAATCGCCGACGAAGCTGAAATCTTGACCATCGCTACCGATCCCGCTGCACGTCGTCAGGGCCATGCGCAGGCCCTATTGGAACACCTTTTAGGGCATCTGAAACTCAAGGGCACGCGTAGTCTGTTCCTTGAGGTGGCGCTCGATAACCCTGCTGCCATCGCCTTTTACGAAGGCCTGAATTTTCAGACGGTCGGCAAGCGCAAGGCCTATTACAGCCGCCGCAACGGTCCGCCGGTCGATGCGCGCATCTTGAGCCTTGCGATTCATGGGAACTAAGTTTTTGTCGCGCATTTGAGTCCTAAAACCGTTGGACACTTTTCGGAATGCGCTCTAATTGAAAACCATGCGACGTGCCGTCGCAGCAGAACGGGAGGGCCGCATGGACCGGATTGAACAGCAGTGCATCGAAAAAGGCATGCGCATGACCGATCAGCGTCGCGTCGTGGCCCGCGTCCTGTCGCAGGCGACCGACCATCCGGACGTCGAGGAACTGTACCGCCGCGCGGCGGCCGTTGATCCCCACATCTCTCTTGCGACCGTCTATCGTACCGTGCGCCTGTTCGAAGAGGCCGGCGTCGTCGAACGCCACGATTTCGGCGATGGCCGTTCGCGCTACGAACAGGCCGGCGACGACCACCACGATCACCTGATCAATATCAAGACCGGTCAGGTCATCGAATTTTTCGACGAAGAGATCGAAGCTTTGAAAACCGCCCTGGCCGAGAAGCTGGGCTTCAAGCTGGTCGGGCACAAGCTCGAACTCTACGGCGTCCCGCTCGACGACGAGAAGTAACTATTTACACAGCTCTTTGACGTTCGCCGTCGGCGCGGGTTTGATCACCTCGTCGATGGCTATGCCTTTACGCTTCGCCGCGCGCTCCATCATCGGACCATTGCCACGCAAAGGATCCGCCTCTCGGTAGGCCGCATCCGACTGGGCCTGAGACAAGGTCACATAGCGCGCCCCGGCGGCATCCAGCTTTTGCATGACCACCGGCATCGTATGGGCGCTCCAGCCGCCCAGATGCGTCAGCAGAACCTGCGGGATCATCCGGCCATAGACCTTTTGCGACAAGGCTTTCATCCGCACGATACCGTCATCGACCTGTTTGAAGTACTGAACTTCCATCGCCTTTATCGTCGCCGTATCACCCTTGGCCAGACAGCGGGCATAGGCGTCGGTATAGGCGAAGTCGTCGAAACTCACCGTTACCTCGGCGATCGCATAGCCGTGCTCGGACAACCATGCCATCGCCCCGGCGCGGCGGGCCGGGTCATTGGCCGTGGCATTCAGGAACGGAAAGCGCAGCACCTTCCACGTCCAGCCATCCATGCGTTTGGCGACTTCGGGCTCACCGGCTTCGAGATCGGCCAGCCACGCCGCCAGAGACGGGGCTTTCGCCAGCCCCATATGGGTAAGGGTGTGGTTACCCAGCGGATAGTCGGCATTGCGCCACAGGTCGAGTACGACGCCGCTGCCGGGCTCCGTCGTCATCTTCGACGGATTGGCGAAACCGTAGGCTTCGGGCACCTTGTTCGCCTTGAGCGTCGCCAGATAGGACGATGCGATACCGTCGCGCGTCATGCCCTTGGGCAAGGGGCCGTGGGCGGGCAGGTCATCGACCGTAATCGCGATATCGAAGCGTTCGGCGGCGGCCGTCCCGGACGCCAGCATGGCCAGCACACACGCCGTAGCGGTCAGGTGTTTCAAAGTCATCGCGCAATCCCTGTGTTTTGTGCGCTCAGGGATATCATCGCGTTCGGCCACCGTCACCTATCGACCTTTGTCTATGCCCCATGCCTGTGCTTGTGGACAATTTCGGGTCCCGGCTCTTGAAAAAGCGAGGGCAAAACCTCATAAGCACCGCATGAGTGAAACCGCATCCCCCGCCGCGCTGAAAAAGCTGCACATCAAAACCTATGGCTGTCAGATGAACGTCTATGACAGCGAGCGCATGGTCGATCTTCTGCGCCCGCTGGGCTATGCCGTATCCGATCAGGCCGATGGCGCGGACCTCGTCCTGCTCAATACCTGCCACATCCGCGAAAAGGCCGCCGAAAAGGTCTATTCCGAGATCGGTCGCCTGAAGGAACTGCGCGGCGAAAAGGAAGCCCGCGGCGAAGGCCGGATGACGATCGCTGTCGCCGGGTGCGTGGCGCAGGCCGAGGGGCAGGAGATCATGAATCGCGCCCCGGCGGTCGATCTGGTTATCGGGCCGCAAGCCTATCACCAGTTGCCGGAGCTGATCGCACGTACCACCCGCGCCAAGGGCGAGCGCCTGAGTGCCGATTTCGCGCCGGAAGACAAGTTCGATGCCTTATCGAGCGAGCGACACGTCACCGGCGTGACGGCGTTTCTTACCGTGCAGGAAGGCTGCGACAAGTTCTGCACCTTCTGTGTCGTGCCCTATACGCGTGGCGCCGAATGGTCGCGTCCGGTCGCCTCGATCGTCGAAGAGGCGCGGTCTCTGGCGTCAAAAGGCGTGCGCGAAGTCACCCTTCTGGGTCAGAACGTCAACGCCTTCAACGGCGACGACGGTACGGGTCAGGAATCGACCCTGCCGCGCCTGATGGAAGCCTTGTCGGAAATCCCCGGCCTCGACCGCATCCGCTACACGACCTCGCACCCCAATGACATGACCGACGAACTGATCCGCGCCCATGCGGACAATCCGAAGCTCATGCCGTACCTGCACCTGCCGGTGCAGTCAGGCTCCGACAAGATCCTGCGCGCCATGAACCGCAAGCATGGGCGTCAGGCCTATATCGACCTGATCGCGCGCATCAAGGCGGCCAATCCGCGTCTGGCCCTGTCGGGCGATTTCATCGTCGGCTTCCCGGGTGAGACGGACAAGGATTTCGAGGACACGATGGACCTGATCCGCACGGTCGGCTACGCCTCGGCCTTCTCGTTCAAATATTCCAAGCGCCCCGGCACCCCGGCCTCATCCATGCCGGGTCAGGTCGATGAGGCCGTGGCCGACGCCCGCCTCAAGGCGCTTCAGGCCCTGATCATCGAGCAGCAGCAGGCCTTCAAGGCCGAACTGGTCGGTCAGACCATCGACGTCCTGTTCGAGAAACTGGGCCGTCATAACCAGCAGGCCATCGGCCGCTCGCCGTGGCTGCACTCGGTCTTCGCCGAAGACGCCGCCCACCTGATCGGTCAGATCGTGCCGGTCAAGATTATCGGGCTGGGCAATAACTCGCTGATCGGCGAGTTGGAAAAGGTTTACGCCAAAGAAGAGCTGGCATGAGCTTAGCCACGGACGACTTCATCGAACTGGACGAAGACAAGGTCCTGGCCTTGTCAGGCCCGTCGCAGCGTTATCTGGCGCTGATCGAGGGCGCGTACCACGTCCTGATCGAAACCCCCGGCGGCGGTTTTCAGGTGACGGGCAAGGTGCGCGACCGTCAGCGCGCCCACGTCATTATCAACGCCCTGTCGGAACTCTACGACGAAGGCGTCGATATCAGTGAGGTCGATGTCCGCACCCTGATCCAGAACCCGACGGGCAAATCCCCCGTCTGGGCCGACCATCATGGGCAATCGCACGTCATCGTCATGGGCCGTAAGGGCGCGATTGCACCGAAGACCGAAGGGCAGGCGGCCTATTACAAGGAACTGTTGCGCAACGACCTGACGTTTGGCCTCGGCCCGGCGGGCTCGGGCAAGACCTTCATGGCCGTGGCGCACGGCACGTCGCTGCTGCTCAAGGGCGCGGTGGATCGTCTGGTCATTACGCGTCCGGCGGTCGAGGCGGGTGAAAAGCTCGGCTTCCTGCCCGGCGACCTCAATGAGAAGGTTGATCCGTACCTGATGCCGATCTGGCAGGCGCTTGACGATATCTTAGGGGCCGACGGCCTCAAGCGCCGCCGCGAACGCAACGAGATCGAGGTCGCACCGCTGGCCTATATGCGCGGGCGGACGCTGAGCAATGCCTATGTCATTGTCGACGAAGCGCAGAACACGACGAAACAGCAGATGAAGATGGTCCTGACGCGCCTTGGCGAAGGCTCGAAGATGGTCGTCACCGGCGACCCGTCGCAGGTCGATCTGCCGCGGCCGTCGGACTCGGGTCTGGCGCATGCGGTCGGCCTGCTGCGCGATGTGAAGGGCGTCGGGATTTCGCGCCTGACCGCCGATGACGTGGTGCGTCACGAACTGGTCGCGCGGATCGTGCGCGCCTACGACAGTGAACAGAATGACTGATTTCGCCCCCCTGATCGATATCGAAGTCGAGCACGACGACTGGACCGAAGTCCTGCCGGAGGTATCTGGCGTGGTGACCGGGGCCATCGAAGCCGCCTTTGCCCATCTGGGGGCGAAAGAGCAGCTCGATATCGTCGTCCTTCTGACCGACGACGCGGAAATGAAGGCGCTCAACAAGGAGTTCCGTCAGAAGAACGCCCCGACCAACGTCCTGTCCTTTCCCGCGCCCGACATGATGCACCCGCATCTGGGCGACATCGCTTTCGGGTTCGAGACCTGCGTGCGCGAGGCGAAGGAACAGTCCAAGACGCTGAAAGACCATGTGGCGCACCTGAGTGTGCATGGGGCCTTGCATCTTCTGGGCTATGATCACCTGAACGACGCCGAAGCTGAGGAAATGGAAGACCTCGAACGGCAGATTTTGAAGGGCCTCGGCATCGCCGACCCATACTTAAATATTGGATAAATGCAAACCATGCCGGAGCCTGACAGTAGCAGCGACATAACCGCTGCGAAGCCAAAGAAAACCCTCCTCAACCTGTTCGGCCTGATCGGGCCGTCCGAAGAGGACAAAGGCCTGAGTTTGCACGAGGAAAACCCCTCGACCGACCTCATCGACCATGCCCGCGCCTTTCAGAATCTGCGCGTGTCCGATGTCATGACGCCGCGCGTCGATATTATCGGCGTCGAGCTACAGGCCACGCTGGCCGAGCTGATCCGCGTCTGCATCGACAGTGAGCATTCGCGCCTGCCCATCTATCGCGAGACGCTTGATGATCCGGTGGGGCTGATCCACATCAAGGACTTGCTGAAAATTCTGGCGCCGGAAGAAGGGCGAGAGACACCCGACTGGACTGAACCGGTTCTGTCGCGCATCCGCCGCGAATTGATTTACGTGCCGGGCTCGATGTCGGCGTCCGATTTGCTGCTCAAGATGCAGGTCGAGCGCTCGCACATGGCGCTGGTCATCGATGAATTCGGCGGTACGGACGGGCTGGTTACGCTCGAAGACCTGCTCGAAGCGGTGGTGGGTGATATCGCCGACGAATACGACGACGAAGAGGCCGACGACTTGCACGAGATGCCCGACGGCACCCTTGAGGTCGGGGGGCGCGTCGAACTGAAAACGCTTGAAGAGCGTCTCGATCTGACGCTTTATCCCGAAGACAGCGAGGAAGAGATAGACACGCTTGCGGGACTGGTCACGGTTCTGGCGGGCCGGATTCCTGAAATGGGTGAGATCATTCCTCATGCCGAGGCCGGCATAGATATCGAAATTATCGATGCGGATGCGCGTCATATCCGGCGCTTGCGCCTGCATCGCCATAAGACGGACACTGTACAAACCACGGACGAAGCCTGATGAACCTGACGGAACGGAGCGCCCAAACGCTGAGCGTGTCGCTGGGACTTTACCGGCGCTTTGTGGGGCCCAAACGTCAGGCGGCGCTTATGGGATTGCTGATCGGGCTGGCCCAGCCGCCGTTCGGTTTCCTGCCGGGGCTTTTCGGCTACACGGTTCTGCTGTGGAGCCTCGATCAGGATCTTGGACCGAAACCCCTGCGAAAAGCCTTCGCCATCGGCTGGTGGGCCGGTTTTGCCTATTTCCTGGTCGGCTGTTTCTGGGTCGCGGAGGCCTTTCTGGTCGATGCCGAAAATCAGGGCTGGATGGCGCCGTTCGCGGTGACCCTGCTGCCGGCGGGGATCGCGCTCTTCTGGGGCGCGGCGTTCGCGCTGTATCGCCGTTTCCGGCCCGATCATGTGTTGCGCTGGCTGTTTTTTGTCGGCCTGTTCTGCGGCTTCGAGTGGTTGCGCGGCACGATCCTGACCGGATTTCCGTGGAACCCCGCCGGGGCGACGTGGAAAGCCGGATCGGCCCTGTCGCAGCTGGCGGCCCTGTTCGGGGTTTACGGCCTGAGCCTGGTGACCGTGGCGGTGTTTTCCAGCCTTGCGGTCACCGTTTGGGGGCAGGGATCGTTCCGCATGCGCTGGCGCGGACAGCTACCCGTCCTGACATCGGCGGCGATACTGTGCGCGGGCCTGATCTATGGCTCGGTCAGGCTGGCCACGACCTCGGTCGTCACGACCGATACCCTCGTGCGAATCGTCCAGCCGAATGTCGGTCAGCGGGCCAAGTGGACCGAAGGCGCGCTGATGCGCGTCCTTGACGGCTATGCCGCCATGACTCATGCACCCGTAAAACGCGAAATTTTACAATCAGAAACAAATAGTGATAACCCACCCTATCCCCGGATCGTGATCTGGCCCGAAGGGGCCCTGCCGGACTCAGCGGAAAACCTGCTTGACCCACAATCTGAAACTGCAAAAGTTTTCGGCGGGTTACTCAGGGAGGATCAAACGCTCCTGTGGGGGGCCTATCATCAGGATATAGATTCGCAAAAAGGCGTCGTGTGGCGAAATTCCCTGCTGTCGCTGCATCGTCATGCGGGTGAAACTCAGGTGCGCGTCGCCTATTCGAAATTCAAACTCGTGCCGTTCGGCGAGTTTTTACCCTTTGAAAAAACCCTGGAAAAAGTAGGCATCAAAGAATTGGTACATGTCGGCGATGGATTCACCGCCGGGAAGCGTACACATTCAGTAGAAATCGACGATATACCGCGGTTCTTACCGCTCATCTGCTACGAAGGTCTGTTTCCGGCCCTGTCATCTGAAACCTTCAAGGGTACAGATGACACGCAAAGGCCACAATGGATCGTAAATATTTCCAATGATGCCTGGTTCGGTCCGACAACCGGTCCGGTCCAGCATCTCAACCTGTCGAGTTATCGTGCTATCGAAGAAGGTTTACCTATGGTAAGATCAACCCCAACGGGTGTATCAGCCATGATCGACCCGTTAGGACGTATAATAAAGGGTTCAGATATTAACATCGGGGAAGCCGGTTTCCGCGATGTGCTTCTTCCGGCACCGGTAAAACTTACCCCCTATGCTTTCTCGCGATACGCGCACCTGTTCCTTGTGGGTCTTTTTTGCTTGATTCCGACCGCAATTGCGACTTTCGTAAGGGTTAGCAAAAGAAATCAATAAGGGAGCGCCTTGCCGCCGGTGTCCGGATCGGTGTCGAGGACAAAACCGAGAAATACCGAAGTTGCATTTCTGGCTTCGGAAACTTGTATAAAAAGAGGCAAAGTTGGACGATATCTCAAAAACGGACCGTAGTCCGAATCCGGTCGATTTACATGTAGGTGCCCGCGTAAGAATGCGTCGGAAATTTCTGGGGATGTCTCAGGAAGGTCTGGCGGAAACCATCGCCCTTACCTTTCAGCAGGTGCAGAAATACGAACGCGGCTCCAACCGCATCAGCGCCTCGAAGCTTTATGAAATCTCCCGCGCGCTCAAGGCCCCGGTGGCCTACTTCTTCGAAGGTTACGGCGAATCCGAGGCCATCGAAGGCTTTTCGGAGTCCGAGTCCGAGCAGTTCGTACACGGGTTCCTGATGACCACCGAAGGCATCGAACTGGCCGAAGCCTTCCCGCGCATCAAGAATGCCAAGCATCGCCGCCGCATTCTCGAACTGGTGCGGGCCCTGGCCGAAGACGACGACGCCTGATCCCCCTTCAGGTTTCGTGATAGAAAGTCGAAAAGCCCTGTCAGGTGGACGGACAGGGCTTTTTCGTGCCCGGAAATCAAAACGATGATCAAAACGACTTGATCATATAAAGATATGTTTATATGAGTGGCGGGAACCGAAACCGGAGTACCCCCATGCGTCCGTCCTATATCTTTACCTCCGAAAGTGTCTCCGAAGGCCACCCGGACAAGGTCGCCGATCGCATTTCCGACGTCGTGGTCGATGCCTTCCTGCGCGCCGATCCGGAAGCGCGGGTCGCCTGTGAGACTCTGGTCACGACCAACCGCATCGTTCTGGCCGGTGAAGTTCGCGCCGGTGACGATCAGATCAGCGACATCATCGACGGCCTCGAAGACAAGGTCCGCGCCGCGGTGAAGGATATCGGCTACGCGCAGAAGGGTTTCCACTGGAAGCTGGCCGACTATGCCTGCCACCTGCACGCCCAGTCCGCCGATATTGCACAGGGCGTCGACGCCGGTCATAATAAGGACGAAGGCGCGGGCGATCAGGGCATCATGTTCGGTTACGCCACGGACGAAACGGCGGAACTGACCTCGGCGCCGCTGCAGTGGTCGCACAACATCCTGCGCCGCCTGGCCGAAGCGCGTCATGCGGGCGAACACCGTCTTGAGCCCGACGCCAAGTCGCAGGTGACGGTGCAGTACGAAAACGGCGTCCCGAGTCGCATCCTCAAGGTGCTGGTTTCGCATCAGCATAAGGACGGCCTGAGCCCGAAGGATGTCGAAGCGATCATCAAGCCCTATGCCCTCGACGTCCTGCCGGAAGGCATGGTGACGCCGGAAACCGAATGGTACGTCAACCCGACCGGCAACTTCGTCATCGGCGGCCCGGACGGCGATGCCGGCCTGACCGGTCGCAAGATCATCGTTGACACCTACGGCGGCGCGGCCCCGCACGGCGGCGGCGCGTTCTCGGGCAAGGACCCGACCAAGGTCGACCGTTCGGCGGCCTACGCCCTGCGCTATCTGGCGAAAAACGTCGTCGCGGCGGGTCTGGCCAAGCGCTGCACGCTTCAGGTCTCCTACGCCATTGGCGTGTCGAAGCCGCTCAGCTTCTATGTCGACACGCATGGCACGGGTCAGGTTGACGAAGCGAAGCTGGAAGCGATCCTGCCGGAACTGATCGGTGGTCTGACGCCGCGCGGCATCCGCACGCATCTGGGTCTGAACAAGCCGATCTATGAGCGCACGACGGCCTATGGCCACTTCGGCCGTACGCCCGATGCCGACGGTGGTTTCTCGTGGGAACGCACCGATCTGGTTGACGCGCTGAAGGGTGCGTTTTAAAGGGGCGGCTTATCCGTAAAACCCCCTCTCCCTTGAGGGAGAGGGTTGGGGTGAGGGGGAACTGTCAGATATGAGCACGGTTCAACCATTCCCCCTCATCCGGCCCTGATGGGCCACCTTCTCCCTCAGGGAGAAGGAAGGTAAGCATGACCGACGAAACCACACCCGCCGCCGCCACCACCTGGGGGCCCATGCGCTCCTTTGGACGCATCAAGTCGCGCACGCTGAAACCGCGTCAGGCTGACCTGTTCGACACGCTACTGCCGGAAATCGAGATCACCGATGCCCGCATCGACGCCATCAATACCGGCGAGCGCAATGGTGCCTCGGAACTGTGGCTGGAGATCGGTTTCGGGGGCGGTGAGCATCTGGCCGCGCAGGCGGGCCGCAATCCGCAAGCCCTGATCCTCGGTTTCGAGCCGTTCCTCAATGGTGTCGGTTCCCTGCTGCGCCATATCGAAGAGCAGGATCTGAGCAATGTCCGCGTCATGCCCGGTGATGCGCGCCCGGTGATCGACAAGCTCAATGCCGAAAGCGTCGACAAGGTCTTCATCCTGTTCCCCGATCCGTGGCCCAAGGCTCGTCACCACAAGCGCCGTTTCATCCAGACTGAGACGCTCGATGCGCTGGCCCGCGTCATGAAGGACGGCGCGCGTCTGCGCTTTGCGACCGACTGGGCCGACTATGCCGACTGGACGCTGGAGCGCGCGACGGCGCATCCGGACTTTGAGTGGACCGCGCAGACCCCGGCGGAATGGAACGTGCCGCCCGCCGATCACGTCACCACCCGCTACGAAGAGAAAAAGCTGGGTGATTGCGCCCCGGTTTTTCTTGATTTTTATCGCAAACCGCGAATCTGACGCGAAATTACCACAGCCGTAATTGTCCGATCATTCGGGCATGGACGCCGCGCCCGGAATGCGCCATCGTTAACCATAGTTAATGGGGGCGTGTTGAGGTTATGGAAGGCCTGCATAAGGTTTCGGCGGGGTTCGTGTTCGCGTTTTTGTGTCTGCACATGGCCAATCACCTGATCGGCTTGCAGGACTTAGAGACGCACATCACCTTCATGACCGTGGCGCGCATGGCCTATCGACATCCAGTGGTCGAGATGGTCGTGCTGCTGGCCTTTTTGCTGCAAATCCTGACCGGTTGGGCGCTGGCGCGCGAAATCTGGGCCAAAAAGAAAGACTTCCTTCATCAGCTTCAGGCCGCGTCAGGCGTCTATATCGCCTTTTTCGCCCTGACCCACGTAGCGTTTATCTTTGCTGTGCGTCAGGTGTTCAATCTCGACAGCAATATCTATCTGATCGTCGCGGGCCTGATGCAGACGGGGTGGATGTACGTCCTGATCCCCTATTATGCGCTGGCGATTTTCGCCCTGTTCGTTCATATGGGCTGCATCCTGTTCGATATCTTCAAGAAAACCCTGCGTCCGGTGTCGTGGATGCTGCTGGTTTTGACGGTAGGGATCGGCGGATATGTGACCTATGTGATGATGATGACCTATACGGGTCATGTCTTCACCCTGCATGTGCCGGAGGAATACTTCGCGCTGTATCCTGTGAAATTTTAACTTGGCCATGGATCGTGCAAGTGAGAACACGGATTACTGCGATCCATCCGTGTAGCGGCGGTATGCCGCCGCATCCGTGTATATCCGTGGCTAAAACTTATTTTACCTTGGCAATCTGACCTCAAGGGTCTATAAGCGCTCCAACATCGTCCGAACGGCCACTGGCCACGGCGGCGGCCCTTCAGAAGGCCAGCCGCTTTTTTGTTGCCCAATCGGAAGAACCAAAGGAACACCTGTTGCGCGCGAAAACCACCGAAGACCGTAAGCTGATCGAAGCTTTCGACCCCATTGCCGAAACTTTGGGCCTCGACATCGTGCGCGTGCGCCTGATGGGCTCGAACAAGCCCGGCGGTGCGCGTCGTCTGCAAATCATGGCCGAGCGCAAGACCGATGGCGAGATCAGCGTCAATCAGTGCGCCCGCCTGTCGCGTGCCGTGTCGGGCTATCTCGAAGAGACCGACCCGATTTCGGGCGAATACATCCTCGAAGTCTCATCGCCTGGCATCGACCGCCCGCTGACGCGTCTCAAGGATTTCGACACCTATCAGGGGCTGGTCGCGCGTCTGGAGCTCGATCGTCTGGCCGAGGGGCGCAAGCGCTTCCGCGGGACGCTGGCCGGGACGGAAGACGGCGAATATATCGCCATCGACCTTGAGGACGAAGAAGACACCGCGATGATCCCGTTCGCGTGGATTGTCGACGCCAAGCTGGTGCTCAACGACGAACTGATGAAGCTGGGCGCCGAAAAGGCCGCCGCCCGCCGCGATCAGGAAGAGGATGAGGACGACGAGGATTTTGAAGACGACGTGGACTTCGGCGACGAAGAGGATGACGACTTCGAAGATGCCGATAACGACGATTTTGACGACGCGGATTTCGATGACGAATCCGACGACAACAAGCCGAACTAAAATAGGAAAAGTGACATGAGCTTTACCGGAATCAGCGCCAACCGTCAGGAACTGCTGCAAATCGCCGACGCCGTGGCGCGCGAAAAGTCGATCGACAAGTCGGTCGTCCTGGCCTCGATCGAAGAAGCGGTGCAAAAGGCCGCCCGTTCGCGTTACGGCGCGGAACACGACATCCGCGTCTTTGTTGATCCGCGCACCGGCGAAATGACCATCACCCGCTACGTGACGGTCGTCGCCGACGACGAGATCGAGAACGAATACGCCCAGCGTACCCTGACCGACGCCCTGCGCGACGACAAGGAAGCCTTTGTCGGTAAGGAATATCCGGAAATCCTGCCGCCGTTCGAACTGGGCCGCGTCCAGTCGCAGATGGCCCGTCAGGTGGTAACGCACAAGGTGCGCGAAGCCGAGCGCGACCGTCAGTACGACGAATTCAAGGACCGCGTCGGCGAAATCGTCAACGGCACCGTCAAGCGCGTCGAATACGGCAATGTCATCGTCGATCTGGGCCGGGGCGAAGGCATCATGCGCCGCGATCAGTCGATCCCGCGCGAAGCCTTTCAGGTCAATGACCGCATCCGCGCCTATATCTACGACGTGCGCCGCGAAACCAAGGGCCCGCAGATCATGCTGTCGCGCGCCCACGGCGGCTTCATGGCCAAGCTGTTCGCGCAGGAAGTCCCCGAAGTCTATGACGGCGTGATCGAAATCAAGTCGGTTGCCCGTGACGCCGGTTCGCGCGCCAAGATGGCGGTTCTGTCGAACGACAACTCGATCGATCCGGTCGGCGCCTGCGTCGGTATGCGCGGTTCGCGCGTTCAGGCCGTCGTCGCCGAACTGCAGAACGAAAAGATCGATATCATCCAGTGGTCGCCGGACGAAGCCACCTTCATCGTCAACGCTCTGGCCCCGGCCGAAGTGTCGAAGGTCGTGCTGGACGAAGAAGAAGACCGCGTCGAAGTGGTCGTGCCGGATGAACAACTGTCGCTGGCCATCGGCCGTCGCGGCCAGAACGTGCGTCTGGCCTCGCAGCTGACCGGCTGGCAGGTCGACATCATCACCGAGTCGCAGGATTCGGAACGCCGTCAGAAAGAATTCGCCGAGCGCACCGCCCTGTTCCAGGAAGCGCTCGATGTCGACGAAGTCATCGCCCAGCTGCTAGTTACCGAAGGCTTCACCACGGTCGAAGATCTGGCCTATGTCGATCAGGGCGAGATCGCCGTCATCGAAGGCTTCGACGAAGACACGGCCTCGGAACTGCAAGCCCGTGCGCGCGACTTCCTTGAGCGCGAACAGGCCGAGCAGAACGCCAAGCGGACCGAACTGGGTGTCGAAGACGAGGTTCTGAACGTGCCGGGTATCACGCTGGCCATGGCCGTCGCTCTGGGCGAAGCCGGCGTGAAGACGGTCGAGGATCTCGCTGATCTGGCGACCGACGAACTGCGTGGCGGTTTTGAACAGAACGGTGCCGAGCGCGTTCGCGTCGCCGGTGCGCTGGAAGCCTTCTCGCTGTCGGTGCCGGATGCGGAAAACCTGATCCTCAACGCGCGTATCGCCGCCGGCTGGATCGAAGCACCGGAAGAGGTAGCCGAAGAGTCTTATGAAGAGGAGGGCGAAATCAGTGACGCCGACTCCGAACAATGAGACCCTCGTCGATCTGACCGAAGATAGTCCTGAGGCGGAAACGCCTCAGGATGCGACCTTGCCTGTCGAAACCACGCGGCGCGATATCGCCTCGCATACGGCGTTCGCGCGTGACGGCCTGATCCGGTTTGTCGTGTCGCCAGACGGTTTTGCCGTGCCCGACCTCAAGGAAAACCTGCCCGGTCGCGGTTTATGGCTCAAGGCCGATGCCGACAGTCTGGCGCTGGCCATCAAAAAGAACCTGTTTTCGCGCGCCGCCAAACGTCAGGTGAAAGCCCCTGACGGACTGAGCGACATGGTGCCGAACCTGATCCGCAAACGCGTGCTCGATCAGCTCGGTCTGGCGCGTCGCGAAGGAAATTTGCTGACGGGGTTTGAAAAAGTCGCCGCAGCGCTTAAATTAGGCAGGAGCCAGCCTCACGCCGCTGGCCGGGCCGCCTGGCTGATCGAAGCCGCCGACGGTGCCGAAGACGGTCGTAACAAGCTCCTGTCTGTCGCATTTTCGCAAACCCCGCCGGTTAATATCTGCGGAATCTTCACGAACGACGAATTGAGTTTGGCTTTGGGACTGGAAAATGTCATACACGCCGCCATTGTCGAAGGGCGTCGGTCTCAGGCCTTTTCGAAAGAGATTACGCGCCTGAGCGGGTTCCAACCGCTGTTTCCTGCGAAATGGCGCGAAAGGCCCTTTAATTGAGTTGAGAATGCGACTATCAGGGCGGTGAATTTTCACGGCCCCATTTTCGTATTCCGAATTTGTCCGAAACGAAACCGATCGCGGTTTCATCAAGGTTTAAGTAAGCAAGCTGAATGAGCGACCCGAAAGACGATAAGACCGATGCCCAAAAGGGCGACAATACCCGCGCGCCGCTGAGCCTCAAGCCGCGGACCGGTGGAAACGTGTCCACCGGCACCGTAAAGCAGAGCTTCAGCCACGGGCGTTCGAAGACGGTGGTGGTGGAAACCAAGCGCCGTATCGGCACGCCGCCGCCGGGCGCTCCGGGCAGCGCGAACGCCGCGCCGCGTCCGACCGCCGACAGCAATCTGGCCAAGCCGCGTCCGCAAGGTGCGCCGTCGGGTCAGCCGCAAAACAACGGTCCGCGTCCGGCTCCGCGTCCGCAAGCCGCTGGTGGTAACCTCGGTGGTCTGCGCCAGGAAGAGGTCGAACGCCGCAACCGCGTCGTCGAGGCCGCCCGTCAGGATCAGGAACGCCGCGAAGCCGATGCCCGTCGCGCTGCCGAAGTCCGCGCCCGTGAAGAGGCCGCGCGTCGCGCCGCCGAGCCTGCGCCGCAACCGGCTCAACCGGCACCGGCTGCGCCTTCGGCCCCGGTCGAAGCGCCGCGCGCGGCCGAGCCCGCGCCGCAACCCGTTCAAAAGAGCCCTATCGAAGAAGCTCTGTCGCGTCCGGCCCAGCGCGCGCCGCGCGAAGGTCATCGTGAAGGCTTCCGCGACGATCGTGGTCCGCGCACGGAACGTCCGCAAGGTCAATACGGCGACCGTCCCCGTCCTCAGGGCGACCGTCCGCCGTTTAACCGCGACCGTCCGCAAGGTGATCGCCCCCAGGGTAACTATGGCGAACGTACGCCGCGCCCCCAAGGTGACCGTCCGCAAGGCAACTATGGTGAGCGCACCCCGCGTCCGCAGGGTGACCGTCCTCAGGGCGATCGTCCGCCGTTCAACCGTGATCGTCCGCAAGGCGACCGCCCGCCATTCAATCGTGATGGCAATCGTGACCGCCCGCAAGGCGATCGTCCTCAGGGCGATCGTGGACCCCGTCCTCAGGGCGACCGTGGTCCGCGTCCCGCCGGTGAAACCGTTCGTTACTCGGCCAATTCGCCGCGTCCGCCGCGTGCCCCCGCCGGTGTCGCCCCGAACGCCCCGTCGGTGTCCGAAGTCGACCGTATCCGCTCTTCGCGCGGCACGCCCGCCGGTCGCCCGCTGGGTGCTCGTGCCGGTGACGACGATGATCGCAACAAGCGCGGCAAGGCCGGCGCGCCGACCAAGGCCGTCTCGCAGACCCGCGGTGAGCCCAAGCGCCGCGAAGGCCGCCTGACCCTGCAAGCCGTTGTCGGTGACGACGAGGGTGCCGCCGACCGCATGCGTTCGCTGGCCTCGGTCCGCCGGGCGCGTGAGCGTGAACGCGAAAAGCGCAAGGGCACGACGACCGAACAGGCCCGCGTGTCGCGTGATGTCGTCATCCCCGATGTCATCACGGTTCAGGAACTGTCCAACCGTATGGCTGTCCGCGCCGTCGACATCATCAAGATGCTGATGAAGCAGGGCATGATGCTCAAGATCAACGACGTGATCGATTCCGATACCGCCGAACTGGTGGCCACCGAATTCGGCCATACCGTCAAGCGCGTGTCTGAAGCCGACGTCATGGAAGGCTTCATCGATGCCGAAGACCACGACGACGATACCATCGTTCGTCCGCCGGTCGTCGCCATCATGGGTCACGTCGACCACGGTAAGACCTCGCTGCTCGACGCCCTGCGCAAGGAAGACGTCGCCTCGGGCGAAGCCGGGGGCATCACCCAGCATATCGGCGCCTATCAGATCAAGGTGCCGTCGGGCGACCGCGTCACCTTCCTCGATACGCCGGGCCACGCCGCCTTCTCGGCCATGCGTGCCCGTGGTGCGAACGTGACCGACATCGTGGTGCTGGTCGTGGCGGCCGATGACGGTGTCATGCCGCAGACCATCGAAGCCATCAACCACGCTCGCGCGGCCAAAACCCCGATGATCGTGGCTGTCAACAAGATGGACAAGCCGGACGCCAATCCGCAGCGCGTCATCAACGAACTTCTGCAATACGAAGTCGTCGTCGAAGCGCTGGGTGGCGACACGCAGATCATCGAAGTCTCGGCCAAGACGGGTCAGGGCCTCGACAACCTGATCGAAGCCATCCTGCTGCAGGCCGAAGTCCTCGACCTGCGCGCCAATCCGGACCGCACCGCCGAAGGCGTGGT
Organism: Asticcacaulis aquaticus; assembly: GCF_028550415.1. Lineage (GTDB taxonomy): Bacteria > Pseudomonadota > Alphaproteobacteria > Caulobacterales > Caulobacteraceae > Asticcacaulis > Asticcacaulis aquaticus. The sequence goes on from NZ_JAQQKX010000004.1 coordinate 248,553, forward strand.
CATCGAAGCCAAGCTCGACAAGGGCCGTGGCCCGGTGGCGACGGTTCTAGTCAAGCGCGGTACGCTCAAGCGCGGCGACATCATCGTGGCCGGTGCGTCGTGGGGCCGCGTCCGCGCCCTGATCGACGAACGCAACGCGCAACTACCCGAAGCGGGTCCGTCGCAGCCGGTGGAAATCCTCGGCCTTGACGCCGCGCCCGATCCCGGTGAAGCCTTCGCCGTGGTCGAAAGCGATGCGCGCGCCCGTGAAATCACCGAGTATCGTCTGCGCGTGAAGCGTGAAAAGACGATGGCCCCGGTGGGCGCCGTGTCGTTGACCGACATGATGTCGAAGCTGGCCGAAAAGAAGGTCAAGGAGCTTCAGCTCATCGTCAAGGCCGACGTGCAGGGTTCCGCCGAAGCGATCATCGGCTCGCTGGAAAAGGTTGGCAACGACGAAGTTCGCGCCCGTATCATCCATTCGGGTGCCGGTGCGATCACCGAGTCCGACGTGCAACTGGCCAAGGGCTCGAACTCGCCGATCATCGGTTTCAACGTCCGGGCCTCGAAGCAGGCGCGCGATCTGGCCGAACGCGAAGGCGTGGAAATCCGTTACTACGCGATCATCTACGACCTGATCGACGACATCAAGGGCGTTCTGTCGGGCATGCTGGCGCCGATCCAGCGCGAAACCTTCCTCGGCAATGCCGAGGTGCTTCAGGTGTTCGACATCTCGAAGGTCGGTAAGATCGCCGGCTGCCGGGTTACCGAAGGCCGCGTGGAAAAGGGCGCCCGCGTCCGTATCCTGCGCGACAACGTTGTTATTCAGGAAATGGGCGTCCTCTCGACGCTCAAGCGCTTCAAGGACGAGGTCAATTCGGTGGTCGTGGGTCAGGAATGCGGTATGGCGTTCAATGGCTTCCAGGACCTCAAGGCCGGGGACTTCATCGAGTGCTTTACGGTCGAAGAGATCAAGCGGACTCTCTAGTCTATCAAAAGGATTTGGCCCGGCCTTGTTTCGGGCCGAATGCTTTTGGGGCTTGGGTGTCTCTGACAGTTATGGGGTGTGGGGTCTGTGACCCCACACCTTTTTCTTTCATTTGTAACCTTTGACTTTTCGCAAGATTTACCTGCTATAGCGGGACAAACCTCTGGAATGCGCTTGTGCCCGATACGACCTTTTTCGACCCGTCCCATTACGTCCTGATCATCAAATGCCCCGATACGCGCGGTATCGTCGCGGCGGTGTCGGGCTATCTGAACGACAACGACATTTCGATTGTTGAATCCAATCAGTTCAACGACGCGGGCGGTGACATGTTCTATGTCCGCGTGGTGTTCAAACAGGCCGGGCCGCGAATGCCGCCGATGTCGATCCTGCGCGAAGGCTTCAAGCCGATCGCGCACCGCTTCAGCATGGAATGGGACATCCATAATCTCAGCGTTCGCCCGCGTGTGATTATAGCTGTATCGAAGTTCGGCCATTGCCTGTACGAGCTTCTGCATCGCTGGCGCTCGGGCTTGCTGCCGGTCGAAATCGCAGCGGTGATGTCGAATCACGAGGACATGCGGTCATTTGTCGAGTGGAACGGCCTGCCCTATGTGCATCTGCCGATCACGAAGGACACCAAGGCCGAGCAGGAGGCGCAGTTCCTGAGCCTGATCGATGAGCACAAGGCCGATCTGGTGGTGCTGGCGCGCTACATGCAGATACTGTCGGACGAGATGAGCCGTACCCTGTCGGGCAAGTGCATCAATATCCACCACTCGTTCCTGCCGTCGTTCAAGGGCGCCAAGCCCTACCATCAGGCGCATCAGCGCGGCGTGAAGATCATCGGCGCGACGGCGCACTATGTGACGTCCGACCTCGACGAAGGCCCGATCATCGAGCAGGACGTGCAGCGCGTGAACCACGGGCACACGCCGGAGCAACTGGTCGCCATCGGGCAGGATATCGAAGCCCGGGTGCTGGCGCGCGCGGTGACCTGGCATGCGGAACGGCGCGTCATCATCAATGGCGGCAAAACCATCGTTTTTAATTAGGCGTCTTTCGCTGATTTCGCACTTGCGAAGATCGCCTTCGCGTTGCAATGTCCGGGTCCGGGAGGGTTCAGACATGCCGAAGGCCAAGACCGCATCGACACGCAAACGCCGGGTGAAAACGCCGGCCTCGAACCTCTATATCGTGCAGTATGCCGAGGTGAACGGCATCGGCATGGGGCGTCTGTCGGATGGGTCGCATTACCTGACGCAGCGCGGTCTGGCGCGGTTGTGTGGCGTGCAAAACGCCCACATCGGTACGATCAGTCGTGACTGGATGCTCGATAAACCGCGCATCCAGACGATCAAGACGCGTCTGGCGGCGGTCAATGAAGAACGCGCCGCCGCCCATACGATCCTGACCTATCAGGGCCGGCGTCAGTATTGCTACGACGTGGCGGTGTGTCAGGCTATTCTCGCCTATTATGCCCACGACGCGGGTCGTCAGGTTCAGGCCGAGGCCGCGCTCAATACCTATGACGGCGAAGGCCTGAGTGCCTATCTCTCGCATATGCTCGATGGGTTTACGGTGGTGCCCGAACCGGAGGCCGAACCGCTGAAATTTCAGCCGGTCGAGGTCGTGGAAGCGCCCGTCAATGAGCCTGAACACGATGCGGTCACGCGCATGGTCATGGCCTATGCGCAACTGTCGTTCGCCATGGCGCAGGCCTATGTGACGTGGCTGCGGACCCTGATGCAGACGGCGGCGTGGAACCGGCTGGGGCTCTATGTCCCGTTGCGCGGCTTTGTCGGCGGATAGATTTCGATAGAAAATCTGCGAAAAAAGCTTATACAGCGCGGATGAAACGCGAAACTCACAAATCGGGTAAGGGTCACAAGGCCGAAACCCTTGGACCGTCCCAGCGCCAGTTGCGCGCGGGCGAACTGGTCCGTCACGCGCTGGTCGAGATCCTGCGCGAAGAAGAACTGCACGACGAAGCCCTGCAGGGCGTGTCGATCACCATCACCGAAGTGCGCTGCTCGCCGGACCTGCGCCACGCCACCGTGTTCGTCGAACCGCTGGGGGCTGGCCTTGGCGGTGTGACCATTTCCAAGGACAAGATCGCCCCGGCGGTCGAGGCACTCAACCGTCATGCCAAGTATCTGCGCGGCATTCTGGGGCGGATGATCGACATGAAGTTCACGCCGGACCTGCGATTCCTGCACGACGAGAGCTTCAATGAGGCGGCGCGCATCGATGCCCTGTTCCTGCGTCCGGAAATTGCGCGCGATCTGCGGCATTCGGACGATGAGGACGAGGACTGAGCGCTGAGGGTCATTGGCCCCCACCACCGCATCTAGCCGCGTAAACGCGGCGTCGTGCGGTCCCCCTCCCCGCCGCCTTTCTTTGTGTGTTATCTGAAGCGCTGACGGCAGGGAGGTATTGATAAGGAGTATCTTCCTTCATACCTCCCTGACCGTTTCTCGGTTTATCCACGCAAAGAAAACGGTCGGGGAGGGGGACCGCACGAGATCGCGTAGCGATTGAGATGTGGTGGTGGGGGCCTTCCGTTCACGCCGCAACCGACCACAAGGTAAAACATGGCACGCAAGAAAAAAGGCGACGAGGTCAGCGGCTGGGTCTGTTTCGACAAGCCGCTCGGCATGGGCTCGACTCAGGCTGTCAGCTTCATCAAGCGCCTCTATAACGCGCAGAAAGCCGGTCACGCCGGGACGCTCGATCCCCTGGCCTCGGGCATCCTGCCGATCGCGCTGGGCGAAGCGACGAAGACCGTGCCGTATCTGATGGAAGCCGACAAGGTCTATCGCTTCACCGTCCGCTGGGGTTTGCGCACCGCCAGCTACGACCTTGAAGGCGAGGTGCTGGAGCAAAACGACCTGCGCCCGACCGAGGCCGAAATCCGCGACATCCTGCCGGTGTTCATCGGTGAGATCGAACAGGCCCCGCCCGCCTTTTCCGCGATCAAGATCGATGGCAAGCGCGCCTATGACCTCGCCCGCGAAGGCGTCGAGTTCGAGCTGGAAACGCGGCCTGTCGCCGTGCACGACCTGACGCTGGAACGCATGGTCTCCGACGACGAGGCCGAGTTCCGCCTCCACTGCGGCAAGGGCACCTATGTCCGCTCCATCGCCCGCGATCTGGCGCTTGAACTTGGCGTGCTGGGCGTGGTCAGCGTTTTGCGCCGTGAACAGGTCGGTGGTTTCAATTTAAATTTGTCCTCAGGGGTGGAAAAGCTTGAGGATTTGAGGCATAGAGACGCCGCTTTCGAGGCTTTGCTTGCCGTTGAGACGGCGCTGGACGACATCCCGGCGCTGCCTGTGACGGAAGACGAGGCCGCTAAGCTCAAACAGGGTCGCGATATCGCCCTGTCCTTCTCCCGCACGGAAACGGCGGAGGCGGCTTTGAAAATCCGAGCACAATCGGGAAAATCAGAGCACGGGCGCACCCTCTGGGCGCACAAGGACGGTCAGATCGTGGCTTTGGGCGAATTGCGTTTGGGGCAATTTTACCCCACGCGCATCCTTAACCTCAACTCTTAGGCAGCGGCATAGACCCTGCGAAAAGGAGCATACGATGTCGATCACTGTCGAGCGTAAAGCCGAACTGATCAAGACCCACGGCCGTAGCGAAGGCGACACGGGCGGGGCAGAAGTCCAGATTGCGATCCTCTCCGAGCGTATCGCCAACCTGACCGAGCACTTCAAGGGTCACAAGAAAGACAACCACAGCCGCCGCGGCCTCCTGAAAATGGTTTCGCAGCGTCGCCGTCTTCTTGACTACCTCAAGAACACCGACGTGGCGCGCTATCAGGCGATCGTCGAGACCCTGGGTCTGCGTCGCTAAGTCTTACTAAACGTCAGGGCCTGACACAGAGTGTCGGGCCCTGATCGTATGATATACCTCGCCTGAACGGCGAATCTCAGCGGCAAAATCCTTTGCCGTCTGCAAACAGGGCCCCTTCCCGAACTGATCGGGCCTCACAGACTTAAAGCCCGGCAGGAATGGGCCTGCGGGTGACAGAAAGAAAATACATGTTCGATATCAAAAGAAAAACGATCGAGTGGGGTGGCCGCAAGCTGACGCTCGAAACCGGCCGCATCGCCCGTCAGGCTGACGCCGCCGTCCTCGCCACCTACGGTGAAACCACCGTTCTGGCCACCGTCGTTTACGCCCGCGCGCCGAAGCCGGGTCAGGACTTCTTCCCGCTGACCGTCAACTATCAGGAAAAGACCTTCGCCGCCGGCAAGATCCCCGGTGGTTACTTCAAGCGCGAAGGCCGTCCGTCGGAAAAGGAAACGCTCGTTTCGCGCCTGATCGACCGTCCGATCCGCCCGCTGTTCGTCAAGGGCTTCAAGAACGAAGTTCAGGTCGTCGTAACCGTCCTGTCGCACGACATGGAAAACGATCCGGATATTCTGGGCCTCGTCGCCGCCTCCGCCGCCCTGACCCTGTCGGGCGTGCCGTTCATGGGCCCCGTCGGCGCCGCCCGCGTCGCCTATATCAACGACGAATACGTCCTCAACCCCACCCTTGACCAATCCAAGGAGTCCTCGCTCGACCTCGTCGTTGCCGGTACGCAGGACGCCCTGATGATGGTCGAATCCGAAGCGCAGGAACTGTCGGAAGACAAGATGCTCGGCGCCCTGATGTTCGCCCACGCCGGTATGCAGCCGGTCATCGACGCGATCATCGAGCTGGCCGACCACGCCGCCAAGGAACCCTTCGAATTCGAAGCCGAAGATTTCTCGGACGTCGTCACGCAGATCAAGGGCCTCGTCGGTCCGGACATCATCGCCGCCTACGGCCACAAGGCCAAGGAAGAGCGCCGCAACGCCGTTGGTGAAGCCAAGAAGAAGGCCGCTGCCGCCCTCGTGAAGACCGAAGAAAACCCGGACGGCGTCGAAGCCGCTGTCTTCGGTTCGGCCTTCAAGGAATGCGAAGCCGACGTCCTGCGCCGCGACATCATCGACCACGGCCGCCGCGTTGACGGTCGTGCCGTCGACAAGGTCCGTCAGATCGTCTCGGAAGTCGGCATCCTGCCGCGCACCCACGGTTCGGCCCTGTTCACCCGCGGTGAGACGCAAGCTCTGGTCGTTGCCACGCTCGGCACCGGCGAAGACGAGCAGTTCATCGATGCGCTGGAAGGCACCTACAAGGAGAAGTTCCTTCTCCACTATAACTTCCCTCCGTACAGCGTCGGCGAAACCGGCCGCATGGGCTCGCCCGGCCGCCGCGAAATCGGCCACGGCAAGCTCGCCTGGCGCGCCATCCGTCCGATGCTGCCGTCGGCGGAAGAATTCCCCTATACGCTGCGCGTCGTCTCGGAAATCACCGAGTCGAACGGCTCGTCCTCGATGGCGACCGTCTGCGGCACCTCGCTGGCCCTGATGGACGCCGGCGTGCCGCTGAAGTCGCCGGTATCGGGTATCGCCATGGGCCTGATCCTCGAAAAGGACGGCTATGCGGTTCTGTCGGACATCCTGGGTGACGAAGATCACCTCGGCGACATGGACTTCAAGGTCGCGGGCACCGTCAACGGCATCACCTCGCTGCAAATGGACATCAAGGTTCCGGGCATCACCGAGGAGATCATGACCAAGGCGCTGCGTCAGGCCAACGAAGGCCGTCTGCACATCCTCGGCGAAATGAACAAGGCCATCTCCGGCGCCCGCGAAGAGCTGGGTGAGTTCGCGCCCAAGATCGAAACGATCAAGATCCCGACCGACAAGATCCGTGAAGTCATCGGTTCGGGCGGCAAGGTCATCCGCGAAATCGTGGAAAAGACCGGCGCCAAGATCGATATCGGCGAAGACGGCACCATCAAGATCGCCGCTTCGGAACAATCGAAGATCGACGCCGCGCGCGACTGGATCAAGTCGATTGCCTCTGAGCCGGAAGTTGGCGCCATCTATAAGGGCAAGGTCGTGAAGGTCGTCGATTTCGGCGCGTTCGTGAACTTCTTCGGTGCCAAGGACGGCCTCGTCCACATCTCGCAGATCAAGAACGAAAAGGTCGGCAAGACCTCGGACGTCCTGAGCGAAGGCGACGAAGTGAAGGTGAAGTTCCTCGGCTTCGACGATCGCGGCAAGACCAAGCTGTCGATGAAGGTTGTCGATCAGGAAACCGGCGAAGACCTGACGGAAAAGCTGGCGGCTGAAAAAGCGGCCCGCGTGGCGGCTGGTGAAGAGCCGGAATCGAACGAGTCGGAATCGGAAGGCGGCGAAAAGCGTGAACGCCGTCCGCGCCGCCCGCGTCGCGACTAAGGGGGTCGAAGGGGCCTGCGGCCCCTTCATCTTCTAAGACTAAAAGAAAAGGCGATCCCGTTAAGGGGTCGCCTTTTCTTTTAGGTCTCAAGGCGAGGGGTCACGGACCCCTCGACCCCATAACGGGGCCGGATTGCTACTTACGATGATAACTCAATAAGCTCCGAGTAAATTGTACTTAAACCATTTAAAATCTCGGCTTCTTCAAAGTCGTCCATATTTTTTGCAGCAGTGAACCAACTTCCATAACCTGAACCATCGTCGACTGCTTTTTCACTAATGATTTCTTCTAGTTGTTTAAAACGCGCTAAAGCTTTTGGTGGCAAATGCTGCTCGTAAATTAAACCAGAAAGGTTCTCCCTAGCTTTCTGCATACGTATAGGAAAGCTGTCCGAGCACATGAGGCGTCTAATTGCCGCCTGAAATTTATAAAGTGCGTAACTATAAGGATGAGTGTCGCTATTTTTCATAACCAATTGCGAGATGTAGGCAGAGCGTGAGAGGCCCAATTCATCTGCCTTCGCATCTAATATTTTAGCTACACTCTCTTCGAGAGAAATGTTGTATCTCATACCAAATAACTCCTTTTGTGTAATTTTACACAAAAATACACAATCGTCAAATGGTGCAAAAATGACGAATGAAGACGGAGTTCTTTTGGTGAGGTTAAAACACCGCCATCCAGACCATCGTCCCCAGTGCCAGAGCCGACGCAATCAGCGCCAGCGTCGAAATCGCCCGGCTGTGGCTGAGTTCCGAGCGCAGGGTGGCGATCTGAAGCTGGGCCAGCGGATCGGCCTTGGGTTCGTCGTCCTTCAACCGCGCGACGACCTTGTCGATCAGGCGGCGGGCCTCGGCCAGCGGCGACAGTTCCTTGGTGATGAACTCCTGCACCACCGGGCGGGCGGCTTCCCAGATATCGTGTTCGGGATAGAGACGCCGCGCCACGCCTTCGACGCTGACCATCGTCTTTTGCAGCAGGACCAGTTCGGGGCGCAGGTGCATGTCGAACTGCGCGGTGATGTCGAACAGCTGCCCCAGCAGACGGCCCATCGACACCTCCGTCGCGGCGCGGCCCAGAACGGGCTCACCGACGGCGCGCAGGGCCTGAGCGAAGGCGGCGACATCATGGTGTTTCGGCACGTAACCGGCCTCGAAATGGACCTCGGCGACGCGGCGGTAGTTGCGGCGCAGGAAGCCCCACAGCATCTCGGCCAGATAGAGCTGTTCCGGCGGTTTCAATCGTCCGACGATGCCGAAATCGATGGCGGTCAGCTTGTCGGGGGCCTGACAGAAGAGGTTGCCCTCGTGCAGGTCGGCGTGGAAGACCCCGTGGTTCAGGGCCTGCGACAGAAAGGCCCGGATCAGGTTATCGGCCATGGCCTTGGGCTCAAGACCGGGCTGGGTCAGGGCTTCGGGGCGGCTCAGAGGGATGCCGGGGGCCCATTCGATAACCAGAGCGCGCTTGGCGACGTAGTGCCAGACGATCTTCGGGGCTGACATATAGGGCTCGGCATTGATGATCGCGCCCAGTTCATCCGCGGCGGAGGCCTCAAGCCGCAGGTCGAGTTCCAGCAGCAGCGACTGCGCTACCGTGCCGACAAAGGCTTCGGGCTCCAGACGCCGCGTGGCCGGGGCGAAAAAGGCGATCAGCTTGGCCGCCAGCGTCATCATGGCGATATCGTCGGCGATGATCTGCTCGATGCGCGGACGCAGCACCTTGACCGCAACCTTGCGGCCGTCTTTCAGGATGGCGCGGTGGGCCTGCGCGATAGACGCCGCGCCGATGACCTCACCGAATTCGATGAAAATGCTCTCGACCGGTTGTTCCAGCGCCTCTTCGATCAGGCGTTTGGCGGTCGCCTGATCGAACGGCGGCAACTGATCCTTGAGGTGCGCCAGATCGCGGATAAATTCGTCGCCGAAGATATCGCCGCGTGTCGACAGAACCTGCCCCAGCTTGATGAAGGCGGGGCCGAGGCTCTCGAACGCGCGGGCATAGCGCAGGCCGACACGCGGCTGCGGCCCGCGGTGGGCGAAGAAAAAGCGCAGGGTGGCGGCGAAAAACCGGGTTGCCGGATTGAGGTGGTGCGACAGTTCGCGCGGGATCAGCACGTCCTCGCGCAGCAGCAAGAAGCCGGTCCGGATCAGGCGGATGAACGACCCAATCACCGGGTTAGGCCCAGCCCTGATGCAGGGCGCAGACGCCACCGGTGAAGTTGGTGTAGCTGACGCGCGAGAAGCCCGCCGTGCGCATCATGCTGGCGAAGGTGTCCTGATCGGGGAAGCGCTTGATGCTCTCGACAAGGTATTGATACGAGTCGCGGTCTCCAGCGACCAACTGCCCCATGAAGGGGATGACCTTGAAGGCGTAGGTCTCGTAGACGCTTTCGACCAGACCGGTCGTGGCGTGCGAAAATTCGAGGCAGAAGAAGCGCCCGCCGGGTTTCAGCACGCGCTTGGCCTCGTTCAGCGCACCCTGTACGTCCGAGACGTTGCGGATGCCGAACGAGATGATGTAGGCGTCGACCGAATTGTCTGGGATGGCCAGGTTCATGGCGTCGCCGACCGACCAGCTGATTTCCGGCTCGCTGCCCTTTTCGATCCCGGCTTCGATCATCGCCTGATTATAGTCGATGATGCGGATTTCGGTCGATGTGCCGCCCCGCCGGGCCCTGGCGGCGCGGGCCAGCTTGGCCAGACGGCGGGCAATGTCGCCAGTGCCGCCCGCGACATCGAGGATGACTTCGCCCGGTTGCGGGTTGAGCTTGGCGCAGGCCGCGTCTTTCCACAGATGGTGCACGCCCACCGACATGACATCGTTCATCAGGTCGTATTTGGCCGCGACCGATTTGAACACGCCGTGGACGAGGTTGACCTTTTCCTTCGCTTCGACGTCGCGGAAGCCGAAAGGCGAGGTTTTCACGGACTCTGTGGTGGGGGCATCTTCGCTCATGCGGGAGGTTTTAAACCAGCGGCGCGGCCTTGGCGACACTTAAGTTTCTATTTGCGGTCCTGCGGCATTTTTTCGCGTATCGCCTTGTCGGTATCGCCCAGACCCAGCAACATGGCGGCGGCCTTGGCGCGGTATTCGCTTAAGGAGACCTTTCGGTCTTCATTGGTGTCGTAAAGCGAAATGAAAAACTTCGCGTCCTCGATCTCGGCGGCGGGATTGACGGCCTGACCCGGTTCCGGCGGCAGGTGCGGGGCTTCGTCGACGGTAATGTGGCCGTCGCGGTTTTTATCGAATTCGTTGAAGATGCGGTTCAGTTCGGCGTCACGCTCCTGAGGCGTCATCTGCTTGAGGCGATCGCCGAACGACGGCTTGCTTTTGGGCTCGATGACGTCCTGTGCGAAGACGCTGGAGGCGAAGGCGGCAAGGGTTGTAACAGCAAGCAGAACGGAACGCATGACCACGGACTCCGGAGGGGGGTATTGCCGCGATATAAGGACCGGCAACTGCGGTTTCAATATGACCGCATTGTGGTTACCCCATCATCGCCTTATCGGAGGCGCGGCGGAACGGGCCCTTATAGTCGTTGGCGCGTTTGCGGCGGCGGTCGGGACCGGTATAGGCGGTCGACTTGACCCAGGCGCGTTCGTTATCGATGACGCTTTTCATGCGGTCGATCAGGGCGCGGGCCGTCAGCGGCTTGGCGACGAACTCGTTGACCCCGGCGTCACGGGCGGCGATCACATGGTTGCGGTCGGTGTGGCCGGTCATCATGATGATCGGCACATAGGGGTGCGGGCTGTCGGAACCGGTGCGGATCAGGCGCGTCATTTCGATACCGTCGATAGTTTCCATGACCAGATCGGTGATGATCACGTCGGGCCGCCAGTCGCGCACGATTTCCAGCGCTTCGGCCCCGTCGGAGGCCTCGCGGATATGGACGATCCCCATGGCACGCAGCATGGTACAGACGATAACCCGCATATAGTGGTTATCGTCAACGACCAGGGCCAGCACACGGGAAAACTGACTCAAAACAGGCGGCTTTCTATACAGATATCGATCAAGATACGACCTCGTATGACCGAGGGTTAGGCTGCATCCTTTACGAAAGTCTTAACCTTATCGCAATTTTAACAAAAGCGTAAACGCGCCTTCGCAATAACTTATAAATCCCCCCTCTTTTGGGGCTTTTACGCGGCCGCAGATTGTGTCCATACTCCCGGAAATAGCATTCAGGGAATTGGGGGGCTTTGCCCATGTTCGACTGGCGTAACCGTACCGTTATCACCGGCGCTGCTGCCGTTCTGATTTCCGGTTTTTGCGTAGGCTTCCTGACCGCCAAAGCGACCGAAGGCGGGTTCAAGCCCGGTGCCAAGGACGGTGCTATCCCCATTACCGAAACACTGGGCACGATCTTCGGCAAGGTGCGCGACAAGAACGCCCCGCGCGCGGGCGGCGCGAAACCGGCAGGATTCGCCGTATGGAAACAAAGGCTTGATACGTCGGGGGCGTCCCCCAAGGCCTGTATCGAATTCTCCAGACCGCTCGATTCGTCGAAATCCTATGGCGACTACGTGATGGTGTCGCCGGAACTGCCGTCGGCACCCGCCGTAACGGTGAAGGATTCTGAACTATGCGTCGGCGGTTTCGGCTTCACAGACCGTCGCGTGACCCTGCTCAAAGGCCTGCCGTCGGCGGGCAAGGACACCCTGAAACAGAACGCCGATGTCGATTTCAGCTTCGGTGAAAAGCCGCCCTATGTGGGCTTTGCCGGCAATGGCGTCATTCTGCCACGCGAAGAGGCCGACGGCGTGGCGGTTGAAAGCCTGAACGTTTCGACGCTCGCGTTCGAGGTCTGGCGCGTCGGTGATCGCAATCTGGTGCGTAAGTCGATCTCCTCGCCCGATCCGACGCCGGAAGGCGAATATGATTACGACTGGGACGAGGACAGCCCGCGCGGCGAAGGCTACAAGGTTTGGACCGGTAAGGTCCGCGTCGCGGGCAATGCCGGTGAGCGCGTGACAACGGTCTTCCCGCTCGGTGCCGTGCTGCGCGACCTCAAGCCGGGGGCCTATGTGGTCAAGGTGCGCGACGCTTCGGGTGGTCGCGACAAGAAGGAAAGCGATCAGCCCGCACAGGCCCGACGCTGGATTCTGTTCACCGACATGGCCCTGACCACCTATACCGGGTCGAACGGCGTCGATGTGGTGGTACGCTCGCTGAAGACCGCTAAACCGATGGGCGGCGTCAAGGTGACCCTGGTGGCGCAGAACGGCGAGGAACTGTCGGCCGCGCAATCGACAGCCGATGGCCGCGTTCATTTCGACAAGGCCCTGCTCAAGGGCGAGGACGCTCTCGCCGCGCGCATGATCATGGCCTATGGCCCCGCCGAGGATTTTACGGCGACCGATCTCAATGCTTCGCCGATGGATTTCTCGTCGCAGGGTGTCGGCGGGCGTTCGGATGAAAAGCTGACCGATGGGCGCACGGCCAAGGCCCTGATCGACGGCTTCCTCTATACCGATCGTGGCATCTATCGCCCCGGTGAGACCGTGCGTCTGGTGGCCATGGTCCGCGACCCGGACGGCAAGGCGATCAAGGACCGCAAAGGCGCGCTGGTTATCTATCGTCCGTCGGGCGTCGAAGCCTTCCGTTACCCCTTCGCCAAGACGCCGCAAGGTTTTGCCACCGCCAATATCGGTCTGCCGAAATCGGCGCCGCGCGGGCAGTGGCGGGCCAAGCTGCTCATCGAGGGTATCGACGACGATCAGGGCACTATCGGCTTCGCGGTCGAAGACTTCGCGCCCCAGCGTCTCGGCGTCGACGTCAAGGCCGATGCCGAGCGCCCGCTGACGGCGCTGAATGAGACGCGCGCCGTGCAGGTCAATGCGCGCTTCCTCTATGGGGCGACCGGTTCGGGGCTTGAGGTGTCCGGTTCGGCCCGCGTCCGCGCCGACCACAATCCGTTCCCGAAGTTCAGGGACTACCGCTTCGGCAACGAACAGACGCCGTTCGAGGAGCAGTATGTCGATCTGCCGCAAACGGCGACCGATGCCGACGGTAACGCCATCCTGCCGTTCAATTCCAGCTACGATACGGACCAGCCTTTGAGCGTTCTGATGACCGCCTCGGTGTTCGAACCGGGCGGACGTCCGGTCAATGAGGTCGAGACGCTCCGTATCCGGACAAAACCGGTCTATTTCGGCGTCAAGCTCGATACGCAGGACGCTAAAGGCGGCAATACGCCCAAAACGGTGATCAACATCATCGGCCTGAATGCCAAGGGCGACAAGACCGAGGCCAAGGGTGTCAAGGTTCGTCTGATTGCGGAAAACTGGAACTACGACTGGTATCAGCAGGACGGTCGCTGGAACTGGCGCCGGACGTCGAAAGACGTGGTTGTATCTGATAAGGATTACGACCTGACGGCCAACGGTTTGACCTTCGATCGCAATCTCGACTGGGGCGATTATCGTCTTGAGGTCACTCAAAGCTCGACCGGCGCGAAAACCGTGATCCGTTTTGCCTCCGGCTGGGGTTCGTCGTCCGAGGGCACCGAAGCGCCAGATTTCGTGCGCTTGACCGCCGGGTCGCAGACCTACGGGCAGGGCGACACAATCAGCCTGACGCTCAAATCACCCTACAAGGGTGAGGCACAGATCGCGGTCGCCAATGACAGGCTGATCGATCTGAAAACGGTCAGCGTCGGTGACAACGGCACGACCATCCGCCTGAAAACCGATGCCCGCTGGGGCGGCGGGGCCTATATCATGGTCAGCGTCGTGCAGCCGCGCGACCCGGTCGAGTCGTCGAAACCGCGCCGCGCCATGGGGCTGATCTATGTGCCGCTCGATCCGAAGGGCCGCAAGCTGGAGGTCAAGCTCGACCTGAAGGACAAGGTGCTGAAACCCGACTTTTCGAAATCAGGGCAAGCCTTTGTCGAGGTGCCGGTCAAGGTCGGTGGTGCAGGTCTGGGCAAGACCGCGCGGGTTTCGGTCGCCGTGGTCGATCAGGGCATCATCAACCTGACCAAGTTCAAAACCCCTGATCCGGTCGGCTTCTATTTCGGCAAGCGCGCCCTGGGGCTGGAATATCGCGACGACTATGGCCGTCTGCTCGACCCGAACATGGGGGCTCCGGCGGATGTCTTCGGCGGCGATCAGATCGGCGGCGACGGCCTGACCACCACGCCGATCAAGACGGTCGCCCTGTGGTCCGGCGTCGTCAATACCGGCTTCGACGGTACGGCCCATATCCGCCTGCCGGTGGGCAAGTTTAATGGCGAGCTCAAGGTCATGGCGGTCGCCTGGACCGACGAGGCCGTGGGCTCAAGCGAAGACAAGCTGACCGTCCGTCAGCCGGTGGTCGCCGAACTGGCCTTGCCGCGCTTCCTCGCGCCGGGCGACAAGGCCTTTGCGACGTTGGAACTGAACAATGTAGAGGGCAAGCCGGGTCTGTACGACACGGTGGTCAAGGGTTTCAACGGCCTCGTCACCGCCTTCAAGAAGGCCTTCAATATCGGGCAGGGTCAACGCGTTCAGGAGGGAATCCTGATCGAAGCGCCCGCCACGGTCGGCGTCTCGAAGATCAATCTGGCGCTCAATGGGCAAGGTTATGGCTTCGATGAGGATTACCAGATCCAGACCCGCATGGGCTGGGGGCCGCAGACGCGGACCTTTACGGCCCAACAGGCGGCGGGTACTGCCTACACTCTTCCGGCCGACCTGCTGAACGGGTTGCAACCCGGTTCGGCGACGGTTCAGGTCTCCTATTCGCCGTTCCGTGGTGTCGATCCGGCCCCTATCGCGGCGGCGCTCAACCGCTACCCCTATGGGTGTACGGAACAAATCGTCTCGGCGGCCTATCCGTGGCTCTACGTCACGCCCGGTCAGGGCGTCAATGCGGCGCGCGCCGACGGCATCATCAAGGCGGCGGTCAACAAGATTCTCGACCGCCAATCCGAAGACGGGGCGTTCGGTCTGTGGCGTGCCGGGGATGGTGAGGCCGAGGGCTGGATCGGGGCCTATGCCACCGACTTCCTCGTCGAAGCGAAAAAACGCGGCATCTATGTGCCGCAGGATGCGCTCGATAAGGCGATGAACGCCATGCGCGACCTGTCGAAACCGGAAGGCTTCACCTCGGTGTCGTACCGCCTCAAGGTCGATGAAGGCCCGTGGTGGACGGCGCCGGCGGCCAAGGCCGTGTCGGCGGAAATCCGCTCGCGCGCCTCGGCCTATGCGCTCTATGTGCTGGCCAAGGGTGGATCGGGCGATCTGGCCCGCCTGCGCTGGTATCACGACGTGCAGTTCAAGTCCGAGCGCTCGCCGGTCGCCAAGGCACAGGTCGGCGCGGCTCTGGCCCTGATGGGCGACAAGGCCCGTGCCCGCTCGGCGCTGCGTCAGGCGTCGCAAAACCTTGGCTATAAGGCCACCTATGACTGGTATCAGTCGCCGCTGCGCGACGTGGCGGCGGTGATCGCTCTGGCCTTTGAAGCCGGGGAAACCGAAATCGCCAAGGGTCTGATCCCGCTGCTGGAACGCAACGTCAAAGGCCCCGACGCCATGAACACGCAGGAGCAGGCGCAGGTCCTCAAGGCCGCCAGCCGGATGCTGGACGCCGCCGGACCGGTAAAGATCAAGGGCGAAGGCGTGACGGCGGTCGATGCGGCGAATGCAAAACTGCAACGCTTCAATGTGGCGGCGATCAAGGATGCGAAGTTCACCAATAACGGCTCCGGCCCGATCTGGCGGACGATCACCGTGACCGGTGTGCCGATCAACGCGCCGCCCGCCGAGGCGAAAGGCTACACGATCGACAAGGCCTATTACACCTTGCAAGGCCAGCGGATCGACCCGTCGCAGATCGGCCAGGGGCAGAAGGTGCTGGTTCTGATCAGTGGGCGGACGAACTACGCCGAAACGCGGCCGATCGTGGTCGATGACGCGCTGCCGGCCGGGTTCGAGATCGAGATGACCCTGTCGCGCGACGACGCTCAGAACGGACCGTTCCGCTTCGTCGGCGATCTGAGCGCCGTCGATGTGCAGGAGGCGCGAGACGATCGCTACGTGGCGGCCTTGGATGTTTCGGCCAATAGTGGATTCGCCATGGCCTATGTGGCGCGGGCCGTGACGCCGGGGGATTACTACCTCCCCGGTGCCGAGGTGAAGGACCTGTACCGGAACGATCTCTATGCTCGTACCGGCGGTGGTCGCCTGACCGTTTCGGCGCGGTGAAAAGTCCCCTCTCCCTGCTTGCGGGGAGAGGGTTAGGGTGAGGGGTTAGTCTGTGAAAAGCGCTTTAGATTTTATTGTGCGAAAAGAAGGGTTGATCATTCTTCTGGTGATTGGTGCCACATCATTATTTTTCCTGCCGGACTGGTCCTCACGGCTGGAAATGGTTTTGTTTATGGGGCTCATGCTGGTGGGGCGATTTTATCTAAAAACAAAACAAAAAAAGTAAGCGTTCGGGTGAGTTCTTTAGGTCGCAAATTGATCAAGCCGCTGATTGCGTTTCTGGCGCTTCAGGTCGTGGTGTGCGTGGTCGATCTGATCCTGCCGCCGGACATGTCGCGGGCCAGAGAGGCGTCCGCTGTGGCCTTGGATCACAATGGGGCGTGGCTGAGGGCCTTGCCGGTCAGGGGCGGGACGTGGCGCATTCGCGCCGATCTGGAGCGCACCGATAAGACCTTTATCCGCAATCTGCTGAAGGTCGAGGATGAGCGTTTCTGGTGGCATCAGGGCGTTGATCTGATCGCCATTGCGCGGGCGCTCGGCTCGAATGTCAGTGCGGGCGGCATCGTCTCGGGCGGCTCGACCATCACCATGCAGACCGCGCGGCTGCTGGAGCCGAAGCCGCGCAACTACTTGTCGAAACTGATCGAGGTCGGTCGGGCGTGGCAACTGGAGGCGCGCTACTCCAAGCGCGAAATCCTGTCGCTTTATCTGACGCTTGCCCCCTATGGCGGCAATCTCGAAGGGGTGCGCGCGGCGTCGTTGTCCTATTTCGGGCATGAGCCGGAAAGCCTGACGCTCGGCGAACAGGCCTTGCTGATAGCCCTCCCACAGGCCCCCGAAGCGCGCCGCCCCGACCGCCATCCGGAACGCGCCATGGCCGCGCGCAACCTCGTGCTGGGACGCATGGCGCAAAAGGGGATCATCGCGCCGTCGCAGGTCAGCGAGGCGCAAACCGAACCGATGGTCGTCAAGCGGTTCAGTTTCCCCGCCTTGGCGTGGCACGCGGCCGGACGGCTGGCGGCTGAGGCCAAGGGGTTACAGGCGACGGTGGTCACCACGCTCGATGCGCCCTTACAGGCGCGTCTGGAGACTCTGGCACGGCAGACGGCCATCGCACAGGGGCCCAATTCCTCGGCGGCGATCCTTGTCATCGAGGTCAAGACCCGCGCTGTACGGGCCAGTGTCGGTTCGGGTGGGTTGGACCGTGCGGGCGGCTGGATCGACATGGTGCAGGCCATGCGTTCGCCGGGATCGACGCTGAAACCCTTTATCTACGGCTTCGGCTTCGAGGAGGGGATCATCGCGCCAGACACGCGTCTGATGGACGTGGCGACGCGCTTTGGCGACTATCAGCCGGAAAACTTCGATAAGGTGTTCCACGGTGAAGTCTCGGCTAAGGAAGCTCTGACCCATTCGCTCAATGTGCCCGCTGTGGCGGTGCTGAATCGCATCGGCGTCGGTGCGTTCGAGTCGCGGTTGGATGGGGTAGGTGTGCGACTGCGGCGACCCAAGGAGGGCTATAAGGACGCCGGTCTGGCCATTGCGCTGGGCGGGGCTGGAATCAAACTCGACGATCTGGCCCTGCTCTATACCGGGCTTGGTGACAAGGGTCTGATCAAGCCGCTGGTCTGGACCGAGGCAGACGCCAGGCAGAACCTCACCCGCGGCGGGCAACGCCTGATGCAGGCCGACGCGGCATCTCGCGTGATCAGCATCCTGCGCGAAACACCGCCGCCCGCCGGACGCCTGCCGGCGCACCTCATGAAAACGGCCAATCGTCCGGCCTATAAGACCGGTACGTCCTACGGTTTCCGTGACGCCTTGGCGGTCGGAGTGGCCGGGGGGTATGTGGTTCTGGTGTGGACCGGACGACCCGATGGCGGGTCGCGCGTCGATCAGACCGGGCGCGAGGCCTCGGCGCCCCTCCTGTTCGATGTTTTCGATCAGATTAATGCCCCTTCGCAAGCGCCGCAGGCCCTGACGCCCGCCGCCGCACCCGAGGCGTTGAAAGCCCTGAAACCGGCGCAAAACGGGGCCTCGATCCTGTTCCCGCCGGACAAGGCCGTGGTCTATGTCGAGGCAACGACCATCGGCGGCAAGCTGTCGGTCGTGCGCGGACTGAAACCCTCGGCGCGCGGCAAGGGGCCGTTGAGCTGGTACGTCAACGGTCAGCCCCTCTTGCCGGATGAAACCGGGCGGCTCGACTGGCGGCCCGAAGCAGAGGGTTTCTACGAGGTTAGCGTCGTTGATGCCGACGGTGTCATCAGCCGCAGTCAGGTCCGCGTTCGGGCTATTGCACATAACGCACGGCCATAATTGCATATTTACAATTTTGATTTATAAATGATCCATATTATTTATTCTTGCATCATTAATGGATCAATATGCCGCAAGTCTCCGACCGTGCCTATTCGCGCTACAGCCGGGAAGCCCTGATGCTTCTGGGGCAGATGATCCGCATGGCGCGCATCGAGCGCAAGATTACCACGCAGGAACTGTCCGAACGCGCCGGAATTTCGCGCACCCTTCTGCAACGCATCGAGCGCGGCGATCCGGGTTGCGCCATCGGGGCGGTGTTTGAAGCGGCGACCATCGCCGGAGTACCTCTGTTCACGCCGGAACGCGGCGGGCTGACCCTGCAAATCAACGATGTCGAATCGCGCCTGACCCTGCTGCCGAAGACGGTGCGCCGCCCCAAACCGGTGATAAACGATGACTTCTGAACCAGAGCCGATCACAGAAGCCTTCGTCTGGACGTGGTTGCCGGGCGCCACCAAACCGGTCGTGGCCGGACGGCTGTTTCGCGTCGGCGAGGAGCTTCAGTTCAACTATGGCCGCTCCTATCTGGAGCGCCCCGACGCCATTTCGCTTTACGGGCCGGAGCTGCCATTGCAGCCGGGACCGCTACCGCTATTGCCGGGTCTCTCCATGCCGGGATGCCTGCGCGATGGCGCGCCGGACGCTTGGGGGCGGCGCGTCATCATCAACCGTAAATTCGGCAAGAAGCGCGACGCCATCGATGTCACGCAACTGGATGAGCTGACCTATATGCTGGAATCGGGCTCCGATCGCATCGGCGCGCTCGATTTCCAGCGTTCACCGACGGCGTTTGTGGCGCGCGAACGCGGGACGCCGACCATCGAAGATCTGATGGCGGCCGCCGAGCAGGTCGAGCAGGGCGTGCCCCTGACGCCGGAACTGGAGCAGGCCCTGTTCCACGGCGACTCGATCGGCGGCGCGCGGCCCAAGGGCAAGGTGATGGAGGGCGAGCACAAGTTCATCGCCAAGTTCTCTTCCAAATCCGACGTCTTCGATGTGGTGCGCGGTGAATATGTCGCCATGCGGCTGGCCGAACGCGTCGGCCTCGACGTCGCGCCGGTGCAATTGCTCAACGCCGCGGGCAAGGACGTGTTGCTGATCGAGCGCTTTGACCGCCACCGCATCGAAAGCGGCTGGACGCGGAAACTGCACGTTTCGGCCCTGACTATTTTCGGGCTGGACGAGATGATGGCGCGCTACGCCAGCTATGAGGATCTGTGCGAACATATCCGCCACCGGTTCACCAACCCGGGTCAGACCCTGCGCGAACTGTTCGGGCGGCTGGTGTTCAATATCCTCAGCGGCAATACCGACGACCATGCCCGCAATCACGCGGCCTTCTGGGACGGGTCACGCCTGACCCTGACGCCCGCCTACGATATCTGCCCGCAGGGCCGCACGGGTAATGAGGCGACGCAGGCCATGCTCATCATCGGTGATAACCGCCAGAGCCGGTTATCCGTCTGCCTCGATGCCGCGAGCAATTTCCAATTAACACGCGAGGCCGCGAAGGCCCTGATCGACGCGCAGGTCACGACCATCCGGGCGCAGTGGCACACCGTCTGCGACGAGGCGCAACTGAGCGAGATCGACCGCAACCTGATGTGGGAGCGGCAGTTCTTGAATCCCTATGCGTTCGAAGGCTTTACTCAATAGAATTGAGGTCGCGACCGTGGGTCTCTTTCATGAAGACCACGCAGACCACGACCGCAATGGCCCCGATGATCACGGGATACCACAGACCGTAGAAGATATTGCCCGATCCGGCGACCATAGCGAAGCAGATGGCCGGCAAAAGCCCGCCGAACCAGCCGGTGCCGATATTGTAGGGCAGGCTGAGCGCCGTATAGCGCACCCGCGTCGGGAACATCTCGACCAGTGCCGAGGCCATGGGACCATAGAGCGCCGTCGCCCCGATGGTAAAGCCGCACAGGACGAGGAACACGCCCCACAGATTGGCTTTTTTCGGATCGGCCTTTTCCGGATAACCGGCGGCTTTCAGCGCGGCCTTGAGGTCGGTGGTGGCATTGGTTTTCAGCGTTTTCAGCTCGTCCTTGCTCAGATCCTTGCCCGAATTGACGGCCAGGGCCGCATTGCCGATCTGAACCGTGGCGGCTTTGGCGCCCGGTTCGGCGGGTTTGCTGACATAGGGGACGCCCTGAGCGGTAACCAGGGCCTTGGCCAGATCGCAGGACGAGGTGAACTGCGCCTTGCCGACCGGGTCGAACTGCACGGTGCAGGTGCGTGGGTCGGCGAAGATGACGACGGGGGTGCGTTGAACCGCAGCGTCCAGCTCCGGATTGGCGAATTTGGCAAGCAGGTGGAAGCCGGGGAAGAAGCCGACAACGGCCAGAGCGATACCGAAGACCATCACCTTTTTCCGGCCGATGCGGTCGGAAATCGCGCCCCACATGACATACAGAAACGAGCTGAGGATCGAAGTGCCCATGACCAGCCAGTTGATGATCGCCGGTTCCAGCCGCACGCTCTTTTCCAGAAACACCTGCGTGTAGAAGAAGGTCGTGTACCATACGACGCCCTGCGCCATCATGAAGCCGAACAGGGCGATCAGGACCTGACGCAGGTTCGACCATTGACCGAAGGCTTCCTTAAAGGGGGCTTTCGACACGGCACCGGCGTCGTGCAGGGCCTTGAAGGCCGGGCTTTCGGCGGTCTTGGCGCGGATATAGACCGAGACGACCAGCAGCAGGGTCGAGACGATGAACGGGATGCGCCAGCCCCAGTCGGCAAAGGCGTCTTCGCCGACGACAGAACGCGTGATCAGGACGGTAGCCAGCGCGGCAACGAGGCCGAACGAGGCGGACGACTGAATCCACGCCGTATAGGTGCCGCGACGGTGCGACGGCGCGTGTTCGGCGACATAGATCGCCGCGCCGCCGTATTCGCCACCCATGGCGATGCCCTGAAGGATGCGCAGTCCCACCAGCAGCAGGGGGGCAAATATCCCGGCCTGACCATAGGTTGGCAGGAAACCGATCAGCACGGTCGCCGCCCCCATCAGCAGGATCGTATAGAGGAACGTCCCCTTGCGGCCTTTGCGGTCACCGATATGGCCGAAGATCAGCGCGCCGATGGGCCGCGACAGGAAACCCAGCGCAAAGGTCAGCAACGCCAGGATCATGCCGGTCGTATCATCGAGCCCGGTGAAGAAATTCTTCGTGATGATCGAGGTCAGGGCACCGAAGATGAAGAAATCGTACCATTCGAACGTCGTACCGGCGGCAGACGCCGCGACGATGGTTTTCAGGCCCGCCTTAGGGGCTTCAATGACCGGCGGTTTGGGCTTTTTGGCCATGTGACGTCCCTGTCCGTTTCTTATCAGAGATTTGGGCCCGCCATTTGATCGAAGCGGCCTGTCCTGACAAGGGGCTTTGTGCGGCCGTTGTTATTTTTGCGTTTGGCCGTGCGGGCTTTTGCGTTAAGCTTAATGGATATTGGGTTGACGCGCATTTAATTCCAAAAACCGCTTCACACTTTTTGGATGCGCTTTGGGGAGGGAACCATGATCGATGCCAAGGACACCTATGCGCCGCAAAAGCGCATCGAACCGGGCAAGGCCCTGATCGCCGCGCTGGAGGCCGCTCTGGGTCTGATCGGGGTGATCGTGCTGATCCTCTACCTCTACACGGGCTCGTTTTCCGGCGCGGGTCAGAAACTCGATGCCGGTATAAGCGCCATCTGGCTGTTTCTTGCGCCCCTGTTCGGTCAGGCCTGACGTAAAAAGGCTTGATCCGTGGGCCTGCGGGTTTTATGCGGTGCAACACACGAGAGGGGTTAAGCCAGATGACGACGGAGCCGGACATGGTGCAGAATCTGATCGAGAATAACCGTAACTGGGCGCGGGAAAAGACGCGCGTCGATCCGGATTTCTTTTCGCGTCTGGTCCGTCAGCAAAACCCCGAATATTTGTGGATCGGCTGTTCCGACTCGCGCGTGCCGGCCAATGAGATCGTCAATCTCGACCCGGGCGAGCTGTTCGTTCACCGCAACGTCGCCAACCTTGCCCCGCCGCAGGACGCCAACTATCTGAGCGTGCTGCAATATGCGGTGCATGTGCTCAAGATCAAACACGTGCTGGTCGTCGGGCACTATGGCTGCGGCGGGGTGCGCGCCTCGATCGAGTCGACCGATCACGGCCTGATCGATCACTGGCTGTCGCCGATCCGCGACGTGGCGCACGAACACCGCCACGAACTGGACGCCTGTTCGTCGCAGGATGCCCGCGTCGATCGTCTGTGCGAACTGAACGTCATTTCGCAGGTCCGTAACGTGGCGACCAATCCGATCATCCTCAATGCCTGGCGCGAAGGCCAGCCTCTGGCGATCCACGGCTGGGTCTATTCGATCGCTAACGGGCTGGTGACGGATATGAACATCTCGGTCCGCAATCTGGCGGAGCGTGAGCGTTTATTCGGGATTTAGCCTTACAAAGGCGGTTGCTCGCGGTCTTCTAAGTCGATACCCGGCGCATCGAAAAAGTCATCCCACGAAGCCGGTTTGCCTGTAGTGAATTCTTGCAGGCTTTGCTTCTCAGGCGTTTCCGGTATCGGCGCGTCGTTACAGGGCATTTTGCGTGTCATTTGCCACCTCAGGGTGAATATCAGTCCTCGAACAGCGGGCGTTTGTCGATATACCAGTCGACGAACGCCTGAACGCCGGTTTTCAAATCCGTGGACGGACAATAGCCGGTCAGGGCCTGAAGCAGGTCCGGCGCGGCGTAGGTGCGCGGGACGTCGCCCTTCTGCATCGGCAGCATCCTGCGTTTCAGCGCCGAGTTCATGCCTTTAGTTTGCAGGGCGACCTCGACCGTATCGACAAAATCGAGCAGGCCGACCGGCTGACCGCCGCCGATATTGATGGCGCGGAAGGGGGCCTGATGCGAGAGGGTGTCGCCCGCGACGCGGTTGGCTTCGGACGGTGCGATGGCGCACAGGCGCACAATGGCTTCGATCAGGTCGTCGATAAAGGTGAAGTCGCGCGACATCTTGCCTTCGCCGTAGATTTCGACCTCGCGACCTTCCAAAGCCGCCTTGACGAACTTGAACAGCGCCATGTCCGGACGACCCCACGGGCCATAGACCGTAAAGAAGCGAAAGGCCGTCGTCGGCACCTTGTACAGATGCGCGTAGGCATGCGCCATCAGCTCGGTCGACTTCTTGGTGGCGGCGTAGAAGGTCAGGGGCTCGTCGGTCTTGTCGGTTTCACGGAACGGGATCGACGGGTTGGCGCCATATACGGACGAGGTCGAGGCCAGCATCAGGTGCTGGATGCCGTGCAGCTTGGACAGTTCGATGATATTGAACGAGCCCACGAGGTTGGAATCGAGATAGGCCTTGGGGTTTTCGAGCGAATAGCGCACGCCCGCCTGCGCCGCCAGATGGACGACGACCTCAGGCTTTGACGCATTGAACGCGGCCTCGATCGCGGCGCGGTCTTCGAGCATCCCGATATGCTGCGTAAAGGCTGGAAACTGCGCCAGTTCCGCCAGACGCGCCTCTTTCAGGCGCGGATTGTAGTAGTGGGTCATGCCATCGAAGCCATGCACCTCATGGCCGTCGCGCAGCAGTCGATGGGCGAGATGAAAGCCGATAAAGCCGGCGGTGCCGGTGACGAGGTAACGCATGATCCGTGTCCTTACTTGGGTTCCGGGTGTCTATCGATGCGACGTGCGTGTCAAGTCTCAGCTATCTGGCACCCGCGACCTGAGTTCCTCTAGCCACAGGGTCGCGGTGGCATCCGACGGCGCGCGCCAGTCGCCGCGCGGGCTCAACGCCCCGCCGGAAATCAGCTTGGGGCCGTTCGGCACGGCAGAACGCTTGAACTGCGAAATCGTGAAGAAGCGGAACAGGAAGACCTCGGCCCACTTTCTGATCTCGCCGATCGTATAGGCGCGGCGCTTGTGCTCGGGGAAATCGGGCGGCCAGTCGCCCGCCTCCGCGTCCTTCCAAGCCTGATAGGCCAGGAAGGCGATCTTCGACGGTTTCAAGCCGTAACGGGTCAGATAATAGAGGGTGAAGTCCTGAAGCTCATAGGGACCGACCTTGTCCTCGGTCTTCTGCACCTCGCCCGCCGCGCCGATAGGGACCAGCTCCGGCGAGATTTCGCGCTCCAGTACCGAGCGCAGGATACGCGCCGCCTTAGGGTCGAACTCGGTCTTGGCGGCCCAGCGGATCAGATGCTGGATCAGGGTTTTCGGCGCGCCGCAATTGACGTTGTAGTGGCTCATATGGTCGCCGACGCCATAGGTGCACCAGCCGAGCGCCAGTTCCGACAGGTCGCCGGTGCCGATGACGAAGCCCTTGTGCTCGCCCGCCAGACGAAACAGAAAGTCGGTGCGCAAACCGGCCTGCACGTTTTCGAAATTGACGTCGTAGACCGCTTCGCCGCGTGAATAGGGGTGGCCGATATCCATCAGCATTCGCTTGGCCGCGGGGCGGATATCGAGCTCGTGCGCGGTAATGCCTAACGCCTTCATCAGCTTGTGCGCGTCGGATTTCGAGCCCGTCGAAGTCCCGAACCCCGGCATGGTATAGCCCTGAATATTTTCACGCGGCAGGCCCAGCCGGTCGAAGGCCTTGGCGGTGACGATCAGGGCGTGGGTCGAGTCGAGCCCGCCGGAAATGCCGATAACGACCTTTTGCGTCTTCGTGCTTTCCAGCCGCTGCATCAGGCCGTGGACCTGAATATTGAAGGCCTCGTAGCAATCTTCGTCGAGCCGTTCGCGGTCGTTCGGCACATAGGGGAAGCGATCCACCGGGCGGTGAAAGTCCGTTAGTTCGTGGGGTAAGTAGTCGAAGCTTGTCCCGTGCCCTATGCTGTTTTTGTTCTGGACAGCATCATTGAATGTGCCGTTGCGTTGCCGTTCCAAGGCAATCCGTTCGACGTCTATGTCGGCCAGCACGATAGAATCCGACGTGAACCGTTCGCCCTCGGCTATCAGCTCTCCCAGTTCGTAAACCAGCGACTGGCCATCCCAGGCAAGGTCGGTGGTCGATTCCCCAGGACCTGATGCCGAATAGGCGTAGGCACAGATCAGGCGCTCGGACGTAGCCGCACACAAGGCTTTGCGGGCGCGAGACTTGCCGATGAGTACATTGGAGGCCGACAGATTGACGATGATGTTGGCCCCGTTCAAAGCCATATCGGTTGACGGCGTTACCGGCGACCACAGGTCTTCGCAGATTTCAACGCCGAACGTGAAAGCCTCGAATCCGTTGGCATGAAAAACAAACCGGGCATCGACAGGCACACCTGATCCGTTGACGCGTATGCCTGCCTCAATCAGATCGGCCCCTGAAGCAAAATAGCGCTTTTCGTAATATTCACGGTAATTGGGCAGGTAGGTTTTCGGAACAATACCAAGACATCGGCCTCTGTGGATCACGGCGGCGCAATTGTAGAGCGCATGGCCAATCCTTAGCGGCAGGCCGACGACGATCGTACAGCGGTAGGCGCCGGACAGGTTGGACAGTTCCGAAAGTGCCGAAAGCGCACCATCAAGCAAGACCTGTTGATTGAACAGTTCATCCAGCGTGTAACCGGTCAGGCTTAATTCGGGAAAGACGACCAGATCGGCGCCGTGACGTTCGGCGCGCTTTATCAGGGCCAGATGCTCTTTCAGATTGGCCTTTGGGTCGGCGATATGCACCTTCGGCGTGACGCAAGCTATGCGGACGAAACCGTGCGTAGCAGGCGAATAGAAGGAAAGATCAGAATGGGTCATTTTGGGCGGCTTTCGTCAAACCGGAATATCGCATATTGCGTCTTATAGGCTTATTTCAGCAAGTTGGATATTGTTGAAAATCGAATATGGACTAAAAATGCGTCACATTGGGTTTCTTGATTTTCAAAATATATAAAATAATTACAAATGAAACTGTATTAAAAATTACGGCTTTCCGTGCTTTTTTCATGGGTTCCTGATTTTGGCTTTGGCGTCCGACATACCTCTGGTAAGGAGCGCTGAGTTTTCAAGAGAATGCCGAGACTATGAGCGTCAGTTTACAGAATATCCAGGATGCCGCCGAACGGATCAGCGGCCATGTGCTCAATACGCCCTGCGCCTATTCGCAGAAGCTCAGCGCCATGACGCGCGCGCAGCTCTGGATTAAATACGAAAACCAGCAATATACCTCGGCGTTCAAGGAACGCGGTGCGCTCAACAAGCTGATGACCCTGTCCGAGGACGAGCGGGCGCGCGGCGTCTATGCGGCCTCGGCCGGCAATCACGCGCAGGGCATTGCCTACCACGCCACGCGTCTGGGGATTCCCGCAACTATCGTCATGCCGCACGGCACGCCCTTCGTGAAGGTGCAGAAGACGCAGGGCTTCGGCGCCCGCGTGGTGATCGAAGGCGCCAATTTCGACGAATCCTCGGCCTATGCGCAGCGCGTCTGCGAAGAGGCGGGCGCCGTCTATATCCACCCGTTCAACGACTACGACGTCATGGCGGGTCAGGGCACGGTGGCGCTTGAGATGCTCGACGCCGTGCCGGACCTCGACGTGCTGATCGTGCCGATCGGCGGCGGCGGTCTGGTCGCGGGCATGGCGGTCGCCGCCAAGGCGCTCAAGCCGTGGATCAAGGTCATCGGCGTCGAAGCCTCGATGTATCCGTCGTTCGCCGCCAAGCGCCGCGGGCTGAACACGCCGTCGGGCGGCTCGACCATCGCCGAGGGCATCGCCGTCAAGGAAGTCGGCAATCTCAGCTACGACGTCGCCAATCCGCTGGTCGACGACGTACTGGTTATCGACGAGGCCGATTTCGAACGCGCCATCGCCGCCTATGTGAATATCGAAAAAACCGTGGCCGAAGGCGCGGGTGCGGCCGGTCTGGCTGCCGTGATGCGGTATCCGGAAAAGTTCGAGGGGCAAAAGGTCGGCCTGATCCTGTGCGGCGGCAATATCGACATGCGCCTGCTGGCCTCGGTGCTGCAACGCGAACTGGTGCGTGAAAAGCGTCTGGTCACCTATCGCATTCTGGGTGACGACCGTCCGGGTATGCTGACGCTTATGGCCGACGTGATCTCGCGCAAGGGCGGCAATATCGTCGATGTGGCGCACAACCGCCTCGTCCTTGACGTCCCGGCCAAGGGCGCGGAATTCGACATCCTGGTGGAAACGCAGGACGCGCGCCACGCCCATGAAATTTCCGAAGCGCTGCGGGCCACCGGCTACGCGCTGCGGATGGATTGATACGGAGAATGGCGATGTTGAAATCTGTTCTTTTAGCCGCGGCGCTTGTGTCCACCCTGTCTCTGACGGCCTGTGGGAAAAAGGAAGACCCGGCGGTGCTGGCGGCCAATGCGGCGGCGGGCAAGACCTTCCTCGACGCCAAGGCGAAGGAACCGGGTGTGCAGAAACTGCCCAAGGGCCTGATGTACAAGGTTCTGACCCCGGCCAGTGACCCGAACGCCCCGAAGCCCTCGGTGCGCGATACGGTCAAGGTCCACTATGAGGGCAAGACTCTCGACGGCAATGTCTTCGATTCGAGCTTCGAACGCGGGGCCCCGGCGGCCTTCGCGCTGGACGGTCTGGTCGAGGCGTGGAAGATCGCCATCCCCGAGATGAAGAAGGGCGAGACCTGGGAGCTCTATGTGCCGGCCGAACTGGGCTATGGCGAAGCAGGCATGGGGCCGATCCCGCCCAATGCCGTGCTGGTGTTCAAGATCCAGCTGATCGATATTGCCCCTTAAACTACATCGGCAAGGGCGGCGGCGCGGGCTGACATCAGCACCTCGCCGACCGCCTTCTGAGTATCCGGCGCGAAGTCATTGGCGGTCGCGCAGGCGACGGTGCCGGTTTTGACGTCGACCAGCACCTCGGCGTACCACATGGTATTCGACCCATTGTGCCACAGGCTGCCGTCGGGCCGCACGACCCAGCCGAGCGCGTAGTCGTCGCCGAAATGCGGTGTATGCAGCGCGGCCCAGCTTTCAGCCCTGAGGAAGGTCGCAGGCCGGTCGCGGTGCGCCCTGAGATAGGTGAGCATCGAGGCGATCGGCATGTGAACGCGGCCTGCGGGGCCCAGTGCGACCGGATTGTCGTTGGCGCTTTTCGGGCCGACCGGCATGGGCTTGCGGTTATGGCCCTGCACCGCGTGACCCAGCGGCTGGTCGATCTGCCCGGGACGTCCGGGCGCGCCGAAGCCCGCATTTTCGATAGCCAGAGGCGTGAAAACCTCCTGCTGCATCAGGGCTTCCCACGCTTTTCCGGTCAGGGTTTCCAGCATGGCGCCAGCGACGATGTAGCCATTATTGCTATAGACATTCTGCTTGCCGACCGGGCCGACAGGCTTTTGTTTCAACGCCGCCAGGGCCCATTTGCGCCGCTCGTCGCGGGCATCGGGCAAAGGATCGCGGCTGTAGAAGACGGCGTTCATCAGATCGAGATTGGGTTGCAGGCCCGCGCGGTGGCTGAGGAGATGCACCAGCGTCGCCTGAGCATAGGGCCCGGCCGTCTTCGCACCCAGAACCTTACCGACGGTGGTTTGCCAATCGATGACGCCCGCCTCGACCATCCGGGCACACAGGGTGGCGGTCATCGATTTGGTGATTGATCCCCAATGCCACTGGTCTTCGGGCTGGGCCGCGATCTCGTCGTCGCTCGACCGCGCCCCTTTGACGAACAGGCCGGAATAGGTGCCCTTCGACCAGCCCGCGCCCATGGCCGGGGTATAGGCCGCCATGCGTTTGTCGTTCAAAATCTCAGGCGTCAGGGCCGGGAAGGTCGGCTCGGCCACCGGTTCCGGCACATCGCCGCGATTGAAGCGCAGCGGCAGGGGCGCCCCCTGAAAGAAGGTGCCCTCTATGTGGTCGTTATCGCTCAGTGTGCCCTCGAACGTCGCCTTGATGGCGGTGAATGTGAGGGTAATGGTG
This sequence comes from Asticcacaulis aquaticus, assembly GCF_028550415.1. Taxonomy (GTDB): domain Bacteria; phylum Pseudomonadota; class Alphaproteobacteria; order Caulobacterales; family Caulobacteraceae; genus Asticcacaulis; species Asticcacaulis aquaticus. The sequence continues at coordinate 278,201 of NZ_JAQQKX010000004.1, forward strand.
CGGCCTTCGATAGCCATCGAACTGGCCGGGATGCGGCCATTGCCCTGGCTGACGCTGAACAGCGTGGCGGTGGTGTCGTCGATGACCAGACGCAGGATCAGCCGCGTCGCGCCCGCGATCAGCGTGCCGGACCATGTACCGTTAAACGGTGCGGCGGCGAATACCGGCGTGGCCGCCATGCCCGCCGCAGCGAGCCAGCCCTTTAGGTGCCAGCGGCGCGTCATCGTCATCATCAACCCCTCCCGAACAGCTCATCCTGTTTACGGGCTGCGGCAAATCGAGGCTACTGAAATAAATTTAATGCGGCGCGCGACGCAGAGGTCTAAAACAGCCGCATGAACACGCGACACGACATCATCATCGTAGGGGCCGGTATGGCCGGTATGACCGCCGCTCTGGCGCTCGCTAAAGGCGGGCTGGACGTGGTGATGGTCGAGCGAATGCCGCTGACCGCGCAGGTCGAGACGACCTATGACGGCCGGGCCTCGGCGATCGCCTATTCGTGCTTTCGCCAATGGCAGGCGCTGGGTGTCGGCGCGGCGCTGGAACCGCTGTCGTGCCGGATGAACGAGATCGTGGTCACCGATGCGCACCTGCCGGGTGCGGCGACCCGAAAACCGTCGCCGTTCTTCCTGCATTTCGACGCGGCGGAAATCTCCGATCGTTCGGGGGATGAACCGCTCGGCTATATGATCGAAAACCGGCATATACGCGCTGCCTTGCATGAGGCGGTGGTCGCCACCGGAATTCGTCTGATTACGCCCGCCCGGGTCGCGAATATCGAGGATAGGCCGGAACAGGTTGTTTTGACGCTCGATACGGGTGAGGTGCTGACCGCGCCGCTGGTGGTCGCCGCCGAAGGGCGCCAGTCGCCGCTGCGCGAACACGCGGGCATCAAAACCATCGGCTGGGATTACGGTCAGAGTGCCGTCGTGGCGACCGTGAAAATGGAGCATCCGCACAACCACGTCGCCTACGAATACTTCCTGTCCTCGGGGCCATTTGCTATTCTTCCGTTGACGGATAATCGGGCTTGTCTCGTCTGGTCCGAAAGCCACGCCAAGGCGAAGGCGCTGCTGACGGTGCGTCCTGAGTTGTTCCACGCTCATCTGATGCAGCGCTTCGGCGACTTCCTCGGTGAAATCGAACTGACCGGGCCGAAATTCATCTATCCCCTTTCGATGGCCCTGGCCGAAGACATGTATCGTGGGCGCATCGCGCTGCTGGGTGACGCCGCGCACGGCATCCACCCTATCGCCGGGCAGGGTCTGAACCTCGGCCTGAAAGACGCGGCGGCCTTTGCCGAGGTGGTCATCGAGGCGGCGCGTCTGGGCGAGGATATCGGCGCGGAAAGCGTGCTGGAACGGTATGCGCAGTGGCGGCGGTTCGAGAATGTCTCGACCTCGGTCATCATGGACGGCTTCGTTCACCTGTTCTCCAACAACAACCCGGTTGTGCGGGCGGCGCGCGACGTCGGCATGGGGGTTATCAATGCCATCGGCCCGGCGCGACGCTTTTTCATGGAAGACGCGGGCGGTGCGACGGGCGATCTGCCGAAGCTACTGCGCGGGCAATCTATTTAGGCCGGCCTTATGCGTGTCTGCGCCTAAGACGGTGAAAACTTAGGCGGTGTGTGAAACCCTGAGCCCCTCTGCAAAGGATTCAGGAGACACCGGATGCCCGATAACTTTCAGAAGCAATTCCAGGCCCTTGATGACGAACTCCACCCCGAAGGCGATGCGACTCTGGTGGTGACGCCGGATGGCGACCCGGACGATCAGAAGGACCTCGGCGAGCATCTTAAAGTGCACAATGCCGGGGATGTGGTGGGTCCGGGCTCGGTGCCGCCGTTTGAGGACAAGGCGGATGAGCTGGATGTCCGCAAACCCTAGGTTTAAAACCTAATCATCCTATTGATTTAAGGTGCAAACATTGATTCTCTTCGTTTATTCGAGGAGATAAGCTATGGCTCATGAGTTCTGGCTTAGTGACGCGCAATGGTCGGCAA
>NZ_JAQQKX010000005.1 GCF_028550415.1 Asticcacaulis aquaticus
TCCTCGCCCGAGATGAACGGCTTCTGCCAGATCACTTCGTTGCCGCGGACGATCTTCGACGTGCCCTCGACGTGGGCGGGCAGGTCGCCCGTCAGGATTTCGACGCCGAGCGACGCCGGACGCAGCTTCGAATGGGCCAGCCACAGATAGTTCTGCTTCTCGACCACGTGGTCCGAGAACTCGTTGGCCAGGGCAAAGCCGATGCGATAGGCCTGAGCGTCGTCGCCGATGACGTAGATTCCGGCCATTTCCGGCTCCTCGCCGCCGTCTTCGGCAAAGTCCGGCGAGACCAGCGCCTCGCCCGGACCGACCAGACCGTGACCGTTGCCCTTGTAGAACCATTCCGGCTGCGCGCCGACCGCGCCCGATGCCGGCTTGCCGCCCTTCACGCCCATCAGGAACATGCGCATCGAGTCGGTCAGGTTCTCTTCGCCGGCTTCCTTGGCCTTGGTGTGCATCTTATCGCGGCCCTCGGCCGAGCCGAGGTGCGTCAGGCCCGTGCCGGTCAGGTGCAGGTGCGCCGGATCCGGATGGTCGATCGGCGAGAGGATACGACCTTCCGACAGGGCCAGCGCGATATCGACGCCTTCACCGAGGCCCTGTTGGGCGACCTGATCGGCAATCGAACGCTTGGCCGCGATGGCGGCGCGGGCCAGTTCGTAGGTCGAGGTGACGCCGAGGATGACCCTGGCGGAACCGTCGTCCTCACCGGCGGCGACACCGCGCGCCCCGTGGGCGTCGACGAACTGGATCAGGCGTAAGGTCATGGCGCTTCCCTCAGGATTATGTGATATAACTCAGACAATTGATTGTGACTTAGGCCGCGCTTTCGCGTTTGTCAAATCGTGTTTATGATGGCCGCGACGAATCTTAAATTTCCCCTCTCCCTGAGGGAGAGGGTGGTGCGCAGCACCGGGTGAGGGGGAACGGGTAGCCACAGAGGTGGTGGACGCATTTCCCCCTCACCCCAACCCTCACCCCGCAGGGGAGAGGGGGCAAAGTACCGGACGTGGAAACAAAAAACAGAATGACCATCGATACACCTTCGCATCCGCCGCTTCGCCGCACACCGGTGTCCGATCAGGCGCAAAGCTTCGGCCTGACGTTTCAGGGGCGGCTGCACGGAGCGCTGGCGCACCGGCTGGGGGTCGATATCCTCAAGGGCGTCTATGCCCCGGGTCAGGTCCTGCCGAACGAGATCGATTCGAGTTCCACTCTGGACATCTCGCGCTCGGCCTATCGCGAGGCGATCCGGATTCTGGCGGCCAAGGGCATGGTCGAGAGCCGCCCCAAGGCCGGGACCAAGGTCACCGAGCGCAAGCGGTGGAACATCCTCGATCCGGAGGTTCTGGGCTGGATGTTCGAGACCGAGCCGTCGGAAGACTTCATCAAGGGGCTGTTCGAGCTGCGGCTGATCACGGAACCGGCGGCGGCGGAGCTGGCGGCGCTCAGGCGCACCGAGGCGCATCTGAAGCAGATGGATGCGGCGCTGGACGTGATGGAGACGGAGACGCTGGCGACCGAAGCGGGACGCAAGGCGGATCTGGAGTTCCACGACGCGCTGATGAACGCGACGGGGAACGAGGCTCTGGCCAGTTTATCGCATTCCATAGGCGCGGCGGTGGCGTGGTCGACGCGGTTCAAGCAGCGCTCGGGGCCGCTGCTGCGCGACCCGGTGCCGGACCACCGCCGGGTCTATGACGCCATCCGGCGTCAGGATGCTGGTGCTGCAAGGTGGTGCATGGAATCCCTCATCCGCATGGCCCTCGATGACACACAACGAACCATGAAAACTCAACTCATCGAGCCAAGGGGCTGACATAACAAAACCCCCCGCCGAACTTCGGCGGGGGGTTTTGTTTGCGCATTTGCGTCCACTATAATCGCGGGTTTGCACTGCGTCCGGTGATCGCATTGTAAACCAGACCGGCGATGAACAGCACCACGAAGATCACGGCGATGAACTTGGCGATATCGGCGAACGTGCCGGCGAGGCCGGAGAAACCGAACAGGGCGGCCACGACGGCCAGAATGAAAAAGGTGATGACCCATCTCAACATGGAAAGTCTCCGTAAGTAGTTGAATATCAGCTCGAAGACCATCCTGCGCCTCAGGGCATAAGAATACAAAATGGTGTCATTTCATCGGCGTAAAACCGGAATAAAAAATAAAACGGCGGCCGTTGGGGCGCGGCCGCCGTTTCTTCGCAGGGAGAGCGCTTAACCGGAGGGGGCTGTTAAGCGACGACCTCCATGCGGTAACCGATGCCGGATTCCGAGACGATGGCCTTCGACAGGCCTTCCTTCGCCTCCAGCTTTTCGCGGACCTGACCGATATAGACGCGCAGATACTGCGTATCGTCGACGTGGGCCGGGCCCCAGACTTCCTTGAGGATCTGCTTATGCGTCAACATGCGCCCGCGGTTGACGAGGAAAAAGCGCAGCAGGTCGTATTCCTTCGGTGTGAAGGGGACCTTCTTTTCCTCGATGAAGACTTCGTGGCGCACCAGGTCCATGCGGATCGGGCCGTTGGTGACGTCGGGCTCGCCGACTTCCTTGACGACCGATTTGCGCAGGTTGGCGTTGATGCGCGCCAGCAGAACTTCGGCGGAGAAGGGCTTGGTCACGTAGTCATCGGCGCCGAGGTTCAGGGCGGCGGCGGCATCCATGTCTTCGGAACGCGCGGTCAGGACGATGATGGGGATATTCGACCACTGACGAATCGTCTGGATCACTTCCTTGCCGTCGATGTCGGGCAGGCCGAGATCGAGCAGAATCAGGTCCGGCTTGACCGAGGCCGACAAGCGAATCGCCTGCTTGCCGTTCTCGCTTTCGACAACCTTGAAATCCGCGACATCGAGAAAGATGTTGAGCATCTTGCGGATTTCATCTTCGTCATCCACCACAAGAATAGTGTTCTTTTTCTCGATCATCAGGCGTCCTCTGAAAACAATAAGCCAGTCGAAATACAGGTTTTTATAACGGCTTTATGGGTAGCCTTCCAAAAATAAAAATTAAATGCGGCTGTGGGCGGCATTTCCCAAAGGAGGGAAGTGTCACAGGGCGCGAAAGCGGATGGCCTGCCCGCCGCCGGGCGCAAGGTAGAGTGTCAGGCTGTCGGCGGCGGTGACATTGCGCGTCTCGATAACCAGTGAGTGCCGGGTTTCCGTGCGGAAATCGGCATCGTCGCCGTCGCGGTATATCTGGGCTTCATAAGCGCCCGGATCGAGGAAATCGAGCGCCACAGTGACCTGACGGGCCTCTGCATTGGTCACGGCGCCCAGATACCAGTCGCGCCCGCCGCGTGTCTTACGCACGATCAGCGCGTGTTCGCCCGGTTCGCCGCTGAGCATCCGTGTGTCGCTCCAGTCGGTGGGGACATCCTTGATGAACTGGAACGCCGCCATATCGCGCTCGTAATGTTCGATCAGATCGGCCGCCATGTGGATCGGCGAATAGAGCACGACATAGAGCGCCAGTTGCTTGGCCTTGGTCGAATAGATCGGCTGACCGTTGCCTTGCAGTGATAAAATCCCCGGCGTGAAGTCCATCGGCCCGGAGAGCATCCGCGTAAAGACCAGATTGACCTCATGCTCCGGCGGGTTCGGCGGATTACCCCAGCAATTATATTCCATGCCGCGCTGGCCTTCGCGCGACACCCAGTTGGGCCAGGTGCGACGCAGGCCGGTGTCCTTGATAGGCTCGTGCGTATTGACGGCGATTCGGTACTTTGCTGCCGTTTCGGTGACGCGCTGGAAGTGGCGTACCATGTCCTGACTGTCGTTCCACGTAAAATACACGGTGCCATCGGGGGCGCTCAGTTGCGCGCCGCCCGCGTCGGCCACATAACCGGTCTTCACCGAATCGACGCCGTGCTGCAGATAAAGCGCAAAGGCCGCCTCCATCTGGGCTTCGTAGCGCGCGGCATTGCCCGCCGTTTCGTGGTGGCCGACGATGCGGACGCCTTTTTCGCGCGCATAGGCGGCGACCTCGGCGAGGTCGAAATCGGGATAGGCCTCTACGAAATCGAACAGGTGCCCGGTGGCGAACCAGTCTTCCCAGCCGAGGTTCCAGCCTTCGACCAGCACGCCGCGAAAGCCGTGCGCAGCGGCGAAATCGATATAGCGCTTGGTATATTCGGTTGTCGCGCCGTGGTTAGGCCCGGCCTCCCACGTTTTGAGCCCAAGGTGCATGTCCCACCAGATGCCGACATATTTGAACGGCTCGACCCAGCTCACATCGCCGAGAATATTGGGCTCATTCAGGTTCAGCATCAGCGGCGAATGATAGAGGTCCGGCGCGGTGTCGGTGATGATCATCGTGCGCCACGGCGTCGCAAAGGGGGCGGGGCGCGTCACGCTCGGGCCGGTGGACGAGGGGGCCAGCCGCACCTTGAGCCGCTGCCCGTCGACCCGGCGCAGCCACGCGGCGGCATAGTCGATCAGGGCGGCTTCGTGAAAGGCGATGTAAAGGCCCGAGTCGGTCTTGACCGTCATCGGCGTCTGCGATTGTGAGACCTCGGCCAGCGGCGTCTGCTGGACGATATATTCTTCGCGGCTCCATTCCCCCGCGACGTTCCAGAAGGCCGTCGCAGAATCCACCACCGCAAATTCGGTCAGTTCGTCGCTGATGTTGAGGACCGGCAATTGCGCCTGATCGGGGAAAACGTAGCGGAACCCGACCCCGTCATCGAACAGGCGAAACACGACACTCATCCGACGGTTTTCGAATTTTGCCTGAACCAGATCGACGCGCAATTCGGTGTGGTGGTCGCGGCGGAATTGCCATTCACCCCACGGCTGTTCCCACGTCTCGTCGTGCGTCGTGGTAGTCGCGGCTTCCAGCGCGAAATGCCGGTCGAGCTTGGGGTGGTCGGTCAGGATGAATCCCAGCCGCGACGGGGCGATGACGGGCCGCCCCTTGCGGTCGACCATATAGGCGGCGCGGCCTTCCTTATCGAGCCCGATGCGCACCCGGATCACGCCGCCGGGCGAGGTGGCCTCTGCCACCACCGCATAGCCCGTGTCCCTTGTCACTTCGGCGTCGAGGGTCGGGATATCGACGGCCGGGGCAACCCAGCCGATGGTCGTAGTGCTCATGATGATCCCTGTCCCAATTATGCCGCCGCAGATTAGGGCGCTTATCGCGGACTGTCACCGCCTTTAATGAGCCGCGGCAAATCCGTCACCGTTGAATAAAAAGACGCAAGGCAATCTTCCTTTCAGTAATTGTCATTTGGCGACCCCCGCGTTTGGGGGTAATGATTGCGACCAAAATAAGGCCTGAATTGCGACCTCGTTACAGGGCGGGCCATATCCAGAAAGTCATGTCCACCCGTGTCCGATACGCGCCTGCCGTCCAAAGCCGCTCTTGACCGCCTGCTGGGCAATGCCGCCCTGTGGGGCGTGGCGGTGGCCACGGTTGCCCTGGTCGTGCTGACGCTATGGGCCGCGCTTAACCTGCCGCAGTTCAGCGGGCGGTTCGTGGCCAGGGATGACGCCGTCTATCTGATAACTGACGATGGCGAAGGCCGCGTCACAGGCCTGTCCAATCTTAAGGTGCTATTGTTCACGCCGGAAGCCGCGGATTTCGTGCCTGAGCCCGACACCCTGCCCGGCTATGCCGACTATGACCGCTTCCTGTCGCGTCAGGCGGTGCTGAACCGCATGGCGCAGGGTGATTTCATTCGGGTGTGGATCGACGGCGGCCCGGTGCAGGATCTGAGGCCGCAGCCGCGCACAATGGCCGACCTGCCGCCCGCCTTCTGGTCGCCGGTGATCACCGGTCTGATCGTTTTCTTTATCGGTGGCTGGGTGTGGGCGATGCGACCGCGTGACCTGGTGACGCGACTGCTGTTCCTCAATGCCTTTGGTCTGATGGTGTCGGCCCTGAGCATGGCCGTCTATGGCGCGCGGCCTCTGGCGGTTGAGCCGCACCTGTTCCTGTCTCTGATGGTGCTCAACCACGCCGGGGCGGCGCTGTTCGGCACATCGATTCTGGCGTTGCTGATGCTCTATCCGCGGCGGCTGACGTCCGGCAACTGGGCGCTGGCCATGCTGTTCAGCGTCGTGCCGATCGTCGTTGCCGATCAGATGCGGCTTCTGGGCTCGCCCGGCGGGACGTACCTCGTCAACGGTATCCATACGCTGGGGATTCTCGGCCTGATCGCGGCGCAGGCGGTGGCGACGCGGCGCGATCCGCGCGGACGGGCGGCGCTGGTCTGGCTGGGGGTGTCGGTGGCGCTGGGGACCGTGGCGTGGATGACGGTGGTCACGCTCTACGCCCTGTCAGGTGATCTGACGGCCATGCCCGAAGCCTATGCCTTCCTGAGCTTCCTTGTCATCTATCTGGGGCTGGCCTTCGCCGTCAGCCGGTTCCGCCTGTTCGAGGCGGGCGACTGGGCCTTTCGGATTCTGTTCTTTGCCCTGGCCGCCGTGCTGTTCATCGCGCTCGACGCGGCGCTGGTCTATGTCGCGCATCTGGGGCAGTCCCCGGCCATGACCCTGTCCATGCTGCTGATCGCCTTCGGCTACCTGCCATTGCGCGACGGGCTGTGGCGACGGATCGTACGCGGCAAGGCGCTGGATGGCGAGGCGCGTTTTGCCGCCGCGCTCGACATCGTCCACGCGCCGGCGACGGAGCGCGCCGATCGCTGGGCCAACCTGCTGCACGGTCTATTCGAGCCCCTGCGTATCGACGCGGTTGCGGGCGCGGTGCCGGTCGCCGCCATCGAGGCCGAAGGCATGGCGTTGTGTGTACCGTCCTTCGAGCCGGGGCAGTCCCTGCGCCTGAACGAGCCGCGTCTGGGGCGCAGTCTGTTCACCCCGGCGCAGGAACATCAGGTGCGGCAGTTATGGGCCCTGATCGACAGCGGCGTGGCGGGGCTGGAGGCCTATGAACGCGGGGCGAAGGCCGAGCGGCGCAAGGTCGCGCAGGATCTGCACGACGATGTCGGCGCGCGGCTGCTGTCGGGCCTGATGGTCGCCGACGACCGGACCCGGCCGATCCTGCAATCGGCGCTGGCCGATATCCGCACCCTGTCGTCCGCTATGCTGGCCGAGGCCGCTCCGCTCGGTCACGTGCTGGCCGATGTGCGGGCCGAAGCGGCGGGGCGACTGGAGGCCGCGGGGATCGCGCTCGACTGGGAGCTTGCGCAGGATACCGATGCGGTCATCGATCACGCTCAGCAAAAGGCGCTGGTCTCCGGTGTGCGCGAAATCGTGTCGAACATCATCCGTCATTCGGGTGCCGCGCAGGTCATCGCCGGAACGCGAATGGATGACGGTCTGACGCTGACGATCGCGGACGATGGCAGGGGGCTCGATGCCGGCCTGACCGAGGGCAGCGGCCTGCCGGGGCTGCGCGCGCGTTTTGCCGCCGCCGGCGGGCGCGCCGACATATCAAGTGAAACCGGCGTATCCGTCACCTTGCACCTGCCGGTGACGGAACGCCCTTTATCGGGGATGGACGCGTATGGATGACGGTGTATTCCGGGCCGGAAAGCCGGTCTGCCTGCTGATCGAGGATCAGCCCAGAACGCGCGACTGGATGCGCGCGGCCCTGACCGAGGCCTATCCGGACGCCGAGATCGTCGATGCGGCGACGCGGCGCGACGCCAATCTGTGGCTCGATCATTTTGCCGCCACGCCGGAGCGCCTGTGGCTGGTGCTGGTCGATCTGGGCCTGCCGGACGGGTCGGGCGTCTGCCTGATCCATCGCCTGACGGTGGAGTTCCCCAAGGCGGTCAGCGTGGTCGCCTCGATCTATGACGACGACGCGCACCTGTTCGAGGCCATATCCGCCGGGGCACAGGGCTATCTGCTCAAGGATCAGGCGCCGGAACAATTTGTGGGCTATCTGAAACGCATCGAACAGGGCGAACCGCCTTTGTCGCCGTCGATCGCGCGGCGACTCCTGACGCATTTCCAGAAACGCCCTCAGGTCAGCGCGTCGGGCGTCCCGCTCACCAGCCGCGAGACCGAGACCCTGACGCTTCTGGCGCGCGGCCTGACCATCAACGAGATCGCCAAACGCCTGAATCTGAAAGGGCAGACGGTCGCCAGCTACGTCAAAACGATCTATCAGAAGCTCAATGTCTCGTCCCGTGCCGAAGCGACTCTGGCCGCCGTGCACAGAGGACTGGCGTAAAACAAAAGGCCCCGGACGAATCCGAGGCCTCTGCTATTGGCTCCCTTTCGGGCGGCGAAGGCTATTTTCAAGCCCCGCAAGTTTTTTAGTCATGCCCGATGCAAATCGGAATATTACGACACTGACCATAGCTTGACGTCGCTAGGTGGTCAGTGGCCCTTGTCAGGGTCTTAATGCGGATGTCAAAAGACAGAGCCGCCACGCTGTCAATATAGGCAAGATCGCTCAAAATGTCAAAGGGGTGGAATACCCAAGCCGTACAGTACGCAATGACTAATAGCCTTCATGTGTACATCCGAAAGTCGGCTCAACTGATAAATTCGCTTACCATTGGCATCCTTCCCCAGTCGGAGGAGATCTACACGGTGAAGACCAACCGCATATATCATATCGCCTTTTACCCAACGGGGTATATTGCCCCACGCCGCAGGTAACTGAAAAGGTATATCCAGTTGGTAATGATAAGCCTGCGGCGGGTTTGGAACCGTTGTACTTAAGGGGACAACGGTACACAATCCGACGCGTGCGGCAATCGGCGGCGATATGACAACGCATAGACGCGGCTTCACCATTTCAGGCTCTTTGAACGCCTTATCAAAATTTACAGCAACTATGGTGCCGCGTTTAGGGTGATAGCTAAGAGCCAAGTCGAGTCTATTGATCAGTCAAATATATATGGTTGAATATATTTAGGGTGCAATTTTTAGAATACCAACATTTTTTCTCACTCACCCCTCATACGGCGGCAGGACCAGCGCGGTACGCAATCCCGGGCCCTGATCCTTATATACCCCCGGCCCCTCATCGATCGTCAGGCGACCGCGGTGCGCGACGGCGACGGCCTCGACCATCGATAGTCCCAGCCCCACACCCGGCAGGGAGCGTGAATTTTCCAGCCGCACGAAACGCTGCGTGATGCGGGCGCGGTCGGCTTCGGGGACGCCCTGACCGGTATCGGTAACCGAGAACTCGACCTCCTGCCGCGAAGTGAGGCGCAGGCGCAGCGTGATGCCGCCGGTCTGGGTATATTTGATGGCATTGTCGAGCAGGTTGGCCAGCGCCTGAGCCAGAAAATCGCGGTTGCCGAAGGCCGTGACGCCCTTGTCGATTTCCGACGTAAACTCCAGCCCCTTGTCCTCAGCCAGAATCTCGAACAGCTCGCACATGTCCATGGCCAGAGCCGTCGCGTCGAACGGTTTCTGATCCGGTGCCTGACCGGCGGCCTGAAGGCGAGACATCGAAAACACCGTCTGGAAGGTGCGCAGCAACTGATCGGTTTCGGCCAGAGCCTTCTCGATCACTTCGGGGGCGTGCGACGGGTCTTTCTCGACGTCGTAGAGCGACACCTCCAGCTTTGAGCGCAACCGCGACAGCGGCGTCCTCAGGTCGTGTGCGATGGCGTCGCCAGCGTATTTGAGATTGCCCATGGTCTTTTCCATGCGGTCCAGCGTCTCGTTGACCCGCTGCGCCAGCGCGTCGAATTCGTCGCCGGAATGGCGCAATTTCGCGCGTGCCTTGAGATCGCCTTCCTTGACGGCGTCGAAGACCTGCATCAGGCCCTGCACCGAGCGCGACACCTCGTTATTGATGATCATGCCGGCGAACAGCCCCAGCACGATGACCAGCACGCCACCGCCCCACAGGGCCTTGAAACCCATGTCGAAACCCTTTTCCGACCACGAGGTGTCCATGCCGACATAGAGGTTGAGGCCGGGCCTGAGCGTCAGGACCTGCCCACGATAGGCATAGGCCTTGCGCTGTCCCGCCGGATCGGTCAGGCGGTAATTGATCTGAAACGGTGCGCGCGCATCGGGCAAGGTTTTGATGCGTTCGCGGATATGGTTGAAGACGCGCGGCGTGACCTCGGTCATCGCACGGCGGTTCTGCGCCAGAACGCGGCCCTGATCGTCGTAGATGTTCTTGATGAAGAACCACTCGGTGATGTCTTCCTCGACCAGGGTCTCCAGCACCGCCGCCTCGCCCTGTTCGCGATAGACTTCCTCAAGATAGTCGATGCGCGACCTGACCTGAGCGTCCGACACGGCCTTGGTTTCGGATGACGAGGCGATGTAGATATAGGCGAAGATCAGCACCGCCACGAAAGAGTAGACGGTGATGAACATCAGGGTCAGACGGAACGGCGTCTGACGGAAAACGTTGGAACTAAAACTCAGGTTCCGTAAATTTGGGATGCGGAACGGCATCAGGCTTTCAACTGATAGCCTTCACCGCGCACGGTGTGCAGCATAGGTTTGTCGAAACCCTTGTCGAGCTTGGCGCGCAGACGCGAGATATGCACGTCGATGACATTGGTCTGCGGGTCGAAATGATAGGCCCAGACCTTCTCCAGCAGCATGGTGCGGGTCACGCTTTGGCCGACATGGCGCATCAGGAATTCGAGCAGCTGAAACTCGCGCGGTTGCAGGTCGATTTCGGTCGTGCCGCGTTTGACGACGCGGGTAATCAGGTTCATCTCAAGCTCGCCGACGCGCAGCACGGATTCGACGGCACCGGTGTCCTTGCGGCGCAGCAGGGCCTCGACGCGCGCGACCAGCTCGACCAGAGCATAGGGCTTGACCAGATAGTCGTCCGCCCCGGCCTTGAGGCCATAGACGCGGTCTTCGAGTTCGCCCAAAGCGCTGAGGAACAGCACGGGGATATCCATGCCTTCGGAGCGGGCGATTTCCAGCATCGACACACCGTCGAGCCCCGGCATCATCCGGTCGAGCACCACCACGTCGAACGCCCCGCCGCGCAGGGCCTTTAGCCCGGCTTCGCCGTCATGCGTCACGGTCGAGTCGAAGCCCTGTTCCTTGAGGCCCTTCTGCATGGTCAGGGCCGCTTCGACATCGTCTTCGACAATCAGTATGTGCGTCATGAAATCCGGCCCCGCCTGCATAAAATCGTATCATTTATGTCTAAAGCGCTTTCCGAAACCTGTGAAGGGGCCGCCGCGTTAAAAAGATGTCACGTTTGGAGGTTCAGACGCCTGCTGCGATGCACAATCCGCGTAAAATCGGGCTAGTATCGTGAATTCGAAGTTCGCCTCATTTTGATATCAGGCGCAAAGCGAACTTCGAATTCAAAACGATACTAGATTCAATAATTAACTAGTGTCCTATTGAATCTGAAATTCGCCACAGGTCGATATCGAGATCATGCGAATTTCAGATTCAGGACACTAGCGATTATGGAAAAAATGGAGTTAGATTATCGTAACCCTGACCGACGGAAAACAAAGGGGGGAGGATGCACCATGACCAATCCGGATTCACCGTTCGAAAAAGGCCTCAAGCTGATGGGCGCCCAGCAACAGCTGGCGACGCGCTCTCTGGTCAATCTGATCGAGATGATTTCGACCAGTTCGCACCGTTACGCTCAGGAAACCACCGATTTCACGCGTGACGCCCTGTCGTTGATGCAGGAGGCTTCGCGGACGCGTGACCCGGCGGAACTGCGCGAACTGCAGAGCCAGTGGGCCAAGACCTGCGTCAAATATAGCCAGAACCAGACGCGCGCCACCATGAGCTTCGTGGAACAGTGCGGCCTGCAGGCGCTCAATGTGGCTTCGACCGCAAAAGCGCCCCAATCCGAAGATACCCCGGAACCGCCAAAGGAATAGTAAGGAGATACCCTATGCTGTCAGGAAAAACCGCCCTCGTTACCGGCTCCACCTCAGGCATAGGTCTGGCCATCGCCCGCAAGCTGGCTGCCAATGGCGCGAAGATCATGCTCAACGGCATGGGCAACCCCGACGACATCGAAAATATCCGCGCGGGCATCGCAGCGGAATTCGGCGTCGAGGTCTGTTTCAACGGTGCCGATCTGACCAAGCCGGATCAGATCGCGACCCTGATTTCCGATGCGCATGAGCGTTTGGGCGGGCTAGATGTCCTCGTCAACAATGCCGGGATTCAGTTCGTCTCGCCGATCGAGGATTTCCCGATCGAAAAGTGGGACGCCATCATCGCGCTCAACCTGTCCTCGGCCTTCCACACGACGCGCCTCAGCTTCAAGGCGATGAAGGACAAGGGCTGGGGACGCATCGTCAATATCGCTTCGGCCCACGCGCTGGTCGCCTCGCCGTTCAAGTCGGCCTATGTGGCGGCGAAGCACGGCATTGCCGGTCTGACGAAAACCATCGCGCTGGAAGGGGCAGAGCACGGCATCACCTGCAACGCCATCTGCCCGGGTTACGTGCTGACGCCGCTGGTCGAAAAGCAGATCCCCGACACGGCGAAGGCGCGCGGCATCACCGAAGAAGAGGTGGTGAAAAACGTCCTTCTGGCGGCCCAGCCGACCAAAAAATTCGTCGAAACCGACGACATTGCCGAACTGGTCGTGTTCCTGTGTTCGGACGCCGGACGCTCGATCACCGGGTCGCTGCAATCAATCGACGGCGGGTGGACGGCGGCGTAAGCCCTTTTACTCCGCCGGTGCGGCCTCGACCTTTTCCTCAGCTTCCAGCGCCTTGGCCAGTTGATCGCGGGCCTGATCGGCGGCCTTCTGACGCTCCCACATGCTGTGATAGATGCCGCTGATCTTCATCAGTTGCGCATGGGTGCCGCGTTCGGCGACAACCCCGTCTTTCAGTACCAGAATTTCATCGGCCCCAACGACGGTCGAGAGGCGGTGAGCGATGACCAGAGTCGTGCGGTTGGCCGACACCTCGTCCAGCGAGGCCTGAATTTCGCGCTCGGTATGGGTATCCAGCGCCGAGGTCGCCTCATCCAGCAGCAGGATCGGCGGCGATTTCAACAGCGTCCGCGCAATGGCCACGCGTTGCTTTTCACCACCTGACAGCTTCAGCCCGCGCTCGCCGACCTCGGTATTGAAGCCCTGCGGCAGGGTGGCGATGAAACCGCTGATCTGGGCCTTGTTCGCGGCATCGACCACATCGGCTTCGGTGGCATTGGCGCGGCCATAGGCGATATTGTAGGCGATGGTGTCGTTGAACAGGACGGTGTCCTGCGGCACCATGCCGATAACCTTGCGCAGCGAGGTCTGGTTGACGGCGCGGATGTCCTGCCCATCGATCTCGATCGAGCCGCCCTTGACGTCGTAGAAGCGGAACAGGAGGCGCGAAATGGTCGACTTGCCCGCGCCCGACGGCCCGACGATGGCGACGGTCTTGCCGGCCGGGACCTCGAACGACACGCCCTTGAGGATCGGGCGGTCGGCATCATAAGAGAAGACGACATCGTTGAAGCGGATTGCGCCGTTGCTGACCACGAGGTCGGCGGCATCGGGATTATCGACCACCTCGGCGGGCTCGTCGAGCAGTTTGAACATGGCGTCCATGTCGGTCAGAGACGTGGTGATTTCGCGATACAGCGTCCCGATGAAGTTCAGCGGGATCGACAATTGCGCCATCAGGGCGTTGATCATGACGAAGTGGCCAATGGTCTGACCGCCGGCCATGACTTCGCGCGCCGACATCCACATCACCGCGCCCATGCCGACGGTGAAGATCACCGCTTGCCCAAGATTGAGCCAGGCCAGCGAGGTATAGGTCTTGATGGCGGCCTTTTCGTACTTGGCCGTCGCGCCGTTATAGCGGGTGGATTCGAGGCCTTCGTTGTTGAAATATTTGACGGTTTCGTAGTTCAGCAGCGAATCCACGGCCTTCGACATCGAATCCGTATCGGCGTCGTTCATGTCTTTGCGGATTTTGATGCGCCAGTTCGAGGCGACGATCGAGAACCACACATAGAGCCACACGGTCACCGCAATGATGACCACGTACATCCAATTATATTCGTGCCCGATGATGGCCGCGGTCAGGAAGAATTCGATGATCGTCGGCACGCCCATCAGGATGGTCAGGCGGACGATGGTCTCGATGCCGGTCGAGCCGCGCTCGATGACCCGCGACAGGCCGCCCGTGCGGCGTTGCAGGTGGAAACGCAGCGACAACTGATGCAGGTGAATGAAGGTGCGGTTGGCCAGGCCGCGCACGGCGTGCTGCCCCACCGGGGCGAACAGGGCGTCGCGGACCTGATTAAGCGCATTGGCCGCCAGACGCGCCGCCGAATAGGCCAGCACCATCAGGATCGGCGAGGCCAGCAGCAGGTTGGTCACAGTGACATTTTTCGGGTCCAGCGCATCGGTCGCCCACTTATAGGTATAGGGCATCAGGACGGTGAACACCTTGCCCAGCACCAGCGCGAACAGGGCGGCGACCACGTACCAGCGCAGATCGGCGCGATCCTTAGGCCACAGATAGGGCTTGAGCACGGCCATCGTGGTTGCGAATTTCGAGGGTGGTTTGGCGGTGGCAGCGGGCGTGGTCATGACGGATCGGAAGCTTTCGGGCATGTAGGTGCAGCGCACTATATATGTCCGCAATGGTACAAAATCCAACGCGCAAACGATTTATTTTTACACGCATAACCGATAGTGTATGCTCAACATCAATCAACCAAGCTTCTCTCTCCCTGAGGGAGAGGGAGCTATCAATCATAAAAAAGGAAACACCATGCTTCGCCGTTCACTGATCGCCGCCGCGCTTTTGTTCGCCACGCCTGTTTGCGCGGCGGAAAAGCCTGCCGCAAAACCCACCGGTAACGGCCCTACCCGCGTCATCCTTGTCGGTGACTCGACCATGACCGACAAATCCGGCTACGGCAAAGGCTTCTGCGCCCAGTTCAAGCCCGAGGTCGTCTGCGTCAATGCGGCGCGCGGCGGGCGCTCGTCGAAGAGCTATCGCGTCGAAGGCCTGTGGGACAAGGTGATGGAGCAACTGGCCGATAAATCCTTCGGCAAGACCTATGTCCTCGTCGCCTTCGGCCACAATGACGGCTCCTCGAAGCCCGAACGTCACACCAATATTGAGACCGAGTTCGGCCCCAACATGCGCGGCTACGTGCTGGACGTGAAAAAGGCCGGGGCGACCCCGGTTCTGGTCACGCCCCTGACGCAACGTCATTTCAAGAACGGCAAAGTCCAGAACGACCTGTTGCCGTGGGCGCAGGTGACGCGCCTGATCGCCAAAACCACCGATACGACGCTGGTCGATCTCTATGCCGAAGGCCAGATCAAGGTTCAGGAAATGGGCATCGCCGAGTCCCTGACGCTGGCCGGTCAGCCGGTGCCGCAAAACGTTATCGACGCCGTGCCGACGGGCACGACGGTCCCCGCCGTCTTCACCGACGCTTCGCAGGGGCAGGGCAATGCACAGGCCTTCGACTATACCCATACCGGCCCGAAGGGCTCGGACTATTTCGGCAAGATGGCCGTCGATCTGTGGGTTGCCGCTGATCCGAAAATCAAGGCACTTCTGAAAGACTAAAGATCTGGGAAGCCGTGCTCACGCAGCACGGCTTTCACCTGCTCGACGTCCAGACCGGGCAAGAGGCCCAGTTGCATCGCGCCAAGCCACAATACCAGCGCGGTGAGGACCGCCGTCGCAATCTGCCACGGACGTTGCGGGGCGCCATAGGTCTTGCGCAATGACGCCGGGGCGGCCCCGTAGGAGCCGGTTTCAAGCTTGAAGGCCATCTCGAACCCATCCTGAAAGCGCTCGTCCGGATTGGGGGCGAGGGCCTGCAGGATGAGGCTTTCCAACCAGCCCGGCGCGTCCTTGCGCTTTTTGGTCAGCGGGTCGGGGCGTTTCAACACCGGCTTGGCAAAGGGTTCGGCCTCGCCATAGGGATAGGAACCGCCGGTAAACATGCGGTGCAGGGTCACGCCCAACGCGAAGATGTCTGAGCGCTCATCCCCCCACTGGCCTTCGAACAGTTCCGGCGCCATGTAATTGTTCGTCCCCGGCGGCAGGATGCCGGTCTTTTCATCAAGCGCGGGCAAACGCGCGAAGCCCAGATCGACCAGTTTCAGCCCCCCGTCTTTCAACAGGATGATGTTGTCGGGCTTGACGTCGCGATGGATGATGCCGACGCGGTGCAAAGACCCCAGCGCCTTGGCCAGCTTGGTGGCGATGTCGATACCTTCCTCAAGGCTCAATTCCGGCGAACGAGACAGTCTCTTCTCCAGCGTTTCCCCTTCGTAGAAAGGCTGTGCGACATAGAGACAGGTTTGTCTTTTGGGCGGCAGTTGCAGGACCGAACCGATCCAGATGTGCTGGACGCGGCTAGCCACCCAGGTCTCACGCACGAAGGCCGCGCGTGCCATGGTCTCGGCCCCCAGATTGTGGGGCTTGGGGAATTTGAGCAGGACGTTCGACTGGGGTCCGGTCGCCGACAGGTCGCGGGCGCGGAAGACGCGGCTATAGACACCGTCGGCCAGCATGGCTTCCAGCTTGAAATCGTCGACGATCGCGCCGGTTTCGGGCGGATCGAGCATCGGCAGCTTGGCGATGGCCGCGTCGAGATCCTTGACCGTGGCGGGCGGCAGCTCGAAAATGTCGATGACCAGCACGGTGGCGTTGTCGTCGCCGCCGTTATGGATGGCCAGATCGACCAGCTTCTGAGCCGTATCATCGGCGGAATGGCGCTCGGACAGGATAGTATTGATCTGGTTCTCCGACACCTTGCCGTGGACGCCGTCCGAACAGAGCAACAGGCGATCATGCGGAAAGATGTCGTGGATGCGGTAATCGATGCGCACCACTTCTTCGAAGCCGATGGCGCGGGTCAGAAAGGGCGAGTCTTCACCGCCCTGAGGCTTGTGGTCACGCGTCATCTGCCCCAGATAGCCCTCGCGCCAGCGATAGAGCCGCGTGTCGCCGACGTGGAAGCTGTGCAGGCGGTTGCCCTTGATGACCACGCCGGTAAAGGCACAACTCATGCCCTTGACGTTCTCGTCCTTTTCGCCTTGCCGGAAGATCCAGTAATTGATGCTTTCCAGCGCTCGCCCGGCGGTCTTTTGCGGTGACAGGGCCTCGGTCTGGCTGAGATAGTCGTCGATGAAGGAGCGCACGCTGAGTTCGGCGGCGACGCGTCCACCCTTGCGTCCGCCCACACCATCGGCCAGCGCCGCGACAAGCCCGTGGTGCGAACCGTCGTCGGCCAGACACGAGGCGGCGAAGTCCTGATTGTCCTCGCGGCGGCCGATATGGGTCGCAAAGCCGACAGCGGCTTTGAGGCGGGAATGGGTAGCGGTCGCGACCATGGTGTCTTTCTTCGGCAAACCCGCCTTTCATACCTCCCCAGTTTACTGGGGAGGGGGACCGCACGACGCGCGAAGCGCTAGATGCGGTGGTGGGGGCTCGCCCGGCCTGCCCCTGCTCAGAGGGATGAACCTGAGATGGCCCCCCTCCGTCGTTTTCGCTTAATGCTCAAACGCCACCTCCCCCGGCACGCCGGGGGAGTATGAGGGGACGGGACACGGTTAGTAATGTATCAGGACGATAAAACGAAAGAACCGCGATTGGCAAAGCTTTACAGCTTCACACCGATTCTAAATCCGCCCCAGTGTCTTCCGTGCACGAAAATAGGTGCCGAAACGTCTTTCATCATGATGAAGTCGCCGTTGCCCATGTCGCGGCGATAGGCCTGAACCAGCGGCGAGCCGTTGTTTTGTCCGGCCCGCAGGCCGACGCGATCGTTGAACAGGCGACGGTTGCGGCAATTGGCGGCATTCCATTCGGGTTCGAAAGGGCGTTGGGGTTGCGAAAACTTGCGGTTATGGGTGGGCAGGAAGCCCTTGCGGTCGACCGCAGCGCAGAAAGATATGCGCGAGTCAAATCCCAGTACCTGTTCCTGTACGTCCGGCAACAGACGGTCGGTGAGGGCGACGAAACGTGTCATATACTGTGGTGGGTCGCTGTCTTCTATGGGTTGATAACGCTCATCGAACAGGTCTGTCTCGCTGATATCGCCGGCGATCAGGGCCTCTTCGAACAGGACGCCGATGCGCGCAGCCGTTTCCGCGGCCTTGCGCACCATGGCACTGTCGGCATTCTGAACGCCCGCCGACGCGGTGACCTGCATGATGGCTTCGCCGTCCATCGCCACGCGCTCAAGGCGTTTGCCGCCCTCCGCCAGTAGTTTGTCCAGCGCCACCACATCGGCAGAAAGCGCGGACAGACCGGTCTGTACGTCGGTCGAGCGGCCCTCGATCAGACCCGCTCCGTTGGTCACGGCGTGAACCGTTTCCCGCACCTGGGCGAATGTCCCGCTGATGGCGGCCAGAGACGCGGTTTCCGCCCCTTCGGAGCGCCCCGACATGGCCAGGGCCATTTTCAGGTTCTCCTCGCTGATGCGCATCAGGGCGTCGATTTCCTGAGTCAGCGCGCCGAGCGTCTGCTGAATATGGCGCGACGCCTCGCGCGTCTGTCCGGACAGGGTCTTGACCTCCTGCGCGACGACGGCAAAGCCACGCCCGGCGTCGCCCGCACGGGCGGCCTCGATCGTGGCATTGAGCGCCAGTAGATTGGTATTGGCGGCGATGGTCTCGATCGACTTGGCGACGTGTCCGACCGAAGACAGGGACTGCGACAGGGACGAGATGCGCGCGGCCGAGCCTTCGGCGCTTTGCACCCACTGGCTCATGGCATTGAGTGCCTCGCCGACACGGTGTTCGGTTTCGCGCGCCGAGCGGTCGAGCGTGCCTTCGGCGGCACGGGCCAGTTCGACCAGACGGGCGTTTTGCGCGGAAACTTCAGCGGCGGCCTGCGCCAGCGTATCCAGCGTTTTCGCCTGATCGCCGTGGCGGCGGATGACGGTGTCGACGGCACCGGAGACCGAAACGAGTTCCAGCCCCAGCGATCCGGCGATGTCGGAAATGCGGGCAATCAGCGCGGCTGTGTCGTGGGTGCGGTCTTCAGCTGCGGGCGCAAGGGCCTGATCGATCATGAAAGCGTTTCCTGTAAATCCGGCGTTGCGGAGCCGGGCTTTTGCCGCGAATCATGTAACGATTTGGTGCTAACGTAAACCTTCGACTATGGTCGTATGACGTTTTGCAAAAAGGCAGGTTTATCGTGATCGGACTGGTTCTGGCCGGTGGCGCCGGGGTGCGGATGGGGGGTAACAAGCCCTTTCAGCCCCATGGCGGAAGCACCCTGATCGACCGGGTGATCGAACGCCTGTCGCCTCAGGTCGATGGGGTATGGATCAATGCCGGGGCGGCTGGCCATCCCCTGTCTGATGCCTTGTCAGAACTGGGGTTGCCGCTGGTTTACGACGATGCGGATTGGGCCGCGCTAGGGCCGCTGAGCGGGGTGTTGTCCGGGCTCCTGGCCGCGCAAGCCGCAAACGCGGAAGCCCTGATCACCGCGCCCTGCGATATGCCGAACCTGCCGCCGGATATGGTGGCGCAACTGGTGGCCGCCCGGCGGAAAACCGGCGCAGAGATCGTCCATTTCAGGGGGGAACGCGACTATCCGCTATGCGCCCTGTGGTCGGTCGAGGTCGTCCCGGCTCTACGCATCGCTCTACAAACCGCTAAATCGCAGGGCGGGTTGAGCGTGTTCAGGTTTCTGCAAACACAGAAGACAATGACTATTTCAGTGACAGATGAACTGGCATTTTTAAACGTCAATTATCTGGATAAAAGCTAGCTGTTATTGTCCAGATGCCAGATTTTTTTCTCGCAGATACGGCATTTAGATAACGGTATGCTCCACAAAGCAAAAGCAACAGGCCCGTTTATAAAAGACAATCCACGCCCTTGGCATCTGGTGCATAGCTTGGGCCGCACCCACTTCCAGAAACCCAGAAAATATAGTCCCGCAGCTATCAACCCGGCAGGAAGTGCCGTGTGAAAGCAGAGATAAGCCACGCAATAGACTATAACACAGACGACCAAAAGCAGCAGGGATCTGAAAATATAGCTTCTGTAACCTTGTTTCACGATTAATCCAGCGCGCCGATAAACGGCAGACCGCGCAGACGTCCGCCGTCATCGAGGCCGTAGCCGACGAGGTAACGCTTGGGGGCCTCCCAGCCGACATAGTCCGCTTCAATGTGGCGGGCGACGGGCTTGGATGCCATGACGGCGGTCAGGACTTCGGTTGCTCCGGCGCGCAGCAGATGGTCGCGGGCGAATTTCAGCGAGGCACCGGTATCGAGGACGTCGTCCATGATCAGCACCTGTTTGCCCTGTACCGGGCGTTGCAAATCGGCGCGCAGGATCATCTCGCCGCTTTCGCGTCCGTCGCCGTAGGACGACAGCCACATCGAGTCGAACCCGATGCCGAGACCGATCCGCGCCAGAGCCCGGGTCAGGTCGGCGGCAAACCAGATACCGCCGGACAAGAGGCAAATCCCGATGGTGTCGTCGGACAGGCGTGGGGCCATGTCTTTGGCCATGGCTTCGATGCGCGCGGCGATGTCGGTTTCACTCAGCAGGATGTCGTAGGTCATGCACGGTCCGGAACGGTAAAAATAGAAACAGGTTTCAGGATATAGAGCATGCTGCGAAAAAGTGGAAACCGGTTTTTCGCATCAAGCATGCGGCCACTAAAGAATCCAGACCACGCTACGTTTCCTTCAAAACGCAGCGTGGCCTAGAGGCGTGTGTAGAAATCAACCCCGCGCCAGACCGTTACGTTTGAAATCAGTGATGGCCTGCGTCGGACGCGCCGTGCGCGGGCTTGAGCTCCGGCAGTTTTTGCGCCGGGGCATGGGTTTCGGGCGCGTGGTCCGTGGGGGCCGGCTCGTGCGTATCGGCGGGGGCATGGCCATCGCCATGATCTTCGGCTATCGGCACCGCATCGGCGACCGGTGCGTCGTGACCTGCCGGTGCAGCGTCATGTCCGTCGCCGTGAGCGTCGCCTTCGTGGGCGGCGGGCGTGGCGTGATCTTCCGCCGGATCGGCGTGATCGCCTTTCAGCATCGACGGACGCAGGCGCTGCATATCCTTCATAGCCTGCATGTCGAAGCCGAGATCGAACAGCTTAATCTGGTTCTGGGCGTCGGGCAGATCGAAGACGAGGGTGCGCGTGGCGTTGGGTTCGACCGTCAGGCCCTGCGGCGGGATGAGGATGCTGCCGACCTCGGCACCGTGTTCGTCGAGAATCTTGACGCGCACCGGCGGGACCGGGGTTTCTTCGTTGCGCACATTGCGCACGACGGCGGTCACGGTGACGGCGAAACGCCCCCCGCGCAGGACGGTCTCGGCCTTTTGCGACACGAATTCCAGACCCGCGGCATTGACCGGTACGCCAACGGCAGCATAGGCCCCGGCCAGACGCGGGAAGGACTTCACGACATCGACGCGCAACAGATAGGCGCCGGCCATGATCATGACGAAGGTCGCGGCCAGTGCGCTCCAGATGATGCCCTGCGCCATTAGCGCCTTATGGCGTTTCTGGCCCTCGATCATCTCGCGGTACATCGACGGGATTTTCTTGGCCTTGACCTCGGCAAGCTTCTTGGGCGCCTTGACGGCGGGCTTTTCGACGGCCTTGTCCAGCGGCAGCTCGATCGGCTCTTCGGCCTTATGCGCGTGCCACGTCGTCTTGCACGCCGCGCAGCGCACCGTGCGGCCCTGCGGCCCCAGTTGAGCGTCGTCTATGGCATAGGCCAGGGCGCATTTCGGACAGGTTACAAGCATGTTTTCGGCGAATCGCTGCATAAAGCCCGTTAACCAAAACGGGTGTTTAACCTTTTTGGCCCAAAACTCTTAACAAGTGATAAGCGATTAACGGAAACCGCGTGGCCCCGATCTCCGAAGACGACGATATTTTCGCGCCCGATCACCGGCAGGTGGTCGTGTTCGACGGCGTGGGCCTGGGCTACGAAGGGCACGGCCACACGGGGCACGATCCGGACCATTACATCCTGAAAGACCTGAACTTTTCGCTCGAAGCCGGGTCGTTTCACTTCCTGACCGGACCGTCGGGCGCGGGCAAGACCTCACTGCTCAGGATGATCTATCTGTCGCAAAAGCCGTCGACCGGCGAAGTCAGCCTGTTTGGCGAACGAATCAGCTATGCCAACCGCAATCAGACGGCCCAGCTTCGCCGCCGCATCGGCATCGTGTTTCAGGATTTCCGTCTGCTCGACCATCTCGACGTGTTCGACAATGCCGCCCTGCCGCTGTTCGTGCGCGGCGAAGACCCGAAGCGGTTCGAGGCCGACGTGCAGGAACTGCTCAACTGGGTGGGGCTGAAAACCCGGCTGCACGCCATGCCGGACGTCCTGTCGGGGGGTGAGAAGCAGCGGCTGGCCATTGCGCGCGCCGTGGTCAATCGTCCGACGCTTATTCTCGCCGATGAGCCCACCGGCAATATCGATCACGCCATGGGTTTGCGCATCATGCGGCTTTTCATCGAACTGAACCGGCTGGGGGCCACCGTGCTGATCGCCACCCACGACGAAGCCCTGATCCGCGCCTCGGGGATGCCGGTGCTGGAACTGCGCGAGGGTCGGGTGCACAAACGCGATCTGACGGCGACGGTACGGGGGGGATCATGACCCTGAAACGCAAGGATTTGCTGCCGATTCAGGACACGCGCGAAGTGTCGCTGCGCTACGTCATCGCCGTGCTGTTTTTCCTCGCCTCGATGGCGTTCCTGATCGTGCTGGCGTCGAACCGCGCCGCGACGGGCTGGTCGCGCGAAATCCGCTCCGAAGTCACCGTGCAGGTCCGTCCGACGGGGCTGGAGACCGGTTCCGTCGCCGCCGCGCGCGCCGCCGAAGTGCTGGCCGGGGTTTCGGGCGTCAAGGAGGCGGCGGCCATAGAACCCGAACGCGCCAAGGAACTGATCAAGCCGTGGCTGGGCGACGCCGTTCTCGAAGACCTGCCGCTGCCCAATCTGGTCGAGGTGCGTCTGGACGATAAGGCGCCTGCCAAAACCGCCGCCCTGTCCGAAGCCCTGGCGGAAAAGGAGATCGACGCGACCATCGACGACCATTCGACCTGGCTTGAGGATATCGAAAAGTCGGCCCTGATTATCCGGCTGATTTCGATCAGCATTTTCCTGCTCATCGCCTCGGCGGCGGCGGCCGTGGTGGGCTTTGCGACGCGGGCGGGCCTGACGGCGCGCGCCAATATCGTCGAGGTCCTGAGCCTGTGCGGGGCGACCGACCTGTTCATCGCCCGGCGGTTTCAGTACCGTTTCGCGCGCATGGCGGGCCTGAGCGGTCTGTTCGGTGCGGGGGCGGCCGGCGCGGTCATGGCGGTCATTAAAGTCACAGCCGCGTCACAAAGCTTCCTGCTGGCCCTTCCCTTTTCGTGGCTTGACCTGTTAGTATTAATACCTTGTCCGTTGCTGGCGGCGGTAATCGCGGCCTTTACGGCGCGGACGGTCACCTTGAGGATGCTGGGGGAGAGCTGATGCGGCGTCTCGTTGCCGTGCTTCTGATCGTGGTCTTGTGGGCGGCGGGGCTTCTGGCCTTTGCCGATCGCGTCATCGACTCGACACCGGCCTCCGAGCCGGATCAGGCTGCCGATGCCATCGTCGTCCTGACCGGGGCGTCGGATATGCGCATCAAGGAAGGCATGCGGCTGCTGGAGCGGCGCAAAGGTACGCGGATGCTGATTTCCGGCGTCAATCGCGAGGTTACCCGTGACGAACTGCTGACCGTCACCGAAGGCAACAAGCGGCTGTACGAATGCTGCGTCGATCTGGGGTACGAGGCGCAGACGACGCTCGGCAACGCCCACGAAGTCGCCGAATGGGCGAAGGCCAAAGGGTTCAAGGACCTGATCGTCGTCACCTCCGACTACCACATGCCACGCAGTCTGCTGGAGATCAAGGCGACCTTGCCGGGTGCAACGCTGCATCCCTATCCGGTCGCGACGCCGTCTCTGGACGCCCGGGCGTGGTGGAAATCGGGATCGGGCAGCCGGACCCTAGTGATCGAATATTCGAAATATCTTGCCATACTGGGCCGCGATATGCTGTTGAGCGTCAAGGGCCTGTTCAGCAAGGACAAGCCAGAAACAGACGGCGCGCCCGACGCGTCGGCGGAAGGTTCGGCTTCGTGAATTTCATTCGTTCGCTGGTTTACGTCGTCTGGCTGTACGGCGCCGTGGTCGTGGTCGGCCTTCTGGGCATGCCGTTCATGCTGGTCTCGCGGCCCTGGGGCATGACGGTCATCCGTATCTGGGCGAAGACGGCCCTGTGGGGGTTGCGGGTCATTTGCGGCGTCAAGGTCGAGTTCCGGGGGCTTGAACACCGCCCGACCGGTGCGGCCCTGATTGCGGGCAAGCACCTCAGCATGCTTGACACCATTGCGCCCTTTGTCGTGCTGGATAAGACCTGTTTCATCCTGAAAAAGGAACTGACCTATCTGCCGTTTTTCGGCTGGTATATCTGGCGCACGAAGATGATTCCGATTCAGCGCAAGGATGCGGCCAAGGCGCTCAAGGCCATGGTCGCCGATACACGCGACCGTCTTGAGGACGGGCGGCAGATCGTGATCTTCCCTGAGGGGACACGCTCGGACGTCGGCGAGGATGCGGCCTATAAGCCGGGCGTGGCCGCGCTTTACCGCGACGTGGACTATCCGTGCCACCTGATGGCGACCAATTCGGGACAGTTCTGGCCCGCGCATGGCATTACGCGCAAACCCGGGACGGTGGTGTTCGAATTCCTGCCGCCGGTGCCCGCTGGTCTCAAGCGCGGCGAATTCATGAGCGAGATCAAGACGCAGCTGGAGACGGCGTCCAATGCGCTGATCGCCGAGCATTCGAAATAATTGAAAAAGGCCACGAACCGCGTTCGTGGCCTTTTCATTTAGTGCGCCGTCGCTGCCGTGCACTTCTTCTTGCACTCGACCCAGGCGGCGAGGCATTTGTTCTGGTCCTTGCCCGCTTTCTGGCAGGCCGCATAGATTTCATTGCATTTTTTCTTACAGTCTGCGGCCTGGGCATACACCACCCCCGCCGACAATACCGACACGACCACGACGGCCGCAGCGACCTTACGCACGTACTTCATCGGACGCCTCCCTTGGCGATTTCTCTGTCTCTTGGACGCCGGTTCCGGACATCCGGCGGCGCTTCTTATGCTGTGACCGCGTAGGATGCGATCCAGTGTAATTGAGTGTAACCCAATTTTGGGATTCGCCAAGAGGGAGAATAACGACGGTATGCAATTGCCGTAAGGGAAGGGCTCAGGGCGCGACCGTCATCGAAGGCAGCAACAGAAGGGCTGGCGCAGCGGCCACCGCCAGAAGCCCCAGACTGAGCAGGATCGCCCGTACTGTCGGGCTTTTCAGGGCGCGCTTCATGGCTTCTCGAATTCCTGCACGATCTTCAGCGCGGCGATCTGCATGATCAGCTCGGCGTTCTTGTCCAGTTCGCCGGTGTCGTCGATACGCATCTGGGTCAGTTTGCGCTGGGCGTCGGTATCATTGACCTGAGTGAGGTGCAGCAGTTCGTCGCGCGTCAGGTTCTGGGCGTGCTGCCGCGCGCTGACCAGCAATATCTTGTCACCCAGTTCCGTGGCGACCACCGCTGCGATGCTGGCCAGACGGTAGCGATCCGCTTCGCTGAGGGCGTTGAGATCGATATATTTGCCGACCTCGGTCACGATGAGGCGCATATGCACCTCGTTGACGAAATGGCGGATGATGGCCTCGGTGCCATCGACCTCCAGCAGACGTTGCGCCAGGGCTATGCGGTCGTCGTAGCTGCTGTCGCCCTTGACCGCCGCGCCGGGGGCCTGTGCCGCGACCAGAACCGGCCTGGGTTTGGTATCGATCATCTCGATGGAAGGGGCGATCTGTTCCTTGACGGCGGCCTGTACGTCGTTTTTGGCTGTGGGCGCGAGATCATTGCCTTTCGTCAGGTCCTTGTACGGCACCGGGGCGGCGGGCGTATCGCGCACCGAGTCGTAGGGCAGGGGGGCGGCGGGCTGGAACGGCAGCGGCGCTTCCGGCGCGGCAATCGGGCGGTTCTGCAACTTCTTCACGGGTTTCGGCGCGACGACGATAGGGGCGCCGGGCTCCTTAAGCGGCACCGGTGTCTGCGCGACGGCGGCAAACGATACGCTCATCATCAGACCAGCGCACAGACCGGCCATCTTCGTTTTAACTGACAAAACCCTGAACCCCCACATACGCCCCAAACCTGCTTAAGACGAGATCGATTGCTGGAACGTCTTGATGATCTTGACCACCGCATCGACCATGAAGCCTTGAATCTGCTGGGCATTGGCTTCGGGATTGGCGAATTTCCCGGCATTGTATTTCGCCGCCGCCAGACCGGAATTGGCGTTGATCAGCGACACGATCTCCGCTTCCTCGAAACCGGCGGCCTGCGCGGTAGCGATCTGGTCGATGATGGTGACCTCGGCTTCTTTCAGCACGCGATCGGCGATCTGGTCGAACTTGGCTTCTTCGGACGGCAGCAGGTTCTTTTTGCCCTGACGCTCAAGGATGACCAGTTTTACCGCCGACTTGGTATTGGCGAGGATCATCCGCACGTTCTTGGCCGTGCCGTTCAGCTCCATGAGCTGCTTATAGAGGGCGATCTTGCGCGTCTTTTTGGCCGCGGCGGCCTTGTCCTCAACGGATACGGTCGAGGCGGCGGTGCCTTCGACCTTGGGCGCGATGCCGATAAGGGCCGGGTCGATGACCAGCTTCGGCGCGGTGGGCGCTTCGGGCGACAGGAAGGAGCCTTGCAGGGTCGGCGGCACCAGCGTTTCCGCCGACGCGATGCTGGCTGAGGCCATAAGCCCCAGCGCCATTACCGTTACGATTTTACCCGATATTGCCATGAACGCCCCCAAAACCACGCCTGTAAGGAAGTGGTAAAGAGGACGTTAACTAAATCAGGGCCCCGTGGCAATGCTTGAATTTCTTGCCGCTGCCACACGGGCAGAGTCCGTTGCGGGGTGTGGCTTCCCAGCCCGCCAGCAGCGCTGAATGGGGGAGTTTTTCACGCTGTTCGGTCGTTAAATCGTCCGTCAGTTGCGGGGCGAGGGTGTTTTCCCCGGTCGTCGGATCGAGGTGGATTTCCTCGAACTGCACCGGCTCCGGGTCCGGCTGACCCTGGAAGCGGATTTCGACCGTCATCAGCCAGCGCGTCGTATTGTGGCGCAGGTTGATAAGCAGGGTTTCGAACAGCGAGAAGGCCTCGGTCTTGTACTCGTTCAGCGGGTCGCGCTGACCGTAGCCGCGCAGGCCGATGACCGCGCGCAGATGGTCGAGGTGCATCAGGTGCTCGCGCCACTGCATGTCGATCATCTGGAGCAGGAAGTTCTTTTCCAGCGCCTTCATCTGATCGGCACCGAGCAGGTCCAGACGCTGCGCCATGGTGTCGGCGGCGGTTTTCTGGATGCGCTCTTCGATCTCTTCGTTGGCGATGCCTTCTTCGGCGGCCCAGTCTTCGATCGGCAGGTCGAGGCCCAGCAGCTTCTCGCAGCTGTCCTTGAGGCCCGCGACATCCCACTGCTCGGCATAGGCCTTGGGCGGCAGATGGCGGTCGACGAGGTCGCGGATGGTGTCTTCGCGCATTTCCGAGATCAGCTCGGACAGGTCTTCGGAGTCCATGAACTCCTGACGCTGCTCGAAGACGGCCTTGCGCTGGTCGTTGACCACGTCGTCGTATTTGAGCAGGTTCTTGCGGATTTCGTAGTTGCGCTGCTCGACGCGTTTTTGCGCGGTCGCGATGGCCGAGTTGAGCAGCTTGTGTGTGATCGCCTCGCCCTCTTCGACGCCCAGCGTCTTCATCATGGCGTTGAGGCGATCGCCCGCGAAGATACGCATCAGATCGTCTTCGCAGGACAGGTAGAATTTCGAGGTGCCGGGGTCGCCCTGACGGCCGGTACGGCCGCGCAGCTGGTTGTCGATGCGGCGGCTTTCGTGGCGTTCGGTGCCGAGCACGAACAGGCCGCCGGCCGCCAGCGCCTTTTGCTTGGAATCGGCGATCTGGGCTTCGATCTCGGCCTTTTTGGCCAGAAGCTGTTCGTTGGTGACATTGGCCGCGGCCTCGTCGCCCAGTTCTTCGAGCCACTTCTGCACGCGCAGATCGACGTTACCGCCCAGCTGAATATCGGTACCGCGACCGGCCATGTTGGTGGCGATGGTCACCGCGCCCGGCACGCCCGCGTCGGCGATGATATAGGCTTCGTTTTCGTGATGGCGCGCGTTCAGCACGCTGTGCTTGATGCCCTTGCCCGAGGTGAATTCGATGTCGTAAGCCTCGTCGCCGAGCTTCGCCAGTTCCTTCTTGTCGGCGCTGGCGTACTGGCTTTTCAGCGTACGGCTCTGTTCGACGCGGTAGGTATATTTATCCAGGAAGTCCGACAGTTGCTCGGACTTTTCGATCGAGGCCGTACCGACGAGGATCGGCTGGCCCCGAACGAAGCAGGCGGCGACCTGATCGGCGATGGCCTTGAACTTTTCGGCTTCGGTGCGATAGACCTCGTCGTCGAAATCGACGCGCTTGATGGCGCGGTGGGTCGGGACTTCCAGCACGTCCATCTTGTAGATGTCGCCGAATTCCGAGGCTTCGGTCGCCGCCGTGCCGGTCATGCCCGACAGCTTTTCGTACATGCGGAAATAGTTCTGGATCGTCACCGAGGCCAGGGTCTGGTTTTCCGGCTGGATCGCCACACCTTCCTTGGCTTCGATGGCCTGGTGCAGGCCTTCCGACAAACGACGGCCCTGCATCATGCGGCCGGTGAATTCGTCGATCAGGATGATCTCGCCATCCTTGACGATATAGTCCTTGTTCGCGGTGTAGAGCGTGTTGGCGCGCAAAGCTTGGTTAGCATGATGGACCAGCGACACGTTGGCGGCGTCGTAAAGACCCGTCGTGTCTTCGGCCAGATAGCCGCCGGCCATCAGCATGTCTTCGAGACGCTCCGAGCCCAGCTCCGACAGCAGTACCTGACGCTGCTTTTCGTCCAGCTCGAAGGTTTCCGGATCGGTGATCAGTTCCTTGGTCAGGCCGTCGAGCACCTTGTACAGTTCCGAGCGGTCCTCGGTCGGGCCCGAAATGATCAGCGGCGTGCGCGCTTCGTCGATGAGGATCGAGTCGACTTCGTCGACGATGGCGAAGTGGTGGCCGCGCTGGACCATTTCCTGACGGTTATAGACGAGGTTGTCGCGCAGATAGTCGAAGCCGAACTCGTTGTTCGTGCCGTAGGTGATGTCGGAATTATAGGCCTGCTTGCGGGCGGGCGGCGACATGCTGGACACGATGACGCCGGTGGTCAGGCCGAGGAAGCGATAGACGCGGCCCATGGTTTCGGCGTCGCGTTTGGCCAGATAGTCGTTGACCGTGATGAGGTGGACGCCCTTACCCAGCAGCGCATTGAGATAGACCGGCGCCGTGGCGACCAGGGTCTTGCCTTCGCCGGTGCGCATTTCGGCGATACCGCCTTCGTGCAGGATCAGGCCGCCGGTGAGCTGAACGTCGTAATGGCGTTGCCCCAGCGAGCGCCAGGCGGCTTCGCGCACCGTGGCGAAGGCCTCTTCGAGCAGGGACTCCAGCGAGGCCCCGTTGGCGAGGCGTTCGCGGAACAGGACCGTCTGATGCGCCAGTTCCTCGTTGCTGAGGGCCTTCATCTTCGGTTCGAGCGCATTGATGCGGCTGACCCGGCCCGACATCGATTTAACCTTGCGCTCGTTAGCGGAGCCGAACAGCGATTTGGCGAAAGCCAGCATGAGAAACCCGACGGTAAATGTTCAAGAACCTGCCCCCCTGACCGCGCCCTGTTTCCACATTTAGCGAAATATCAAGGTCTTCGGCGTAAGGCTTTTAAGGCAGATAGGTAAAAGGTGACGCTTTTCAAGCGCGGGGACTGACTTAAGCGTGGCGCAGGCCTATGTCAACGATGAAGGGGTTTTGCCCTTTGCTGTAAAAGGCTCTTGCAGAGCCACGGGTTTGAATGGCTAATAGGCGCGATTTTGTGTGCGCGTGCTGACTGGGGATAGTTTGTATGGGGCAATCAACCGGCTTCAAGGCGTTTTTCGCCGTTCTGGCGTTAACCGTAACGCTGGCGGCGTGCGACAAGCCGACTCTGGACGAACGTCCGCCCGAACCCGGCGATGTCGCGGTCGCGCGTATCGACGGCCATACGGTCTGGGCTTCGGACGTGCGCTACGAAGCCATTCAGCAGGGCCTGATCGGTGAAGGCGAACCGCTGGATATCTCCTCGCCCCTGTTCCGCCGGACGCTGGAAGAAGTGATCGATCAGAAGCTGCTGGCCCGTGCGGCTCTGGCCAAGGGGCTGGATCGTACCGAACTGGCCCAGCGGCGTATCGCGGCGGCGCGCGAGGACATTCTGGGGCATATGTTGCTCGAATCCTCGGTCGATGCCGCCATCGACGACAAGAAGGTCAAGGACCTTTACGACGAACAGGTGCGTCTGGCTGAAAAATCCGAGGAAATCCGCGCCCGCCTGATCCTGGTCAAGACGAAGGAGGAGGCCGATAACGTCGTGCGCCAGATTCAGGGCGGGGCGCTGTTCGAAGCTTTGGCCATGGAGCGCTCCATCGATCAGGCGACCCGCTTCAACGGCGGCGATATGGGTTATTTCACCACCGACGTCATTCCGGCGGCCTATCGCGGCGCGCTTTTGAACGCCAAGCCGGGTCAGGCCGTCGGGCCGGTGCAGATCGACGGCGGCTGGGCGATCTTCAAGTTGGAGGAACGCCGTCCGGAACAACCCCTGACGCTTGAAGAGGCGCGCCCCAGCATCATGTCGGCGCTCAAGCTCGAACAGGTGCGCGGCCTTCTGCAAGGCCTGCGTGACGGGGCGCGCGTCGAAATGCTGGTCAAGGACATGGGCAGCGGCAATGAGCGCGAACCGGCCTCGGCCCCCAAGGACGTGCCGCCCGCCGGTGACGATGCCTCCGCCGCCGGGGATGAGGCGTCGGAAGACGCGCCTGCGTCGTCGTCCTCATCTGCGTCCAAGGCGGCCTCTAAGTCCGCTGCGCAAAAGCCCGCCGCGCAAAAGAATGCGACCAAAAGCGCCGCCAAACCGCTCGCCTATTCGCAGCCGCTCAACGACGGCACGGGCACGAAGACGAAACTGCTGGCAACGGCCAAACCGGCTTCGAACTGATTTACGCTAATAAAAGTCTTCACAGGGTCACAAATAGGGGGTAATCCGCCCTTTTTGAACAACCCTCTGGTGGAGTGCAGCGCGCATGACCAAGCCCCCTTCCTCTGGCAAATCGACGGATCACACGACCCCGGCGGCCAGCCATGACCGAGGGATCGGCGGCGCGTTCGATGCCATCAAAAAAGTCGTCCAGACCGGTGCCGAGCTGGTCGGGGTGCATCCGTCGGCACCGGCTGCCGAAGTGCCCCAAAATCAAAACAAGCCGGTGACCGGCAAGCCCGGACTGGCCGTGTCGCCGCTGGCGGTGCCGCTGCCCGCCATGCCGCCCGTCAACGGCGTCGAGATCGCCATCGGTCAGGCCGGCTTTTACAAGCACGCGCGTCCCGACCTGCTGGTCATGAAATTCGCCGAGGGCACCACGGCGGCGGGCGTTTTCACACGTCACACCATCGGTTCCGCCCCGGTCGACTGGTGCAAGAAGCAGTTGACCGCCAACGAAGGCAACGAAATCCGCGCGCTGGTCGTCAATGCCGGGTGTGCCAACGCCTTTACGGGCAAGCTGGGGGCCGACGCCGCCCGGCGCACCGCTGCGGCCCTGTCGCGGCGTCTGGATTGCCGTCAGCGCGATATCCTGCTGGCCTCTACCGGCGTGATCGGCGTGGTGCTCGACGACTCGAAAATCGCCGCGCAACTGCCGCTGATCGAAGAAACCTTCAAGGCCGACGCCTGGCACGACGCCGCTCAAGCCATCATGACCACCGATACCTTCCCCAAGGGCGCCTATGAAACCGCCTTAATCGATGGCGTCGAGGTAAAGATAGCCGGGATCGCCAAGGGCTCGGGCATGATCGCGCCGGATATGGCAACCATGCTGGCCTTCATCGTCACCGACGCGACCTTAAGCGCAGGCGTGCTGCAAAGCCTGCTCGGTCTCTATACGCGCACGACCTTCAACGCCGTGACGGTGGACGGCGACACCTCGACCAACGACACGGCGCTGCTGTTCGCCACGGGGGCTGCCGGGGCCGTGAAGATCAGCCGCGCGGGCGACAAGCGCCTGGCCGACTTCCGCGACAAACTGGAAAAGGTCATGCACAATCTGGCCACGCAACTGATCCGTGACGGCGAAGGCGCGACCAAGTTCGTCAAGGTTACGGTGACTGGCGCGTCGTCGCCTGCCTCGGCGCGCAAGATCGCCAAATCGATCGCCGAAAGCCCGCTGTGCAAGACCGCCTGGGCCGGTGAAGACGCCAACTGGGGCCGCATCGTCATGGCGGTCGGCAAGACCGAGGAAGAGGTCGACCGTGACCATATCGCTATCCGCTTCGGCGACCTTGTGGCCGCCGAACACGGCGCGGTGTCCCTCACCTACGACGAGGCGGCGATGAGCGCCTATATGAAGAAGCAGGACTTGGAGATCGCCGTCGATGTCGGCGTCGGTCGCGGTTCCGCGCACGTCTATACCTGCGACCTGACGCATGGCTATATCAGCATCAACGGCGATTATAGGTCGTAAGATATAAAAGCCCTTCCGAAGTCTGGAAGGGCTTTTTAGTATCGTCAGGGAGCGACATCGTCCGGCGACAGGTCGCGCAGGGTGATGTGCTGCGCCTTCCAGCCCTTTTCGGTCCGGAACATGACGACCGCAATAAAATAAGGGCCATTGTCGTTATAAAGCACATAGCGGCGGTAAACGAGCTGCGTCCCCAGCGTGCTTTCCGCGACCTTTTCATACTTGAGCGGCATCACGAAATATTCGCCCACCTGCTTGGTAAGGCCGACCAGATTGCGCAGCAATTGCGCCTGATCCTTGATCTGCGGCATCATGAGTTCATTATAGGCATCATCATATTGTTTCGCATTGACCTTTGTCATGAAGCTTTCGAAGGCCCGATCGATCTGCTTTGAATCGGCATCGCTGACCTGAGCCTGGACGGTGACCGGCAACAGCAGGCACAGGCTGATAAAAAGGCTGATTAAGGTTTTCATTTTTCCCCCTCGGAAAGTGTGCCGGGGTAGGATAGACAAGGGGTTTAGGTCGCGCAAGCGGCCATGCGGTAACATAGGATACGCCAGATCATGAAAACCGTACTCGTCGTCGCGGCGGCCCTGATCGATAACGATGGCCGTGTGCTGATCGCCCAGCGCCCCGAAGGCAAGTCGCTGGCCGGACAGTGGGAATTTCCCGGCGGCAAGGTCGAAGAGGGCGAAACGCCCGAGGCCGCGCTGATCCGCGAGCTTGAGGAAGAGCTGGGCATCACGACGAAAGCGGCCTGTCTGGCGCCGTTCGTCTTTGCGTCCCATACCTATGAGACGTTTCATCTGCTGATGCCGCTATACCTGATCCGCCGCTGGGAAGGCACGGCGCGCGCGCTTGAACACACGGCACTGAAATGGGTGAAGCCCAAGGATTTGCGCGACTATCCCATGCCGCCCGCTGACGCGCCACTGGTGGCCTATCTGGTGGATTTTCTTTAGATTTAAGCCGCCGGGCAATTGCCGTCGATCATCTTTTTCAACTGCACCTGACCGTCCGTGACGACGGTTCGCTTCTGCGCCATCTCGGTCTTTGAGGCTCTCGGCTTGTCGGCGGCATCGACGGGCGCGTTTTCGGCCTTATCAAGATTTTTGAGCGCATATCCCAGGGAATCGTAAGCCGAGCGCATGGCAACGCAGGCGTCCTTGAGGTTGCCGAGTTGCACGTGGGTCTGCGCACCGGTCAGTTGGATATCGACATTTTTCATGTTCATATCATAGACGAAAATCGCGTCATTATAGGCCGTATCCGCCAGGGCACTGGCGGGCAGGAGAACCAGACTGCTGAGGACAAGCAAGGCGCGACGAATGGACATGAGACAGCTCCGGAAAAACGATGCGGCTGTCCTAACACGTCTAAAATATCGACGTTACTTACAAAGCCTGATAGGATCGGCGTTCACAGTCGTCCCTCTTTGACGCCCAGCGCATCGGCCAGACGTACCTTGGCCGAGCCCGGTTGCAGCGGTTTTTGCTGGCTTTCGTGCGGCGTCCAGCCGGACAGGGTAATGATCTCGAACGTGGCGCGCACACCGCCTTCGGGGTGCGGGAAGCGTTCGGCATAAAGCTCGAAGGCGCGGTTTAAAATCGCACGGTTAAGGCCCTTGCGCGGGCGATCATGCAAGATATTGGTTTCACCCATCGCCCTCAGGTCGCGCAGCAGATTGAGCGGATGGTCATAGGCCACCACGACCTTATCGGTATCGACGACCGGCATGTTGAACCCGGCGCGTTTCAGCAGATCGACGCAGTCATAGCTTTCGGCAAACGGCGCGATGCGGGCACCGCTGCCGCCGCGAACCTCAAGTTCGGCCTCCATCAGCACGTTGCGCAGTTCACGCAGGGTTTCGCCGCCGAATTGCGAGGCGATCAGCAGGCCGTCTGGGCGCAAAGCCCGCCGGATCTGCACCAGAACCCCCGGCAGATCGTTCGTCGAGTGGAACGCCAGCGCCGACACCACCAGATCGAGCGTATCGTCGCCAAAGGGCAGGGCCTCTTCATCGAGAACAACCTGTGCATCATTTTGGTCGGACAGGTCTGTCTCTATAAGAAAATCAATTTTTTCAGAAACTAAAGCGTTCTCAAACAACGTGCGACGCAGGCTGCCGTCGCGCGAACCGATCTCCAGCGCCGTCCCGAAGCGCCGGTTGACCGCGCTCAAGGTGTCCAGAATATCCTCTATGGATCGCGTTTTCAGGAAGTTTGCCGCTGAAAAACCACTGGCGGCGCGTCCGATCCGGCGGCGCAGCAGTTGACGATCGAATAAACGGGGTGCACTGGTCATGGTCACAACATGGGGGGTAATGTGGCGCTTTCCATAGGCCATCTGCCGGAAAAGGTTAAGGCGTTTCTCGATGAACACGCCATAGGGCCGCGCTTGCGTGAGGGCGCAATGCAGGCGCTTGACCTGATCTATCCGCGTCAGCCCCTCAGCCACGACCCCGATATCCGCAACTATGCGGGGCCGTCGGTGTCGGTTCAGGCCTCCGGGCTCGATGCCGGGGATTGGGCCGCGATCCGTTTTCTCGGCGACGACGGTTGCGATATGTGCGCGCGACTGTTCGAAGGCGGTCTGCATCTGGGGACAGGTGCCCTGTGCGACGACTGCACGAAGACGCCATTTCCGTTCAAACGCGGTCGCGCGGCCTGTATCTATGGCGAGGCGTCGAAGGGTTTGATTCTCGCCTTCAAACACGCTGACCGGCTCGATTTGCGGCCCGTTCTGCTCGGTTGGTTGTCGCGCGCCGGGGCCGGGATCATGCCGGACATCGACGTCATCGTGCCCGTACCGCTGCACGTCGATCGGCTATTTCAGCGGCGCTATAATCAGGCTTGCGAACTGGCTCGACCTTTGGCACGCGCATTCCACAAAGACTTTGAACCCGACGGTTTGCGCCGCGTCCGCCCGACGCATCAGCAGGGCGGCAGTCTGGCGCGTACCGCCAAAGGTCGTCGCGCGGATCGCTATGAGAATGTGAAAAACGCCTTTGCCGTGACGCCTGCCGGGCAACGCCATTTGCGCGGGCGGCATGTGCTGCTGATTGATGATGTGTTCACCTCCGGCGCAACGCTGTCGGCCTGCGCGACAGAACTGCTTAAGGCCGGGGCGCGTCAGGTCGATGTGCTGGTCCTGGCCCGCGCGGTCCCTGCCTCACTGTTATAAGCGCGCCACACACCCTTCTTTAAAACTTACAAGCCCTTGCCTATATAAGTGTTTATGACATTGTTACGTTTTGACGAGTGACTCATGGCCAATATCGAAATCTACACCAAGCCCTACTGCCCCTATTGCGAGCGCGCCAAGTCGCTGTTCGACCGTAAAGGCGTCGAGTTCAAGGAAATTATCGCCTCGAACGACCCTGCGCTGCGCAAGGAAATGAACGAGCGCTCGGGCCGCAGCACCTATCCGCAAATCTTTATCGACGGACTGCATGTCGGTGGTTGCGATGACCTGATGGCGCTCGATTCGCGCGGTGGTCTGGACCCGCTTCTGGCCGCTTAAGATGAAAGTTGCGCTCCTTCAGACGACGACGCCCGGCCGCCCGGATCAGGCTTTGGCACACCTGACACCGCTGTATGAGACGGCGGTGGCTCAGGGTGCGCAACTGATCCTGACGCCGGAATGCTCGAACCTGATGGAGCAGCGCAAGGACCGCAAGGCCGAGGTCGTCACGACGCTGGAGGGCGACGCCTGCGTGCAAGGTGTGCAGGCTTTGGTGAAGCGTTATCGCGTCCCGACGCTTCTCGGTTCGGCCATCGTCGCCTCGCCCGACAACGACGAAGATCGTGCCGTCAACCGCACGCTCTATTTCGACGGCAATGGCGAGATCGCGGCCTATTACGACAAGATACACTTGTTCGATGCGACGACGCCGAACGGCGAGGTCTATCGCGAAAGCGCCTCGGTCAAGGGCGGTGATCGCGCGGTCGTGGCGCAAACGCCGTTCGGTGGATTGGGCCTGACCATCTGTTACGATGTGCGCTTCGGCTATCTGCACCGGGCTCTGGCGCAGGCAGGCGCCGCGATGATCGCTGTGCCTGCGGCATTTACGGTGCCGACCGGTCAGGCGCATTGGGAAGTCATGCTGCGTGCGCGAGCAATTGAAACCGGCGCGTTTATCCTCGCTCCGGCGCAGGGTGGACAACACGAGGATGGCCGCAAAACCTGGGGCCATTCCATGGTCGTCAATCCGTGGGGCGAGGTCATAGCGCAGCTCAATCATGACCACCCAGCGGTGCTGATGGTCGATATCGATCTGGCCGAGGTCGCCCGCGCCCGCGCGGCGATCCCGCAACTACAACACGACAGGACCTTTGTACGCGTATGATCCGCTATGCCCTCAGATGTGAATTCGACCACGAATTCGAGGCGTGGTTTTCCAATTCCAGCGCCTTCGACGAGCAGAAGGCGAAGGCGCTGATCGAGTGCCCGCATTGCGGCTCTCTGCACGTGGATAAGGCGATCATGGCGCCGATGGTGCGCACCTCGGAAACGGTGGATGCGCGTCAGGCCGATGCCACAAGGGCCATGCGCGAAGCTTTGCATAAGGTGCGCAAGCACGTCGAACAGAACTTCGACTATGTGGGCAACTCGTTCGCCAAAGAAGCGCGCGACATGCACGACGGCATCGCGCCCGAACGCGCCATCTATGGTGAAGCCAGCCGCGAAGAAATCCGGGAACTGGTCGAGGACGGCGTGCCGATCGCGCCCTTACCCGCCGCACCTGAGGCGGTAACGCCGAAATCGAAAGCCCTGAATTAGGACGTAAAGCATTAACGAATTCTTGGCCGAGACCTTGCATAAGAGATGCAATGGAGACCGCCATGAAACGCCTTGCCCTGATTGTCGCCCTGATGTTGATGCCCGTTGCCGCCTGCTCTCAGGTGCCGGTGACGGCGGCTGTGGTTAACCCTTTGTCGCGCGAACCGTTCTACGCGATGATCGTCAAGGACGCGGGCAATCTCAAGGCGACGACGGAGGGGTTCGCCAAAGCGCCGTCATTGGCATTACTGTCGCAACCGGGGTTCACCAAATATGCCGAGGCGATTACGGACCTGTCGGCGCGCGATCTGAAAGGGCATCAGGATCTCAAAAAGCGCGGCACGGACAATGATCTGAAATGCGTGCTGATGGGGGTATCGCTCGATTTGCCGATCAAGCTGAAAGCCATTCAGGCGGCGACAACCGAAGCCGAACTCAAAAGGGCTTTGAACGATATGGCTTTGTTGCTGGGCGATAATATCGACGTCATCGTCACGCCCGCGACGGCGGATTCAGGCCTCGATTGCGTCATCGAGTTTGGTGATAAGTAAGTAAGGTTTGACCACGAAAAACACGAAAAGCACGAAAATGGAGTACGCTTAAATTCTTGCGCGAAGCGCCTAAAATTGGAGTTGTGAGACGATGGAAAAAGCCCTTCGGGTAAAGACTGAGCAACCAATTTTTTCGTGCTTTTCGTGTTTTTCGTGGTCAAATCTTACTTCTTCAAAACTTTCACCAAATCATCCGTCTTGAGCAACTGACCCAGCACCACGGGTTCAGCGTTGTTTGCTCCGTAATAGACGTAGAGCGGCACCCCGGAACGACCATTCTGGCTCAGATATTGCGAAATCGCCGCGTCCTGATTGGTCCAGTCACCGACCATATAGACCGTGCCGGATTGCGTCAGTGCGTCCTTGAACGTTCTGGTCTCAAACACCAGTCTTTCATTCACCTTGCACGTCACGCACCAGGCGGCGGTCAGATTGACCAGCACCGGCTTGCCCTGTGCGCGCAGTTCGGCGATGCGGGCGGTCGAGAAGGGTTCATGGTCGGTGGCGACAGTCGGCGTGACGTTGGGCTTTTGCACGGCGGCGATGCCGGCGACGACCAGGGCCAGCCCCAGAAACAGCGGACGCAGGACGGACGGTAAGGACAGTTTCGGCCACCACAATCCGGCGGTCAGCAGCGCCAGCGCGATCACCAGCGCAAACAGGCCCCAACCGGAAACCTGCTGCGCGAAGACCCATGCCATCCACAGGGCGGCACCGTACATAGGCACCGCCAGAATAAGCCGCAGGCGGTCCATCCACGGACCGGGGCGGGGCATCTTTGCGGCCACGGCGGGGACGTAGGTGATCAGGTAGGTCAGGGCGATGACGGGCAGGGCGAAGCCAAGCCCCAGAGCCAGAAACACAGTGATGCTGACCACACCGCCCTGCGCCAGTGCGACGCCCAGAGCCGTGGCCATGAACGGAGCGGTACACGGTGCGGCGACGACGACAGCCAAGGCTCCGGTCAATACGGCGGTCACGTCGGCGTTTTTACCGCTCAATCGTCCGCCCGCCAGCGATTGCAGGCTGGAGCCGACCTCGAACAGGCCGGACATGTTGAGCGCCACGGCGAGCAGCAGCAACGACAGCCCCGCCGTCACCCACGGCGACTGCAACTGAAAGCCCCAGCCGAGCGCTGAACCGAGCACGCTCAGGACCAGCCCCAGCACAGTAAAGGTCAGCAACACGCCAAGGCCGTAGAACAGGGATTCACGCCGTCCGGCGGCCCCTTCGTGGCCAGCACGGGCCAGCGCCAGAAGCTTCATCGACAGGACCGGGAAGACGCATGGCATCAGGTTGAGGATCAGGCCGCCGACAAAGGCCAGCCCCATCGCGGTTAGGACGCCCGCGATGTTAATGTCCGGCTTTGCGGCGGCGGGACGACCAAGCCCTGAAGTTCCGGCGTGCAGTTCGCCAGCGGGCACGGTGATCGCGTAGGATTGGCCCGAAGCGAATTTGATGACGGCCGCGAATGGCGCCTCGATAGCGCGTTTGGTTTTGAGGGTCATACTGAACCCCTTGGGGCCCAGTTCGATGGTTTGCGCGGCGGACGGGTCGATCAGTCCGCCTTCGACGGGGAACAGATAGGCGCCTCCGGGATGGGTGAAATCCTCCGTTTGCGCGGGCGAGAGCAGGCCAAGCGTCAGGGTATTGCCATCGACTTTGTAAGCGCCGGCGACCGGCACGGTCTGCGGCAATCCGGCATGCGCCTTGCTGAAATCGCTCAGTTTTTCCGGTGTGACGGTGACCTTGAGATCGAGCGACAGATTGACGGTTTCCGGCACGCAGACCTTTTCGCAGACGAGGAAATCGACGCGTGCCTTGACCGGCAATACACCCGACGTCAGGGCCGAACCGTTGGTCAGCTTCGCCAGCAGGAAGGTCTCAGAACTGTAGCCATAGTTGGTCAGGCCCATATAGGGCTGCACCTCCGGCGTCGGGAAAACGAGGTCCGACACCGCGACATTGAGGGGCAATGTCCACGTCACGCGCGGCGCAAGGCCCGTATCGCCGGGGTTTTGCCAGTAGGTGTGCCAGCCTTTCAGCGGCACATGGCGGATGGCCAGCCACGTCTCGCCGCCCTTTGTGACGGTGGTCTCCGCGATCAGCTCGGTGGTGAGGTGGGCGGTTTTGACCGGTTCGGCGATCGCCATACCGTTGAGGGCAAAAAACGCGAGTACCAAAGCTAAGAGTTTACGCACCTGATCACCCGTCGAAAATGTCACGGTCTTATACGATCCGATATGGGATTTGGCTTGGATAAAAATCAAGCCGCGCAAATTTGTTCGAAAATGCGTGAGCTTGCGACGGAACTGTCTTTGCGCTACGTATGATTGGTCGAACAATCAAAAATGGTCATTGTCTTATTGGTTGACCAAAAGCACAGACAAAAGGGGTGCGGCGATCACATCGCTGCCGGAATAGAGGATCACGGCTTTGACGTCCAAATGGCTTAAAATTGCGCTGGTATCGGCGTCCGTTCTCGCGCTGGCCGCACCAGCATTCGCGCATCGCGCTTCGGTGGCGGTGCCGTCGCCGCGTCAGAGCTACAGCTTCGATCAGGGCTGGAAGATGAAGACCGGCGATGATGCCAAGGCGTCGGACATGGCTTTCGACGACAAGGCCTGGGCCGACGTCACCCTGCCGAATGCGTTTAACGAGGAAGAAGCCTTCGCGTCCGATATCCATGAGCAGAAAACGGGTATCACCTGGTATCGCAAGCATTTCAAGCTCCCGGCGGGTGCCAAGCCCGAGCACGTCCTGATCGAGTTCGAGGGCGTGCGCCACATCGCCGACGTCTGGGTCAACGGTGTCAAGATCGGCTACAACGAAAACGGCGTCATGGCCTTTGGTTTCGACATCTCGAAGGCGATGAAAGACGGCGACAACGTCATCGCCGTGCGCGTCGACAACGACTGGGCGGCGCGCGAACGCACGACCGGTACGCGTTATCAGTGGGCCGACAAGAACTTCTACGCCAACTATGGCGGCATCAACAAATCGGTCGTCCTGCACCTGACCGGCGGCGTCTATCAGACCCTGCCCCTGTGGTCGTCGCTGAACACGACCGGCGCCTATATCTACGGCAAGGACTATGACATTGCGGGCAAATCGGCGACGATCCACGCCGAGTCCGAAGTGAAGAACGACAGCGCCGCCGAGCGCACCCTGACCTACGGTGTGCAGATCCGCGACCTCGACGGCAAGGTGGTCGCCACCTTCGACGGCGGGCAGACGAAGATCGCCGCCGGACAGACCGCGACGCTGAAAGCCGAAAAGAAGGTTGCGGGTCTCAACTTCTGGAGCTGGGGCTACGGCTATCTCTATACGGTGACGACGACCCTCAGCGAAAACGGCAAGGTCATCGACGCGATGGATACCCGTACGGGCTTCCGTTCGACCGATTTTTCCGACGGCAAGGTCAAGCTCAATGGCCGCGTTCTGCTGATGAAGGGCTATGCCCAGCGCACGACCAACGAATGGCCGGGCGTCGGCACCTCCGTCCCGCCGTGGATTTCGGACTTCGGCAACAATATGATGCTGGAAGGTAACGGCAATCTGGTGCGTTGGATGCACGTCACGCCATCGAAGCAGGACGTCGAATCCTCCGATCGTCTCGGTTTGATTCAGGCCATGGGCGCGGGCGATTCCGAAGGCGATCCGCAGGACCGCCGCTTCGATCTGCGCGTCGAGCTGATGCGCGACGCTATCATCTATAACCGCAACAATCCGTCGATCCTGTTCTATGAGAGCGGCAACAAGGGCATCACCGAAGACCATATGGCCAGGATGAAGGCCGTGCGCGATCAGTACGACCCGAACGGTGGCCGCGTCATCGGTTCGCGCGAAATGCTCGATTCCAAAATCGCCGAATATGGCGGTGAAATGCTCTATATCAACAAGTCGAAGTCGAAGCCCGTCTGGGCGATGGAGTATTCGCGCGACGAAGCCGCCCGCGCCTATCAGGACGACTTCACGCCGCCGTTTCACAAAGATAGCCCCGCCTATAACCGCAATGTCGAAACCATCGCGGTCGAAAACGTCAAGCGCTGGTGGGACTTCTATCAGTATCGTCCGGGCACGGGCGACCGCGTCAGTGCGGGCGGCGTCAATATCGGCTTTACGGACTCCAATTCGCACTTCCGCGGCGACAATAATTACCGTCGTTCGGGCGAGGTTGATGCCATGCGTCTGCCTAAGGACAGCCTGTGGGTCCACAAGGTGATGTGGGACGGCTGGGTCAATTCGGAGGGCTATCATACCTTCCTGATCGGTCACTGGAACTACGCAGCAGGCGTCAAGAAGGATATCTTCGTGGCGTCGAACGGCGACAGTGTCGAGCTGTTCCTTAACGGCAAGTCGCTGGGCAAAGGCGAGAAGTCCGACGGCTTCCTGTTCACCTTCAAAAATGTCGCCTATGCGCCGGGTGAACTGAAGGCTGTAGCGACCTATACCGACGGCAAGACGTCTCAGGACGTGCGCAAGACCGCCGGTGCACCGGTCGCCGTGAAACTGACGCCGGTCTACGGGCCGCGCGGCTTTGTCGCCGACGGTATGGACGCCATGCTGGTCGATGTCGAGGTGGTCGACAAGGACGGCAACCGCGTGCCGACCGCCTTCAATAAGATCAATTTCAAGCTCGACGGCGCGGCGGTGTGGAAGG
Source organism: Asticcacaulis aquaticus (assembly GCF_028550415.1). Lineage (GTDB taxonomy): Bacteria > Pseudomonadota > Alphaproteobacteria > Caulobacterales > Caulobacteraceae > Asticcacaulis > Asticcacaulis aquaticus. Next base: position 42,530 of record NZ_JAQQKX010000005.1, read on the forward strand.
GCGGCATCGCGCAGGAAGAGGGTGGGGCCGACGCCAACAAGCCCGACACCAAGAACCCGCAGGATTGCAAGTGCACCTCGGCGGATAAGAAAAAATCCACCAACTACGTCCTGTCGCCCGTCCTGCCGGTCGAAGGCGGTATCAACCGTGTCCTGATCCGTTCGACGACGAAGGCAGGCAAGGTGACGCTGACTGCCTCGGCGGACGGCCTGAAACCCGCGACGATTTCGGCCGCCACCAAGGCCATCGTGGTCAAGGACGGCCTGTCTACGGTCTTTGCCGAGGATGCGCAGCCGGTCAACCTGTCGCGCGGTCCGACGCCGCTGACGCCGTCTTATACAGACACGATGAAGGGCGTGAAGGTGCTCGGTATCACCGCCGGGTCGAACGCCGCCGACGCGGCGAAGTCGCACGACGATGACGAGCGCTCGACGTGGAACTCGGACGGCACGCCGAACGGGGCGTGGATCGAATACGCGCTGGACGACGCGCAACCCGTGTCGAACGTCTCGCTGCGCCTGACCGGCTGGCGCGTGCGCAGCTACCCGATCCGCATCCTGCTTGACGGCAAGGAAGTCTATAAGGGCGAGGCGGCGAAATCGCTCGGCTATGTCGATTTCAACTTCCCGGCCCAAAAGGCGAAAGCCCTGCGCATCGAACTGACCTCGGCAACCCAGGACCGCGACGGTTTCGGCAATATCATCGAGGTGACAACCGATCGTGATGGCGCATCGACCGGGGCCGAAAAGGTCAAGACCGGCAATATCCTCAGCATCGTAGAGGCCGACATTCAGGGGCCGGCCCAATAGGCCGCTTCTGAAGGCACTCCTCTCTTTATCCCTCAACTTGCACCTTCCCGGGACATCGGGAAGGTGTTTTTTTGTCAGACAAAAGTGAAAGTGTGCTACAGGGGAGGGCAAAACAGGAAGGAACACATAGATGCGCACAAACATCAGAACGGTTTTAGTAGCAGGCCTGCTGTCATTGTCGATAACGGTGCCTGCGGTGGCCGGAGAGCCGATCTCGCCGCGCTTCAATGCCGATCCATCGCCGCACTATTTCAAGGGCAGGTTCTATCTCTATGCCACCGACGATGCTTCCAATTCCGGTAAATACTGGGATTCGACGTCGTGGCGCCTCTATACGTCGAAAGACCTGAAAACGTGGACAGACGACGGTGCGTTTTTGGACGTCAAGGTCTTCAAGTGGGCCAAGCCCGACGCCAAGGCCTGGGCCCCCGAAGCCGCGGCGCGCAATGGCAAATACTATTTCTACGCCCCCATCGGCGGCGACAAGATCGGCGTGGCCGTCGCCGACAAACCGCAAGGGCCTTATCGCGACGCGCGCACCGACGCCCTGATCGACAAGGCGCGCGACGCCAATGCCGGGGCCGAGCCGATCGACCCGGCGGTGCTGATCGACGACGACGGTCAGGCCTATCTGTTCTTTGGCACCCGCGTGCCGAAGGTCGTCAAACTGAACAAGGACATGATCTCGACAACCGGCCCGATCATGGATGTCGTGGTGACCGGTTATCCGAGCGACGACCCGAAGAAAAAGTACGGCGAAGCGCCGTTCCTGCACAAGCGCAACGGGCTCTACTATTTCAGCTTTTCGACGGGCTGGCCGGGGCAGATCATCTACGGAACGTCGACCTCACCGGTGGGGCCGTTCGAATACCGCGGCGTGATCCTCGACTATCTCAAGATCAGCACCAACCATCAGGCTATCATCGAACACAAGGGCAGGTCGTGGCTGTTCTACCACGACAACCTGCTGCCGGGGGGCGGCAGCCATCGCCGCTCGATCGCCATCGAACCGCTGGACTACAACGCCGACGGTTCGATCCGCGAGGTCGTGCTGAAAAAGAAGTAAGTAGTTTTGTTTGTCGCGATATTATTGCAAAAAACCGCTTACACTTTTTTGCATATCGCTTAAGCAGCCTTGAGCTTGCCGACGAAATCAGCGACCTCGGTTTCCAGCGCCCGCGCCTGATCGGCCAGGGCATTGGACAGGCCGCGAAGCTGTTCGGAGGCGACGCCGGTTTCCTGCGCCCCGTGCGAGACGGTGGACATTTGAGCGCTGACCTCGGTGGTGCCGGACGCCGCGCGGACCGTATTGCTGGCGATGTCCTGCGTGGCGCTGCCCTGTTGCTCGACGGCGTCGGCGATGGCCACGGTCGAGGCGCGGATCATCTCGATGGTCGAGACGATGCGCCCGATGGAGGCGACGGTGACGTGGGTCGCCGACTGGATTTCGCTGACCTTTTCGGCGATTTCGTCGGTCGCCTTGGCGGTCTGGGTGGCCAGTGACTTGACCTCGGTGGCGACGACGGCGAAGCCCTTGCCGCTGTCGCCCGCCCGCGCCGCTTCGATGGTGGCGTTGAGCGCCAGCAGATTGGTCTGGGCGGCGATGGCGCGGATCAACTCGATCACATCGCCGATGCGCGCGGCGGCACCGGTCAGGACGCTGATATTGTCGTTGGTGGCGGCGGCCTCTTCGGCGGCCGAGGCGGCCACGGCAGCGGAATGCGAGACCTGATCGTTGATGTGGCGGATGGAGTGGGCCAGTTCCTCGGCCCCCGCGGCCACCGTCTGAACATTATCGGAAGCGTTACGCGCCGTGTCGGTCACGGACGCCGCCGCGTGGTTGGTACGTTTCACGCTGTCGCTTAAGGACGCGGCGGCTTGCGCCATTTCGTGCGAGGTGTGGTTGAAGCCGCGCGTCAGATCCTGCACCCGGTCGATCAAGGCCCCGGCGAGGGCGTCGCGCTCACGGATGCGGCGCAGTTCCTCTTCCTTGATACGATCCTGACGCGCCGACAGGTCGCGGGCCTCGGCCTCGGCGGCGCGGGCGGCTTCGAGGGCGTCGTCGGCCTCGGCGAAGCTGCGCTCCAGTGTCATGACCAGCCAGACGAGGAGGCTGGTTTGCAGGACGAGGATCACCGCGTGCAGGACGACGCGCAGCAGGTCGGGCTGGCTGGTCGGAAAGACGGCGGCAGGCAGGAGGAAGTTGAGCCCCAGATGGTGCACGGCCACCAACGCCGAATAGGCGACCAGGGCGCGCCAGTCACACCACCCGGCCACCAGCGCCAGCGCTGCGAAGAAGTACATGTGCATGTCGATCTGATAGGTATGGCCGTCGAAGACATAGACCATCAGGCCGACCATCGCCGCCAGAGCCAGAGACGTCACGATACGCGTCGTCGGCCCTTCGCGATCCTGCCACCACATTAGGGTCGCCAGGCCGCAGATAAGCCCGCCGGTGATCAGGGGCAGACCGGCGGACACCCCCGTATGGAAGGCGAATGGCAGGATGGCCAGCAGCAGGAGGTTGACCCAAAGATAAGCGATCAGCGCGTGGCCGAAACGGGTGCGGAGAGCAAAAAGAGCGTGCATGGGCGTTTCCGGGGTCAGAGAGGGCGGCAGCCGGCGAGAATGCCGGGATTGAAGACGAGGACTGCACCCTGAGTATAGAGGCGGTCAATGAAATGAGGATCGTCCGAGCGGGCAACGATGATACGGCCCGACAGGGCGGCGTCCTCGAACTGGCCACCGGCGCGGGCAACCACCAGGCCGGTTTCAGCAACAGAAGACAATGGCAGGGTCAGGACGGCAACGCTTTTGCCGGGGCGTGGTGCAAGACCGTTGGCGATCAGCAACAGGAGACAAAGGCCGAACCCACCCGCGACCGCGCAAGCATTCGGCCGGCGCGGCGATGCAGATGTCGGTGATGGTAAGGGCTTACGCATACTCGGGTCACGCTGTTAATAAACACACCCCAGATAACGCCGCTTTGGTTAAAAAACCCTGAAACACCCGAAGACTTTCCAAACAGTCTCTCATAGTTCCGGTGTCGTGATGACCGCGCCCTGTGCCTCAAGCTGTTGCAACGCGCCGCCCTTGACCAGCAGGGCCGACAGCGGCAGGACGATCAGGCTCTTGCCGGGGGTTTTCAGCGCCGTATCGATGGACTCTACCGTCTGGGTCACCGTCTTGCCCAGCATGGCCGAGGTATTGGGCGCGCCTTCGAGACAGGCCAGCATGGCCGAGTCGGGCGACAGGCGCTGCACGGTTTTCAGATCGCCGATGGCCCAGGCCTCCGTCGCGGCGCGTGAATGGGCCGTGGCGAATTCGATCTCGTCCAGAGTCGCGGCAACGCAGGCGTTTTCCTGCGCGGTCGTGAAGGCGTCGACCCGCCCGATGGCCTTGGCGACGGAGAAACTGCCGACGGGTTTCGTCTTGAGCTTCTTGTCCTTCGCGAAACGCAGCAGGGTCTTTTCCGGGTCACGCGTGGCGATGCCGACCTTGTCGTAGACGTCTTGGCGCAGGGCGGCCACGGCCCACAGGGGCGCGGATTTGCGGTACTTGGTTGCATCGAGCCCATGGGCGGCGGCCACCGCATTGAAGCGCGTGATCAGCGCGGGCGGCAGGACCTGATCGAGGGTCTTGCCCATCGGCAGGCCCTTGTTCAGTTGTAGTTTGGTGATGCCGATGATCCCGCCCTTGGCTTCGGGTGCGGTGAGCAGCACGTTGGACAGGCCGATGACGCGCTCGACACGGTTGGAGTTCCACGGAATGCGCTTGGTCATGACCGGCATGGCTCCGAGAATATAGACCTCGGACTCGCCCTTTTTCACCTTCCACAGGGCTGGGCCGGGCAGGCGCGCGGTGACCGTGACCTCGGTGATCCATTCCTCGCCGTCCCTGACGGCTGGGCCGGTGGTGATGGTTTCCTGCGCCTGAGCCGCCAGCGGCAGAAAGGCGAGCGACGCAGCCAACAGGGTGGATTTGAGACAGGGCATGGTCGGGTCCTCACGGTCTTGCGCCGCAACATAAAGCCGCAAGACCTTGACCGGAATGGGGCAAGGCGACTTATTCGTCTTTAGTGTTCAGATCGTCTTCGTCAGGCAGGTACTCGATGATGTCGGCGGGCTGACATTCGAGCAGGAAGCAGATCTTCGACAGGGTGTCGAAACGCATTCCCTTCACCTTGCCGGTGCGCAACAAAGACATCTGGGTTTCGGAGATGCCGACCTGCGCGGCGAGGTCCTTGGCCCGGACCTTGCGCCGCGCCAGCATGACATCGAGCGTTACGTTTATGGGCATGTCAGACGAAATCATCCGATTTGGATTTGAATGCTTTCAACTGGCTTGCGGCGAGGTGAAACATCCCGCCCAGCGCAAAAAGCGTGAAACCGCTCGTATTGAAGGCGTCGTCAGATATTATCCATTTCTCTAAATAAAAGGCGAGCAAGCCGCCGAAGGCCAGGCATTGGCCCGCTCTCTTGAATGAAAGAATGAATTTATCCGCGTCTTTTTTCCAGATAATCGTACCTGACCCGAACCAGAGCGCGGCGGCGTAAAACAAGGCTGGGCATAGCTCTGCCAGGGATTTCGGCCCGGCAAGGTCGTGAATGTCCGGTACGGTTTTTGATACGAACAGGATATCCATACATGCACCCGCCAGCAGCAATACGGGCATTACAAGCCGGGCAATGAATATCTTGATCGGGCCATTGCCATAATAATGATCGTTCATCAGATGATACCGTCCAGAATGGTTTTGTCGCGACGATGACGCTGGAATAGTGCATTGCCGTTGAAGCCGAAGGTTATGATGGCCAGCGCCAGAAAGCAGGTGCTCAGCCCTTCGGTGTAGTTAACCGACAGATGCAGCCGGCCCTCTGTCAGAAATCGGGCGATGAGGGGCATGCCCATGGACGCAAAACTGCTGAAAAGCAATAAAATGCCGCCGAAAACGATGCGCCGGGCGTTGTGGGCGCCAAACGGCATGGCCTTGTCGGTATAATAGCTGACGGCTGTGACAAACAGCCATAGGGCGGCGGCAAGAAACAGCCACGGCGCGACGACGCTGGTCCATACAAGACTATCAAATACCGGCCCCGCTGGTTCCACGGCCGCGGCCCTGAAGGCGGCGATGAGTTCATGCTTCTGGCTATTGAATATCGGATATACTTGGCACAGGCCGATGAGGCTGAATATAATCGCCGTGAGACGTGAACCTGCTTTTGTCGTAGGCTTGGACCACTCCATCAGACGTACTGCTCCAGTTCGCTTTGCAGCGCGGTGCGGGCGGTCTGAAGATGCCGGATACGCCCGGCCACACCCATCAGGACCGCGCCCATCAATCCGGCGACCAGGGCGAACAACACATAGTTGGCCGTACCCGGTGGTTGAGGACCTGTATTGTTATAGATGACCGTCCATACCCACGGGTTAACCTTGAGCCCCAGCGCCATACCACCAAGGATCAGGCCGGTGCCTGCCCGGCGAAGGCCACGGATGAGCACGGGTTCCAGCGGCATATCGGGGCGGACCCGGCCAATCATGTCGGCGGCGAACCATAGGGCGGCGGCGAAAAACACATAGGGCAGCAGGGGCAGGCCGCCTTGCAGGACGGCCAGCCCGAAAATATCGGGGCGCTGACCGACCAGCGTCCACAGTTTAGGCAACTGGACGAGGGTAAGGAGGGCCATGCTCGCGACGGGCAAGCCGACGAGCCATTTCAGGCTGACTGACATGAGGCGCATCAGACGTAGCTTTCCATCTCGGTTTGCAGCTTCGCCCCGGCCTGAGTGATCAGCCACAGCATCAGGCCGATGAGGCCGATGGTCAGGGGCTCGATCGCGAAGTCGTAGTGGATGCCGCGGAATCGATCTTCGAACATGACGGTCAGGGTCGGCATGATGACGATGGCGGCCACCGCGCCGTAGATCAGGTTCGACCCGACGTCCTTGAGCCCCCTGACGACCGAAACCCCGAACCCTTCGCCCTTGTGCAGCCGCATGAACACCTCCGAGGCCGACCACAGGGCGGTCAGATAACAGATCGGCGCCAGCAGGCTGACCCAGAAGGACGGCAGCGCCATGCTGATCGTCAGCAGGGACACATGCACGAACGGATCGGGGTGCAGGTCGTTCAGCGGCGCGGCTTTTTCCACGACCAATCCGGCGGTGAGCAGGCCGACGGCGACCTTTGTGCCGATCCCGATCATATCGAGTGGCCATTTAGATATAAACATGTGAACCCCTCCTGAATTAACATTAGGGGTATATAAATTTAAATAAAACTTAAAGTCAAGCAGCGAATTAGGCACCCTCTGACAGGGTGCTCTGCGCGCTTTGCACGAAAAGACCTCGCCGGAAAACGATCTTGCCAGACCCCCAAAAAATCCGATACTGCATAACGGAGCAACAAAGGACAGGCGCGGTGAGTGAAATCGAAAGACGGGGTTTGATCGTGACCGGCGCAGCCCTGATGGCCAGCGCTTTGGCAGGGTGTGAGAAGCCCGAACCGCCCAAACCGGCGGCCAGGCCCGCGCCGCCGCCCGCCCCGCCCAAGCCTCAGGCCGACGGCTCCGAAGGGATCACCGCCACGAAACTGCCGACCCCGCCTGATGTCGTCCACATCAGCCTGATGACGTCGATGGGTGAGATCGTCTTCGAGCTGGACGGCAAGCACGCGCCGATCTCGACGGCCAACTTCCTGCAATACGTCAATGCCGGTAAATTCACTGATGCCGAATTCTGGCGCGCCATGAAATCCGGCGCGGCAGACGGCGGCGGCTTCATCCAGATGTCGGCGACCGGGCATAAGTTTCCGCCGATCCCGCACGAAGCGACAACGAAGACCGGCCTGTCGCACACCAACGGCACTCTGTCGACCGCGCGCTACGCCGTCGGCACGGCGTCGAACGAATTCACCATTTCCATCGGCGATATGAGCTATATGGATGCCGGACGCGACCCGTCGGGCGACAATCTCGGCTATGCCGCCTTTGGGAAGGTGGTGTCCGGCATGAGCATCGTGCGCAAGATCCTCAATGGCCGCATTTCCAAGGTCACCCGCGAAGGCGGCTGGGCCGGGCAGATGCTGGAAAAACCGGTAAAGATCCTGTCGGCGAAGCGGCTGGACTAGGATGGTGCATACGCTTGCCCAGTTGCGTGCCGGGCATCTGGCCGGGGCGACGCAGTTGCACCTGTCCGAACCGCTCGACGGGTTTCCGGATGACATCTTCGCTCTGGCCGACACGCTGGAGGTGCTCGATCTTAATGGCACCGGGCTGTCGGCCCTGCCGGACGATCTGCACCGGTTGCACCGGCTGCGGATTCTGTTCTGTTCCAATAACGCCTTTACCGAATTGCCCAAAGGACTGGGGGCGTGCCCGTCCCTGAGCATGATCGGGTTCAAGAGCAACCGCATCCGTAGCGTACCGCCTGAATCCTTGCCGGAAGGCTTGCGCTGGCTGATCCTGACCGACAATGAAGTTGAAGCCTTGCCTGACAGCATTGGGCGTTGCACGGCTCTGCAAAAATGTATGCTGGCCGGCAATGAAATATCGTTACTTCCGGAATCAATGAAAAATTGCACGTCGCTGGAATTGCTGCGCCTGTCGGCCAACAGGTTCGACGTGCTGCCGGATTGGCTGTGCGACCTGCCGCGGCTGTCGTGGCTGGCCTTTGCGGGCAATCCGTTTTCGACGGCGGCCGAAGCGCAGGCCCTGACCGATCCGGCCATCGAAACCGTCCCCTGGGCCGAGCTTGATTTGGACGACAGACTGGGCGAAGGCGCATCCGGCGTTATTTACCGCGCCCGCTATCGCAGCGGGACCGTGGCCGTGAAGCTGTTTAAGGGCGGCATGACCAGCGACGGTCTGCCGCAAAGTGAGATGGCCGCCTGCCTGTCGGCGGGCCGTCATCCGCATCTCATCCCGATCCGGGGGCGGGTGTGCGACCACCCGCAGTCGACCCCGGTTCTGGTCATGGACCTGATCGATCCGGCCTTCACGACTCTGGCCGGACCGCCCAGTTTCGCGACCTGCACCCGTGACGTTTATGCGCCGAGCCTTCGGCTGGAAACCGCCGCGATCGTCAGGATGTTGCAAGGGCTGGCATCGGCGGCGCAGCATCTGCACAGCAAGGGCGTGATGCACGGTGACTTCTACGGCCACAATATCCTGCACGATGGCCGGGGCGCGGCGCGGCTCGGCGATTTCGGCGCGGCGTCCTTCTACGCGACCGGCACCGCCCGGTTCGAGCGGCTCGAAGTGCGCGCCTTCGGCTGCCTGATCGAGGAATTGCTGACCCTTTGCGAAGACGCGCCACTGGCATTGATCGCATTGAAAGCGGCCTGCCTCGCACCCGATCCGGCCGAACGACCGTTGTTCGCCGACATCCATACCGCACTTGCAGCAGAAGCGGTTAACCTGCAAAATTAACACAAGTTTTTTTGCCTCTGACCTTTGAAATGCAATCTCCGGGCGGTGCAAATCAAGGTGAAAACATCTTAAGCATCAGGAACCCATCGCCTCTTTATGCGGCCCTGCTTACGCATCTGCGAAACAGGAGGTTGGCATGGTTCTGGAAATGGAAATCGAGCGGATTGCCGGATGGGTGGAGCATCGGGTCATGCCGCCGAACGCCGCGGCCAGAGCCCTCAGAAACCTGCTGGCCTGCTATGTCCGGGCCAGCCAGTTGAACCGCAATCTTACGGTGTTCGAGCAGTTCGCGCACGCCCTGTTCGAACGGCATTTTCACGGCACCGGACATCCGCGTCTTGCCGCGGTGCTGATCGAGCGCGCCTGGCGATTACTGGACACCTCCACCGGCCCGGCATCGGCGATTACGAGGCTGTCGTTTTAGAGCACGTCCCGATCCGATTGGATCGGAACTGTACTCTAAACTTTTGTTTTATCGCGCATTTGAATCCGAAAACCGTTGCACACTTTTCGGAATGCGCTCTAGCCGCCCGGATGCAGCCCCGGCGCTTCCTGCCCCGTGCGCGCGACATATTCCGTATAGCCGCCGCCGTACTGATGCACGCCTTCCGGCGTCAGTTCCAGCACGCGGTTCGATAGCGCCCCCAGAAAATGACGGTCGTGCGAGACGAACAGCATGGTGCCTTCGAAATCGGCCAGGGCCGCGACCAGCATCTCCTTCGTCACCATGTCGAGGTGGTTCGTCGGTTCGTCCAGCACCAGCAGGTTCGGTGGATCGAACAGCATCCGCGCCATGACCAGACGCGCCTTTTCACCGCCCGACAACACGCGGCACGGCTTTTCGACGTCGTCGCCGGAGAAACCGAAGCACCCGGCTAGAGTCCTCAGCGCGCCTTGCGGGGCCTGCGGGAACGCGCCTTCCAGCGACTCGAAGATCGTTTCTTCGCCGTCGAGCAGGTCCATCGAATGCTGCGCGAAATAGCCCATCTTGACGCTGGCGCCCACCGTGACCGTGCCCTTATCGGGCTTGGCGTCCCCGGCCACCAGCTTGAGCAGGGTGGACTTGCCCGCGCCGTTGGCGCCGAGGATGCACCAGCGTTCCTTGCGCCGGACCTTGAAATCGAGACCGGCATAGATCGACAGTTCGCCATAGCCCTTATGCACGTCACGCAGGTTCAGCACATCGTCGCCCGACCGCGGCGGGCTGCGGAATTCGAACTGCACCGCCTGACGACGGCGCGGGGCTTCGACGCGCTCGATCTTGTCGAGTTTCTTCACCCGGCTCTGGACCTGAGCGGCATGGCTAGCGCGGGCCTTGAAGCGTTCGATGAACTTGATTTCCTTGGCCAGCATGGCCTGCTGACGCTCGAACTGCGCCTGACGCTGGGCTTCGGTCAGGGCGCGCTGCTGATCGTAGAAGTCGAGGTCGCCCGAATAGGTGATCAGGGTGCCGCCATCGATTTCCACCACCTTGCCGATGATGCGGTTCATGAAGGCGCGGTCGTGCGAGGTCATCAGCAGCGCGCCGTCGTAGTTTTTAAGAAACGCCTCCAGCCAGATCAGGCTTTCGAGATCCAGGTGGTTCGACGGCTCATCCAGCAGCATCCCGTCGGGCCGCATCAGCAGGATGCGCGCCAGCGCCACGCGCATCTTCCAGCCGCCGGAGAGCAGGCCCACATCGCCGTCCATACGCTCCTGACTGAAGCTCAGGCCCGCCAGCACTTCGCGCGCCCGCGCCTCCAGCGCATAGCCGTCCAGCTCCTCGAATCGGCCCTGCACCTCGCCGTAGCGTTCGATGATGGTGTCGAACGCTTCCAGCTGATCCGGGTCGGCCATGGCGGCCTCAAGCTCGGCCATTTCGGCAGCCAGCGCGCTGACGGGACCGACCCCGTCCATCACGGCGGCGACCGCGCTCTGACCCGACATTTCACCGACTTCCTGACTGAAATAGCCGATCGTCATGCCGCTATCGATGGCGACCTGTCCGTCGTCGGGCTGTTCCTGACCGGTCATCATGCGGAAAAGGGTCGTCTTGCCCGCGCCGTTCGGCCCGACAAGGCCGACCTTCTCGCCCTTCTGGATGCCCATCGAGGCATCGATGAACAGGATCTGGTGGCCGTTTTGCTTGCTGATATTGTCGAGGCGGATCATGAGGGCTTACTGACGAAAAGAAAGAATATGGGCGGGCTTTACAGGGGCGCGGACCTTTAGGGAAGGGCCTCGGCGCGCATTTAACCGCACGCGGGCACAACCGGCCGGAATGTCCGGCATGTCTGCGTCGTCATAAGAGGAAGGTGGTGGTTGGAGGCGGGATCGAACCGCCGACCTGTGGGTTATGAATCCACCGCTCTAACCATCTGAGCTACCCAACCATGTTCACGTCCGGAACGGCGTCAAAGCCTCGCTCCGATATGAAGAGGCCCGCCTATATCCAAAATGCGGAGCCCGTTCAAGCCCGCTTTTTCAGTTTTGCCCACCAAATGCGTTGATAAGCGCGCTCAAACGTGCGCGCCCGGCGATCAGGCCGTAGCTTTCCAGTGCATGGGCCTGGGCATGGTGCGCGCGGTCGAGCGCCATGATCCAGTCGGCAAGGACGGTCTCCATGGCATCGGCCAGAGCGTCCGGGTCTTCCGGCGGGACCAGTCGGCCCAGTTGGCCGTCGAGCAGGATGTGGCGCGGGCCGTCGATGCCGGTCGAAACCACCGGCACGCCCGCCGCCATGGCTTCGGCCAGCACCAGACCGAAAGGCTCGACCCGCGACGACAGGACGAACAGGTCGCAGGTCGCCATGAAGCCGTCCGCCGGTTCGATCCAGCCGGGAAAGCCGACGATCGCCTGAAGGCCGAGATCGTCGACCAGTTTTTGAAGGCTGTCCTTTTCCGGCCCGTCGCCGGCGATGCTCAGATGGACCTCGGTGCCCCGGTCGCGCAAAAGACCGACGGCGCGGATCAGCACGTCGAAGCCCTTGTTGACGTGCAGTCGCCCCAGTGCCCCGATGACCGGAACGTCGAGCGGGAAGGGCTTGACCGGGTGCATGCTTAGGGGCGTGAAGTTTTCCAGTAGATGCACCGGCAGCTTCGGCTGGCGCGCGCTCAGGGCCTCGGCCACGGCGGGCGATACGGCGATGGCGGCGACGGCTTTGGCGATATCGGGCTTCGAGCGGAAATTATGCACGACCGCCACGGTTTCCGGTGCCAGATTGGCCCAACCGTGGACGGCCAAAGTGATGGCGCGGTTGCCGTGCGCCAGAACGATGTCGGGCTGGAATTTTTTGGCTATGGCCTTCAGCTTCAGCGCCGCCAGCGGCGAACCGGTGAATTTCGTATTGAGGGCGGTAAAATCCGCGCCGTTCAGCTTGCCTGACAGGACGCCATCGGCGTGGCCGACGCTGAGCACCTCGAAGCCCTCGGCCTTGAGCGCTTCATGATAGCGCAGCGCCATGGTCTCCAGACCGCCGCGGCCCTTGGCCAGCATGAGATTGAGTACGCGCATAAGGGCTCCCGCCGTCATCTGTTTGTGCTCTACAGCCTTATGGCGGTCTCGAAAAGACCGTCTGGTGCCCGTTTGGGCGTCTATTTTGCAATTTGTGACAGTTTGTCGCCTTCCGGGGGTGGATTTTTTTAAAAAATGCGTCCTTATGGAAAAGGTTTTGCAAAAATGGCCGCGAAGGGAAACGATTGTGTCCGCCGATATTGACGAACTCGATGCGCGTATTCTGACTCTGGTGCAGGAAAACGCCAGTCTGTCGGTCGCCGAGATCGCCGAAAAGGTCAATCTGTCGCCATCGCCCTGCTGGCGCCGCCTGAAGCGGCTGGAGGATATCGGCGTCATCCGCAAGCGCGTGACCATTCTCGACCCGGACCTGCTGGGGCTGGGGTTCGAGGTCTATGCCGCCGTCAAGCTGTCCCTGCCATCGCGGGAGAACCTCGAAGCGTTCGAGGCGCGGCTGGCGGAATGGCCGGAAATCGTCTCCTGCGCCACGGTTACCGGGCGCGAAGACTATATGTTGCGCATCGTGACGCGCGACATGCACGCCTATGACGATTTCATGCGCGACAAGCTGCTGGCGTCGGACCTCGTCTCGGCGATTGAGAGCCGCATCGTCATCCGTTCGGTCAAGACGACCTCGGCCTTGCCGTTGAAGCTGGTCGTACCGGAAGCCGACGCTTAACCGGCGAAAGTGCGGTGCGTGCCATAATCCAGTCATAATGGGCGGCTTTTTTTGCGCCTGCACATTCATAGCATAAGGCTCGACGATGAAGGTCTGGACCCCCGTACTGGCGTCACTGGTATTGCTGGCCTCCTCGGTTCAGGCGCAGAACGTCGATCCGACCTCCGATCTCGGTAAGTTCCGCGCCCTGCGCGCCGATGGCATAGCGGCTCTGCAAAAGAACGAGCGGCAAAAGGCGCTCGACCTGATCACTCAGGCCGGCGACATCCTGCCGGATTCACCGTCGATCCTGCTGCTCAAGGCGCAGATCGAACTTGAGATGAAGCGCAAGACCCTGGCGCGGGCGCATCTGCTCACCTATCTGCGCCGCGGCATGGTCGTCGACCTCAAGCGTAACCCCGAATTCGAAGCCATCTGGGACGCCGAGCTGGAGTCGATGCAGGCGGAAAACGCCGCGAAAAAGGGCGGGCTGACGGTGCGGACCGAGGTCGGGGACCTCAACCTGATCGAAGGCGTGGCCATCGCCGAAGACGGGACCTTATTCGCCACGGCCCTGCGTACGGGTATCGTCGGCACGGTGGGTAAGGACGGTATTGAAAAACGCCTCAATTTCCGTCCCGGTGTCGCGGCCAATGCTATCGGCCTGCGCGAGGGTGTCCTGTGGGCGTCGACGGCACCGTCGCGTCAGACCGTAGGCTACAAGGCCGATGCCAAACTGGTCTCGAAGATCGTCAAGGTCGATCCGGCGACCGGCAAGATTTTGGGGCAGTTCGAGAACAAACGCCCGGATCGTCGTCTGTCGGACATGCTGCTGGGTAAGGAAGACCTCTATGTGTCCGACGGCAATACGGGCGAGGTTCTGCGTCTGACCGGCTATCAGGGCGCATTGGACGTGCTGATCCCCGAAGGCTATCTCGGATCGCCGCAGGGTCTGGCCGAGAACGAGGCGGCGACGATGCTGATTGTGGCGGACTACAGCTCCGGGCTCTATCGCGTCGACCTGACCGCCGGGACGATCAAGCGCCTGCGCGCGCCGCAAAACGCCGTGCTGCTGGGGCTGGACGGCCTCTATCGCTACGGGAACGATATCATCGCGGTGCAGAACGGCTTCAAGCCGAACCGCATCCTGCGTCTGAAGATGAGTGCCGACTGGGGCGAGGTCGAGTCGGTCGAGGTCCTGCTGCGCGGCGCGCCGGAGATGCTGGAGCCGACCGGTGGGCAAATCGTCGGGGACAAGTTTATCTTCGTGGCGCGCAGTCAGTGGTCGGAATTCGACGACAAGGGCAATATCAAAAACCCGACGCCGGAACCTGCGGTGATCGGTGAGATTACGCTGGTGCCGTAATATTCATTTCTGACTAAGCACTTTCATACTCCCCCGGCGTGCCGGGGGAGGTGGATTTTGGCGCGAAGCGGCAAAAGACGGTGGGGGGCTCGCGTAGATACCACATGAGAATTTGCTGTCCCGTTTACTCGCTGCCACTACAGCGCAGGCCCCCACCACCACATCTCAGGGCTTACGCCCTTCGTGCGGTCCCATCGCTTGCGAAAGCTATACTTTCGCGGCGCTATACCCCGGTACACCGGGGAGGTATAAAAACGGTGCGTCAAAAATTCACTCGCCGTATTCGTCGTCGCAGACCATGCCCTTACCTTCCATGCCGTTCCATTCGATGACGAAGCCTTTTGACATCATCTTTTGATCGATGCTGGCCTTGACCTGTGTGGCACTGTGCTTGGTGAGTTCCGTGTAGCGTTTAAAGGCCCGTTCGCGCGCCTTGATCATCCACGCATCGGGCGACTGCCGGGCATGAAGATAATCGTAGGTGGCCAGACAGATTAAGGCGAACTCGGTCTCTTTGGCAATTTCCGCCTTGGAGGGCGGGACCGGTGTTTTGGAAGTTTGGGCGTTTGCGGAAAAAGAAATAACCGTCAGGCAGGCCGCGAAGGTCAAACACCGTATGATCATGACGTCTATCTCATTTACCATTGAAAGCGGTAGAATGGGGGGATCAAACGCGTGTCACAACCCGCATTCGGGGGGGAGGCGTCTCCCGAAAACTTTATCGCCTGTGACGAAATAGTCGGTTGCCAATCCGATATTGCGAGTTATTCTCATTAAATCGGAGTGTTCGGCAACGGAGTCGTCTCATGATCCTGCTCAGCCTGGGGGTTCAGTCCCTGACCCAGCGTCTCAATGCCGACCGGGTGCGGGTGACACCTGTCCGCGATACCGGACGTTTCGCCTCAAAAGAGAACAGTGCTCAGATCGGTTCTCCGATAGCGGACAATCATCGCTAAAACATGTCCCGATCCGAATGTTTCGAGACATGTTTTAGGATTTTCTTTTGTCGCGCATTTGATTCCAAAAACCGCCAAGAAAGTATTTTGGCACTTTTTGGAATGCGCTCTGATTTTGACGCATCTGACAAAGATGTGAATTGGCTAATCCATTCAAACCGCTATTCGGTTAACGAAAGCGCTTTACCGGCGTTAACCTTTGTGGCAGTGGTGGCATAGAACCTGCATTAAGACAGGGTGAGCGGCTTTGCCTGTATGATTGCAGGACAAAAAAGTCGCCAACGTCAAAAAGCGACATAGGAAACGACGGATGTTTAAGGGTTTGGTTCAGGCTGCGGCTGTGGTGTCTCTTCTGTTCGGCGCGGGTACCGTGTCGGCGGCGGAACTGAAGGCTGATGTCGTGAAGGCCCCCTATGCCGGTCTGGCTGCGCCCCTGAAAGGCGACTTCGATGGCGATGGCCGTCAGGACGACGTCTGGTTCAGCCAGGACGACGATGCCCGTCAGAGCGTCTATATCCGCCTCAATCGCGAAGATGCCGCCGAAGATATCAAGGTGATGAGCCTCGACGCCAAGCTGACGCCACAGGCCCAGCGCGCCGCGGCGGCGGAATACAAGATCGATTGCGGTGCCTTTTCGGATAATTGTAGCGAAGGCGTCCGCCTGAGCACCGATGGCCTGATCCTCTCGCTGGATGAAGGCATGACGGTTCTGATCCACTGGACCGGCAAGGGTTTCGATCAGGACTTCATCCGCAGCGACGATGTGCGCCTGAGCCGCGCGGTCGCCACCCTGTTTGCGTTGAATCCGTAGTCATAGCGGTTACGAAAATACACCTTTCGTTAGCCGTGTTCCTTAGGTCTTCGTAAAGAGAAGGCCTATTAAGTCTTGCATCCAGTAGGATGTTGCGACGCAATATCAGTGTTTTTCCAATAGGTTCCAGCGTACCCGACGGCCCGTTTTCCGGTGTCCGGCGCTTGGGCTTTGTGCGGAGTGGCGCTGTCGCGACGTATAAGAAAAGAAAGACTTCATGGGACGTTCGGCCGACTATTCCAAGGAAAAATGCGCCATTGCCGCCTCGGTGGATCTGGTGGGGGAGCCGTGGACCCTGCTGATTATCCGCAATGCCTTCATGGGACATAGCCGCTTCGAGCAATGGCAAAAGAGCCTTGGCGTGGCGCGCAACGTACTGGCGGCCAGACTGAAACGGCTGGTGGCACTGGATATCATGCGCGCCGAAGCCTATAGCCAGCGGCCCCTGCGCTATGAATACGTTCTAACGCCGAAGGGGCAGGGGCTGCTGGGCGTGATCATGGCGCTCTACAGCTGGGGTCGCGAGCACGTCTATGAGTCCGAGGCCGTCATCGAAATGGCCCATGATGACTGTGCGCACGATCTGCACACGACGGCGCACTGCACCCATTGCGACGCGACCCTGACGCCGCAGAATGTGCTCAAGCTGAAGTTTCACGACGAGGCCCTGACGCTGGCCGAGCTTTATGAGAAGAAGGGTATCGTTCTCTAAGCGCACGCCAAAAAGTGTGCAGCGGTTTTTGGATTAAGTGCGCGACTATAAAAATGCGTGGGTGCGCTCGATAAAGCCGCCGCCCAGCACGCGGTCGTCATCTTCCGGATCGTACAGCACGCAGGCCTGACCGGGAGCGACACCTTCTTCGCCATCGCCGAAGATGACGCGGATTTGAGCGCCTTCGAGTGCCAGATGTGCGGCGACCGGCGGGCGGGTCGAGCGGACGCGTGCCAGCACCGGGCGGTGGTTTTGCGCCGCCTCGATCAGGCTGTCCTCGTCGCCGAGCCAGTTGGTTTCCTTCAGATCGAGCGCCCGCGTCAAAAGCGCTTCGCGCGGCCCGACATAGACCCGGCGCGTCGCGGCATCGAGCTTGATGACGAACAAAGGTTCACCGACGGCGACGTTGAGGCCGCGGCGCTGACCGATGGTATAGCCGGTAATGCCGTCGTGACGCCCCAGCACACGCCCGTCCAGATGGACGATTTCGCCGGCTTCGCGGCCCTGTGGGCGCAGACGGTCGATGAGCGTCGTGTACTTGCCTTCGGGCACGAAACAGATGTCCTGACTGTCCGGTTTGGCGGCGATGCTCAGGCCCAGTTGGCGGGCGATGTCGCGCACCTGCGGCTTGGGGATACCGGCCAGCGGAAAGCGCAGGAAATCGAGCTGATCGCGCGTCGTCGCGAACAGGAAATAGGACTGATCGCGACTCTTATCTATCGCGCGGCGCATCTCGACGCGGTTGCCGGTATCCGCGCGCTCAACGTAGTGGCCGGTGGCCATGGCTTCGGCGCCCAGATCGCGGGCGACGTCGAGCAGGTCGCGGAACTTGACCGTCTGATTGCAGCGGATGCACGGCACCGGGGTTTCACCGCGCAGATAAGAGTCGGCAAATTCCTCGATAACCGAGTCCTTGAAGCGGCTCTCGTAATCGAGGACGTAGTGACTGATGCCGATCTTTTCGGCGGCGACGCGGGCGTCGTGGATGTCCTGACCGGCACAGCAGGCCCCGGTTTTCTTGAGCGCCTGACCGTGGTCGTAGAGTTGCAGCGTAACGCCCACGACTTCGTAACCGGCAGCGTGCAGCAGGGCGGCGGCCACGGTGGAATCGACGCCGCCGGACATGGCCGCGACGACGCGCGCGCCGATAGGCAGGCCGACGCTTTGCCGCACGGCCTCGATCGCCGAACCGAGGTCGGCGGTATCGAAGGCAGGAATGGGGCAGGCTATCGGAGCGTTCATGAGCGGGTAAATAAGCTTTTTAGAGCCAAAAGAGTAGGGGGTGGCGTGAAACTATTTAAATCATTCCTCCCTGGCTATGCCGAGGAGCCGGGCTGCCGGTGCCGGGGACCGCTTTGCGAAGCAAAGGGGTGGTGGGGCATCTTGCTTACTAAGATTCCACGTCTTCTATAGAAAGTAAGCAAGAACCCCCACCACCACATCTCACTCACTGCGTTCGCTCGTGCGGTCCCCCTCCCCAGCAAGCTGGGGAGGTATAAAATCAACAAAGGCTCCGCCTTACGACGGAGCCTTTTTGCTTTTGCATCCCGAATGGGCGGTTCGTGACCTAGGACGTGAACTGCCGACATTCCGATGGCCCCACACGGGGTCTTTTCATGTGGATTAACCACACATCTATCTTACGCCTTACGGGTACGGCGCGAAACTCACATTCCGGTGACTCTACCGCAGCAGATCGAGCAAGGACGTGCTGCGCAGGTTCGAGACGACCTGCGCCGAGGCCTGAACGGCCAGTTGGGCCTGTTCCAGTCGCGTATAGGCTTCGGCCATGTTGACGTCGGTCTTGTCTGAAATCAGGTTTTCCAGACTTGAGGCCTGGGATTCCAGCGACGTCATCGTATTGTCGACGCGGTTCTGGAACGTGCCGTTGAGCGCGGTGGCGTCGATCATCTTGTCGTAGGCGGCACCGAGCTTGGTCGCCATGTCCTGCATGAAGGTTTGCTGGGCTTCGGTCATCTTGCCGGTCATCGGCTGATTGGCGTCGGCGAACTGCTTGATCTGACGGAACAGGTCGGCGGCTTCACCGCCCAGATCGCTGGCCAGCATACCGGTTTGCAGGGTGGTCGTGCCGTCGATCTTCGACGTCTTCTTCACCGTGCCGTTGGCAAAGGCCGTCGCCGAGGTCGTGGCCGCCAGCTCGTCGAGATTGTTGGCCGCCAGAGGCAGGGTATCCTCGCGCCCGCCGCTGAACAGGTACGAGCCCTGATGCTTGTAGTTGATCCCGTCGGCAAAGGCCATGTAGCTCGATTGCAGGGTGGTCATCAGCGAGTCGAGGCTGTCGGTGGCGATGGCGTTCTGGATGCCTTCCTTGGCCGTCATGATGCCGTCGCTGGCGCGTTCCAGCGCCACGTTCTGGCTGTCGAGGCGGTCGGAAACGCTCTTGGCGACTTCGGTATAGCCGTTGGTGCGGGTGAGCGACGACTGATAGGCGGCGATGACTTCGGACGAGCGCCCGTAACCGCCGAGGTCCGACGCGATCTTCTGCGACGAGACCTGATTATTGGCCTCGTTCTGACGGTTCTGCGCCTGCATCAGGTTGGAAAGCGCGTTGTTCCAGATCTGTCCGGTCGAGATACGCATGACCTTGTCCTTAAATTAGATTGAGCAGGACGTCGTACATGTCCTTCGCTGCCTGGATCAGGCGCGAAGAGGCGCTGTAGGCCTGCTGGAAGGTGGTCAGATTGACCAGCTCTTCATCGAGATTGACGCCTTCGGTGGCGCTGCGGCGGGCGGTGGTTTCGGATGACAGGGCCTGAGCGCCCTCCATCCGGCTCTTGGCGGTCGAGGCGAGCGTGCCGACCTGACCGGCGAGGTCGGCGGCGTAACGCGTCAGGCTCGATGTGCCCCCGGCGTTGTAACCGGCCTTCTGGAAGGTGACGCTGGCCGAACCGATGGCGGCCATGGCCTGACCGCCGGTGCCGTCGCCCGACACAAGCGCCGGGCTTCCGGCGGCGGCGTTGAGATTGACCTTGGCGAGCGACAGGCGGTCGAGATTGCTGAGCACCGTCGGGTTGACGGTGAGGCCGCCCGCGCGTTCCGCCGCGGCACCGCCGAGGCCGAAAAAATCGCTGAACGAGGCGCCGCCGGTCCCGAGGCGGGCGGTGGTGTCGTCACCGATATTGAGCGTATTGGCCGGATTGCCAAAACCCTTGAACGACAAAGCGCCGGTCGACGGATTGAGCGAGAAGGTGCCGTATCGCCCCAGCCCGTTCGTCGAATCGTTCAGCGTATTGACCAGATCGGTCATGGTGCCGCCGGCGGGGAAGGCGACATCGACATTGGTCAGCTTCTTGCCGTCGCCGCTGGCCAGCTGGAAGCCGACCGTGCCGCTGTCGAACCCGTGCGAAGAGGTGGGCGTCAGGCCGGTATTGTAGTCGAGTGCCGCCGGCGACGTGATAATGTCGTTGAGGCCGAAATAGTGCGAGAACCCCTTGCCCAGCTTGGCCGAGCCCGTGGTGGCGTCGTCAGCCACGGCGACCCCGTAGCCCGCGCCCGCCGACAGGCTGAGCTTGCCGCCGGTAAAGCTGACCGAACCGTAGGCCCCCAGCGCACCGCTGACGTCGCTTTCGAAACTGGCAGCGGAAAACGGCGCGGCGGCCCCGCCGTCGACCGACATCTGCATGGTCGAGAAGTCGAGCTGGACTTCGCGGGCGATCGTGCCGTCTGCGTTGGCGATGACGATATTGGTCGTGCCGGTAAAGCCGTTCAGGGCTTCGGGCAGGGTCTGGCTCAGGGCTTTCCCGGTCAGCGACGAGGGCGCAGGCACGGCGGTGGCGGCGTTATGCGCGGCGTTCAGCTTGTCGGCATAGACCGACATATATTCCGACAGCTGATCGGCGACGGCGGTGGAATCCTTGTCGCGCACGTCCAGAAGCCCGCGCAGTTCGCCCGACCCGACGTGGTCGGCAAAGTCACGCTTTTCACCGTTCGGGCCGGTGACGATGATCGAATTGAAGCTGCTTTCGGCGGTGACGGGGTTGGTCGGCGTATAGCTGAGCGAGGCCTGCTGATCCCCGGCCAGCACCATGCCCGACGTCGTGCGCACCGTGACGCCGCCATTGGGGTTGGTGGTGACCTGAACGTCGATCAGCTTGGACAACTGGTCGATATAGGTCGACTGGCTGGTCTGGGCGCCGCTGGCGTCGCCGCCGGAAATATTGGCCTGAGAAATGGTCGGATTGAGGTCCGAAATATTCTTGATCAGTTCGTTGATCGACTTGACCGCCGTCGCGATGCGGCCATCGGCGCTGGCGCGGACCGACTGGATTTCGTCCGAAATGCGTGCCCCTTCGTCGAGGAAGCTTTTCAGCGACGAGACGACCTCCTGACGCGCGGCGCTGGAATTGGTGCTTTCCGCGGCTGTGGCGATGGCGCTCAGGGTCTGGTCGCCAAGATTGAACAGGCCGTTCTTGTTCGTGATGTCGCCGAACTGCGACTGGATCTGGTCGAACATCTCATAGAAGACCTCGGCCTGCGACGTGGCCGAGGTGGCTTTCAGCGAGGCCGATTGCAGGTACTTGTCCGCCGCCAGCGTGACCTGGGTCGCGGTGACGCCCGCGCCCTTGCCGCCGAGGATCTGGGCGGCCTGACCGCCGATCTTGCGGATATAGCCCGGCGTATTGACGTTCGAAATATTGTCCGACACGACCTTGAGCTGGCTTTGCGCCGTCATCAGGCCGGACACGCCGATATTGAGGATGGAATTGAGCGACATGACTAAACCTTCGCCTCCGTTCTGGAGGCTTCGCTGCCGTGTTTAGGCAAGCCTTGCCCGCAAACCGGCAAAATTTGCCCGTTCTTTGGGAATGTGTCAAAAAATTTACTCATATTTTTCATTGACTTAAGGTTTTGCCATGGGCGGGTTTGTATAAAGACTGATCGCAGAGGTTCAAATACGGTGCCACAGGCCGAAGAGGTGCCGGAATGTTTCGGGCCGGACATCCGCCAGGCCGGGTTTTGGCGGCACCCGGCAAGTTTGAACCGGCGGTTTAGGGGCCGTCCCGGCAAATTTCACCCGGCAGGAAAATAAAAACTCAATAAATACAGTGGAGTGATCTGTGGCACGGGGTTTGCGAAGGTGACGTGACGATCTGTGGGCGCAAAAGGCGTTCACCCAGACCCCGGCCTGAAGCTGTCGCGAAACGCGCCCTCACGCCCCGTTCGTTGTGACCCCGCCTGTGACTGCCTTCCTTGCTCAGACTGCCGCGATCAGTGCCGCCCGCGTCCTGCCTCAGGACGGTGGTGCCGTCGTGCGTGCGGGGGACGGGGCATTCGGGCATATTCTGGCGGGGCTGGTATCCGGTGTCGATGCCTCGACCGAAACGGCCAGTGTCCAGTCCGCCAACCCCCGGCCTGAAGGCCTCGCGGGCAATGGTCAGGCTGTTGTGAATACCGCGTGGCAGGCCCAAACCATCGACGCTCCGCTACCCACCGAAGAGACTGAAACGCCCGTCACTAATATGGCCGAGGCGCTGCCTCAGGGGCTGCCGGGCGATGAGCCGCTGCCGAATCCTCAGGGAACGCTCAAGGCCGGCGATGCGACGATTGAAGTTGCGTCCGGGACTACGGTCGAAAACGTCCGCCTTATGCCGTCGCCCCGGATCGAGCGGACTTATACCGCCGATAGCGCATCGCAGGTCAAAGACGAACCCGAGGCAAGAGCCGTTTCTGAAACGGCCGACAAGGACACGTCGGAAACCGATATCGAGACCACGGTCGCCGTGAAAGCCGACACGTTCGTCGCACCGGTGATCATGCCGGAGACGGTTAGACCCGCTGAGATCAAACCTGTGGCGGTAGATGCGTCGGTTCAGGCAGCGGATATCGGATCGGTCAACCCGAACACCGCGGACCTTAAGACCACCAACGCTCAGATGGCGCTGGCCTCGGCCTTCGAGGGTCTGGAGAATGCGTCCGACGCCGATGCGCCCACGCTCGATGAGCGGGCGGTGGAAGGCAAACGGGCGTCGTCGAAGGTACGCGGCAAGGAGACGAACACTGCCGAAGCCGTCGGTGACAATGACGTTAAGGCTAAGGCGGCGATCACCCGGGACGGGGCGTCCGCGGATCGCCTGACCAGCCTGCTCACCACACTGTCTTCGGGCCTGGTCTCTGGTCTGGCCTCTGGTCTGGCGGCGGAGGCGGCTCCGCCATCCCTGGCTCCGGCCTCGTTTCAGCCGCAGGTCGTCAGCGATATGGGCCTGAAGCTCACCGCCGCGCCACACGCCCAATCCACGGCGCAAACCTATTCGCCCCAAAACGCGTCGACTTCTCAATTGGCACAGCACACGATCGAGAATATCGCCGCCCTGAGCGCCCAGATCACGCGCAAGGTCGGTCAGAAAACGACGACCTTCGATATGGAACTGCGTCCCACCGATATGGGCCGCGTCGAGGTGAAGCTTGAGATCGGTGCCGATGGCAAGCTGTCGGCGGCGCTGAATTTCGACAGCCCGATGACAGAGAGCCAGTTCCGCGACCGTCAGGACGATCTGCGCCGCCAGCTGGAGCAGGCCGGGTTTCAGCTTGAGGACGGCGCCCTGAGTTTCTCGTCGCGCGAGCAGGGGGGCCGCCGCCGCGAACAGCCTGAGGCTGAAACCTCGCCCATCGTGGCCGTCGAGGCCGCAAACGATACCAACACCCTGATCGGCGCGCAAATGCACGCGCAGTCTTTGGCCGATCATATCCCGCAAGACACGTTTCTGAACGGAGTCGGTCTCATGGGCGGCCTTTATGGCGGCGCGCAGACCCTTTCGCTCAGCGTACTGGTTTAGGAGCTACCCATGGTTACCGCCGTCAGCAATTCGACGACCACCACTTCCACCACTGGGACGACCACGGATACGTCGACGACCAGCGCCAGCTCGCTGGCCACGACCTATGAAACCTTCCTCGGTCTGCTCACGGCGCAGATCAAGAACCAGGATCCCCTCTCGCCGATGGATTCGACCGAATGGACGAACCAGCTGGTGCAGTATTCCAGCGTCGAGCAGCAGCTCAAGTCGAACGAATATCTGAAAGCCCTCGTGGGCCTCGGTTCGGGCAGCATCGCCAATTCGGTCAATATGATCGGCAAGACGGCGATCGCCGACATCGACACCCAGTCCTACACCGATCAGCCGCTCACCTGGCATTACGAACTGGCCTCGACCGCGTCGAGCGTGCAGGCCGAAATCCTCGATGCCGACGGCAATACGATCTGGAAGGGCGACGCATCGTCCATGACCAAGGGTGACAACAGCTTCACCTGGGACGGCAAGGATTCGTCCGGCAAGACCGTGTCCGAAGGCAATTACACGCTGAAAATCACCGCTACCAATTCATCGGGTGCCACCATCGCCAACGCCATTTCGGTGCAGGCCCCCGTGACTTCGACAGAACTGATCGACGGAGAAATCGTCCTCAAGATGGCGCAATCGCTTATCGCCCTCAGTTCCATCTCCGGCGTCAAGGAAACGACTGACGCTTAACCCGATCCCTCTCCTCATCCCTGTTCCCCCCCTTTTCCGCATTTATGGAGCCTAAAACATGTCTGGTCTGAATGCTGCCATGCAAGCCGGTGTGTCCGGTCTCGCCGCTTTCTCCACGTCCCTCTCGGCCATCTCGAACAACATCGCCAACGTCAACACCACCGCTTACAAGCGCGTGCGCACCGACTTTCAGGCCATCGTGACGGCCTCCTCGACGCCGACCGGCTATAATGCCGGCGGGGTCATCGCCACGACGCGTCATATGATCTCGCAACTGGGCACCCTGCAAAAGGCCGCCACCGACCTCGATCTCGGCATCGACGGTCAGGGCTTCTTCGTCACCACCCAGACCGCCGACGCCACCGCGCAGGACACGCACCTGTTCACCCGCGACGGCTCGTTCTCGCCGGACAAGCAGGGCTATCTGCGCAACTCCGCCGGTCTTTATCTTCAGGGCTGGCCCATCGCGGCGGGCGGCAGCGCGGTTCAGTCGGCGGCGGACCTTAGCCAGCTGACCGCCATCAATGTCGATCAGATCGCCGCGGCGGTCGAAGCCACGACCTTTGCCGGGGTCAGCGGCAACCTCAACGCCAACCAGACCGTATCGAACAACGCCGCCCGCTATGCCGCCGATCCGACGACCTATCCGATGTCGAAATACGACGCCTCGACGGTCAATACGACGGTAGCCACGGGTCCGGACTACGAAATCAGCATTCCCGTGTCCGACTCGCTGGGCGGCGAACGCACCCTGACCATGTCGATGATCAAGCTGGCGCCCGACGCCACGGCGACCCCGCCGATCGCCGACAACACCTGGGCCTACGAAGTCTGGTCCGACGACGTCGATCAGGGCGCGCCGGTCGACAATATCGTCACCTCGGGCCGACTGGTCTTCAATTCGTCGGGCAAGCTGGAATCGATCACCCAGGGCGGCGTGACGCAGGTCGACGCCAATGGCGACCCGGTCACCAATTTCAAGTTCAATGTCGACTGGAAGGATTCCATCGGGGTCGCCGATCAGGAAATCACCCTCGACTTCAACAATGCTGCCACCCAGCTGACGCAGCTCAATGCCGCCTCGACCAGCCGTGTCGATCCGAACGGCACGCCCTTCTCCGGCGTCGATCAGATCAAGATCTCCGACAGCGGCATGGTCACCGCCGTCTTCAAGAACGGTTCGACCCGCGACATCGCGCAACTGGCTCTGGCGACCTTCGTCAATGCCGACGGCCTGACCCCGGTGTCGGGCAATGCCTATACCGTCTCCAACACCTCCGGGCCCTTCACGCTCAAGGTGCCGGGCGTTTCGGGCTCGGGCCTGCTCAGCGTCGGCACGCTCGAAGCCTCAGGCGTCGACCTGTCCGAAGAGTTCACCAATCTGATCACCACGCAACGGGCCTATTCGGCCAATTCCAAGACGATTACTACTGCGGATGAGATGTTGCAGGAACTTCTTCAGATTAAGCGTTAAGTATTAATCTGAATTAATTATGAATAACAGGCGTAAAGCATGATGAATGAGAGGTTAATATCCTGAACCGTTGTTATTAGTAATATATTTACTAAGGCAATTAAGTGGATGTTAGACTCCTGATGCTATCTTACCGTTATGTGATGGTAAGAGAGGCGTGAAGAATCATGCTGCAAGAACAGCGCCGCGATAGCAAAGGCGAAAAATACGTGATTGGACCTACGGGTGCGAAACTGACCCTGAACGACCTGCCGCCGCCGGGAACGGAGCGCTGGGTTATCCGCCGCAAGGCCGAGGTTGTCTCGGCGGTGCGCGGGGGGCTTCTGAGCTTTGACGAGGCGTGCGAACGTTACCGCATCACCTCGGAAGAATTCCTGGGCTGGCAAAAGGCGATCGACAGCCACGGCATGGCAGGTCTGCGGACGACGCGGATTCAGCAGTACCGTTAATAACGGTAAAGCCGGGGTGCGCCCGCACCCGAGCAACAGGAAACGACCTCAGGCCCTGCCCCGCGAAACTGCGGGCAGGGCCTGTGTGGTTTCAGGGGTCCGGTTCATGCCTCGACCTAGGCCCGAGCCGATCCTTTTGTTAACAAATTTACCCGTTTACCCTCCGTCTTAACGCGGCGTTTACGCTTCACTGGGAAATTACTGCCTAGTGAGCCGCGCACGACGCGCGGAAATTTGTGGGTAGTCGGGATCGTGGAGTTCCTTAAACAGTTCGGTCTGAGCCGTCTGGCCGTGATTATCGGCGTGTCGATCGGCGTTGCCGCCGTTCTGGCGGCGGTCTTCCTGAACATGGGCGGCAAGCCGCAGGCGCTGCTCTATTCCAATCTCGACCTCAAGGAAGCTTCCGAAATCACCGCCGCGCTCGATCAGGCGGGCATCAAGTACGAGGCCAAGGGCGACGGCTCGACCCTGATGGTGGATCGGGATTCTGTCGGCGAAACGCGTCTCATGCTCGCCTCGAAGGGCCTGCCGACCGCGGGCTCCGTCGGTTACGAGCTGTTCGACAACGCCCCGGCGCTGGGCCAGACCGAATTCGTACAGAACCTCAACAATCAGCGCGCCCTCGAAGGCGAGCTGGCGCGCACCATCTCCTCGCTGAAAGGTATCAATTCGGCGCGGGTGCATCTGGTCATGCCCAAGCGTGAACTGTTTCAGGACGAAGCCGCCGCACCGACCGCTTCGGTCGTGGTCGGGTTGTCGAACGGCGAACTGAGCGGCGATCAGGTCCGCGCCATCCGCAACCTTGTGGCGGGTGCCGTGCCGAACCTCAAGGCCAATGCCGTGACCCTGGTCGATGACAAGAATCGCCTGCTGGCCGCCGGTGGCGAAGACGACGCACTGTTGGGTGCCGGTGGGGCAGAGCGCAAGACCGAGATCGAGGAATCCCTGCGCAAGCGCGTCAAGGAAATCGTCGAAGGCGTGGTGGGTCCGGGTGCGGCGCGTGTCACGGTCACCGCCGAACTCGATCTCAACTCGATCACGCGCAAGCAGACCCAGTACGATCCGGACGGTCAGGTCGTCCGTTCGACCCGCACCAATTCCTCCGCTGACCGCGCCAACGAAGCGGCACCGGACGGCACGGTGACGGCGCAGTCGAACATCCCTGGTGGCGATCCGAATGCCGGAACGACCGCAACCGGCACCCAGAGCGAGACGACGGACGAACTGACCAACTACGAAATCTCCAACACCCAGACGACCGAGGTCGTGGCCCCGGGCGCGATCAAGAAGCTGGCTGTGGCGGTTGTGGTCGACGGGGTGTCTACGCCCGCGGCCGACGGCAAGTCGCCGGCCGCCTATGCCCCGCGTTCGGCCGAGGACATGCAGCGCCTCGATCAGCTGGTCAAGGCCGCCATCGGCTTCCAGCAGGATCGCGACACGGTCGAGGTGCTGAACGTTCGCTTCAACCGCGACGCCAATGCCGTCGGCGGCACCGAGGCGAAGGCGGGTATGTTCGATTTCACCAAGGACGACATCATGTCGGCGATCCAGTGGCTGATCCTCGCCATCGTGGCGATCCTCGTCCTGTTCTTCGTCGCGCGGCCCTTGCTCAAGTTCGTCAATGGCGGCGCGGCGGGCGGCGTAGCGGGTCTCAGCGGCCCCGGTGGTATGGGCGCGCTTCCGGCGGGGGCTGCGGCGGGAGCGCTCGGCTATAACGGCGAGCCGGGCACCGATCTGGCCATTTCCGCCGTCGATCCGCGCATCGACATTGCGAAAATCGAAGGTCAGGTGAAGGCGTCTTCGGTGAAGCGCGTGTCGGAATTCGTCGACCGTCACCCGGATGAATCGATCTCGATTCTCCGCGCGTGGCTGCACGATAACTAAGGTAGGCGTAGAATGGCCAAGAACATCATCGATGATCCCAAGCGACTGAGCGGGGTGGAAAAAGCCGCCGTGGTCATGCTGGCCCTCGGCGAAGACCATACCGAACTGTGGGCGCAGCTCGACGAGGAAGAGATCAAGGAAATCTCTCAGGCCATGTCGTCGCTGGGCTCGGTGTCGTCGGGCGTCGTCGAGGAGCTGCTGGTCGAATTCGTGTCGGGCATGTCGTCGTCGGGCACGATCATGGGCTCGTTCGAACAGACCCAGCGCCTGCTGCAATCCTTCCTGCCGGCGGATAAGGTCGACGCCCTGATGGAGGAAATCCGCGGTCCGGCGGGTCGGACCATGTGGGACAAGCTGGGCAACGTCAACGAGGCGGTGCTGGCGAACTACCTCAAGAACGAATACCCGCAGACGGTGGCCGTCGTCCTCAGCAAAATCAAGTCCGACCATGCGGCGCGCGTTTTGTCGTCCCTGCCCGAAGACTTCGCGCTGGAATGCGTGCAGCGGATGCTGCGCATGGAGCCGGTGCAGCGCGAAATCCTCGACAAGATCGAGCAGACCCTGCGCGTCGAGTTCATGTCAAACTTGGCGCGGACCTCGAAGCGCGACTCGCACGAGCTGATGGCGGAGATATTCAACAATTTCGACCGTCAGACCGAAAGCCGCTTCGTGGCCGCTCTGGAAGAGCGCAACCGCGAATCCGCCGAACGCATTCGCGCCCTGATGTTCGTCTTCGAGGATCTGTCGA
This sequence comes from Asticcacaulis aquaticus, assembly GCF_028550415.1. Lineage (GTDB taxonomy): Bacteria > Pseudomonadota > Alphaproteobacteria > Caulobacterales > Caulobacteraceae > Asticcacaulis > Asticcacaulis aquaticus. The sequence goes on from NZ_JAQQKX010000005.1 coordinate 71,810, forward strand.
AGCTCGATCCGGGCGGGGTGCAGACGCTTTTGCGCGCGGTCGAAAAGGACCAGCTCGGGCTGGCGCTCAAAGGCGCGTCGGACAGCTTGCGCGACATGTTCTTCTCCAACATGTCCGAGCGCGCGGCCAAGATCATGCGCGACGACATGGACTCGATGGGGCCGGTGCGTCTGAAAGACGTCGATGGCGCGCAGATGGCCATGGTGCAGGTCGCCAAGGACCTCGCGGCCAAGGGCGAGATCATGCTGGCCGGTCAGGGAGGCGATGATGAACTTATTTATTAAGATCAGCGACGCCGACAGGGCGCAAGCGCGCCTCGGCGACACTTCGCCGCCCTCGCGGAGGCCTTTGGCCGTGAGCGAAAAAATGGGAGGCGACGATGAACTCATCTACTAATCCCCCGCAGTACAAGAAATTCGACTTCGGCACGGTCTACGACACCGGCGGGCGCGTCACCGCGACCACCCCGAAGGAAAAGAAATTCTACACCCCCGAAGAGGTCGAGGCGATCCGTCAGCAGGCCCATACTCAGGGCGAATTGTCGGCCATGGCGCGCGCCCAGATGGCGCAGGCTCAGGCCGTGCAGGCCCTGGCCGAAGCCGCCGGGGTCGGGCTTGAGGCGCTGAATGGCGTGCTGGCCCAGCACAAGGAAGAATGCGTGCAACTGGCGCTGGTCTGCGCGCAGAAGATCGCCGCACAGGCGCTTGAGCTGTTCCCCGAAGCGCCGGTCAAGGCGGCTCTGGAGGCCTTGGGCGAGGAAATTTCCGGTGCGCCGCGTCTGGTCATCACCGCGTCGTCGCCCGACGCCAACCTGCAAAAGGCCGTGCGCGAAGCCGCCGCCCTGACCGGGTTTTCCGGCGCGATCGTGTTTCGCGACCAGCCGGGCGGACATCGCGGGGCTTTTGAAATTCAATGGCCGGAAGGCCGGGCGGCCTACGACCCGGACAAGGTTTTCGAGGCTTTGCGCGGCGCGCTCAAGGAAGTGCTGCTGGCGGAAGCCTATCACAAGCAAAAAGTCGGCTGATGCCGTTTGTAAGGATGCCTGATCATGGCTGACAATTTTGAACTGGAAGATTTTGGCGATGGCACCGCCGCCGCTGTGACCGATGAAGACGGCAACAAGTCCGCCGTCGATCTGGCCCCGGTCTTCGACGTGCCGGTGAACATCTCGGCGGTGCTGGGCAAGTCCTACATGTCGGTGTCGCAGTTGCTGAAGCTGGGGCAGGGCAGCGTGCTGGAGCTGGACCGCAAGGTCGGTGAGGCCATCGATATTTACGTGAACAACCGTCTGGTCGCCCGCGGCGAAGTGGTGGTGGTGGATGAACGTCTTGGGGTGACCATGACGGAAATCATCAAGTCCGAAGACAGTGCGGGTTAAGGGAGTAGAGACATGAGACTTTTAGTTGTTGGACGACTGAGCGGTCAGCTCTCTGCGGCGGTGAAGATGGCGATGGATACGGGCGCCAAAGTCGCCCACGTCGACACGATCGCTCAGGCCACCGAAGCCCTGCGCAAAGGGCAGGGCGCGGACCTGCTGATGGTCGATTACGAGCTGGATATCGCGGGCCTGATCGAGGCCAATGAGCGCGAGCGCATCCACGTGCAGATCGTCGCTTGCGGCGTCAATCCCGATCCGCGCAAGGCCGCCTATGCCATTTCGCAAGGTGCCAAGGAATTCATCCCGCTGCCGCCCGATGCCGAACTGATCGCCGCCGTTCTGGCCGCCGTGTCGGACGATTCGCGCCCGCTGGTCACCCACGACCCGGCCATGCAGGCGGTGCTGAAACTGGCCGATCAGGTGGCGGGCTCCGACGCCTCGATCATGATCACCGGCGAAAGCGGCGTCGGTAAGGAAGTCATGGCGCGCTACCTGCACGAAAAGTCGAAGCGCGCGCAAAAGCCGTTCATCTCGGTCAACTGCGCCGCCATCCCCGATAACTTGCTGGAATCGGAACTGTTCGGCCACGAAAAGGGCGCCTTCACCGGGGCCATGGCGCGCCGTGTGGGCAAGTTCGAAGAGGCCGACGGCGGTACCCTGCTGCTCGACGAAATCTCGGAAATGGACGCCCGCCTGCAGGCCAAGCTGTTGCGCGCCCTTCAGGAACGCGTCATCGACCGCGTCGGCGGCACCAAGCCCGTGCCGGTCAATATCCGGGTGCTGGCGACCTCGAACCGCAATCTGGCGCAGGCCGTTAAGGAGGGCGTCTTCCGCGAAGACCTGCTCTATCGCCTCAACGTCATCAATCTGGCCATTCCGCCGTTGCGTGAGCGTCCGGCGGATATCCTCGCCCTGTCGGAATTCTTCGCCAAGAAGTACGCCGAAGCCAACGGAATCCCGCTCAAGCCGATCTCGACCGAGGCCAAGCGCCGCCTTCAGGCCCACGGCTGGCCCGGCAATGTGCGGGAGCTTGAAAACGCCATGCACCGCGCCGTCCTGCTGTCGCCGGGGGCCGAGGTCGATGCCGAGGCCATCCGCCTGCCGGACGGTCAGCCGCTCAATCCGGTCGCGCCGATCGGTATGGACTATATCAACCACGCCGCTCAGGCCTCGATCAGCGCCGCGCGCACCTTTGTCGGCTCGACGGTGGCCGAGGTCGAGCAGAAGCTGATCCTCGACACATTGTCGCACTGCCTCGGTAACCGGACCCACGCCGCCAATATCCTCGGCATCTCGATCCGGACCCTGCGTAACAAGCTGAACGAATATTCGGCGGCGGGTTTGAGTGTGCCCGCACCGCAATCGGGGGCTTCAGCCGCTTAAATGTGAGCGATTGACCTTCGTCCAATCACACCTCCCTGCGTTTGCGCGGGGAGGGGGACCATTTGCAGAGCAAATGGTGGTGGGGTGCCTTGCGGAGATTCAGCGGTGACAGTCTAAGTAAGTAAGAAACCCCACCATCACATCTCACCGCTACGCGGTTCGTGCGGTCCCCCTCCCGGCATATCCAGGGAGGTATAAATGTTCAGGGTGCAGGGGCCGTGCCCCTGCTTTACCCTTTCACCGGCATGGGCACAGGGCCATCGTGCCCCGGCATGGCGGGCATCCGGGGTGTGTCCAGCCCACTGACCAGGCTGTCGATACGTACCGGCTGGCCGGTTTCGAAACAGCGATTGGCGGCCACGCCGATCAGGATCGAGGCCGCGCCGCCCCGTTCGTCCGCCGCTCGCATCAGCGGATCGGCAGGCGCCGCCGGATTGAACAGATCGTTCAGCATCACCGCATCGCCGCCGCCATGCGCGCCCTCTCCGGTGCGCAGAGGGATGGTCTGCGCCGCCTGACGCAGCGGGATGAGGCGGATGACGCCGCGCTCGGTTTCGCTTTGCGGCGCGCCCGATCCGGCGGTGGTCGCCTGTTCGTTGAGCGTATGCTCCAGACGTCCCTTGGTGCCGTTGAAGGCGATATTATAGCCTTCCCAGGCATTGAAGGCATTGAGGCTGTAGTTCAGGGTCGCGCCGTTGCCATAGCTGACCGTGACGTTCATCGTATCCTCGATATTGATATCGGGACGCCAGACGCAGCGATCGCGGAAATAGCCGTCGTATTTCTCATTGTCGAGATAGAGCGCCTTCAGGCCGGCATCGGCGGCGAGGTCAAGATGGAAGCTGCACGCCGCCTTTTCCGGACAGGTCAGGCACCGCTCGTGCGGTCCCGACAACCCCATCCGGCGAGCCATCTGCGGGGTATAGAAATCGCGCTTGCCGACCGCCGTGACCGAGACCGGCATGTCGGACAGCCACCAGTTGACGAGGTCGAAATGGTGCGTCGCCTTATGCACCATCAGCCCGCCGGATATGGCTTTGTTGGAATGCCAGCGGCGGAAATAATCGGCGCCGTGCGAGGTGTTGAGCAGCCATTGGAAATCGACCGACAGGATATCGCCGATCACGCCGCTCATCAGCAACTCCTTGATCTGACTGCGGAAGGGCGCATAGCGATAGTTGAAGGTGACGCGGATGTGGCGGCCGGTACGTTTGACGGCATCGAGAATTTTCTGGGCCTTGGCGGCGTCCGTCGTCATCGGCTTTTCCGTCACGACATCCAGCCCGGCCTCCAGCGCCTTCAGGATATAGTCGACGTGATAGGCGTCCGGCGTGGTGACGATGACCGCATCGGGCTTGGTTTCGCGCACCATCTTGTCGAAATCGTTAGCCAGATAGACGCCGGGGACGGGCGCGCCCGCGCTTTTGGCCCGGGCGGCGACATAGGCCAGGCGGCCCGGATTGGTGTCGCAGACGGCAACCAGCTGATTGTGGTCCTTGTGCGCGCCCCAGATCGCCGACTGAAACATGCGGGCGCGGCTGCCGCAACCGACGAGGGCGTAGCGTTTGCGCGTATCGGCAGCCCGGGTTTTCGTTGCCGTGGTAGCCAGTAAACCGGCGGCGGCACCGGACAGCACGGCCCGGCGACCCGGACCTTTGGCGGGTTCATGTGACATGGGGTTTCCTCGGTATATTTTATGGTTGGCTATTACATACCGCCGAATCCGCCATCTGACCACAGCCTCTTCTTAACCGGCCTTAACCCTTTCTTCACCACGCTATAGGTAAATTTTGCCTAACACCCGAAGTGTGTCTTTGGGCGAAGTGTGCATAGGTTCGGAGAGCGTTCTTGGCTGAGGCGGCAGCGGCAAATTCGGGCATGGCCCCTTTCAGGCTGTCCGACATTCAGGGCTGGCTGAAGCGTGGCGAAGTCGTCATGGCCGTCGGCGTCATGATGATCATCGTCTTCCTGATCATCCCGATTCCGTCGGTTTTGCTCGACGTCCTCCTGTCGATCTCGATCGCCTCGTCGGTCCTGATCCTGATGACCTCGATCCTGATCCAGAAGCCGCTGGAATTTTCGGCCTTTCCGACCGTTCTGCTGATCACCACCCTGTTCCGGCTGGCGCTCAATGTCGCCTCGACGCGCCTGATCCTCAGCCACGGTCACGAAGGTCACGCCGCTGCCGGTGCGACGATTCAGGCCTTCGGCAACCTGATCATGCAGGGCAATTTCATCATCGGGCTGATCGTGTTCGCGATCTTCATCCTGATCAACTTCGTGGTCATCACCAAGGGTTCTGGCCGCATTGCCGAAGTGGCGGCGCGCTTCACCCTCGATTCCATGCCCGGCAAGCAGATGGCCATCGACGCCGACCTGTCGGCGGGCATCATCGACATGGATGAGGCCAAGCGGAAACGCAAAGAGGTCGAGCAGGAATCGAGCTTCTTCGGCGCCATGGACGGTGCCTCGAAATTCGTGCGCGGCGACGCGGTCGCGGGCCTGATCATTACCGCCATCAATATCATCGGCGGCATCCTGATCGGTATCCTGAACCATCAGATGCCCGCGGGCGAAGCGGCCTCGACCTATATCCAGCTCACCGTCGGCGACGGCCTGGTGACGCAGATTCCGGCCCTGATCATCTCGATGGGTGCGGGTTTTCTGGTGTCCAAGGCCGGTGTCGACGGCTCTGCCGACAAGGCGCTGGTGGCGCAGCTGGCGACCAACCCGGTCGTGCTGGGCATGGTTTCGGCCTCCGCGGGCGTGCTGGGTCTGGTGCCGGGGATGCCGATCCTGCCGTTCGCGGTGATCGCCATCGGGGCCGGGTTTCTGGCGTGGCGGCTGGGGCGAAAGCCGAAGCCGCCGACCCCCGCCGAAGTCGCCGCCGCTCAGGCCGCCGCAACGGCTGCCGCGGCTCCGCCCGAAGAAGAAACCATGGCCGCGACTCTGGCCATCGATGACGTCAAGGTCGAGTTGGGGCTCGGCCTTCTGGGCCTGATCAACGACAACGAAGGCCGCAAACTGACCGATCAGATCAAGGCGCTGCGCCGGACTCTGGCGCAGGAATACGGCTTCGTCATGCCGTTCGTGCGCCTGATGGACAATATGCGTCTGGCCCATCAGGGCTATACAATCCGCCTCAAGGAGATGGAAGCCGGGGCGGGCGAGGTGCGTCTGGGCCACCTGATGGCGATGGACCCGTCGGGCCGTCAGGTCGAACTGCCGGGCGAGCACATGAAGGAACCGGCCTTCGGCATCCCGGCGACGTGGATCGACAACGCCCTGCGCGAAGAAGCGACCTTCATGGGCTATACCATCGTCGATCCGGCGACCGTCATCACCACGCACCTGACCGAACTGCTCAAGGACAATATGTCCGAACTGCTGTCCTATTCCGAGGTCGCCAAGCTGCTGAAAGAGGCCCCCGAAGGCCAGAAGAAGCTGATCGACGATCTGATCCCGTCGGTGGTCACCGTGGCGACGCTACAGCGCGTCCTGCAGGCGCTGCTGAAAGAGCGCGTCTCGATCCGCGACCTGCCCGCCATCCTCGAAGGCCTCGGCGAAATCGCCCCGCACACCAAGTCGGTCACCCATATGGTCGAACACGTGCGCGGGCGTCTGGGGCGGCAACTGTGCTGGCAGAACCGCTCCGAAGACGGGGCCCTGCCGATCGTCACCCTGTCGAACGACTGGGAAAACGCCTTTGCCGGGTCGCTGGTCGGGGCGGGCGAAGAGCGGCAATTGTCGATGGCGCCGTCGCAGCTTCAGGACTTCATCCGCGCCGTACGTGACACCTTCGAGCGCGTCTCGATGAATGGCGAGGTCGCGGTGCTTTTGACCAGCCCCGGCATCCGGCCCTATGTGCGCTCGATCGTCGAGCGCTTCCGCGGCAATACGACGGTGATGAGCCAGAACGAAATCCACGCCAAGGTGCGCCTGCGGACCGTGGGGCAGGTATAATGCCTCTTATGTCAGCGCCGATTCTCGGCTATCACTTGACAAGGCATGGGGTTTTCCGGCTTTAGGACGGAAAAGTATCAGCGTTTTTAAGGACGGGACATCATGGGCGGCCTCATCAAGACAGCGTTCGGCAGCAGCAAGCCTAAGGACATCTTTCACGGTATCCTGACCTTCGACCGCCTGCTGACCAAGCCGGTCATCCACCTGATCTACTGGGCCGGGCTGGCGCTATTGGTGCTGGGCCTGTTTGCCGTCGTCGGCGGTACTTTCGGGATCGCCTTCAAGGAAGAAATGCCGTGGGGCCTGTTCCTGGCCCTGCCGTTCCTGATCGGCGGGCTGGTGTTCCTGCTGGCGGCGCTGCTGCTGTGGCGCTCGTTCTGCGAGCTTTATGTGGCGCTGTTCCGTATTGCCGAAGACCTGCGGTTCCTGCGCACCGCCGCCGAACAGGGGCAGGGCGCATTGGCGCCTGCACCGGTCGCGGCGAACCCGACGTTCCAGACGCCCGCGCCGGACACGACGGGCACGCACCTGTCAGCGGATGACGCCAAGGTCGGTGATGCGCTGGATAACCCGTTCTTTCCGGGCCGTCGTATAGTCGATTAACGAAGCGCCTTTACAAAGGCCTGCCCCAGCGGCTTGAGCGCACCGGTGTCATCGAACAGCAGAGGTTCGTCGGCCAGCAAACCCTTCTGGCTCCGATTATACCACGAATCCTTGTCGCGCAGGCCCCAGATGGTGATGCCGTACTGCTGCGCCACAGGCAGAGACAACCACGCCTCGGCCAGTTCCTCGATCTGACGGATCTGCTGCGCGCGGTAACTCTTGAAATCGAATGCGTTTTTCGCGGCCTCTTTCAGGCTGACATCGACCTCGGACACATGGATTTTCAGCCCCGTCGCCGCCAGATCGCGCAGGGTCGCCTTCAGCGCCCCCGGCTCCAGCGCCGCCGAAATATGGGTCTGCGTCCCCAGCACATGCAACGGCACGCCGCGCTTTTGCATATCGTCGACCAGTTTCAGAAACTGACGCCGCTTGGCCGGGGTGTGTTCGAGATTATAGTCGTTGAGCACCAGCGGGCAGGCCGGATCGGCCCCATGCGCGGCGTGATAGGCAATGTCGATATAGTAATCGCCCAGAACGTCGCGCCACAGGCAATTACGCAAACCCGATCCGTCGTCGAGGATCGGTTCATTGACCACGTCCCAGCCGTCGACCTGGCCTGTATAGCGCCCGACGACGGCCTGCACATAGGCGCGATAGGCGGCCTCGAAGCGCGCCTTGTCACTGCGCAAATTCTGGAAATAGGCCCCGTCCTGCGCGTACCACACGAGCGCGTGCCCGAAGATACCCTGACGGTTCAGCTTGGCCTGACGCAACAGGCGATCCGGCGCCTCGAACCGGTGCGAACCGTCGGATTGAAGAATATATTCCATCTTCATTTCCCATTCCGGCGTCAGGCGGTCGAAATGGGTGGCGGTCAGGGCCTGCCACTGCGGATCGGCAAACTCCGCCGTCATGGCGGCGACGCCCAACGGCGCGGTCAGGAAAGATTTGAGAGGGGCGGCGTCTGTGGTGGCCGCTTCGCCGGTACAGGACGACAGGATCGCCGCCGACAATCCGGTAAGGGCGGCGCGTCTGTCGATCATGGTTTATCCGGCCTTTTTAAACCGCAGGGCCGCTTCGTCCATGGCGGCGTTTTCGCGCTTGAGATCGGCGGCGACGCGCGACAGGCGGGTGACTTCGGCCACGTGCTCGAACTTCTTCAGTTCTTCGAACGCGCCGGTCAGTTCGTCGCGGATACCGGCTTCTTCGTGGGCGACCAGTTCCAGATCGGAGACCGCCTGCTGACGGCGCATCGCCCAGCCCGCCTTATAGGCCGGCATGTGCTGGGTGATCAGGATGTCTTCGGAGGCGCGGGCGATTTCGAGTTGAAGCTCGGCATCGAGCGTGGCGATCTTCATTTCGGCGTGGGTGCGACGGACGCCGACCTCGGCCAAGCGCTTCTGCAGGGTCTCGACCTCGAAGGTCGAAATACGGATCAGAGACTTTACCCACTTGGCCATGACGCTCACCTAACTTTTGCCACGCTAAACGCGCGTTAATCAGAAGCTAAAATCTGAGCCAAAAGAGTAAAGGAGTCGTCAAGACTGGTCGCCTCATCGGGGGATTGCGTTAAAAATTCCTCGATGTGAGGATTGAGATCGATGGCGCGGTCGACCAACGGATCGGCCCCGGCGCGATAGGCCCCGATGCGGATCAGTTCTTCCATGTTGGAATAGGCCGACATGACCGCGCGGGCATTTTTGACGACGCCGCGTTCGGGGATGGTCTGGCATCCCGGCATGGTCCGGCTGATGCTTTTCAGCACGTCGATGGCCGGGAAGCGCCCGCGTTCGGCGATGTTGCGGCTCATGACGATGTGACCGTCGAGAATACCGCGCACGGCGTCGGCGATGGGCTCGTTATGATCGTCACCATCGACCAGCACGGTGAACAGGCCGGTGATCGGCCCGGTCTGCGTCCCGTCGGGCAGGATCGGCCCCGGCCCGGCGCGCTCCAGCAGCTTCGGCAGTTCGGCAAAGCAGGTGGGGGTATAGCCCTTGGTCGTCGGGGGTTCGCCGGTGGCCAGACCGATCTCGCGCTGAGCCATGGCGAAACGCGTCACCGAGTCCATCAGGCACAGGACTTCCAGGCCCTGATCGCGCAGATATTCCGACAGGGCCAGCGTCATATAGGCGGCCTGACGGCGTTTGAGGGCGGGCTCGTCCGAGGTCGCGACGACGACGATGGCGCGCGCGATCCCGGCTTCACCGAGGGTTTCTTCGACGAATTCGCGGACTTCGCGGCCGCGTTCACCGATCAGCCCGACCACGACCGCGTCGCAAGCCGCTTCGCGCGCCAGCATCGACAGCAGCACCGACTTGCCGACGCCAGACCCGGCAAACACCCCAAGGCGCTGCCCGCGGCAGCAGGTGGTAAAGACGTTCATCGCCCGGACGCCGAGGTCGAGCCGCTCACCGACGCGGGCGCGCGAATGGGCGGGCGGCGGCGCGGCCTTGAGCGGGTAACCGATCCCGCCCTTGGGCAGCGGGCCCAGACCGTCGATGGGGTCGCCGAACGAGTCGATGATCCGCCCCAGCCACGCCGTGGTCGGATAGACCTTAGCCCCTTCGTTCGAGATGCGGATTTCGGCCCCCGGCGCCACGCCTTCGACGGGGCCGAACGGCATCATCAGGGCGCGGTCTTCGCGGAAGCCGACGACCTCGACGGGGAGGGGGGCGTCGTGACGGCGCAGGATTTCGCAGCGGGAGCCTACCTCCATGAACGACATGCCGCCCTTGGCTTCGATGAGGAGGCCGTTGACGACGGCCACGCGGCCAAAGACCTGCATGGGCTCGATATCGGCGGCGGTTTTGAGAAGGTCCTGCATGGCCGCCATTATGGTGAACGACGGCTTAAGAAAGGTTAACGAGGTAAGCGTTTTCGTGTCTTGTCAAATGTCTTGCTTAGGCGCAGGGTCGCGGTAATCGAGGGGAAGCGATGCTCAGAAAATACCTGTTCCTGATCCTGCTGGCCGCCGCCGGCCTGTGGCTGTTTCTCTACATTTTCGCGGGCGGCATTATCCTGCATCGAGGTTTGGGACGCCCCGGCTGGCCTGAAATGGCGCGCGACGATTTTCGCATCGCCGAGCCTATGCGTCTGGCGCTGACGCATTCCAAGGCACCGGTCACGGCGGGCACACTGGTATGGCGGCAGGTTGCGCCGGGCTATGAGGTCGCCGAGTTGCCAGTGCTGATGAACGGTAAGGAAGTCGATCGTGTCCTGCTCAACCGCATCGATCCGAAGCTCTACGTCTTCTCGGTCCAGACCCAGCCGCACAAACGCTGGACGATCAGCGACTGGGAGCGCGAATTGCCGACGGCGGCCCTGATTGTGAACGGCAGCTATTTCGGTCACGACCGGCTGCCGGATACGCCGACGATCAGCAACGGCATGGTCATGGGACCGCAACGCTATGACGCCAGGGCCGGTGCCTTCCGGGCGGATACAAACGGCGCGACGACTATCGATTTAACGACCGGCGCAGGCGGGATGCCGGACTTCGCCGGTGCTGAGAATGCCTTTGCTTCCTACCCGTTGCTCATCGGCGACGATGGCGCGCCCCATATCAAACGCCCGAGCGAATGGCTGGCCAACCGTAGCTTCGTCGCCGAGGATCATGAGGGGCGGATCATTGTCGGCAGCACGCAAACCGCCTTCTTGTCGCTGACGCGTCTGGCGGATTTTCTGGTGGCTGCGCCGCTCGGTTTGAAACGCGCCCTGAACCTCGATGGCGGGCCGGTGGCCTGTCAAAGCGTTCGCGTCGGGGGCTATCGTCGCCACCATATTGCCCGTTGGGAGGCGCAGGTAACCGGGCCAAAGGTCAATCTGCTCAACTGGGCGGTGGGCGAAGCCGACATGCCGGTGGTGCTGGTCGCTACGCCAAAGGCCCGATGATGCGCGCCTACTACACCGCCGACCGGGCGAAGTTTTTCAGCGATAGTGACGACCATATCCTCGGCGAGCTGGCGCGCGGGCACAGTTTCGCGCTGGAAATCACCCAGCGCGAGGCGTGGCGGCAGCAGGTGACGATCCTGCGGCAGGCGTTAAGCGACCAACCGGCCTTCACCCTCTATCTGGAGTTCGCCATCCCGCGCATGGGCAAGCGCGCCGACGCGGTGGTGCTGATTGGCGACGGCGTCTTTGTTATCGAGTTCAAGGTCGGCAGCGAGGCCTTCGACCGGGCGGCTATAGAGCAGGTCGAGGACTATGCGCTCGATCTGAAAAACTTCCATGCGGGCAGTCATGACCTGGCCATCGTACCGATACTGGTGCCGACCAAGGCCAAAGCGTCGGGCATTATCCAGTTCGAATTGCCCGGCAATCACGTCGCCAGACCGTTGTGCGTCAGTGCCAATGACCTTGGCTACGTGCTGAAACTGTTCAGCGCCGGGCATGACGCGCGGTTCGATGCGGATCTATGGGCGGCCAGTGGTTATCGCCCGACGCCGACCATCATCGAAGCGGCACGGGCGCTGTATGATCGCCACGATGTGAAAGACATTGCCCGGTCCGATGCCGGGGCGTTGAACCTCAGCCGGACACAGGACGTTATCGCGCAGGTTATCGAAACCTCGAAAGCGCAGCGCCAGAAAGCCATCTGCTTTATCACCGGCGTGCCGGGCGCGGGCAAGACCTTGGCCGGTCTTAATATCGCTACTCAACGCAGCGATGGCGACCGGTCCAGTCACGCGACTTTTCTGTCCGGCAACGGGCCGCTGGTCGCCGTCCTAAGCGAGGCCCTGATCCGCGATCAGGCGGCGCGTAACAAGACGCCGAAAACCGCTGTGGCGCGCAATGTCCATGCCTTTATTCAGAACATCCATCACTTCCGCGATCATTATCTCCGGTCTGACGAAGCCCCGTCGGACCATATCGTTATCTTCGACGAGGCTCAGCGCGCCTGGACCCGCGCCAAGGCCGCCAGCTTCATGCAGCAAAAACGCGCGGTGGCCGACTTCGACATGTCCGAGCCGGAATTCCTGCTCAGCGTCATGGACCGTCACGACGACTGGTGCACGGTGGTGTGCCTGATCGGCGGCGGGCAGGAGATCAATACGGGAGAGGCCGGGCTATCCGAGTGGATGGCCGCGATCCGTGACCGCTTCCCGCACTGGCGCGTCCATGCCTCGGCGCAGATCGTGCAGCCCGATTACGACCTGAATAATGACGCCCGCGCATTTATCCAGCAGGATCAGGTGACTCTGCACGACGACCTGCACCTTAGCGTGTCGATGCGCTCGTTCCGCGCCGAAACCGTGTCGGAGTTTATATCGCACCTGCTGAATGGCGAGGCCGAGGCGGCCAGAGGGGCGCACAATAAACTGACCGAATATCCAATCTGTCTGACGCGCGATCTCAATGCGGCGCGTCGGTGGCTGCGAGATAAGGGGCGCGGCACCGAGCGCTATGGGCTGGTGGCGTCGTCGGGGGCCTATCGCCTGCGCCCGGAAGGCCTGCATATCAAGGCCGGGATCGAGCCGCCCAACTGGTTCCTCAACGACCGCAGCGACGTGCGCTCATCCTGGTATCTGGAAGACGTCGCGACCGAATTCGACGTGCAGGGGCTGGAACTCGATTGGGCCGCCGTGTGCTGGGACGCTGATTTTCGTTATGTCGATGGTGAGTGGCGGTCTCACAGTTTCAAGGGCACCAGATGGCAGTCGATCAATGACCGTTTCCGCAAATTATATTTGAAGAACGCCTACCGTGTGATCCTGACCCGTGCGCGGCAAGGCATGGTTATTTTCGTGCCCGCAGGTGACGACAGCGATCCCACGCGGCCGCGGGCCTTTTACGATGAAACCTACGCCTTTTTGCGGGCCTGCGGATTGCCGGAACTGCCGTCTAATATGCCTCAAGGCTATATCTGAAAATGAAGACGCTATGGGCTGTGGGATCGTCGTTGGCGTCCTGAGACGCCACCGTCGTCGGTCGGGTTAGGATTTGTTGCAACAAAGGTGCGAGCCCGTGCCCGATAGGGCGTTCGGTGATCGTCAGGCACACATCGACCACGTGCTCTGCCGTTATGTAGCAATGTAGGGTAGCCGTTTTTTCGCTGTCGTTCTTTTCGGCCATCTTTACGAAATGAGACTCGTAAATATTGAAGTTGAATTTCTGCTCCCGCTTACCGTTTTTGTCCGTGAAGGTCTGAGTGATCAGCCATCCATCCGCGGCTAAGAGCTGATTCCGGTGCAGGGGATCGACGGGCTGCGTCTGTGTCAGCCAGTCGGTTGCACCCTTATGCCCCAGACGCGCGGCATTGGTATAAAGCCAGACGGCTTCCTTCGGGTCTTTAAAACCACCCTGACCGGCTTCGGTCATTTTCGCCAGATTGACCATTGCATCTACAGACCCGGCCCGGACGGCGTTGCGGAACCACTGCCGGGCCTGAGAAGCCTTGTCAGTTTGCGCCAGTATTTTGAGGCCGATCCGGTTCATGGCCTCACCACTTCCGGCCTGCGCTGCTGCCGCATATTCGTTCAGGGCGGCAGTTTCGTCCTTCGGACCGGACAGGCCGTATTCGTAGTCGTAGCCCACAGAAAAGATCAGGGTCGGATGTTTGACGTCCAGTTTGTTGCAGTAGGTCATGGCCCTGGCGGCATTGACCGGGCGGTTGAGCCCCAGAAGATAGGCTGTACACATGACGCTTAGCGCCCGGACCTCGCCCTTTTCGGCGGCGGCTTCGTAGAGGTCGTAAGCGGTTTTCAGGTCGGGTCGACCGTCGACATAGCCCTGATTCAGACGCGACCCCAGATCGAAAAGGCCACTGCCGCTCAGACGATCGGCCTTGGCGCGTTCCTTGTCGATTTCGGCCTGACGCGTCTGAATGTCCGACTGATATTTGGCATAGACTTCCGCATCCATGACCTTGCCGGAAGAACTGCCGGTGCCGTCATAGACCACGCTCTGAGCCATAGCCGGTCCCGCACCGATTAGAATCAGGCTTGCCAGTAAAAGTGTCGCTGCAAATCTCATAACTAAAAACCCACCCCCAGATTATACCGAAACAGGAAGACGCTTTTTGCCGTAGACTGATCCCTGCTGTCTTTTGGGTCGGCGATTAGCACGGGGCCGAGCATTTCGTGCACGATAGCGGCCAGATTATATCCGACCGGATATTCCCTTAGGGTAAGGCAGACATCGACCACATGTTCGGCATTTATATAACATTGAAACATCGCTGACTTTGTGAATTCATCCTTTCCTGTCAATGCTACCAAGACCTTGTTATTGTTTTGCAGGGCAAAGGGTTTGGTGTGTCGGCCTTTGTTGTCTTCGGTGGTTTGGGTTATAAGCCAGCCCTTGGCAGTGCGCAGACTCACCCGGGGCCGCGGCATGGGCGGGGTGGTTTGTGCGGCCAGCCACGCTATGGCTCCTTTATGTCCAAAGCGGGCGGCATTGGTATAGAGCCACGCGGCCTGCTCGGAATCCTGTAGCCCCCCTTGTCCGGCTTCGGCCATTTTAGCCAGATTGACCATGCCCTCAAGCGAACCGCCGCGTGCGGCCTTGCGGAACCACTGGCGCGCCTGACTTGTCTTGTCGGGTTGTTTCAACAACTTCTGACCGATCATGTTCATGGCCTCGGCATTGCCGGGCAGTCCGTAACCGGGCTGAGCCGCGCTCAGATATTCCTGCATGGCCATGGCTTCGTCTTTCGGGCCGGACAAACCGAGGTCGTAATCATAGGCGACCGAAAAGATCAGGGTGGGGTGCTTGACGTCCAGTTTGTTGCAATAGGTCATCGCCCTGGCGGCATTGACGGGGCGATTAATGCCCAGCAGATAGGCCGTGCACATGACGCTCAAGGCACGAACCTCGCCCTTGTCGGCGGCGGCTTCATACAGGTTGTAGGCCGGTACGAGTTCGGGCCGCCCATCGACATAGCCTTGATTCAGCCGCGTCCCCAGATCGAACAGGAAGGTGCCGCTGGCGCGATCGGCGCGCGCAAGCCCGTCATCGACGTCATTGCGTCGGGCCTGCATGGCTTTGAGATATTCGGCGTAAGACGCGGCGTCCATAGGACCGTCAGGGACCGAACCGATATTGTCGTAAGGCGGGCTTTGAGCGAGCGCTGCGTTCGACATCAGGCCCGTCAGACCTATCAGAACCAGTTTTACGGCATGTTTTATGATTTGACGCACAAGCAGCATCCCCCATTTCCCGTCACCGAGCCTAGCCCAAATTCAGAATTTGTGAACCTAAAAACCCAGGCGTGTAAAATCGTGTCTGGCCGTATTATGGATTGCTCCGGCGTAAGGGGCACGCTAAGCGGGCGGCAGGAAACTATTCGGGAGGTGCGCCATGATATCGGTCAAAGACTTCGGCGCGACGGGGAACGGCGCGACGCTAGATACGGCGGCGATCAATGCCGCTATCGAAGCCGCGCATCATCGCGGGGGTGGCGAGGTTTTCCTGCCGGAAGGGCGCTATCTCAGCTTTTCGATCCGACTTCTGTCGGGCGTGACATTGCATCTGGAAACCGGCGCGGTGCTCATCGCTGCCGATCCGGCGCAGCATCCGGGCGAATACGATCCCGCCGAAGACAATCCTTTCGACCTCTATCAGGATTTCGGCCATTCCCACTGGCACAACAGCCTGATCTGGGCCGAAGATGCGGAACACATCGCCATCATCGGTGAAGGGCTGATCGACGGCGAAGGCCTGACGCGCGAAGGGCCGGGTTCGCAATGGAAAAAGCAGGCGGGCGAGTTCCCGCTGTCTATGCGCGGATTATCTGCCGAGGTCATGGCCGAACTGGCGCCTGAGGTTTCCGCGATGAAGGGGCTGGGCAATAAGTCCATTGCGCTGAAAAACTGCCGTCACGTGACGCTGAAAGACTTTACGATAAAGAACGGCGGGCATTTCGCCCTGCTGGCGACCGGGGTCGACGATATGACGATCGAAGGCCTGACCGTCGACACCAACCGCGACGGGCTGGATATCGATGCCTGTCGCCGGGTGACGATCCGCCATTGCCGCGTCAATACGCCCAACGACGACGCCATCGTGCTCAAATCGAGCTATGCTCTGGGCGAAGCGCGGGCCTGCGAAGACATCACGGTCGAAGGTTGTACCGTGTCGGGCTATGATTTGGGGACGATGCTCGACGGCACCTATGGCCGGACGCAGGAACGTTCGCCGGATCAGGACCGTGTGACGGGCCGCATCAAGATCGGCACCGAGTCCAATGGCGGTTTCACCCGCATCCGTGTCCGCGATTGCCGTTTCGAGCGGTCGCGCGGGCTGGCGCTGGAAACGGTCGACGGCGGCTGGATCGAAGACGTCATGTGCGAAAACCTGACCCTGACCGAGATCACGACCGCGCCTATCTTCCTGCGCGTCGGTGCGCGGCTGCGTGGACCCGAGGGCACCACGGTCGGCGGCATTCGTAAGGTGACGATCCGAAATCTGACGGCCACCGATATCCTGCCGGACTATTGCGCCCTGATTATGGGCTTGCCGGACAGCCCCATTGAGGATGTGGCGCTGGAGAATATCTCGTTGACCTATCGCGGCGGCAAGACGATGGCCGAGGTCGCGCCGTTCACCGATGACCTGCCGACCGCCTATCCGGAGCCGTCGATGTTCGGGGTGACGCCGGCGCATGGCCTGTGGGCGCGGCATGTCAAAGGGCTCACCCTTAAGGATATCCGCATCGCTACGGACCGGTCCGACGAACGCCCCGAACGCGTTTTTCACGCGGTCGATATCGCCTGAGCGGAGACGGCAAAGAAATTTTTTAATTTATTTGTCGCGAATAAGGCAGGTTTTTATCGCGCCATACCTGTGCAAGGTCGCGTTTAAGTTTAAGAATTTGTTAAGCTTTCCGCGAATGATTTTCTGCGCCTGATTTTCGCATCTCGTCGCATTTTTCACGAAAAAGCGTGTAAAAACAATTCGTCATTGGTTTTTTACGCGCGGACTTCCAAACTGAGCCGCTCGCCAAAAGCGCGAGGGGCCGCCCTGAACCGTGGGCGAAATGAGACTCAATCTTAAAAAAGGGTTAAAAAAAGTTTGGGAAAAGACTCAAGTCTTGACTCGCGACTCTTGTCAGCGATTCGCAAATCAGCGTACCCCTTTTTGAGAATTGATTAGGCTTAACCAATCTTAAGGGATTTCAGGTTTAGCTATCTAAATCTTAACGGACGCAGGGCCTCCTGCCTTGTGTCTATGTGTTTGCCGTAGCCGGGAGGGGCTTTATGCGCGTACTGCTGATTGAAGACGACAGCGCCACTGCTCAAAGCATTGAGCTGATGCTGAAATCCGAAGGGTTCAACGTCTATACTACGGACCTGGGCGAAGAAGGCGTGGATCTGGGTAAGATCTACGACTACGACCTGATCCTGCTCGACCTGTCGCTGCCCGACATGTCCGGTCTGGAAGTGCTGCGCCAGCTGCGCGTCGGCAAGGTCAATACGCCGGTGATGATCCTGTCGGGGTCTTCGGAAATCGAAACCAAGGTCAAGACGCTCGGCGGTGGTGCCGACGACTATATGACCAAGCCGTTCCACAAAGACGAACTGATCGCCCGCATCCATGCGGTCGTGCGCCGCTCCAAGGGCCATGCGCAATCGGTCATCAAGACCGGCGACATCATCGTCAATCTCGACGCCAAGACGGTCGAAGTTGCGGGCAACCGCGTCCACCTGACCGGCAAGGAATACGAGATGCTGGAGCTTCTGTCGCTCCGTAAGGGCACGACCCTGACCAAGGAAATGTTCCTCAACCACCTTTACGGCGGTATGGACGAGCCGGAACTGAAGATCATCGACGTCTTCATCTGCAAGCTGCGCAAGAAGCTGGCCGTCGCCAACGAAGGCAACTCTTATATCGAAACCGTCTGGGGCCGTGGCTATGTGCTGCGCGACCCGCACGAAGCGGCCAACGGCGGTATCGTCGCCGCCTAAGCCTTTCGGTTTCGGATGATCAAAAAAGCGCCTGCCGTCCTCTCACGGCAGGCGCTTTTTGTTTGCGCCTGCAATCGATGTCGCCTGATGGCTTTCGATTTTTCTCTATAATTTTCGCTTTATCCCCTGTAGCCTGATCGGAACTCATAATGACATCAGGAAGGAACGGCGATGAAGGCATTGATGCTGGCGGGCGCTTTATTGGCCGCAGGGTCTGCGCAGGCGCGTGACGCCGACCCGTGGTACACGCAGCGCGAATTCGTGCCGGTCGAACGCGTCGAAATCCGTCTGCACAATCCGCTGAATGCGCCGCGCCTCAACAGCCCGGTCATCATCCCGCGCTCTGCCGTGCCGCAACTGCATCACACGCACGAACTATGGATGACGCTGGTCGATCCATCGAAGCCCGGCATCGGTGTCCCCGATGCGAAAACCCGCGCGAAAGAGGGGCCGCACGGCCGGCTGGAGGAAACCAATGGTCACGCCATCGACTATCAGTTCGACGACCTCGATCAGGACGGTCTGTGGGACGAGCTGTTCCTGATGACCGACTTCGCGCCGAATGAAACCAAGGTCATCTATGTCTATTTCGGCAAGCAGATGCGCGGCTGGAATCCGCACCGCACCCACGCGGCGACCGGCAGCTATATGCGCCACACGGTGCCGTTCTGGGAGAGCGAAAATATCGGCTGGAAACTGTGGTTCCCCGATGCGGCGGATGTTTACGGCAAGCGCAAGCCGCAACTGATGTCGAACCGGCTCTATGGCGAAAACCTCGATGGTTATGCGGTGTCGCTGATCGATCCGGGGCTGGGCTCGGACATCATGTCGGTCGATGATTCCTTCGGTGGCGGCGGAATCGCCGTCATGGACGATCCGAAAGATGCGAAGGCCGTGTCACGGGCGCGCTTCACGCCGGGCGCCAATTTCGACGGGCGGTTCAACGGCGACCCGACGAAGGACACGCGCTACGCCTATACGGTGCTGGCCAACGGGCCGCTGCGGTCGATGGTGCGGGTGCGTATTCTGAACTGGGACAGCGGTCACGGGCGCTATGCGGCGGATCAGGTCTATACGGCCTATGCCGGTGAAGACTACGCCACGGCCACGGTGCAGTTCACCGAATTCGCGCCTAAGGCGTCGGCGCGATTTGTGGCCGGTATCCGCAAGCACGGCGTCCAGACCTTCTTTCGTCAGTCGGGCGGCATGGTGGTTACCGCCGGTCCCGAAGTCATCCGCAACCCGGACGATGTCGAGGCCTTGCAGCCGGATATGAAGGTCGATTTTGCCGGGGCGGCGCTGGTGGTGAAGGACGCCTATAAGCCGCGCTACCTGTTCTCCGAAGCGCGGCAGGGCAATCACCTGATGGTTATCGAGCCGACCGCAGACCGGCGTTTCGAATATCTGATCGCTGCAGGCTGGAGCGAAGGCGCGCAACGCAAGACCGCCGAGGCCTTCGGCGACTATGTGGCGCGTGTGGCGAAAGAGTATAATGCCCCGATCGAGGTCAAGGGCGCGGTATTGGAAAAGAAATCGCTTAATCCGTAACGCACTGGGTCGGCACCATCTTGCCGACGGTCCAGGTGGCGTTGCGGCCCTTGCCGCGGAAATCGTGACGACCCGACGAGTACCAGATGCCCGAGGCCGCCACCTGTTGCGGCAGGATCAGCTTTGTGCCGTCGCTTAAGGTCACGGTCGCGGCGTTTTCGCTGAAATAGATATTGAACTTCGTGCCGTTGTCGCAGCTATAGACGATGCCCGTGCTGGCCTCGGCCGAAGGCGGCGGGGGAGGGGGCGGAGGTGCCACATCGCCCATGCCGGGATCGGACGTGGTGGCGCAGGCCGCAAGAGTCAGGGCAAGGACAGACAGGCTGGCAAAGGCGTTCAGGCGCATGGGTTCCCTCCGTAAGAGGACGGGACCTTAGCCGGTTTCCCGGGTTTCGGAAATAAGCTCACGATAAGGTTTATCGTGAATTTTTATCAACACCTCCTTAACCGCGTTTATACACCGTAACCTAATGCGTGCGTGATAACGTGGTTCTCAAGAGGGCCGCGTACAGACCCTCCGCCGCAGTCAGGCCGCAGGGGACGTGGGGCCCAGAAAGTAAATTGGGAGGATATAATAATGATCAACGTACTGTTTATGGCCGAACGCAATTCGTCGCGCTCGATCCTGGCCGAGGCCCTGCTCAACCGTCTGGGCGCAGGCCGTTTCGAAGCCTTTTCGGCGGGCGTGACCCCGGCCATGGCCATCAGCCCCTATGCCATCGCCCTGCTGCACAAGATCAATTACAAGATCGAGATGCTGTCGCCCAAGTCGGTCGAGGATTTCGGCCACGACGCCGCCCCGCAAATCGACATCGTGTTCCGTCTGTCGCATCACCTGCCCAAGGGCAAGATGCCGATTTTCCATGGCGACCCGATGGTCATCGACTGGTTCCTGCCGGACCCGGAAGACGTGAGCGGCTCCCCGGCGCAGATCGCCACGGCCTATGCCGACCTGTTCGGGGCGCTGTGCAATCGCATCGAGGTCCTGACTCACATGCCGGTCGAGCACGTCTGTTCGCCGGTGGCGCGCCTGCGGCTGGAGCGCATGGGCGAAGACTATATCCGTCTGGCCTCCTGATACCGCCCCTATATCGACATCCGGGCCGTCGTCCCTGCGGACAGACGGCTCTTTCTTTTATCGAATTCTTACAAGCGAGCGTTAAAAAACAGGCGTTTGCTACGATAGCAGGTCTTTCACAGACTCATGTTTCGTGTATGCTCGGTATATGGAACTCGATGACGCCGTAGTTGCTCTGTTCGCCCTGGCCCACCCCGGTCGGCTTGAAGTGTTTCGCACCATCGTGCGGGCCGGTCCCGGCGGCATGCCTGCCGGTGATGTGGCCAAGGCCATCAAGGCCCCCGCCAATACCACCTCGACCCATTTGAGCATACTGACCGGGGCGGGGCTGCTGAGCGCCTATCGTCAGGGTCGATCGATCATCTACAGCGCTCAGTTGCCGCACCTGTCGAGTCTGGCGGCTTATCTGCTCGAAGACTGTGCGCAGGGCGCGCCCGAAGCCTATAGCCAGTTGACGCGACTGCCGACCGGCAAGAAGCCCGCCTGAGCCGGAACAGACATGTCCGACTTTCCGGTGACGATCTATCACAATCCGCGCTGCTCCACGTCGCGAACCGCCCTGTCTCTGTTGCAGGATAAGGGGTATAATCCTGAAATCGTTGAGTATCTGAACGTCGGCTGGACGGAACAGACGCTTCTGTCTCTGGCGGCGAAGTCCGGTGGACTGAAAGGTCTGCTCCGTGGCAAGGAGCCCCTGGCGCAGGAGCTGGGACTGCTGAAGCCGCGCGTGCGCGAGGCGACGATTCTCAAGGCGATGATCAAGCATCCGATACTGGTCGAACGTCCGATCATCGACACCCCGAAGGGCGTGGTCGTGGCGCGCCCTATGGAACGGATCAATGACGTGATGGATCGGGTGATTGTCTAAACTACTCCGCTACTATCTACTCCCCTGACTTGTCGGGGGAGGTGGCATTTGCGTAGCAAATGACGGAGGGGGGCTCGCGTAGGCATCGCGAATAAATCTGCGGCCCGCTGAGTGCGTTACTCAAGCCGCGCATGCCCCCACCACCACATCTCACCCGCTACGCGGGCTCGTGCGGTCCCCCTCCCCGGTACACCGGGGAGGTATGATTTCTTAAGTCCCGAAACGGCGCGGTGCCGTCGCGGCGGCGGCGGTGTTCTTCACATACAGACCCCGCATCCCCGTCATCGGTTTGAAGGCGTCGGTGATGCCGAGCACGGTTTCCGCCGCACCGAGGAACAGGTAACCGTCGTCGGCCAGCAGATTGGCGATCTGCTCCAGCACGCGCTTCTTGGTCTCAAGATCGAAATAGATCAGTACGTTACGGCAATAGATGACGTCCTGACGGCCGACGGAATGCAGGTTGTCGAGCAGGTTCAGCTTGCGGAAACGGATGGCCTGACGAATCTTGGGCGACAGGCGCCACATCTCGTCGACCTTCTCGAAATACTTGACCATCATCTGGATCGGCAGGCCGCGCTGGACCTCGAACTGCGTGTAGAGGCCGGACTGAGCCTTTTCCAGACAGCGTTCCGAGATATCGGTGCCGAGGATGTCGAGATTGATGCGCGGATACTGATGGCGCATGTCTTCCATCATCATGGCCAGCGAGTAGGGTTCCTGACCGGTCGAGGCGGCGGCGCACCAGATCTTGATATCGCCCGACAGGCGCGTCTTG
This sequence comes from Asticcacaulis aquaticus, assembly GCF_028550415.1. Taxonomy (GTDB): domain Bacteria; phylum Pseudomonadota; class Alphaproteobacteria; order Caulobacterales; family Caulobacteraceae; genus Asticcacaulis; species Asticcacaulis aquaticus. The sequence continues at coordinate 94,313 of NZ_JAQQKX010000005.1, forward strand.
GCCAGGGCTGGCAGGACGTCCGACTTGAACTGGTCGAAGGGAGTCTTGTCGCGGAAGAAGAAGGTCTCGTTGGTCGTCATCGCGTCGGTGACGGTGTAGATCAGCTTTTCGTCGCGACGGGTGCGCAAGGACGTCAGCAGGGCCGCGACATTGGCAAAGCCTTCGCGACGCGCCACGGGCGCGAGGCGGCTCTCAATGAGATAGGTCTTGTCCGAGCCGAGGATCAGGCCGGATCGTTGTTTCAGCATCGCCGCCAGGTGTTCGGTATCTTCGGGGCTCATAGTCTTTCACCTCTGGCGATGGCTTTGCAGGTCTGCGACAACCCGTCTATTGGTTTTATGAATTCGGCGAGGCCGGCTTCGGCCACGGCACCGGGCATCCCCCACACGACCGAGGAGGCTTCGTCCTGCACCATGACGGTGGCATTGACATCGACCAAAGCACGCGCGCCGTCACGGCCATCGTGGCCCATCCCGGTCAGGACGACGCCGACGATGTTCTTGCCGTATAGCTCGGCGCCCGAACGAAACAGGGGATCGACGGCGGGACGGCACCAGTTGACCTGAGGCCCCTGATCCAGCTTGATGACCGGCGCGCCGGGCGTGCCTTTCAGCGTCATGTGGAAGTCGCCGGGCGCGATATAGATGTGACCCCCGCGCAGCGGCGTGCCGTCTTTCGCCTCGACCACCGTTTGCGGCAAGGCCTTGTCGAGATGTTCGGCCAGAATGGCGGTGAAGGTGGCGGGCATGTGCTGCACGATCAGGACCGGGATCTTCCAGTCGGCGCCAAGGCCCATCAGGAAGCTGCGCAGGGCGGGCGGACCGCCGGTCGAGGCACCGACCAGAAGGACATCGCAACGACGCGGACCGGGCGTGCGCACGCGGACCGGTGCAGCGACATGGCCCAGATGAGCCGTCGTTGGCGCGGCGGGCGCGGGTCGTGCCGCCGGGGCGGGCGTATTAGGGTTAACCGGATAGAGGCGGACCGGCGGGGCGGCGGGCTTGTTCTCCGGGGGCTGGCCCGGCCAGTGACGGATGCGACCGCACAGGGCGCGAACCTTGGCCAACAGCTCGGTGCGATAGCCGTCGGCACCGCCGATGCGGGCCGAATCCGGCTTGGCGACGTAATCGGCTGCGCCCAGTTCCAGCGCGCGCATGGTCACCGACGCACCGCGCGTGGTCAGGGTCGAGGCCATCAAAATCTTGAGGCCCGGCTTGGCGGCGAGAATCTTCGGCAGGGCTTCGAGACCGCTCATATTTGGCATCTCGATGTCGAGGATCATCACGTCCGGCTGGAATTCCCGGACCTTTTCGACGCCCTTGGCGCCGTCGGTGGCAGAACCGGCCAGCACCATGTCGCTTTCGGCCTCGATCCAGCGCGTCACCAGGCCCCGCACCACGGCGGAGTCGTCGACGATCATCACCCGAATGGGACGAAGCGAGGCGGCAGGATTGGGATTGAGGGACATGGGTACTCTTTACGCTTTACTCAGATCAGGCCGACTTCGGAGAACTTCGCTTCGAGAATTTCACCATCGAAAGGCTTCATGATGTATTCCGACGCGCCTTCGGTCAGGGCCTCGGTGATGTGCGACAGGTCGTTTTCGGTCGTGCAGAAGACGACGACCGGGGCCTTGCCGCCCTCTTCCTTGCGCAACTGGCGCAGGAAGGTGATGCCGTCCATGACCGGCATGTTCCAGTCGAGCAGGATGGCGTTGGGCATCGCGGTCTTGCAGGCGTTCAGGGCCTCAAGACCGTCGGCGGCCTCAAGCACCTCGAACTGCAGGTTTTCCAGAATGCGGCGGGCGACCTTGCGGATCACGCGGCTATCATCGACGACGAGGCAGGTTTTCATGTGACAGGTTCCTGAGGCAAATACGGGGTTACGCAGCCTTGAGGTGTGCAGCGTCGAGAAGGGTGTGCGGGTCCAGAACGATAAGCAGTTCCTTCTCCAGCTGGCAGACGCCGACGATGATTTCGGCCCACCGCGGCGGCAGGTTGCCCGGCGGCGAGTGGAACTTTTCGTCGTCCAGCTTGAGCACCTCATCGACCGAGTCGATGACGAGGCCATAGCTGTCGCCGTGGACTTCGAGGCCGATGGCCAGAGGCTCGGGGGCGCCCTCTTCGCGAGGGGCCAGGCCGAGTCTGCGGCGGGCGCAGACGGCGGTGACGATGCGGCCGCGCAGGTTCAGCACACCGGCGATTTCCGAGCGCGACAGCGGCACGGGCGTCAGGCCGCGCGGATGGAAGACGTCGTGGACGCGGGCGGCGTCGACACCGAACAACTGACCGCCGACGCGCAGGGTAACGTAATCACGGATACTCATATCATTCTGTTCCCTCTGGAACCTCATGCCGAAAAGTGGCTCCCACTTTTCGGATACACATGAGGTGACCAATCTTTAAGCCGCTTCGACGGCGACGTCGTGAGTGGCATGGTTCTGACGGCGGGCGTGTTCGGCCAGACCGCGCAGCTGATAGTGATCGACATCGAGGATTTCGCAGGCGCGGCCCGAGACGACGGCCGTGCCGCGCACGCCCGGACGGTCGGCGGACAATTCGATCGACAGGCGGTCCTCGACCACATCGACGATCTCGTCGACGGCCAGACCCATGGCGTAGCCTTCGCCGGTGAAGACGAGCAGCGGCTGGATATGGCCTTCCTGCGCCTGGGCTTCGAGCAGGTCGTGATAGTGGCCGCTGACGGTCAGGATCGGCATCAGCTTACCGCGATATTGCAGGGCGGCGCGGCCTTCCATAATCTCGATCTGCGACGATTCGATGTGCTCGAGGCGCGTGATGTGCTCAAGCTCCACGGCCTTCGGCGTGCCGCCGCCGGCCTTGAACAGCAGCATGGCGACGCGCTGGCCCTGAACGTCAGCATGGACCTCTTCGCTCTCTTCGGCGGCCTTTTCTTCCAGCATGTTCCCGGCGCGCTCACTCATGGCGTTCGGATCGAGGATCAGGACCACGGAACCGTCACCGAGAATGGTGGCACCCGAGAAGACATCGACGTCGCGCAGGATCGAGGCCAGCGGCTTGACGACGATTTCCTCGGTGTCCAGCACGTCATTGACGACGAGGCCGTAGCGGCGCTCACCGACCTGAATGACCATGACGAAGGTGGCGTCTTCCTGGGTGGCGGCTTCCAGTTGCAGCGTCGGCCCCAGTTGGACCAGCGGCAGCAATTTGTTGCGCAGACGCAGGACGAGGGACTGCTCGATCTTTTCGATCTTGTGTTCGGCGTTGTGGCCGGTACGGACCAGTTCCATGACGGCGGTCTGCGGCACGGCGAACTTCTGGCCGCCCGCGCCGACGATCAGGGCCGAAACGATGGCCAGGGTCAGCGGGATCTTGATGGTGAAGGTCGTGCCCTGACCCTGGATCGAGTTCAGGTCGATCTGGCCGCCGATCTGTTCGATATTGGTGCGTACCACGTCCATGCCGACGCCGCGGCCGGACAGGTTGGTGACCTTGGCGGCGGTCGAGAAGCCCGGCGCGAAGATGAAGCGATGAATCTGCTGATCGTTCATGCCATCGACTTCGGCGCGGGTCGCCAGCGCCTTTTCGACGATCTTTTCACGGATGCGGGCGGTGTTCAGGCCGCGACCATTGTCCGAGATACGGATGACGATATAGCCGCCTTCGTGGAAGGCCGACAGACGAACCGTGCCGTTGGCGGGCTTGCCGAGATCGATACGTTCCTGCGTCGGCTCAAGGCCGTGGTCGGCGGAGTTGCGCACCATGTGGGTGAGGGGGTCGCGGATCAGTTCCAGCACCTGCCGGTCCAGTTCCGTGCCTTCGCCTTCCATGACGAGGTCGATCTTCTTGCCCAGTTCGTGGCTGAGGTCGCGCACCAGACGCGGCAGCTTCTTCCACGCCGCGCCGATCGGCTGCATGCGGGTTTTCATCACGCTGTCCTGAAGCTCGCCGGTCAGGGTCGACAGGCGTTGCAGCGGGGTGGCGAAGGCCGAATCTTCGCGGTTGCGCGAGATTTGCAGCAGCTGGTTGCGCGTCAGAACCATTTCCGAGACCAGCGTCATCAGGCCTTCCAGCACGTCGACCGACACGCGGATCGACTGGGTGGTGGCGATGCCCGCGCCGTCTTCGCCGCCGGCGATGGCCGATAGGGCGCTGAGCGAGGACGAAAGATCGCTGGCGACGGTTTCGACAACCGGGGTCGGGGCGGGGGCTGGCTTCGGCGCTTCGGCGACAGGCGCCGGGGCGGGCTCGGGTTCCGACATCCAGTCGGGGGCTTCGGCGGCGAGGAAGGCGGCCTCCAGCTCTTCTTCGGACACTTCACCGGGGCGCAGGGTGCGGGCGACCTCGGCCTTGACCTCGACCAGAGCGGCTTCGGCGACGTCCGACGCGATGGGGCGGTCGGGCACCGAGACGGCCTGAACCGTGTCGATGGCGACTTCGCGGCCTTCGGCCATGGCTTCGAGCTGTGAGATCAGGTCGTGGTCGTCGCCGTCGGGCTCAAGGCCCGTGGTTTCCAGACCGGCAAGGATCATCTTGATGCGGTCGATCGAGTGCAGGACCAGCGTCACCGCATCGGCATTGACCTCAAGCTTGCCGTCGCGGAAGCGGCCCAGCAGGGTCTCACCGGCATGGGCGACCGCTTCGAGGCGACCAAGGCCGAGGAACCCGCAGGTGCCCTTGACCGTGTGGACGAGGCGGAAAATGTTGTCGAGCGTCTTGCGCTCGTTCGGATTGGCTTCGAACTTGACCAGTTCGCTGTCGACCACTTCGAGGCTTTCGGCGGTCTCGGTCAGAAATTCGGCAATAAGGTCGTCCACAGCATACCCCGTCAAACGCAATTGGTGCCGCCCGACGCCGGTCAAAAACGGACGCAGGGCGGGCCTTGTAACGGGCTATATTCACTGTGTTTGGTTAAGGGAGTGTTTTCAGAACGTTACCGAAAGCTGAATTTTGACCCTTTTGTGCAAAAAAGCGTAACGTGGTTTTATCCTTGCTTGGGCAGAGTAATCGTAAGCGACAAGTGATCGGGTTCCGCCGTCACCTCCAGCGTGCCACCGGCTTCCTTCACCACGCTGTAAAGCCAGAACGGTTGAATCCATTGTCCCGTCAGGCCGTCCGACAGGGGCTGACCCGCCAGACCTTCGATGGCTTCCGGCTTGAGACGGGCGCGGTTGCCCTTGGAATCGGATTTCAGAACGATGGTGGTGTCCGTCTCTTCGCGCGTCAGGGTGGCGATGCCGCCGGTCGGCAGAGCGTTGCCTGCGATATAGCCGAGGTTCATCAGGGCGCGGGCGGCGGGTTTTTCGAACACGATAGCGTCCTCGATCTGGAACTCCAGATTGGCGCGCATGGTCGAGAAAACGTCAGACAGGGTCTTGTTCAGTTCCCGGGCCGAAAAGGCTTCGGCGGAGCTGGCCGCGCCGAAGGCCACGCGGGCGAAGTGGACCAGCGTCACCATCTTGTTGGCCGAGGTCTGGATCAGGTTGATCGCGTCGTCGCGCATGTCTGCGGCCTGTGGGTCGCTGAGCAGGTCGAGGCCGGAAATGATCGCGCCGGTGGGCGAGATGAAATCGTGGCACAGCTTGCCGACCAGTTGCGTGGCCAAGTCGTAAGGGCTGGGGCCTTTTGCCTCGTTCGCGGGGGCCTCATTGGCAAGGTCGGGGGCGGTGGCCAGCGAAACGTCGTCCATGGCAGAGTCTTTCTTGATCAGTACGGCTAACGCCATGTGTGAGGTGATTTGCCTTATCAGGAAACACCCCAGAGGCTATATTCTTTGGAAATTCCTGTTTCGGGGAAAGGCCGCAGCCGTTCGGCCCTTAGGTTAGTCACGGGAAATGCCGATCACGAAAGGGTTAGCGCTCTTTCATTGCCGGGTTTTTGTAGTAACAAGCGTACCGCACCACATTCACGATACGGCGGTCCGTAAGGTCGTCAGTATAAATACAGCCGAATAAAAGACCAATTGTGGAGGTCCTTTCATGCCTGACTCCTTACCCGCCGCTTCGACGTCGCGCTATGCCCGCAAGGGTCGCGGCAAGGTGTTCGAGTCGATCCTCGACACCATCGGCGACACGCCGCTGGTCAAGCTGCCGCGCCTGTCGGAGGCCTACGGCGCCAAGGCCACGGTGCTGGCCAAGCTCGAATTCTTCAATCCCCTGTCGTCGGTCAAGGACCGCATCGGCGTGGCCATGATCGAAGCACTCGAAGCCTCGGGCCAGCTCAAGCCCGGCGGCGTGATCATCGAGCCGACGTCCGGCAATACCGGTATCGCGCTGGCCTTCGTCGCGGCCTCCAAGGGCTACGAACTGATCCTCGTCATGCCGGAATCGATGTCGCTGGAACGCCGCAAGATGCTGGCGCTTCTGGGCGCGCGTCTGGAACTGACCCCGGCGGAAAAGGGTATGCGCGGCGCCGTCAACCGCGCCACCGAACTGGCTGCCGCCACGCCCGGCGCGGTTATTCCGCAACAGTTCGAAAACGCCGCCAATCCTGAAATCCACCGTATTTCGACGGCCGAGGAAATCTGGAACGATACGGCGGGCGCGGTCGACGTCCTGATCTCAGGCGTCGGGACGGGCGGGTCGATCACCGGCATTGGTCAGGTACTGAAAGAGAAGAAACCGTCGGTCGAGATCGTTGCCGTCGAGCCGGAAGCGTCGCCGGTCCTGTCGGGCGGCGAACCCGGGCCGCACAAGATTCAGGGCATTGGTGCAGGCTTCGTGCCGGGTATTCTGGACAAGGGCGTCATCGATCGCGTGGAAAAGGTGTCGAACGACGCGGCTTTCGCGACCGCGCGCAAGTCGGCTCAGCTCGAAGGTCTGCCGGTCGGCATTTCGTCGGGCGCGGCGCTTGAGGCGGCCTTCCGTCTGGCGACACTGGACGAATATGCCGACAAGACCATCGTGGCGATCATTCCAAGCTTTGCAGAACGGTATCTGTCCACAGCTCTGTTTGACGGTTTGTAAATCCCCATCCTTGGGCAACTAGTGCGTCGGCGTCGCTAGCAGGTACTAGGTGTACCTGCGTCGCTAGCCTCCTGCTATTTGCCTCAAGGCTGGAAATTTACGGACGGTGATTATTTATTGATCCCTCTGAAAGCCTCGCGCATTCAGGGGGATATTCTTTTTTAACACGTCAATGCCTATAGTGCGGGCATGACCGCCAGTGCCGCACCCGAACCGATCCTGCCCGAGAGCGATTTCGCTCCGGACGCCGACGGTATCGGTGACATCGACGAAACGACCGAGCTTGTCTTTCCGGCGCGTCAAACCCTCCTCAAGCGCCTGTCCGACGTGGTCTGCCTGCCCGAAACGCGCGTCAATGCGTTCGAGCGTGCGGTGACCGCCGACCTGCTGGTCGAGATGCTGCGTGAGGCGCAGAAGGGCGAACGCCTCAAGGTATCGCGTCGTCTGAGCCGCCTGAGCGAAGTGCCGCATTCGCTGGTGCGCCTGCTGATCACCGACGAGCCGGACATCGCCCGCTGCCTGATCGAGGATTGCGATTCTCTGTCCGACACCGACTTACTGTATTGCGTGCGCAACGGTACGGCGCACCACCACCGCCTGCTCGCCCAGCGTAAGCACATCGGCCCGGTCATCTGCGAGGCCATTGCCGATACCGGTGATGCCGAAGCGGTCGAAAGCCTGCTCAGGAACCGGCAATCGACCCTGTCCCAGGCGGCCATTGAAGTGGCTGTGGCGATGAGCCAGAACGAGCCGGGCCTCGTCCCCCTGATCATCAAGCGCCTCGAACTGCGCCCCAGCTCGGCCTATGTCATGTTCTGGTGGTCCGATGCCGATGTGCGCCGCACGATCCTCAGCCGCTTTGCCGTCAATCGCGAGGTCATGCAGGACGCCGCCGCCGACGTCTTCGCCATGGCCGCGAAAGAAGGCTGGAACGACGCCCTGTCGCGCAAGGCCCTGCAATTCATCGAACGCCGTCAGCGCAATCGCGAGGCGATCAAAAAAAGCCCGTTCGACAGTCTGGAAGACGCCATCAAGGACGCTGCCTCGCGCGGCATGACGCGCCACACGGCCGAAGAGATTTCCTACATGTCGGGCCTCAAGCCCTCGACCGGCGCCAAGATTCTGCGCGACCGCGGTGGTGAGGGGCTGGCCGTGCTGTGCAAGGCGACGGGCCTGAAAAAGGCCGATCTGCGCAACCTGTGGCGAGCCCTGCGCCGCCCGGCGGAAAAGGACGGCGACACCCATCCCGATCTGGCGCGGGTGCTGCTGGCCTACGACATGCTGGCGGTCGACCGCGCCCAGACGGTGCTTCGATACTGGAACTGGTCGCTGTCCTCGGCCCTGACCCACGTCATGATCCGCGCTATTGCGCGCGGCGAAAGCTTCGACATGGATGAATTGTCCGTGCCGCAGCGTACCGCCATGCTGGCTTTCTCGCAGGATCTTAAGGCTTAAGGCTTCCTGACCGTATATTCGATGGTCGCCAGCCCCCAGCCCTTCAGTTCCTTGCCGGCCTTGGTGGCCGCCATCTGCTTCGAGATTTCGTTGGCCAGATTGCCCGCATACTGGTCGGAGCTGTTCTCGCCGCCTTCCCAGCCGGGCGCATAGGAGACGTCCACGCCTTTGGTCAGGGTCTTTTGCGAGGCAACGAAGGCGTCCAGATTGGCCCCCGGCGGCAGGAGGATCGCCATCAGCTTCGACTTGCCGTAGGGCTTTTGCGCCTGAATGCGGAATCCGTAGCTGCGGTCGGGGAAGAAGATCGGGGTGCTGGCGGTGATATTACCCTTGGCGGCGGTCGAGTCGAAGTCGTTGGGATAAAGCTGCGTGACCATGAAATCGGCATTGCGATCGATCAGGACCAGACGGCCGCTCATCGGGCTCGAAACCTTGAGCTTGATAAAGGCGCCTTCGGTCAGGTCGCGCAGGCCGCAGGTCGAGGCCGCTTCGTCGGGGCTGTCGGAGCAGATGTCGATCTGGATACGGCCCTTCGCCGGGGCCAGCAGGATTTCAAGCTCGGCAAAGCCCTGGGGCTCCGTCGGGGCTTCGGTCTTCTTGTCGAGCGGCTGGGCGATATTGACGCTGCCCGCCACGCTTTTGATCCACGGCAGGAAACGGGACACGCGGGTATAGACGCCGGGCTTGCCGACCTGACCGCAGGGGGTCGGGCCCCAGCTGACCAGACCGACCTGATAGGGGCGCTGGTTGCCGTCATAGGCCATCAGCGGGCCGCCGGAATCGCCGCCGCACGAATCGCCGATGGCGCTGGCCGGTGAGGGCGACATCCATCCGGCGCAGATCTGGTTCTGACCTACGATGCCGCCGCCGGTCCGGCCGCGTCCGCGCACGCAGTCGGCGGTCGAGACGACGGGCATATGGACTTCCAGCAACTGGTTCGAGCGCGCCGCGATCAGCATGCCGTCGCGGCCTTTTTCGGCGACGGTCATTTCCGACTCGGTGGTGCCCAGTCCCGCCACGCCGACCAGCCCGGCATCGGGGTCGTCGGCACCGGTACCGGACAGGGCGACGACCGCGCCTTTCCAGTCGCGATCCAGCTCGATAATGGCCAGATCGTTGTCGTAGGTCGGCGCCGCATTGGCCAGTTCGTCCGAACAGTGCGCCCCGGGGTGCACGGTTAATCTGACGACGCGATAGGCGCTGGCGCGGGTGGCGTTGCGCAGATCGGTCAGGCCGGGAAAAATGCGCATCTGAGCGATCGGCATGGCCGATTTCTTACACTTGGCGGCCAGTTCCGGCGAAAACTCCTCCAGACAATGCGCCGCCGTCAGGACGTGACGCGGCCCGATCATGCTGCCGCCGCAGAAGACGGCGGTCTGCTTGGGGGTTTCCAGCGCAATGGCGGCGAACCCCGGCCATTGTTCGGCCTGAGCCAGACGCCCGCCCACCACCTTGGTGTTGGCGGGCGGCGTCGAGGCACGGGCGAAAGCCTCAGGCGCATCCGCCGCGAAGGCAACCGTCAGGGCGAAGCCCAGCACCGGCAGAAGGGCGACCGCTTGTCTCATCGACCTTAATCCTTCGCGTAGGCGCAGGCGGCTTCGTAACCGCGGTCGCACGACTTCTTGTAGGTTTCGCGCGCCTTGGCCGCATCCATCACGCCGCCCGAACCGTTGGCATACAGGCGGGCCAGATTGAAGCAGCCGACGCTTTCATTGCTGTTGCAGGCCTTTTCGTAGAACTGACGCGCCTTCACCATGTCGATGGCGGCCCCGCGACCCAGCTCGTAGAAGACGCCGAGATTGGTGCAGCCCGTGGCGTAACCGCCGTTGCACGACTTCTGGTAATAGACGATGGCCGTGTCGTAGTTCATGACCGTGCCCTTGCCGTCGCGCCACATGTTACCGGCGTTGTCGCAACCATTGTAGTTGTTGTCGGAACAGGCCTTTTCGTAGATCTGGCGCGCCTTGACATTGTCCATGGAGCCGCCGCGACCGTTTTCGAGCATCAGGCCGAAATTGTTGCACGACACCGTATTGCCGCCGTTGCAGCCCTTTTCGTAGAGGGCGCGGGCCTTGACCATGTCGATGGCCACGCCCTTGCCCATTTCGTACATCCAGCCGGCATTGGCGCAGCCCGAGAAGACGGCGTTGTCGCAGGCACGGGTGTGGAAGGTCATGGCCTTGGCGAAGTCCTGAACCCCGCCCTTGCCTTCGCGCCACAGGCCGCCGGCATTGTCGCAGCCGGAATAGTTCTGGCCGGTGCAGGCCTTTTCGTAGATCTGGCGCGCCTTGACGTTATCCATGGAACCGCCCTTGCCGTTTTCGAGCATGATGCCGAAATTGTTGCACGACACCATGTTGTCGCCGTTACAGCCCTTTTCGTAGAGGGTCCGCGCCTTGGCGGCATCCGTCGCAACGCCCTTGCCGTTTTCGTACATGACGCCGAGATTGTTACAGCCCAGCATATTGCCGCCGTTACAGGCCTGATCGTAATAGGTGCGGGCCTGGGCCAGGTCGCGGGCACCACCCTTGCCGTTGTCCAGCAGGTAGCCGATGCCGAAGCAGCCGGCCATTTCGTCGAGCGAGCACGACTTGGTATAGAGGACGCGGGCCTGAGCATAGTCCTGCGTGACGCCGCGGCCGTTTTCGTAGGCGATGGCCAGGTTGTTACAGCCCGTCGAGTTCCCGCCGGTGCAGGCCTTGGTGTAGTAGGCATTGGCCTTGGTGTAGTCCATGCTGATGCCCAGACCGCGTTCGTACAGGTAACCATTATAGGTACAGCCGCGGAATTCGCGCCCGTTACAGGCCTGATCGAAGAGCCGGATGGCCGTGGTGTAGTCGCGGTTGTTATAGGCGGCCACCCCGTCCTCATAGACCTTGGTCATGGCGGCGGGCGAATTGTCGACCGGCGGCGGCGGGGTCACCTGCGACAGGCTCTTGACCTGATCGCAGCTTGAGGTGTGACCCAGATCGCAGGCCTTCTGATAGTAGGTCCGTGCCGTGCTCAGGTTCTTGGTCACGCCGGTGCCGTAGTAATAGAGGCGACCGAGGTTGGAGCACGACAGGCTTTCCTTGTTGGTGCAGGCCTGCTCGTACAGGGTGCGCGCCTTGGCGATGTCGGCGGTCGTCCCGGTGCCGTTTTCGTACAGGACGGCCTGACTGTTGCAGCCGGGATAATAGGCGTTGTCGCAGGCCTTCTTGTAGAAGCCGAGCGCCTTGCCGAAGTCCTGAGGACCGCCGCGGCCCTTTTCGTTCAGGAAGCCGATATTGAAGCAGCCGATACCGTTGCCGCGCGTACAGGCGGTGTCGTACAGGCCTCTCGCTTTGACCGGATCGGCGGTGACGCCCTTACCCTGATCGTACAGGTAGCCGAGGCCGGTGCAGCCCATGGCGTCGCCGTTGTTGCAGCCCTTTTCGTAGTAGGTGCGGGCCTGAGTGAAGCTTTGCGTCACGCCGGAGCCGTTTTCGTAGAAGCTGCCGAGGTTGGAACAGGCGAGCGAGAAATCGCCGTCGCAGGCCTTTTTGTACAGCGTGGCGGCGCGGGCATAGTCCTGCGTTACGCCGGTACCCTGATCGTACATGAAGCCGAGATAGTTGCAGGCCTTCATCGAGCCGCCGTTACAGGCCTTTTCGAACAGGCTGCGGGCCGTGGTGAAATTGCCGCCCGTATAGGCTTTCAGGCCGTCGTCATAATCCTTGGCCGCCTGTTGCGCGCCGAAATCGTCCTGCTGCGGATTGGGCTGCGGTGCCGGGGGCTTCTGGGTCTGGCAACCGGCGGCGTTCAGGCGCGCCCTGGCCTGACTGGCGAAAGCGCCCGTCGGATAGTCGGCCAGATAGGCCTGATAATCGGTACAGTCGCGCGCCATCGACCACACGGTCTTTTCGACCTCCCAGGCCGAGGGCTTGTCCGGTTGCGGCAACGGTGGCGGTGGCGCGACCTCGCAGCTGACCAGGCAGATGCGGTCGTAGATGCGGTTGTTGGACCACGGACGCTGCTTCTTGCCGGTGCGCTTGGACACCTCGATCTGCACCGAACCGAAGACCTGGGTGATGTCCTGACCCGGGCGGACGATCTGTTCGGCCAGAACGGGCGCGTAAACGCCGACATCGGCGACGTCGCCGAGGTCGGTTGAAAACGCGATGAGGGTATTGGCTTCGGCGGCAACGGCCACAAGGCCCTTGGTCCCGGCCTTGCCGAAGGAGGGCGTATTGCGGCAGGCGTCGGCGACGATGATCACCGCCCGGGCATTGGTGCGCGAAAACTGCGCCGTCAGCGAGCCGAGCTTGACGCCGTAAGCTTCGAGATCGGCCTCGACCTGAAGATCGGCCTCGACGCCGAGCAGGTAGTTGTCGCCGCCTTCGTCGGAGGGATCGCGGGTGCCGTGGCCGGTGTAATAGATGAAGCCGATGGCGTCGGGCGACGCGGCCAAGGCGCGGCGGAAATTGGTGAAGGCGGTATCGAGCTGCGACTTGCTGGCATTGTGGACGCGGGTGACCTTGAAGCCGACCTTGGTCAGCGAGTCGGCGACCATCCCGGCTTCCTTTTCCGTGCCGGGCAGGGGCGTCAGCTTGGTGTAGGACGTCTGATCAATGACCAGTGCCAGACGGGCCTGAGCCTCCGCCTTGCTAAAAGCGCCGCCCGCCATCATCACGACAGCCGCCAAAATCGCGATCAGAACTCTCATCAACATCCCCTGCCGAAGTGGTGCTCCGGCCGCCAGCTAAATTACCGGATTTTAAACATATCTGACGCCGCCACAGCACCCCGATTCAGGGGTATGCGACGTCGCTGCAACCGATTTTCGGGTCGGTGTGCCTTAGAAAAACAACTTTTGAAACAATCGGAACGGCATTTTCGACGCGGTATAGCCCCCGTGTCCGGATACCGGCGTTCACCTTATTACAGGCCTGACATTTCCGCCAGAGGAGGCGGCGCGCCTTACAGCATTTTTCACGAAGCGGGCTTCATACGGTCGGCACGCTCACAAGCATGGCTGTATCCCAGCTTGCAGCCCTTTTCGAACAGGACGCGAGCCTTGTCCATGTTCTTTGCGGTGCCGATGCCGTCTTCATGAAACTGGCCTGCCTGGTCACAGGAGACACCCGAATTCCCGGCGCAGGCTGTTTCGAAATAAATCCGCGCTTTCACCATATCCTTGGGCACCCCTTCGCCGGACTGATAAATTGACCCGAGCATGCCGCACGCCGCCGCTTCCTTGCCGTTGCAGGCCTGCTCGTAATAGGTTCTCGCCAAATTCAGGTCGGTTCCGCCCCGACCGTAATAGAATGTGGCGGCCAGTTGCTCGCAGCTTTTCGCGTAGGTTTGGGTGCACGCCTTTTCATAAAAAGACCGCGCCTTGGCATAGTTCTGAGGCTTGCCGGTACCTGACTCATACATGCTCCCCAGATAGTGGCAGGCGACATAGGCATTGCCACCGCAAGCGGTCTCGAACCAGTGTACGGATTCCGGGATATTGGCCGTGACGCCGTATCCATTGTAATAAAGCAGACCCACACCATTGCATGACCACATATCACCGTAGGTGCAGCCCATCTCGTAGTAGGTTTTGCTTCTGGCATAGTCGCGCCCCAGGCCACTGCCGCCGAAGTAGTAGTAGAGGCCCAGCCTGCCACAGGCCTGAGCGTCCTTACCGGTGCAGGCTCGATCGTACAGGCTGCGCGCCCTGGCATAGTCCTGAGTTAATCCGCCTAAGCCGCTATCGACCATCCAGGCGAGGTAGAAACAGCCTTTAGCCACACCGCCATCGCAAGCCTGTTCGAAAAGCGGTCTGGAGATATCGTAATCGGCGGCGTCATTGGCTTTGAGCCCCTCCTCCAGAGCGGCTTCGGGCGTCCGTGCCGGAGAGGTTTTTTTCTCGATCCGACATCCGGCACCAAGCCGTTGGCGTGCCTGAGTTACAAAAGCGCCCGATGGATATTGAGCGAGGTAAGCCTCGAAATCAGGACAGTCCCGGCTGCGATCCCAGACGGCTTTTTCTATCTCCCACGCCGAAGGTCCGGCGGGTTGGGGGACTGGCCCGGCCATCTGTTCCGTGCACGAAACAAGGCACACATCATTGTAAATCAGGTTGTTCGACCACGGCAGTTGTTTGCGGTTCGTCTTTGACGCGACCTTTTTCTGAACGCTGCTGAACAGTTGAATGACGTCCTGACCGGGCTTGAGTATTTCTTCGGCCAGCACCGGAGCATAGACGCCAACATCGGCGACATCCCCCGCGCCGGTCGAATAGGCCACCAATGTGTTGGCCGCAACAGATATGGGAATGAGCCCTTTAGTGCCGGCCTTGCCGAGTGTAGGCGTGGTGCGGCAGGCATCAAGAACAAAGATGACGGCGGCGGCCCCCGTCTGAGCGAACTGATCGGTCAGGTTCTGAAGCTGGACGCCATAGGCGGTAAGGTCTGAAGCGACCGAAATGTCAGCCTCGACCCCCAGCAAATAGTTATCGTTGGTATCGGAGCCCGCATCGCGGATGCCATGACCGGTATAGTAGATGAAAACCACCGCGCCGGGGTTGGCGCTGACTTGGCGGCGGAAATCGCGGAAGGCGGTGTCGAGTTGCGGTCGGGTGGCGGAATGGACGCGGGTGATCTGAAAGCCGGTTTTTTGCAGCGATGCTGCGACCTGATCGGCTTCCTGACGCGCGCCGGGCAGGGGCGACAGATTGCCGGAATAGCCGACCTGATCGATGACCAGCGCCAGCCGTGTTTCTGCGTGAGCGGATACGCCCCACATTATCACGCATGTGGCTATAAATGCCGCTAAAACTCGCATCTGAATCCCGATACCCTTATCCCGCTACCAACTTAACACAAAAAAACAGGCGGCGCGACCTGAGCCGCGCCGCCTGCAACTTGTTGGCGCGGTCTACTGACCCGCCGTGACCGCGATCTCGACGATAGCCTCGCGGCCCTTGTCGTCGAAGACCGACACGCGGATCAGGTGCTTGCCGTTCGGAATATCCATCGGCGCGGCGACGATTCCGGCGGCGGAGACCTTGGCGTCCTTGCGGACCCGGTCGGTGACGTCGAACCAGCCCACCGGCGTCTTGTAGCGGACGCGGACGGTTTCCGGGCGGACCTTGGCGTCGACAGGGGCCGTGAAGTCGGCGCGGATGGCCATCTTGCCCGCGATGGCGCTGTCCAGCTTCGGGCTGAGCACGGTGATCTTCGGTCCCTTGGGGTCGCCGATCGCGGTCATCATGCCCGCGCCAGGCGCCTCGTTCGAGAGGTCCTCGACCCCGGCGGCCCGGAAGCTTTCGACCTCGGCGGCGGTGACCAGCCAGCTTGTGCCCGGGGCGACGGTGTCCTGCACCTCGACCTGAGTGATGGCGGCGCGGATATCGGCATTGGCGTCGAAGGCCGTCGCCAGATCGGTACGCAGGCGGTCCATGAACGACACTTCCGAAGCGTTCATCGCGATTTCCTTCTCCGTCACCGGTTTGGTCGAGGCCAGCACCAGCACGGCCTCGATGCCGTAGGGCGGCGACGCCTTCAGCCGTAGCGGCGAGCCGTCGGAGCCGATCGACATGTGGTAAAGGCCTGCCGCGTTCGGAGCGACCTTGCCGCGCCAGATTTCCTTGGCCGACTGATCGGCCTGCAGGTAGAAGACCTGCACATAGGGCGCGGCGGCGGTGGTCGTGACGTCGATCTTGAAACGGTCGCCCTTTTTCAGGATCGGCGTCGATTCGATATTCTGTTCGGCCAGCGATACCTCGACGCCGCGTTCGGCGGTGACCGCCCCGGCTTCGAGATTGGTCACGCTGACCTGAACGCCACCGCGCGCAATGGCCGTTTTCATCAGGCCGCGGATTTCGCAGGCCGGCCAGGGCGTTTCCTCGATATTGATCATCAGGCGGCCGATATAGGGGCTCAGTTGCTTGCGCAGGCGACGGACCTCGTCGACGCAACCGTGACCGGTGACGCGGTAACCGTTGCCGAGCTTTTCCAGACGCAGTTCGCCGGTGCGGAAGCTGCCGATGATCTGGGTCAGCTGCGGATAGATATCGACCGGCTGCGGATTGGGCTGGGGTTGGGGTTTGGGGTCGGGCTGAGGCTGAGGCTTCGGATCTGGCTGCGGCGCGGGCCCGGCCTCGTTACGCGGATTGAGCGGCGTGGTCATGCCGGTCATGACATAGGCTTCCTTGACCATCGCCTTGAAGGCTTCGTAGGAAATCCACACATAGCCGCCGTCGCCCCAGTCGCGGCTCCACGAATTGATCAGCTTGAACGCGCCCTTGTCGCCATT
This sequence comes from Asticcacaulis aquaticus, assembly GCF_028550415.1. Lineage (GTDB taxonomy): Bacteria > Pseudomonadota > Alphaproteobacteria > Caulobacterales > Caulobacteraceae > Asticcacaulis > Asticcacaulis aquaticus. The sequence continues at coordinate 110,979 of NZ_JAQQKX010000005.1, forward strand.
GGCGGCGACGCGGTCGTCGTCATAGGCGATGACGACCATGGCGTGATAGCCGTGCTTGCCGCCCGCCATCAGCGAGGTCGCCCCCAGCGTATAGGTGTAGTTGCCGCGCGGCATGCGGAACCATTCGTCGGTATTGATCGTCAGGCCCACGATGACCGGATGGCCGCGCTCCAGCCGCTCACGATAGGAGTCGAGCGTCTTGATATTGTCGAACGTAAAGGCGTCGTAGCCCGGAATCTTCCAGCGCGACGAGACCGACAGCGCGTCGTTGGACGGCACGTTCGGCATACAGGTCGTGTCAGTATAGGGCCAGTAGGTCAGGGAGGTCGAGCCGACATTGACGAGAACATTGAGCGCGCCGCGGAAGGTCGCGCCGCCGCACTGATCGCCCTTGATATTGGGGCGCGAGGACGACTGGTTGAAGACAAAGCCGGGGCTCGAAATCTCGTCGCTGGTCGTGGGTTTTTTCTTCGTCTCCCCGGCCAGATAGTAGGAGCGCGCCGCATAGGACACGGCCCAGCCGGAGCACGAGCCCATCATGCCCTGATCGCCCGGATTGGGGAAATAGGGCGTCAGGTCGGCCTTCGACAGCAGCACCGCCGAGCGGGCGCGCGGCGCGGCGGGTTCGGCAGCGTATTCTTCGGGCGGCAGGGCGTCGAGGCCCGTCTTGAACGCCGGCTGCGCCAGCGCGCTCAGCGGCGACATGAGCGGCATGGCGACGGCTATGCCTGTCGCAAGGATATTGGTAATTTTGCGCATGACCTAAGCCTGCCTCCCCGAAAGACGCTGATATCCGCGTTACGCTCAGCATAAACGCATGACCCCCCGCCCGCCAATACCCCTGAATGGGGGAATTGGCACACAAATATGGTAAGGATTCCCGCCGCGCGGCCATAACCGGCCATTATGACGTTTTCGTTACGGCATTTATTGCAATGCACCCTTTTCCCCACTGCTTCTTTATACGCGATACCCCCAAGATGAGGCTCTGCTTCCGGACAATCAGCGACGCTTATTTTTCTTTGCGACTCTTATTTTCAGACGCTTCCACCGGTCACATAAAACCGGTTCCGGCAGGCAGGCCACAGATTTTGAAAAGGGTTTGCCATGCTTCAAGACAAGAGCTTCGCCGTCGAGACCGAGGTCTCCGATTTGAGCCAGATTCTTTCTCACCCCTCGCTCGCCCCGACGACGCTCAGGCGCATCGCCGTCATGGGTAATTTTCCGCCGCGTCAATGCGGTCTGGCCACCTTTACCCGCGATATCTACAAATGCCTGCACAAGGCCCTGCCTCAGGCGCGCTGCGATGTCATCGCCATGGACGACCGGGCCGAAGCCTACGAATATCCCCCCGAAGTAACGAAACATATCGCTCAGGATGACGTGGCGGCTTACCGGAAGCTGGCCGACGACCTCAATGCCGCCGATACTCAGGTTCTGTTTCTTCAGCACGAATTCGGCATCTATGGCGGACCGGCCGGGGCGCACCTGCTCGAATGCCTCGATCGCGTCACCATGCCGGTGGTCACGACCCTGCATACGGTTCTTGAAAACCCCAATGACGAGCAGCGCCGTGTCATGGAGGCCCTGATCCGCCGTTCCTCGACCCTGATCACCATGGCCCACAAAGGCGCCGACATCCTGAAGCGCGTCTATGATGTGCCGTCCGAGCAGATCGAGGTCGTCCTGCACGGCGCGCCGGAGCGTCCTCTGGTCGATAGCTCGCTGTTCAAGGGGCCGTTGAACGTCGAGGGCCGTCAGACCCTGAGCACCTTCGGCCTCCTGTCGCCGAACAAGGGCATCGAAACCGTCATCGAGGCCCTGCCGGAGATCAGCCGGCGCTGCCCGGACGTGATATATATGGTGGTCGGCGCGACCCATCCGAACCTGATCGCCCACGAAGGCGAGGCCTATCGCGACCGCCTGAAGCAGATGGCCGCCGATCTGGGCGTCGATGCTCACATCACCTTCATCAACAAATACCTGTCGGACGACGACCTGATCGATATTCTTCAGGCGACCGATGTCTATGTGACGCCATACCTGACCGAAACCCAGATCACGTCCGGCACGCTCAGCTACGCGCTGGCGGTCGGCAAGCCGGTCGTGTCCGCCCCGTACTGGCATGCGGTCGAGGCGCTGGCCGACGGTGTTGGTGTCGTCTGTCCGTTCCGCGATTCCGACGCCTTTGCAAAGGCGATCATCGGCCTGCTCACCGACGATGAGGCGCGGGCCGCCATGTCGGCCAGGGCCTATCACTACGCCCTGCCGTCGCGGTGGAGCGCGGTGGCGGCCAGCTATATCCGCCGCGCCGAGGCCGATCTGGACCATCCGGTCACCGCAGCGGCGGTCAAGGCATTTGCCCTGTGCCCCGCGCCGTCGTGGCGCGCGGTGGAGCGCCTCTCCGACGACTGCGGCATGGCCCAGCATGGCCGATATCGCCTGCCCGACCGGGCGCATGGCTACTGCGCCGACGACAATGCCCGCGCCCTGATGTTGATGGCGCGGCAGTCGAAGCTGACGGCGCTGGATGAGCGTAAGGTCGATATGGCCTACCGCTATGCGGCCTTCATGAACCACGCCTGGCAGGGCGAGCGTTTTCGCAATTTCATGTCCTTTTCGCGCCAGTGGCTGGATGAGGGCGGTTCCGACGATTGCTGCGCCCGTAGCTTCGAGGCGCTGATCGAGGTCGTGCGCTCAAATCTGCCCGCCGACCTGAAACTGTGGGCGAAAGAGCTGGCCCAGCGCGTCCTGCCGCACGTTATGGAATGGACCTCCAACCGGTCGCGCGCGGTCCTGCTGCGGGCGCTGGACGGGGCGCTGGGTCATGTCGGCGACGCCGCCGGACTGACCGCCCTGATCGCGCGGATTGCCGCTCAGTTGCACGGCGCCTATCGCGACTGGTCCAGCGCCGATGGCCATAGCTGGTTCGAAACGGCCCTGTCCTACGATAATGCCCGGTTGCCGGAAGGCCTGCTGATCGCCGGTGTTCGTCTGAACGATGCGGCGATGACAACCGATGCCCTGTCGGCGCTTACCTGGCTGATGGACCGGCAAACGGCGTCCGGTCACCTGCGCCCCATCCCGACCCAGTGGTTCGACACCAATCCCGATACCCCCGCCCAGACCCACCCCTTGTTCGATCAGCAGGCACTGGAGGCGCAGGCGACGCTCGAAGCCTGCCTGACGGCGGCGCGCCTGACCGGTGATGCGAAATGGACCGCCGAAGCGCATAAGGCCTATGGCTGGTTCCTCGGTCAGAATGACCACGGTTTGAGCCTGATCACCGACGATGGCGGCTGTTACGACGGCCTGACGCCGCACGGTGTCAACGAAAATCAGGGCGCGGAATCGGTTCTGGCCTGGCACCTTGGCTGGTCGGCACTCAAGGCAGCAAACTAACTTACTAACCGGCCTTTGTTTCATGCGCTGAGGCCGGGGGAGACGGGGATATGAAAAACATCAGATTCGACGACACGGTCCTGACCGCCAATCCGGAGCGCGTCGTCCTGCGCCCCTTCACCATTTCGGTCGAACCAAGTTCAACCGCACAGGGGTCCATGTCGCGGGCCGAGCGCGTCTGTCGGGCGCTACTCAAGCTCAGTCGCGACGAATGCTGCGCCGAACTGGATAACGTCAGTCGCGACTTCATCGGCCGCCATTTGCAGGCGCGTGCCATCTTCCTCGACCGCTTCAGGCAGATCAAGAACGTCCTGGGGCGCGTCGAAGACCTCGATAAGATCGACGAGGATCACGCGGCCCTGATCGGCGCCTATTTCTGCCACGAATATTCCTTCGAGGCCGCCGCCATCATGAACCCGTCGGTGGTGCCGCACCCGGATCAGTCCGGCGCCCCCGAAGGCACGACGCGCTTCATCATGTCGGTGCGCACGGTGGGCGAGGGGCACATCTCGACCATCTCGTTCCGTATCGGCCTGTTCCACAATACCGACGGCTCCATCGATCTGGAGCCAGAATCCGACTTCATCGTCGCGGCCAAGCCGGCGCAGTCGGCGACCGACGGGCCGGTGACGGTCATGCGTTACAAGGCCTGCGATATTTCCGGCATGGTCATCTTCCCGACCACGCGGGCGCAGTCGAACGGCCTCGAAGACCTGCGACTGGTTCATTTCACCGATGACGACGGCGACACGACCTATCTTGGCACCTACACCGCCTATTCGGGCCGTGAAATCGGCTGCGAGCTGTTCGAGACCGAGGATTTCGACACCATCTATCTGACGCCGTTTCGCGGTCTGGCCTCGACGCACAAGGGACTGGCCCTGTTCCCGCGCAAGATCAACGGGCGTTATGCCGCCATCGGGCGGCTGGACCACGAAAGCCTTTATTACATGGAAACCGACGACAAGATGGTATGGAGCTACGGCGACCGCATCATCGAGCCGAAGTTCCCGTGGGAGCTGGTTCAGATGGGTAATTGCGGCTCGCCGATCGAACTGGACGAAGGCTGGCTGGTCTTCACGCACGGGGTAGGGGCCATGCGCCGCTATTGCCTCGGCGCCGTGTTGCTCGACAAGGACGATCCGCGCAAGGTCATCGGGCGGTCGAAAACGCCGATGCTGGCTCCCGAAGAAGATAGCCGCGAAGGCTATGTCCCGAACGTCGTCTATAGCTGCGGCGCCATGAAGTGCGGCGACTGGGTCTTCCTGCCCTATGGCGTGGCCGATTCCTCGATCCGCTTCGCGTCCCTGCGCGTGGACGATATCCTCCAGCACCTCACACGCTGATGGACGGGTCGTTTCCGGTCAGCGACGCGGTGGAACAGGCCAAGGAAGCGGGCCTGCGCTATGTGAGCGACCGCAAGCCGGGCTTTACGCGCCGCCGCTATGGGAAAACATTCGTCTATTTCGACACGAAAGGCGAGCGCATCAGCGATGCGAAGGTGATCGCCCGGATCAACAAGCTGGCTATCCCGCCCGCCTATAAGGACGTGTGGATCTGCCCCTATGCCAACGGCCATATGCAGGCGACCGGCAAGGACGCGCGCGGTCGTAAGCAGTATCGCTACCACGCCGACTGGCGGGCCACGCGTGACGCCACCAAGTTCGACCACATCCTGCGTTTCGGTGAGAAACTGCCCGACATCCGCGCGAAGGTGCATGAGCATCTGGGGCTGCGCACGCCGTGCCGCGAAAAGGTGCTGGCGACGGTGGTGGCACTGTTGGAAAAGACCCTGATCCGCGTCGGCAACGACGAATATGCCCGCACCAACGGTTCCTACGGCCTGACCACCTTGCGCGACGAGCACGTCGATGTCTCGGGGCAGACGGTGCGCTTTTGCTTCAAGGGTAAGTCGGGCAAGATGTGGAACCTGAAGCTCTCGGACCGCCGCATCGCCAACGCCATCCGCCGCTGTCAGGATCTGGGCGGGCAGGAACTGTTCGCCTGGGTCGATGAAGCGGGGCAGGTGCGCGACGTCACCTCATCCGACGTCAATGCGTACTTGCGCGAGATCAGCGGCGAAGCCTTCACGGCCAAGGATTTTCGTACCTTTACCGGCACGGTACTGGCGGCTCTGGCGCTACAGGCGTTCGAGGGTTTCGAGAGCGAAGCGCAGGCCAAACGCAATCTGAAATCCGCCATCGACGGGGTGTCGAAACGGCTCGGCAATACACCGGCCGTCTGCCGCAAGGGCTATATCCATCCGGAGGTGATCAACGCCTATCTGGAGGGCAGCCTGACCCAGCAGATCGTCGGCGAAATCGACGCGCATCTGTCGGACGCCGCGTCATTGACGCCCGACGAGGTTATGGTGCTGGCCTTTTTAAAGAAGCGGTTGAGCTGACGCGCTCCCTCCTCCCTGCTTGCGGGGAGGTGGCGCGCCGAAGGCGTGACGGAGGGGTATGACTCCGAACGCCGTAGCGTGCTGAACAGCTTGGCGGTGTACCCCTCCGCCTCAACGCTTTGCATTTCGGCACCTCCCCAAGCCAGAGGCTTAGGGAGGAGGGCGTGCCTTATAGCGACGCTTCCCGCTCCGCCGTTACCTCACTCAGCAGGCGCGTAAACGCATCGAGGCTGATCGGTTTGGTGATGTGGTGATCGAACCCGGCCTCGAAGGCCTTCTGACGGTCGCGTTCCTGCCCCCAGCCGGTCTGGGCGATGATCACCGTGTCGTTCAAATCCGGATTTTGACGCAGCTCCCGGCAGACCTCGTAGCCGTTCATGCCCGGCATACCGATGTCGAGCAGGATGACGTCGGGCTGTTCGGCTCTGGCGGCTTCAAGCGCGGCGTAACCATCGTTGACCGTGCGCGCCGTGTGCCCGATTAGTTCCAGCATCCAACTGGTCGTCTGGGCCGACTCGCGGTTGTCATCGACCACCAGCACATTGAGGGACCGTTGGGTTTCCACCGGTGCGTCGGTATCCCGGTCGTGCGTCGCCGCTTCCGACAGGGGCAGACGCAGTTCGAACACCGAGCCCTGATTGAGCCCGCCGCTGCGGGCCACGATGGTGCCGCCGTGCATGTGCACCAGCTTCTGCGCCAGCGCCAGACCGATGCCGAGTCCGCCCTGTGCCCGGTGCAGATTGCGGTCGAGCTGCGTGAACAGGTCGAAGACTTTGGGCAGCATGTCCTCGTCGATACCGAGCCCGGTATCGCTGACGCGGATCACCGCCTGTCCGTCATCCTCGCTCAGGCTGAGGACGATACGGCCGCCTTCGGGGGTGTATTTGGCGGCGTTGTTGAGCAGGTTGGCGATGACTTGCGCCAGCCGCGTCAGGTCGCCATTGATCCATACGGGAGCCTCGGGCAGGTCGAGCGTGAAGTGATGCTCAAGCTGATCGATCAGCGGGCGCGAGGTTTCCACCGCCGCCTGAATCGCCGCCTGTGCGGTCATCCGGTCGCGCTTGAGGTCGATCTTGCCCTGAGACACGCGCGACACGTCGAGCAGGTCATCGATCAGCCGCACCAGATGGGTCATCTGACGGTCCATCATGTCACGGACATTGCCCGCCATCGGTCCGTCGGGCGACAGGCGCAAAATCTGAAGGCCATTGCGGATGGGCGCCAGCGGATTGCGCAGTTCGTGGGCCAGGGTCGCCAGAAACTCGTCCTTGCGCAGATCGGCTTCGCGCAGGGCCTCGGCGGCGCGGCGGCTTTCGCGCAGCAGGCGCATATTCTCTTCGGCTGTGGCGGCCAGAGCGTCGCGCTGGGCGGCGATTTGCTGACGCTGCTGGTAGAGTTCGATGAAGACCTCGATCTTGGAGCGCAGGATATCGCCCTCGATCGGTTTTTGCAGGAAATCGACGGCCCCGGTCTCGTAGCCGCGGAAACGGCGCTGACGGTCGGCGGACCCGGCGGTGAGGAAGATGATCGGCACGCGGCGGGTGCGCTCGGACCCGCGCATCATCTCGGCCAGTTCGAAACCGTCCATCTCCGGCATCTGCACGTCGAGCAGGGCCAGAGCCACATCCTGCTTGAGCAGGATTTCGAGCGCCTCGACGCCCGACCGCGCCTTAAGCATGACGAGGCCGTCGCGGCGCAGCAGGGCCTCAAGCGCCAGCAGGTTTTCGGGCAGGTCGTCGACGGCCAGGATATGAACGGGCTCAGGCGGCGTCATCATGAGGCGTCTCCGGTCAGTTCGGCGGCAATCTGCTCAAGCGGCAGGACGCGGGCTTCGGGGCAGGCCGCGATCGCCGATTCCGGCATCAGGCGGGCATAGGCCCCCTTAGGCATCTGGATCAGGCCGCGCCCGCCGGCGTCGATCACGGCGCGAAGCCCCGCCGCCCCGTCTTCGTTGGCCCCGCTGAGGACGATGCCGGTCAGGTCTTCGCCATAGGCTTCGGCGGCGGTCTCAAAAAGGACGTCGATGGACGGGCGCGAGAAATAGACGGGCGCTTCGTTCGACAGGGACAGGCTGTGATCCTGTTCGACCAGCAGGTGATAGTCGGGCGGGGCGAAATAGATGGTTCCGGCTTCGATCGGGGCCTTGTCGTCGGCTTCGACCACGCTCATTCGGCATTTATCGGCGAACAGTTCGGCGACGACGCTGTTCTTGTGTGGCGGCAGGTGGATGCAGACCAGCACCGGGTCATAGTCCTCGGGCAGATGCGGCAGGATGGCCGATAGCGCCTGCAAACCCCCGGCGGAAGCGCCGATGACGACAGCGCGCGATCCTTTGAGCGGATACCGGCCATCCATCACGCTTCCTCGCGTTTCTGATAGAGGCGTTCGTCACGGGCGAATTCGGCGAAACCATCGACATGCGAGGAAAAGCGCAGGGTTTCCTTGGCACCCAGCCCCAGAAAACCGCGATTGGACAACGAGTCGCGGAACAGGCCGATGGCCCGGTTCTGCAGATCCTTGTTGAAATAGATCAGGACGTTTCGGCACGACACCAGTTGCGTCTCGGCAAAGACGGCGTCGGTGACCAGCGAATGGTCGGAGAAAACGATGCGCTTGCGCAGGGACTTGTCGAAGGTCGCCGCGCCATAGGCGGCGGTATAATAGTCCGACAGGGACGACTTGCCGCCCGACAGGCGGTGGTTCTCGGTGAACAGGCGCATCCGGTCGAGGCCATAGACACCGGCCTCCGCCTTGCGCAGGCTGTCCTGATTGATGTCGGTGGCGTAGAAAATGGTGCGGTCCTCAAGCCCCTCTTCGCGGAACAGTATCGCAAAAGAGTAAACTTCTTCACCGGTCGAACAGCCCGCGATCCATACCTTGAGCGACGGATAGGTTTTGAGGTGCGGCACGACCGTTTCGCGGATCGCCTTGAAATAGGCCGGATCGCGGAACAGCTCGGACACCTGCACCGTCAGATAGCCCATCAGTTCCATCAGGATGCTCTCGTCATGCAGGACGAGGTCCTGAAGCATGGAGATGGTGCGGCAGCCGAACCGGTCGCGCGCCTGAATGAGGCGGCGTTTGATCGAGGCCATGGCATAGCCGCGAAAATCGTAGTGATATTTGAGATGAATCGCCTCCAGCAGGAGGCGGACCTCTATGTCCTCGATCTTGTTGTGCACGACACCCAAATGCCCCGAAGGGTTCGACTGAAAATTGCGTGATTATAAATTTCAGACCGACCTTATTGTGATCTCAAATAAAAATAAAATCAGTAAAGCGCAGCGGGTAGCCGTTTCTTTTGAAAATGTGGTGTGAGCGCTTATCTCGGCACCCACACCCGCACCAGCGAGACCAGTTTTTCGACGTCGAGCGGCTTGGCCATATAGTCGTTGGCCCCCGCATCCAGGCAGCGCTGCTGATCGTCCTTCATGGCCTTGGCTGTCAGCATGATCACCGGCAGCTTCTTCCAGTCGGGGTTCTTGCGGATTTCACGCGTGGCGGTCAGGCCGTCCATCTCGGGCATCATGACGTCCATCAGCACCAGATCGACGGCGGTGTCGGGCGATGTTTGCGAGATTTCCAGCGCCTCCAGCGCCTCGCGACCGTTGCGCGCGATCTGGACGATGGCCCCCAGCGGCTCGAAGATATTGGTGACGGCGTAGATATTGCGCACGTCGTCCTCGACCACCAGCAGGCGGCGGCCTTCCAGCATGTTGTCGCGCCCCTTGGCCATGTGCAGCAGTTTCTGCTGTTCCGGCGATAGCTCCGACACCATCTGGTGCAGGAAGAGCGTCACTTCGTCGAGCAGGCGTTCGGGCGATTTCGCGCCCTTGATGATGATCGACTTGGAATAGCGACGCAGTTTCTGCTCGTCTTCGGACGTCAGTTCCCGGCCCGTATAGACGATGACCGGCGGGAAGGCGTAATCCTGTTCCGCCGACAGGGTTTCGAGCAGCGAATAGCCGGTGGCGTCGGGCAGGCTGAGGTCCAGCACCATGCAGTCATAGGCCCCGTCCTTGAGTTGCTCAAGGCATTCTGCCGCCGTGCCGACGGCGACGGTCTCGACGTCCTGCGTCTTGAGCAGCGCCATGACCGAGTCACGCTGCACGGCGTCGTCCTCGACGATCAGCACACGACGCATGCGCTTCTCCAGCCGCGTTTCAAGCTGTTCGAAGGCGTCGACCAGTTCCTCGCGCTTCACGGGTTTCAGCATGTAGCCGACCGCGCCCATCGACAGGGCCGTGTGCATATAGTCGTTGGCCGAGACCACGTGGACAGGGATGTGGCGGGTGCGCGGGTCGCGTTTGAGGCGATCGAGCACCGACAGACCCGAATGGTCGGGCAGGCCGACATCGAGCACCACGGCGGCGGGCACGTACTGACGCACCATGACCATGGCGTCTTCGGCAGTATTGGCCAGCAGGCACTGGAAGCCGAGATCGTGCGCCAGATCGTAGAGGATGCGGGCGAAGGCGGGGTCGTCCTCGACCGCCAGCAGCAGGCGTTTGTCGCCGCTCAGGCTGTCGCGGTCGTCGTGCAGGCGCGGCTTGCTCGGCAGATCCGGCGCGGCGGGCGGCTCGGCAAAGGTTTCGATGACCGGCGTAGCGGGCTCTACGCGCGCCGGAACCTGATCCGGATTATAGTTCAGGGGCAATTCAAGGGTGAAGGTCGATCCCTTGCCGGCCTCGCTTTGCAGGTGGATGTGGCCGCCCAGCAGACGCGACAACTGGCGCGAGATCGATAGGCCGAGACCAGTGCCGCCGTACTTGCGCGAAATGGTCGAATCCGCTTGACGGAAAGCGTCGAACACCGTGCGTTGCTGCTCTTCGGAAATGCCGATGCCGGTGTCGGTAACGGCAAATGCGACCGTGCCGTCGGCCTTCGGGGCGATGCTGAGCGTGACCGACCCCTTTTCGGTGAACTTGATGGCATTGGACAGCAGGTTTTTCAGCACCTGCTCCAGACGCTGACGGTCGGAATCGAACAGTTCCGGCAGATCCGGCGACAGATCGACCGTCAGGCTCAGTTTCTTTTCCCCGGCCAGCGGCTCGAAGGTGCGCGTCAGGTCGTTGGCCAGGCGCTTGAACGACACCGGTTCGGCATTGATATCCATCTGCCCCGCCTCGATCTTGGACAGGTCGAGGATGTCGTTGATCAGGGCCAGCAGGTCATTGCCCGACGACTGGATGGTGCGGGCGAACTTGACCTGCTCCTCGGTCAGATTGCCCTCGCGGTTATCCCCCAGCAGCTTGGCCAGAATCAGCGACGAATTGAGCGGAGTGCGCAGTTCGTGGCTCATATTGGCGAGGAAGTCGGACTTGTAGCGGCTGGCCTGTTCCAGCTCCTGCGCCTTCTGGGCGATGTCGGTCGCGTTGCGGTTCAGGTCTTCCTTCTGGATTTCGAGGACGCGGGTCTGTTCGGACAGCTGGACATTGGTCTGCTCCAGTTCGGCCTGCTGCTGCTCAAGGCGCAGATGCGATTCCTTGAGGGCGCGGCTCTGCTCCTCCAGTTCCTCGTTATTGACGCGCAGTTCCTCGGACTGGGTTTGCAGTTCTTCGGACTGGCGCTGGGTTTCCTCGAGCAGGTTCTGCTGCACGGCGCGGTAATTGGCCGAGCGCACGGCCATGCTGACAAATTCGGATATCCGCTCCAGCAGTTGCAGCTTCGTGGCGTCGACCGGATCGAAATAGCCGAGCTCCAGCACGGCATCGACCAGACCTTCGGACTTGGCAGGGGATACGACCACGTGGCGCGGGCGCCACTGGCCCAGGGCGGCCCCCACGGCAAGGTGGGTTTCGGGCACATCGGCCAGCAGGATCGTCTTGCCGTCGGCGGCGGCCTGACCGACCACGCCTTCGCCCATTTTCAGGGTCGTGGGCACGTCGCTGTCGGCGGGTACGCCGAAGGTGGCCACCTGTTTCAGGATGCTGCCGTCCTTGACAAAGAAGGCACCGGCGCGGGCACCGCTGTATTCCGACAGGAAAGCGAGGATGTTGCGGCCCAGTTCGTCAAGGCGCTGTTCGCCGATGGCCGCGGTGGAGACCCCGACTTCGCCGCCCTGAACCCATTCCTGACGGCGGGTGATTTCGGTGGCGCGGCGGATCAGGAAGGCGATGATCAGGGTCAGGACGATGCCCGAAATCGCTGCCAGAACGGTCGAAAACACGGCCGTATTATAGGCGGAGGCCATTTCGTCGAGGCGCTGAACGCGGCGGGCGCGCTCCTCGCTCTGCATGGCGGCGATCAGAACGCGGACCTGATCCATGTCGGCGCGCCCGCGATCGGTGCCAACCAGAGCCGCGGCGGCATCAAAGCCTTTGTCCCGTCGCAACCGCACCGTCTCTTCCAGCTCTTCCAGCTTGGACTTGATGCGGTATTTCAGCGAGACCATCCGGGCTTCCTGCGACGGGGTGCCGGCGATCAGGGTATCGACAGCGGACAGGCGTTCCTGCACGTTCTGGACGCCTTGCGTATAGGGCTCCAGATAGGTGTCCTTACCGGTCAGCACATAGCCGCGCTGCCCGGTTTCAGCGTCCTTGACCGTCGACAGCAATTCACTGAGCCCCAATATGACCTCGTGGGTCTGGGCGACCAGTTTCGCGTCCTTGTTAAGGGTGGCGATATTGGAAAAGGAAATGACGCCGCTGATGATGAAAAACAGCGCCACCAGCACCAGGGTGGTGAGGACGCCGTAATCGGCCTTGTTGAGGCGGGCATTGCTTATCTGGTGCGCCGCGCTGATCGCCCGGTTCGGCATGTGTCAGGTCCCCATATTGGTATCAGGTAAGGTGGGCGGCAGGGCGTTAGCCGCGCGCCAGCATGTCCTCGGCGATGCCGTTGAGCACGCCTTCGAGGGTTTTGAGATCGACCGGCTTGGTCAGGTGGTGACGGAACCCGGCGGCTTCGGACTGGGCGCCGTGTTCGCGTTCGTCCCACCCGGTCTGCGCGATGAAAACGGTGCGGGCCAGCGCCGGATACTGGCGCATCTCGCGGCACAGATCGTACCCGCTCATGCCGGGCAGGCCGATATCCATCAGTACAACATCGGGCAGATAGTCCGGCCCGGCGGCCATGGCATCCCGGGGCGTCAGGCTCAGGCGGTAATCGTAACCGAGCATTTCGACGATCCAGCCCGTGGTTTGCGCCAGGGCTTCATTGTCCTCAACGATCAGAACTTTCATGGCTCTCCCGCCGGTTAAGCAATGGGTCAATACGGATGCTACGTCCCGGGGAGCGGTGTCGAACCGGGCCGGTCCGCTTTGTTTTTGCTGTCGTTTGCCCCGTGGAGATGGAATCTAGTGCCTTTTCTGTGACAAAGCAACGGGAAGGGAGTATATTTTAAAAATAGTCAACCCGTGATCACGAGATTTTAGCGATCACGGGTATTTATTTATGATAAATTTATTATTTTTACGAAATACTATTTATGATTCATGTTGTATTAAATAGTATTAATATAAAGATATTGCTTTAAATTTAAATCACATATCAAAATTTATAGTCATTCATTTATAAGATTATTTTGTATTTTTCTATATATATTTCAATAAACTTTTTAACCTTATTGATCGTCCGGCGGCATATCCGCGCTTTTGGCTGCAGCGGTATCAGCAAACCGTTACGTCTGAAATGTTTCTAATAGGTGCTGGGCGGGTCGCTGGCGGGAAAGGTATCTTCGACCATGTGATCGACCTGCTCTTCGCAAAGGTTTTTACGCAGGTGGCGATCCTCGCGCTGACAGCGGCGCAGGGTGCGGACCGGGTGCAGAAAGCCGTCGCAAAAGGCTCTGACGATCATTACGGCGTGAATCATGGGGCGGGCCTCCTCGGTATGGTTATGGTCTCAGCTTAGAAGCTCTGCCATAAACGGAGGAGGGGCAATGGGCGGCCGGACGGCAAAGAGACCGTAAGCCTGAGGCGCGGCTCAGGCGACGTCGGAAACCAGCAGGCGTTCCAGTTTCTGCCGCAGAATCACGGGGTCCAGCGGCTTGGTGATATAGTCGTCCATCCCGGCTTTCAGACACAGGGCCCGGTCGCCGGTCAGGGCGTAGGCGGTCGTGCCGATCACGGGGATGCGGGGGCGGCCGCGCCGGGCCTCGGCCTCACGCAGGGCCTGCGTGGTTTCATAGCCGTTGAGACCCGGCATCTGCACGTCCATCAACACGGCGGCGTAGTCTTTGCGCGCGGCAAAGCGGTCGAGCGCCGCCTCACCGCTGAGGGCGACGTCGCAGACATAGCCGAAGGTTTGGAGAAAGGTGACGGCCACCAGTACGCTGGCCTGATCATCCTCGACGATCAGGACGCGGCGGCCACCGGCCTTGCTGGCGGTAGGGGTGGTGTGGGCGATCGGGGTCGGTTCGGACGACGGCGCCAGCGGTAGGCGCAAGGTAAAGACGGCGCCGTGACCCTTTGAGGAATTGACGCTGATGCGACCGCCCATCCGTTCGGCCAGCGCCTTGGTAATGGCCAGCCCCAGTCCGGTGCCGCCATATTTGCGGTGCGTAGCCGATTCTGCCTGCACGAACTTGTCGAATATGGTGTCCAGCCGCGTGGCGTCGATCCCGATGCCGGTATCCTTGACGCGGATGATCAGTTCGCCCCTCTCACGCGCGTCCGAGTTCATCTCGTCGGGGCGATAGTCGGTGGTCACCTCGACGCGGCCCGTATCGGTAAACTTGACGGCATTGGCGCACAGATTGACCAGCATCTGACGCAGGCGCGAAGGGTCGCCTTTGAAGTGGGTCGGGGCAGTGCCTTTCGACAGGTCGCTGTAATCCAGCCTGAGGCCTTTTTCATCGGCTTTCAGGCGCAGCATGTCCAGCACGCCGCCGACCAGAGCCCCCAGATCGAAAGAGAGCGTTTCCAGATCGACCTGACCGGCTTCGATCTTGGCGATGTCCAGACAGTCATTGATCAGATCGAGCAGCGAGTCGGCGCTCGATTGCAGGATGCGCGCATAGTTGGCCTGCTTGTCCGGTAGGGGCGGGGTGGCCGTGGTCAGGATGTGGGCCAGGCCGATGACGGCGTTCATCGGCGTGCGGATTTCGTGGCTCATATGGGCCAGAAACTCCGACTTGGCCAGACTGGCGCGTTCGGCCGCGTCACGCGCCTCGCGCAGGTGCTGTTCGTTTTCCTGCAGCAGGGTTTCGATGCTCTTATGATCGTGGATGTCGGTGCAGGCGCCGGTAAAGCCGAGAAAGTCTCCGGTGGCGCTGTAATGGGGCGCGCCGCGGTCCATGACCCAGCGATATTCGCCCGAAGCGTGCCGCAGCCGGTACTCCATCTCGAAGGCGTCGCGCCGGTCGAAATGAGCATTGTAAATGTCGCGGCACAGATCCCGGTCGTCGGGGTGTACGCCGCTCAGGCGGCCATCGCGCACTTCCTCATCGAGGCCGCGCCCGCGAAAGCCCAGCCAGCCGGCGGAAAACCAGGCGGCTTCGCCCAAAGCGTCGGAAATCCAGATCAAAACCGGCACGGCATTGGCCAGGCTTTCGAACAAGCCTGTGTCATGGGCGGCCTTGACGTCGTTGAGAATCCGTTTGGGCATGCGAAATTATACAACGATAACGGGAAAAACTTATCCCTTTTTTACGACTTCACCACCTTGTGACCCTTGGGTTCTTATTAAGAACGCCGTGCCATGCAATTTGCTGCGCCGCAAAATAACAAAATCGGGAATTTATAAAGATTCGATTGGAGGGCTTTTTTGCACCTGACGGCTTTCCCCCCGACGATTTTTTACAGGCCCGGCCCTAGGGTGCGCAGGCCTTCGCAAAGAAGGATAAACCCATATAAAAACAGGAGCTGAAACAATGGCTAACCCTCAAAACGACATGAACAAGCAAGGCCGCAAGCCCGGTCAGCAACAACAGCCCGATCAGGGTCGCAACGATCAGTCCGACGTGCGCAACAATACGCGCCCGGATCAACACAACCCTAATCAGCCGCGCCGCTAAACCGCTGCGCCGTACGCAAAAAACGCCCGCGCCGGTGAGGTCGCGGGCGTTTTTGCGTGTTGTGCTTACCAGGCGCTTATTTTCCGGTCTCCGCCGTGCAGCGCTTTCTGATAACGGCGGTGTTAGCGTGTCCTTTTCCGAAACCGTTGCGGCATAAGGCTGTTTGGCCGCATTACCGAGGACACGCCGATGTTCACGAAGCTTACCCCCTGTGCGCAAGAGGGCTCTGACGGGTGTTTCAGGCATTTGCCACGTATCTCGGCCAGATATTGAGGCGCACCATGGATCCGATGAAATCGCCTTTTTACGGACTGACGGTCATGCCCACCCGGCGTCGTCGCCATTGGGGACGCTTCATGCCGCTGGCCTGCGCCGCGGTGACTCTGCTTGTAGCGGTATGGCTGGGCTTTGGATAAGCCTCATTGCCTTGATATTTGCCGCAACATCCCATAGATGCACGCGTTCCAGGTTTTTAAGGACACCGCCATGAACGCGCTCGCCGAGGTCAATCAATCCCGTTTGCAGGAGGTCAACGCCTTTGTGGCGCGTTACCGTCGCGAACGTGAGGCCCTGACGCGTCCGGCCTTCGACGCCTATCCCCTGCCTCAGTTGGAAAAGCGTATCACCGACGCCCTGTCGGTCCGGGCCGGGATCGACCTCGATATCAAGTTCGACTTCATCGACCGCGCCAAGATGGGCGGCGATCTGGCGTTGCGCTTTCCGCAATTGCTGAAAGACGGCGGCCCCAAGGGCTTCATGGCCAATCACCTGCCGTGGATCGTCGAAATCCTGCAAGGGCCGGATTTTGCCGACGCGATTGCGAAGCTTGAAACCAAGGGCATGTATATCAATCTGACCCTGTCGGACGCCTGGATGCTGAATGGGGCGCAGGCGGTGACCGGGATCGGTGCGCATTTCGGCGATTCCGATGCGCTGCTCAATCGCTCGGCCGTCATCGACTACTCCTCGCCTAATGTCGCCAAGACCCTGCACGCCGGCCATATCCGCTCGACCATCGTCGGCCACGTCCTGTCGAATCTGTGGGAGCGCTCGGGTGCCGACGCTTTCCGCGTCAATCATATCAATGACTTCGGCGGTTTCGGTTTCATGCTGGAAGGGTATCGTCGGTTCGGGACACTGTTTCCGGCGGATATGGGCGACAACGACAAGCTGCTTGAAATCTACAAGATCCGCCGTTCGGTCGAACGCATCCTCGAATCCAAAAAGGAGCGGGCCGACTGGGATGTTGAAGACGCCGTAATTGCCGAACGTTATTTCTCTGGTGCCGGAACTCTGGAAAAATTGAAATCGGCTGTTGCCGACTATGTCGCAGCGGCGGACGCCCGTTTCCGCGCTCTGGAAAACGGCGATGCCGAAGAGGTCGCCCTGTGGCTGGAGATGGTGCAATGGAGTCTGGCCGCGTTCGAGGGTTTCTACGACGCGCTCAATATCCATTTCGACCTCGTCATCGGCGAAAGCTTCTACTATCAGGCCGGTGACGCCACGGTGGATGCGGCGCTGGCCGATGGTACGGCGGTCCTATTCGATGAGGGCCATGCGGCTGCCGACATCGCCGTCGAAGAGGCGCGTTTTGCGGCGGGCGACATCACCGAGGCCGAGCGCGACAACCTGATCGGTCGTATCCGCAAGGATATCGGCGCGGCGGTGGTGAAGCTGGACAATAACGAGCGTTTCGTGGTGCGCCGTGCCGACGGCCAGAGCATCTATTCGACGCGCGACATGGGTGCAATCAAGCTGCGTGGCGAAATGTTCGATCCGACCGACGTCTTCTATGTGGTGGGGCAGGAGCAGCAGGTCCACTTCAACCGCCTGTTCCGCTCGGCCTATGCGACCGGTATCGCCTCGGCGGACAAGACGCAGTTTCAGCACGTCTATTTCGGCTTCTATGTCGATGCCCAGACCGGCAAGAAACTGTCGTCGCGTCAGTCAGTGTCGAACGTCACGGGTATGCTGGCGGCGGCCAAGGTCTACTTCCGTAACCGCCTGTCGGACCGCGTGACGGCGGACGAGGCGGAACTGGACAGCGCGGCGCAGGAACTGGCCATCGGTTCGATCGTGTTCAACGACCTCAAGCAGGACATCAAAGGCGCGGTGGAAATCGACGCCTCGGACATGGACGCGACCATCGCCGGGTTCGAGCGATCGGGCGGCGCGTACGTCGTTTATGCGGCATGCCGGGCGCGCAGCATTTTGCGCAAAAACGGCGGCGGCGCGGCGGTCCTGACCGGTGTCGACTATGCTATCGATGCGCAGGAGGCCGATCTGTTGCTCAAGCTGCAGCAGATTCCGCAAAAGGTCGTGGCGGCGGCGAAACAGGCCAATCCGTCGGTGCTGGTCCGTCATCTGATGGACGTGGCGGCGATCTATAATTCCTACTATACCCGCGTGCCGGTGATCGTGGACGGTGTCGCCAATCCGGCGCGTCTGGCGATCACGCAGGCGGTTCAGGTTGCCCTGACGCGCGCCCTGGCGATCTGCCATATCGAGTGCCCGGAAGCTATTTAGGAAGCCATCTAACGGTCGGCGCGTTCGTTCACCGGGTCCGCGCCGAGACCCGAAGCGGCGCTCTCGGCATTCGGTTGTTTGTCAGCGGGCGTCTCTACCGGTTCCAGATCGACATTGCGGTGAATGGTCTTATTGGGATGCAGGGGTTTTGCCAGCATGTCAGTCGGCCTTCTGATCGGATGACGCCGGTTCGATGGCGCTGCGGTTCAGGCGGTCCAGATGATCCTGCCACAAGGCGACGACGCTGCCCGCCAGCGTCCTGAGGTCGCCGCTTTCGCCCGACTTCGCATAGGCGGCAAAATCCCTGACGGCGGCCTTGTGTGCTTCGATCATGGCCTCGATATAGGCGGCGTCGAAATCCTGAAGTGAGGCGTGGCGCAGGTGATCCAGTGCCGCCTCGTGCGCCGGACTGAGGACGCGGGCGGACATCCACAGGGCCTCCGACACGATGGCGTCGTCGAAATCGGCCTCGGTGGTCTTGTGCGCCTCGATGAAATGTTCGGCCAAGGCGAAGACCGCATTATCCTGCGCTTTCGACTGCGCGATATGGCTGGCCGAGACGACGAAGCGATTGAGGCTGCGGGCCCGGGTGGCGAAGTCGCCGGCCTCCAGCGGTGCGGCTTTCGGGCGTGCCTTCCAGCGGTCGGCGGCGTATTTCGCCGCCAGCGCCGCGACGGCCACAAGGCTTCCGGCGATAAGAGCGGTGCGCAGGGTAGGGGCAGGCCCGGAATGTGAGAAGGGTGTGCGTGACAGCAGGGCCATATCGATCCTCCGGCAATGAGCAGAGTCCGCAGCATAGCCACAGGCGGCGTAAAATTGTGCCCGCCTTCACGGAGGTAAAAATAAGGAAGGGATGCGGCGTGTACCGCATCCCTTCTGGCCGCATCCCCTCGTTAGAGTTACCCTTTTACGCAGACGACCTGCTTCAGGGTATGGACGATCTCGACGTGGTCGGCCTGCGCCTTCATCACCGCGTCGATGTCCTTATAGGCCGCCGGGGTCTCGTCGATGACCTCGGCGTCCTTACGGCATTCCACTCCCGCCGTAGCGCGGGCGTGGTCCTCCAGCGTGAAGCGCCGCTTGGCCTCGGCGCGCGACATGGCCCGCCCGGCGCCGTGCGAACACGAGCACAGGGCCTCGGCCATGGCCTGACCGGCGATACCGCGCACGATGAACGAGCGCGCGCCCATCGAACCGGGGATGATCCCCAGCGTTTCGGGCGTAATGCGCACGGCCCCCTTACGCGTCACCAGCACGTCCGAGCCGAAGTGCCGTTCGTGTGCCACGTAGTTGTGGTGGCAGTTGACGGCCTCGCAGTCGCAGGTAAAGCGCTTGGGCACCGACACCGACAGAGCTTCGAGCGCCGCCGTCATCATCAGTTCGCGGTTCGTGCGGGCAAAGCGCTGGGCCCACGACACCGCGCCCATATAGTCGCCGAACAGTTCCGACCCTTCGGGCAGATAGGCCAGATCCTCGTCGGGCAGGTTGACGAACCAGCGCTTCATCTCGTGCTTGGCGCGTTCGATGAAGTACGAGCCGATGCGGTTGCCGATCCCGCGCGAGCCGGAATGCAGCATGATCCACACAGCATCGTTTTCATCGAGACAGACCTCGACGAAGTGGTTGCCGGTCCCCAGCGTCCCGAGGTGGTTCTGCGCCCGATGCGCGGCCTGGCTGATCTTCGGGTGCTTGTCGACGATCTTTTGCAGTTCGCCGGACAGCTTCGAAAATTCCGCATTGGTCGCCTCGGAGGTTTCACCCCATGCCCCGCGGTCGTTCGCCCCACCATTGTCGGTCCGCCCGTGCGGGATACGCTGTTCGATCGCCGTCCGAAGACCTGACAGATTGTCGGGCAGGTCGGACGCGGTCAGCGTCGTGCGCACGGCCATCATGCCGCAGCCGAGATCGACGCCGACGGCGGCCGGAATGATCGCGCCTTTGGTCGGGATGACCGAACCGATGGTCGCACCCATGCCCCAGTGGACATCGGGCATAATCGCCACGTGCTTGTGGATGAACGGCATGGCCGCGATGTTGTCGAGCTGCTTGCGCGCTTGATCCTCGACGGCGACTCCGTCGATCCACGCCTTGATCAGCCCGCCACGGGCCCCTTGAAACACTTGCATGAGGATACCCCTCTTTCCGGGGCATACCATGCCCCTATTTTTTCGGATCGATAAGACCGGCAAGCTCGTAAGGCGTCTCGCCGGTTAGTTCGTACAGTTTAAGCCATGCCCTGACGGCGGCGGCCGCCGGTCCGGGGACCGGCAGGCCGGCGAACCAGCGGGAAACCGAGGAGCGGTCGACATCCAGCGCCTCCGACAAACGGGACTGCCAGCCCCGTTCGCCGAATAGCAGAATAGCTGCCACCCTCAGTTCCTCCGCCGTCATGGATCAAGCTCCCTGTGTGAGCAGTTCCTGCTCACGAATGAAGCTCAGCACATTTTCGGAAAACCCGTCGATGTGCGTCCATGCGCCGCCATAGCCTATGCCGTTACGATACGAGGCCACATTGATCATGTAGGCCTGTCTCGCCACCGGTTGCGGCACGCGGTCGGCGCTTTGTTCGTCGGTGATGACGATCAGACGGTCATGTTTAATGCCGTTGATCTTCGTCACCGCCTTGCCGAGCTCCGTACCGCCGTGCGTCTGCGACCCAAGGACCGCGTCGACACCCGCCGTACCGCGCCGAGGGGGAACCTCAACGACCGCATTGGAGAAGGTGAAGACCCGCACCTCGCCCGGAATGATGGCCGCCAGCGTCGCCGCCGCGTCCATCCGGGTCAGGTCCGACTTCGCCGACACCCGCGCTTCCATCGATCCCGACACGTCGACCAGAACGATCGTCCGACCCCCGAATACGGGCTCTTCGAGGATCGTCTCGCTCAGGGCCTGATCGAGCCAGGGCTCGAACCGGGGTGCCGCACGCGCTGCCGCCACATAACGGAACGGCAGGACGCGCTCGGCGCCCTTGCGGGCCAGAATCGCGGCCTTAACAAGATCCTCGTCGACACCCGCCTGATCCATGTTGCGGAGGTTCCGCAGCAGGGCCAGATAGCCAAGCTTGCGCTCGGTCAGCAGGCGCGTGAAGGTCTCGCGCTTGTCCGCTCCGCCCGACAGCGCGACTTCCCACGTATCGGGGGACGCCAGCGTACCTTCGGCCAGTTGCTTCCACAGCAAGGCCTGCGCCTCGTCCTTCGGCCTGGCGTGCGACAGGAACAGAACGTCGCGCAGACGCACCGGTCCCGCCCGGTCGTATTTCGCCAACGCATAGGCGTCGAACTTGACGAAGGCCCGGGCCAGACCCAGCTTCATCTGCTTCGACAAGGGGCGCTTGCCGTGCCGCCAGTAGATCGCCACCAGCTCCGACAGTTCGTCGGCCCGCTGGATCACCCGCTCGATGGTGGTTGCCACCAGCGTACCCCCAACCTTGATCAGGGCGCACAGCAGGATCAGCGGCGCGTGACGCAGCTTCATCTGTTCGCGGGCTTCGATGGCCAGAGCCGCCACCGTTTCGGGCGCGACCTCGAGGGCCAGCGTATAGATCCGCTCGGCGATGCTTTCGCCGTCCTCGTAGAATTCGTCTTCCCACAACAGGCACGACAGCACCGACCGGCGAAGTCTTTGCTCTGCCGACAGGATCGCGGCGGGGGCCCCTTCATACGTGATGCGGGGGCGCTTTTGGAAAATGTTCAGTCGCATGACCGCACCTTCTCTGCATCTTGAATGTTAAGCGCATCCCCCAAAGTGTGAAGCGGTTTTGGGATTAGATGCGTGTCGAAATTCAGCGCAACTTGTCCTGCCGGACCGAATATCCGGCGGATACTGCGCGTGAATGGCACTGGGTTTGGGGCGAACACATCGCTGCGAAAGAAGACGCGTGACCGCAATAGAACGCTTGCAGTTGCTATCGGTGGACATTCAGGGGAACAGCCAGAGACGGTCTGTGGCGCTCTCCCATTGAGCTACACGACCGTAAGCCGTGACGGGATTCGAACCCGCAACCTCCCGCGTTTGAGGCGAAGTAACCGCCGCCTACGCCACCTGAATGGATGTCGTTCGGGTGGTTCCCTAAGCGGGCCTGCCTGAGCGATGACGCTGTTACTAATGCAACTTGTTGCGTAATGCAACAAGAAAATTCAAATAATCGATACCAGCCTTCCGGGAATAGTCGGTTCCGGTTGGGAGACGCTTCCGCCGGATTGTCGCTAATCCGGGCTGTTCCGGCTTGTCAGGTTGGACCTGACATCCGGGGCCGTCCTGTCCCTGGGGTGCGAGCGAAGAAGCCGGTGCCTGCGCCACGGAAGACTGAGTTCTTTTTTGTCGCGCATGTATTTCCAAAAACCGCGAGGCACTTTTGGGCATGCGCTTAGAACCGGGGAAAAACGATATCGCGGGCGTTTTCAAGGCGATGAAAGCGATATCTGCGCCACCGGCAGACAAGGGAATAGACGATAAGGTTGACGGCAAACCTCAACGGTCTGCCGAACGTGACAGGTTCGGTGTAAACCTTATCAACGCCACTTGGAACGCATCAGGGAAAAGGCGAAAGCGCGGTTGCCTATTGCTCTACCATCTGAGCTACGTGGTCAAACCAAGACCGGACTCGAACCGGCGACACATAGATTAGAAGTAATCGCTTTCTACGCCACTGAGGCATCGTCACCGAAGCGACGACGAAAAGCCGTTACCGCCGGATGTTGCGATGTGCAACAAAAAATCCTGCATCCCTGCCACGGGGCGACGGGTTGTGTTTCATTTGCAACAATGTAAGTCGTGGTCTGAGAGCGACAACGTCACCCCTCATTTTGCCGTCGCCGCCAGCTTGGCGAACATATCGGCAAAGGTCATACGGGTGTCGATATTGAGATAGACGCGCATCGGGCGTCCAGTCGGATTGACCTCGTAGCGGGCATTGTCCGTGACGCGCGGAGTCGGACGGATCGTATAGGCGCTCGACGAGCTATCCGGATCGAACGACGATTGCAGCGCCGTCAGGGTGACCAGCGGACTGTCGCCCAGAATATAGGTCTCGCCCAGATTGGCCTTGATGGCGGCCATGACGCGCTCAAGCTGCGCGATCAGATAGGTGCCGAGTTTGCCTGCCGGGGCCAGCCCGGCGAACAGCTCCGCATAGCTGATGTTCAGTTGGCGATAGACATTGCGGGGCACCTGCCAGATTTCGATGTCCGAGTCGTTGAACACCGTCTGGACCGCGGCGAGGTTGATGGTCGTATTGTACTCGGAATCACGCCGCGGCGGGATGCCCGCGGGCATCAGATCGGCGTGTTCGTAACCGCCGATCCAGACCAGTTTCATTTTCTTGCCGATCCCGGGCTCCAGCTTCAGGGCCTCGGCCAGTTCGGTCAGGCCCGCTCCGGCGGCATAGAACAGCGGCAGTTTGGTATCGGTGCGCATCGCCTCGGCGATGATCAGCCTGGCGGCCTCGGTCGGTTGCGGTTTGGCGTCCTTGGCCGGTGCGGCATTGTAACCAGCCACGGTTTTGGGGCGTTGGGCCAGCTTCATCATGTCATAAACCTCGTTGACCCTGGCGACCGCGTTGTCGGCCTGGGTCCTGGACTTATCGAGAAAGTCCTTCACGTGGATATGCGAGCCGATGACGAGGGGAATTTCCACCGAGGGCGAGGCCAGATGATGCGCCAGTTGAAACAGGCCGTCCGGATCGCCGGAAAAATCGTTATCGAGGATCACGCGCTGACGCGGCGTGGCCGTCAGTGCCGCCGCTTCACCGACAAGGCTCAGGCTGCAAAGGGCGGCCACCCCGCTCACCGCCTGACGACGGGAGACGCTGATATGAGGGGATGTCGGCGCGGTTTTGGGACGTATCATGAAGCCCTTCCCTGTTGAAGCATTCATCGCTTCGATAGGGGGCTATTATGTCGGACAAGTACGGAGTGTCAAATATTATCGATAATTGTTGAATTGGGAGATTTTCGAAAAATTTCCCCAATCGATAGACGCAATCGCGTTGCCCTAATGGCGCATTTCCTCTGTGCGGCCTTTCCGGATTTACGCATCCATGGGGGGCGCCAGATAAGCCGACGCCCGCCGGCAGGGTGTGCACGGCGGGCGCGGATGACAGCGAAATGGTGGAGCTAAGCGGATTCGAACCGCTGGCCTCCTCATTGCGAACGAGGGTATGGCGACATGATTTTACAGATTTTATTGAGAAAAATGGCGTTTGAGTTGTCAGGAGTTGGCTTGAATTGTCAGAACTTATCAAGAACTGCGCGCAAGTTGCGCGCGCATGGTCGTCAGGCCGATCGCTTCTTGCGACTGGCGCGGATGACGTCCTTGAAGGCCTCAGGTTGGTATTTGGCATATTTGGCCGTCGTCGACGGGTTGGAGTGGCCCAGTGCGCCGCCCAGGATGTAGAGCGGGGCTCCGCCCATCGCGGCCCAGGTCGCGAACGTGTGACGGAATGTGTGCGGCGAAGCGTCCGTGATACCTACGGCTTTCATGGCCGTGGTGACAGATTTGCGGATGACCTTCACCGGTTGGCCTTCGAAGACTATGACCTCGTTAGGATACTGGTTCGATTTGCGCGCAAGCTCGTCGTGGGCCTTCTTCGCTCGTAGGAGAGCGGCTTCGAGCTTGTGATCGAAGGAAATGACGGCGGCGCGTTTATTGGTCTGGGCTCGACCCGGGACGGGGAACCACAGAATGCGGCGGCTGAAATCCACGCGGTCCCATGTCAGGGTCAGGATGGCGCCGGGGCGCGCGCCGGTGTTCAGCGCGATCCGCGCGAACAACAGGACGTGTTTATAGTCCTTATTGTCTTTTCGTTTCTGGCGTAGTTGCCGGTACAGCTTAGCCACCTCGTGGCGGGTCAGGAAGCGCTCACGGGCGGCGGGCTTCGGTAGCAGGGTGACCTTGAACGGCTGCTCGATCAGCTTCCATTCGAAGGCCTTGCGCAGGGCCGCGGATAGGGTGGCCAGATCACGGTTGATCGTGTCGTTGGACAGGGGTTCGGTGCGGTTTTTGTCGCGCGGAATCCGCCGATGCGCAATAAATTCAGCCTGTTTTTGCGGGTCGATTTCGTGGGCGGGCGTGATGCTAAAAAAGGCCTTCAGGATCTCGACGCTGTCTTTTGTGCTGTCGGCCCGGTGCAAATCCTTGCCATGCGTGTCGTAATACCAGTCGAGCACGTCGATAGCGGTCAGGATCGCCGGCGCATCAGGATTATATTCGAGGCTGAAGGCGGCGAGGACTTTTTCAGCTTCGCGGCGATCTGTCTGGCGAGTCGAGGCGCGTCTTGAGCGACGGCCTTCGGTCCAGGTGATATACCAGTATTTGCTGGTTGAGATTTTGGCGAGGACGTAGTCCGGCATTTACTGATGAACGCTTCGATGTCGTTGACGGAATAGAGGACGCGGCGACCCACGGGGCAGAACGTGATCTGCCCTGCCTTACGCTTGCGCGCAAGGGTCTCCTTCGAGATTTGCAATCTCGCCGCTGCCTCCGATTCCGTCAACAAAGTCGTCATCAGATCCGCACGTCTTCCGGCCGGAAATGGCGCGCGCGGCTGCCCTTGGGGATGCCGATGATCTGCGGGTAGCCTTTAAAGCCGCGCTGATAGTGGAAATAGGCATATTCCTGCGGCTTCGAGCACTTAGGGTTATAGAGACCCAGCTGCATCGGCGCGCGCTCGGTCACGATCAGGACGTGGCGCAGGTTGCCCAGCTCGTTATCGTGGTGCAGGTGGTAACGGTCGATGGTCGAAAGGAAGCTCAGGCGGCAAAGCGCGATGACGTGCTCGCAGGAATGTTGCGCCTGACGGATCATCCGCGCCGCCATGCCTTTGAGCGGTTTGTCGAACGGCGGGTTCATGAACGCGATATTGCGTCGGCCCTTCCCGGCGGCGAAAAAGAGTGCGTCGGCCACAGGGTAGCCCTTACCCCAGTCGTGAACGTCCGAGGCAAAAACGCGCGGGAAGATCTCGCGCAGGGGCTCGACCATGTGGCCGAGACCTGCGCAGGGGTCGTAGATATCGAGATCCTGCGGAACGTCGGGCCAGGTGTCGGGGAAGATCAGAGGCCCGAGGATTTCCCACACCGCGCGGACGGTCCACGGGTGTGTCGGGAAAAGCTGCAGCTCGTTGGCCTTGTCCATGTCGATCAGCAGATCGGTCTGGTGGCCATCTATCGGGGCGGGCCGGTGCTGTTCGGAGACGGCGCGACCTGCGGTCGAACGTGCCATAGGTGTGCCATTAGCTGTAAGCATCACTGTATTACTCATAGTTGGGGAGAAGGGACTGCCCGCAGGCGTGGCAGCACGGCGCGGGTGGCGGTGCCGGGGTGCAGTCTGGGCAGGGGTAGGGATCGGGCATCGAGAGCGGCAGGAGCAGCTCGACGATGACGCGGGTGCCGTTGCAGCGGGCGCAGGTCACATCCACCTCCATTTGATGGGGTGTCCTGCCTCTTGCGAGAAAAAGACGGCGCGATCGGGGTGCACAGCGGCGTCGATGCCAACCCAGATTTCGCCCTCAGGCACCTGGTCGGCTTTGACCGTCGTCGTCGACGTGGCGATCTTGTATTCCAGCCATGTAGGGCGGCAGGGCCCCAGCTTTTCGACTGGGGTCAGTTCGGCCAAGGTGCCAAAGCGGTTGCACTTCATGCAGACGAAGCCGGGTCGGGAGTCGTTCGGCACAAACATATGACCGTTTGCATCGGGTTCCGGCGGCGGCAGCACCACCAGTTGGGCGGATCCTCGGTATCGAAGCGAGCGAAGATCGTCGATCAGTTCGTCGTCTGAAATGCCGTGAATAGTTAGGTTTTTGATTTTGGACGGGATCATGCGGGGGCTGCCTGTTCCAAGGCGTAGCCGCCCCACTGATCGGCCATTGCATCCGCTATGCCGGGGAAAAACCGGCTGCGCTCATGACCTCTGTTTGGTCCGGGCCTCATCCGATGGACGCGATTCCACGCGCGCCACTCGTCACTGCCCCGCTCCGGCTCCGGCAATCGGTTGGTCTCGATCAGATCGGGTAAACCGCGCGTATAGAGGCCGGTTGCCTTATACTCAGGGTGACCGAACCAGAAGGGCTGCACCATCTGGGGCTTCGGCAGATCGATAGGCATCCGACGGCGCGCGATGTCGTGCATTTCGGGATTCTCTATAGCGACGCGCGGAATAGGGGCCGTCCAGAACGCTGTGAAAAGATCGACGCCGATTTCGAATTCGTTGATCATGCTTTCCCACGTGCGCCCGCGCGGCAGGGCCTTGGGCGGCGTCATGTCACCGGGGCCGGACAGCCAGCGACGGCCCGATCGGCAAAGCCTCGTACAGGGTGGATGCGCGACGACGAGCAGATCCCAGCAACCCCATGTCAGCAGAGGGCGAACGTCGCCAGTGATGTGATGGTTGGAGCCATCTTCGGACGGTAAAAGGTCGCAAGAGGTCGCCTCGTGTCCGCGCGCCGTAAAGGCGCGTCGAACAATGCCTGAGAATTCACAGGCGATGAGAACTCGGAGGGGTGTCATGCTGTCACCGCCTTCAGGGCTTCCGCGCAGGTCGGGTTAAGCCAGACAACCTCAGTGCGGGTTGCGCTGCCTCTACCAGACGCCGCGGCGGTCTGCTTCTCATGCGAAATCCAGTCCGACAGCAGGTCCGCGTACAGATCCGAGCGATAGCCGCTCAAAACGACCATGCCCTTGACCACTTTCAGCCGACCAAGCAGGGCGACGTGGTCGGCTTCGGTCATTTCGTGACGATAGCAAGCCGACTCGCCAAGCTTGCGCGTCGAATGTAGGTAGGGCGGATCGACGAAAAACAGTGTGTCGGGCCTGTCGTGGTCGCTGATAATGCGCTCTGCTGGGCGGTTCTCGATCAAAACTCCGGCAAGACGTTGACCCACGGTGGCGAGGGTTTCAGGGTAGCGCGCCCATACGGCCTGTGCCGTGCCATAGGGGCGGGCGGTGTCGATCCTGAAGCCAACAGGCTGGCCGCTCGTGGCGGCGCTTCCGAAGCCCATGTGCGATCGAATGCACAGGCGTCGGGCGCGCTCAATGTCGTTAGCCGCAGGCTCGTAGGCCACTTTGAATTCTTCGCGGGCATAGGGCGTCAGGGTCAGTACGTGTTCGAGCTCGGCGCGCTGCGCCGGGTCGCGAAGTACGCGAAAGAAGCTGACCACTTCGCCGTCGAGGTCGTTATAGACTTCGGCATAGGCCGGTTGCTTCCTGAGCAGCACTCCGGCTGCGCCGCCGAAGGGCTCGACATAGGTTCTGTGCGCGGGGAAAAATGACATGATCCACGGGGCGAGCCTGAATTTTGCGCCGTGGTAGCGAAGCGCGGTGTGGGTTATGGCCGATGTCATGCAGCTTCCTTTTGTTTTTCGGTTTTTTGGAGGGCGGTCAGAGCAGCGTTCAGCTCGGAAAAGCTGAGGCCCTGACAGACGGTGATGAGGGGGACGGGCGCAGGCTGGCCGTCGACGCGGGCGAGGATGTCCGTGCGGTGAAGCTCTGATTTCAGGCTGATCGCGGTAACCGGCTTGCCCAGCCGCGCGCAGGCGCGGGTCAGGACGTCCGTGGCGCTGACCCCAAAGAGCCAGTGCCATAGCCGGTTGTCGTTGATCGGCAGATCCGCGCAGCCTTCGACCCAGTAGGTCAGGTTGATCAGGACGAGGGCCATCAGAACGGGATCTCGTCGTCTTTAGCCAGAAGCTCCCCGGCGCAGGTGAAGGTGGCCTTCAGGTGCCCGCCGTGGGCGGGGTCGATGAAAATTAGCTTTTCGCTTTCGAGCATCGTCAGGACGGGAGAGGATTGAACAAACGCGAAGACGCCCCGGCGTTCGCAGTCCAGGATGTGGTTTAGAATGCTGTCGGCGGCATCGCGCATTTCCAGCGGGATGCGCATGCGGATTTTTTGAGCCTCAGACCATTCGAGTTTCTCGGGCTCAAAGGTCTGTCCGACAGCAGTGATCTGGATAGGGGCTTTGGTGCGGATCTCGTGGACAATGAATTCCTGCACGGGCGCCATGACGTAGAAATGGTTGTCTGGGTACTGATCAGCGAGGCGCATGGCCTCGGTGACAGCGGAAGTCATGTCGGGGTGGTTGACGCGTGGTCCACCGTGCGCAGGATTCCAGACGAGATAGCCGGGGCAGACGGCTTCAGGTGCCGGGGTGGGCTTAGGTTTGGCGTCTGCGAACTTTTTCAAGACGTCATCAATGGATTCGGCCATGATGGTTCTGGCGGCAACACGCAAAACAGCGTTGTCGCTCGGCTTCGATTGAGTGAATGCCCAGTGCAGATCTACGCCGGTCATTTCGGTTTTGATGAGGATATCAGCGTTTAGGGTCTGGGCTGCCTTTGGCGTCCGAAGGATGTCACCGTTGAAGGCGCTGACCCCGATTTTTCTCAGGCGGCTGATAGCCTCTTCCTGAATAGTCGTTTTGCCGCTGGCGACGGGGCCACGGATGGTGATTTCCAGCATGTTGATCTCCTGTTGCTGTGGTGGGGTTAGAGTCCGCCGATGGCGGAGACGTAGAGGTCGAAGACGGCTTCTTCCTCCTCGCGTTTGGTCGGGTCTTTTCGGCGTTCGCGGACGACGCGCATTAGGATCTTCACGTCGAAACCTTCGCCCTTGGCCTCGTCGCGGACTTCCTTGATGTCGCTCTGGATCGCGGCCACATCCTCGAACAGGCGCTCGAAGCGCTCGACGAAGGTGCGCAGACGGCCCTGCGCGGCGGCGGTGATGACGTCGGGGTGGTCGCCGCTGGTGTCGGCGTTGAGGATCTGCTCCGTCGTCATGTGCTCAGTGGCGATGCGGCTGGCGTTCTTTGCCGCGCAGGGCTCGCATTTCCAGAGGGTGCCCAAGGTGCCAGAGGTCTGCGTCCACCAGCCGCGCGGAATCGTGTCCGTGGTGCCCATGGCCTCACAGTCGCAGCCGTCGCAGGTGTATTTTTTCGGTGGGCCGGTCGGGGCTGGGGGTTCGGGTTTCGGCGCGGGCGCGGGCGCGGGCTGGGGTTCCCCCTCACCCTGCCCCTGCGGGGCGTCCCTCTCCCCCACGGGAGAGGGCAAAGAGGTATTGAACGGCGGGGTATCGGCTTTCGGCTTATAACCAGGGCCGACCAGCACATCGCGTTTGCCGACGTGGTTGGATTTGCTGACTACGCCTTCGCGCTCCATCGCATCCATCAGAGACGCGGCGGTGTTGTAACCGATCTGAAGCTTGCGCTGGATGAAGGAGGTCGAGGCCTTGCGTTCGACGATGACGGCCTCGACGGCCCGCGCATAGAGATCTGCCGCCGCTTTCTGGGGCATGAACATGCTCAGTTTCCTTTTTTCTGGGGTTTGGCGGCCTTGGTGGCGTCCTCGGTCTGGAAGACCCAACAATGCTTGTGGCCGTAGTCGGACGAGTTCACCGTCTTGGCCTCGACGAACTTTCTCGACTTCGAGGTCTGGAGGAATCGCTTGAGGTCATCGACCGGCGGATGAGAGACGCCGGCATGTTTGCAGGCGGCTTCGAAGGCCTGCAGGTTGACCGCGATCAGGGTGTCATCCTTGCGGTGCAGGTTGAGCCCTTTGCCAAGGATATGGTTCGGGTCTTTTGCGTCGTGCAGGGCCGCGAGGTAGTCGAAGGCTTCCCAGAATTTCGCGACGACGGGGTGGTCGGCTTCGAGCGAGCGGTCGCGCTCCACGGCCAGATCGTTGATATGGTCGTGGACCTTGGCCAGCAGGCTTTGCGGAATCCTGAGCAGCGGGGCCATGGCGTCGAGGCCCGCATGCAGCTGCGCGGCGCATTTGCGGATGCGCGCGTTGCGGACGCGCTTTTGACCGGTGATGAATTCGAGTTCGTATTTCGGATGGGCCGCTTTGAAGCGTTCCATGTAGTCTTTTTCCGCGCGGACGATATGGATGATGGTGCCGGACAGATCCTCGATCGGCCATTGCTCCAGCTCTTCCGCCGCCTTTTTGGTGTCGGCGGTCCAGCCCTCTTTCGTGAAGTTCATCGAAATGATGCGCTCCATGATGGCGGGCGAGGCCACGACGGGGTAGTTTTGTTCAATCCAGATTGAGGCGCGGAAGGGCGGGGCGTTGGTCTCGGTGCCGCCGTTCTTCACGCCGGTTTCGCGAAAGGGGCGACCATTGTAGGAGGTCTTAAGCTGGTTCCAGTCGAATTTCTTGGTGTGGGCGCCGCCGTCTTCGCGGTCGCCTTCCATAAGAACGACCGGGATATTGGCGGTGCGCGCCATGTTGCGGCTGAGGGCCGCGAAGGTGGCATTGGACGGGTCGAAGCCTTCGTAGCCTTCGCGACCGTAGAGCTTCCAGATAAACTCGATCAGGGTTGTCTTGCCGGTGCCGGGCAGGCCTGAGCATTCGAGAAAGAGGAAGGATTTTTGAAAGGCGCGGATCTGTTCGGCGAACATCGACGCGACCGCGAAGCTCAGGGCGACGATGCCGTGGCAGCCATAGGCTCGGTAGATCGTATCGACCCACGAGGTATCGAACTTTTCAGCGTCGTATTCGATCTCACAGATGCGGTCTGTGGTCTTCAGCTTAAGCAGCGCGTTGCCGCAGTCGAAATAGTCTTCGCGATTGATATCGATGACGCGACCGTTCTGGACGGCGATATCGCCGAAGACATAGACGCCGTGTTCTTTCGAATAGCCCGTGAAGTCGAGCGTTTCGACGGTTTTCAGGTTGACGTACTGGGGCGCGAGCAGCTTATCGAGTTGAAAGCCGGAGCCCGTCCAGTGCGCGCCGTTGCCCGCGCCCAGCAGTACCTTTTTGAACTCAGACGACGCGGTCAGGGCGGCGGGGGTGAATCGCGCGCCATAGGGCTCCTTGGCCCACGGCGTCGTGATCGACATATAGAAGGTGCGTTCGTCCAGCGCCTTGTTGTACTGGCTGTACAAGATCCGGAAGGCACAATTGGCTATTTCCGACACGTTGCAGCACCGTCGCGCGGCCGATTTGCGCGATATCGATTCTTTCTCGATCGCCTCGTTGATCTTGGCCTGGTCGAAACTGGCCCACCAGGTGCGCGATTGAAACACGAAGGAGAAGGATGACCACTCGTGCTTTTCCCACAGCAGCACAGCCTTTTCATGCGCGTCGGCAGCCAGCAGGATCTTGCCGTACCATAGGTACTGCTCGATATCTTCGGGCCGCAGGAGGTTGCGGCGCAGCAGGTCGTTCCAATCGCGCTTGCCGACTTCGCCTTCGGCGCGCGGCATGGCGGCGGTAGCCGTCCAGCCTTCTTCGCGCGCTCTATCGACGAATTTACGCGCCGACTCTTCACCCGATTTGCCCGTGTCGAACGCGAAGATCAGCTCCGGCTGTGGCAGGTCGAGGTCGGCGCAGGCCTTACGCAGGGCCTTGAGCCAGTGTTCTGGATATGTGCTGGTGGACATGCAGGAGACGGCGTGTTCGCCGATCTGCTGCCAGCTGGCGGCGTCGAAAATGCCTTCGCAGATCCAGATGCGCTGTGCCTTCGCCAGCACCTCGATCGGCTGATCCGGGGCCATCCACGCGAAACCGCCGTGAGACCCGCCCTTTTTGAAATTGGCCTTGCGCTTGCCGAAGCGGCCCGGCTGGTCGATCAGGCGCTCCCAGTAGGACCCGCCGGGGAGCGGAAAGCGCACGGTGGCGGAGATCAGATCCTTCTTGTACGGATCCTGATAAAGGTCCTGACTGTACGACCCTTTGAGCCGACCGATGCGCAGGCCGCGCGCGCCGGACAGATAGGCGTCGGCGGCGGCGTCGGGCTCTTTGTCGGTGCGCTGATAACGGCTCGACCAGGTGTCGAAAATTTCGGGGTAGAGATCCTTGATGTCGAAATCGCGACCGCACTGATTGCCACGCTGACAATGGAGGATCGACGGGTTGAGTGCCGAGGCCCACAGCTCGCGCTTTTTGCAATCGGGGCAGCGGCCCTGCTGGAGGTACTTGCCGTTTTCCTTGAAGCCGTAGTCGGCCTTAAGACGTTGGGTGACCTCTTCGATAATGTCGTCGCGCATGGCCATGGGTCGGGGGTACTTCTGGGCAAAGGGATATCGTTCGCGGGTTCATGCGCCCGCGTTGGGTGGTCTGGGTCGTTGGGGCAGGCTGTTAAGCCGCTGGTTTCCGGGTTTCGGTCAAAGGCCGGATCAGCGGGTTAGTCAGGGGCTCAGGTGGCGGGCGCTTGCGTGGTCCCATCGGATGCACCGGCCCCAGCGCCGACGGCGACAGGGTCGATACGTAGGTCAGATGGGCCACCCACGTATGACCGCACTCGACGTCGAGGCAGAGATACTTAAGGCGGCGCGTCGTGTGCGAAAGCGCCTCGCTTTCGCGGATCTTCGCGTTGCCGGTACAGACGGGGCAGGGAAAAGACGCACGTTGAAAAATATCGGATTTCATAGAGGTTCCACACAAAAGACAGGTTCGATCTCCGCGTTGACGCCCCGCAGCGCCGCGGCCCCTGAGGCTCAGGGTGGATCGGAGAGGTAGTCGAGCGCGCGGTCGGTTTCCGCCGCCTCGTCCGACTCATTGGCCAGTTTGGCCAGCGCCTGACGCTGGGCGTAGGGCAGGGGGGCGTCGTCGGGCGCGACCTCACGGGCGGCGATCTCGTCCGCATCGTGCAGGTCGCGGCGCATGGCGAAGCGGTCAAAGGCGTGGTGGTTGGCCACGTGAGTCCGGATTTCATGGGCTTTGACCTTTGCTGGTCCGAGCCGCGCCTGAGCGCTAGCGACGGCGGCTTCCAGATCGGCCCGCGCCGCGAAGCTCTGGACGTTGAGCAAGAGGTCCATGCCGACCTCATAGCCACGTTCGGCCAGCATATGAAGGTTGTGGACCTTGCCGTTGTCCGGCAAAGCTTTGGCGCGCACGACCAGATCGACCAGCAATCGCCGGGCGTGATCGGACGGCGGCAAGGTGGCGGTGTCGGCTTCGCGACCGGCGAAGCGGATCTGCGCCGGTGTCGATTTGTTCGACATGAGCGCGATGGCCAGACGCGCGAAGCGTGAGGCGTCGGACGGGGTGAAGGGCATTATCGGCTTCTCCATGCTACGGAAAAACCGAAGACCAGAAGCCAAGCCACCACTTCGGCGACATCGGCGGTGAGCAGCGCCGAAATGAACGCCCAGACGATCGCGCCGACGGCGCCAATAGCGAAAACCTTCGCGAGAATATTGGTGACCATCACGCCGCTCCCTTGGTCAGGTTCTGCGCGGCGCGCATTTCCGTCTTGATCCTCTTGATCATTGCCGGGTTGAGGCGGTCGTTACGGCTGAGTTCGCGGTTCAGTTCCGCGCAGACTTCATCCGGGTTGTGACCACTGTCGAGCAGCTGCATGACCGCGCTGCCGTGGCGGGTGGCCAATGGCGAGAGCGCGATGTCTGCCGGGCGCGCCATGACGATCGGAGCCGCGCCTGTGACATCCTCACCGGCCAGAAAGGCCTTGGTGGCTTCGACCTGCTTTTTCGCCGGGGTCGTCTCGATCGGCGCGAGGTTCTTCCACGCGGCGATCTCGTCCTGCTGACGGGCAACCTCGGCTTCCAGCTTTTCGACAACAGAGAGCGCGAAATCCAGCCGCTCCTGCGTCGGGCGCTCCATCAGCTCTTCGCCCAGCTTGCGGACCTTCTCGTTCAACTCTCCGATCTGGTCCAACCGACGCTTCGCCGTGGCAGCCCGTTCTTCAAGCTGCTTTTCCAGTTCGACGACGCGCGCAGCGACCTGTGCCGCGGCGGCGGCACCTTCGCACAACTCGCGGCCCAGCGTGGCCGCGCGTTCGTCAGCTTCGGCCTTCTGTTTGAACAGCTCCTCGACCCGGTCGCGGCTGCGACCGTGAGCGATGCGCTCCAGCTCGAGATCCGCGAAGTGCTGATCGGCGCGCTTGTCCGTGGCGTCTACCTCGAACAGCTGCGCCTTAAGCTCGTTGATGGCCTCATTGTCTCCATAGACCAGGCTCCCGTCTGAGAGACGTAGCTGGTACTGACGAAACACATCGATCTTAGAAACGCCCTCTTGCGCAGGCGGCAAATGCTTCTTGCATAGATCGATCAGGGCGTCGGTGATGTCCTCCATCCGGAGGCCGCGAACGCGCGGCAGGCCGTCAGCGGCGGCGAGCGCATCGCGGGCGATGACAACATGCGGTCCTTTTGTAAAAAAGCGCATTACGCGGCTCCTTTAGGGTGAGATAAAAAGGCCCCGTCCGCAGGAACTGGCGGAACGGCGGACGGGGCAGGGGCGTCCGCGCCCAGATTGCACGGACGGGGAGGAACTTTTTCGGGCCAGTCGTCGAGGGTGACGGCACCCTGTGTGTAATCGCGTACCTTTTTGCGGATCGTCAGCGAGGCCTCACGCCAGCCATCCTGATCCATCGGCATCAATGCGCGGCCCAGATCCTGCCGCTTCACGCCAATCGCGTCGGCCATTTCGGTTACGGTCAGGTTACGGTCGACCCGCCACTGATCGGCAGAGCAACGTTGGACGGGCTGGGGCGGCGTGGGGAAGTGGTGACAAGTTTGCATCAGTGATTCGCTGATTTGAAGAATATGGTTCCAAACCGAACCGATTTGGTACATTTGTCAACGAAATGGTTTCTGAAAAGTTAAAATGCTGGTGATAGATAGTGCCAATTCGGTGATGCACCCTGCTCGCAGACCAACTGCGAGCGGGCGAATCGTGACCGAAAGACACATCCAACTTGGCCAGGCCTTGCGCCGCCTCCGGCAAAAACTCGACTTGTCTGTCGATGATGTGGCCGAACGGGTTGGCACTTCACGTGTGACGATCAACCGGTACGAGTCCGGAGATCGGAAGGCGCTGCTCAAGGAGGATGTTCAGGATCAAGTCGTCTCAGCGCTGGGTCTTACGAGGGCGGATCTTCAGGCAGAATATCAGGCGGTCGTCGAGGGGCGCAGTATCTTCGACACGGGTCGTCGTTTTCCCGCGTCCGTTCCGTCTGGAGCGATTTCTGCGGGTCAGCAAGGCCTTGGCGTATATGAGACTGATGGCGGTGAGGACATCGATTTGGCGGCGTTGCTGGATGGTGAGGTTCGGGCCATGCGCGTCCTGAACGAGGATGTCTCCCCATACATCGCGCCTGGAGGTTTCGTGATCTATCACATTAAGCGGACGCCCCGCCGTCACCAGGCGGTTGTCATCAAGACTAAAACCGGCCCACTCAAGATTCGATTTTATGTTCGAACCACTCCGGCTCAAGTTGAGGTTATTCGGATGGAGGCTTTCACTGACGATGGAAAGCCTGCCTACCGTGAGGAGAGCGAGTTCATCTCCAACTCTGAAATTCAAGGTGTTTATCCAGTGGTTCTTCGTGGTGACTAGCTGGTTCATAATGTACCAATTTTCTTCTTAAATCGGTTGACAATGTACCAAATTGGTTCATTTTGACTCCCGTAGCAACGCTATGGGAGATTAATCGTTGACCCTTTCACCTCAATCCAAACGCGGCCAAGCCAAGGCCCGCAACCGCGCGCTGGTTCTCGATGCCGCGCGCAAAACCTTTGAAAAGCGCGGGTATGAGCTGACCACCCTGCGGCTGATCGGCATCGAAGCCGGGCTGTCGACCGGCGTCATCTTCGGCAACTGGCCGGACAAACGCTCGCTCTATGTCGAAATCTACGGCCACCCGCCGCTGACGCCCGAGGCCGGAAAGCTGCTGTGGGATTATCTGGTCGCCTCCGGCCAAAATCCGGCCAGCGTCATTGCCGGTGAGGTCATCGTCACCGTCGATGCCGAAGCCGTGACCCGTTCCTGCGGCCCCCAGCTGGAGGCCGCGTAGATGTCGGATCATGTACTGATCAAGCGCGATTTGTTCTGGCGACCGAACGGGCAGGGCTATACGGGTGTTCTGCGCGAAGCGGGCCGATATGAGCGCGAGTCCGTCCTGAAGATGGGCTACCCCATTGCACAGGCCTATAATGATGCGCCGGCGGAAATCACTTACGCGCTTCCCATCGATCTTGCGCCGGAATTCACGAACGCCTGTTGCGTCTATGTGCAGCGCGACGAGCTGCTGCGGCAACGCAAAGAGCGCGACGAACATCCGTACACGATTGGCGAGGAAACGGGATTACGGGTCTTCTCCGCTACGGGCTTAACCAACCTGAGCGACATGCAGGCCGTCCTCGATCAGGTCGAGAAGGCGCTCGCGCCATTGCCTTTGCTGGCCGCGGCGTTGTCTGGGCTATTGCCAGAAGTCGATAGCGAGATCGAGCAGCGGCAGACCAGTGGTAACGATGAATACTGGCAGGGTCTTGATGACCTGTCGGCCAAGGCTCACGCCGCGCTTGCGATGGTGAGGGTAGCATGATCGAAGAATTGCAAACCTCGAACCTGACGCCCGAATTTGTGGCCATCTATCGATCCGGAACCGACGCGGCGAAGACGTTGCTGATGTCGCATGGCGCTTTGACGCACCGCGAAACGGTAGGGCTGACGATCGGCTTCGTTTGCGAGGTTCTGGACGCCGTTAAGACGCTTTCCAGTCTTGAAGACGCGGAAAAGATGCGCGCTCAGATTATCGACATGCTGTCGGGCGTTGGTCCAAAGGCCGACCCCTGTCAGTGTCTGGCTTGCCGACAGGCCCGTCGTTATGGCGCGCGCGAGGGGAGGCCACATTGACTGCCATCGTTCTCAATACGTCGATGGTCGCGGCGCCGGTGCGCAAACCGGCGCAGATCATCTATCTGGAAGAAGCCCGCCGAATCGGAAAGACCGAACGGCTCCGGCGCGAGGTTCTGGCGGCGCGGCTGCTCGCGGCGGCGGGTCGGGCCAAAGATCCTGAGACCCGCGCGATCTGGGAAGCCAAGGCGCGCGGCTGCGCCTATCTGCCGTCGTCGGAACTACGGGGCGCGCCACCTTCTTTGCAAATTTTGCAAAGAACGGAGTCCCTCGATCATTTTCCTGACGCCAGGAAAATGATCGATCCGCGCGACCGGCCCCTGACGGTGCTGACCGCGCTGGCGCACCTGTTCGGTCTCACCGGTGGGAGGGTGTTGTGAAAAACAAGCTCACCGACCTGAACAACCACCTGTTCGCCCAGCTCGAGCGGCTCGGTGATGAAAACCTGACACCTGATCAAATCGAAACCGAGGCCCGGCGCGGGGAGGCGATCGTCGGCATAGCCGATCAGATCGTTAAAAACGCCAACCTGCAGCTTCAGGCCGCAAAGCTGGCTGCCGAATATGGTTCCAGTCCGGAGC
The DNA here is from genome assembly GCF_028550415.1 of Asticcacaulis aquaticus. Lineage (GTDB taxonomy): Bacteria > Pseudomonadota > Alphaproteobacteria > Caulobacterales > Caulobacteraceae > Asticcacaulis > Asticcacaulis aquaticus. The sequence goes on from NZ_JAQQKX010000005.1 coordinate 149,441, forward strand.
CGTACCTGCCGCTTCTCAAAGGGGCCGGGTCATGAAAGGTGTCTGGATAGCCTATAGCGAGGCTGAACTCGACTGGATCGAGCGGCACAAGACGATGGTCCGGAAGGAGGCGCATAAGCTTTTCGTCGAGACCTTCGCTCGGGATGACGTAGCCTTTCAGAACTATAACGCTCTGTGCAAACGTAAGGGCTGGTTGACCGGTCGCACGGGCCGTATCGAGCCTGATAATGTCCCGCACAACGAGGGGCAGAAAATGCCCTTTCACCCGAACAGCGCAGCCACACGATTCAAGAAAGGGTCTGTGCCTGCCAACCGCAAATTCTTCGGTCATGAACGCGTCGGAAAAGACGGCTACATTGAAATGAGCGTCGACCAGGTCAATCCGCACACCGGCCATAGCCGGAGGTACATGCACAAGCATCGTTACCTTTGGGAGCAGCAGCACGGCCCCGTGCCCGAGGGCCACGTTCTGAAATGCCTCGACGGCGACCGCACCAACACCTCGCCGGAGAACTGGGAGTGTGTGCCGCGGGGCGTGGCGGTCCATCTGGGGGGCAGGGCTGCAATCCAGTACGATCACGCCGACCCTGAGCTAAAGCCGTCGATCATGGCGGTGGCGAAGGTAAAATACCAGGTTCGCCAGCGCCGCGCTAAGAAGGGAGGCCTCCTGATGGCGGCAACATGATACGGTACCGTATCCAAAAATTATTAACTTGCTCCCTGATTGGGGGCTTTTTTTCCTATTTAATGTTCCGTATATGTTCTCTTTATGGATTCTTTATTAACGAGGGGCGTAAGCATGAACGACATGGATAGAAAAGACATTTACATCGCGGGTCGCGATATCCATGAGGGCATGTTTCACCTGCGCCGGGCCTTACTGCATATGGCCGATCTGCCGCCCGCGACAATTCGTAACCACCTGTTTGTCTGCGCCCATGCCTGCGAAACCATGATGGATAAATCCGCCCAGATCGCGGATATGTCGCGCTAGGCTTGACTCAACTAACGCGGATATGCGACCCCTGTTTCCCTTACTGAGGGCAGGGGTTTTTTATGGGCGGCTTTATCCTTCTCGTCTCGTTGGCGTTGTTTTTTCTATGCATTGTGCTGACGATCTTTCCGCAGCCCAAATTTATCATCAAGACTAGAAAGCAGAGTTCATTTGGTGTTTTCGCGAGCTTTCTATTGTTCGCTGTTGGCGCGGCCCTGTTGCCGCCGGTTGCGCCAAGTGCAGATGAAAAAAATACGCAGCAATTGGCTGCCTCGATTTCGTCTTCATCTTCCCAAGCGGCTAAGGCCGAATTTTCGCAGGAGCTGATTAATAATCAGGCGCGGAACTATGTGCAGGAAATTATCGATCGGGCGGCAAATTGTGATGCGTACGGCACTAAAATCGCGTTGGCGGCGGAGAATAATGACGCCGTCGCCATGTACGAAGCCGCTCAGTCCGGACAACCAGCTTGTTATGACGCCGCCCAAAGACTGAAAAACCTTAAGCCACCGGTCTACGTTTCCGCCGACGGGGCGAAACAATTGCAGGAGGCCGTCAATAAAATGGGAGATGCTTATTATGAAAAAGCGTACTCATTCACCTTATTCAAAAAAATAGCCGATGGTGACACCCGCGCCTCTGTTATTTCAGAAGCAAAGCAGAGCGGCGAGCGCATCCAAGCGGCGACAATAATGGGATTCGCCCTTGTTAATTCAGTCCTTCATCAAGAGGGAGCTGCGCCTGACGCTATAATGCCTAAAGGCTCTGAGAAATAACTAGAGGCATTCGCCGACACGTCCGGGTATGTCCCACTTCGATATGTAGACGGCCTGTCGCTGCCTGACCTGATAACAGGATAGATCCGTGCCGCCCGCAGCCACGAAAGCAAGGGTAGGGCAGAACCGGCATTACGTTGAATATATAGATCAGTTGGTCGGATATGCTCACGCTGTCAAAGAGTTCCTTGACGCTACCGGTCGCTAAAACGGCCGCGTAGGTCTCGACGAGGGCCTTGAGGCGGGCAGCGTCGGACATGGCGCGTTAAAGCAAAGGGACATACAAGATCATGATCTCAGTAAAATATATTGACCGCTTTAAAATACCGACTGAAGACCGGGTGGCTGGCCATCCGTCGGTCGTCATGGCGATTTGTTCGTTAAACAATTTACAAACTACCGTGCCCGCAATCGGAGTTGTCGACGGTGGCGCGTCACATATTCACATCCGGTCGGATCTTGTGAAGAAGCTGGGTTTGACCGCGATCGGTGAGGCGGCAGGTAGCTCGGCAGCCGGTGATGCCAACTTAGTGAAGTATCGCGCACGTATTTGGATTCCGGGCGTACCGTTTCAAGGTGACTTCGACGTCTATGAAGAAAAAAACTGGGGTGACCGTTTTCCGCAGGATCTGCTGCTGGGGCGCGATTTTCTCAATCATTTCAAATGGGATTTCGACGGTGGGTTTTATAACAACTTTGTTCCAAAGTATTCTGAACCGCCCCGACCATAGCCATGGCGGTTTTTGCCAGACACCTTAATTCTCCAGCCGATCAGGCCTCAGACATCAAGCGCAAGATTTGGTCGGGCAGGGGGCGTTGCAACGCCTTGGCTATTTCCCACGGCGCACTAAGCCAGATGCGGCAGTCTTCCGGTGTGGTCAGAATGACCGGCATGGCCTTGGCGTGGACCGGGCCGACGACGGCATTCGGTTCGGTCGTCAGGAACGCGTAGAACCGGCCCGAGGTCGGCTCCGGATCGCGGGCCTTGATCTGTCGCGACAGGGTATCGGTAATACCGGCGAAACAGGCCACGGGTGGCGCATCACCCACGAAGTCGAACCAGTGCAGCTTATGCGCCGCGTCGGGTTCTGAAAACGATGTGAAGGGCACAAGACAACGGTGCTCGACGCCCAGCCACCGACGCCAATGAGGCGAGTTGGTATTGCGGACATTGGTGACGCCGGGGTCATACGACATCGGCTTGCCGGTCTTTGTTTTCAGAAACTGCGGTGGCGTCGGCATCCCCCACAACGCCTCTTCGAGGCGCAGGCCTGCCTCCGGATCGCGCGTGATAATCGGCGCGGCGTAGGACGGGAAAAACTCGGTCAGGAACGGCTCGTTGCGGCCTCGGCTGTGACCGTCGTCAGCGAATAGCTCGACCTGGCTGAAATCTTCAAACAGCGTGGCGATGGCTTTGTCGTTACGATAACGATTACACATGCTGATCTGTCTTGCCTAACAATCTTAACAATTCTCTCCCTCTTGCTGAGAGGGTTACCTCTTTATACTCGATCTGACCTGCACCATGATTTATTGGTTGGAGCAAACCGATGCCCACCATGTTCGTGAATGATATTACTATCTGGCTCCAACTAAAGTTTCCATTTAGGCAGATCCGTAATTCGTCGACTTTCCAATTACAGCTTTTTCGTTCGTCCTCTAAGTCATATATAGCATTCAGGATTAGCGCGTCGTCGGGTTCCATCTTTCCGATGGCTTCAATGAAGAATTTCGAGACCCGTTTTGCCGTTGCGGGATCATGAGCTGCTGCCAATAATTTGAGCCACATTTCAGCAATCTCTGGACGTTCTTCAAGGGAGGCCGTTTCAATTAGTGGAATGGCGACGGACGGGCTGGGCTCTTGGGCATCTATCCCTCGTTTGGCCAACCTTTCACGCGCTTCGTCAATGAGTCGGGCCGCTCGTTCCAACCTACGGACGCGCAGGGCATCTCCGCCTTTGTAACCTATCCAGTCTGACAGATAATTTGTGGCGGGTTGACTTATCAGATTTATGGCCGAGCCAATCGCTGATGAACCTTGTTTAGAAAAAGTTTCAGTGGCTGCTTTGATAATATCGTTCATGTTCGCCTTCCCTCGTTACGGCATTCCAGCCACAAAACCCTCTTCGTGTAAATCCAGCATGATCTGCAGGCGCACCGCGTGGCCGCAGCCACGGGAGCCGCAGGTAAGCCGCGCTTCGACCTCGTCGAGGTAGAGCCGGGCGAAGCCTTTGCGCTGGCGCAGATCCCCGGCCAGTTCGTAACGCATGTGGTCGCACTCGGGGTCTTTGCAGGTCACCTCGATCTGGGCCTCGGCATCGAGATCCGCGAGGCTGGTTTCCGTCTTCCAGCTCATGTCACCAGGCGTCCTCGCGCCGCGGGATGCGGGTGAAAGATATCTTCGCCCCCAGACGGTCGGCGGCGGGGTTCGACCATGGCCCCACGGTGACGACGGTGCTGCCGTAGCGCTTATTGAGCGCATCGAGCGCGGCGGTGATGGCCTCCTGACGTTGGCGCGTCAGTTCGTCGTCGGCCAGAAAATCGAGCTGGCGCTGCGCGGTCAGGGTCAACTCGTCGAGCACCACGTCGGCCCTGAGCAGGACGATGCCGGGCGGCAGCTCACGCATCGCCCTGGCCCACAGTCGCTCCAGCGTGTCAAGGACGCCCATGTCGTCGCAAATGGCGGGCATGTGGTGCGCCCGCACCCAGTAACCGCCGAAATAGCCCGCAAGGCCCAGATAGAGCTTCGACGACGACCACTTGTCCCGGCGCATCCGCCGTGCGGCCTTGGTGGCCAGAATGCGGGTGATATGGCGGCAGGCCTCAAGCGACCGGAACACAGGCGGCAAGACCCGGCTGTGGCCATAGCGTGATCGCGAGGTCGGCTGGGCCTTGATGTCGTAACCGTTGATGGCGTACCACATGCGCTCGCCGGCCACATTGCCCCAGATTTGCCGCAGGTGTTTCGGCGCGGCGGTTCTCAGGCATTCGACCGTGCCGATCTTCGCCTTATAGAGCCGCTGCAGCGTGCCGGGGCCTATGCCCGGGATGTCCTTGAGCAGGATGTGGTTAAGGAATTCCGGTACATGGTCGGGGTGCCAGACATTGTTGCCGTCCCGCCCGCCGTCCTTACAGGCGATCTTGGCCAGCAGACGATTCGGCGCGAAGCCGATCGAGCAGGTAATCCACGGCCCGACCTCTTTCAGCAGCCGTCGCTTGATCTCGCGGCCCAGGGCGGCGGGGTTGGCGCGGTCGGTGTCGCTGATGACCGAACACAGTTCGTCGATCGATTTGACCGCATCGATCGGCACGACGGTTTCCACCTCGGCCATCAGGTAATTGTGCGCCCGGCGATAGAGATCGACCTCCTGCGGCCACAGGATGATATCGGGACATAGCCGCCGCACGATGGGCAGAGGCATGACGTTCTGAACGCCGAAGGCCTTGGCTTCCTTAGAGCAGGCGATGATGCAGGTATTGCCGTTTCCTTCGTGAGGGATGATCCCGACGGGCTTGCCCCTCAGGTGCGGATGCTGCAGCTGGCTGGTCGAGGCGAAGAAGCCGTTGAAATCGAGATACATGACCTCAGGGTTTTGAGGTTTACGCATGACACGCCTACGCCCTCAGGTTCTTGGACGGGTTGAGTATCTCGGGCGCGATGGTGGCGTGGGCTTCTTCGGGGGTGAGGACGCGCAGGATCTTCGGCGGATAGGGCAGGGCGGGCATGGGTTTGCCGTCGAGGTAGTATTCGCCACCGATGATAAACACCTCTTTGATTTTGGTGTCTTCGAAGGCCTGACGCGGCTGGTCTTCTCCTACGCGCCACACCCAGCACCCGTCGTACAGCTTCATGGCGACCCCTCCGGACTCAATTAATGTTCCGGTTACGTTCTGCTTCTTGATGCGGGAAGAGTCAAGGGATGAGTGTGAAATAAAGTTGACAGTTTGGGGTATGTCAACTATAGTACACGCAACCCCTACAGCCAGGGGGTGCTAAAAATTCTGGTTAGAACCCTGAAAGGACTACGGAAATGAACCCGAGCATTCAATTATTCAAAATAAGAAAGTTTAATTCTTATGATCAGCATTCAACAAACCGACCGCTTTTCCAAATGGCTAAAGGAGCTTAAGGACGGAGCGGCCCGTGTCCAAATTCTGCGGCGACTGAAGCGACTGCAAGCTGACGGTAATCCGGGGGATTACAAATCCCTTGGGGATGGCGTTAGCGAAATGCGCATTCATTCAGGCCCAGGCTACCGCCTCTATTTCACCCGACGCGGTGAGGAGATCGTCATTCTTCTCTGTGGAGGGGATAAGGGATCTCAAGATGCGGATATCCGGCTCGCCAAGGATATTGCGAAAGATATATGAAATGGAAATGATCCGACCCTTTGATGTGGCGGAATTCCTCGAAGATCCGAAAACAGCGGCGGCTTACCTCGCCGCTGTGTTCGAGGAAGGTGACGCCGAAGAAATCCGCGTTGCACTTAACGATGTCGCGCGCGCGCATGGCATCACAGACCTTTCGCGCGAGACCGGATTATCGCGCGAAACCCTCTATAAAGCCTTCGGCAGCACGGGAAATCCGACGCTGTCAACGCTTCTGGCTGTCGTAAAAGCCTTGGGCATCAAGCTGTCTGTGGCGGCTTAAAATGGTTGCGCCGCTCTACCCGAAGGGAGCGGCGCTAAGTACAGTCCCGCGCTCTGCCGCTGAGCTACACCCCCATAGATGGTGGAAGTGGCGGGATTCGAACCCGCGACCTTAGGATTGCGATCACTATAACATAACGCCGATCTGCAAACAATTTAATTCGACTCCAGCTGTAGCGCTGTCGTCAGCCCGCCTTGGCCGTCCATCTTGTGGCTGCATTCGACAATAACCCAGATGTGGGCCGTGATGGCGGTCTTCCAGCCGGTCAGGGTGACGGGTCGGTTGGGGAAGGCGTCCGGACGGCCCAGGGCGAGGGAGAAGGACATCTTCGCCTTAGCCCGCGCGGTGCGGGTATATTCCGCCTGCGCCGCTTGGGTGGCGGCAGCCTCGCTATGATAGACGCGGCCCAGGCGCTTCGGCTTCTTTGAGGTCGTGCCCGCGCCGATCGTCACCTTCTTCTGCTGGCCCTTGGCCTGATCGTGCCAGACGGCGGTAACCCCACCATAGTCTTCGCGGGCGACCTCTTCGTAGGTTTGGCCCGGGCTGGTGTCGCGCCGATCGAAGGCGAGGGCGGGCAGGCCCTTGCCTGTCGCGCTCTGGCCATTGCCGATGGGCGCAAAGAGCAGGTTTCCGGCCTTCACGGTGGCCACGGCGTCGTAGGTCTTGCCGAGGGCCTTGAGGCGGGCAGCGTCGGACATGGCGCGACCGCCAAGGGCTTTGACAATCTTGGGGGCCAGTGCCGGATGGACCAGGGGTTTGAGGCCGTGGGCGACGGCGATGGTGCCGATGATGTCGGCCACGGTTTTGCCGACAAACGACCGTTCGCGCTTGACACTGAATTCGTCGGTGAAATCCGCCGACCGCGCCGTGATAGTGAAGCCGTCGGGGTTGTCCTTCCACTTGACCTCATCGACCTTGAATTTACCCTTGTCGATCAGGCCCAGCGGCAGGCCGTCGCCCTGAAGCCAGCCGAGCGCGACCGTGAGCACGGCACCCTTTTTCGGCATGGTGAGTGCGCCGTCCGAGTCGTTGATCTCGATATCGAGCTGATCGGCCTCATTGCCGCGCTTTTCGGTCAGGGTCAGGGCAATCAGCCGCGGTGCCAGGCGCGCCGTCAGGTCCACGCCGTCGAGCGTCACTTGCCACGCGGCGATCGGCATGGACCCGGCCATCAGTTGAACAGCTTCAGGACTTTGTCAGCGAGGCGCTGGCAGTCGCTCAGGCCCGCCATGGCCGTTCCGTTGACGCGCGCCCGGATGGTATCGGAGGCCCCGAGGTCGGCAAATTTATTGAGCGATTTATCGGCCCAGTACTGTCCGGCGATGCGCGCCGAAATTTCCGGCCGCAGAGCGAGATCCGGATCGACCTCGAGCGGCACGTTCAGCTTGGCCGCCATCATGCGATAATTGTCACGCAGGGTGAGCTGAAACGGCCCACGTCCGCGAAAGCGATAGCCGTCGCCGCTCGATTCATCGCCGTTGCCGCCGCGACCGGCATAGATGCAGTTGCCGATAGCGATGACGCCCGCCTTGATCAGGCTGGCGGCGTGGGCAAGGCCCTTGACGTTGCTGAACAGGGCGTCGAGGCGCTCCGGCTTCGAATAGGCGAGGTTCTCCTCGAACCGCGTCAGGCCTGCGGTTTCATGGATGATGGTGGCGAGAAAATGAGCAATACGCAGGGGCGTATTGATGCCGCGCGCCTTCATTTCGGGCGCAAGGGCGTCGGCATAGGTGCGGATCTGCACATCGATCGCGCGTCCGGCCAGATAGGCCAGAAGCCCGGCCAGAGTCTTCGGCCCCAGATCGCCATCGATCTTCCCGATGTCGAATTTTAAAGCGAGCAGGGCGGTTTGTAGCGCCATGATGATGGCAAGCGTCATAGTTCGGACCTTTCCAGTTCCAGAGTGAAATCCGCCTTGCGCGCCACGCCGTCGACGAAGAAGATGCTTTCGCGCGTATCCAGGCTGCGGATGAAGAATTCGCCCAGCACGACACCGGTGCCGGAAATGAGCAGGTAGGCCTCGCCGGTGTCGGCCATGGCCTCGATCGTCGACAGAGCCGACCACGACCCGACCTCGCCGGGATAGAGCGCGCCGGACAGGGTGACCTTATGGGCACCGGGTCCGACGAACTGCGATGCCGGGCGCGCGCCGAAGCGTTCGGCCTGGGCGTGACGCCATTCCAGCCGCTTGGCCAGTTCCTGATAGGGCAGGCTGGCCAGCTCGAAGACGAAGAGATCGAGGGCCATCATCATTCGGCGTCGTCTCCGTAGCTGCCGCGCGCGCGGGTGGCCGTGGTGCGGGCCATGGCCTCAAGTTCCGCACGCACGGCGGTGGCGATATCCTGAGGGTTCTGGTTGGCCGTCGTGTGGATATGGATGGTGACCGAACCGAAGGTGACCGATGCGCCGGGCGCGGGCGCTGCGGCCATGGAGGGCGACGCCGCCAGCGCCGCAGCCCCCAGCGTCCCCGCCGCCATGTTGCGCGCCGCGCGCAGCGGGGCCTTCATGCCGTTCTGCATACCGATCGCCAGCCCGTTGGAGATATGACCGCCGAAGGCCATGAAAACGCGCGACGGCGAATGGATGCCCAACACCCCCTTGAACCAACCCGCCACTTTACCGGCGATACCGAGGATCATGGTTTTGACGGCGCTCAGCTTATCCTTGATGCCCTGGATCAGGCCGTCCATGATCTGACCGCCGATCTTCAACATGCCGGGGACCAGGCGCAGCAGCCAGCCCGCCGGGGTGAAGAGCATGAAGGCCTGAAGCGCCATGCGCACACCTGTGGCGATGGCGGCCTTGATATTGGTCCAGACCTGCGCCAGCCAGGTCACCAGAGTGGTGAATGCCGCGGCGATCTTGTCGCGGTATTTCCAGATGAAATAGGCAGCGATGGCGATCGCCGCGACGATGGCGGTGATGACCAGAACGATCGGGTTGGCCATCATCATCAGGCCCGCCTGCATGACTCCGCGGGCGAGGAACATAGCCGCCATCCGCATCATCCCGAACGCCCTGACCAGAATCGGCCCGGCCTGCCCCAGCTTCGCAAGGCCGTTGAACAGGGACATGGTGGGACCGACCAGATTGCCGAACAGCAGACGCGCCGCGCCAAGCCCCAGATTAAGTGCGGCGAAGCCCGCCACCAGCTTGACGATCAGATCCAGAGTCGCCGGATTCTTCGCGGCCCAGACCGAAAAGCGTTCGGTCAGGGACAGGGCCTTCTCAGAGAGGGCGGCGAAGGTCGGGAGCAAGTGCTGCCCCGCGGTCATGGCGATGGCGATCAGATTGCCCTGAAGCGCGCGCGCCTGCACCGAGGCGTTCTGCGCGCGCAGGGCGAAGTCGGCGTCGACGACGCCTTTGCCCAACCCTGCCTGACCGGCCTTCGCCGCCTCTGCGCGAATCTGTCGGTATTCCTCAAGATTTTGGATGAGCGGGCGAATTGCGCCCTGGGCCTGCATGTCGCCAAAGAGGAACGAGACTTTGCTGAGGTCGCCACCGGTGGCCTTTTGCGTCAGCTCGGCAATGGCCTCGAGTGGCGTCTTGCCTTCGGCATAGGCCTTCTTCATGGCCTTCGGCAGGTCGATGCCGAAGGCGGCGAAATTCTTGATAGTGTCTTCCATGTTGATCTTGGCCAACAGGTTTTCGACATTGCGCGCCGCCTGTTCGGAAGATCCCGCGCCCTTGCGCGCAATCTGAAGCGCCGCGGCGAGATCCGCGACGGCGGCGGTGCCGGTCTGGCCGAAGGCTTGGGCCTGCGCCGTGAGGGACGGGAAGTAGCTGGCCATGTCCTTGATTTCGAACGCGCCCATCTTCCCGGCCTGCGCCATGGCGTTGATCGCGCCCGCTGCCTGATCGACCGGCACCTTGAGGTTTGAAAAGTTGGCGTAAGACGCGGCGCTGAGGTCCGAGATTTCGGCACGGTACGCCGTGGCGGCGCGCCCGATCGGCGTCATCATCTGCGCCGCCTGTTCCGGCGTCATGCCGAAGCCAGCCAGGATATCGACGCCCTGACGCATGTTCTCCGGCAGCTGCTTCGCGGCCTTTGCCGACGCCATGATATTGCGCTCGAGCTTGGCGGTGGCCGCCGCCGACAGATCCGCCTTCTGCTGGATGTCGGTCATGCCATCCTGATAATCGGTGGCCATCTTGCCGGCGAAAAACAGTCCGGCCCCGACCGTGGCCCCGGTGGTCAGGTTCTTGGTGCCCGCGTCCTGCGCCGCGCGGCCCATGGCGTCGGCCCGCCCCTGCCGCGCGATGGCGGCTTTCTGACGCTCCAGCTGGCTGTTGGTCTTGGCGATGGCGGCGGCGAGCGCCTTTTCCTTGTTCATCAGGTCGGTGACATTGCCCGACGCACCCGCCAGACTCTTCTGCAGGTCGGACATTTCCTTCTTCTGCAGGCGGGCCTCGTCGCTCAGTTTTTTCAGCGCCTGACGGGCCTGACCGCCTTCGCCGACCATGCGCCGCATCATGGCCGACAGATTGCCGGTGCCGTTGAAAATCAGGTTCAGGGCAAGCTTACGATCAGCCATTGTCTTTGATGCCGTTCATCAAGTTGTAGCGTTTCATGGCCCCGGCGTGTTCCTCGATCAGGTCGGGCAGGTCGAGGTTGAGCAGGTAGTCGGGGGGCCAGTGGTAAATGGCCGCGATATTGCGGATCAGCTCGTCGACGCTTTCAGGAATTCCCTGGTCGCCGAGTTCATCAAAAAACCGGCCACCTCGTCGGCGAATTCGGCCAGGTCCTCGGGCTCCATGGCGTCGATGTCGTTTTCGTTCAGCTTGGGTTCGGTAATGCGCGGCAGCAGCTTGGCCAGGGCATTGACGTCGCCCATCTGTAGCGTCGTGATCTGCAGGCCGCGAAGCGCGCCGGACTTCGGCTTGGTCAGGACGATGTCAGTGATTTCAGTGTCGCCGCGCTTGATCGGGGTCGAAAGCTTGATGGTTCTGGTGGTCACGGATGATCTAGCTTTTCTTTTAAGAGAAAGGCCCCGGCGCGCAGGGGATGGACACGCCGGGGCTAAGGCTTCCGGGAAAGGAAGGGTTAGACGCCCAAAATGGCGCGCAGCTCAGCATCGCGGTCGTTGCCCATGACTTTGAAGATCGGCGGGCTGATCTGGTATTCGAGGTGCTCGATGCCGTTCACCACGATGCGGATGTAGGTGAGGGTGTAGGCGATGGTCTGCTCGTTCTTGGAGCCCGCCTCAGACGAGCCTAGGTCGAATTCTTTGAAGCGCCCACGCGTGTAGATATCGAGCGCGGTATAGGTTCCGTCGCCGTCGGATTGGTACGCCCCGACCCAGCGGAGCAGGTCGCCGTCGATCTTAGGGTTGCCAAATTGCCCCAGCAACTTGGGGATCAGGCCACCGGGCTTAAGCTCCATGGTGAGCTTATCCATGCCCATGTCGATTTCCGCCGCGCCGGACATGCCGCCGCCGCGATAGTCTTCGGTCAGCCGGGCGAGCTTGGGCAGGGTGGCGGAGGCCATTTCGCCCAGGAACGACGCGCCATTGACGAACAGGTTGAAGTTTTTGAGGATCGGAGGGAGTTTCATGTGTGGGCTCCGTTTGAGGTCGGGGCGGGCATTTCCCCCTCACCCCAACCCTCTCCCTCAAGGGAGAGGGGGTTGAAATTAAAGCTGGGCGAGGGCGTCGGCGAAATCGACGTAGAATTCGTCGGTGATCTCCATCAGCAGATCGAGGCTTTCCATCGGCGCGACCGCCGTGAATTTGTAACGTATTCGCGCCTTTCCATTGGCCAGGGTCGTGGCCGAATTGATGGACGCATCCCACCAGGCCAAAGCCCCCATGATCTTCTTTTGGCCTTTGAGATCGTCAAAAGCCGCGTTGATGCTTTCGAGCGTGTCCTTCATCAGCGATGGCGTCAGCGGCTGATCGGAGGCCCACTGCAGGCCGAGGGCGATGGTTTCACGCAGGACGTGGTTGGTGCGGACGGCGACTTCGAAGACGTACTTCGGATCGGCGGAGCAGGTACGGTTGCCCCAGAAGCGGAAGCCATTGTTGCGGATGAGCGTCGTGATCGGCGCATCGTTGAGCAGCTTGGCATCGCCGGTCTTGCCTTCGATGTTCCAGCTGACGTCCTTGTCGATGCCGGTAACGCCGTTGACGACGTAGTTGGACAGGGACTTATGCCAGCCAACTTCCTGATCGATGCGGGCGCGGGTGCCCAGCGCGCGGGCCACGGCATCGCCTTCCCAGCCGGTGAAATCCGGCCAGATCAGCATTAGTTCGCGGTCGCCGTAGGTCGGCTTGGCGGCGATGGCGGCGGCGATCGTTTCGGCGGGCGGCTTGGCATAGACGAAGGCGCGCAGTTCCTTGGCAATCGGCATCAGGGCCGTGATGACTGCCTGTGTATCGAGGCCGGGCGTACCGAGGATGCGGGGGCGGACCCCGATTTGCGATTCCGCGACCAGCAGGGCCTTCATGCCGGTCAACTGACCATCGACCGTGTCGCCAATGACATTGGTGGCGGTTTCGGCGTCATCCTCGCCTTTTTCGACGCGTACCACGACTATGGTCGGCGAGCATTGGTCGGCGATGGCCTCAAGCGCCTTCTTCAGGGTGCCGTCGTTACCGGCCTTACCGATGGCCGTGCGGACATCGGTAATCAGGGCCGGGCGGTTGAGTGGGAAGACGTCTTCGTCCAGCCCTTCGCCCGACGCGGTCGCGACCAGACCGATGATCGCGGTCGAGATGAGGTTGATGGCGCGTGCGCCGGTGGCGGACTCGGTAGTGGAAATGCCGTGGTGAATTTCGGGCATGGGGACCTCAGAGCGGAATTTGGATGGTGACGGGGTCCGACGCCGGAACGTCGAGGCGATAGGCGGTGATGCTCAGTCCGCCGCGACCGGCGGCATTGCCGAAGAGGGCGACTTTGATCAGCTTCAGCCGCGGTTCCCAGCGACGGATGGCCGTGGCGGTGGCAGCGATCAGCTTCATCGGCAGGGCCGTGTTCAGCGGGGCGTCGATCAGCCCCGGCACGTAGGAGCCGTAATCGCGCTGCATGATGCGCGAGCCGACCGGGGTGCTCAGGATATCGACCAGGGACTGGCGGATGTGGTCGAGGCCAGTAATGGCTTTGCCGGTGATGACGTTCATGCCACTCATGGCAGGACCTCCGGCTTTTGCGTCTTGCCGGGGAGACCGGGGTAGGGGTGGACGTGGGTGGTCAGCTTGACGCCCGCCGCTTCGACCTCTTCGTCGGACTTGATCTTGCCGGTCGCGGTGATTTTACCGGTGACCTCGACATCGCCCTCGATCTTCACCGGGCCGACAATCTTCATCTGCTTGACAACGATGCGCAGGATCGAATTGGCCAGCGTCAGCAGGAGCAGCTTGCCCGCCGGGTCGTAATCGACCGAGCCGTCGTCAGCCAGTTTCAGATGCAGGTGGTCGCCGTCCGCCGGTGCCGGGAAGGTGTCGGAAAACAGACCGGCGAGGACGATACCGCCTTCGATATCGCCTTCGGGACAGAGGATGACGCATTGCTCATTGACCGAGGGCGTGCGGAACAAGGCATAGGCTCCGGCCAGAGACAGCCAGAGCAGGGGCGGGGTGTCCTCTTCGCCCGTGGTGACGACGGCGCGCGCACCTTCGACCGACTTGACGTGGCCAAGACGGATCAGATTGCCAATCGTGCGTTGAAGTTCGTCGTCCATGGCCCTTAGTCAGACGCGCGCGCGGAAATCAGCGCCAGACGCGCCATCCGTCAGGGGCGTTCTGACGGGTGAGGCAATGACGCCCGCCTCGATCTTGGCGGCGATTCCGCGCGCCAGATCCGCGATCAGGATCTGCGTGGCGGCGGCGTCATAGGCTCCGCGTGGCGTCAGGCAGGCCTTGATCGTGCGCGAATGGGTGACCTTGCCCTTGGTGAAGGTGACGTCGACGGTTTTAGCGTCGGAATCGTAGGAGCCGGTTTTAATCTTCATAATCAGTACCCTTCGGCAGTAACGCGGGGATAGGTCGAGCCTTCGGCACCGCCAGAGGGGCGTTGACGCTGAACGGTGATGCCCAGGCGGGTGGGTTCGCCGACCACTTGGAAAAAGACGTCGATGCTGTTGGCGGCGGTCGGGATGACCGTCGATACGGAGTAGATCTTGGGCGCGTTGACGAAGGGCACCGGCCAGGTGATGAACTGTGTGTTTTCGTCGCCAGAGGTCACCGAGCCTATGGCCGTCTGCGACATCCAGCCGTCGGGGTAGATGCGCACCTGACTGCTGCCGGTCGGATCGACCGCGGTGAATTCGGACTTACGAGCAAAGGCCGCGCCCTGATAGCCGTCGAGCAGATCCGCATCGAGCGTCGAGCCCGCCCCGTCATTGCCGGACGTCCAGACCGGCGCGCCGCTGACCGTAAGGCTGGGGGCGGAAATTGCGCCGGAGAAGGCGTCGCCTGCCTTGTTGGCCGGGGTGAAGCCAAGCCGGGCGGCAATATCGGTGTACCAAGCGCCCTGCTGACCATCGAGCAGATCCGCATCGAGCGTCGAGCCCGCCCCGTCGTTGTTTTTGCCCCAGACGTCCTTGTTGGTCAGCCAGCCGGTTAGCCACGTATTGACCCAAGCCGACACCGCACCCCACAGCGTCAGGGGGGTGATGGCCCGCAGGCCGTCGACGTGGTCGGTCACCTCGGCCTGGGTGGCCAGTTCGATGACGCCGCGGGTGGTTTCGGTCGCGGGCGGGTTATTGAACTGGGTGCCGGAAAATTCGATCGAGGTCGCCGCGATATCGGTCAGGGCGATATCGGCACTGATCATCATCAGCCCGCCCGCTAGCTTCTCAAAAATGGCTTCGGGCTGGGTGTAGATCGCAAACAAGGTGCCGTCGGCCAGATAGAGACCAAAGGTGCGCAGGGTATAGGCATCGGGCGAATAGTCGACCATCGCCACGTGGATCTGATTCGTGCCGATGCCCTGACCCGACACGGTCGAAAGGCGCTTGAGTTCGTTTGGGATCACGATGGCGTTGTTCGCCGCGGCGGTTGCAGACACGCCGAAATGCGTGATGCGCACGGCATTGGTGCCGAGGCCATCCGGCGCTGGCAGGGCGGCGAGACCCGCTGAGGTAATGCGGAGCGTCAGATTGGTCATTGGGGCACCACGAAGAGGTAGTCGATACCGCTGAGGAGATAGTCGCCGCCGGGTTCCGGGGCAGTGAGATAGACCCAGGCGGGGGCCGGGGCGACGGCGTCGGCGGTCAGGCGGTTGTGCCCGGCGGCGCGCGCCACGGCGCGCAGGATGATGCGGCCATCGGCCTTGACCGACTGAACGAAGGTGAAGTGCGAGCGCAACGGCTTGGTGCGGTTGACTTCTTCGATCAGGGATTGGGCGTATTCGGCGGTGTATTCGACGCCGGGGATGCCGCTAAATGTAATTACCAGCTCGAAGGTGTAGGGTTCGCCAGGCGGGTCCATTTCGAACCATTCGCGCAGTTCAACCACGCCCCCCAGCAGTTCGATGACGTCTTCGACGGCCTGACGGGTGCCCTTGATCTGCTGAATATAGATCGCATCGCGGACGCGGGCGCGTTTGACCGATTCCGGCCAGGCGGGCGACCAGTTTTCGACTGACAGGCCCCAGGCCAGCCACGGCAGAAGGTCGACGGGGCACTCATCTGCCGACCACAGGGCGCGAATAGGCCGCGGCAGAGGCGAGGCCTGCATGGCGGATTCGAGCGCGCGCTCAAAGGTTTTGGCGTTCGGTGGCAGCAGCGACAGGGCGTCCGTCATTCGGCATAGCCTCCGATGATGACGGAGACATCGTCGTCGGCGCAGTAGGCGGCCTGAGTGCCCGACACTACGATCGGGGCGACGGGCGAGATCAGATTGACGTCGTGGACCCCGGCGGCGCGCAGGGCCGAGGTAATGCCGTTCAGGGTCACATTGCGGCCCAGGCGGCGTTCCGCGTCCTTATAGGCCTTGACCTGAGCGCGCGCCGTTTCCAGCACCACGGTCGAGTCCGGCCCCTGATAGGCGGTCAGTTCGGCGGTGATGGCATAAGGGATGATTTCCGCCGACTGCACCGTTACCTGATCGGTCAGGGGCCTGACGGATTTGGCATTGACGGCGGCTTCGACCAGTAGGCGCGTCTCTTCGGTCACGGTGCCGGGCGTGGTGGTGGCGAGGACCGTGACCACGACCTGACCCGGCTCCGGCGAAATGGCGGTGGCGTCCTTGATGAGTGGCGAGGCCGAGCGCGCATGATAGATATAGGCCGCTTCGGGTCCGGCGGTCGAATAACCGTCGGGGGCCAGGACGATGCGTTCACGGAAGGCATCGTCGGTTTCGCCGTCCAGGCGCGCCACGCGAAACAGGGCCGCGAGGTGGTCAAGCGCCGCGCCGGTGGCGTAGGCGACGGTAACCGCCTTGGCGTCATCGTTCGATTGCTGACGATCAATCATCCTGAACCAGGCGAACAGGCGCAGTAGCTTCACCGACGGGTCGGACTCGATGTTGAAATCGACCTCCGGGATTTTGAGCACCGCTTCGGCCTTCATCTCGGCATAGATGTCGTCATAGCTCAGCGTCCCGGCGAAGGCGGGCGCGGGCAGCAGCGACAGGTCGATGGCATTGGAGGCGGCGGCGTCGGACATGCGGCCATTTGCGCGCTGTCTTCGCGCGGGGACGAGCGCGCGCGTCCGTCAGGGCCGTGCTGACGGGGCCGTCTTATGGCGCGCGCGGGAGCGTGTGCGGAACGTGCGGCGGAGGCCCGACTGTCAGGGCTATGTCAGTACGGTGGCACGATACTATGGCCGGTATTCCGATCAATTCTTCTCATATCTCAGGTGCGCTCGGCTTTGTGCCCGCGGCGAAACACGATGCGGCCTTGACCGGATTCAGCACCGCTGAGACGCCTGCGACGAATGACAACAGCGCGCGGATCGCTACAACGGCCTTCGTCAAGCTTGTCGTCGAGGCCCTGATCAATGCCGCGCCGGGCGCACTCGATACGCTGAATGAGCTGGCCGGAGCTCTGGGCAACGATCCGAACTTTGCCACGACCGTCACCAACCTGATCGCCACAAAGGCCCCTCTGAACAATCCGGCCCTGACCGGACTGCCGACCGCGCCGACCGCCGCGCCCGGCACCAATACGACGCAGGTCGCCACGACGGCGTTCGCGCAGGCGCTGGCCTCTACCCTGATCAACGGCGCGCCGGACACGCTTGACCGCTTCAATAAGTTGGCGGCGGCCATCAATAATGATCCGAATTTTGCCGCGACCATGGCCACCGCACTGGGCAACCGGTTGAGGACCGACACCGCTGAGCAGGGGCTGAGCGCGGAGCACAAGACCAATGGCCAAGCCAATCTGGGGCTGGGGTCGGCGGCGCTGGCCGCGATCGGGACGTCGGGGGCTAAGGTCCCGCTACTGAATGGCACGAATTCGTGGTCAGGGGCGCAGGATTTTTCGAGCCTTGTATCGATTACCGCCGCCAGCGGGGGGCTAGAGGTTGGCGCGCTTGGAACAGCGAATACACCCTTCATCGACTTCCATTCTGGGGCCGTCCCGAATGATTTCGACGTGCGCATTCTCGCTTCCGGGGGTGGCGGTGCGTCAGGGGCGGGCACGTTGTCCGTGTTTGCCGATGCTCTGCGTATTGAGGGACGATCCTCGGGGGTAATCGATGGAACCGCATCGGTATTCACCTTTCGTAACACGGCGCCCGGTTTCGAAAGCCGAGATGAACACCAACGCTACGGTAATAAGCGGTGGGCCACCGTGGCAACCAGTGAAGCTGAGACGGGCGCATCGGCGGGTACGAACCTCAGCATCCGGTCTTATGACGACGCCGGAAATCTGATCGGCGAGGTTGTCAATTTCAATCGGGCCTCGCGTGTAGCGTCTTTCCTTGTGCCCATCCAGTCGCCCGGCATCGCCAAGTACGCGGCCACGCTGGCGGCCGCGCGCGCGCTACGGCCAACTGTCGCTGCGGTCGCTGTTGATGCGGTCGTTATCGCTGGTCGCGCGGCGGTCAACGATGGTTACGGCGGCACCTTTGCATGGACGCCCGGGAACCAAAGCGCCAACGTTACCGCCGATACGACAAGCGCGATCTGGGTCGCACCGTCCTTCGACCTGACGGGTGCGTCCGGGGCGTATAAGCGACTTGCGCCGCATCCGGGCGTCATTCACGCCGATTGGTTCGGCGCCAAGGCCGACAATTCGACGGATAATCTTTCGGCCTTCAATGCGGCGGTAGCCTGGGCGGCCTTTGCCAACGTCCCGCAAATTCACCTGTCCACGGGAACATATCTGACCTCGGCTGAAATCACGATCGGTAACGGCACCTCCACTATGCCGTCGACGGTGCAAGGCATAACTTTTGTCGGTTCTGGTACGCCGAATTTTGCCGGAACGACGTGGGTAAATTACCCCTCGGGAAAATGCACCACGGTCAGGCGCACCGGTGCCGGTGGATCAGTGTTCAAGATCGCCGGGCCGCTTCAGGGCTGGGGTTTTATCGACCTGATCGCGGACGCTAACGAAGCCGCTGATTACGGGCTTCACATGACCAGTGCGCAGTTCGGATATTGCCGCAACTTCATCGTCCTGCGTGCCCGAGTTCGGGGCCACCACGGTATGGCATATGCCAATGCCGGGGGCTTCACCCCATCCCTGCTCAATGTCGATTCGCTGCGCAACGTCTTTGAGAATTGCCATATCCTGCTGGCCAATGTGGCGGATGCGGAGGGCGTGCTGTGTGACGGCACGATGTCCACGAATTTCTGTTTTTCGCGCTACATCAACCTCGTCATCTGCTTTCAAACCGCGCGAGGCATCGGCATCCGGCTGCGAAACTGCGACAATATGCGGTTTGATGATGTGCAGTTTCTCAACGCGGGCATCACGTCGCCGAACATCGTTTTTGATTACACGGGCAACGCCGTGTGGCCCGCATCGAACTATTTCTACGGGGTCGAATTCGGTAACAACGCCATTCCCTGCGAGAACTGGGGCACCCCTGACGTTTTGGCGCGGCCAAACGCATTGTCGTGCGTCGCTGAAACGAACGGTGGACGTGTCATGTTCCCCTCGCTGCCCAACCTGGTCAATGGTGATTTTCCCCGGCTCGAGCCCGGCGGTATCCATGCCCTGGGTCAATCGGGGCCGCTTCCGGAAACCATTATGTGCGTCCCGCAAATCGCGGGCATGTATCGCGTAAGTTATTATTTCTTCACGCAAATCGCGGGCACGGGCGGTACGTATCAGCTCAAGGTCAAGTCGAATAACACGACCGGCATTCAAACCCACAGTTCCGCTCTGGTCGGTGCAACGGGCGGATATGCCCAGGACTCGTTCATGCTCTATTGTGGTCCCGACTCTAACATCACTTACGAATTTTTGTGGGACGCGGTCACCGGGTCCGCGCAGTACGGCCTCGTTATCGCGATCGAACGTATTTATTAGGGGAGCCTGTCTTGAAATTTTTGCCTGAGGGCGTACCGCTCTTCGTTGTCATCGCCGGTATCTCCGGAGCGGTGGCGTCCGCCGCCTTCGATTTCAAAGACCCCAAGCGCGCGGCGCGCAAGGTGGTGGTCGGCTCGGTGTCGGCGATCTATGTGTCGCCACTGGTGGCCAAATGGTTGACGGCGCTGGGGCTCAATGGCGATCACACGCTGGGCCTTGCGGGCTGGCTGTGCGGGCTATTGGGGCTACTGATCGTCGAGACGATCCATCAGGTGGCGCCGGAGATCCTCAGCGCCTGGCGATCGCGCAAAGGGAGGCCGGAATGAAGCTGATCAAGGACAGCCTGTTCAAGGCGCTGCACCGCGAGCGTCATTCGTGGTTTATGGTGGTCGGGGCCGTCGTGCTGCTGGCCGTGATGGTTATCACCCGCTTTTAGCGTCCAGATGCGACATGACCAGGTCGAGCAGATCCTCGCGTTCATCGTCAGCCAGACCCAGCAGGACGCGCTCAGGATATTGGACCTCGGGCGCGCCTTTCAGCCGGACAACGCGGTCTTTGAGGCCGTATTGGTGAACGCGGGCGATGGCAGCCACGCGCCCGACGAAGCCGACCCAGGCCTCATTCGCACTGGCCCCTGATTTCAGATATTTGACCAGGCGAAGCTTTCTGAACATCGCCCCGTTTTTCAGGGGCTCATAGCCGTCTTTCAGCGGCTTGCGCTTTTCATAGGTCGAGCCGTCGGGGTTCTTCTGCGCCCGAATCCGCGCGCTCTGGGACTTGCGCCAGTCCCGCGCCACCTTGCGCATGAGGACGGCGCGGCCGGACGGCGACAGGCCGACCAGCAGGCCGTTGACGATGCCTTCCATGTCCTCGATCGCCGCCAACTCCCTAGCCATTGTCGGCGTCCGGCTGGGCCTCAAGTGAGGCGAGGAAATCCAGTGCCGTCATTGGCGGGACACCGGCAAAGGTGTCGGTGCCCGCGATCGGCGGTTCCGGTACGGCCTTAAGGTCGAACGCGCCGCCGGGCTTTTCGATGATCGTCGTCGACTCGGTCAGGTTCAGGGTCAGGTCGATATCGACGGTTTTGGCGTCGAGGAAATCGACCGACAGGTTGAGCACCTGTTCGGCGGAGGTGTGGTTGAGCAGCAGATCCGGCTGATGATCCCGAACCCACAGCAGGACCGGCATGACGATGTGATCGACGCTGCCCGCGAAGTCGCGCACATGGATGGTCAGGGGGTAGCTGTACTGGTAGCCCTTGGCCTCGGTCGAATAGCGCGCCGATACGCTGCCTGAGCGGATGAAGACGGCCAGCTTTTCCGGGTTATTCTTAAGGTCAGGGTTACGGGCGACGATAGCGGCGCGGAGGAGGTCGGGTTTTTTCACGGGCTTAATCCCAAAGCTGGACGATTTCAGTCGTCTTGACGGTTTCGACCTTGAGCACCGGCAGGGTCACGATCTGGCCTTCGGGCAAGGCCGTAGCGATCGAGGCGATATCGCGGTTGATCTGCAGCACCTGTTCGACGACCGGCGAACCGCGTTTCAGGACGCGCCAGACCAGAGCGTCGAGGGTCTCGTTTTTATGCGCGGCGGCGGTGAAGGTCGAGGCCATCAGATGAGCGCCGACTTAACGCGGCGCTTGCCTTTGAGGTCGCGGATTGCGTGGGTGGCGTTGCGTTTGTGGTCACCGGCGGTCGGCTGAGACTCTTCGATCCGGCCCAAGCCCGCGCCGGTGGCGGTCGTATCGCGATGGTTTTCGAGCAGGTCGGCGGCGGCGAAGGCGTAGATCGCCCGGCGATACAAATGGATATTGACGCTTTCGCCGTCGATCTCGTCGGCAGGGATAGCGGCCAGGGTGGCATATCCGGCGGCGACCTGAGCCGCCTTCCATTCGATCGTTTCAGAGCGCAGCGACAGCAGCGCGCCGCGCAGCGCCAGGACGAGACGGGCATGGGTGATTTCAGGCCCGGCGACGCGGAAGGATTCGCGGAAGTCGTTGATATCGATGTCCGGCCAGAATGGCCCGGCGGTCACGACAGAGTTGCCGGGCGAGGCATCTTCAGGAGGGATCGAGATCAGATCGGACATTGGGCCTCCGGAGAAAAAGGTGAGGGGGGTGGAAAAAGGTAAAACCGGACTGGGGAGATCATTCCAGGCGGTTTATCTTTCTGCCCCCCTCGGCGTCGCGGGGCGACCTATTCAGGCGTCTTTTTGAGGACACGTTCGATCGTTTCGATGTCCTTTTTGACGCCAATCTTGTTATCGAGCTGATAGGCCCGGTGGAAGTGTTTCAGGGCTTGGGTGCGCGCGGCCTTGGCGCCACCGGCGGGGCCTTGTTCGGTGCCTGCGTCGATAGCGGCGGCCAGCCGGACGAACAGCTTACCGGCCAGCTTGTGCAGCTTGGCCGGGATGATATCGACCGCATCGGTGCGGCCCTCGATCAGACCCAGCGCGCGGCGTACCGTGTCGATACTGAACGGTGCCGGGCCATCCGCCGGCGCGGAACCGAGTTTATTCTGACCATCATCGGCGACGAATTCGGCGAACAGGGCGGCGGGGGCGCGGTTGAAGCGGTCGGGCACCGTCAGGCCGAATTTCAGAATGTAGTCGGCCAGTTCGAAGGCGCGCGGGTAGAACTCGGGATCGATGGTCGCGATATCGAAGGCCCAGACCGCCATCCACGAGACGATATCGTCCTGAAGCGCCTTATCCGTCTCCTCGGATGTCAGGATGACGGTATCGACGTGGTCGGCATAGATCGGCATCCATTCCCGCTTTTTCTCCTGACGCGCCTCGATCGAGGCCGTGTCGGACAGCTCGCGCAGGTGCTCGCCCAGCTGCGCGCGCAGGAGGGCGTAGGGCGAGGTGTCGGGCTCGACCGGACGGGCGGCAGCGACGGTCAGGACCGGCGCGGCGTCAATGGCGGTTTTGGCCAGGTGCATGGCCACGTGAATTTGACAGGGAGAAAGGCGCTTCTTCATGGATGATCTCACTTTGAAAAAGGCGGGCCGGATATGGTCAGGCCCGCCTTGCTTTGTTCGGAGGCGGGAAGACGATTATTCTTCCTCGAACTCCTCGATATTTTCGGCCAGACAGGCGAATTCGAGATCTTCGATCACATAGGCATGGTTGGCAGAATTGTAGTCTTCGACGCGCTTGCGCTTGTGGTTGTCGTCGATCTTCCGGCGCGTGGACTGATCTTGGATGTAGATTGAGAGGTTGTCGTAACGCGTCACGAAGATTTTGCCGTCGGGGAAGTGCGGTACCCGCACGGCGGGCAGGCCACCCAGGCGTTTCGACGACATGATGATGTCGGTGGCCAGAGTGTTTTGCGCGTCCTGCTCTTTGTTGATCAGCGGGAAATACTTATCGTGGAGCAGCGAGCGACCGACGATGGCGACAAGGCCGGTGTCATCCGCCGCCCATGGGGGCAGCAGGGTGTTGACCATGTCATACACCAACGCGTCGAGGTTGATATAGTTGGCATCGACATGGCCATAGGTGATCTTGCCGGTGCCGCCGACCTGAGTGAGCGTGCGGCCCGCGTTTTCGGTACGCTGCTTTTGCAGCCAGCCGATATTGACGTCCTGCAACAGCGGGTTGGCATTGCGATCGGTAGCCGTAGCGGCGGACGTACCGTTCCAGCCGATCATGATCATGTCGTGCGCGATACGTTCGGCCACCAGCGCGGCCCAAAGTGCAAAGAAGTTCGGGAACTTGGACCACTGGTCCAGCTTGGCCCACGGAATCGATACGTCGAAGTCCGTGCTTTTGCACAGATAAGCGCGGTCTTCGAGATTCGATGGATCAGAACCAAGGCGATCCGTGGTCGCGACATTGACCCGGCCCGCAATGGTGCCGGAGATGCCCATGCCGATAATTTCGCCCGCGAGATCGCGAACCATCGGCATGTTGATTTTTTTCAGAAACTCAGAAGTATCCTGAACTTTCTTGTACAGTACCTGCTCGACCGTGGGGGCCGCGACGAAGCTTTTGGCCGCATCTGCGAACGCGATCGCATTGGCGAGCGCGACGGCTGCCACGTACTGGTTGTAACGAGCGCGGGTGTCGTTGCGCATGGGGCTTTAAACTCCGGATCTGGTTAAAAAACGAAAGCGTTGTCTTTGTCCCCGCCGCCGGAAATCGGCGCGCGGTTGAACTGTTGCGGGGCGGGTTCAGTTTCGAACTTCGTCTTCAACGCGGTGAATTCACGCTGCTGGGTCTCGAACAGGTTCGTCAGGCTGGTGAACTGCTCCGCTGTAGCCTTGGCCTGGGCTTCGATGACGCCGGTGACGGCGGTCAGGGCCGCGGCGAATTTGTCGTCGGTGGCGGCGGGTGCCGCAGGGGCGATGACAGGAGCGGCGGGCGCCTCGGGTTTGGTACCGGTCAGGGCCGTGACGGCGTCCTTCAGGATTGACAGGGTCGAGGCCAGAAGGGTCTGGTTTTCGCTCGGCGCATCGACGTCGAACTTGAAGGCGATTTCCTGACCAGCCTTGCCGGGCACGATGATCGTCTGATGGACCTTGGAAAATTCCAGACGGTGGGTAGCGATCGAGGCCGGAGTGTCCGTGACCGCGATCCCGAGCAGGCCGATTTTGCCCGTACCCGCGAAGTTTTCGCGAAGCTCGATCGAGGTGAAGACCTTCTGATCCGACTTGTTCAGCTCAAGGGCGCGCTCGTTCGGCCTGATCTCGGCATATAGGGCGGTGCGCTTTTCCGTCTTGCCGTCGATGACTATGTCGTCGTCCTGTACCGACAGGCCGATGACATCGCCGACCATGCCAAACGGCTTATCGCCGCTCAGGCCGCGAATGTGTTCGACATTGACACGGACGCCATAGGTCGAGGGGTTGAAGGTGTCAACGGCGTCGCGCAGCCACTGCGGTTCGATAACACGACCGTCAATGGTGTCACCGGCAACGGCTACGCGGAATTTCTTGGCTTTGGCCATATGGCGGCTCCTGATGAGGTCGGGCGGCAAAATGATCGCCATTGACGCGCAGGCGCGTGGCTGAGGGCAACCGTCGCAACCCGTCAGGACCGTGCTGACGGGGGCGGCGTCTCACGCGCGCGAGTGGGTGGGCCGTATCGTCCGGACATGTCCGAGTTTCTCATCCCCGCGGCCAACTTTTCGCTGCCCGGCGTGCCGTTCGACGCCGAAGCGCAGGCGCGCGTCATGTACTGGATGGGATGGCGGGTGCCGGAGATCGCCAAGGCGCTGGCGACCCCGGAATCGACCGTCAAGAGCTGGAAAGCGCGGCAGAAGTGGGACGAGGCCGAACCGATCACGCGGGCCAATGAATGCACCTACGTGCAATACATGCGCCTAGTCATGAAGCCTGAATATTCGCCGTCGGACGTGCGCGATATCGACGTGCTGGGCCGCCAGCTGGAGCGCATGGCGCGGATCGACAAGTTCCGCAAACCCGGCGGCAACAGCGCCGACCTGAACCCCAATATCGCCAATCGCAACAAAGGCCCGAAGAAACAGGCGCGTCAGAATCTGATCGGGCCTGAGGATCAGGCCAAGCTGATCGCGAAATTCGACGAGGGCCTGTTCGACTACCAGCTGACGTGGAAGAATTCGACGGCGTTTTCGACGCGCGCTATCCTCAAGAGTCGTCAGATCGGCGCGACCTACTATTTTGCGCGCGAGGCGCTGATCCGGGGCATCGAGACGGGCAATAACCAAATCTTCATTTCGGCCAGCCGCGCCCAGGCCAATATCTTCCGCCGCTATATCGTCGACTTCGTGTTTCAGGCCACCGGCATCATCCTGACCGGCGATCCGATCCGCGTTGATCGCGGCGACGATGAAGACGGCAATCCGCTGCCGCCGTTCGAGCTCACGTTTCTGGGCACCAACTACAAGACCGCGCAGGGATACCACGGCGACGTCTATATCGACGAATTCTTCTGGATTCACGGCTTCGAAGACATCGACACCGTGGCATCGGCCATGGCGTCGCAGAAGTTTTACCGCGTCACCTATTTCTCGACGCCGTCGACGATCGGCCATCAGGCCTATCCGCTGTGGTCGGGCGAGCGGTACAACGAAGGCCGCGCCAAGGCCGACCGCGTCAAGGTCGATATCAGCCACGAGAGGCTGAAAGACGGATTCCTCGGGCCGGACGGCGTCTGGCGCCACATCGTCACGATCGAGGATGCGCTGCTGGGCGGCTGCAACCTGTTCGACCTCGACAAGCTCAAGCTCAAATATTCGATTGAGCAGTTCGAGCGCCTGTTCCTGTGTCAGTTCGTCGATGACGCCAAAAGCGCTTTTCCGCTGCGCCTTCTGCGGCCCTGTATGGTCGATAGTTGGGAAAGGTGGAAGGATTTCGAGCCCTATGCAGTCCATCCCTATGCCGGTGAAGTCTGGCTGGGCTACGATCCGCAAGAGAGCGAGGAGGGCGATAATGCTGCCTTGGTCGTACTGGCCGCGCCGCGCGACAAGAAATCGAAGTTCAGGGTGCTTGACCGCATCCAGTGGCGCGGGCTCGATTTCCAGCAACAGGCGGCGGAGATCCGCAAGCTGACCGAGATCTATCGCGTGACCGAGATCGCGATCGACGTGACCGGCATGGGCAGCGCGGTTTACCAGCTGGTGCTCAAGTTCTTTCCGACCGCGCGGGCGATCGCCTATTCGCCGATGGTCAAGATGCAGATGGTTTTGAAAGGCCAGAATGTCTTCCGCAACCGCCGGATCGAAATGGATCAGGGCACCCATATCGATATCGCCGCGGCGCTGATGTCGATCCATCCTGAACAGACCAAGGGCGGCAAACAGCTGACCTATGTGGCGCGGCGGTCAGCCGAGACGGGCCACGGCGATCTGGCGTGGGCGCTTTTGCATGCGCTGTTCTGCGAGCCGCTTGAAAATACCGACGGCGAGTCGGGCAAGAAAACGAGAGTGAGTATCTCATCATGACCCAAACCGTACCTGTGGCCGTCACGACCGAGGCCAGGAGCACCGGCAACAAGATCCGCGCCTTTGCGTTCGGCGATGCCGAGCCCGTGCTGGACGGAGGCCGGTTCCTCAACCTGATCGAGGTCTGGCACAATGGCCGGTATTACGAGCCGCCGGTCAATCCGCGAACGCTGTCAAAGGCCATGAACCTGTCGCCGCACCATCGGTCGGCGATCGCACTTAAGGTCAATCTGCTGGTGAAATACTTCGTCGAACACCCAGTGTTGAGCGCCGAAGCTTTCGAGCGGTTCGTGCTGGACTACCTTGTCCAGGGTAATGCCTATCTGGAGGCCATTCTGAGCCGAAGCGGGGCGGTGGCGCAGCTGGAGCCCAGTCTGGCGCAAAATACCCGCGTCGGCCTGACGGCGGGCTCGTACTGGTGGATCGACGACAAGTGGCAGGAACATGAATACGCCGCGGGCCGGGTGCTCCACCTCAGGCAATACGACACCGCGCAGGAGATCTATGGGCTGCCGGAATATCTGTCGGCGTTTCAGTCGATGCTGCTGAATGAGGCTGCGACTCTGTTCCGTCGGCGCTACTACCTCAATGGCGCCCACGCGGGGTTCATCCTCTATATCAACGACGAAGGCATCGACGACACCTCTATCGACGCCATCGAGCAGTCGATGAAGGACGCCAAGGGCGTCGGCAATTTCAAAAACATGTTCATCCATAGCCCGAAGGGCAAGGATAAGGGCGTTCAAATCCTGCCGATCTCCGAGGTGGCGGCCAAGGACGAATTTCTTGGCATCAAAAACACTTCACGTGATGACATTCTCGCCGGTTGGCGGACGCCGCCGCAGCTGATGGGCGTGGTGCCCGCCAATGCCGGGGGCTTTGGTGACGTCGAAAAGGCCAGCGATATCTTTTTCGAGAATGAGATCGTGCCGCTGCAGCGCAAGTTCCGATCGGCGATCAATCGATTTGCCGGGCGCGAGATCGTCGTGTTCGAACCGCGGCCCAAGCCAGCGGGGGCGAAGGCCTAAGCCTTACTCACGATCGCTTAGATCGCTGCCCCACTGCTCTGGCAAGCGTGGAACAATTAGCGAACAAATAAGCGGATATCAAATCAATGGATAATCTATCCCCGGTTTTGCCGGTGCGCCCTGTCGCCCCGTATTTTGGCGGCAAAAAGAACCTCGCCAAGCGCCTTATCGCGCGGATCAATGCCGTGCCCCATGACGGCTATGCCGAGGTGTTCATCGGCATGGGTGGCGTGTTCCTGCGCCGCGATCGACGGCCAAAGGCGGAGGTCATCAACGACTGGTCAGAAGACGTCTCAACGTTTTTCAGGATATTGCAGCATCACTATGTGGCGTTCATGGACGTGCTGCGCTGGCAGGTCACCAGCCGTGCCGGTTTCGAACGGCTGATGGCCACAGATCCGGCGACCTTGACCGACCTGCAGAGGGCCGCGCGATTCCTCTATCTGCAGCGGCTGGCCTTCGGGGGGAAGGTGACAGGCCGTAACTTCGGTGTCAGCAATGGGCGACCTGCGCGCTTCGATGTCACGAAGCTGGGGCCAGAGCTTGAGGCGCTGCATGAACGGCTGTCGGGCGTAGTCATCGAGCGCTTGCCCTGGTCGGATTTCATCAGGCGCTATGATCAGCCGGGCATGCTGTTCTATCTCGACCCGCCATATTACGGCTGCGAGGGAGACTATGGCCGGGATCTGTTCGGGCGCGAGCAGTTCGAGCTGATGGCGGAGCAGCTGCGCGTGATCAAAGGTCGGTTCATCTTGTCGCTCAATGATTACCCTGAAGTGCGCCGGATCTTCGCGGGCTTCCAGATGGAAGCGGTCGACGTGACCTATAGCGTCAGCCAGCGGTCCAACGGCCAGAAGGCGGGCGAGCTGATCATCAGCAACTGACCACGGCAGCACCAACCACGAGCCCCGGCAGGCCCCTGCCGGGGCTTTCGCATGCCGCCCCCTCGAAGTGCGACCAGCGAGGCCGACCGGGCCATCCAGACCCCGCGCGCCGCGCTCGTCCCCGCGCCTCGCCCGCGCGCTTTTTGGGTCGATTTAGACGCAAATCCGGCCAACTGGATGCGTCGCAAGGCTATACAGCGTCTTTGAATTGCGAGGGGCCGGGCGTCGGAGTTGCGGACGCAAAAAGACGCAGATTCGGGTTGCCCCCGTGTCTTGAGTTAGCTTTCACTTTTTGATCGAAACGTACCGACGGAACGGGGGCGTGGTCGGGGAATTCCTTACCTCCAATTTTTGGTATCCGAATTGAGAAATATTAAAACAAAATCATAGAGATAGCTTAAGTTCTCGCCGCCTTACCTGCGCTTACATCGACCTAGCAACTTTAGTAATATATTGATTTTTAAGTATATTTATTACTCCAAAGGTGTGATTTGGTAAGTCTCACTTGGTTAGGCAAATGTAAGACTGATGTTTGGTGAATTGCTCAACAAAATCAGCAAGGTAAGAAAGGTAAGGAAATCCCCGTGCATACCCCGGAATTTTCAGATTCCGGCGTTGCAGGCTTTAAAGGCTGTGGAAATGTATAAATTGCTACGTCGCCTGACCTGCGCGTGGGAGCCGGTCAAGCTTCGAGTGCAAACCATAGAAAGGATGGTTGTGCGCGCAAGTCGCGCGCAAATGATGCGGACATAAAAAAACGGCCTCCCGAAGACCCGGTAAGCCGTTGATTTATACGGTGAAATGGTGGAGCTAAGCGGATTCGAACCGCTGGCCTCCTCATTGCGAACGAGGCGCTCTACCAACTGAGCTATAGCCCCATTTCACGGTGAGGGTGTTTTAATCAAACGCCCACAGGTGTCAAGACGGCTTTAACTTGTTAATCCTATTCAGGTCATTATATTCACAACAAGCCTGTAAGGCGTCATTTTACAAGGGGTGTCCATGTCGGGCTTTATCGTAATCATTCTGGGCGGCATTCTGTCGGTGGCCTGGTGGCTGATCATCATCAGCGCGGTCCTGAGCTGGCTGGTGGCGTTCAATGTGATCAATACGCGCAACCCGGCGATCTGGCGCATCATCGAGACGCTGGAGCGCATGACCTATCCGATTTTGGAGCCTTTCCGCCGGGTCATTCCGACGCTCGGCGGCGTCGATATCAGCCCGATCTTCGTGCTGATCCTGATCCGCGGTCTGCAATATCTGCTCTATACGGTGGTGGCGCCCAATCTGGCGCAACTCATTGGCTAGACTGGTCATTCGTCTGACGCCCAAGGCGGCGTCAGATCGCATCGACGGCTGGGACGTGGACGCGCAGGGGCGGGCGTTTCTCAAGGTGCGCGTTACGGCGCCGCCCATCGAAGGCCGGGCCAATGCGGCGTTGATCGACTATCTCGCCAAGCGGTTGAAGGTGCCGAAGTCACGGTTGACGCTGATGACGGGCGATACATCGCGCCTCAAGCAGATCGAGGTCGACGGGTTGGATGAGGCGGTGTTACAGGACGTATTGAAATAAAAAACCCCGCCGGAGCGATCCGGCGGGGTTTTTGTTTGCTCTGTCGTACCGCTTAGGCCGCGACCGAAGCCCCGGCACGGATTTGCGCTACGATGGCCTTGGTGACTTCTGAACCGGGCAGCGTGCCGCCCAAATCCTTGGTCAGTTGGCCTGCCGCGATAACGGCTTCGATAGCGGCGTCGAGCGCGTCGGCTTCTTTGCCCAGGTTCAGCGAGAAGCGCAGAAGCATCGATACCGACTTCAGCGTGCCGATGGGGTTGGCGAGGTCTTTACCGGCGATGTCCGGGGCCGAGCCGTGGATCGGTTCGTACAACCCTTTGCCGGTGGCACCCAGCGACGCCGAGCCCAGAAGGCCGATCGAGCCCGGCAGGACCGAGGCGAGGTCGGACAGGATGTCACCGAACATGTTCTCGGTGACAATCACGTCGAACGACTTCGGACGCGTGACGAGGTGCATGGCCATCGAGTCGACGAGGGCATGTTCCAGCTCGACGTCCGAATATTCAGCCTTGTGCAGCTTGATGATCGTTTCGCGCCACAGACGCGAGGTCTCGATGACATTGGCCTTATCGACCGAGGTCACCTTGTTGCGGCGCTTGCGGGCGGCCTCGAACGCCACGCGGGCGACGCGTTCGACCTCGGCGACGGTGTACAGGCATTCGTCGGTCGCTTGGGTTTCGGTGCGGGTCTGCTTGCCGAAATAGAGACCGCCGGTCAGTTCGCGCACGATCAGCATGTCGGCGCCCGACACGATGTCTTCTTTCAGCGGCGACCGGAAAGCCTGCGACGGGGCGACGTCCATTGGGCGCAGATTGGCGAACAGACCGAGCGACTTGCGTACCGCCAGCAGGCCCTGTTCCGGGCGCTTGGGTTGCAGGTCCCACTTCGGCCCGCCGACCGCCCCCAGCAGCACGGCATCGGCGGCCAAACAGGCGGCGTCGGTGTCGGCGGGGTAGGGATCGTTGCGCTCGTCGATGGCGATGCCGCCGATCAGCTTTTCTTCGAAATTGAACGTGTGGCCATAGACGTCACCGATGGCTTTCAGGGCCTCGACCCCTGCGGCGGCGACTTCGGGACCGATGCCGTCACCCGGCAGAACGACGATGTTGAATTGAGCCATCTTAAGCGCTTTCCAAAAAGTGGGACGCACTTTTTGGACTCAAAAGCGCGACCATTAAAAAATTGAATTCAAGGCCGAAGATTTTGAATTCAAGCGGCCTTTCCGGTTTTTTGTTCGTAGGATTCGATGGAGGGCAGGCGGTTCAGAATCCAGCCCATGGCGTCGACGCCCTCCAGCAGGCACTGGCGCGCGAAGGCTTCGATGGCGAAGGTGAAGACGGTGCCGTCTTCCAGCGTCAGGCTGTTGGCTTCGAGGTCGATGGTCACGCGCTGCTGTGGGTTCTTGAGCAGCTTTTCGTGAATCTCTGGCGTTACCACGATCGGCAGCAGGCCGTTCTTGAGCGAGTTCGACTTGAAGATGTCGGCGATATTGGTCGAGATCACCGCCTTGAAACCGAAATCGGTCAGGGCCCACGGCGCGTGTTCGCGCGACGAGCCGCAGCCGAAATTGTCGCCCCCGACCAGCACGCGGTGTTCGCTGGCATCGATGGTATTGAGGATGAAATCGGCCTTCTTCGAGCCGTCGGCATTGTAGCGCCAGTCGTTGAACGCCACGTCACCCAGACCGGCCTTGGTGGTCGTGGTCAGGAAGCGCGCGGGGATGATCTGGTCGGTGTCGATATTGGCTTCCGGCAGCACGGCGATGCGCGACGAGAAGGTGTTGATCGGTTCCTGATTGGACATCGAGTACCTCTGTGAGGTTATTAGCGTGGGTCAGATCGGATAAGTTGGAGCGCAAACTGCTTCAACGCATCTTCACTAAGTTCAAATTCCGGTCCTTCTTCCATGACGGCGACCTGTAGAATCTTATCTTTCAGGTCTTCGTTCGAAAGATCGGGCCTATGGTAGTTCTGAAACGCCCATCGTGCGATGCGGACAGTATCGTAGCCATTGTCGATTTCTACGAGGATGTCCGCACCAAAATCACGAGAGGTGTAAGGCATCAGGCGCTTTGCAGATAATCTCTGGGATCGACGACGTGACCAGCGATGGCCGAAGCCGCCGCCGTGGCGGGCGAGGCCAGCACTGTGCGCGAGCCCGGGCCCTGACGGCCTTCGAAATTGCGGTTGGAGGTCGAAACCGCCAGTTGCCCCGGCGCGACGAAATCGCCGTTCATGGCGATGCACATCGAGCAGCCCGGCAGGCGCCATTCGGCCCCGGCATCGGTAAAGACCTTGTCCAGCCCCTCGGCGACCGCGTCGATGCGGACCTGTTCCGAACCCGGCACGACCAGCATCCGTACGCCCTCGGCGACCTTGCGTCCGCGCAGGATGTCGGCGGCGGCGCGCAGATCGGCCAGACGGCCATTGGTGCACGAGCCGATGAAGACCACGTCGACCTTGGCCACCGAACGACTGTCGCCGCCGTGCAGGCCCATATAATTCAGCGCCTTGACCTCGTTTTCGTTCGAGGCGACCGGCACGCCTTTGGAGATCGCGCCGCCCTGATCCGGCGTCGTACCCCAGGTCGCCATAGGCTCGATGACCGAGCCGTCGATGACGATTTCGTCGTCGAACACCGCGCCGTCGTCGGTTTTCAGCTTCAGCCATTCGGCCGCCGCGGCATCGTAATCGGCGGGCACATAGGCGCGGCCGCGCAGCCACTCGACCGTCTTCTGGTCCGGCGCGATCATGCCGCAGCGCGCCCCGGCTTCGATGGAGAGGTTGCAGACCGTCATGCGGCCTTCCATATCGAGCGCCTCGATGACCGGGCCGGTATATTCGAGCGCGTAACCCGTGCCGCCGCCGAAGCCGAGGCGCTGGATGATGGCCAGCGCCACATCCTTGCCCGACACGCCGGGTTTCAGTTCGCCATTGACGGTGATGCGCATGGTCTTGGGCTTGCGCTGGGCCAGGCACTGGGTGGCCAGAACGTGGCCGACTTCCGAGGTGCCGATGCCGAACGCGATGCAGCCGAACGCGCCGTGGGTCGAGGTGTGCGAGTCGCCGCAAACGACGGTATAGCCCGGCTGGGTCAGGCCCATTTCCGGGCCGATGACGTGGACGACGCCGCGGTTTTCCGAGCCCCAGCCGAACAGTTTCACACCATGCGCGGCGGTGTTGCGCTCCAGCGTTTCGACCTGTGCCTTGGCTTGCGGGGTGAAGTAAGGGCGGTTGCCTTCGGCGTCGGGGCCCAGCGTCGGGATCGAGTGATCGAGCGTCGCAAAGGTCCGGTCGGGGCGGCGTACCTTGAGGCCGCGCGCTTCCAGTTCGGAGAAGGCCTGCGGGGAGGTGACCTCGTGGACGAGGTGCAGGTCGATATAGAGGACGGCCGGACGGTCGGCGGATTCGTCCTCGACAATGTGGCGTTCCCACACTTTTTCGAACAGAGATTTGGGTGTCGATGACATTCGGGTCGTCCTGAGTATTTTTAAGAGCCCCCACCACCACATCTCACCGCTTCGCGGCTTGTGCGGTCCCCCTCCCCAACAAGTTGGGGAGGTATGAAGGGTGTTTGCCTTACTCCTCCCTGGCTACGCCGGGGAGGGGGACCGCTTTGCGAAGCAAAGGGGTGGTGGGGTATCTTGCTTTCTTAGTTCACGTAATCCAGCCAGCCGTAGGTGTCTTCGGTCTCGCCGTTGAACAGGCCGTGGAAACGTTGTTGCATCAGCTTGGTGACTTCACCCGGACCGCCAACGCGGGTCGGGATGTCGTCGATCGAGCGGATCGGCGTGATTTCCGCTGCCGTGCCGGTCATGAAGACTTCGTCGGCCAGATAGAGCATCTCACGCGGCAGGGCCTGTTCGATGACCTCGATACCGGCGTCGCGCGCCAGAGTCAGAACCGTGTCGCGCGTAATGCCGCCGAGGATCGACGACGAAACGGGCGGCGTGTGAATCTTGCCCTTCATGATCAGGAACAGGTTCTCACCGGCGCCTTCCGACAGGCGACCGTCGGTGCCGAGGCCGAGGCCTTCTTCGTAGCCGCGCGAACGGGCTTCGCGACCGATCAGGTAGGACGACAGGTAGTTGCCGCCGGCCTTGGCCGCGGGCGGCACGGTATTCGGGGCCAGACGCTGCCACGACGAAACGATGACGTCGACGCCCTTGGTCAAGCCGTCTTCGCCGAGATAGGCGCCCCACGGGAAGGCGGCGATGGCGACATCGACCTTGACGTTTTCGGGCTTCGGCGTGACGCCCAGACCGCATTCGCCCAGAAACGCGATGGGGCGCAGATAGGCGGATTTCAGACCGTTGACGCGCAGGGTCTCTTTACAGGCTTCGTTGATCTGTTCGGGTGTGAACGGGATCGGCATGTGATAGATGCGCGCGGAGTCGAACAGGCGTTGCGTATGTTCGGCCAGACGGAAGACGGCAGGGCCTTTCGGCGTGTCGTAGGCGCGGACGCCTTCGAAGACGGAGGTGCCGTAGTGCAGGCCGTGGGTCAGGACGTGGATCTTCGCGTCTTCCCAGGCTTTGAGTTCACCGTTGAACCAGATTTTTTCAGCGAGCGGTTTCATGGACTTTTCCAGAATCAGAATGAGGGTTAGCTCTTTGGGCATTCTTCCTGTCGTGCAGGAAGACGTATTTTTCGAAGGCGTCGCACATGGCGCGGAGCCCGGCCCATACAGGGTCGGGGCCGCGACCACGGCCCCGATATGCCTCACCCTTAATCTGTAAACTGATTTCTGCAAAGGCCCCACCGTCGAACGTGAAGCCCGACTGGATGATTTCGCAGTCATTGACCCGCGCTTCGATCTGATACGCCTCGACCAGAGCCCGGAAACCGGCCTCGAAGGCGTTGACGCCGGTGGCGGAGACCTTGAGCGGATCGCCGTTGTCGCGGAACAGGTCGAGCGTGATATTGACCTGATCCTTGGTGACTTCGCTGGAGACCTTGAACAGGCGCGCATCGTCCTTGTCGGCATTGTTGCGCGTCAGAAGCGACATCAGCTCGAACTCGTCAATCTCACCGATTTCGTCGGCGCGGCGCTTGAAGGCGGCGAACAGGTCGCCCAGCGCCAGTTCGTCGAGGTCGAAGCCCAGAGCCTCAGCCTGTTTGGCGATGGCGTGGCGGCCCGAATGCTTGCCCAGAACGAGGTTGGACTTCTCCGCCCCGACGTCTTCCGGGCGCATGATCTCGTAGGTGCGGGCGTCGGACAACATGCCGTGCTGGTGGATGCCCGATTCGTGCGCGAAGGCGTTCTTGCCGACAATGGCCTTGTTGCGCATGACGATGGTGCCCGTGGCGCGCGACAACAGGTGGCTGGCCTTGGAAAACTTCGTCGCGTCGATGCCGGTGTGCAGCTTGTATAGCTCAGGCCGCGTGCGCAGGGCCATGACGACCTCTTCCATCGCCGCGTTACCGGCGCGTTCGCCGATGCCGTTGATGGTGACCTCGATCTGACGCGCCCCGGCCTCCAAGGCCGCCAGCGTATTGGCGACGCCGAGGCCTAAGTCGTTGTGGTTATGCGCCGACAGGATGACGTCCGGGTGATCCTTCAACGCCGCCTTGAGGTCGGTGAAGATCTGGAAGATTTCCTTGGGCGTCGTATAGCCGACCGTGTCGGGGATGTTCAGGGTGCGCGCCCCGGCCTCAGCCGCCGCGATGCAGACCTCGTGCAGGAAGTCCTGCTCGGTGCGGATGGCGTCTTCCGGCGAGAACTCGACCTCGTCGAAGATCTTCGAGGCGTAGCTGACGGCCTTGTGGGCGATCTCCAGCACCTGCTCGCGGCTCTTTTTCAGCTTGGCGGCGCGGTGGATCGGTGAGGTGGCGAGGAAGATGTGGCAACGCTTGCGCTTGGCGGGCAGCAAAGCGCGGGCGGCGGCGTCGATGTCGGATTCCAGCGCGCGCGACAGCGAGCAGAAGGTTGGGCCGACAACTTCACGCGCGATGGTGCGGATGGCTTCTTCGTCGCCGGGCGACGAGGCGGCAAAACCGGCCTCGATGACGTCGACGCCCAGTTCCTTGAGGGTATGGGCCAGCATCAGCTTGTCCTTGACGCCCAAGGAGAAGCCTGGGGCCTGTTCGCCGTCGCGCAAGCTGGTGTCGAAAACGATGACGCGGTTTGGATCGCGATTTACTACGGTCATAATAGGTGACTCTTAAGCGCTGATTTTTTGGGCTTCGGCGGCGACAGGCGTGGCTTGCGGCGCGGGGACGCGCCTGATGCCGTACAGCTTGTCAATCTGGAAGCCAAGGGTGTCGAAGCTGCGCGTCGCGTCGCGTGGGCGGAGCGTCAGGGTCAGGCCGCGGGTATCCTCGCCGAGGTCGTAGAGTTCGAGCCCGTCGATGTGGAAGCCCCGACGCTCGACGAGGCCGAGAATGCGCAGCAGCGTACCTTCGAGACGGTCAATCTCAATATGAATCGATTGGCTCATCCCAGCGCTCCTCCATCATTTCGGCGTTCGACGCGCCCGGCGGCACCAGCGGCCAGACGTTCTCACGCGGGTCAATCAGTACATGCAGAAGGGTCGGCGCATCGGCGGCCAGCAGGCGGTCGACGGCCCCTTCGACTTCGTGGCGCTGGGTGATGCGGAACGCACTCAGCCCGAACGCCTTGGCGACCTCGACGAAGTCGGGATTGTCCGACAGGTCGATCTCGCTGTAGTTCTCTTCGTAGAACAGTTCCTGCCACTGGCGGACCAGCCCCAGCGAGGAGTTGTCCAATAGCACGATCTTCAGGTTGATGCCATAACGGCGCAGCGTCGCCATCTCCTGAATGTTCATCATAAAGCTGCCGTCGCCGGAGACGGTGACGACGTGGTGGTCGGGCAGGGCGAGCTTGGCGCCGACCCCGGCGGGCAGGCCATAACCCATGGCACCGGAACCGCCCGACGTGATGTGCGCCTTGTTCTGCGCAAATTCGCAGTGCTGGGCGACCCACATCTGATGCTGGCCGACGTCGCAGGCGACGATGAACTTATCAGCAGCGACTTCGGACATGTATTTCAGCAGGGCCGGGGCGTAAATGCCCTTGCCCGGCGCATCGTACTTGAAGCGGTGCTGCCACTTGTTGGCCTTGTTGAACTTCACCCACTCGGAGATGTCCGGCATTTTCGGTTGCAAGGCGGGCAGGGCCAGTTTCAGGTCGCCGATAATGCCGACATCGGCGCGGCGGTTCTTGTGAATTTCCGCATGGTCGATATCGAAATGGATGACCTTGGCGTGGGGGGCGAAGGCCGAGAGCTTGCCCGTCGCGCGGTCGTCGAAACGGGCGCCGACGGCGATCAGCAGATCGGTTTCCTGAACGGCAATATTGCCGGCGCGGGTGCCGTGCATCCCCAGCATCCCCAGCGCCAGATCGTGCGTGGTGGGGACAGTGCCGAGCCCTTTCAGGGTGGCGACCAGCGGGATGCCGGTGCGTTCGACGAAGTCGCGCATCTCTTGGTCCGCGTCGGCCATGTGGACCCCGCCGCCGATGTACAGCAGCGGCTTTTTCGCCTGTTCGATCAGAGCGCGGGCGGCGTCGATGGCCTCGGCGTTGGGGGCGGGCGGGACATAGGCCGACAACTCACCCATGTCGGACGAGTCGACGAACGAGGCGGCGACGTCCTTGGGGATATCGACCAGAACCGGGCCCGGACGGCCTTCCTTGGCGATGGCGAAGGCCTTGGCGATGATCGCCGGAATCTGAGAGGCATCGCGGACCAGCCACGAATGTTTGACGATCGGCAAGGTCAGGCCCAGAAAGTCCACTTCCTGAAAGCCGTCGGTGCCGAGCAGGTGCGTGCCGACCTGACCCGTGATGCAGACCATCGGGATCGAGTCCATATAGGCATTGGCGATGCCGGTGATCAGGTTGGTGGCGCCGGGACCCGACGTCGCCATGCAGACCCCGACGCGCCCGGTGGCGCGGGCATAGGAGTCGGCGGCAAAGGCCGCGCCCTGTTCATGGCGCACCAGAATGTGACGCAGGCCGGACCCGGCCAGGGCGTCATAGATCGGCATGATCGCGCCGCCCGGATAGCCGAACAGCACGTCTACGCCCAGCGCCTTCAGCGTTGAGATGACGAGTTGCGCGCCGGTCGGTTTATTGGTGGCCATGATTAAACTCGGTGTAAAATTTTGAATGTGGTTTCAGGCAAACGCCTGAAACCACTCCAACTTATAATTTCAAGCCAAGGCGAAGGGCCGCCCCGAGCCTTGGCTTGTCGATATGGGCCACGAAAAATGTATTGCCACGAAGTGGCAGACTTTTTCGTGAGGGCAATTAGCCGTTACCCTTTTGGTTCAGCCACGACATGCGCGCGCGCAGGTCACGACCGGTGTGCTCGATCGGGTGATCCAGATCCTGACGCATCAGGGCGTTGTAACGCGGACGACCGGCCATGTTCTCAAGGATCCAGTCGCGGGCGAAGTCACCCGACTGGATGTCGTTGAGCACTTCTTCCATACGCTCGCGCGTTTCTTCGTTGATGATGCGCGGGCCCGAAACCAGATCGCCGTACTTGCAGGTTTCCGACACGAACTCGTGCATCTTGGCGAAGCCGCCTTCGTACAGCAGGTCGACGATGAGCTTCAGCTCGTGCAGGACTTCGAAATAGGCGATTTCCGGACGGTAACCGGCGTTGGTCAGGGTCTCGAAGCCCATCAGGATCAGCTCGGTCGTGCCACCGCACAGGACGGCCTGTTCGCCGAACAGGTCGGTTTCGGTTTCTTCCTTGAAGGTCGTTTCGATCACGCCGCCGACGGTGCCGCCGATGCCGCGCGCATAGCCCAGCGCCTTGCGGGCCGAGTTGCCGGTGACGTCACGATCGACCGCGAACAGGGTCGGCACGCCGCGGCCGCGCTGATATTCGCGACGGACCAGGTCGCCCGGACCCTTGGGGGCGACCAGGATGACGTCGAGGTCTTCACGGGCGATGACGCGGCCGTAGAGGACCGAGAAACCGTGAGCGAACAGAAGCGCGGCACCCTTGGGCGCGAACGGCTCGATCTCGTTCTTGTAGATTTCGGCGTGGCTCATGTCCGGGGTCAGGATGGCGATGATGGTCGCGTCCTTGACGGCGTCACGGATTTCAGCGGTCGCCAGACCGTCGTGGGTGGCCTTCTGATGGCCCGAACCGCCGGCGCGCACGCCGACGATCACGTCAGCGCCCGAGTCGCGCAGGTTCTGGGCGTGGGCGCGGCCTTGCGAGCCGTAGCCGATAATGGCGACGCGTTCGCCCTTCAGGCTGTCGGGGGAAACGTCGTCATTGGTATAGATTTTCACAGTGGAGGCTCCATTAGATCCGGCTTGGTGCCGGTTGTTGAGAGAAGTAAAACTTATTGCGCTTCGGCAGCGGCCATGATCGCCGCGTACTTGCCCATCGGGGCAAAGCCGTTCTTGACCTTGGTTTCGCGCGGAGCATCGTTACGGCGGGCGACGATGTCGGCGTCGATATCGATGCGGCGGTTCTTAATGTCAATCGTCAGGGTGTCGAAGTTCTGAACGTAGCGGATCGCCTTGCCGACGTGACCGATGACGATACCGTTCGAGGACGGTGCGAAACGACCGTTCGAGATCAGGGCGATATCGCGCAGGCCCGCGGTGTCAATGGCGGCAAAGATGGCCGACATTTCGGCATCGTCAGCCGCCGCGATGACAATGGCTTCCCCGTTGGCGACGCGGCCCTCTTCGATGGCGGCGATGGCGTCGGCTTCGACGGCGAAGACGCGGGTGCGGGCTTCGTGCGGGTCGCGCTCGAAACCGCCGCCGGTCATCACGCAACCTTCGGGCGACAGCGAACCGTGCAGAATCACGAAGTTCGAGCTGGAGAAGGCGGCGGGATCGATGATGCGGGTCTGAGCGTTCATGATGACATCTCGGTTTTCAAAGGGTGGTACGCGTTACAGGTGAAGGTCTTGGGCTTTGGGCATGTACAAAAAAGCCCGCTCTGGTCAGGGAGCGGGAGGACGTATATTCCTCGAAAGGCGGGGTTAAACCTGCTCTACCACTCCGTGATCATAGGGCGTACAAGTACGCCTACGATAAGTAGGTTGATCAGGGCTACGATGACGGCGGACGCGGCAAAGGTCAGGTTCGCGGCGGTGGCCCGAACGTCCTGTTTTGCAGCGATGGCAATAGCCTTGCGCACGTGTGCGTCTCCGTCATCAGGGCCACCATGGCCCCGTGTTGCGATCATATAGCCTGAAACCTTTTCAAATTGCAAAGGTAAAAACGCAAAAAATTTTCTTACATCGGCGTTTGGGTGAATTTATGCGGCAATAATTTTTTTCATATTGCCATAATTTGAAAATATATTTCTGATATATGGGTTCTGGCAAAAATTTACCCTGCGACACGGCGACTCTGCGCAACAGTTTCGCGGGCGCAAAAAAATGCAGAGGACGTCGGAATCCGGGGTTGTGGGTAAAAGCGGCGTCGGGGCGCTGTTGCAAATCTCCGCATTCGTTTTATATGGCCGCCAACAGCGACTGTTTTGACTATGCTTCCCCCCTTCCGTCACCTCGCTATGCTCGGTGCCACCTTCCCCGTGAACGGGGAAGGATGAACGCGGAAATCCCTCCCTGTTTACGGGGAAGGGTGGGAGGGGCGAGTCACGCACACTCATATATAAAGTAAAATCCGAGGTTCCTCATGCCCGCCTATCGTTCCCGCACCACCACCTTCGGCCGCAACATGGCGGGCGCGCGGGCGCTCTGGCGCGCGACCGGCATGACCGACGCCGATTTCTCCAAGCCGATCATCGCGGTGGTCAACTCCTTCACGCAGTTCGTCCCTGGCCACGTCCACCTGAAAGACCTGGGGCAGATGGTGGCGCGCGAGATCGAAAAGGCCGGCGGCGTCGCCAAGGAATTCAACACCATCGCGGTCGATGACGGCATTGCCATGGGGCACGGCGGAATGTTGTACTCGCTGCCGTCGCGCGACCTGATCGCCGACAGCGTCGAATATATGGTCAATGCCCACTGCGCCGACGCCATGGTGTGCATCTCGAACTGCGACAAGATCACGCCGGGCATGCTGATGGCCGCCATGCGCCTTAACATCCCGTGCATCTTCGTGTCGGGTGGCCCGATGGAAGCGGGCAAGGTCGTGTGGCCGGACAAGGACGGCGTCAAGAAGACCCACGCCCTCGATCTGGTCGACGCCATGGTGCAGGCCGCCGACGATTCCATCTCCGACGAGCAGGTCAAGGCCGTCGAAGAAGCGGCGTGTCCGACCTGCGGTTCGTGCTCGGGCATGTTCACCGCCAATTCGATGAACTGCCTGACCGAGGCGCTGGGCCTGAGCTTGCCGGGGAACGGCACGACTCTGGCCACCCACGCCGACCGCAAGGCGCTGTTCTGCGAGGCCGGTCGCCTGATCGTCGAAAACACGCGTCGTTATTACGAGACCGACGACGCCTCGGTCCTGCCGCGCTCGATCGCCACGTTCGAAGCCTTTGAAAACGCCATCCGCCTCGATATCGCCATGGGCGGTTCGACCAATACGGTGCTGCACCTTTTGGCCGCCGCGCAGGAAGCGGGCGTTGATTTCACCATGAAGGACATCGACCGCCTGTCGCGCTCGACGCCGTGCCTGTGCAAGGTCGCGCCGGCGACGTCGAGCGTGCATATCGAAGACGTTCACCGCGCCGGCGGCATCATCGGGATTCTGGGCGAATTGCATCGCGGCGGTATGCTGCACGGGGAACTGCCGACAGTCCACGCCCCGACTCTGGCCTCGGCCATCGCCCACTGGGACATCAAGTCGTCGAACGACGAACGCGTGGCGACCTTCTTCAAGGCGGCGCCGGGTGGCGTGCGCACGACGGTCGCCTTCTCGCAGGAGCGCCGCTGGGACGAACTGGACTCGAACCGTCAGACGGGCGTCATCCGCTCGGTCGAACACGCCTTCACCAAGGACGGCGGTCTGGCGGTGCTCTACGGCAATATTGCGGAAAACGGCTGCATCGTGAAGACAGCGGGCGTCGACGAGGAAATCTGGCGCTTCAACGGTACGGCGCGCGTGTTCGAGTCTCAGGAAGACGCGACGGCGGGCATCCTGAACAACAAGGTCGGGCCGGGCGATGTGGTCATCATCCGTTACGAAGGCCCGCGCGGCGGTCCGGGGATGCAGGAAATGCTCTACCCGACCTCGTATCTGAAATCGAAAGGTCTCGGTAAAGTCTGCGCCCTGCTGACCGACGGGCGGTTCTCGGGCGGCACGTCGGGGCTCAGCATCGGGCACGCCTCGCCCGAAGCGGCGCAGGGCGGCCTGATTGCGCTGGTCGAAGAAGGCGACACCATCGAGATCAATATCCCGGAACGGACGATCAGGCTGGCCGTATCGGACGCGGTCATCGCCGAGCGCCGTGCTAAGGAAGAGGCGCGCGGCAAGGACGCCTACACGCCGAAAAACCGCGAACGCTACGTCTCGGCGGCGCTTCAGGCCTATGCGGCGATGGTAACGAGTGCTGATACGGGCGCAGTGCGCGATGTAAGTCTGTTGCGGAAATAACCCTCTCCCAGAGGGAGAGGGAAAGCGCGTAGCGCCGGGTGAGGGGGAGCTGCCAGCTATGCGCTCGGTTTCAACCCTTTCCCCCCTCACCCGGCTTCACTACGTTTCGCCACCCTCTCCCTCAGGGAGAGGGGCTTACTTTTCCAGATTAACCGTCGTATCGTCGCCGTAGTTAACGGAGGGTAGTATGGATCGGCGGTTTCTGATTGCGGCATTGATTTCGGCGGGCTGGACGACGCAGGCCTCGGCCCAGGGCGATCTGTCGAAGATCGTCAAGGCGGTCACGGCGTCCAAGGGTGGATTGACCAACGCACAGGCCGATAGCGGGTTGCGCGAGGCCCTGTCGCTGGGGGCTGCTGCCGCCGTGTCGCGGGTCGGCAAGACCGACGGTTACTGGGGCGACAGCCTGATCCAGATTCCACTCCCCAATACTTTGGCCAAGGTTCAGAAGACGCTGAAACCGCTGGGTCTTTCCAGCGCGCTCGATGAAGTGCATTTGCGCGTCAACCGCGCCGCCGAAACCGCTGCGCCGGTGGCCAAGAGCCTGTTTATCGACGCCATCAAGTCGCTGACGGTGCAGGACGCGGTCGGCATCATCAAGGGGGGCTCGACCGCCGGGACGCAGTACCTGCAAAAGTCGACGACGCCGCGCCTGATCACTCTGTTCACCCCACCGGTACAGACCGCGCTGGAGCAGACCGGCGCCGTGCAGTCGCTCGACAAGGCGATCAAGCGCAATGGCTTGGGCAACTATATCCAGAAAGACCCGAAAGTGTACTTAAGCGACTTCGCCGTGGGCAAGGCGCTCGATGGCCTGTTCTACTATGTCGGGCAGGAAGAAACGGCGATCCGCACCAATCCGGCCAAGCGGACGAGTGCGATTTTGAAAGCGGTGTTTGGGTGATACATCCTCCCCTGCGAAGCGGGGGAGGTGGCAGCGCGAAGTCGCTGACGGAGGGGGCAAGCCGGAAACTGAATATGTGGAAGCGGTGCCTCCCCCTTCCGTCTTTTGCCGCTGCGCGCCAAAATCCACCTTCCCCGTAAACGGGGCAGGATGTTTAAGCCCGAGTCAGTTTCCTGAAATTCATCCAGAACAGGATCGCCCCCAGCGGGATCGACAGCATGATAAACAGCGGCTGATAGAGTTCCAGCGCCAGTCGCGTCGGCGGCAGGCCGGCGTCGATGATGTTCAGCGCCATGCGGCCTTCCAGCCAGTTGAAGCTCATCAGCCCGACCCCGACAAGGATCAGCGCAATCCACAGGAAGCGCCAGCGCACGCGCGGCGCGGCGATACACACGAACAGGGTGGCCGCGCAGAAGACAAGATTGATCACCGCCAGCCCCAGCAGGATATAGTGTTCGATGCTTTGACCGCTTAACCGGAATTTCGTCCGTTCCAGCAGCGACGCCGTATAGGTGTTGAGGTTGAACCCGGCGATCAGGCGTTGCGGATTGGACGGCTCCGATGTCACCGTCGCCACGACCCAGCGGTCGGAAAATTCGTATTCCAGCACCACGAAGACGAAGCGCTTTCCCTCCATCTGACGGACCAGATAGCCGACGGGCTTGACGCTTTTCGGCGTTTCCTGCGGCAGGTAGAGATAGACACGCTCCATGATCAGGTCGAAATTGGCGTCGATATAGTCGCCGTTCATGCGCGCGCGAATGGCATTGGTGTCATAGGTCTGCATCAGGGCGAAGAAGGCCTTCGACTGCCCGACCTCGGGCTCCAGCTTGGCGATTTCGCCGCTGACGCGTTCGGCCTGGCGGGTCTGATCCAGACCGCCCAGCAGGACATAGGCCTGACTGAGGAGCAGCCCCAGACTGAGCACAACCGCCGCAATATACCGCACAAGTTTCATCTGACCCCATCCCGTTAACCATTGTTGGCTTAACGGGCGACGCGACAAAAGCGGTTTTTACTTTTTCTCGCGCACGGGCGGCAAAGCGTTGCAAATATCCAACGCTCCGGCCGAGACGGCGAAGAA
This sequence comes from Asticcacaulis aquaticus, assembly GCF_028550415.1. Lineage (GTDB taxonomy): Bacteria > Pseudomonadota > Alphaproteobacteria > Caulobacterales > Caulobacteraceae > Asticcacaulis > Asticcacaulis aquaticus. The sequence continues at coordinate 194,195 of NZ_JAQQKX010000005.1, forward strand.
GTCGTCCTTGCGGTTGGCGCGCGCCTTTACCCAGGCGTCGAAGGTCGGGCTGCGGGTATCGAGCACCTGAAAGGCCGGTTGTTCGCCCTTCGGCAGGTCGGACGCCACGCGGATCGAAACGATTTTCGTGCGCTCTTCGGCGGTCTTGTAGAAGCCCAGCGTCTCGGTGCCGCGCGGGCGGGCGGTCAGATATTCCATCCCCGACACAACGCGCCCGGCGATGGCCAGATTGCGGTCGAGGTGGCGCGGGGCGTGGCCGATGACGGTGTAGAGCTGCGACGACGAACCGGTATCGGGATTGAGCCCCCGCGCCACGCCGATCATGCCGTAGCAGTGCGGAATCCACTGGGCCTTGCCGTCCGACGCGACCGGCCAGCCGTCGATATGGCCGACCTGCGTCGCATAGGCGTCGCGATAGGGTAGGGGGCGTAGCTTACCGGTGACCGGTTGCTCGTATTCGGCGGGCGGTTCGGCCTTGACGGTGTCAGGGTATTTCGGCTCAGGTTCGTCTGGCCACCCCCACTGCGTAACATAGCCGTCCTGCACGCGGATCAGGGCCGAGCCGTCCCACCATTTGGCGCGGGCAAAGGCCTTCACATTGGCCACGTGTACCGGCGAAAAGGCGGGCGCCAGTTGCCACACCACCTTATGGCCATCGGCCAGCGTCATGACCACCAGATCCTCAGGCGCCACATCGCGCCACACCGTCGGCGGCGCGGACTCAAGGATCGAGGACGGCGTCACCGGCTTGGGCTTCTCGGCGGCCAGAGCCGGGGTGACGACCAGCGCGGCCATAAGGATCAGGTGATGCGGTTTCATGGTCGGCCCTTTGAAAATAAGCAAAGAGATTAACCGGCGCACCACCACGCGCAAGCGGAAATTTCAAATGAAACCGGTGTCGGCTATCCCCTCTTGCCAAACCGGCGCGACTAAAGTCGTATAGCCGCCAGGAAGGGTGTCACGTACGCTCAGAAACAATAATAAGCCGTCAGGCAGAGGAACCGCTATGAGTACAGATGATGTCTATCGTCGCATCTACGACAACCCGAAATTTCAGTCGCTGGTCAAGCGGCGCGGGCGCTTCGCCTGGACGCTGTCGATCGTCATGCTGGCGGCCTATTACGGCTTCGTCTGTCTGATCGCCTTCGATCCCAAGCTGCTGGGGCAGCCGGTCAGTTCGGCGACCGTGATGAGTTGGGGTATTCCCGGCGGTCTGGGCCTGATCTTCCTGTGCTTCTTCCTGACCGGGATTTACGTTCAGCGGGCCAATGGCGAGTTCGACCGCATCACGCGTGAAATCCTTGCGGAGGCGGACCAATGAGAGCCTTGCGTTCCCTTTTTGCCGCTGCGGCCCTGACCGCCGCGCCCGCGCTCGCTTTTGCCGACTCGATCAATGGCGAGGTGCATAAGCAGCCGACCAACTATATCGCCATCGGCATGTTTCTGGCCTTCATCATCCTGACGCTCGGCATCACCAAGTGGGCCTCGAAGCGCTCGGCCTCGACCAAGGACTATTACACCGCCGGCGGGTCAATCACCGGCTTTCAGAACGGTCTGGCCATCGCTGGCGACTTCATGTCGGCGGCCTCGTTCCTCGGCATTTCGGCGCTGGTCTTCACCTCGGGCTTTGACGGCCTGATCTATTCGATCGGCTTCCTTGTCGGCTGGCCGATCATCCTGTTTCTGATGGCGGAGCGCCTGCGTAACCTGGGCAAATATACCTTCTCGGATGTGGCGTCGTACCGCCTGAGTCAGACGCCGATCCGCTTCCTGTCGGCCCTGTCGTCGCTGACCGTGGTCGCCTTTTATCTGATCGCGCAGATGGTCGGGGCCGGTAAGCTGATCCAGCTTCTGTTCGGGCTCGATTACCTTGTTGCGGTGGTGCTGGTCGGTGTGCTGATGGTGCTCTACGTCCTGTTCGGCGGGATGCTGGCGACGACCTGGGTGCAGATTATCAAGGCGGTCCTGCTTCTGTCGGGGGCGACCTTCATGGCCGTGATGGTCATGGTCTCGGTCGATTTCGACTTCTCGAAGCTGTTCGCCGACGCGGTCGCTGTCCACCCGAAAGGCGTGGCGATCATGAGCCCCGGCGGGCTGGTCTCCGACCCGATCTCGGCCATTTCACTCGGTCTGGCCCTGATGTTCGGGACCGCCGGTCTGCCGCACATCCTGATGCGTTTCTTCACCGTGAGTGACGCCAAGGAGGCGCGCAAGTCGGTCTTCTACGCCACAGGGTTCATCGGCTATTTCTACATCCTGACCTTCATCATCGGCTTCGGCGCCATCCTGCTGGTCGGCACCAATCCGGCGTTCAAGGACGCGGCGGGCGAACTGCTCGGCGGGTCGAACATGGCCGCCGTGCATCTGGCCAAGGCCGTCGGCGGCGATGTCTTCCTCGGCTTCATCTCGGCGGTGGCTTTTGCGACCATCCTCGCGGTCGTCGCCGGTTTGGCGCTGGCCGGGGCCTCGTCTGTGGCGCTCGACCTCTACAGCCACGTCATCCGTCAGGGCAAGGCGACCGAAAAGCAGCAGATGGCCGTGTCGAAAGTATCGGTGGTGGTGCTGGGCATCGTCGCGATCGGGCTGGGCGTCGTGTTCGAAAAACAGAACATCGCCTTCATGGTGGGGCTGGCCTTCTCGTTAGCGGCCTCGACCAACTTCCCGATCCTGTTCCTCAGCATGTACTGGCAGAAGCTGACGACGCGCGGCGCGTTTCTCGGCGGGGCGCTGGGCCTGATCACGGCCCTGACCCTGACCGTGCTGAGCCCGACCGTGTGGGTCGATGTCTTCCACCACGCCACCGCGATCTTCCCGTACAAGTACCCGGCCCTGTTCGCCATGATCGTGTCGTTCGTGGGCACGTGGTTCTTTTCGATCACCGACAACTCAGCCAAAGCGAAGGCCGAGCGCGAGAAGTTCTTTGCGCAGTTCGTCCGCTCGCAAACCGGGCTGGGGGCGTCGGGCGCGGTGGATCACTAAAGCGATATGCCGAAAAGTGTGAGCGGTTTTCGGCTACAATATCGCGATAAAACAAATAATTAGAGCGGAATGACGATTCTACCTAAAGTCGTTCCGCTCTAGCAGCGCAATCTAATTTATGTGTGTGTAAGATCCTGAGTACGTATGGGCCGTTCCGCAAGGGACGGCCTCTTTTTTACGCGGACAGGGCCTTCTGACGCTGGCGGGCGTCGGCAATCGCCTGTGTCATGTCGTCCGGCGACAAAGCGCCGCGATAGACGGCATTGCCGATGATAAAGGACGGTGTGCCGCTGAAACCGAACCCTTCGGCCTGACGGGCATTGCGCGCCAGAAGGGCGTCGATGCGGGCCTGATCGGCGCGATAGGCCTTGAGCAGGTCGGCAGGGGTGAGCCCCGTCTGCATCAGGGCACCGAAGATGTCGCCCTTGTTAAGATTGCCGCCGGGAATACGCATCAGGGCGCTGCTCACCTGTTCGTAGACCCCTAGAGTCTGCGCGCCGAGCGCCACCTGAGCCGCATAGGTCGAGACCTCGCCGAAGATGATCCAGTCGCGCAGCATCCAGCGGATATTCCCGTCGGCCCTGACGATATCCATCAGGCTGAAATGGGCGTGCTTGCACACGCTGCACTGATAGTCGAAATATTCGACGATGGTCAGGTCGCCGTTTGCATTGCCGATGAACGGGGCGTCCGGATCGACGGTCACCTCGGCCAGGGTGGGAAAATCCGTCTGGGCCGCGGCGCTGAACGGAACAGCGGCGGTGGCGGCGCCGAGCGCCAGCATGTGTCTGCGCGTGATCATGGTTTCGGTGTGCAGATTCTGGATCGCCGGTGCAAGCTTTTTATCTGGCCGGAATAACCACACGGATCGGGATGTAGCACAGCCCGTCTTCCTGACAGCCGCGATAGCTGAGGGTTATCGCGCCCTTATGGCGGATATCGGCGCGGGCGGTGCCGTAATAGACCTCGACCGGACCGAAGGTGGGATCGGCCTTCAGGGTGGCGTTCGGTGTGCGGACGTTCAGCGTGCGTCCCTGCGCATCGGCGGCGGTAATATGTTCCCGATAGAGATAATACCCCTTGGGCATGACCCAGCGCAGGCGCACCTCATCGCCTTTACGCGCATAGCTCATGGCGAAGGCCTGCGCCGGGGGCAGGGGCGCTTCGCGAGCGGCTACGGGGGCGGCAAGGAGGAATAGGACAAAGAAAAAGGGCATGACGCGCATGCCCTTTCCTTAGCAGTCGGTCGTCTGAAAACCTAGCCCTTGGGCTCGGGCGCCAGCAGCTTGCTCAGTTCCGCCTTGTCGGCCTCCGTCATCTGGGCCTGGACGGCCTTGAGGGCGGCGGTGGCGTTTTCATGCCCACCCTTACGCGCCATGGCGAACCACAGATAGGCGTTGACCAGATTTTTCGGCCCGCCTTCGCCCTTCATGTACATGACGGCCAGATTGAACTGCGCGTCGGTCTGACCGTTCTTGGCGGCGACCTCGAACCACTGACGGGCGGCGGTGTCGTCCTTGGGCAGGAGGCTGCCGCCCTGATAGAAGTAGGTGCCGACCGCGTTCTGGGCATCGGCATTACCGCGAATGGCGGCTTCCTTGTAGAAGCCCAGCGCCTTTTGCTGATCCGCCGGTACGCCTTCACCCGCGTCGTAGGCCACGCCCAGCGCGTAGAGTCCGCCCGGGTGGTTCGCCTTGGCAGATTCGTTGTACCAGGCCAGCGCCATCTTGCGGTCGGCCTTTATATCGCCTTCGCCGGTATAAAGGATTTCGGCGAGGGCGTATTGCGCTGGCGCATAGCCGTATTTGGCGGCGTCCTGATAGTTCTTGACGGCCTTCTTGACGTCCTTGGTCGTGCCGACGCCGTTATAGTACATGTCACCGACCGTCTTGGTCGCCGGAATATAGCCGATATAGCTGGCGCGTTCGAACCACTTCAGCGCCTCTTTCTGATCCTTGGGCACGCCATAGCCGGTCAGGTAAATCTTGGCGAGCGTCAGATTGGCCTCGGCCAGGGTATTGGCGGCCTCGGGGTTCTTGGGGTCGAACTTGTGGATTTCCTTGTTGATGTCGAAGGGACGTTCGGCAACGCGACGGAACCAGTAGACCGCCTGCTTCGAGTCCTTTTGCGTGCCCATGCCGTACAGGTACATCTTGCCGATCATCAGCGCGGCGTCTTCGTAGCCGATCTTGTCGTAGCTCTTCTTGAACATCGCCAGAGCCTCGGGATACTTCTTCTGATCGAAGAGGGCGAAGGCTTCGGTGATTGTTGTATCGTTGCGCGCAATACGTGCACGGGCGGCGGCGAAGGCGCGGTCGGTCGTGGTGCATCCGCCTGTCGACGGTTCGCCGCTTTCGCTATCGGCCGCCGCCTGGTTCTGGTCGAAGAAGCTGGTACCGCCATCGCGCGAGGCGTCGCCGTTCGGGCTGTTTTCGTCGAACGAATTCGGGTCGCTGGCGTCGTTGCTGCCGGTAAAGTCGCGGATATAGTCGGCCATGTAGTCGGCGCTGCCGTCGCTGCCGAAAAAGCCGCACGACGAGGCCGAGCGCGTATCGATACGCATGTTCTGCTGCGGGACGCTGCTCTTCTTTTTGAGGAAGACGGTCACATCGGTGATGTCTTCGGCGCCCGAAGCGGATTTTTCCTCGGTCTTGGCGGCGGGGGCCGGTGTTTGCTCGGTGGTCTTGGCGGCCGGTGCGGGCGTCTTGTTCTGGGTTTGGGTCTGCGTGGTGGTCTGGGCCGTGGCCGACACGGCGACCGACAGGATAAGCGTGCTCAGTGCGACGGCATTCAGCGATTTGATCATGGGATCCCCCTGGTTATCTATTGGTATTTATACGGGTACGCGAACGATTCCCTGCGGTTTGTCTGATAAATATCCGCGGTGAAATATTAGAGCGATATGCCGAAAAGTGTACGCGGTTTTCGGCGGCAATATCGCGACAAAACAAAAACTTGGAGAGGAATGACGTCTCTATCTAAAGTCATTCCGCTCTAGTGAGGTTCGGGCGAGGGGCCGATATGCCCCCCTGACGCGTTTCACGGGCGTGGCGGCCTAAAAAGCGCGCACCGGAGACGGCGGCGCGAAATGGCGTGTTCATTTTTCCCCCTCATGCCCTGAATGGTTCAGGTGCGTTGACCCTCAAAGCCACTTGAACGCGTTATACCGCGTGCTACCCGTGCACCGTCAATAGCGACCATGGTCGCGGGTTGAATAAAGTTTGGTGTGTGGGGGAGAAGTGGTGCTTAGGTGACTCGAATTGTCAAAATAAGCCTTTGAATGCAATTCGCTAAATGAAACACACTAAATGGTGAAACCCCCAATAGGCCCGCAGCTCTAATGTGTTGTTCGGGTTGCGGTCCTCAAAAATACTCTGAGACCGTAAACCTCCGATGAAGCCATTCTACCAATAATCCTTCGGTGATGTGAATACGTTTAATCGGACGGCCGCACGTAGCTCATTCCGGACATAGGTATTACTTTTGGGAGGCAATAGCGGACATCGCTGTACCATTCAACAGATATTCAGCAAGACTGAATACATCAAATATATTTAGGTTTGGTGTCCTTCAAATATTACCTCGAAGGCCGGAGGGCGCACTAAAAATGAGATCAAATTGTTAATCCGACATTAGCTATTTACCCCTACTATTATTAGGTGTTTTGTGGAGATCATTATGGCTGGGGCAAAAATTGTTGCGATGCCGGTTCACGACATGACCGCGACGGCATTACGGCTATCTCAGGTCGCCGATATTGAAAGCGTGAGAGCGCAGACTAAAAACTTAATACGCACTCACACGGAAACAATAAGGCAGGCCCGGGAGATAGCTATAAATGCCGTAGCTATACTACCTCCGGATAAGCAGGGTTCACTATTAGAGAATCTTGAAGAGCGGCTTTTACGTCTGGAGCGGCTTATCGGGCGCATGACGGATCGTCTGCCCTGAGGCAGAGCGCTCATTGTGTCAGCATCAGATAGTATTGATGTTGGTTGAGCCGCAAAATTTTACTACCGCGCCGAACGCTCGAAAATATTAGAGGGCTGTTAATTCTTTTGGCCCAAATTTGGATTTCAGCGTTTTGCGCTTGTCGCGTGTGACGGTCAGGGCAAGTAAGAGAGAGATTTTGCCCCTGTCCAATTGTGTGGTTCTGGGGAAGGCTCCTATGCGTTTCAATCTAAAGATACAGCATAAGCTCTTGGGTATGATTGCTGTATTCCTCATTCCCATTTGCTTAATGAGCTTCCTGTTTGTGCAGCAAAGCCTCAAGGAAATAAACTTCGGCACCCGTGAAATCAAAGGCGTTCTGGCGCAGACGGAAGTCTGGCCCATCTTTAGCGATCTGTCGCGTAAAGCCGCTGGGGCAATTGATGCAGAGGTTACGGCATTTGATTTCGGAGAGGTTTTTGCCGATCTGGCGCCAGACGCCGCCAAGGATCTTAAAAACGCAGCGCAGCAGGCAACGGATATCACGCGGGACCGTGCGCAGGCCCTGATCGGTGCCGTGGCCGATGGTTCGAACCTGACGCTCGATCCCGATCTCGACACCTACTATCTGATGGATGCCACGTCGTTCAAAGCGCCGCAGGCGCATCGCGAAATCAGCGCGGTCTTGTCGGGTCTGCTCTCTCAAAATACATCGACGGCATCATCTTCGGCGCGAGACATGGTGCTGGGTCTGGGGCAGTTTCATACCGCCTGGGCCGGTGAGGTGGACTCGTTGCAGAAGGCCATTGCTCAGAGCCCTTCGCTGGCGCAACTGGAGTCGAAAATCGACGCTTTTTCCAAGTCGGCAAAAGGGCTTGAGGTGCAAGCCATGGCCGCTGTCGATCAGATCGCTCAGCCCGAAGGGCGCGTAAGCGTTGATCGCGAAGCCCTTATGACGGCGTATAAGCAATATCAGGCCGATGCAGATCAGTTGTGGGGTCAGTCGGCGGACTTGCTTAAGGGCAGGTTAGAGCTCCGGGTAAGCGGTTTTCAGACCCGTCTTTACACGCTGCTGGGCATTTCGACTGCGACGGCCCTGCTGGCGATTTTCATGGCGCTTGGTTTGTCGCGTTCCGTAATCGGGGCTATTCGCGCCCTGCGCCGTAATCTTCATGCGCTCGCGGATCAGGATATCAATGCCGAGGTGCCTGAGGCGCGCCGCACCGACGAGATCGGCGAAATCGGTCAGGCGATTGTTTATTTCCGTGAGCGGGTCATCGAGCGTATTGCCGATGCCACCAACGATGTGAAGCGTAATACTTTGATCGTTAAAGAAAAAGAGCGCATCAATACGCTGAGTATGCGTATTCGTAAGTCGCTGACCGATGTCATCGAAGCCGTGCAAACCCTGTCGTCATCCATCAAGGACACGACCGGCGATGTGACGCAGACGGCGCGGGCGACGCGTGAAGAGCTTTTGAGCGCCATTGAAAAGCTGACGGTTTCGGCAGCGGACGTCGACAAGGTTTCCGAGGCGATGATTGTCGTTACCCAGGCCTTTTCAGAGATCGCCACGACGACGCAGCAAAGTGCAGGCCTCACCGGGGACGTTACGGCTGAAATCCAGAAATCGCGTGAAGTCGCCGATACGCTGGTTCAGGCCGTGTCTAAGATCGGTGAGGTCTCAAAGCTGATTCAGGACATCGCTACCCAGACCAATCTTCTGGCGCTCAACGCGACCATTGAGGCGGCGCGGGCCGGAGACGCCGGCAAGGGGTTTGCCGTCGTGGCGGGTGAAGTCAAGTCGCTGGCCACCCAGACCGGGCGCGCCACCAGTGAAATCGAGACACAGATTGCGGATGTTCAACGGGCCGCCGCCAGCATGTCGCACTCGATCGGGCATATCAACGGTCTTATCTCGACCGTTGCTGAGGCTTCAGCCCGTGTGGCGCAGGCCATCAATGTCCAGAGCCAGCAAACCGATCTTATCCGTGTCAGTCTGGAGCGGGCGGCAATGGGCAGCCGTCAGGCGGTCGAGATTATGAACCTGTTGCCGGAGGCGACACGGCGGACCGAGGCCAGCGCGGGTAATATGCACCACATCTCCGATGACATGGTGCGGACGTCTCAGGACATGCAGGGCGAACTCAGCGAGTTGCTTGAAGAGATGGTCGATAAGCGCATCGCGGCGCGGTACGCGACGGTCGAACACATCGAGGTCGGTTTCAACGCGCAGCAATTTTCCCATATTCGCCTGTACGACATTTCAGAGTCGGGCGCGCGTATCGGTCGTGTTGATGGCGTCGTGGTCGGGGACGTGCTGTCGTTAACCCTTCTTGGAACGGACATGGTCCGCGGCAAGGTCGTGTGGGCCGGTGATGAGACGCTTGGCGTTGAAATTATAGAAATAAGGCTGGGCCAGCATCAGCTCATGGCGCTGGCGGCATAAATAAACAGGCAGGAAACGCACTTTAGTAAGGGTAGGGTCATGAAACTTGCGGACATCAAGATCGGTTTTAAGATTTTAGGCGTCATCGCCGCCTTCGGTTGTTCAAGTATCGCCATGACATTGTGGCAAAACGGCCAGTTGAGTGCCGCTCAGACTAAATACGAACATATCATCGCCTCTCTGGATGCGGCCCTGATGTCGGGCGCCCGGATGAGCCAGAACGTTTACGCGCTTGAAGCCGCAAATAATGGCCTTGCGTTCCAAAACTGCCCCAGCGCCGCCTGTGATATCTTCGATGCTCAGGCGCGGCAGTCGGTGAAGCTGTTCAATGAACGCTATCAGGCGGTGGTTAAGCTGGCGCCGCAGTATGAAGCGGACTTTGCCCCCTTAAAGGCACGTTTCGACACTCTGGCCGCTGAGGCGATCGATGTTCTGATCCCGCTGGCCGCCAACAATGACCAGCTTCAGTTGCGTGACAAGCTGTCGCGTCAGACCGCCGACGTTCAGGCCCTGACCGACGATTTGCGTAGCGTGATCGAGCGGAAGACGTCTGAAAATGAGGCGGTGATTGCCGCCCTGCATAAGAGCACCGAGACCAATGCCCGTAACGGCCTGATTCTCTCGATACTGATCGTCATGGGCATTACGGCGCTCGCGTCGTTCATCGCCTTCGCCGATATCGTCAAGATGATCACCCGCCTGACGCAGCAGATGGCCAGCGTCGCCGGTGGGCAGCTTGAAGCCGTCGTTGACGGGCAATCGCGCCGCGATGAAATCGGGGCCATGGCGCGGACGCTTGCCGTATTCCAGCAGGGCCTGCGTGAGGCCGAAACCCTGCGTCAGGAGACGGAAGTCCTTAAGGTTAAGGCTGAGGCCGATCGTCGGGAAGCGATGCTCGATCTGGCTGGGGATTTCGAGAAGTCGGTCGGCGTCATCGTCACGACGGTGTCTTCGGCGGCCACGGAAATGCAAGCTGCGTCGGCACAGTTGACGGCCTCGGCGCAGGAAACCTCGGCGCAATCGGTTGCTGTGTCTGCGGCCGCGGAAGAGGCCGGGACGAATGTGACCTCTGTCGCCTCGGCTGCCGAAGAGTTGGGGGCATCGGTCGGTGAAATTGGCCGTCAGGTGGCAACTTCAAGCCAGATATCGACCGCCGCCGTCAAACAGGCCGATATGGCTGCGGTCGTGGTTGCAGAACTGAATGAGGTCGCCGCCTCTATTGGCGGGGTAGTTGACCTGATCGCCGGTCTGGCCGGGCAGACCAACCTTCTGGCGCTCAACGCCACCATCGAGTCGGCGCGGGCCGGCGAGGCCGGTAAGGGCTTTGCGGTCGTCGCCGCCGAGGTCAAGGCCCTGGCCGGGCAAACCGCGAAGGCGACGACCGATATTTCGACCAAGATCGCCCAGATACAGAATGCTACCGGACGCGCCGCCGATGCCTTCAAAAGCATCACCCAAACCATTCAGGACATTAATGCGACCAATGCGATGATCGCCTCCGCCGTTGAACAGCAATCGGCGGCTACGCACGAAATCATCCAGGCCGTCAATCAGGCCTCAGTGGGTACGCAGGAGGTGACGGTTAATATTACCGGCGTCGCTCAGGCGTCCGAACAGACGGGCGAAGCGGCGTCGCTGGTCTTTTCGTCGTCGAGTCAACTGGCGGAACAGGCGGCCCGCCTGCACGTCGAGATGGATCGCTTTCTGGCCACCGTGCGTGCAGCTTAATTTCGGATGTGACGACACGCACAACCTGACGGCGGGTTGTGCGTGAACGGGCCATCGGAAATTGTGCGGCGCAATAAAAAATCTTCGTTTTCCAAAATTGTGGCGTATTTATTAAGTGGGCATTAATTTTTACAAGCCACGTTACGTCTCAGAATGGGGCAAGGCGAAAAATAATGCTTAACTTTCAACTCATTAGAACGCAACTTTTGGGTGTGGTCGCGGTTCTGGTCGCCGGTATCTGTCTGTTGTCGATCTGTGCCTGGCAAATGGCCGAGGCCGGTCGCGCCGGACTTCAGACCGTATTTGCCGATCGGGTCGTACCCTTGAGCGATCTCAAAAGTGTAAGTGACGCTTATGCGGTGGCGATCGTCGACAATGCGCACAAGATGCGCTCAGGGGCGGTGAGCTGGGAGGCCGGGGCGCAGATCATGGCTGATGCTCTCGTTACGGCAGATAAGAAATACGCCGCCTATATGCTGACCTATATGGATGCTCACGAGAAGGCGCTGGCGGATGAGGCCCAGGCCCGAATGACGGAGGCCGGGCCTTCGCTGGACCGGCTTCGGCAGATCGTGGCGACCAAGGATCAGGCCGCACTTGAAGCCTATGTCTCGACGAACCTCTACCCGACCATCGACCCGATTACCGGCGCCATAGAAAAACTGACCGTGCTTCAGGTGAGCGAGGCGAAGAAATCCTACGATCTGGCTGTGACGCAGCAGCACCGCCTGTTTGTACTTCTGGTTATTGCGGTGGCGGTCAATCTGGTTATTGCGGTGGCGGGCGTGTGGTTTATCCGTCGCCGCGTCGTTCGACCGATCAACGAGATGACGGAGGCGATGACCGATCTGGCGGACGGCAACTTCGCGCTTCAGGTGCCGTCCCTTGGGGCGCGGAACGAAATCGGCCGCATGGCCAAGGCGGTTGAAGTGTTCAAAATCAGCGGCGTTGAACGGCTGAGACTGGAACAGGCCGAACGTGCCGCCGTGGCGCAACGCGAGCAACGCGCCCGCCGTATCGAAGGCCTTGTGGGGCAGTTCAACAGCCGGACCTCGGAGATTATCAGCGTCGTATCGACGGCGGCGGTTGAACTGGAAGCCTCCGCTCAGACCCTGACCAGTGGTGCCGAAGAGACGTCGAAACAGTCCATTGCCGTGTCGGCGGCGTCGGAAGAGGCTTCGGTCAATGTGCAGACCGTGGCGGCGGCCACCGAAGAGATGGCGGCGACGGTCAATGAAATCGCGCGGCAGGTACAAAGCTCGGTGAACATCGCATCGCAGGCCCGTCATGACGCGGCGCAAACCTCACAGATCGTCCAACAATTATCCCATGGCGCACAGAAGATCGGTGACATTGTACGTCTGATTGCCGAAGTGGCATCGCAGACGAACCTGCTGGCGCTCAATGCAACGATCGAGGCGGCGCGCGCCGGTGCGGCGGGTAGCGGCTTTGCTGTGGTCGCCAATGAGGTGAAAATGCTCGCCGGACAGACGGCGCGGGCCTCGGCTGAAATATCGCAGCAGATCCATGATATTCAGGACATAACCGGCGATGCGGTGGCCGCCATCGGCAATATTTCCCAAACGATCGAAAATCTGGCCGCTATATCGTCCAGTATTTCGATGTCGGTCGAGGAACAGTCCGCGGCGACGCTGGAGATCGCCCGGAATGTGCAGCAGGCCGCCATGGGGTCGCAGGAAGTGACGCAGAATATCACCGGTGTCACCCGTTCCACCGAAGAAACCAGCGCCGCCGCCTCTCAGGTGCTGGGGGCATCCGGGGAATTGGCGGAGCAATCGTCGGTGCTGCGTCGCGAGGTCGAGGCCTTTGTGACGCAGATACAGGCGGCCTAGTCAATAATGCGCAGGCGGATGGCGTCGGCTATGGCCTGACTGCGGTTGCGCGCCCCCAGCTTGCGCGTGGCGGACTTGAAATAGGTATTGACGGTCTCGGTCGACAGGCCGGTTTTGAGACCGGCTTCTTCGCTGGTCAGGCCGCGGGAGGCCAGTTCCAGGCATTTCTGTTCATTGTCGGTCAGGCCGACCTGAGCGTTGAAGGCGCGAAGAATCGGCAGGGCCATGTCGTCATGAAGCTTGCGGCTGGCCCATTTCAAAACGGCGCGTTCATCAGGTGTAAAGGGCGTCTGGCGCGTAAACCCGGCACTGCCATACAGGCCGCCCTGATCGTTCCAGAACGAAAAGACCGTTCGCGGCGCGATGTGATACCGATCAAACAGCCGTTGCATCGGTTTGATCTGTTGCGCCTGTTTGACCGCGTCCGGCAGATCGAACCACGATACGTCGGTTTGATCAGGGGTCAGCGCGTGCAGGATGGGATCGATTTTTGCGTAACGCTCACTGAGATAGGTCGTAAACATATCCATCGGCATGTCGGTGGACAGTAAAATCCCGCTGCCCGTCTTGCAGCCGTCGAGATCAACGCCACTGAACCCATAGTGTTCAAAGGGGACGACCGCCCGGAGGCTTTCGATTATCGCGGGGTGAAAGGCCGGATCGGATTCTTTCAGGCTGGCCAGTTCGCTGATAGCAAATTCGCGGGCGCTCAGAAGCCGTGAGCGAACATAAGAAGGCATGTCGGGTCACTGATTAATGATAACGCTACTCAATAGCGATATTCGGCAAGCGACCGCAAGGTGTTTTTAGGGCCATGGATCGGTGCTTAAATACCATGTAATTGATTTTCATAATCAAACCATTGTTATTTATTATTGGATTAACTCGATTTCGTAACGCGGTTCTAACCATTTGCTTCCAATTTAGAGGTCAGTACAGGGAGTAAGGTTCGTGTGGACCCAAAATATAAACTGGTCAGGCCTCGGCACTGATGATCCGCGTTTAGATATCCAACAGGCCAATCTGATATTCGTATTCGGGCAAACCGACGCCTTTTCAGAGGGCGGGGAAGGGATGCTTTCGGGTGTATCGGCCCTAAGGCAAGCGGCACCGCACGCTCATATCATTGGCGCCAGCACCGGCTCTTCGATCGCGGGTCAGGCCTTGCATGAAGAGGGGCTTCAGGCCCTTGCGATCGGATTCGAACGGGTAAGCCTGCGACAGGCCGCCGTGACCGTCGACGCCGCGCAGGAGAGTTATGACGCCGGTGTGAGGCTCGGAAAAGCATTGTTGGCCAACGACCTTCGCCACGTGCTGATGCTCAGTAAAGGGCTTGAGATCAACGGCAGCCAGCTTGCCGAGGGGATGACCTCGGTCATTGGTGATCGGGTGTCGCTGTCAGGCGGTATGGCGGGCGACGGTGCGCGGTTCGGGCAAACCTTCGTTCTTCTGGATGGCCAGCCTCAGGAACATATGGTAGCCGCCATCGGCTTCTATGGCGATGCCTTGCGTATCGGTACGTCCGCCAGCGGTGGTTGGCGCGAATTTGGGCCGGAACGCCTCATCACCCGCTCAGAGGGCAGCACCCTTATCGAACTTGATGGCGTCCCCGCGCTTGATCTTTATGAACGTTATCTGGGGGATGAAGCCGCGGGCCTGCCCGCATCGGCGCTGATTTACCCGCTGAAAATTCGCAATCCCGACTATCCGGACCGTGAAATGGTCCGGACGGTCTTGTCGGTCGATAAAGAGACGCGCACCCTGACCTTTGCCGGAGATATGCCCGAGGGCTGGTCGGCCCGACTCATGCGCGGTCAGTTCGACAATCTGGTGCTTGGCGCGGAGGCGGCCGCCGAAGAGGCGTTGAAAAGCCTGCGGCGCCTTGAGCCGGATTTGCGGCCGGAACTGAGCCTCATGGTGTCCTGTGTCGGCCGGCGTCTGCTCATGGGCCAAAGGACCGTGGATGAGGTCGAGGCCGTGTCGGCCATCCTGGGCGATGACGTGCCGCAGACGGGCTTCTACTCCTATGGCGAGATTGCGCCCCTGGCCGGTACGGGCGTCAGCGGGTTACACAATCAAACCGTTTGTCTGACCTTGTTTGCGGAAGTTCCGTAACATGCACCGTCTCTTGTCGCGTCAGATCGCCCGCGCCACGCAAAACGGCACTCTGGATACCGAAAAACTGATTGATCAGGTCGACGGGGCTTATGGCGATTTCGACCGGGACAATCATCGTCTTGATCGGGCCAGCCTGCTGATGTCGGAGGAACTGGAGGCCGCAAATGCGACGCTGCGCCGTTCTCTGCGGGAAATCAGCCGTCAAAGCCGCCGCTTTCAGGCAACGCTGGATAATATGCCGCATGGCGTTTGCCTCTACGACGATCAGGGACGTATCCTTGAATGCAACCGTCGTTTTTACCTGAAGTACGGTCTATCGGATCAGCAAACCTATCGCGGTTTGACCCTGACCGAAGCCCTGGCCAGCGGCGGGCAGCCGGACCGTATGGATTTGCCATGGCGTCTTCTGGTGATGGAAAACGTCGCTCTGCCCATACAGGGTTATGGTGAAATCGAACAGCACTGGCCTGATGGGCGCGTGATGCGTATTTCCCGCAGTGGGGTGGAGGGCGGCGGGTTTCTCGATACCATCGTCAATGTCACCGAGGCGCACAAAGCTCGCCAGCGCATTCAGCATATGGCGAGTTTCGACGCCCTGACGGACCTGCCGAACCGGGTTCTGTGTCGTGAGCGGCTCAAGGACGCGGTTGAGGCGGCCCGTGAGGGTGAAATGGGGGCTCTGTTGTGTCTCGACCTTGATCGTTTCAAGGCGGTCAATGACACGCTGGGGCATGCCGTTGGCGACCAGTTACTGGTTCAGGCAACCCGTCGTCTCAAAAAAATCCTCAAGCCGCAGGATACGGTTGCTCGTCTTGGGGGCGATGAATTCGCCGTGGTTCTGCGTCACTTGAAGTCGACCGCCGAAGCCCATCGTATCGCGCGCCGCCTCATTAGCCACCTCAGCATGCCGTATGAGATTAACGGCCATCAGGCGCTGATCGGTGCCAGTATCGGTATCGAATTTATCGATGAAAAGACATCCGGTGTCGATGAACTGCTTCGTAACGCCGATCTGGCGCTATATCGGGCCAAGGCGAATGGTCGCGGCAGCTTCGCGGTCTATGTACCCGAACTGCATGAGCAACTATCCGAACGTCGCCAGCTCGAAATAGATATGAGGCAGGCGCTCAAGGCCAATGAATTTTTTGTCCTCTATCAACCGTTTTACTGTGTCAAATCCCAAACCATCTGCGGCTATGAGGCTCTGGTGCGCTGGCGGTCTGCCAAGCGGGGTATCGTATCTCCGGCCGACTTCATTCCACTGGCGGAAGAAACGGGTCTTATAGAGGAGATAGGCGCGTGGGTTTTGCGTCAGGCCTGCACGGATGCGCTTGACCTGCCCGACCACATGACCATGGCGGTCAACCTGTCACCGGTTCAGTTCAAGTCCAGGAAGATAGTGCCTCTGGTGCGCACCATTCTGGCGGAAACGGGACTCTCACCGCAACGTCTTGAGCTCGAAATCACCGAAGGCGTCATGATCGGCGATCAGGTGGAAGCCCTCAGCATATTAAAGGGTTTAAAGGATCTGGGCGTCCGCATCTCGCTGGATGACTTCGGCACCGGATATTCTTCCTTCAGCTATGTGCGCGCCTTTCCGTTCGACAAGATCAAGATCGATCAGTCCTTCGTTCGTGATCTGGGCCGCACCACCGACAGTCTGGCCATTATACGCGCCGTTGCGGGCATGTGCAGCAGTCTGGGCATCACCTCGACTGCGGAAGGCGTGGAAACGGACGATCAGTTTCACATCCTTGAGGCCGAGCATTGCGATACGCTGCAAGGCTATCTGTTCGGTCGTCCCGGGCCGCTTCAGGCGTCGGACATCCAAACCGGCACGGCGGCCCAAGGTTAGCGAAACACCGCCTGTTCAGATGCGTCGGGCGAAATAGCCAGAGGGCGGGCGCCCCCTTATATGCCGTTGCCATGTAACGGTTCGACCGAGGTTTCGCGGTGATCCGCGACAATCGCTTTCACCAGTTCGGTGATTTTGCGCCTGATATCCGGACTGGATATGGTGGGGAAATGCCTGACCAATCCGGCACCTTCGGCGGTCAGAAGGAAGTGGGCTGTCGATGCGTCATCCATTGAAGCAGGTTCTGTCTGTTCAGAATTCCCGATGCCATCAAAGAAACGCGCAATCGGGCATCTGAGGAAGGTGGCCATGTCGTACAGAACCGACGCACTGACCCGATTCGTGCCACGTTCGTATTTTTGTATTTGCTGGAAAGTCTTGCCAACGGCCAGAGCCAACTCCAGTTGCGTCAGGCCCAGCGCTTTACGTCGACGCCGTATGGCCCTGCCGACGTGATGGTCGACCGGATGGATGCCGCGCGATGGTTGAGATTGGTTTTCCTGATTTTCCATGATCTTACTCGTTACTACACTTCCTGAGCGTTCGAGGATCGCCGATCCTCACCGGGGAAATCTTCGACTTTCCGCCGCCGGTCGGGCCCGAAATAGGCATGCGTCTTTATGAAGGCGCGCGGAGAGTTCACGATTTCTCTGATTTTTCTGTAGAGTTCGTTTGCCGTTACTGGCTTTGCACAAAATTCCGTAATGCCGGCGTCGCGCGCAGCAATTACGCGGGACCGTTCGGAGTGCGCTGTCAACATGATGATCGGTATATGCAGATTTGAACTGTCGGATGAGGTGCGGACCAGTTTCACGAACTCTATGCCGTCCAGAACCGGCATCATGTAGTCAACGATGACGATGTCTATCGGGTTGCTTCTCAGTAAATCGAAAGCTTCTACGGCATCGCGTGCCTCGACGACCTTCTCCGCACCAAAGCCACGCAAAATCGTCTTGATGATCGAAACCATGTGATGGTTATCGTCAACGACCAGAAAGCAGAGGCGCTTGAGAGAAGCCATGGGAGCCTGACGGCGGAACGCTGTTTATTTACACGACGGTACTGTACACAGTCTGCACTGAATTGGTTTCAAGTCGGTTAACTTTTAATCCCTAAAAATGGCGAATGCGGTGTCACTCGCAGGGCGCCTACCCATAATATGCAAGTTGAAAATGCGCTTGTTCATGGCGATGAAGATTTCTTTCTGAAATCGCGAAGTCAAAATGTGATATTCTGATATTGCAATATCATGATGTTGCGTGCTGTCAATAGAACTGCTATGAAAATGTGATATTCTTCTATCAGGTATTCAAGTGTCAGAGCCGACACCACGCGAAATGGTCGAAACCATCAATCGCATCATCAGCGAATCGAACACTGAGGAACTGGTGCATTTTCGTGAGTGCATACGCAAAGCTGCGGTCATGATGCCGCCCACCACCACACTGCGTCAGTTCCTTATTTTTCTTGAGTTTGGCGTGTCTGACTTGCGCGGTAACAGCATCAGCCTGTCAGAGCTTAAAGACCAGCACGATCAGCCAGACAATTTTGGCGGTAAGCTGTTTGCCAAAACCACCAGTAGCGCCTTCAACATGATCTTTGATGATCTGAAATGGCTGTCCAAGCGGCCAAGCGACAAAGACAGCCGGGTCAAGCTGGTGGAAATGACGCCAGAAGGCCGCAAGGCGCTGTTCAGCATCACCAAGAAGGTTGATGTGAAACGAGACTGACCGATCACAGTGCCATTCGTTGACCGCTTGACGGATAATAGGTCTCAACCAAGTTGCGAAACTCAGTGTTGGTTGGTGTCTGTGCGAACTTAATCAGAAGCTCAAATTCTGGCAGCGAGAGACAGCCTGTCAGAACATTGGCGTATTCCATCTGATCGGCTTTAGGCTGCTTGCTGATCATCCAGAGAATGTTGCGCAGGTTCATCACATACAAAGACGCATGATTGCGGGCGTCTTCGTCATTCAGGCGCGGTATAATGGCGGTAATGGCTTCACGACCAGTCCACTTTTGGAACTTCATCTTCTGACGATGATCGTCAATTTTGCTCAACAGATAATGAAACTGAGTCATGAACCGCGCGTCATCGGCGGCTTGTCGGGCGTCTGCTATTTCCTGCCTTTGTTGAACAATGCCGTAAGCCACACCGATCACGATAATGGCTGAGAACAGGCAATTGGCCGCACCGAACATGTCGCCAAAGGTTCCCCTCAAAGCGAAGTAGTCACCATGCTGTGCGGCATCTTTTGGCACATGGCTAAAAAAGCAAAGTGTGCCGAACCATGCAGCGCCTACAAACAAGATGGCGCAAAGCCATAGCCAGTGTTTCGCAATGAATTTCATAACCACCTGCATCAGAACTCTGGCTTGGGCGCTTTGCCGTTGCTGCATTTAGCCCAACCTGATTGGAATCCGTATTCGGCAAACTCGCCATAGCAGTAGCCAGCCTTCTCAAGCTTGTCGCTTAGGGCATCGCGCTCATCACATGCCTTCATGGTCTTAGGATCGTCACCAGAGCCGCCACGGCACTGTTCGTTCAGGTCTGCATAATGGGTCAACAGCGCCTTATCGGCTGTGGTTGATGCTGCCTGTTTGAACTGAGTGTACAGGTTCAATCTGCCATTGGTGGCATCATCGAAAGCCGCGCCAATTATGGTCTGCGGATTGTACTGAATGCGGTTGATGACCTGCCCGTTCAGAGTTTGCCGGATAATCGTACAGGGGTTCGCACAGGTCGTAATGACCATCGAATTTTCGTCTTGCAGATAATAGAGACCGTCTTTCACCCCAAGATATTTGAACGCAACAAAGCCAGCCGCGCCTACACCGGCTTCGCGTTATGCCTCTGAAAGCGTCTGCGCGTAAAGATAGATGCCGTCTTCATTGGCGCTGTAATTGTGGTCAGGCACAGACGGAACTTCGGCCACTACCGGCAGGGCGGTCGCAGATGATTGCGTGGCAATGCCGGTTGGTTGTTCAGCTATTGCAGAGCTTGTTTCGGCTGGCGGTGCTTCATCGGAGGGTTTGCCGCCACATGCGGTCAGCGCCAACAAAAACACCAATACCCAAGTCTGCTTCATAGTCCGCCCCTCAAAATTGCAGAGCGATGTTATTGCACCATTGGGTGACAGGCAATGCCGCTGTAAAAATTCGCCGGATGCAACTATCGGAGTGTGCAACAAAGTGTGCAACATTTTGGGCAAAAGTGTGCAACATGGTCGAGCGGCCATTTCGCAAGCGTCTGATTTTATTGGGAAAATTTATCAGAAAAAGTAGTGGTGCCGCTTAGGTGACTCGAACACCTGACCCCATCATTACGAATGATGTGCTCTACCGGCTGAGCTAAAGCGGCACTTATGCGCGGGCGAAAAGAGACGCCCGTCCGGTTCGGAGGGCGTTTCTTTACAGGCAGGTACGCCCGCTTGGCAAGGGGGCCGGATGAATTATTTTGTGGGTTTTGCGCGTTTGGCGCGGGGCTTAACGTCCGGCACAACCACCGCCTCGTCAAGGTCATGCCCGGCCACCGCCGCGTCGTAGCCGTCCGGGGCTTCCGCGAGGTTGTCCGGCAGCGGCGCGGGGGTGCCTTTCTTTTGCGCCGCGCGGACGAACGGCATGGACGGCATATAGCGCGACGGCATGTCGGGCACGTCGGGCAGGCCTTTCTCGGACCGCTCATGGCGGGGATGGGCCAGCGCGCCGGTTTCGGCATAGGTCAGGACCAGCGCCGTCCAGTCGGCGGGCGTATAGGCAAAGGCCTTGCCTTCCGGATCGAGGTCCGACCAGTCGGGCTCGGACCGCGCCAGCGACGCCTTGGCCACCCAGTTGCGGGCGCTGTCGATATCGTTGGACGCCAGGGCCGCCTTGGCCATCAGGCCGCAGACGCGCCGCGTCACGCGCTCTTCGCTCAGATCGTCCTCAAGGGTGGCGGTGGCGGCGGCGATGTCCTCGCGGCTGTTGTTGAGCACGGCGCGCTCGACCGTCAGCAGGCGGCTTTCGCGATGCGACGGGTTGCGGTCGATCAGGCCGTTCAGACGGCGGGCGCGGTCCTTCGGCGTCTCGTCCGACACGAGGTCGCGATAGGCCAGCCAGATCGCCGGGTGCGGGGCGGCGGCGTAAGCGGCCTCAAGCACGTCCTCGGCGCGCCCCAGCTTGCCATGCGCGGCCAGAAGGCGGGCGGCGATGACGGCGGCAGGGGCAAACATCGGTTGCAGCTTGGCGGCGCGCACAGCGTAGTCCAGTGCCTGTTCGCGCATCTGGGCGTCGGTCGCGGTTTCCAGTTGCGCGGCCGACGCCGCCATCAGCGAGGCACGGGCGCGTTCGGAAAACAGCGGCGAGACCAGCTTGCGGTTCAGCGCGCCTTCGACAAGCGCCAGGGCCTCGGCCCATTCGCCAGCGGTGATCTTGGCTTCGAACAGGGTCTTGAAGGCCCACATGGCGGGCTTGGCCTGATTATAGGCGTCGGTGGCCAGACGGATGGCCTCGCTGCGGTCGCCGGAAGAGATGGCGAGGTTCATTAACCCGCGTAAGCCTGCCAGTTTCAGCTCCGGCACGGTCAGCATGGCCGTATAGGCGGCGCGGATGGCGGCGGTGTCGCCGGCGGCATCGGCGGCAAAGGCGTTGAGGATGCGGACCAGCGCCACATTATCGTGCAGGTCGACGGCCTTGACGGCGTGGCGGCGGGCTTCGAGACCGTCACCGGACGCGACGGCCAGAAACCCCCGTGTGAGGATGTCTTCGCCCTGACGGCGGCGCGTGGCGGCGCGTTTGCGCTCGGCGCGTTGCGGCGAACGCGACAGCCACAGGGCCAGGTTCCAGAAGCAGACGGCGGCAAAGGCCATCAGGCCGATGACGATGACCGCCGTGGCGGCTGAGGTATCGATGCGGTAGCCGAGCCAGACGAGGCTGGCCGTGCCCGCTTCGCCGGTGGCGCTCAGGGCGACCACGACCAGAATGATGATGCCGAGAAGGATCAGGAGGGTGCGGATCACAGGGCGGTCCCCGTATTGACGGTGGTATAGTTGGCTTGTGACAGGCGGCTCAGGGCATCGACCGTGATGCGGCGCGTGGTGGTGTCGACCAGCAGGCGGTTGCGCGCCCTGGCCAGCCACGGAGCCAGCGCGTCCTGAGCGGGTTTGGGCAGGGTGGCCAGCACGGCCAGAGCCCCGGCGAGGTCGCCCTCATCAAGGCGGCCCTGCGCCTGAAGGAGCAGATTGTCGGTGCCCTTGGCCGTGCCATCGACGCGGCGGACGCTGATCAGGCCGTTCAGCGCATTGCCGATGCGGCCGAGGAAGCTGTCGTCGTCGGTGGATTTGGCGGCGGTCTGGGCGCGGGCGGCGTAGGCCGGGAACTCAATGGCCAGCGACACTTCTGACGGCACGCCCTTTTGCGCCAGCGGGCGCAGCGGTGCCAGCAGCGACGTGTCGGTCAGGCTCTTTTCGACGTCGGCCAGTTCGCTCAGGAAGGGCTGCGAGCCCTTGGCGGCCTGTTGCAGACCGGCAGCGGCGGTGGCGGACGCCGCGGCCTGAACCAGCAGGCGCTGATTGGCCTCAAGACGATCCATGCGCTCGCTCAGGCGCGAGGCGAGGTTGGGGTCGCTATAGACCGGGGCGGTGGCGGCGGTCGCAGGCGTTTCCACCGGCACCGGGGCGGGTTGCGATTTGAGTGCGTTCAGTTCGGCGGTCAGGCGCGCGATTTCGGCATCCTTGGCCGACGGGGCGGGCTCGAAATAGGCGGCCACACCCTTGTTCAGGTCTTGTTTGGTCTTGTCCTTGTACAGGCCGTAACCGAGGGCCAACAGGGCCAGGACTACAAAGACGACAGGAAACGCAAAGGCGATGATCAGCGGACCGCGCGCCCATTTCGTCTTTTCCGTATCGGTTACGGTGGAGCCGTTGAGAGAGAGGTCGTCGGTCATGGGTATCCGCGCTTTTTTTGGTTATGTCAGCAGGTCTAGCATGGCCGCCTCGTCAGGCGTAGCGGCCACCCTTATGTTTAGGCCTGCGGGCGGTAAATTTCCAGTGACCAAATTCAGGCTTTCGCGCAAGGCGCGGGCGGTATTGTCCGAGATGCAGATAACGGTGAGAGTGGCGTCGCGGAGATAGGGCGCCGCCAGCGTAGCGGCGCGCGGCGAATGCAGCAGGACATGGGTGAGGTCGGTGACCGTCACCCCGGCCTTGCGCTCGACCGTGCGATAGAAAATGGCGCGGGTGACATCGTAGCCGTCGAGGTTCGACAACAGGTCGCGCGCAGGCGTTTCCGGTGAGACATACAGATAGCGCCGCGTGGGATCGGCGGTTTTCAGAAGGTCGAGCAGGTCTCCCGCATCGCCGCTTGCGCTGTGGACCGTGGCGAACCCGGCGCGGCGGGCGGCCTCGGCGGTGGTATCGCCGACCGCCCAGACCGTGTGATCGCGCGCGTTATGCTGCGCACAAAAGGCCTCAAGCCCGTTGGGGCTGGTGACGATCAGGTCGTCGAACGCCGTGGGATTAATATCGGGGTTGAGGGTGTCGACGCTCAGCAAGGGATCGACCCGTGGCATGAAACCCAGCGCGGCGACCTTGGCGGCGGTAACCGTGGCGGCGGGCTCGGTGCGGGTGATCCAGACGAGGGTCACGATGTGTATTGGATCAACTGGTCGCCCGCCTCGTCGCGGATCGATTGGCCCAGTCGCAGACCGAGCGCATGAGCCGTTTCCGGCGTCGGGGCGCTGAGCGTTTCCCGCCGCTGCCAGCGGGTCTTGCCGTCGGCGGTCAGGGCCTCGACGAACAGGGTCAGGGTGCTGTCCGCGATGGTCGCATAGGCTCCGACGGCGGTGCGGCACGAGGCCTCTAATGCGACCAGCGCGCCGCGTTCGGCGGAAATTTGCAGGAAGGTATCGGAGTGGTGCAGGCGGGCGATCCACGCCTGATCGAGGTCGGCGGTCCGGCATTGGACGGCCAGCGCGCCCTGACCCGGCGCGCAGGGAAACTGCTCCGGGTCAATATAGGATTTGATGTGGGCTTCGAGCCCCATGCGTTTCAGACCCGCAGCGGCGAGCAGGATGGCGTCGCAGTGCCCGGCCTCCAGCTTCGACAGGCGCGTATCGACATTGCCGCGCAGCATGACGATCTCAAGGTCGGGCCGCACGGCCAGGGCCTGAGCCTGACGGCGTAGCGAGGCGGTGCCGAGTTTCGCCCCGGCGGGCATATCCTCTAAGCTATGATATTTCAATGAGACGAAGGCGTCGCGCGGGTCTTCGCGCACCGGAAAGGCGCACAGGCTGAGGCCGGGGATTTCTTCGGCGGGCATGTCCTTGAGCGAGTGGACGGCGACATCGACTTCGCCGTTCAACAGCGCGTCCTCGATTTCCTTGGTGAAGAGTTGCTTGCCGCCGGCCTCGATCAGGCGGCGGTCCTGAATGCGGTCGCCCTGAGTCGTGATGATGACCAACGGCGCAAGGTCGTGCGCGTGCATCGGGTCGTGGCCGAGCGCCGTGACGATCTGGCGCTGGACCCAGCCGCATTGGGTGGTCGCCAGACGCGAGCCGCGGGTGCCGATTTTCAGGAGTGCCGTCATGGAAGAGCGCTTTCGATTATACGCGGTCTTTCCTAAATTTTAGCGCAGAGGCTTGCAAGCCCCTTGACGTGCGGCCATTTGCCCTTTTGAGGTTTCGGACTCCTCCTAATCCCCTCTCCCTGAGGGAGAGGGTGGCCTGAAAGGCCGGGTGAGGGGGAACTGGTAATTGCGTGCTCGGTGAAACATTTCCCCCTCACCCTGCGCTGCGCGCTTCCCTCTCCCTCGAGGGAGAGGGGGTAAAGGAAGTTTCCGGCTCATGGCCAATAGTTTGTGCGTTCTGGGTATCGAATCGAGCTGTGACGAAACGGCGGTCTCCGTTGTGCGGCGGGCCGACGACGGCACGGTCGAAGTCCTGTCCTCGGTCATCCATTCTCAGGTCGTGCAACACGCCGCCTACGGCGGGGTCGTGCCGGAAATCGCGGCGCGCAGCCACGTCGAAACCATCGACGATCTGGCGCGGCTGGCGCTTCAACAGGCCGCCGACAAAGGCGTCACCGCCGACGACCTTGATGCCGTGGCGGCGACCGCCGGGCCGGGCCTGATCGGCGGGGTCATGGTGGGCTTGTCGTTTGCCAAGGGGTTTGCCCTGTCGCGCAGCCTGCCCTTGATCGGGGTCAACCATCTCGAAGGCCATGCCCTCTCGGTGCGTCTGACGCACGATGTGAAATTTCCCTTCCTGCTGCTTCTGGTGTCGGGCGGCCATTGTCAGTTGTTGTCCGTCAAAGGCGTCGGCGATTACGAACGGCTGGGCACCACCATCGACGACGCAGCGGGCGAGGCCTTCGACAAGATCGCCAAGACGCTCGGCCTCGGCTATCCCGGCGGCCCCGCTTTGGAGCGCGAGGCCAAGACCGGGGACGCCACGCGCTTTGCCCTGCCGCGCGCGCTTTTGGGCCGCAAAGACTGCGATTTTTCGTTTTCGGGTCTGAAAACCGCCGCCGCCAAGATTGCCATGGAGCAGGTGAAGACGCCGCAGGATCGCGCCGATCTGTGCGCCTCGGTGCAGGCGGCGATTGCGCGGCAACTGGTCGAGCGGTCGGCACGGGCGATGGTTGATTTTAAAGAAGCGAATACGGTTGAGAAGCCTGCGTTCGTGGTCGCCGGTGGGGTTGCGGCCAATCAGACCGTGCGCCGCGAACTGACGGCTCTGGCCGATAAACACGGTTTTGAATTTGTTGCGCCGCCTCTGGCCTATTGCACCGACAATGCGGCAATGATCGCGCTGGCGGGCCTCGAACACTTTGCCGAAAAGCGCGCCGCGCCCGATTTCGATGGGGATGAATTCCGTCGCGAGAGCCTGACGACGGTGGCCCGTCCGCGCTGGCCCCTTGACGAGCGCCGCGCTATCAGTGCACCCATACACAAGAATTCGGGACGCAAGGGAGCCAAGGCTTGACCCAGTTTCAGGAAGCGCAGCCTTTTCAAAAGGTCGGCGTCATCGGCGCGGGCGCGTGGGGCACGGCTTTGGCCGCCGTTGCCGCGCGGGCGGGCCGCGAGGTGCTGCTGCAATGCCGTGAGCCGGAGGTCGCCGAATCGATCAATAGCCGCCACCAGAATCACCTCTATCTGCCGAATATCGAACTGGCGCCGGAGCTTAAGGCAACGGCGGATCTCGCCGATCTGGCCGACTGCGATCTGGTCCTGGCCGTGCCCCCGGCGCAGCATATGCGCGCTACGCTCAAGGCCTTTGCGCCCTATGTGAAGGACGGTCTGCCGATCGTCCTGTGCGCCAAGGGCGTCGAGCGTGGCTCCGACTGCCTGATGAACGAGGTGCTGGCGGCGACCCTGCCTCAGGCCCGCGCGGCGGTCCTGTCCGGGCCGTCGTTTGCCGCCGAGGTGGCGCGTGGTCTGCCGACGGCGGTGACGCTGGCGTGCAAGGACGCCGAACTGGGGGCGCGGATACTGAAAACCATCGCCACGACGACCTTCCGGCCCTATCTGATCGACGACATGGTCGGGGCCGAGGCGGGCGGCGCGCTGAAAAACGTGCTGGCTATCGCGGCGGGTATTTCCGAAGGCAAGGGGTTGGGGCGGTCGGCTCACGCGGCCCTGATCACGCGCGGGTTTGCCGAGATGACGCGTCTGGCCGTCGCGCTGGGGGCTGAGGCCGAGACCATGGGCGGCCTGTGCGGCATGGGCGATCTGGTTCTGTCGTGTTCGTCGCCGCAATCGCGCAATATGAGTGTCGGTCTGGCGCTGGGTGGCGGCAAGACCCTCGCCGAAGCTTTGGAAGGCAAGATTTCGGTCGCCGAGGGCGTCGAGTCCGCGCCCGCCGTCAAGCATCTGGGCGAAAAGATGGGCGTCGAACTGCCGATCTGCCACATGGTCGCGACGATCCTGTCCGGCGAAGCCAGCGTCGATGAGGCCATCGGCGAACTGATGTCGCGTCCGCTGAAGACGGAACGGTAAAAAACATCCTCCCCTGTGAGCGAAGCGATACGGGGGAGGTGGCGCGGCGCTCGCGCTTGCGCGAAGTCCGCGACGGAGGGTGCAAGCCACGCAAAGAATGCCCCCTCCGTCTGCTCGCTTAGCTCGCATCCACCTCCCCCGCTTTGCAGGGGAGGATGTAAGGTGAAATATGACCCATCCCCCCTCTGGCACCGTTATCTGTAGCTGGGCCGACCTGCAAGCGACCGGCACGGTGCTTTATCGCGCCGACGGGTTCGAAGGCTTCGTTATCCTCGATGACTACCTGCCGCGCGGCTATGTCGATGCCTGTCCGCACAACGGCATGCCTTTGGGCGGCGATCAGGAAGAAGTCGATTACCAGACGCGCGAACAGGACGTCATTATCTGCCGCTGGCACGGGGCGTCGTTCCTGAAAGACACGGGTGAGTGCATCGGCGGCCCCTGCGCCGGCGACCGTCTGGAGCCTTGGCCGGTCGAACGTCGCGGCGACGAGGTGGTTGCTCTTTAAGGCCGCACTTCGGTGCTGAACTTTTCGACATCCTTCAACAGCGCCGGGACCGCCGCGTCGATGATTTCCTGACCTAGCGCAATCGTGGCCAGCGACGAGTCCGCGCCGATGCGGCCGTCGGCAAAGCGCGCGCGGTAATCGAGTGCGTCGCGGATCGGGCCGTTGGGCGCGATCTTCGGTTCCATCGGCACGTTGCGCACGGCGTCGGGATAGGCGGCGTAGGTGACGGCGATCTCGGACGGCGTGGCGTGGCTGCCGTGGCCGACCGGGAACTGTCGCGCGCACAGCGACGCAATCCCCGGCAGATCCCACCAGTTGGTCAGTTTCAGCGCGAACGGGCAGCGGATGCCCTTATAGGACCACTGGCTGTAGATTTCCGAGAAAGCCGCTTCGATCGAGGCGACGTTACCGCCGTGGCCGTTGAGGAAATAGATGTGCTGAAAGCCGTGCCGTCCCAGCGATTTCACCCAGTCCTCGATGGCGGCCATAAAGGTCGAGGGGCGCAAGCTGATGGTCCCGGAAAAAGCGAGGTGGTGCTGGGCCATGCCGATATTGAAGGTCGGCGCGACGAGGATATTGCCCTGCTTTTCCGCCGCGTGGGCGATGATTTCCGGGCACAGCCAGTCGGTGCCGAGCAGGCCCATCGGGCCGTGCTGCTCGTTGGAGCCGATGGGGATGATGACGGTCTTCGAAGTCTTCAGGAAGGCGTCGATTTCGGGCCAGGTCGAATGGGCGAGCAGCATGGGAACCTCGGTATCTTTTGTAACCGTTGTTTAGGCCTTTCGACGACGATTGACCACGTTTTTTTGAAGCGGTGACCCTCGACACCGGGGGAGGGCAGTGCTTATTTCAACATAAGGACCAAGAATAAAATACCGAGGACGCCATGACCGATACGACGCTTTTTCCTGTGCCCGACGACTTTGCCCGCGCCGATACGGTCACGGCAGCACAGCTTCAGGCCCAGCGCGATCTGGTGAAAAGCAACCCCGACGCCCACTGGCGCACACTCGGCAACGCGCTCGACTGGACCACGCCGTTTACCCAGGTCAAGGACGTGTCTTTCAACCGCGAAGACTTCCGCATCCGCTGGTTTCATGACGGCAAGCTCAACGTTGCGGCCAACTGC
This sequence comes from Asticcacaulis aquaticus, assembly GCF_028550415.1. Taxonomy (GTDB): domain Bacteria; phylum Pseudomonadota; class Alphaproteobacteria; order Caulobacterales; family Caulobacteraceae; genus Asticcacaulis; species Asticcacaulis aquaticus. The sequence continues at coordinate 222,716 of NZ_JAQQKX010000005.1, forward strand.
ATCGACCGCCACCTGCCGGACAAGGCCGATCACACGGCCTTCATCTTCGAGGGCGACGAGCCGGGCGTCTCTTACAAAATCACCTATGCGCAATTGGCCGAAGCGGTCGGCAAACGCGCCAACCTGCTGAAAAAGTATGGTGTAAAGAAAGGCGACCGCGTCACCATCTACATGCCGATGGTGCCGGAAGCGGCCTATTTCATGCTGGCCTGCGCCCGCATCGGCGCGGTCCACAGCGTCGTTTTCGGCGGGTTCTCGCCCGACAGTCTGGCCGGACGCATCCTCGATTGCCAGTCGCAATATCTGATCACCACTATCGAGGGACGGCGCGGCGGCAAGGCCATCCCGCTCAAGGCCAATGCCGATCTGGCGCTCTTACAATGCCCGGATGTCAAGACGGTCTTCGTTACCGGCGAAGGCTGCTCGATCAATCGCGAAGGCCGTGATGTCTGCGTCGAGACGGAACTGGACGGCTTAAGCGCCGACTGCCCGGCGGAGCCGATGAACGCCGAAGACCCTTTGTTCATCCTCTACACCTCGGGCTCGACGGGCAAGCCGAAGGGCGTACTGCACACGACCGGCGGCTATCTGGCCTGGGCGGCCTACACCTTCAAGACCGTCTTCGACTGGCAACACGGCGACGTCTACTGGTGTACCGCCGATGTCGGCTGGGTGACGGGACATTCCTATGTCGTCTATGGCCCGCTGGCCAATGCGGCGACCTCGCTGATCTTCGAAGGCGTGCCGAATTACCCGACCAACAGCCGGTTCTGGGAGGTCATCGACAAACATCAGGTGACGACCTTCTACACCGCACCAACGGCCATCCGCGCCCTGATGCGCGATGGCGATGCCCCGGTGCTGAAAACCTCGCGTAAATCCCTGCGTCTGCTCGGCAGTGTCGGCGAGCCGATCAATCCCGAAGCGTGGCTGTGGTATCACCGCGTCGTCGGCAACGGCAATTGTCCCATCGTCGATACGTGGTGGCAGACCGAGACCGGCGGCCATCTGATCACCCCGGTACCGGGGGCGACGGCGCTCAAGCCGGGGTCGGCAACGCATCCGCTGCCCGGCGTCGAAGCCTGTCTGGTCGATGCCGAGGGCAAGGTCCTTACCGGGGCGACCGAGGGTAATCTGTGTTTGTGCGATTCATGGCCGGGGCAGATGCGCTCGATCTTCGGCGACCATCAGCGCTTTATTGAGACCTATTTCTCGACCTATCCGGGGATGTATTTCACCGGCGACGGCGCACGCCGTGACGAGGACGGTTATTACTGGATCACTGGGCGCGTCGACGACGTGCTGAACGTGTCTGGGCATCGTCTGGGCACCGCCGAGGTCGAAAGCGCGCTGGTCGCGCACTCAGCCGTCGCCGAAGCCGCCGTGGTCGGCTTCCCGCACGATATCAAGGGGCAGGGCATCTATTGTTATGTCACGCTGGTCAAGGGTGTAGAAGCGACCGACGCCCTGAAAAACGAGCTGCGCAACTGGGTCAGACGCGAAATTGGCCCGATCGCCTCGCCGGATGTCATCCAGTGGGCGCCGGGGCTGCCCAAGACGCGTTCCGGCAAGATCATGCGCCGTATCCTGCGCAAGATTGCCGAAGGTGCGCCCGATCAGCTGGGGGATATCTCGACCCTGGCCGATCCGTCAGTGGTCGCCGATCTGGTCAAGGGCGCGGGTCTGTAGCCCGCGCCACTATAATCACGCATCCGCCATCATCTCACGCTTGAGCGCGTCCATGTCCCTGGCCAGTTGCCGGGCCTGAGCCGCATCGAAATAGCTTTTGGCTTTCTCGAACAGCGTGCCTTCCTCTTCCTCGAAATGGTGGGCGCAGGCGTGTTTCAGCTCACCGAAATGGATCATCCACTGATCGCTGGACGGCGAGGCGGACGAAATCTGCTTGAGGAAGCCTTCGATCTCGTCGTGTTCTTCGGTGGTGTGATCGAGTTTCTTCTCGACCGCTTTCGACCGCGTCGCCTTTTCCATCGCCGCATAGAGGCTCTGCTCCTCGGCCTTGGCGTGGATGATCAGTTCGGCCTTCAGGGTGCGAAAAATGTCGAGGCGTTTGGCGGTCGTGCGGGCCTTTTCGACCTGCTCCATCAGGTCTTCGAAACGACGGTGGTCTTTCTTGATATAGCCATAGATATCCATGGGAAGCTCCTCGGGGTACTTTGTGGTTGGATATCCACCATCTCCGAGCCCGCATAAGGTTGATATGGCGCACCCTGAGCCCCTGTGTAAGCGGTAAATAAGCCGAGCCTTAATGCCTGTCGCAACGCCCCAGGGTTGTCATGAGATGGCAACGCCTGTACAAGACGGAATGTTTCAATTTTGAAATATGCCGGACGGTCGGTCGTCCGGAGGTGTCGAGGGGGTTGCCGCCGTAGCGCGGTCAAAGGGGGAAGTTATAATGCATGCATATCTGCGTAAGGCCTTGATTTTGGCTGCCATTCCGTTCGCGGTCGTCATGGTGCATGGCTGCGGTGGCGGTGGCGGTGGCGGTGGCAGTTCGAGCGGCGGCGGGTCGTCCTCGACCTCGTCGTCTTCGTCGTCCTCCAGCTACGCTGCGGGAGCGGTCATCACGGTCAACACACGCACGGGGGTTTTCCGCGGCGATACCGTGGTTACCGGATTGAAGGGGGGCAACTATGTCGTCGCCTGGACCGATCGCGCCGTCGTGGCGGGTACGCCGGATACCGCCGGATCAGCCATCCTGTTGCGCATCATCTCCCCTGCGGGTGCGGCGGTGACAGCGGAGCTGACCGCCAACACCACGACCGCCGGTGATCAGAGCCGACCCGCCATACTGGCGCTGGAGAACGGCGGATTCGTCGTGGCCTGGGAAGACACCAGTACAACGTCGCGCGCCATTCGGGGGCAACTTTTCGATGCCAATGGCGCGAAGTCGGGCGCGGAATTCAAGGTGAATACCACGACGGTGGCCGACGGCCTCACCAGTCAGATCATACCGGTCAGTGGCGGCTTCATGGTGGTTTACCGCGACCGGGCGCAGGACCTGATGGCGGTGACGACGCGTGACGGGGTGAGGGCGCAAATCTATACCCCTTCGGGTGCCGTGGTTGGTTCCGAACTGCTGCTCAAGAGTTTCCCGACGGGCTTTATCGGCGGAACGGTGCCCTCTTATATGGCGGTGGGCCTCACCGACGGCACCTTCGTCGGGGTTTATGACGACAACGCCATTCCCAACACCTCCGGCATTCTCAAGGCGTCGGTACAGCGTTACAGCGCTCTGGGCGTCACCTCGGGTGCGCCCATCGCTTTGGCGGGCGGTCAGGAGGCCTTTGGTGCCAGTCTGCTGCCGTTGGAAAATGCAAGGTTTGTCGCTCAATGGACGCTGTCGGGACCGTCGGCCTATAATCTGCGTAGTCAGGCCTATGCCAGCGACGGTTCAACCTATGGCGCGACCGTCAGCGTGACCAACAGTACCACCGTCAGCGCCAGCTATCGTGGCGGCGTGGGCCTGACGGGTGGTAATTACGTCCTGTTGTACGAGGTCAATAACCGCTTGGCGGGGCAGGTCATTACGCCCGAAGGCACGAAGTACATGGCAGAGTTCGAGGCCATGTCGGGCATTTCACTTGATGCCGTATCCATTGGTGCGTCGCCGAACGGCTTTGCGGTGACCTGGGCCGACAATAGCGGCACGGGGCCTAACAAGCCTATCTTCCTGCGTATCTATACGCGGCAATAGAGGTTAAAAGGTCCGGCTCAGTTCGCCTCGCTTGACGGCGCCGTACCAGCCCCACAGGGCATGGGCGGCGACCGAGCGGTAGGGCGCCCAGACCTCGGCCCTCGCGCGGCAATAGGCCTCGTCCGGTCGGGCGTCGAGACCGTCCAGCCAGCCGACGGCTTCGCGCAGCGCGATGTCGCCGGTCGGAAAGACGTCGAGGCGGCCTTCGCAGAACATCAGATAGACCTCCGCCGTCCACCGTCCGATCCCTTTGAGCGCCGTCAGGTGGGTGATGGCGGCCTCCGGATCGAGCGCGGGCAGGCGGTCGAAATCGACGCTGCGGTCGTGGACGGCCTCGGCCAGAATGCGGGCATATTTTGCCTTGGGCCGCGACAGGCCGTGGCCGCGCAGGGCGTCGTCGGTCTGGGCCAGCAGATTGGCAGGCAGGATATCGCCGAGGCCGAGACGCACCTTCTGCCAGATGGAGTCGGCGGCCTTGACCGACAATTGCTGCTCGACGATCAGGCGCAGCAAACCTTCGAACCCGCCGGCGCGGTGCCGGAAGTTCAGATCGCCGACCGCCGCAAACAGGGGTTTGAGTTTCGGATCGGCGTCGGACAGGGCGCTCATGTGTGCGCGTTCAAGGGGGACAAGGTCGCCGGGGATCATCGGAGGCTCCACAAAAGGGCGCTCAGACTTACACGCGCGCCACGCCCTGTCACCTCCCGTTTCTTGCGCTAATATTATACCTCCCCAACTTGTTGGGGAGGGGGACCATCAAGCGCAGCGCAGATGGTGGTGGGGTATCTTTCGGAGGTTCAACGGACACTGTCGTAAGAAAGCAAGAGCCCCCACCACCGCATCTAGCGCTGACGCGCGTCGTGCGGTCCCCCTCCCCATCAGAGATGGGGAGGTATAAAAATACTAACTCTGGATACAGCCCACCTGCGCGACGCGGTATTCCCGGCGCAGCGTGTCCGACACCAGTCCGTAATTGCGCCGCGTCAGCAGGTCCTCATGCTCGAAATCGTATTTGCGCGACGGGGTGGTACCGACCTTCGCCACGGTTTCCGGCGTCGAGGAATAGATGCGACCGCGGCGGGGCTTGGTCTTGAGCGTTATGCCGATGACCTGCGATTGCGCGTTCAGGGTCGGGCCGCCGATCAGCTGGTTCAGGCTGCCGGGAATGTCCGCCGTATGCCCGGCCTCGGCCCAGGCCAGCACGGTTTCGGGTTTCTGGAACCGCTTGCCGGTCCTGAGCTTGGTCTTGCCGATCAGGCGTCCCGTGGCTTCGCCCACCTGACCGTGGGGATAGCCCGGCATGAAGCCGCGCATACCCGGCTTGATCGTCGCCGGATCGGCAAAGGGCAGGGGACGGGCGCCGCTGTCGGTCACCGCCAGCACGTAGTTGTTGAGGCTGCGTTTGTACTGGACGCGGATACGCACCCCCAGATTGCCGCCGACATTGAGGAAGGGGTAGCGGCAATTGCGGATGCTGTCGCGCGCCAGCACCCACTCGCCGGATTTAGACACCGAAAAGGCGGTGCCGCGGTATTCGATCTTGTTCATCAGGGGCAGGGTGATGATTTCGGCGTGGCTGAACGGCGTATAGGTGGCGAACAGCGCCATCTCGCCTTCGCCGGGCGGCGGCGGGGCGGGCGGCGACATGGACTTGTCGCCCCAGCGTCCGGGCACGATGACCAGAAGCGCCAGTGCCGTGCCGTACAGCATCCAGTCGGGCAGGAGGGGCATCTTTATACCACCCTTAACCGGCGGAGACGGCAGCCGCCAGGATCAGGGCGGCGGCCAGCTTGGCGGCCACCAGCAGGACGGCGGCGGAGACTTCACCCTCATTGATGCGCGACGGCAGACCGGTCAGCAGGAAATCGACCATGCGGAAAACGAACAGCTGCAACAGAATGGTCGCGCCGCCCCAGATGACGATTTCCCGCACGGTGTCCGAGGCCGACATCGACGCCGCCAGCGGCACGGCCAACCCGATGATCACCCCGCCGAAGGCGACGGCAGCGGCGGAATTGCCGTCGCGGATCTGCTGGATTTCCTTATACGGCGTCAGGATGGAATAGAGGGTCGCGCCGATAATCAGCATCAGCAGCGTCACGCCCGCATGCAGCAGGGTGACGGGGAAACCGGCGGCAAAGGCCTGAATCTCCGGCCGCAGCACTTCGGGGGTGAGAAAATCGAGATTGAGAAAGTCGGGTATCATGACGCTTTAGCCCCCATATACGCCCGCGGTCCCGCGCGGACGGCAAGTATTGGCTTAAGCGCACTGCAATATCAAGGCCGGAGTCTTGCTCCCTCTCCCCGCAAGCGGGGAGAGGGTTGGGGTGAGGGGCTAATTGCAGACGTTGCACATTTAGGAGGTTGAAGTTTTTCACTTCTGTATAATTTGAAATACGTTTTGCCCCTCATCCGGCCTGTCGGCCACCTTCTCCCCTCACGCGGGGAGAAGGAATGGGCTACGCCATTCCCGACGCCAGATGGCCGTAAGGCAGTTCGGTCTCCACCTCATCTGTCTCATTCTGACCCGCTTTGCGCAAAGCCGAGGCGCGGATCTTTTCGCTTTCGGACTTGAGCTGACCGCAGGCCGCCAGAATGTCGCGCCCGCGCGGCGTGCGGATCGGCGAAGCATAGCCGGCCTTGTTCAGAATGGCGGCGAACGACTCGATCGTCTTCCAGTCCGAGCACTGATAGTTGGTGCCGGGCCACGGATTGAACGGGATCAGGTTGATCTTGGCCGGGATGCCCTTGAGCAGTTTCAAAAGCGCGCGCGCCTCGGCGGGGCTGTCGTTCACGTCTTTCAGCATGACGTATTCGAACGTCACGCGGCGGGCATTGGAAATGCCGGGATAGGTGCGGATGCCCTCGATCAGTTGCACCAGCGGGTATTTTTTATTGAGCGGCACCAGCAGGTCGCGCAGTTCGTCATTCGTCGCGTGCAGCGAAATGGCCAGCATGGCGGCGGTCCGCTCACCCAGAGCCTTCAACTCCGGCACGACGCCCGAGGTCGACACCGTGATGCGACGGCGCGAAATGGCGATGCCTTCGTTGTCCGAGATGATGTCGATGGCGTCGGCGACGTTGTCGAGATTGTACAGAGGCTCGCCCATGCCCATGAAGACGATGTTCGACAGGCGGCGGTCTTCCTTGGGCGACGGCCATTCACCGAGGTCGTCACGGGCGATCTGCACCTGCGCCACGATCTCGGCGGCCGTGAGATTGCGCACCAGCTTCTGCGTGCCGGTATGGCAGAACGAGCAGTTGAGCGTGCAGCCGACCTGCGACGAGACGCACAGCGCCCCCGAACGACCCACATCGGGGATATAGACGGTCTCGACCTCGATGCCCGGCGCCATGCGGATCAGCCACTTGCGCGTGCCGTCCTTCGACACCTGACGCTCGACGACCTCGGGACGGGCGAGGGTGAAGGCTTCGGCCAGCGGCCCGCGCTGATCCTTGCCGATATCGGTCATCTTGTCGAAATCGGTGAAGCCGTAATGGTGGACCCAGCGCCAGATCTGCTGGGCGCGCATCTTGGCCTTGCGCTCCTCGACCACGCCCGATTCCTTCAGCGCCGCGATCAGGCCGTCACGCGTCAGGCCGGTGATATTCACCTTTTGAGCGGCAGGTTTTGCGGACAGGTCGAGCGTATAGGCCACGGAGGGAACCTTCGGATAAGCAACAGAGGTGGGAGCGAGTGCGGGCCTATACAGGAAAACGCGGGGAATGTCTAATCGATCGGGCTGGTCAGGCGGCAATGTTTTGCTATGTTCGGCGCAGGGGGCAAAATGAATTCCGAAAAATCCGATTTTCCGCGCGTGTATCGTTACGGACCCAGGACATTCTGGCTGATGGCGGGGCTCGGCGTGCTCTGCATCGGTGCCGGCGTAGCCGGAGCCGTGTGGGGGGTGAGACAGACGGCGTGGAACGACATCTTACTCGGTATAATGGGCACAGGAATGGGGCTGATTGGCGGTGTTTCATGCCTGCTCAGCCTGAGAAGCCATTTGGATTTCTATCCGGACCGGTTTGAATTTTACGGTCTTGTCCGCCGCGTCGTGGTGATGAAAAGCGACATCGAGGGCGCACGCAATATCCAGAATCAGTACGGCATCTTGCAATTTACCGTCGTTTACAACGCACCCAAATCGAAGACGGTAACGATCTCCAATTTTGGCCGGAAGGATGACGAATTCCTCCTCTGGTTCGAGGATTTCGATAATCTGGATGCGAAGGAAGACCGAGAGGCGGCGGACAGAATTCTAGCCAACCCCGTCTATGGCGACACCGAAGAGGTACGACAAAAAGCGGTCACCACACAGGAGTTGTGGATAGCCCGGGTCGGCATGATCGGATGGGCCTGCGGGATGTGGGGTCTGTTTTTCCCTTCGCCGTACCTATGGGCGTTGGTGTGTCTGGCGGCCTTGCCGACCTTGACAGTGGTCGCGGTCGTTCTGAACCGCACGCGCTGGACGTTGCATGGGGATGATGGTGATAATCGCTTGTCTCTGCATAGCTGGGCGGGTCTTCCGGCGAGCATTCTGGGGGTGAGAGCCATGCTCGATATCGAGATGATCGACTGGCAAACGCCTTTAGCCGTAGCGGCAGGCCTGAGCCTTGTGGCCTATGGGTTTCTGCGGTGGATCGAGAAAAGGCCCTGGCAGTGGTCCTTCCTCTTTTACAGTGTGGTTTATCTGGTGTATTTCTGGGGGCTTCTGGTCTTCGGCAACTGGTATTTCGACCGGTCGGAGGCGCAGACCTTTCCCGTAACGGTACTAGAGAAACATAGCGGAAAGCATCGGGACAGTCTCGAAGTCACTGCGTGGGGCGACCGTGCAGCGGGCGAAGAGGTTTCCGTGGATGACGCGTTTTATCGTTCGGTCGAACCGGGGCAAAAGGTGTGTATTTACCGATATTCGGGCGCGGTCGGCTGGAGTTGGATAATCGTAGGGAAATGCCCTACTTCGTCTTCAGAAACGCGATGAGCGCGGCGCGGCTTTCGGGTTTGCCGATGGCCTGCGGCATGGCCGTGCCGGGATAGAGCTTCGACGGTTCGGTCAGGAATTTGTCGAGTTGCGCCTCGCTCCAGCGCTCGCCCTTGGCACCCGCGGCTTTCAATGGCGTCGAATAGGCAAAGCCCGGTACGGCGGCGATCCGGCGTCCAACCACACCTTTCAGCGACGGGCCCTGACCGTTCGACGCCCCGGTGTCGTGACAGGCGGCGCAGTACTGATCGAACAGGTCTTCGCCGAGTGCGGCGTCACCGGGACCGGCATGGGCGGTGGTGGCGATCAGAGCAAGACTCAGGCTCAAAAGGAAAGGTTTCACGCGTGGCTCCCGCACACCGGACAGGTAGGCTCAGACGGCAAGCCTATCACGCGTGACGTCATCGACAAGCCGTCGAACAGCAAAAGCTTGCCGATCAGCGGTTCTCCGGCCGTGGTGATCAGCTTGACGACCTCCAGCGCGCAGATCGAGCCGATGATCCCGGCCAGCGCGCCGACCACGCCGACGCGTTCGCAGGTCTCGGCATCGGGTGGAATATCCGGCACGAAGCACTGATAGCAGGGCTGGCCCCTGAATACGGCGACCTGACCCGACCAGCGGCCCAGCGCGCCCGACACCAGCGTCTTGCGCTCGGCCATGCAGACGCGGTTGACCAGATGCCGGGTCTCGAAATTGTCGCAGCCATCGAGCACGATATCGTATCCGGCGATGATCTCCGCCGCATTGTCCTCAGTCAGGCGCACCGGATGCAGGAACAGGTCGGCATGCGGATTGAGCGCCGACAGCCGCGTCTGCGCCGTTTCGGCCTTGCCCGCGTCGATGTCGCCCGTAGCATAGAGCACCTGCCGTTGCAGGTTCGACAGCGACACCGTGTCGTCATCGAGCAGGCCGAGCGTGCCCACACCCGCCGCCGCCAGATAGAGCGCGGCTGGCGCCCCGATGCCGCCCATGCCGACGATCAGCACCTTGGCGCCCTTGAGCCGCATCTGCCCCAATCCGCCGATTTCCTTCAGCACGATATGGCGGGCGTAGCGGTCGAGATCGTCGTCGGTGAGCTCAGTCTGGGTCATAGGAGCGATATAAGCCCGGTTTGCAGGCCTGACCAGAGGGTTTGACGCGGCGTGGATTTGGGCCTTAATATCCATATCGATGGTGGGGAATTGATGCGCCGAACTCTAAGACAGATTAGCGGCAGGCGTCGTACAGAGACGGGGGACGCACGTCTGGGCCTGAGCCTCGCCTTTGTCGCCGGGGCGATCAATGCCGGCGGTTTTCTGGCGGTAGGGGTCTATACATCGCACATGTCCGGCATGGTGGCGTCCTTCGCCGACTTCTCGATCCTGAACCATTGGGGGGCGGCGTTTCTGGCGGCAACCTACGTCCTGTGCTTTTTCCTGGGGGCGGTGACGTCCAGTCTGCTGGTCAATGCCGCCCGGCAACGGCGACTGCATTCGGAGTTCGCCCTGACCCTCGGCCTCGAAGCGCTCCTGTTGCTGGTGTTCGGGTTTCTGGCGGCGGGACTGGTCGGGAATGTCGCGCTCAGCCTGCCGCTGACCATAGGCCTGTTGTGCTATCTGATGGGATTGCAGAACAGCCTCATGACCAAGCTTTCGCACGCTGAAATCCGCACGACGCACATGACCGGTGTCATTACCGATCTGGGGATTGAGGCTGGACGATACCTTTTCGGGCGTCTGGCGGGGGCCTCCGTACGATTTCATCCGAAGAAGGCAAGGCTGCTCGGCGGTCTGTTGCTGGCCTTTACTCTGGGCGGCCTGATCGGGGCGTTCGGTTTCAGCCATATGGGTTTTGTAACGGTCCTACCCTTTTCGCTTTTGCTGGGGGTGATTGCCATGGTCCCCATCCTTGACGATCTGTCGCGGCAAAAGCGGCGGACGACCTCTTGAATCGGTCGCATAAACACGCCAAGTAACGAGGATGACAGACAGCAATTTTCCTAACTGGCACGGGACCACGATCGTGGCCGTGCGCAAGAACGGCAAGACCGTGATCGCCGGTGACGGTCAGGTCTCGATGGGACCGACCATCGTCAAAGGCGGGGCGAAGAAGGTCCGCACGCTTGCGGGCGGTAAGGTCATCGTCGGCTTCGCGGGCGCGACGGCGGATGCCTTCACCCTGCTGGAGCGGCTTGAGGCCAAGCTGGAGCTTTATCCGGATCAACTGGCGCGGGCCTGCGTCGATCTGGCCAAGGATTGGCGCACGGATCGTTATCTGCGTCGTCTGGAGGCCATGCTGCTGGTCGGCGACACCAACCATATCCTGACCATTACCGGCGTCGGCGACGTGCTGGAACCCGAAGACGGCGTGGCGGCCATCGGCTCCGGCGGCACCTATGCCCTGTCGGCGGCGCGCGCCTTGCTCGACTACGAACCCGACGCCGAGGTCATCGCGCGCAAGGCGATGAAGATCGCCGGGGAAATCTGCGTCTATACCAACGGCAATGTCACTCTGGAGAAACTCGAAGCGTGATCTCGTTCCGTCCTCTGACCGATAATGACGCAGGCCTGCTCCTGCTGTGGCTGTCCTCGCCGCACGTGCAGCAGTGGTGGGGCCACGACGGCCAGTCTGCCGAGGACGCCGTCGAAGACGCGCTGGCCTATGTCGGCGCAGCCAACGGCACCGGCTATATCTTCAACTGGCACGGCAATCCGGCAGGCTATGTGCAAAGCTACGAATGCTGCCCTGAGCATGAGGCCGACGATCCCTGCTATGCCGAAAGTCCGCGCGGCACCTTCCTGATAGACCTGTTCGTCGGCGATGCCTCGCTGCTGGGCGAAGGCGTCGGCACCGAAGCTTTGCGTATGGTATGTGAGGGTATGTTCAAAAAGGGCGCTCAGGTCGTCCGCGTCGCCCCGCATTCGGCCAATCTTGCCGCCGTGCGCTGCTGCGAAAAGGCAGGCTTTGCGCCGTCGGATGCGGCTGTGTCGGGCGGCCTGCGCCTGATGTGCCGGACGCCGGATATCGCGGCCTATGTTTAAGTACTGGATTATCTAATGACCACCTTTTCCCCGCGTGAAATCGTCTCCGAACTCGACCGCCATATCATCGGCCACACCGAGGCCAAGAAGGCCGTGGCCGTGGCGCTGCGCAACCGCTGGCGGCGCAAGGCGACCGACGCGGCCATCCGCGACGAGATCACGCCAAAGAACATCCTGCTGATCGGTCCAACCGGTGTCGGCAAGACCGAGATCGCGCGGCGTCTGGCCAAGCTCGCCAATGCCCCCTTCATCAAGGTCGAGGCGACCAAGTTCACCGAGGTCGGCTATGTCGGCCGCGACGTCGATCAGATCGTCCGCGACCTCGTCGAAGCCGCGATTCTAATGGTCAAGGACAAGAACCGTCAGGGTGTCCGCGCCAAGGCCGAGGCCGCTGCCGAGGAGCGCCTGCTCGATGCGCTGGTCGGCCCCGGTTCGCAACCGGCGACGCGCGACAGCTTCCGCAAGCGCCTGCGCAACGGCGAACTGGACGACAAGGAGGTCGAACTGAGCGTCGCCGATACGGGTGGACAAATCGGCATGTTCGAAATCCCCGGTCAGGCCGGCAATCAGATCAATCTCGGCGACATGCTGCAAAAGGCGATGGGCGCACGGCAGAAAAACGTGCGCCTGACGGTCGCCGCGGCGCAACCGATCCTCCTGTCGGAAGAGTCCGAAAAGCTGCTCGATCAGGAGGCCGTGTCGCGCGAAGCCCTGTCGCTGGCCGAGCAGGAAGGCATCGTCTTCCTCGATGAGATCGACAAGGTGGCGTCTAAGTCCGAACGCGGCGGGGCAGATGTCTCACGCGAAGGCGTCCAGCGCGACCTCTTGCCGCTGATCGAGGGCACCACGGTCTCGACCAAATACGGGCCGGTCAAGACCGACCATATCCTGTTCATCGCCTCGGGGGCGTTCCACGTCGCCAAGCCGTCGGACCTGCTGCCGGAACTGCAGGGGCGTCTGCCGATCCGGGTCGAACTGAAGGCCCTGACTCAGGACGATTTCCGCCGTATCCTCAGCGAACCCGAAGCCAATCTGATCAAGCAGAATCAGGCCCTTATGGCGACCGAAGGCCTGACGCTCGAATTCGATGATGGCGCGATCTCCGAGATGGCCGCCGCCGCCGCGCAGGTCAATGCCAAGGTCGAGAACATCGGCGCCCGTCGTCTGCACACCATCATCGAAAAGGTGATGGAGGATTTGAGCTTCACCGCCGCCGATCAGGCCGGTCAGACCGTCACCATCGACGCCGCCTATGTGAAGCAGCGGCTCGGCGAAATCGCCGGGGATGCGGATCTGAGCCGGTATATTCTCTAAGCGCAGCCCAGAAAAAAGCCCCGGAATGTCCGGGGCTTTTTGTTATTCGCGGCCTGTATTACGGGCGAACTGATCGACATATTCGTTGAAATGATGTTCGAGATATTCGGCGTACTGCGTCAGGCTGCGTTCGATGAACACCTTGCGCGTCACGGCGAATTGCGTGGCGTCGACAGCGTCACCGGCCAGCACATGCACGTTATAGCGGGCGGCGGCGTGCAGCAGGGCCGTGGCGACCAGATAGGCATCGCTGGTTTTTGCCTGCGCATTGGCGGTATCGATATAGGCCGAGGCCAGATCGCCGAAGGTGGGTTCTTTGGTCTGGCTCATGCTTTGGAAATCCCCAGTGTCGCCGGCGAATAGTGCGCAAAATTATCGGTATAGTCCTGATAGTGGCTTTCCAGATAGTCGCGGTACAGTTTGACGTAATGGTCGATATGGGCGTCCTTGCTCTGCGCCATGACGCGGCCGCTGACGAACTGCGTCGAGGACACGAAGCAGTTGAAGCGCGCCGCCGCCTGCATCAGGGCCGCCCCGGCGATGCCCGGATTGCTTTCGGGCAGGTGACTGTTCGCCGTATTGATATGCTGCACGACAAATTCGTTGAAACGTTCGTTTGAAACTTCGGCCACAGGGCGCTCCTCTTGGTTTTGCCGTATGTGGGTCAGCGAACCCGCTTTGTCAACGGGGCGGGAGGTGGGGGGCAGAAGGCGGGGGGATGCCTTTCGCGAAACAAAAAAAGCCCCGGCAGGACCGGGGCTTTTTTCATGTCAGAACACTCAGGCCTAGGTCTCAGGTCTGGGGGCTCAGATAGGCGTCGAAATGCTCGCTGTATTCGGCGTAGTGCCCTTCGAGATATTCGCGGAACTGAGCGGTGATCGCATCAATATTGACCTTGCGCGCCACCATCATCTGCGTCTTGTCGTGGCTGGACGTCGCCGCCACGAAGGCCTGATAGCGGGCCGCCGCATGCAGCAGGGCATTGCCGGGCACGTTGAAGGAATCGACCTCTTTACCCTGCCGGTTGGCGATGTCGATATATTCGGCGGCCATCTGGCCGAACTGCTCAGGGCTTACGGTGGGTTTGTTCACTTGAGTATCCTAAATCTTGGGGATGCCGATGTTCGGGCGGCCATATTGTTCGAAGTTTTCGGCGTATTCCTTGTAATGGTCTTCGAGATATTGCCGGTAAAGCTTTACGTAGTGATCGATATGGGCCTCCTTGCTTTGCAGCATGACGCGACCGCTGACGAACTGGGTCGAGGAGACGAAGGCGTTGAAACGGGCCGCGGCGTGCATCAGGGCGGCGCCGGCATTGCCGGGATTGGCCTCCTTGAGATGGCCGTTCGCTGTGTCGATGTGCTCGATCATCATTTCATTAAAGCGTTCGTTGGAAACTTCGGCCACGGGGCACTCCTTATCTTACAGGTAACATCTGAAATCAGCCGTCCGGGTTTGTCAACGTGGTCAGCAGCGCCTGAGAGGCCTGATCGCACAGTTTGTACACGGCTTCGAAATCGCGGGTGTCGCCGTAATAAGGGTCGGGCACGTCCTTGGTGATACCCAGCGCCTCATCGAGGTAGAGCGCGACCTTGGCCGTGGCATCGTCGGGCATGAGGTTGCGGATATTGCGGACATTGTCGCGGTCGAGGCCCAGGATCAGGTCGAAGCGGTAAAAGTCGTCGCGGTGCAATTGCCGGGCGCATTGCTCATGGATCGCCACGCCATAGCAGGCGGCCACCGCAATCGAGCGCCGGTCGGGTGCCTCGCCCTTATGCCAGCCGCCGGTCCCTGCGCTGTCGATCAGGAAACGGTCGCTCAGACCCGCCGTGGCAACGTGGTGGCGGAACAGGCCCTCAGCCAGCGGCGAGCGACAGATATTGCCAAGGCAGACGAAGAGAACAGCAGTCATGCGTCGATTTAGAGCGCATTCCAAAAAGTGTGCAACGGTTTTTGGAACCAAATGCGCGACAAAACAAAAGATTAGAGCACGATTCCGATCCAACAAGATCGGAACGTGCTCTAACCGCCATGCAGGCCCGTGCACAAGTGCCGCTTGCTCATCAGCAGAATCGTCCGTAAGACGGTCGGGAACAGACGATGAACGATGTAACCATGACCCAGCCTCTGCCCGGACTTGAGCCTTTTATCGATCGCTTGAAAGCCATCTCGGATCGTTACGAACGTGTGCACGGCATCGACCGGGGCGGCGACTGGCACCTGCTCAAGGTGCAGGAGGAAATCGGCGAACTGACCCAGGCCTATCTGGCCATGACCGGACGCTCGCGCCGGGATGCCGATGGGGCGCGGCATGAGGTGGCGATGGAAATGGCCGATGTCGTCTGCATGATCTTCCTGATGGCACGTGACCAAGGCATTGACCTCAATGCCGCTATTCAGGAAAAGTGGATGAAATGGGAGCAGGTGATGCGTGACGAGGCAAGTGCGTGAGCCGCGCCGCTGTCAAAAAGCTGTTCGAGCGGTTCGAGGCCGACAAGCCCGAACCGAAAACCGAACTGAACTTCACCAATCCGTTTACGCTTACAGTGGCCGTGGCCCTGTCGGCGCAGACGACCGATGTGGCGGTCAACAAGGCCACCGCGCCTCTGTTCAAGATCGCCGACACGCCTCAGACCATGCTGGACTTAGGCGAAGAGCGGCTGATGCAGATGATTTCCTCCATCGGACTTTACCGCAACAAGGCGAAGAACGTGATGGAGATGTGCCGCATCCTGATAAGTCGGTTCGATGGTCAGGTGCCGCTCAACCGCGCCGATCTGTTGAGCCTGCCCGGCGTCGGTAACAAGACGGCGAGCGTGGTGCTGAATGAGCTGGATATCGAACCGGCGATTGCGGTGGATACGCACGTCTATCGCGTGTCGCACCGGCTGGGGATCGTCGATGCGGCGGCCAATACGCCGGACAAGGTCGAGGCCGAACTGATGACCGTCATTCCGCGCAAGTGGCTGACGCGGGCGCATCACTGGCTGATCCTGCACGGGCGCTATACCTGCGTGGCGCGCAACCCGAAGTGCATGGCCTGTCTGGTCGAGGACCTATGTCCGAAGATCGGAGTGGGGTAATCAGACGGCAAACACGTCCTGAAGCGTACTCAGGGTATCCATCAAAACCGCGTCGGGCAGAGCGCCCAGGCGCTTGACCAGCCGGCTTTTGTCCAGGGTTCTGATCTGGTCGAGCAGAATCAGCCCTTTTTTACCGTCAAAGCTCAGATCGATGCGAAAGGGCGCCGGGCGACTGCCGGTGGTCATAGGGGCGACGATGACAGTACGTAGATAGTCGTGCAGTTCCGGCGGCGAAATAACCACACACGGACGGGTTTTCTGAATTTCGCTGCCGACCGTTGGGTCGAGATTGGCCAGCCATATATCGCCGCGCTTTACCATGTGAGGTCCGCGTCCTCGGCATTGGCGATCTCGGGCCAGACCAGTGCGTCGTCACCCTGAGCGGCCAGACTCTGGCTGGCTTCGGCCCAGCCTTCGCGGGTCGATTTAGGCTTGGCCAGGATGATGGCCGTTTCTGTGACCGTCATCTCAACGCTTTCGCTCAGCCCCAGTTGCGCTAAAACGGCTTTGGGGATGATCACGCCGTGCGAGTTACCCATCTTGCGTATGTTGGCTTTCATGGCTCACTTCTCCGTAAGCACAAAGTTATCACAAATCAGGATTTTTGCAACCGGCACGACCGTCCGATGAGCATCATGACGGGGCAGGGCCTGCGATCCGGCATTTCCGCCGGGGCGTAGCCGCCGACCCAATGCAGTTGCGGGCGGTGCGGCAGGTCCTGCGGCAGTCGGATGTTCCACACCAGACCCAGCGGCTCCAGCGCTTTCAGAAACCAATAGCCCGGATCGCTCTGGCCCTTATAGATGCCGATGCGCGCCGAACCGGGATAGGCGTGATGGTTGTTGTGCCAGCTTTCACCCATGGTGATCAGCCCGGCGACATCGACATTGCGGCCCTGCACCCCCGCGCCGCGCACGTGCCAGTCATGGGCCTCGCCCGTATGGGCCATGTAGCCGATCAACCAGTGGCCGGTGACGGTCACCGCGATCTGGGCGCAGACGCCCCAGATGACCCAGGCCCAGCCGCCGATGAAGAAAAACGCCACCGCCCACGGCAGATGGACGGCGATCCAGTGCTTATCTATGAAGCGATAAAAACGGTCATTGGCCACTTCGGGTTCGATGGTCAGGGCGGGCGGCTGGGTGAGGCGGATATCCGCGTGCATCTGCCACAGGGCGTCGATCAGCGGCGGCTGGCGATGCGCGAAGTAATCGTGACAGGCCGGTTGGCGCTGCGCCCAGTCGCGGTAATCGTGCGTACGGATCATGGCGAACGGGCCGCCGAGACCTACCAGCGTCCCCATATAGACCAGAAAATGTTCAAGCCATAGCGGACAGTCGAAGCTCTTATGGATCAGGCGGCGATGCATCCCGACCGAATGCCCGAGCAGCAGGACGGCAACGGTTTTCACCGTGAACAGCGCGATCGTATCGAGCCGCAGATAGTGGATCAGGCCATAGATCGTCGCCGCGTACATACTCAGCAGGAACAGCGACTTAACCGGCGACCAGACGACCGTGCCGGTGACTGGATCGGCCGGAACGGCTTCGTCGATGCGCTTGAGATTGTCGAACAGGGCGGTCATGGCTTACTCCCCAATCATATTTAGCTAAATGGCTAACTGTTCGTAGGGCGTAAGTCAATCCTGTTGTGGCGGTCAAGCGCTAATGATGATGCCCGCACGTCCCTAACGCATGTTCGACCGCGTGCCTGAGGCGGGCCGGGGCGGCGTTCTCATATTTGAGGTACAGGTCAGGCTCGATCAGTTCCAGTTCCATCAGACAGAACCGGCCCTGCGCGTCGCGGACCATATCGACACGGGCATAGAGCAGGGTCTGCCCCACGAATTCCAGCGCCTCATAAGCCAGTTCGACGGCGGCGACGGGCGGGGTCTCGACGCGCAGATGGGCATCATAGTCGGGCTGAGAACGGAAATCGCCGGGCTTAGGCGTTTTCAGGACGGCGTGGCTGAACGTGCCGTCAAAGAAGATCAGCGACCATTCGCCCTCGCTCTGGATGGCGGGCATGAAGGGCTGGATCATGGCCTCGGCGGGCGGGGCATTGTCGGGCAGGACGTCGCCGTCGAAGATCAGCGTATTCTTGGCCCCGGCGGAGATAACCGGCTTCAAAACAACGGCTTTTTGCCCGAAGTCGGCGCGTGCGGCCTCGATTTCGGACCGTGTCAGGCCGTCGCTGAACAAGGTCGGTACGATGCGGATACCGGCCTCGGCCAGATCGCGCAGATAGCGCTTGTCGACATTCCAGCTGACGATTTCGGGCGGATTGAGCATCCTGAAGCCCTTGGCCTTGAGGGCGGCCAGGGCGCGGCGGAAATCCTCCGGCGCGTTGTGATAGCCCCAGGCGACCAGCGGCAGGACGAGGTCGTAGGCTTGCGTCAACGGCGCCGACCACGGCTGGGCGTGGACCTCGAACCCGGCAAAGGCTGTGCGATAGGCGTCCAGCACCGCCGGCCAGCGTCCGTGATGCGACGGATGGGCCGGATTGGGCGTTAGTATCAGAAGTGACTTTTTCATTTTTACTTGCTCCGGCGGCGGTTTTTGCGCAAAGACACCCCAAACGCAACCGGATTATCTCGCATGTCTCAAGAGTTCGACGTCACCGCCGTAGGCCACGCCATTGTGGACGTTCTGGCCCCCGCCACCGAAGCCTTCATCGCCGACGAAGGTCTGCCGAAGGGCGGCATGACGCTGATCGACCAGCACCGCGCGATCAATCTCTATGACAAGATGGTCTCACGTGATGAGCTGACGCAGGAATCGGGCGGTTCGGCCGGCAATACCATCGCCGGTGTCGCTTCGTTCGGTGGCAAGGCCGCCTATATCGGCAAGGTGGCCCACGACGAACTGGGCGAGGTGTTCAGCCGCGACCTGCGCAAGATGGGCGTCAGCTTCGAAACGCCGTTCCTGCACGACGATCCGACCCATACGGCGCGCTGCCTGATCAACATTACCGAAGACGGTCAGCGCACCATGGCCACCTTCCTCGGCGCCGCCGCTCTGGTCGGTCCCGCCGATGTTGATCCGGAACTGATCAAGGCGTCGCAGATCACCTATCTCGAAGGTTACCTGTTTGACACGCCGTCGGGCCGCGCGGCCTTCGCCAAGGCCTGTGAAATCGCCCGCAGCGTCGGTCGCAAGACCGCGATCACCCTGTCGGACAGCTTCGTGGTAGACCGCTGGCGCACCGACCTGATGGCCTTCATCGAACAGCATATCGACCTCGTCTTCGCCAACGAGTCGGAACTTCTGTCCTTCTTCCAGACCGACGATTTCTACAAGGCCGTCCGCTATCTCAAGACCAAGACGGACCTCGCCTTCATCACGCGCTCGGAAAAGGGCTCGGTCGCGGTCAAGGCCGATATCTCGCACGACATCCCGGTCTATCCGGTCCAGGCCGTGGTCGATACGACCGGCGCGGGCGATCAGTATGCGGCGGGCGTGCTCTACGGCCTGACCCAGGGTCTGCATCTGGAAACCTGCGGCCGTCTGGGCGCGCTGGCGGCCGCCGAGGTCATCAGCCACTACGGCCCGCGTCCGCAGGTATCCTATGCCCAGCTGGCCAGGGATAACGGGCTTATTTAGACGCTTGCCAAACCTGCAACCTGTGCCATAGTGATCACAACCCTGGCGATTGGTAAATCCGACGCCGTAGCATGTTGGACCTTATTACAGGGAGGTTGGTATGCGTGTTGTTCTGACGATGGCGGCGATTGCGACATGGGGCTTAGGGGCGGCTACGGCGGTCATGGCTCAGTCTTCCCCGACGGCCTATAGCGAAAACTACAGCCGAATGCAGGTGGAGCGCGACTATCAGGCCCAGCGCGGCTTGTTCGATCCTCATGACGCGTCGGGGCGTATGCCTTACAATGGCCTGCCTTCGGCCGGTGAATTGAGGCAAAAAACACGCACCGTGTTCCTCGCCGCCCAGACGCAAAAAGCAAACGGCAAACATGAAGCCGCCTGCCGTTCGATGCGCAAGGCTATCGCGCTGGACAAGCGCTATCAGAAAGCCAAGGTCAGGGGCCATGTCAGGCCTGTCGAAGAGAATTATGACGACCTCTACCGCGATCTGGAAACGGAATATTGCGCCGCCGTTCGTAGCTAACCTTTCGATTAGGGATAACGGTCTGATCTGATGGCCTGTCTGTCTTGACTGTAAGACAGCACTGTCCTTAGAAAAGGGCTGTAATTGATTACGCTTTTGGAGGGGGAAGTGCGTAAAATCCTTGCGGCGTTGGTCTGCCTTTCTATCTTTGCCACCTTTTTGGCGGGACTGATATTCTGGCCCAGTTCGCACAGGCCGGATCATCCCTTATTCTACATTGTGGAACGGACAGCACCCTCGGCTTTAGTGCAGCAGGCAAAATCCTATCAGGCTCTGGTCAAGGCGCAGAACTGGGACGCGCTGAGTCATCGCAGTGTGCCTGCCATGATGGTCGGTGACTATCGTAAGGCGCTGCCTGTTCTGGCCAGATATATTCCGAATGAAAAGCCGGCTGCGGTGAGGATAGGGCAATGGCAGTCGACCTATTCCAGCGACGCCGGAGGGGCCACAACCATCGTTCTGATGAGTAATTACGAAAAAGGCGTGTTGTTCAGCACAACACAATTTGTAAAGTCGGATACGGACTACAAGGTTGCGGCGTTCCGGATTCAGTATCTTACGGCGCAGGAGGTACGTTCGGTTGATTTTGCTTTTGACCGGCTGAACCCTACGCGCGTTCTGTTTCTGATTATAGCGACGGGTCTCCTGCTGTTCAGTCTCTACACCTTATATGTGTGTCTTACGGTGAAAGGGATACCCTGGGGGTGGGCCTGGGCCCTCTTTATTGCGCTTGGTTTTACTCGGCTTAACTACGCGTGGATGGATGGGACGATCAACTGGCAGGTATTGTTCGTGGGCTTCCCTGTTTCGGGTTACGGTCAGGATTTTGCCAGTTCGTTTGTGTTTTATTTAACCCTGCCCTTGGGTGCGGCTCTGTTCTGGGGATTTGGCATTCATCTTAAGCGTAAGCCCGGCAAAATGAAGACGGGCGGTGTTCGGCCAATGATCCTGGAAGCCGAGGGGCAATCCTGAGTCTGTTGTAGCCCGCCAACCTGTACGGTCAGTCATCTGTGATTTTGCAAACAGACGGTTACGTGCCAGGGTTTCGTATCCGAACATACGGATAAAACGTAAGAGGGTCGTTATGCGCAGGCTTATCTTAGGACTGATGATAATGGTGACGGGCGTCACCAGTCAGGCGATGGCGCAACGCTACGACAATCAACCGCGTTACGAGCGCTGGTCACCCGGCGTGATCTATGACTCCCGCAGCGGTCGCTTTTATGAAAGTCGGGCGGACGGAGTCTTCGATCCGCGGTTCAGGTACGTCCCCTATAGCCCGACCGCCGAGCGGCGGACGAAAATCCGCGAAGGCTATCTGGCGGCGCGCGCCCACTGGAAAGCCGGTGATAGTGCGACGGCCTGTCGTCTGCTGCGTGAGGTGATCGAACTGGACCGCAAGGACAAGGGCAGCGGCGTCTATGCCGAACTTGAGGACGACTATTGCGGCCCAGATAGTGGAGTTGATCGCGGTTAAAAATTACCACGGCTGTCAAGTTTGCGGCTTGCACTTTTAAGGATGTGTGGCACTCTTATGCAACCTGTTTAATGGCTGTGCGTTTAACCCTGAACTCTGGAGGTTAGTCATGCGTAAACTCGTCAACCTGGTCGTCGTCGCCGCTTGTCTCATGGCGTCAACGTCGCCGGTTCTGGCCGCCGGTCCAGACAGCCGAAATCAGGACGCCAGGCAGATCGTGCGTGAGGCTAAGACAGCGCAGAAATACGCCGATCAGGGCAATATGGCCAAGGCCTGCGAAGGCTTCGGCAAGGCCGCGCGCAATGCGGAGCGTCTGGAAACCGATATGGTGCTCAATACCACACGATTGAACACCCTGCCGGCGACGGGTCAGCGCTTCGCCAGCGAAATTCTGGCCGACTACGAAACCTATTATTGCAATGCAGCGGCGCAGGAAGCCGGTGGGCGGACAACGGGATCGACCGGCAAACCCGCCGCGATCTAATCAGGTTTGCCGCCGCTTGAGCGCGACATAAAGGGCGCCGGTGCCGCCGTGGCGGGCATGGGCCTGAGATATCCCCGCAACGATATGCGATAGCGCCGGATCAGCCAGCCATTCCGGCGCGTTACGCTTCAATATGCCGTTTTCCGCCATGCCCTTGCCGGTGATGACCAGCACGGCGCGGTAATCGTTGGCCCAGGCCTGCTGCACGAAGGATTTCAGGCGCTGTTCGGCCTGAACCTGCGTCAGGCCGTGCAGGTCGAGCCGCGCCTCGATCGGGTCGCGTTCGCGCGAGATGCGGCGCTTGCGTTTCGGTTCGATCGGGTCGGGCCCGTCGCGCGTCGCTTCGATCAGGCGAAAACCGGAGTGCGGTTTTGCGGCCTGACCTATCTTGAACGGAATCAAGGGCAGGGGCCGTTCGATGCGCGGCGCCGACAGGGTGTTCTGACCTTCGGGCAGGCCCTTGATCGTCACGGTTTCAATCTGAGGCTCGGATTTTACCGGTTTCGTTTTTTCCGGCTTGGCGCGCGGCGCATGGGGACGCACTGTGGCGGTCACCATATGCCACAGGCGCAGATCCTCATCCTTGAAACCGAAGCGGGCCATGATTTTTAATGGCACGCAGACGCGAAAAGGGGAAGCCCCTACATCCTCCCCTGCGAAGCGGGGGAGGGGGACCCCGAAGGGGTGGAGGGGGCGCGCCGCACAAAGAAAGCAAGAACCGCCACCACCACATCTCGTTTGCTATGCAAACTCGTGCGGTCCCCCTCCCCATCGGAGATGGGGAGGTATGAAGATTACTCCCGCCGCTTTGCCCGTGGGTTTGTCTTCGGCAGGTGCTGGACCGGGCGCAGACGGCTTTCGATATGGCGGATGATCAGGTCGGCGACATCGACGCCCGAGGCCTTCTCGATCCCTTGCAGGCCCGGTGACGAATTGACCTCCAGCACCTTGGGGCCGGAATTCGAGCGCAATATATCGACCCCGGCCACCTGCAAACCCAAAGCGCGCGCCGCCTTGACGGCGATATCGGCTTCCTCTTCGCTGATCTCGACCGACAGGGCCTTGCCGCCCTGATGCAGGTTGGCGCGGAAATCGCCGATCTTGGCCTTGCGCTTCATGGCGGCGACGACCTTCGAACCGATGACGAGGCAGCGCAGGTCTTCGCCGTCGGCCTCCTTGATGAATTCCTGCGTCAGCAGCTCGGCATCGAGGTCGCGGAAGGCCGAGATGACCGAGGCGGCGGCCAGTTCGGTTTCGGCCAGCACGACGCCGCGGCCCTGCGCCCCTTTGGTCAGTTTCACCACCAGCGGCGCGCCGCCGACAAGCTTCACCACGTAGTCGGTGTCCTTGGGCGACTTGGCGAAGGCCGTCACGGGCATGGGGATGCCCTTGCGCGCCATGACCTGAAGCGCGTGCAGCTTGTCGCGCGAGGCGGAGATGGCCGAAGAGCGGTTGAGGCACCATGCGCCGGTGGTTTCGAACTGCCGCACGACGGCCAGACCATAGCTGGTCATCGGCACGCCGATGCGCGGGATGATGGCGTCGAACTGCGGCAGGGGCTTACCGTCGTAATGGACCTCGGGGCGCGTGACATTGATGTTCATGTAGCAGCGCGACGTCTCGATGGCCTCGATGACGTGGTCGCGTGCTTGCGCGGCGCGGATCAGGGCGCGGATCGAGTAATTGCCGGCGTCCTGAGTGAGAACCGCCAGACGCAGGGGGCGCTTGACCGCTTTCGGGGCGTCGGCACGGCTATAGACGTCGTAGGACAGGACGGGCAGGCGGTGTGCCGCCGTCGGGTCGACCATGGCGCCGAGGCTTTCCAGCGCCTGACGCCCGATCAGCATACGGTACATCATGCTGGCGCGATTGGTCAGCGACATCTCGATCGGGTGCAGTTGTCCGCCGATATCGACGTGAGTCTGGATGAAATAGCGCCACTCGGTCTCGCCATTCGACGAAGTGACCTCGCGCTGACCGACCAGATCGGCAGAGCAGGCGACCTCGATATCGTAGCGGCCCGGGACGGGGTTGACCACGAAACGCACGCGCGGCCGGTCCGGCGTGCCGAAGGGCTCGATATCCACCGCGTGCAGCACGGAGGTCCGCGCCCCGGTATCGACCTTGGCCCGGATGGCGGGCAGGGCCAGATCGGGCAGGCCGACCCATTCTTCCCAGCCGAAGGTGAGGGGTATATGCGGGGTGTCGGTCATGCGGCGCTCGTGCGGTGAAGGGGCAGGTTATCGCCCATAGGCTCCTTTTGCGAAGTTTTTTTGTCGGGAGGGCAGGGAGCACTTATCCCCGTTGTCTTTAACCGTGCGCATGATGGGGACATGACCGACACATATACCCCCTTACATGATCGCCTGATGATTCAGGCTCAACGTATGCTCGCCGAGATCGAGCGCGCCAAACCTTCGACCCTGAAAGAGGTCGTCGCCGTTCTCAGCGCCCTGTGCGTGGCGACGCGCCTGATCCGGCAATTGCACACGCCGCTGACGAAGGCGCGTTCATCCTCCCCTGTAGCGGAGCGTACGGGGGAGGTGGCGGCGCAGCCGACGGAGGGGGCAAAGCCGTTGGCACCGTCCCCGCTATCGCAGAGGAGGATGGAAGAGGTCGAATCGCCGGAGGAAAAGGCAGAGAAACAAACCCTGCCCGTTGCGGACTCCAAGGCATGGCAAAAGGGCTGGTCCGATAAACAGGCCGTTTTGCGCGAACAGCGCGCAGCCCGCACGGGCAAATGGCCCGACGGGACGCCTTATCGGAAAACGGGGTAGTTTTTGACGGCTTGAGAAAGGAAGAATTTTACCACGAAAAGCACGAAAAGCACGAAAACGCAGGCTGAAATAACGTCGCCCGAAGGGCCATTTTCAATAGTGTGACCGCTCAGGTTTCAAGCGCTTCGCGCAGAATGTGACGCATCCTTTTCGTGCTTTTCGTGGTAAAACCTTCTTCTATCCCAACGCATTCCGCAGGCCGTCATGACCAAAGCCGACCCCGTCCTTCTATCCGGTGGTAATCCGCAAATCGCCAAGGGTCATGGCGATGCCCCGGTGCAGGCCTATATCGACGCCATGCCCGGCTGGAAGCAGGATATCGGGCGGCGGCTGGATGCGCTGATCGTCGCCGCCGTGCCGGAGGTGCAGAAGGCGGTGAAGTGGAACACGCCTTTCTATGGCCTCGACGGCGAAGGCTGGTTCGTGGCGTTTCATTGCTTCACCCACTACGTCAAGGTGACCTTTTTTCAGGGCGTATCGCTGACGCCCGTGCCGCCGGGCAAGTCGAAACAGGCGAATGTGCGCTATCTCGATGTGCGTGAAGGCGCGCTCGACGAGGCGCAGTTCACCGACTGGGTCAAACAGGCCAGCCGACTACCGGGCGAAAAACTTTAGGCGGGCGATTACGCCTTCTCTTTCGCCTGCGTCGTAAAGGCCAGCAATTGCCGCGTCAGGCGTTCGCCCCGCTTGCCCGCCGCCAGAGCGGCTTCGGACAGGCGCCTGAGGTCCGGACTGTCGGACGACTTGCCGATCATGTCGAGCGCGGCATTCATCACGTTCAGCATCTGCGAGAAGTCGGCGGCGACGTCGCCGGTCAGGCGGCCCACGGTCTCGAACTGCTGGGCCTTGGCCAGCGCCTCGTCGAGCGCCAGGGCCTGCCGCTCCAGTTCGCCCTTGGCGTGCTGAAGCTGGGCGATCTCCAGTTCCAGCGCCCCGGTGCGCGCCTTCATGGTCAGATATTCGAGCTTGTCGGTGTAGGACTCCTCGACCGGTTCGGTCACGACCGGCGCGGGCAGGTGAGCCGTCAGGTCGAACCCGACACCAAGCAGGCCGTCGAATGCACCATCGGTCGTGACCGGCGTCAGGCGCTCCAGCACCGGCACGAAGCTGCCGTCGGCGGCGCGGACGCGGTAGCTGAGCTCGCCGCCGGTTTTAGCCTCAAGCCGGTCTTTCAGCGCTTCATGAACGCGGGCCTGATCGTCCTCGTGCACATTATCGAGCCAGCCGTCTTCGAGGAACTCCTGTGCGCTGCAACCGGTCAGGACATTCCAGCCGCGCGACAGGCGCACCAGCGTGCCGTCCGGTTTCCAGACGCGCGTCAGATCGCTGAGATCGCCGGCGATATCATTCAGGGTTCGTTCGGGCGTGGGCTCGGCCACAGGCTCCGGCACGGGCAGCGGGGTTTCGAGGAGCAGGGCGAATTGCGCCTCGACCTCGGCCTTTTCGCTTTTCAGGGTCTCAAGTTCCGTGGTCAGGCCGCTCAGGGCCGCGTTTTCGGCCTTGAGGCTTTCGATTTCCGCATTCAGGGCATCGACCACTTCAGGGGCGATCCCGACCACAGGGTCCGGCTCCGGAACCGTTTTCAGCGCGGTCACCTCGGCTTTCAGGGCTTCGATCTCGTCCTGCGCGCGGTTCAGCAGTTCGGTTTCGGCGGCCTTGAGTTCGTCCAGTTGCGCCTTGAGCGTGACCAGTTCCGGGTTTTCGGCAAACTCGGCCCCCGCTTTTTCGGCCTTCAGGGCCTCAAGGTCCTGACGCGCGGTTTTCAGGTCTTCCAGCTCACCTTCGAGCGCAGCCATGGTCGCCAGATCGGCGCGCGCCATCTTCAGATCGTGCTCCAGTGTCGCGACCTGCGTTTCGAGCGCGCGGGTGTCATCGACCCCGGCGGCCGGCAATTCGACCAGCGTCTTGGCGTGCGTTACGTCGATGGCCACACCGAACAGTTCGCGGTGGCCATTGGCCCCCTTGCCCTGACCTTTGAGCGTGACGAAACGCACCGACCCGTCGGGTTGGCGGACGCTGAGTTCCAGATCGAGGACGTCGGTTTCACCCGACATCAGGCGACCGAAGGCGTCGTCGGCGCGGGCCTGATCGGCGTCGGAAATGAGCGTCGGGCCGCCGTCGTATTCGCGCCCGATCAGGCGGCGCATGCCCTCGTCCTCGACGATGGAGTCCGACGCGGCATCGTACTGCCACACGCCGACGCCCAGCGCCGCACGGGCGCGCTCGGCGCTTTGCAGGTCGGCCAGGGCGTCGAGGGTGTCGCTGGATACCGGTGCCGCCACCGGCAAAGCGACGGGGGCCGATACCGACAGCGTGACTTCGGTCGGCACGGCCATCAGGGTCAGGCCCTCGGCGCCGCCGTCCTGCGTCGTGACGGCCCAGGCGGTGAGGATGACCGGCTTCACCATGCCCTTGCCGTCTTTCAGGCCGAGATTGATCGAGGCGGGGTGACCGGCGGACGGCAGGTCCGACAGGTAGTCGATGGCCTTCTGGAAATCGGCGTCGGCGACGAAGGCCTTGACCCAGTTCTGACCCACGGTCTGTTCGCGCGGGGTATCGAACACCGTGCCGACCTTTGGATTGACGTCGAGCACTGTGCCATTCTGATCCAGCCCCCAGAAGGGCACGGGCGCGGCGGCGAACCACTGGCCGCGCCAGACGCCGGAAATATCGCCGATGCCTTCGCCGGTCTGGGTTTCCAGTTCGACCAGCGCCGTGGTCGAGCCGATGACCTCGCCCACCGTGTTCATGATCGGCATGGAGGTGACCGACACCAGCGTCTTGGTCTGGCTGCCGTGGTTGGAAATCAGGTGCTGGAAGCCCTTGACCGTCTGGCCGCGCAGGGTCCGCGCGATCGGCAGCAGGTCGGGCGGGATCATGCGGCCGTCGGGATAGGTAATGCCCCAGGTCGCCGAGTGAAACCTCAATCCGATCAGTTCGTTATCCTTGCGCCCCAGCAATTGATGCGCGGCCTTGTTGGCGAAGATGAACTTGCCTGTCGCGTCGGTTTCGACCAGCGCCACCGGTACGGCATTGAGCACATTGAACATGCGGCGTTCAAGGTGGTCGATCTTGCGCTCGGCCTTGAACAGGAGGTCCTGAAACTGCCGGATCTGCATCGTCCGGAATACGACCAGAATGCCGGCACCGATAGCGACGGCCAGCAGCAGGGCCGCCAGCACCCCCAGAACGATAACCAGATCGCCTTCGCTTTCCAGAAGCATGGACCTATTGTCTCCAAAACGCGCATCAGTCTGGCACAGCCTGTGCCGACGTCACCCCATCGCATTGTGCGGTTGCAATAAACGTACCTGTTTTGCGACCGCGCGCAAGGGGAGGCGCGTTGTTAGGGAGCGTATTGGTTTAGTGGACATTTCAACATCACTACTTACATTGCGGGATTAGCTATGGGGATTGTGATGGCGAAGAAGGTTTTCGGTTCATGTGCTTTGTGTCAGCAGTCTAAAGAACTGCGGGACAGTCACATCATATCGCTGATGTTCTTTAAAGATGTCTGTGCGGAGCCGTACGGCCTTGAAATCTCTGTGGACGTAGACAAATTCAATAAAAGGAACCGGAAGGGATATCACGAACATCTGCTATGCGGAGATTGCGAAAGCAGGGTTAATATCTACGAAAACGAAGCTTCACGGATAGTCCGCAATGCTGCGGGCGTTACCTTCACGAAGGTCAGCGATGATATAGGGCAAGTGAATGGATTGGACTATACGAGGTTCAAGCTGTTTCAGCTTTCGATCCTGTGGCGAATGAGTGTATCGAAGCTTCCGATTTTTGCAGATGTGAAGCTCGGTAATAATGAGGAAACGCTTCGGTTAATGATATTGAATGGGGATGCTGGTGAGGTTGCGGACTATGGGTGCAATATAGAGGCGAGGCTGTATGAAGGCGAGTCTGCAAGTCAGTTCTTCTCGCAACCCACCCACCAGCCGATAGAATTACCTAACGGCGAAGTTGTCAGTAGATATGAAACCATGTTTGGTGGCTACGTATGGCATTTCTTTGTAGCTCGCAGCGCCAAAATTCCTCCCTTTATCAGCAAACTATTCCTTCAAAAGGACGGATCATTCTATTTAGCTTACGAAGAACTGATGGAGATGGATAGCTTCAAACAGACCATCGCTGAAATGGTGTTGGCCGAACGGAAGCGTGCCGCACGGAAGCACGATGCGTGAGGTTTTATTTTCCCACAAAACAGACGACAAAAGCGCAGCCGTTAGCGCTGCTTTTTTCATTATTGTTCAAGAAATCGCTGCGTGACAAACAAATTTTTTCCCAATCTTTCTAAGTTTCAGCAACTTAAAAAGATTGGAGCGGGCGAAGAGGATCGAACTCTCGACATCAACCTTGGCAAGGTTGCGCTCTACCGCTGAGCTACGCCCGCTTAAATCTGTTCAGCTCATTTCCCTAAGCGATAAGGAAATGGAGCGGGCGAAGAGGATCGAACTCTCGACATCAACCTTGGCAAGGTTGCGCTCTACCGCTGAGCTACGCCCGCATCTGTCCGGCACGTGGCCGAAGAGGTGGGCCTTATAGACAAAAGCCTTGAGCCTTTGCAAGCCCCTTGCGGTGGGAATCTGTGAAAAACTTTAAACGCCTTTCGCAAAGGCTTCCAGATAACGAACGATCTCGTGTCCGGGGTAGGGAGAGCCCGCGATATAGCTCACCTCACCATTGAAGCTCTTATAGTCCCAATGCCGGTAATAACAATTCCAGTAACTCGTAACCTGCTGCTTGAATTTATAAAAATATGCGGGGTTGGCTTTTATGAACTGAACCGCCCCGGCTTTGCCGGAGGCTCATTGGTTTAAGTTACGCGGCCAATTCTAAAGTGTCGAGGGCAGCGTAGTAGAGTTGTTCGGCCTCGGCTGGTGGGATGTTGCCAATGGGTT
>NZ_JAQQKX010000006.1 GCF_028550415.1 Asticcacaulis aquaticus
TCGAGAAACATCCGCACAGCGCGTTCGCGGACTTCAGGTGAAAACTTGTTCGTCGTTTTGTTCATAGTAGCTCCATCTTCTCAGAAGTTGGAGCCTCCGGCAAAGCCGGGGCGGTTCAACCCGATTCGTGGGCGAACTGATTGGCGAGCCCCTTAAAGACCTTGCCGGCCTTATGGGGGCGGACTGGCTTAAACAGGTGCGCGCCGACCGCATTGCTGAAATGAGTCGCGATAGCCAGGCTCGTTTGGCGGCACGCGGCGTCACACAGACGGTTCCCGTCTCTTTGTCAGTAGCACTGCCTTTACTTGAGGGTGCTGCGGACGAGGGCCGGACGGAACTTAAGGACGTCTGGGCCAGACTTTTGGCGGCGGCAAGAGACCCGAATAGAAGCGCCAAGGTTAGCAGATACTTCATAAACGCTATTAAAAAGCTTGAGCCGCTTGACGCGTTGGTGCTCAGCCAAATGACCAATAACTTCGATAAATCGGACTTGGACAACGCCATCAAACTAGATTCTACCGCTGTTGATACGTCGTTAGCTAACCTTTATGATATCGGCTTGGTGTATGAGATTAACACAGCGCCGCCAATCTCCCACTTCCGCAAGCCCCGACCAACACCGCGCGGACGTGAGCTACTAAAGCTACTGGCTGATTAAACCGACAAAAACCCCGCCGCGATGTGTGACGGGGTCTTTATCCCTACTACATCTTGTTCATGATCAACTGAATTGGCACCCAACATGTTGATCAGGTCCGGATCGCATAGACGCATTGGCATAGCCCGCGATCACGTCCGTCTCGGTCACGCTGTCTATCTCGCCGTGTTTCACCGGGCGCAGGCCGATCCATTCGATCGTCCCGGCCTGGAACGGCCGCCTTACAGTATACACAAACAGAGATCTTATGCCGCGAAGGTGCGCGTCTCGTCCGCGGCCTGTTTGGCGACCGGTTGCATGACCTGAGTCAGGCGCGAGACGAACAGGCTGTAGACGCCGGTCATGGCCGCCATATTGTCCTGCATCTTTTCGACGGCGGCGTTTTGCAGAGCCAGAACGTCTTCCAGTGTGCGGACGCTCATCGCCTGTTTCGACAGGTCCTCGTAATTGGCCAATGAGCGGCCATAGGCATCCGTCATCGCCTTGTTAACTTCACCCAGCATGTCGGAGGTCTGCTTGCCGGCCTGAGCATAGGCGTTCATCGTGCGCTCGCCGATCTCCTTGCTGCGCTGGCTCATGCGCTCGGTGTTTTCGCGCACGGTGTTCATGGCGTCGCGGCCATAGGCCATGCCCTTTTCGGCGGAGGATTTTGCGGCGTCGGCGGTCGTTTGCATCGTGTCTTCGGTTTTGGACAGAACGTCGGTCGGGGTGAGGGTATCGGCCATGGGATCATTCCTTGGATAAAGCCCTGACCGGCGCGCGAAAAGGCCCGCGGCGAACGCGGTCAAGGCAGGGAAGGGTGAAAAAAGGGGTGCTGCCGAAGGGTTCGGCAGCACCCCTTTTAGACTATCGGGCGTAATGATATTGCGCCGCTTCCATCAGCGAAATGTAAGAATGACGTAAGGTTACTTTGCGCCGAACGCGGCATAGAAGGTGCGCAAGGCGGCCTCGACTTCACGCACGATCTCGTCGTCGGTCGGTTCGGGCATATAGTTCAGGAAACGCGCCTTCTGATAGCGGTTCTGACACAGGGCGATGAACTGGCTGGCCGCCTGCAGGGTATCGTCGATGCGGTACTCACCCGCCTCGACACCTTTTTGCAAAAAGGCCGCGACGTTCTTGATGCCGCGCAACGGACCATTCTCGTAAAAGCGGCGACCGCTTTCCGGCCAGCGCTCGGCAACCGCCATGATGACGCGGAAATTGCGCTGAGTCAGATCGGAGGTCACAACCTTCAGGTAGCGCTGACCCCAATGCGTCAGGGTTTCGCGGTAATTGCCGGTCTCTGCCTCGATCAGGATGTCGATCAGGTTGGCGTGCAGCGCGCAGTGCCGCTGCACAAAGGCCTCGAACAGCTCTTCCTTGCTTTTGAAGTAATTATAAAGCGTCCCTTTCGAGCCGCCGACGCGGGCCGCGATAGCCGACATCGAGGCGGCGTCGAAACCGCCTTCGAGGAAGATATCGCTGGCCACATCGAGAATGGCCTCGCGGCGGGCGTCCTTGTCTCCGCGGGATCTAAGCTCCTGCGTACTCATACTTGATTAGCCTCTATGCAATATATCTTGTACGGCCTGTTCAGATTTTCGCACTGCGAAATTTTTTCTGACCGTACCGTACGGTTCTGTTGACAATATAGCGGCAGAGGCCTATAGGCACAAGTGATAAATGACCGTACCGTACGGTTTGCGTTTCCAAGGTCCCGCTATGTTCGTAAATAAGCGCCCCGTTTCCCTTCTTTTGCTTGGCGTCAGTGCCCTGAGTATGACCGCGTGCGCGGCCCTACCGAAGGATCAGACCAATGCTGCCGTGCCTCAGGCCGTGCAAATCCCCGCTGACATGGTGCATAACCGTTGGTGGACGCAATATAATGATCCGCAACTGAACGCCTTGCTCGAAGATGCCTGCAAGGATGCGCCGAACCTGTCGGCGGCGGCGGCGCGGCTGCTGAAAGCGCGGGCGCTCGAAGACAGCCAGCGCGCCTCGCTCTATCCGACGGCGACGGCCCTGGGGGCGACGCTGCAAATGGGCGGTAACAACCCTGCAATCGATTCGATAACGCTCGGTGGTATCAATTTCGGCTGGGAGCTGGATTTCTGGGGCAAGAACCGCGCCGGGGTGAAGGCGGCAACCTCCGCCGCCGACGCCGCCCGCGCCGATGCCCATCAGGCCGTGCTGGTCCTGACGACGGCCACGGTCAATGCCTATTTCGAACTGGCGCATCTCTACAAAGACTACGACCTCGCTCAGCGCGCCCTGATCATTCGTCAGGACTCCGAAGCGCTGGTCTCGCAGAAGGCCGCCGGTGGCCTGACCTCGAAGGCCGAGCTTGAACTGGCGCGCGCCGCCGTGGCCAATGCCCG
Source organism: Asticcacaulis aquaticus (assembly GCF_028550415.1). Taxonomy (GTDB): domain Bacteria; phylum Pseudomonadota; class Alphaproteobacteria; order Caulobacterales; family Caulobacteraceae; genus Asticcacaulis; species Asticcacaulis aquaticus. The sequence continues at coordinate 3,019 of NZ_JAQQKX010000006.1, forward strand.
TGGTGAACTGGCGGCCATCGAAGAGCGCATCACGATCCAGCGTCACCTGATCGCCGCCCTTGCCGGTCAGGCCCCGGCCTATGGCGAGCGTCTGGAGCGTCCGAACCTGCCTGACGCCCGCGCTTTCAAAGCGCCGGAACGTCTCGATCTGGAGCTGATCAGCCGCCGCCCCGACGTCGCCGCCGCCCGGATGCGCGTCGAATCCGCCTCGGCCTCGACGAAGCGCGCCAAGGCGTCCTTCTATCCGAACATCAACCTAATGGCCTTCGCCGGCAAGGTGTTCCTCAACGACCTCAGCGGGTCGGGCATGGATGCTATCAACGCCGGTCCGGTCCTCAGTCTGCCTTTGTTCGAAGGCGGCAAGCTGAAGGCCAATCTGCGCGGCGCCGAAGCCGATCAGTCGGTGGCCCTGGCCAGCTATAACCAGACGGTCGTCACCGCCATGCAGGAGGTCGCCGACATCGGCGCCAGCCAGCGCGCCTTAAGCGAACGTCTGCAACATTCCAACGCGGCTCTGGCGGCCAGCGAAGAGGCCTATCGTCTGGCGCGTCTGCGCTACGAGGGAGGCTTAAGCGATTACGCCACCCTGCTGCTGGCCGAACAGAACCTGCTGACGCAACGCAGCACCAACAACGCCTTGCAAAGCCGCGCCCTGACGCTCGAAGTCGCCATGGTCAAGGCGCTCGGTGGTCCCTACTAAATTCCTCCATTCTCTCAGTTTCCCTAAGAACAAAGTCAGTCACATGTCCGACAACGCACCCGAAACTCCCGCCGCTCCGGTCGCCCCGGTCCGCACGCCTGCCAATAACAACCGCCGCACCCTGATGACCGGCCTTGCCGCCGTCGTCGCCATCGGCGCGGTCGCTTATGGTGCCTATTATTTCCTCGTCGCCTCGCATTACGTCTCGACCGACAATGCCTATGTCGGGGCCGAAACCGCGCAGGTCAACGCGCTGGTCTCCGGCCCGGTGCTGCGCATTCTGGCGCAGGAAACCCAGGTCGTTAAGGCCGGTGACGTGTTGATGGTCATCGATGATGCGGATGCGAAGATCAATGTCGCCGCCGCCGAAGCGGCTCTCGCTTCGGCTGAACGCCGCGTCATGGGCTATTACAGCAACGACAAGGCGCTGGCCGGTGCCATGGGCGCGCGCGCTGCCGACATCGCCAAGGCCGATGCCGGGATCAAGGCTGCCGAAGCCGAGGCCGCCCGCGCCAAGTTCGAATACGACCGCCGCAAGAACCTCGCCTCGACCGGCGCGGTGTCGCAGGAAGAACTGACCGCTACTGAGAGCGCCTATGCCGCCGCTGTGGCCAATGTCAGCGCCGCCCGCGCCGCCCGTGCGCAGGCTCAGGCCGCGTTGCTGACCTCGGAAGGCAATCGCCAGTCGAACGCCACCCTGTTTGCGGGCGTGCAGCCGGGTGAAAACCCCGAAGTCATGGCTGCGCGCGCCAAGCTGGCCGGGGCCAAGCTGGCGCTCGACCGCACCATCGTCCGCGCGCCGATGGCCGGTGTCGTCACCAAGAAAGCCGTTCAGATCGGCCAGCAGGTTCAGGTCGGCACGCCGCTGATGGCCGTCGTGCCGGTGGCCAACGCCTATGTCGACGCCAACTTCAAGGAAGTGCAACTCAAGAAGGTCGTGCCGGGTCAGGAAGTCGAACTGACCTCCGACCTCTACGGCGAAGGCGTCAAGTTCAAGGGCAAGGTCGTCGGGGTCTCCGGCGGCACGGGTTCGGCTTTCTCGCTGATCCCGGCTCAGAACGCCTCGGGCAACTGGATCAAGGTCGTGCAGCGCCTGCCGGTGCGCATCCAGCTCGATCCGAAGGAGCTTCAGGCGCACCCGCTGCGCGTCGGCCTGTCGATGAAGGCCAAAATCGACGTATCGAAGTAAGACCGCTCCCTGCGTAAGCGGGGAGCTTTTTTCAATACCTCCCCGCTGGGCGGGGAGGGGGACCGCGGCCGCGTAGCGGTCGGGGTGGTGGGGGCCGTATTGCCTCCGCGTTCTGTTCATGGAGAGCGCCCTCATGGCCTCAGCACCTCCCAATTCCATGCCCGCGCCGCTAACCGGAGGCGCTCTGGCGCTGGCCGCCGTGGCGCTGGCGCTCGGCACCTTCATGCAGGTGCTCGATTCGACCATCGCCAATGTCGCCCTGCCGACGATTGCCGGTAATCTTGGCGTCGCCTCCGATCAGGGGACGTGGGTCATCACCTCGTTTGCGGTCGCCAACGGCATTTCCGTGCCGCTGACCGGCTGGCTGATGATGCGCTTCGGCGTCGTCAGAACCTTCGTCGTCTCGGTCGCCCTGTTTACGCTGGCCTCTTTCCTGTGCGGCATTGCGTGGAACCTGCCGTCACTGATCCTGTTCCGCGTCCTGCAAGGGGCAGTGTCAGGCCCGATGATCCCGGGGTCTCAGGCCCTGCTGATCATGATCTTCCCCCCAAATAAACGATCTACGGCCCTGGGGGTGTGGTCGATGACCACGCTGGTCGCGCCGGTTCTGGGGCCGATTCTGGGTGGTTACATCTCCGATAATTTTGCTTGGGAATGGATTTTCCTGATCAACGTGCCGATCGGCATTGCCTGTACGTGGATCTGCTGGAGCTTCATGCGCAATCGCGAGACGCCGACCGTGGCGCGTAAGCTGAACATGATCTCGTTCTCGCTGCTGGTCTTCTGGGTCGGTACGCTGCAACTGGTGCTCGATACGGGTAAGGACGCCGACTGGTTCTCCTCGCCGCAGATCGTCATCCTGTCGATCATGGCGGCTATCGGGTTCATTGCGTGGCTGATCTGGGAGCTTAACGAAAAGAACCCGGTCGTCGACCTGTCGCTGTTCAAGAGCCGCAACTTCCTCTTCGGCGTCATCGCGCTCTGTCTGGCCTATGCGGTCTTTTTCGGCAACAACCTGCTGATGCCGCTGTGGCTGCAAACCAATATGGGCTATGTGGCGACCTGGGCCGGTCTGGCGGCGGCACCGTCGGGCATGGTGGCCGTGGTGCTGACGCCGTTCGTGGCCCGCCTGTCGAACCGTATCGACGCGCGCATTCTGGCCACGGTGTCCATGCTGCTGTTCGCCCTGTCGTTCTATATGCGCTCGCTCTATTCGCCGGATGTCGATTTCGGCAATCTGATCGTGCCGATGTTCGTCATGGGGGCCGCGATGAGCATGTTCTTCACCTCGATGATCACCCTGTCGTTCCGCGATGTGAAGCCGCAACAGATGCCCGCCGCCTCAGGCCTGTCGAACTTTGCCCGGATCACAGCGGGCTCGTTCGCCGCGTCTCTGGCGACGACCCTGTGGGATCGCTATGAAACCGCCGCTCAGGGCAATATCGCCAATATCGTCCATCAGGAAACGCTGAACCGGGCGATCGAGCAGGCGCAGGCCATGGGTATGTCGCAGGCTCAGGCGGTGGGCGTCATGACCCGGCAGGTCATGCAGCAGGCCTATCTGCTGGCGACGGTCGATATCTTCCGCATCTCGTCGATCATCATCGTCTGTCTGGTGCCGCTGATCTGGCTGTGCCGTCGGACCATGGCCAATGGACAGGTCCACGCCGCGGACTAAGATAAGTAAAAACTGCAAATAAAAAGGCTGCCGGACCACCGGCGGCCTTTTTTCATGGTCACAGGTCAGGTCTTAGAGCGCATTGGCTTCGCCGAACTTCGTTTCAGAAAGATGTGAACCAAATGTTCGACAAAACGAAATGTTAGAGCCAGGTTTCGATTCAATCTGAACGAAACCCGGCTCTAACAGACTGTGGGGCCAACAGGTATCACACCCCATAACCGGGAGCATTTACGATAATAGAGTGCAGGGGCCTATGGACCTTATGGCTGCCACGCAAAACAAAACGGCGGCAGGTTGCCCTGCCGCCGTTCTTTGCATCCATCCCGAAGGACTTAGCGCTTGTACTGGAAGCCGACGTAGAAGCGGCGACCGAAGAGGTCGAAGTTGTCGGCGGTCGTTTGCCCCAGCCAGTCGACCGGATCGGCGTCGAAGGCGTTGACGATACCGGCACGCAGCAGGAGGTTGTCTTTGATATCCCAGCGAACCGAGAAATCATGCTGGATATAGTCACCGGTCGTGAGGAACTTGTACTCACGGTTGTCCGAGTCGCTACGCAGCAGGTCGATATCGGCGATTTCCTGGCTCGACTGGAAGTCCATGTTCCAGAAGAAGCTCAGGTCCGGCTTGAAGCGCCAGGCGACGTTGGTTGCGAAGCGGAGTTGCGGCGCACCGACCGATTGCGTGTAGTCCGTTTGGGCCAGAGGCGCATCGATGTTGGTGTATTCGCGGTTCCACTGCTCGTAGTTACCACGCAGCGAGAAGTTCAGCTGACCCAGGTTCTTGCCGAAGACCGAGTCGAGCGGCTGACGGTAGGTGACCGTGAAGTCCATACCTTGCGTTTCGAGCTTGGCGTAGTTCAGCGAACCTTGCAAGAACCAGTTGATGCGGTAGTTGGTCGGATCGCGGGCGATCAGGCCGCAGGCGTTGCTGTTCAGGACATCGCCGCCGACGCACTGGTTAGCCAGGGTCTGCGCCGTCACCGAAGCGATGGCGTTGCGGATTTCGATGTTGTACCAGTCGAACACGAAGGTCGTGCGCGGCAGGAACTTCGGCTGTGCGATGAAGCTCAGCGTGCGGGATACCGAGGTTTCCGGTTTCAGGAACGGGTTACCGCCGTTGAAGCCGCCGACCGTCGAAGTGTAGGTGATCGACGTACCGGCCGGGATACCGAGGGCCGCACAGTTCTTGATACGGTTTTCCTTGGTCTTCGGATCGGTCGTGTTCGAGATGACCACGGCGTCGCAGGGGTCGGTGATCGAAGCGAAGGTCTGGCTTTGCAGCGAGAAGTTTTCCGACAGGGTCGGAACGCGTACGGCCTTACCGCGGGTGCCGCGGATCTTGTACTCGTCGTTGATTTCCCACATGAACTGGGTCGACCAGGTGTCAACCTTGCCCACGGTGGTGTAGTCCGAGGTACGGGCGGCACCGGAGAATTCCAGCGACTTGACGAACGGCAGGTTCTTCAGCAGCGGCAGTTGCAGTTCGGCAAAGGCTTCCTTCACTTCGTAGTGCGAGTAGGGGAAGTCGGCACCGGTGTTGAGGAAGAGGATACGATCGCCGGTCGGACCGGTACGGCCCTTGCCTTCGGCTTCTTCCTTACGCCACTCGACGCCCATGGCGGCACCGATCGGGCCCGCACCCCAGAAGTCCCACAGATTGCCCGAGCCATAGGCCAGGAAATGCTGCTGCTTGTTGGTGTGCGAAACCTGGATTTCCGCGTCATAATAGGCGCGGGCCGCCGGGTCGTTCTGGCCGTTACCGAAGATGTTGAACGGTACGCAACCGGTCACCTTGGGGTCGGTCGGGCTGACATTGCCGCCACGATACGGATCGGCAATCGCATAGCCGTTGGCAGCCAGAAGCTGCGAGCGACAGACAATTTCACCCGGCTTGCCATGAACCTTACCGGCCGTGTCGACAACCGCGTCGGCACCCATACGATAGCGCTCGACGTCAAGGCCGCGCTCGTGGTTTTCGTTCTTCAGCTCACCGTAAACATAGCTGGCTTCCCAGGCAATGTCCTTGGCGAACAGGAACTCGTCCGCCTGACCCTTAGCACCGAGAACGTAACGCTTGGCTTCACGGAAGTTCAGCTGGTTGCGCAGCGGACCGAAGTTGGTGAACATGGCGCGGGCATCGACCGTCGTGGACGTCGAGACCAGATTGCCGTCCTTGTCGTAGGTCTTGAGCAGGTTGTTCTGAATGATCGTGCGGACCGCCGGATCGAGATAGGCGTTATCCAGGCCGATGTTGAACGAGCTGGTGGCCGGAGTCCATTGCGGCATCGAGTTGGCCGGCACGTTGTAGAGGCCGATGTTGAAGAACGAACCCTGACCATCGTCATAGGTTTCTTCCTTGACGTACTTCGCTTCACCGTAGGCGGTAACGTAGTCGTTGACCTTGAAGTTGAAGCCGCCTTGCAGACGGTTGGCGTTCGACTGCGGGATACGGCTGCCTTGCGAGAACTCGGTACCGATGTTCAGGCCGTCACCACCGATGGCGTTGGAACGCGGACCACCGACTTCGACGCGCGATGAACCGATGTCGAGCAGACGGGCGGCACCGGTCGCGGAGAAGACATAGGCGTTCTTTTCGTTTGCGAAGAAGCAGTTGGTGTTGCTCGCCGCCGTGGTCGGGAACTTGTTGGTGGCCGACGTAGCGGGCGGCGTACAGGCCGTCAGCGAGGCGGCGATGTCCGGATCGGAAGCCGGGCTGGTTTGCAGGCCCGAAGCGACGACCAGAAGGCCGGTATAGGGGCGCGAGAAGTTGCGCACGCCGCACAGCAGCTGGTTATCGTATACGCCATCCGGGGTGCCCGCATTGACGTCGGCGTCCATCGCGTAGAGACCGCAGGCGCGACGGCGCCAATCGACGTCGGAGTCCTTAACTTCGTCGTTTTCTTCGTGTTCGTACGAACCGTAGACGTTCAGACGGTTGTCGAAGAAGTTCTTGCCCCACAAGGCCGAGATACGCTTCTGGCTTTGACCGCCCTGATTGATCTGCGAGAGGTTGCCATCGACGATCAGGCCTTCGAAGTCATCCTTCATGATGTAGTTGACGACGCCCGACACGGCGTCGGCGCCGTACATGGCCGATTGACCACCGGTGATCAGTTCGATGCGTTCAATCAGCAGGCGCGGGATGGTGTCGACGTCAACCGCCAGCGAACCTTGCTGAGCACCGACGTGACGCTTGCCGTCCACCAGAACCAGCGTACGGCCCGAGCCGAGCTGACGCAGGTTGAGCAGCGAGAGGCCGCCGTCATTCAGGTTCGAGCCCGTGGTGTCTTCCGGCACGTAGGAGCCGGTCAGAGCCGGGATGTCGGCCAGTTGGTCGATGATGTTCGGCTGGCCCGACTGCAGGATGTCTTCCTGCGTAATCTGGATCAGCGGGGCCGGGGCGTTGGCCACGTTACGACGGATGCGCGAACCCGTAACAATGACTTCCTGAACGGGTTCTTCAGCGGCGGCAGCATCGGCCTTAGGGGCCGTATCCTGGGCCTGGGCGACACCGCCCGTGAAAGCCGTCGTCAGAACGCCGGTCAGTACCGCGCTGCAAAACGACGTCGTGGCCAGAAGGCCAAATCGCTTGGAATCTTTTCTCACTACTCATTCTCCGGGTTATCGGCCATGGGGAGGGCCGAAATTTTGTCCAGCATTACACGCTGTTAATGTGAATAACGCATTGGTGTCACAGGCGCGTCAATCTCTAGCCACAAATTTGTCAATAACAAATGAAACCTGTTTCAATAAGGTCACACAGGTAACCAAGCGGTAGGAATGCAGCCCGAAATCGTATGCCGCTTGTGGGATATGCCGGTTTCGAGGCGCGGCTTGGTTTCGCTTACGCAATAAACCCAAGGGAATGTCAGGGCGGCCGGGGTTGGCGCGGTAATATGTTGCGCGCCATATGTCGGGGCCGCAATAATGGGCCCAATTTCACTAATAAAGTTGTAATTTACAATCTGTGATGGGTTTCCGATGCGGTTTCCGTACAGGAGCACCGTACGGCCAGAAGGCGTTCAATCGGAAACCGTATATTGCAGCGCAGCAATTCACATCGGTGGAAATACGCCCTGTTTCCTGATATCGCCTGAAGAGAATTACAGAAGGGGCGGTACGGGGTTGAACGGCATAGTCCTGTTATTGGCGGCCGCGGCCTATGTCGGCGGTCTGTTTGCCATCGGTGCCTGGGCGGAAAAGCATGCCGGGGCCGGTGGGCAGCCACGTTTTCGTTTACCGGCCTATGCGCTGGCGCTGGGTGTCTATTGCACAAGCTGGACCTTTTACGGTGCTGTCGGCTCGGCGGTGGGGCAGGGGTGGAGCTTCGCGCCTATTTATCTCGGGCCGATTCTGGTCTGGCTGGTGGCACCGAAGTTCCTGAGCCAGCTCATCGCCGCGGTGCAGGCCGAGGGGGCGACCTCGATCTCGGATTTCATCGGCGCGCGTTTCGGCAAGAGCCGTGGCGTGGCGGCGCTGGTTACGCTTCTGGCGTTGTTCGGGACGATTCCGTATCTAGCCTTGCAATTGCGCTCGGTCGGCACCAGCTTCGCCCAGCTGGCCGGGGGCGAGACCGTCTGGCCTATGGCGCTGACGGCGGGCGCGCTGGGCCTGTTCGCCATATTGTTCGGGACGCGGCATTATGTGGCATCGAGCCGCAATGCCGGTGTGCTTTATGTGGTCGCGGCCGAATCGCTGGTCAAGCTTCTGGCTCTGGTGGCCGTGGCCGGGTTTGCGGTGTTGGCGTTCCAGGCTGCCCCGCCCGCCGCGCGCGATGCCGGATGGCTGCGCTTTTCGGCCCGATTCGACCCCTCGCAGATCGATCTCGACTTTGTCGTTATCACGCTGGTGTCCATGGCGGCCATCGTCTGCCTGCCGCGGCAATTCTATACAGGGGTCATCGGTGCCGATCGTCCCGACGATGCGACAAAGGCCCGTGGCCCCTTCGTCGGTTATCTGCTTCTGACCCTTCTGGTCATTCCGCCGATCACACTGGCGGGTCTGACCCTGTTGCCGTCGCAGGTGTCGCACGACCTGTTCGTGCTGAACCTGCCGTTCGGGGCGGACGTGCACTGGCTGACGCTTCTGGTATTCATCGGCGGGTTTTCGGCGGCGACCGGCATGGCGCTGGTCGAAACCATTGCCCTGTCGACCATGATTTCCAACGATCTGATCGCGCCGTTCCTGCTGCGCCATCGCACCATGTCGAGCGCCGCCGACTTCGGCCGTCTCATGCTGTGGGTCAGGCGTATTTCCATCGGCGGCGTCATGGGCGCGGCCCTGACCTACGCCCTGTGGGTGCCGCCGTCCCGGCAACTGGCTTTCATCGGCCTGATTGCCTTTGCGGCCATTGCACAGTTCACGCCGGCCCTGCTGCTGGCGGTGCGCGGCAAGGTGCGTGACGCCACCGCTATTCAGGCGGGACTGCTGAGTGGCCTGATCGTCTGGTTCTATACCCTGTTCTTTCCGACCCTCGCCCCTGAGCCGTGGCTGACCGCCATGGCGGGCGGTGTGTTCAACCCTGTCGGGCTGTTTGGCCTGAGCGGTATCGACCCACTGACGCATGGTGTAATAGCGTCGCTGGGGGCCAACGGCCTGGCCTGGCTGGCCGTGTCTGCCTTCGGACGCACGGGGGCCTTGCCGGGGTTTCGCCTGATGCCGGTGGTGCGCGAAGGCCGGGTACAGACCCTTGAACAACTGACGACTCTGACGGCGCGTTTTGCCGGGGCGGAGGCGGTGAGCGAAACCTTCGGTCCCGTCACCCCCGGCGCCCCGGTGGACCGGTCGTCGGCGCGGCGGGCCGAGCGCCTGATCGCCGGCGTGGTCGGCGCGCCGTCGGCCCACGCCATCGTGTCGTCGGCCCTGTCCGGCACGACGATCAGCGTCGAGGACGTGGCGCGCCTTCTGGATCAGTCCGGCCAGAGCCTGCAGTTCTCGAAGGGGCTTCTGGCGGCGACGCTGGAAAATATCGACCCCGGCGTCAGCGTGATCGATCAGAACCTGCGGCTGGTGGCGTGGAACAGCCGCTATCTGGACCTGTTCCAGTACCCGCCGTCGATGATTCGCGTCGGCGCGCCGGTCGCGGACCTGATTCGTTATAATGCCGAGCGCGGCGAATGCGGGCCCGGCGAGGTCGAAAGCCATGTGGCGCGGCGGCTTGAGCACATGCGACGCGGCGCGCGCCACAGCTTCGAGCGCCGTCGCGCCGACGGCAAGGTGCTCAAGACGGTCGGCGGCCCCATGCCCGGCGGCGGCTATGTCATGTGTTTCACCGACATCACCAATGAAGCGGCGGCCCTGGCCGGTTTGGAGCATGCGCGGCTGGAACTGGAGAGCCGCGTCGTACAGCGCACGGCGGAGCTTCAGGCGGCCAATGCCGCACTGGCACGTGCGACCGAGGAAAAGACGCGGTTTCTGGCGGCGGCCAGCCACGACCTGCTGCAACCGCTGCACGCGGCGCGGCTGTTCACGGCGGCCCTGTCCGAGGAAGTGGCGGCGGGCGAGGGGCTGGCGCTGGTCGGTAATGTCGAGCGTTCGATCGATGCCGCGGATGCCCTGCTGCGGTCCCTGCTCGATATTTCGAAACTCGATGCGGGGGGGATCGTACCGCGGGTCGCGCGGTTCAACCTGTTAGGGTTGGTGCAGGATATAGAGGTCATTTTCGCGCCTCTGGCGGCGGAAAAAGGGATTGCGTTGCGGCTTTGGGCTCCGTCGGTTTGGGTAGAGACCGATCGCAACCTGTTGCGTTCGATCCTGCAAAATTTCGTGTCCAATGCTGTGCGCTATACGGAACGTGGCGGGGTGCTGATAGCGGTACGGCCGCGTCAGGACCGGGTGCGGATCGAAGTCTATGACACCGGCTGCGGTATCGCCGATGAGGACTATGCGCGCATCTTCCGCGAGTTCGAACGACTGGGCGTCAGCGGCGAGGCCGGGATCGGTCTGGGTCTGGCCATTGTCGAGCGCACCGCGCGCCTGCTGGATCTGCCCGTCGAGGTGCGCTCACGCCTCGGAAAGGGCAGTCGGTTTACCGTGATCCTGCCAATGGCCGCCGTGCCTGAGGTGGTGGTGCCGGCGCAGGCTTCGACCGTCACGTCTGAAAAGGCGCGCCGGATTCTGATTGTCGATGACGAACCGGCGGTGCGTGACGCCATGGCCGCACTGCTGGCCCGTTGGGGGTGCGACGCCTGCATCGCCGATGATCCGGACGCGGCAATGGCCCATTTGTACGGTGTCGATGGGGCCTTGGTCGACTATAATCTCAGTGGCGGGGCCGACGGACTGTCGCTGATTGCCCGATTGCGGGCGGCGCAGCCGGACCTGCGGGTGGCGCTGGTGACCGCCGATCATGGACTGGAGACGGCAAAATCTTGCGAGGCGGCGGGCGTGCCCCTGTTTTACAAGCCCCTCGATCCGAAGGTGCTGAAAAACTGGCTGGGTATTTAAATCGATCCGCCGATGCCTAGAGCTTTGGCGGCCAGAACCGCCTGAGTGCGGTTCTGCACATCCAGCTTGCGCATGATGGCGGTCATGTGTGCCTTGACGGTGGCTTCGGATATATTGAGATCGAAGGCGATCTGCTTGTTCAGCCGTCCGGCCAGCACCCCCAGCAGAACGCGCAATTGCGTGGGCGTCAGGTCGGCGACCTTGGCAGCGACGGCGTCCACCTCGTGATCGTCGGGCGCGGTCTCGATCCGGCGGCCTTCCAGTGCGTCGTTGATGGCGCTTTGCATGAAGGGCAGGGGCTGATCCTTGCCGATAAAACCCACCGCGCCGAATCGCCGGGCCTGCTGCGCCGCCTGCTCGGCCTCGGCGGCGGAGACCACCAGCACGGGCACTTCGGGCGCTTCGGCGTGGATCAGGGCGACGCCGGAAAAACCTTCGGCACCCGGCATTTTCAGGTCGAGCAGGATCAGTTTGAGGTTTTGCGCCGATTTGACGGCGTCAAGGGCGGCATTCAGCGTTCCGGCCTCAAGGATATCGGCATCGGGACGCACCTTGCGCGCCGCCAGGGTCAGGGCCTGACGGAACAGCGGGTGGTCGTCGGCGACCAGAATGGATGCGGGGCTGGACAGAAAAACCTCCGTCGCGCCCTTTTTATAGACGAAAGCGCTGACGGGCCATCTTTACCCATCAGCGCCCCGGTTTCGCAAGTACTATCTCGTATCAGGCCGGTTGCAGGACGCGATCCCTGACCAAGGCCTCGACCACCGACGGATCGGCCAGCGTCGAGGTGTCGCCCAGACTATGGATTTCGCCCTCGGCGATCTTGCGCAGGATGCGGCGCATGATCTTACCCGAGCGCGTTTTGGGCAGGCCCGGCGCGAAGTGGATGACGTCGGGCGTAGCAATGGGACCGATTTCGTGGCGCACCCACTGGATCAGGGCCTTGCGCAGGGCTTCGGACGGCACTTCGTTGGCATTGAGCGTCACATAGGCGTAGATGCCTTGACCCTTGATGTCGTGCGGCATGCCGACCACGGCGGCTTCGGCGACGGTTTCATGCGCCACAAGCGCGCTTTCGACCTCGGCGGTGCCCATGCGGTGGCCGGAGACATTGATCACGTCGTCGACGCGGCCGGTGATCCAGTAATAGTCATCGGCATCGCGGCGGGCACCGTCGCCGGTGAAATACTTGCCCGGATAGCTGGCGAAATAGGTCTGGAAGAAGCGCTCGTGATCGCCCCAGACGGTGCGCATCTGCCCCGGCCAGCTTTTGGCGATGGCCAGAATCCCCTCGGCCGCGCCGCTCAGGACACGCCCGTCATTGTCGAGGATTTCGGGGAAGACGCCGAACAGAGGCTTGGTTGCAGAACCCGGTTTGAGCGCGGTCGCACCGGGCAATGGCGAGATCAGGTGCCCACCGGTTTCGGTTTGCCACCACGTATCGACGATGGGGCATTGCCCCTTGCCCACCACACGATTGTACCATTCCCACGCTTCGGGATTGATCGGCTCACCGACGCTGCCCAGCAGGCGCAGAGATGACAGATCGCAACGATCGACCCACGCTTCGCCTTCGCGCATCAGGGCGCGGATGGCGGTTGGGGCGGTATAGAAGGTGGTCACCTTGAACTGATCGACGACCTGCCAGAAGCGCGAATGGTCGGGATAGTTCGGCACGCCCTCGAACATGACGGAGGTCGCGCCATTGGCCAGCGGGCCGTAGACGACATAGGAGTGGCCGGTGACCCAGCCGACATCGGCGGTGCACCAATAGACGTCACCCGGCTTGTGGTCGAAGACGTAAGCATGAGTCATCGAGGCCCAGAGCAGGTAACCGCCGGAGGTGTGCAAAACCCCCTTCGGCTTGCCCGTCGAGCCCGACGTATAGAGGATGAACAGCGGGTCTTCGGCGTTCATCGGCTCGGCGGGGCAGTCAGTCGAAGCCTGCGCCGCCAAGGCATGATACCAGAAATCGCGCCCTGCGGTCATCGGCACATTATTGCCCGTGCGCTGTACGACGATGACGCGGGTGACCGAGTGACTCAGCGCCAGCGCGGCATCGACATTGGCCTTGAGCGGCACGGCCTTGCCGCCGCGCAGCCCTTCATCGGCGGTGATGACGATGCTCGAATCACAGTCAGTCAGACGCCCGGCCAGGGCTTCGGGCGAGAAGCCGCCGAAGACGACGGAGTGAATCGCGCCGATGCGGGCGCAGGCCAGCAGCGCCATGGCCGCTTCGGGGATCATCGGCATATAGATGGTGACGCGGTCACCCTTGCGCACGCCCTGATCCTTGAGAACATTGGCGAACTTGCAGACCTCGGCATGCAGCTCACGGTAGGTGATCGTGCGCTGTTCCGACGGATCGTCACCGGCCCACAGGATCGCCGGCTGATCGCCGCGCGTGTCCAGATGCCGATCAAGGCAATTGGCAGCGACGTTCAGTACGCCGTCCTCGAACCAGTTGATGGCGAAATCGGCCTTATGAAACGATGAATTATCGGTCTGCGTCGGGGTCTTGATCCAGTCGAGGCGCTGCGCCTGCTCCAGCCAAAAGGCATGCGGGTCGTTTTTTGAGCGCGCATACATCGTCTCATAGGCGTCCGCGCTGATGACGGCGCTGTCGCGCCATTGGGCCGGTACCGGATAGACGGTCTCGCTCATGATAGTCCTCACTGTTGTATTCATTGGGGTTGAGACTAATCGACGCGCGGCGGTGCAGCATCCCCGACCAAAGTCGAAGCGTATTTCGCCGTTACAGGTGCAACCGATTGACGGGTTTTCACATCGGTGTTTAGCTGCCTTTTTACCCGCTGTTTCCGAGTCCTTCATGGCCGCTTCCGCCTCCGCTACCGTCATTCCCGCCCTGTCGTCCGTACCGGGCGTGAACACTAACTGGGCCATCGGCATCGGCGGGATCGTCGCCCTGCTGGCCATCGCGCTGTTGCTGTCCACCGACCGTAAATCGATCCGCCTGCGCATGGTTGCCTGCGCCTTCGCGCTTCAGGTGCTGATCGGTGTGCTGGTCCTGCATACAAGCTGGGGCAAGATCGCGGTTCAGGCCATGGCCCACGGTGTCGAAGCCCTGATGAGCTATTCCAAGGGCGCGATCGAGATGCTATTCGGCGGACTGCTCAATGTTGAGGGCGGAGCGGGCTTTGCCATCAATGTGTTGCCGGTGATCGTCTTTTTCGCGGCCTTGGCCTCGGTGCTGTATTACCTGAAAATCATGCAGCTGATCATCAAGGTGATCGGCGGGGGCTTGGGCTTCATCATCGGCATCAGCCGTGTCGAGGCGCTGGCCGCGGCCGCCAATGTGCTGGTCGGGCAGTCGGAATCGCCGCTGGTCGTGCGGCCCTATCTGGCGGGCCTGACCAAGGCGCAGCTGTTCGCCATCATGGCGTCGGGCATGGCCGGCGTGGCGGGCACGATCCTAGCCGCCTATGCCCAGATCGGCATCAAGATTGACTACCTGCTGGCGGCCAGCTTCATGTCGGCCCCGGGTGGGCTGCTGATGGCCAAGCTTATCATTCCTGACCCGAAGGGGGCCCCGATCCATTCGCCCGTGCCGATCATGGAAGACGCCGATCACCACCCGAAAAGCCTGCTGGGCGCCATTTCCGACGGCGTGCAGGATGGCCTGAAGATCGCTGTGTCGGTCGGCGGCATGATTCTGGCTTTCGTCGCTCTGATCGCCTTGCTCAACGGCATTTTAGGCGGTATCGGCGGCCTGTTCGGCTATCCCGACCTGACCCTGCAAGGCATGCTGGGCTTCGTGCTGGCCCCGGTCATGTTCCTGATCAATATCCCGTGGAACGAGGCGGTGACGGCGGGCGGCCTGTTCGGCGAAAAGCTGATCATGAACGAGTTCGTCGCCTATATCCACCTGATGAGTGAGGGCGGGCAATTGTCCCCGCGCTCGACCGCCATCATGAGCTTTGCGCTGTGCGGTTTTGCCAATCTGTCCTCGATTGCCATTCAGTTGGCCGTTATCGGCGGCCTGGCGCCGAACCAGCGCGACATGATCGTCAAGATCGGTCCGAGGGCGCTGGCGGCGGCGACTCTGGCCAACCTGATGAACGCGGCAATCGCGGGCTTGCTGATCGGGTAAAGGTTTCAGACCTGTCGTCATATTTTTGTTGCACATGTAATAAATGCCTGATTACCTCTTGTTTTAACCGCCTTGTTTGTGTGGAAGAGGGGGTCGGCGATGAGCATATCCAGCACCGAATTTGAACTGCCCGCGCGGCCGGAGGCGATGACCTTCAAAGCCGCTGAAACGGCGGTAATCGTCATCGATATGCAGAACGCCTATGCCAGTCTAGGCGGCTATGTCGATCTGGCCGGGTTCGATATTTCGGGCGCGCAATCCACTATTGAAAATATCGCGAAGACCCTGAGCGCCGCGCGGCAATCGGGTATTCAGGTCGTCTATCTGCAAAACGGCTGGGACCCGGACTATGTCGAGGCCGGAACGCCGTTGTCGCCTAACTACCATAAGTCCAATGCGCTCAAGACGATGCGCCGCAATCCTAATCTGAAAGGACAATTGCTGGCGCGTGGAACGTGGGACTACGACATTGTCGACAC
Source organism: Asticcacaulis aquaticus (assembly GCF_028550415.1). GTDB lineage: Bacteria > Pseudomonadota > Alphaproteobacteria > Caulobacterales > Caulobacteraceae > Asticcacaulis > Asticcacaulis aquaticus. The sequence goes on from NZ_JAQQKX010000006.1 coordinate 18,624, forward strand.
CCTGACGCCGCAGGACGGCGATATCCGGGTCCACAAGCCGCGCTACTCGGCCTTTTTCAATTCGCAGCTCGACTCGATCCTCAGAGCGCGTGGTATCCGCAACCTGATCTTTGTCGGTATCGCCACCAATGTATGCGTGGAATCAACATTGAGAGACGGTTTTCATCTCGAATATTTCGGGGTCATGCTGGAGGACGCGACGCATCAGCTCGGTCCCGATTTCATCCAGAAGGCCACAGTCTATAACGTCGAAACCTTCTTCGGCTGGGTCGCCACCGTCGATGATTTCTGCAACGCGATCAAAGACATCAATCCATAACCTAAAAGGGAACACCATGCCCAAGGAAGCGATTAACCCGCCCGGATTCCCGAAACCGCTGGCCCCATATTCGTCAGGGACCAAGGCCGATGGCGTAGTCTATGTGTCGGGGACTCTGGCCATCGATCCCGATGGCTCGATCCATGCCCCCGGCGACGCCACGGCGCAGACGAGGCACATCCTTGAGACGATCAAAAAAGTCGTCGAGACCGGTGGCGGTACGATGGACGATATTACCTTCAACCACATCTTCCTGACCGATTGGGCGCACTATGCGGCGATGAATGCGGTCTATGCCGAATATTTCCCCGGCGAGAAGCCCGCGCGCTTCTGCATCCAGTGCGGCCTCGTCAAGCCGGGCCTTGTCGTCGAAATCGCCAGCGTTGCCCATGTTGGCAAGTGAGGTAAAATCTTTCCCGGAAGCTGAAACGGTCACGATCTCCGGACTAGCCGTCAAGCTTTATGGCCGTAAGGCCGGTATCCCGGTCATCCTGTCGCCGGGACTGGGCGGCCACGGGGCTTACTGGTCGCCGCAGGTCGAGGCCCTGTGCGAGAAGTTCCGTGTCATCCTCTATGACCATCGCGGCACGGGCGGCAGCGAGCGCGACGAACTGTCGGCCACCTACCACGCGCGTCATATGGCCGATGATATCGCCCTGATCCTCGAAGGGCTCGATTATGAAGCCGCCCACATCGTCGGTCACGCGGCCGGGGCGGTGGCCGGCTTGCAACTGGCGCTCGATCATCCGAACAAGGTCCTGAGCCTGACCTGCGTCAACGGCTGGGCGGTGGCCGAGCCGCACTTCAAACGCTGCTTCGAAATCCGCACGGCGATCTACAAAAGCGGCGGGGCAGAAGCCTATCTGAAGGCGCAGCCTTTGTTCCTGTTCCCGGCGGAATGGATCAACGATCATTTGGAAGAACTGGACGCTCAGGCCGCGCACCACGCGCCGGGGTTCCAGTCCGAGGCCAATCTGCTGGCGCGCATCGGGGCCTTGCGCGACTTCGATATCCGCGACCGACTGGAGGACATCACCTGCTCGGTCATGGTCATCGGGACGCTCGATGACATGCTGGTGCCGGTGCGCTCCTCGGCCTTCCTCGCCGAAGGCCTGCCGAATGCGCAATGCAAGGTCATCGGCTGGGGCGGTCACGCGGTCAATGTCACCGTGCCGGACGAATTCAACGACATACTCACCACGTTTTTAAAGGGGATATAAAATGGAAATCGGCGTCTTCATTCCTATCGGTAACAATGGCTGGCTGATTTCCGAGAACTCGCCGCAATATATGCCGAGTTTCGACCTCAACAAGGAGATCGTCCTCAAGGCTGAGGGCTACGGCCTCGACTTTGCGCTCTCGATGATCAAGCTGCGCGGGTTCGGCGGCAAGACGCAGTTCTGGGAGCATAATCTCGAAAGCTTTACCCTGATGGCGGGTCTGGCGGCGGTGACGTCGAAGATCAAGATATTCGCCACGGCGGCAACTCTGACTATCCCACCAGCGATCGTGGCGCGCATGGCGTCCACGATTGATTCCATCTCGCACGGACGTTTCGGCATCAATCTCGTCACCGGCTGGCAAAAGGCCGAATACGACCAGATGGGCCTGTGGCCGGGCGAAGAACATTACGTCAAGCGCTACGACATGCTGACCGAGTATGCGCAGATCCTGCGCGACCTGTTCGACACCGGCGTGTCGAATTTCAAGGGCCAGTATTTCGAGATGACCGACTGCCGCGTCAGCCCCAAGCCGCAGGTCGCGCCCAAGATCATCTGTGCGGGCTCATCCGACGACGGTCTGGCCTTTTCGGCGCAATATGCCGATTATGCGTTTTGCCTTGGCGTCGGGGTCAATACGCCGAAGGCCTTCGAGAAAAACAATATCCGCCTCAAGGCCGCCACTGATAAGACCGGGCGCGACGTCAAGACCTTCGTGCTGATGATGGTCATCGCCGGCGAGACCGATGAGGCCGCCGAGGCCAAGTGGCAGTCCTATCGCGACGGTGTCGACGAAGACGCGGTCAAGTGGCTCAAGGCCCAGTCGGCGCCCAATGCCGTCAATAAGACGACCAATGTGGTGCAGTTGTCAGACACGGTATCGGCAGTGAACATCAATATGGGGACGCTGGTCGGTTCCTATGCCAAGATCGCCGCCATGCTCGACGAAATGGCTGAGGTCGAGGGGACCGGTGGCGTACTGCTGACCTTCGACGATTTTATCAAAGGCATGGATGACTTCGGGCAGAAGATCCAGCCGCTGATGAAAACGCGGAAGCATATTCAGGGGATATAGTAGGCTTCCCACAGGCGATTGCGGAACTTGTAAGTCGGATCGACGCGGCGTTTGAGGGCAAAGAACGCGTCCGCTTTCGGATAGGCGTCGCGGAATTGCGCAGGCGTCGCGTGAATCTGATAGGGCAGGTAATAGGCCCCGCCCAGACCGATTGCCGCATCGATTAGTTCGCGCGTCCACACCCCGACCGCAGCCTTGTCGGCTTCGCTGACGCCCTGTTCGTAATAGATGACGAAGGCAAACACGTCGGTGCGCGCCCAGTTCAGCAGGGTGTCCGGATCGGCCTTGGCGTGACGGATCGAGACGTTCAGCACATTGACCTTATGCCGACGCAGGATATCACACAGACGCGGTACGAAGGCGTCGAACCGGGCTTCGGGGACGAAATATTCCTGAAGTACATAGGTGCTTTTGGCACGCGAGGCCGGTTCGATGTCCAACACATCGAGGCTGGCGTCGTAGTTGCGCCATGCCACGCGGGGTCGCGCATAGATTATGCGCTCGTAAATGTGTTCCTTGATCTGCTTGCCGAACGGGCCGTGCGTCGCCCAGGCGATAAGCTCCTGCCGAAAGCTACCGGCCGGTTTTATGGGTGCCAGGCGATCGGCGATATCGACGGGCTTGTCCGTCCGGCTGAAAGTCAGGGCGTTGACGCCCTTATATTCCGGCGGATAGAGCGTGGCATTGTGGATTATGGCCGTTTGCGATGGCTTGATCCTTGCCTCGAAAAACGCCGTGTAGTCGGTTACTTTCATGCGCTGAGATACGCGTTCGACAGCGACATTGTCCGTCAGGTTCAGCGTCACCTCGGTAATGACGCCGATCCCCCCGTAACCGCCGATGGCGCCGAAGAACAGGTCGCTGTTCTCATCGCGGCTGGCGGTTTTGACGCTGCCGTCGGCCAGTACGATTTTGAACGACTCGACCGAACGCACGATAGGGCCTTCACCGACATAGCGACCGTGGGCGTTGACACTGAGCGAGCCACCGACGGTGAAGTTGGAAAAGCTCTGCATGATGCGCAGCGACAGGTTCTCCCAATCGACGATTTCCTGAACCGCCCGCCAGCTTATGCCCGCTTGAACGGTGAGGCGTTTGCCCGCCGGATCGAAAGCCAGCACCCGGTTCATCTGGCGCATGTCGATGAACAGGCAGCCGGTACAGGCCGTCTGCCCGCCCTGACTATAACGCCCGCCGCCGATGGATATGGGGCCGGGGTGTGCGGCGACGAGGGCGCTGACTTCTTCGGTGGAGGTGGGGGCGACGATCCGTTCGACGACGATAGGATTTAGCTGCGTGATATCGTTGACGGTTTCGCTGCCTTGGGCGGTCGCAGAAAATACGGCGTAGAGCGTGATCCAGATGAGTATAGTGACCGTCCGCATATTCCCCCTCCGACCGCCTCACGCCATTATAGCGATTTTATAAATGGACGGTAAGAGCGGCATCCCACCAAAAGTTAATATGCGTTAGGGTGCGGGCTTATGACTATCCTTATGAGACGCCACATGATCCGCACCATTCTTTCCGCCGCTTCTGTAATTGCGCTTCTGACTGTTGCCGCCTGTTCCCCTAAGGACGACACCCCGCCGCCGACCAAGGCCGAGGCCTCGGCCTCCAGCGAAGTGTCAGCCAGTGCGTCGTCCGCTGCTGACGTTGCCAGCGACTATGTCGGTCGCTGGATCGGGCCGGAGGGCACCTCGCTGGAAGTCACCGCGCGCGAACACGACTATGTGGTCTCGATCACCAACCTCGACGGGCCCAAGGAGTTTACCGGCACTGTGGTGGGTAACGGTATCCAGATCGAGCGCGACGGCCAAAAGTTTCTCATTCAGCACAGCAATGGCGCTCAGACCGGCATGAAATGGCTGGCCGACAAACGCGACTGCGTGACCGTCACCACCGGCGAAGGTTATTGTCGCGATTAAAGCGCATTCCGAAAAGTGGGAACCGGTTTTGGCTACGCCGAACTACGTTTCGGATGAAATGCGCGCAGAATAAAGCCCGCAAAACTATTGTGGTTTTTAAACTGATCGGTTAGGCAGCGTCCCTGATTAGAAGGAGCGCTGCTATGGCCGACGAAGACGACATCATCGTAAAGGATTCCAACGGCACACGCCTGTCGGATGGCGACAGCGTGACCCTGATCAAGGACCTCAAGGTCAAGGGATCGGGTGGTGTGACGCTCAAGCGCGGCACCCTGATCAAGAATATTCGCCTGACTCATGACGAGGATGAGATCGAGTGTAACCACGAAAAGGTTCGTGGTCTGGTGCTCCGGACGGAATTTGTGAAAAAGGCCTGATTTTCATCGCGGCCTTATGAAACGCGCCGGCGAACCCTATCTCATTCGCTGGATCGAAGGCTTAGGCTGTCCTGAACCGAAAGGACACGTCATGGCCTTAACCCTCTCTTCCGACACGTCCGCCACGCGCAGCGCCTTGCCGATAAGCGGTCTGGCGCTGCTGGTTTTTGCAGTGGCGCAGATCGTCGCCTCACAGTCACCCGAATGGTTCGGCATAGGGCGCAATGTCGCCGAACAATCGGCGGCCACCTCGCACCCTCTGGTGCCGCTGGGACCGGCCTTTGCCATCTGGGGCCTTATCTATCTCTATGGACTGGTCAGCGCGGTCTGGGCCTTGTGGCACAGAGACAGTGCTGCGCTGAAAACCGCGGGCGGGCATCTGGCGCTTATATGGTTGCTTGATGCCGTCTGGTCGGTCTGGGTACCGGTCAATGGCATCGACTGGATCAGCTTCGTCATCATCGCCGTATCGGTGATCTCCGGCGTGAGCGGTCTTCTGAAGCTGAACGAGATGTCGTTGAGCCAGGCCGAAAAGGGGTTTCTCTTCGCGCCGATGGCGCTGGTTACCGGCTGGATCACGGCGGCGATGGTCGTCAATTTCACATCCAGCCTTGTGGCGGCGGAAGCCATGGTCAATCCGCGTGATGTGATCGTATCGCTCGCTTTCCTGCTGGGCCTGATCGCCGTAGCCGGGGGGCTGTTGTCGGTCATCCGCAGTGTCGTCTATGCCGTGCCGCTGGTCTGGGCGCTGGGCTGGATTGCGGCCGCCAATGTGGTGCGTCAGAACGAGCCTTTGATGGCGTTCACGGCGGTGATCGGGATCGGCTTGCTGCTGGTTCTGACGGCGGTGGTCAAGCGCAGAGCTTGATACAAAAAAGGCCCCCTGCGGTTCTGGCGCAGGGGGCAAGTGGTGGCTTATAAGCGCACGCCAATACGTGTGCAGCGGTTTTTGGAATCACGTGCGCGACGGAAAAGCTCAGCGATTGGCTTCGGCGGCTGACCCCTTGGCCGCATCAAGTGCCGCGCGGATACCGTCGCCATAGGCCGGGTCGATGCGGTCGAAGTGCCCGAGTGCCCGCTCGACGATAAAGTCCGGCACCCCGGCCATAGACGCCGCGATATTACTGTAGAGCCTCGCCTTTTGCTCCGTTGTAAACAGGGCATGTAGGGCGCGCGGCTGAGCGTAATCGTCATTGCCGTCGCGGTGATTGTAACGATCCGCGTCGCCGGAAATCCGGAGCGGTGGCTCGCGATATTCCGGCGCTTGCGTCGGTCCGCCAAAACTGTTGGGCTCATAATAGGCGTTGGGGTTCGACTGGAAATTATCGAAGAAACGCATCGAACCGTCGCGGTGATAGTGGTTCACCGGGCATTTCGGCGCATTGACCGGCAGGGCCTCGTAATGTGTCCCCAGACGGTAGCGGTGGGCGTCGGCATAGGAAAACAGCCGTGCCTGGAGCACCTTGTCCGGTGAGAACCCGATGCCCGGCACGATATTCGAGGGCGAAAAGGCCGCCTGTTCGATCTCGGCGAAATAGTTCGACGCATTACGGTTCAGTTCGATAAACCCGACATCGATCAAGGGATAATCGCCGTGCGGCCAGACCTTGGTCAGGTCGAACGGACTATAGGGCGTTGTGTCGGCGTCGAGTTCGGGCATGATCTGGACCTTGACGTCCCAGCGCGGGAATTGGCCATTCTCGATCGTCCCGAACAGGGCCTCCTGATAGGATTCGCGCGTCTGACCGATGACCGCCGAAGATTCGGCATTGGTCAGGTGTTTGTGGCCTTGTTGGGTTTTGAAGTGGAACTTGACCCAGAATCGTTCGCCATCGGCATTGACCAAGCTGTAAGTGTGCGAACCGTAGCCGTTCATGTGCATCGGATCGGTCGGGATGCCGCGATCCGACATCAGGATGGTCACCTGATGCAGGGCCTCGGGGCTCAGCGACCAGAAATCCCAGGCAGCCGTCGAGGAACGCAGATTGGTGCGCGGGTGGCGCTTTTGCGTATGGATGAAGTCGGGGAATTTCAACGGATCGCGGATGAAGAAGACCGGCGTATTGTTGCCGACCAGATCCCAATTGCCTTCGGAGGTGTAGAATTTCAGGGCGAAACCACGCACGTCGCGTTCGGCGTCGGCGGCCCCCATCTCCCCGGCCACGGTCGAAAAACGCAGCAGGAGCGGGGTTTGCGAACCCGACTCGAATACTCTGGCTCGCGTATATTTCGAGATGTCGTGGGTCACGGTCAGGGTGCCGAACGCGCCCCAACCCTTGGCGTGGACGACGCGCTCAGGAATACGCTCCCGGTTCTGATGCGCCAACTTTTCGATGAGTTGCCAATCCTGCATCAGCAACGGGCCACGTGGGCCGGCCGACAGGCTGTTCTGGTTATCGGCTATCGGTGCACCGGCGGTGGTGGTTATCGGGGTGCCGTGCATGACGGGGCATTTGGCGTCGCTCATCTTGATCTCTCCTCGGGTGTGAGGCGACTATGGCGGCGTTGATGAAGTAAAGAAAATAGATAGTTCTTGGATTTTGGATAAGTAAAATCTGTACAGGCTGCTGACTCAAGCTGGCAGGATTCATGCGCATGATGGCTGTTCTGCCGCTGGACATAGCAAGGTTGTCAGCGCAAGAAACGGCAAGCGCTTCTACGGCCCGTAAGGTAAAAAGCGCGGTTCAATATGGATTAAAATATGTCTGCCGCCAGCCTGCTTCGCCTCCTGTCACTTGCCGCCATCTGGGGCGGGTCATTCCTCTTCATGCGCCTGAGCGTCCCGGCGTTGGGGCCGGTCTGGCTGATTACCTTGCGCGTGTTACTGGCGGGACTGTTTCTGACCGGCGTGGGTCTGGTCCTGCGCAAGGCTTTGCAGGTCAAAGGATTCTATAAGTACTTCCTGATCCTCGGCCTGTTCAATTCCGCCGTGCCATTCCTGCTGTTCGCCTTCGCTGCCCAGACCCTGTCGGCGTCGTTGCTGTCGATCCTCAATTCGATGGCGCCGCTGTTCGGCGTGCTGATCTCGTCGCTCTGGACGCGCAGCCTGCCGACGGTGAAGACGATGATCGGCATGGTCCTGGGGCTTGGCGGGGTAGCGGTGTTGGTGGGGCTCGATGCCGCGCATCTGACCGTCCAGAGCCTGATTGCCATCGGCGCGGGTATGATGGCGGCCCTGTGCTACGCCATCGCTTCGGTCTATGCGCGGCAAGCGAAGCGCACGCCCGATCCCTTATCGAACGCCCACGGTGGTATGTGGGCCTCGGTGCTGCTGATCGCACCGTTCACGCCGTTTTTCGCGCCTCAGGCGGCGCAACTGGCCACTGTGACGCCGCTCATGGTCGCGGCGGTGTTGGCGCTCGGCATCGTATGCAGCGGCATTGCCTACATGATCTATTTCAAACTGGTCGCCGATATCGGCGCGGCTCAGGCCCTGACGGTCACGTTTCTGGTGCCGGTGTTCGGCACCCTGTGGGGTTACCTGTTCCTGCACGAAGGCGTGGGTTGGTCGACCCTGATCGGCGGGGCGCTGATCCTTTACGGCACGGCGCTGGTGGTCAACTTCTCACCGCGTGCCTTGTTGAAACGTCAGGCGACTTTGGAATAGCGGTTCTGCGTGTCCGACTGCCGCGCATAGGCGTCGAAGGCGCAGGCGACATTGCGCACCAGCATCTTCAGCGGCGAATGGAAGGTCACGACACGATCCGTCACGCTGACGATCCCGGCCTCGGCAAAGTCGGCCAGTCCCGCGATATCGCCGTCGAGATAGTCCGCCGCATAGCCGTGCCGCGCCAGGATGGCCGGGATATCGGCACGGAAATAGCACATCAGATCGCTGATTACCGCCTTGCGCAGTTTATCGTCGGCCCGGTAGGCCCAGCCGCGCACCGTGGGCAGCACACCCTCGGCAAGCCGGTTCTGATAGGTGGTTGATTGCGGAATATTCTGCACGATACCGCCCTCAAGCTCTCCGATCGACGAGGCCCCGAAGCCGAGCAGATCGTCATTGGGCAGGGTCGAATAGCCCATGAAGTTACGTCGCATGGTCCCGGCCTCAAAAGCGCGAGCGAGTTCATCATCAGGCTTGGCGAAGTGATCTATACCGATGGCCCGATAGCCGCGTGCGTCGAAAAACGCCGTCAGGGCAAGGTACATCTGCACCTTGTCGTCCGTGTCGGGCAGGGTGGCTGTGTCGATCAGGGTCTGGTGCTTCTTAACCCACGGCACATGGGCGTAGGAGAAGGCCGAGATACGGGCGGGGTCCAAATCGGCAACGTGCGCCAGCGTTCGCTGCAAACTCTCGGGGCTTTGACCCGGCAATCCATAGACCAGATCGAGGCCGATAGCGCTCAGGCCGTTGTCGCGCAGCATCTGCATCACCGAGCGGATCAGCTCGATCGGCTGGATACGGTTGATAAGCTGCTGGACGACCGGATCGGTATCCTGAAGGCCGAGCGACACGCGGTTGAAGCCCAGCGCCGCATAGGTCTTTACCTTGCTCAGGGTCACCCGGCGTGGATCGAGTTCGATGGACAGTTCGGCATCCATCGTCAGGTCGAAACGCTGGTGCAGGGCCTCCATAATGTGCCCCAGATCGCCGGGCGTCAGCATGGACGGCGAGCCGCCGCCGAAATGGATGCTGTGAACGCGGGGGCGGAAGTTCAGCCGGTCGCTGACCATGTTGATCTCGGTGATCAGGCTGTTCACATAGGTGGCGACCGGATCGTAACGCCGCGTCGCCCGCGTATTGCAGCCGCAGAAGTGGCACATCTGCTCACAGAACGGGATGTGCAGATAAAGCGCGATGGAGCGTTGCGGCGTCATCTGCGCTAGCCAGTCGCCGTAAACCGTGGGCGTCATCTCACCGAAGTGATGCGCCGACGGGTAGGAGGTATAGCGCGGCGCTTCACGACCCAGAAAACGGGCGACATCGTGGTCTTGCCAGCTTTTGTGGGGCCAATTTTTGTGAAGAACTGTGGCGGGCATAGGCGGGCTCCTTTACGCGAACCCGCCACTTTTATGCCGATTTATCCCTTCGGTTTATGTGGTCATTCGCCGCAGGCTATTTCAGAGCCTCGATAAGGGCCGCCGCAAAGGCATCGGGCTGATCGTACATGATGAAGTGCTGGCTGTTGTCGAACCGGCGGGCCGTGAAGTGCGCTGTTCCCGCATATTGCGTTTTGTAGAAGGCTTCGGTCTGGTCTGCCGTATAGGGCATGGACGCATGATGCGGGAAGAACAGCACGACCGCCGCGGTGATCTTCGGCAGGTCCTGGCGCAGGTCCATGGTCATGTCATCGTAGAAGGCCTGAGCCACGACGTGGCGGTCGGATTGCGCGCCCCACGTCGCGATGCGCAGGCGGTTTTTCTCGGCTTCGGTTTTCGGGGCGGGCAGGGCAGCCAATGCGGCCTGTTGCTGGGCCTTGTAGGTGGCGTCGTCGCCTTTCAGCATATTGTCGCGCATCTGGGTCGCTTGCGGGATAATGGTTTCGGTGGTGGCCATCGGGTTGAACAGGACGCCGATGAACGGCAGGGCATCGACGACAATCACTTTCGACACGCTGTCGGGGTGCTGGCTGGCCAGACGTAGACCCGTCAGGCCCCCTAGCGAATGACCGACAACGATCGGCTTTTGTAGCTTGTTTTGCACGATATAGGCATTGAGCGCCTCGGTGACCGGATCGATGACCGGGCCGGTGCGATTGGCGGCCGCGGGTTCGGAGCCAAAGCCTGCAATATTGATGACGTGCAGGCGGTACCGGCCTTTCAACTGTGTCACCGTGGCGTCCCACACTTCGCGGGAACAGTTGAGCCCGGGGATCAGGATGATGTCCGGACCCTGACCTACGACCTCTACGGAAAAACGTGCGGTTTCGGCGGACGGGAAAGGCGTGGCGGATTTGGCGCCGGAGGTACAGGCCACGAAGATGGCGATAAACAGAATGAACCACGGAGCAAGGCGGGGGCGGCAACGCGCCTGAGGGCTGCGTTCTGACATGATGATTTCCTTTTGGATGACAGTTTAGGCGCCGGTTTTCGGACGATAGGGATTGTCGAAGATGTCCTCGACGGGCAGGTCGAACACGCCGGCGATCTTGTAGGCGAGGTCAAGCGACGGGTCATGTTTGTCGGATTCGACGGCGATGACGGCCTGTCGTGAGACGCCCAGCTTGACGGCCAGATCGGCCTGGGTCAAACCAGCCGCGGAGCGGAGTTCCTTGAGGTTGGTCTTCATTTGACGGACCGGATAAAGGCGCAGCTGATGCCGTAAAAGATCCAGAACATCGGATAGACCATATAAAGCGGCGGGCTCTGGACCTGCGCATAGTTGATCAGGAAGCCCCACGCCGTACACAGGAACAGGGTCAGGCCTGTGGCGGTCACGAAGCGTTCGGTCAGGATGGCCCGCATATATTCGTCGGTCTTGCTCATAAAGCGCAGCACACACCAGATGGTCATACCGACCGGCAGGCTGGGGAGCACGGCCAGGGTATAGAGCAGGGGCGTCGGTTCGGGATGGGCGCGGGCATAGAAGCCAACGATCAGTAGAAGGATGACGTAGAGCGTCATCCATCCCAGAATGCTCAGGGTGTAGCGGGCGCTGTGCGATTTGAAATTTATCTGTGTCATGATGTGTGTCCTGTGAGGGGGAAAGGACATCGGGCCGGATGTAAGGTTTAGGTTACATCTGAAAAATGTAATGTCAACCTGACATCAAAAATAAATGTCAGGTTTGCCTGACATGGCCAAAATCGGCGTTCTGTGTAAGGCTTTGCTGAAACAGGAGGCATTCATGCGCAAGCTTATTTTTCTGGGTGGTCTGGCCGTCGGGCTGGTGGTGGGGCTGAGCGTGCCGGTATGGGCCGATAACGACTCGCCGCGCGTGACGGCGCTCGAAGCGCGTATCTCGGCGCTGGAGGCCAAGGTCGGCAACGATCCGGAAAACAAGCGCATTGCCCTGTCGGGATCGCAATCGTTGACGGGGCAGATCGGCAAGGTCATCGATCTCAACGCCGGGGATGAAATCCGCCTGACGACCGGACGGGCGTCGCTGGTCATGAAGAAGGACGGTCAGATCGCGCTCAAAGGCGGCGCGATTACGATCGAAGGCCAGCGCGTGGAGGTCAGGGACGCCAGCAATCCGGCGATCAAGGGCAGCAAGATCGGTGACAACTGAAACCGTCTGACGAAATTTGAAACCCTATGAAAATAAAGCCCTATTTAAAGTCGACTAAATCAGTCTATTTTTGATTAGGTTCGCTAAAGTTTTATCTCAGTGCCCTAAGAGCCGTTTTGCTGGAATCTGCGGTTAAACCGTACCGAATTTCAATCTCTATTTTTTAAATATATTATATTTTTCAAACTGAAATATGAATTTCATCTTTCGGCGTCACCTGAAAAAGCGGTTGCCGAGTAGAGTCGCCTTTGTGGCGATCCTAAGGCATCATTTCTAAACCAAGTCATATTTTTATTGACGCGAACGACGCCATATACAACTTATTTGGTTGTAATTAGCGCCTTCGTTCCGGAGATGTAGATGAGCCAGGTTCATTCCCTTAATCCCGTCCGCCGCCTCAGCGAGGCCGAGGAGCATATTCTCAATGCTATCGGCCAGATCCGTTACGGCTCGGTCGAGGTGGTCATCCACGACTCGCGCATCGTTCAGATCGAGAAGAGCGAAAAAGTCCGTTTCGAGACGAAGCGCGACGCCTGATTTCAGTATGCCGCATAGAGCGGCTCCCGCGTTCAAAAACACACCCAGAAACCGCACCGTTAAAGGCTATCTCCATGTCCTCCTCCCCCAAAAACACGGGTTTCAAGACCAAATCGGGCGTCCTGACACTTGCCCTGCTGGCCAGCGTCTCGACGCTCGCTGTCACCCATCCGGCCTTTGCCGCCGACGCGCCCGCTGTTGCGGCCGATGACAATGCCGACGCCGCCGAGCGCGCCAAGAACGACATCACCGACGTTTACATCACCGCCCGCCGCAAGTCGGAAAACATTCAGGATGTGCCGATCTCGGTAACCGCCGTCAGCGGCGCGCAACTGGAAGCGCAAGGCATCAACAATGTCGAGCAACTGACCCGCGCCCAGCCGTCGATTCAGCTGATCACGCAGAACCCGCGCAATACCGCGACCACCATCCGCGGCCTCGGCTCGACCATCGGCCTGACCAATGACGGCCTGGAACAGGGCGTCGGCATCTATGTCGACGAAGTCTTCTACGCCCGCCCGGGTTCGGCGGTCGCCGACCTGATCGACGTCGAGCGCATCGAAGTCCTGCGCGGCCCGCAAGGCACGCTGTTCGGCAAGAACACGACCGCCGGGGCGCTCAATATCACGACCCGCGCGCCGAGCTTCACACCGGAAGCGCATCTTGAGGTCACCGCCGGCAATTACGGCTTCCTGCAAGGCAAGGCCATCATTTCCGGGCCGCTGATCGACGGCAAGCTGGCCGGGCGTCTGGCGGTTGGCAGCACGAAACGCGACGGCCTCTATGAGAATGTCACGACGAAGACCAAACAGAACGACCTGAACAGTCAGGTTTTGCGGGCTCAACTGTTGTGGACGCCGAACGACACCCTGACCGGCCGTTTCAGCTACGACTACGCCTATCAGGACCCGGAAGCCAATACGCAGGCCTTCGTGCGCGCCGGTACGACGCTGCGCGCCGCCAACCGTCAGTTCGCCTTCCTGTCGCAACAGGCCGGTGGTTATCAGCCCGCCTCGACCAATCCCTACGACCGTCTGGTCGACGTGAACGGTGAGATTCAGGCCAAGCAGCGCATCAATGGTGCCTCGGCAACCTTCAACTGGGATCTGGGTGACACGACCCTGACCTCGATCACCGCATGGCGCAAATGGGAGTGGTGGCCGCAGAACGACCGCGACTACACCGCGCTGTCGATCCGCACCAAGTCGAGCAATCCGTCGGACCAGAAGCAACTGAGTCAGGAAGTGCGCTGGGCCTCGAACGGCGAAAACACGATCGACTGGGTGGTCGGCGCCTATGCCTTCAAGCAGCGCGTCGAGACCAACGGCACCGAAGCCTGGGGCAAGGACGCCGCCTGGTGGCTGATCGGCACCACGACCGGTTCGCCCGCCGTGGCCGTGCCGTCAAATCTGCTCGACGGTTATGAGCAGAAATTGCACGCGGTCGGCAAGACGACGTCCTACGCGGTGTTCGGGCAACTGACCTGGAACGTGACGGACAGATTCAAGGTCACGCCGGGTCTGCGTTATACCACCGAAGACAAGTACCAACTTTACCAGCAGGTGGCTTCGGGCGGTCTGGCGACGACTAACTCGGCGCTCATCTCGGCCAAGAACGGCATTTCGCGGACCTATGCCTATACGGCGGAACTGTCCGACAGCAAGGTGACCGGCCAGCTCAGCCTGTCCTATGACCTCGCGCCTGACGTCCTGTCCTACCTGACCTTCTCGAAGGGCTACAAGTCGGGTGGCATTAACGCGGCGGGCATCCCGACGGATTCGAACGGCAACCCGGTCATCCAGAGCGCCGCTCTGCGCCCCGAAGACGTCACCGGCATCGAACTGGGCTTCAAGACCCAGTTCTGGGACAAGCGCGCGACGCTGAACCTCGCCATCTACTCGAACGACGTAAAGGACTATCAGGCTAATGTCGTCGACTCCAACACCGGTTCGCTGCGCGGTTATCTGGCCAATGTGGAAAAGGTCGAGGTCAAGGGCGTCGAACTCGACGGTCGCTGGCGTCCGTTTGACGGCCTGAATATCTGGGGTACGGTCAGCTATACCGACGGCAAGTACGCCTCGTTCGCCAACGCTCCGGCACCGCTGGAACTGCAAGCCTCCGGCACGTCGATCGCCGACCTGAGCGGCAAGGACCTGCCCGGCGTGTCGAAGTGGGCCGGGTCGCTGGGCGGCGAATATACCTGGAATGCGCCGTTCGGTGCCCTGACGGGTGACGCCTATGTCAGCGGCGACGTCTCCTACCGTTCGGAATGGAACTCGGACGCCTCGGTATCGAAATACGCCGTGGTTGATGAATCGACTATCGCCAATCTACGCCTCGGCTATCGCGCCAGCGGCGGCACCGAAATCTTCCTGTGGGTCAAGAACGCCTTCGACGAAGAGTACCTGCAATTCCTGACCATCCAGCAGGGCAATTCAGGCGCGCTATTCGGTCAGCCGGGCGATCCCCGTACCTTCGGTGTAACGCTGCGCAAGTCGTTCTAAGCGTTTATTCTCTGCGCAACAGGGGAGGGGCCAACTTCCCTCCCCGAGACTACAGGCGTCTGTTGCATACAGACGCCTGCTTTTTTGGAAAAGACCATGTTTAAAGCCGCTCCCCATCGTCGCCATATCTTGTCCGCCGGAGCAGGCCTGAGCCTGTTGTCGGCTTGCGGTCAGAAGCCGGAGACGCGCAAGGCGGTCGAACTGCTCAATGTGTCCTACGACCCAACGCGCGAGCTTTATGCCGAATATAATGCGGCCTTTGCCACATACTGGCTCGATAAGACCGGTCAGGCGGTGGCGGTCCGACAGTCGCACGGCGGGTCGGGCAAGCAGGCCCGGGCGGTGATCGAGGGCCTTGAGGCAGATGTGGTGACGCTGGCCCTGTCCGATGATATCGACGCGCTGGTGAGCAAGGCGGCGTTGTTGCCAGCCGGGTGGGATACGCGGTTGCCGAACCATTCCGCGCCCTATACCTCGATCATCGTGTTTCTGGTGCGTAAGGGCAATCCGAAGGGCATTAGGGACTGGGGCGATCTGGTCAGGCCGGGGACAGCGGTGATCACACCCAACCCGAAGACCGGTGGCGGGGCGCGCTGGAACTATCTGGCGGGCTATGCGTGGGCGCTGAAAACCTATGGTGGCGACGAAGCCAAGGCCGAGGACTATGTGAAACGTCTTTACGCCAATGTACCGGTGCTTGATACGGGGGCGCGCGGTTCGACTACGACCTTCGTGCAGCGTGGTGTAGGGGATGTCCTGCTGACGTGGGAGAACGAGGCCCATCTGGCGGTCAGCGAGCCGGGCGGCGAGAGTTTCGAGATCGTCACCCCGCCGACCTCGATTCTGGCCGAACCGCCGGTGGCATGGGTCGATCGCGTCGTCGACAAGAAAGGTACGCGGGTCGTGGCGGAGGCCTATCTGACTTGGCTTTATAGTGACGTCGGGCAGGAGATTATCGGCAAGCACTATTACCGCCCGAGCGTACCGGAGATTGCCGCGCGCTATGCCGATCGCTTTCCTTCGGTGACGCTGAGTACGATCCGCGATCTGGGCGGCTGGGGCGCGGTGCAGGCCAAACACTTCGAGGACGGCGGGATTTTCGACCGCATCACGCGGAAATAACATCCTCCCCTGCGAAGCGGAGGAGGGTGATTACGGCTCTACCGGCAGGCCTTCGGCGATCCAGCCGCGAATGCCCGGTGCCAGATGCGCGTCGGCGTTGATCCCAAAGGCCTGAGCCGCTTCGATGGCGCGCAGCGAGCGCACGCCGCCTGCGCACATGAAGATGATCTCTTTTCCGTCCTGCGGCAGTTCGCCCGGATGAAAGGTCGACAGCGGCTGGTTGACGCTGCCTGCGATGCGCGCCTGTTCGAATTCGTAGTCTTCACGTACGTCGATCAGATGAATCTGGCCGCTTTCGAGCGCGGTCTGGACTTCGGCGGGCGTGAGGTTGCGGACGGACATGCGGGGCTCCTTGACAGTTTGTCTGTCATACAGGTCTGTGTGCGCTATCGCCATAAAAATATGACGTTTTGCCGCGCGGCATCACACCCCTGAGGCAGGCCGTCGCGCGGCAGAATGCGCAGGTCACAGGGCGGATTTTCGCGTCTAAACCCCTCTCAACGGATTTACACCGAGAGAGGACATTTCGTTATGAAAGCCGCATATTGTATCGCCGCCAGCCTTCTGGCACTCGTCGCCGGTTCTGCTGCCGCGCAGGAGTTTACCCCCAAGGCCAAGGGGCAACTGATCGTCAATAGCCGCATCACCTCGGTCGCACCTGACGAGTCGGGCGATATCCTGACGGCGGCGGGTGTGGATTCGGGGCTGGACGTGAAGGTCAGCGACGATACCATCCCCAGCCTTGGCTTCACCTATTTCCTGACCGATCACGTCGCCGTCGAGGCCATCCTCGGCACCTCGAAGCATGAGGTTCGGGCCGTGGGTGGCGCGACCGACGTGCGGGTCCACTCGACCTGGGTGCTGCCGCCGGTGGTCTCCGTGCAGTACCACTTTAACCCCAAGGGTCGCGTCAGTCCCTATGTCGGAGCGGGCCTCAACGCCATGATCTTCCACAGCAAGAAGGACTATAACGGCTTCAAGGTGAAGCTGGACGACGGCACGGGTTACGCGCTTCAGGCCGGGGTCGATGTGGCGCTGAAAGGCCGCTGGTCCCTCAATGCCGATATCAAAAAGGTCTATTTCGACACGAATGCCAAGATCAATGGCGGGGCTTTGAAATCCGACGTGACGCTTGATCCGCTGGTCGTTTCGGTGGGCGTAGGCTACCGGTTCTAACGGTCGCCTTCACCGAACGGGGATGGTCGCCTTTGCGGGTTGTGCGGCCATCCCTTTCTTTTGCCTGAACGATCAGGCTCTATGGATTGATAGGGGGCGGCGCTTCTGCTAACAGGACGCAAAATCACCGGAGTTAGCCCCTTGACCACCCTAACCGTCACCGAAGCCCTTGAAAACGTCTACGCCTCGATGATCGCGGATAATGCCGATCTCGATTCGCACATCGCGGCGCTGAAAAAGACGCTGGCGGCCGAAGGTCTCAAGGAAGCGGTGTTCGAGCCGTCGCGTTTGGCGCAGAACAACCGTCAAGGCCGCAAGCTGATGCAGTCCTACTTCAAGAAGCGCGGTGTGACGGTCAGCTTCAAGGAAGCCTGATGAAGTAACAGCGTACCACAGCCGAAGAATCGTACGCGCTCTTTGCAAGTGACTTGCAATTGAATTCGCAATCTGATAATTGAGACACATTCTCAGAGGCATTCACACGGGTTTTACCCAGGGTTCGGCTGTGTACGTTTGTAATTGTAACGCAATTCGCGAAAGAGACGCGCAAAAAGCTATTATGTGCGGCGCCGCGACCGTAAAAGCCGTTTTCGACCATTGCCAGACCCGCGCCCAGTGCGCCAAATGCGTTTGCGACATCCGGCAGATGATCGACGACGTGAGCGCCTCAGTACGACTGGCCGCCGAATAGTTCGTCCTTCTCCATTCTGCCGCCAACACAAAACGGAGCGGCACCATGAAGGGCAATCCTCAGGTTATCAAACTTCTCAACACCGTCCTCACCAACGAGCTGACGGCGATCAACCAGTATTTCCTGCACGCGCGTATGCTGGAAAACTGGGGCCTGACGCATCTGGGCCGCATCGTCTATCAGGAATCGATCGAGGAGATGAAGCACGCCGACCTGCTCATCAAGCGCATCTTCTTCCTCGATGGCCTGCCCAATCTTCAGGACCTGCACAAGCTGAAGATCGGTGAGACGATCACCGAATGCCTGACCGCCGATTTGTCGGTCGAGGTGCGTGGCCACAAGACTCTGGTCGAGGCGGTGAAGTACTGTGAAGAGCACGCTGATTACGTCAGCCGTGAACTGTTCAAGAAGATCCTGTCGGATACCGAACACCATATCGACTGGCTGGAGACTCAGCTCAACCTGATCAAGATGATGGGCGAGCCGAACTACCTGCAAAGCGCGATGAAGGAAATCGAAGGCGAGGGGTGACCTTGCCCGAACCAAAGCCCCAAACCACAGCTATGAACCAAAGCTGTGGGCGGTTCGCGCCCATAGCCCCGGTTTTGGTTAAGGCCGCCGCATTTGCCCTTTGACCTTTCGCATTATAGCCCCTAACTTTCCCGAACAGGAACACAGTTCAAGGTGGCGTATTGGCGCAGACATCCGACAGTTTTTGGCTCGACCGGCGCGGTCTGCTCCGTTTAGGGGCAGCGGGCAGCGCGGCGGCGCTGCTGGCGGCGTGCGGCAAGACGGATAAGGCGCCCGGCGGGCTCAAATCCGAAGAAGGCTCGCTGGCCTGGGCGGTGTCGGGCGCGTGGCGCAGCCAGCTCGACCGTGAGCGCGACAAGTACCGCCATCCGATCGAAACCCTCGACTTTTTTGAAATCAAGCCGAAGGATACCGTCCTCGATATGTGGCCGGGCGCCGGCTATATGACCGATATTCTGGCACCCTATCTGGCCAGCGGAAAAGGGCACTATGTGGCCGGTCTGATCGAGACCGACGCCGCTGCTCCCGAAGCCGCGACACTCACCGAACAGTACAAGGCCCGGTTTTCCGCCGACAAGAAGCTGTATGGGGACATGACCTATACGGCCTTCGGACCGGCCTCGGGGGCGCTGGCCGACCCTGAAAGCGTCGATGCGGTCCTGTTTCTGCTGGTGCTGCACGACTGGATGGCGGCGGGTATCGCTGAAAAAGCGTTTACGGACGCCATGGCCGCGCTCAAGCCCGGCGGCATCCTCGGCATAGAACAGCATCGTTCCGATATCGGCAATGCGCAGGACCCGGCGGCGACCAACGGTTATGTGCAGGAGCCCTTCGTCAAGCAACTGGCCTCCGAAGCCGGGTTCGAGTTCGTCGAGGCCAGCGAGATCAATGCCAATCCCAAGGATAACAAGTCACACCCGTTCGGCGTATGGACCCTGCCGCCGCAGAGACTGACCGCGCCGCGCGGAGAGCCTGCAAATCCTGAATTTGATGGTACACTCTACGAATCCATCGGGGAGAGTGACCGTATGACCCTGAAATTTAAGAAGCCCGGATAATGAGTCGCATCGCCGCCCTGTCGTCCACAGCCCCGCTGATGGCCATTCCCGAATCCCGTCCGCCCGAGGGTGGCGTCGGCGAATGGTTTCGGGGTGCGGGCGGCCTGCGTCTGAGGCTGGGGTTCTGGCAACCAAAAGGCACCCCGCGCGGCACCGTTTTCGTCAGCCCGGGGCGTTCGGAGCCGATCGAGAAATATTACGAGGTCGTGTCCGACCTTCTGGCGCGCCGTTTCTGCGTCGTGGTGCACGACTGGCGCGGGCAGGGCTTGTCGGCGCGATTGCTGCCCGACCGGCTGAAAGGCCATGCCCGGTCGACCGAGGAGTTTCTCGACGACTATCAGCGCCTGCTGGACGGCTTCGAGGAGCGCGCGCCCAAGCCGTGGATCATGATGGGCCATTCGATGGGGGCGGCGCTTAACCTGTCGACCCTGATCAAGGGTGAGGAGCGGTTCGGCGCCGCGATCTTTATCAACCCTATGCTGCGGATCAAGACCGGCAAGCATTCCCTGTGGTCGGTGACCTTTCAGACCGACTGGAAGGTGCGGCACGGGCAGGGCACCGACTACGTGCCGGAACTGTTCGACGACCCGTTCGAGCACACCTTTGAGGACGACGCGCTCTGTCACGACGAACACCGCTACAATATCTGGCGCGAGCAACTGTTTGCCTGCCCGCATCTGGCGATCGGTACGCCGACCTGGGGCTGGCTCAACTTCGCCTTCAGGATCGGCGAGACCCTGCTCAAGGATAAGGGCAAGCTGATCAAGAAGGTGCGCACGCCGGTCTCGATCGTCTGTTCCGGCGACGATACCCTGATGATGAAGCAGCCGTCGAAGATGTTCGCCAAGAAGCTGCCGAAAGGGCGTTATGTCGAGATCCCCGGGGCCGACCACGAGGTCCTGATGGAACTCGACGAATACCGCCGGCAGTTCTGGGCCGAGTTCGACGAGATGGCTGAGGCGACCTTACCCGCACCGGTGACCTTTGCGTCGCCGCCGGTCAGCGCCGCACCGGTTCAGGTGGTCGAGGCCGCCCCCGTGCCGGTAGCCGCCGAAGTGTTCGATTCGCATGTGCCTGAGGCTGTGCCAGCGGCCGGGACGGCGGTCGAACCGCCCGAAGACAATCTGAGCGTCGCCCCACCGGTCGAGGCTGAGGCGGATGAGCCCGCGGTGGAAATGCCCAAACCTGCGCTTTTCGTGGCTTATGAATTGAGCGATGTCCCGGCCTATGCACCACCGCTGGAGCCTGCGGAAGAGATCGAGGTCGTCGATTGGGAAGAGGCCGTCAGCGCCGAAAAGGTCGAGCCTGAAAAACCGGCCAAACCGGACGGCCAGCAAAGCGCTTAGAGCGCATTCCAAAAAGTGTGAAACGGTTTTTGGAATCAAATGCGCGACAAAACAAAAGGTTAGAGCATGGTTCCGATCCAACCAGATTGGGACGTGCTCTAATGCGGATCGGCGGGTTTGGCCGCCAGCGACAGATGCGCCAAGGCCTCGGTCAGGACGGCGGGCGACCCGGCGGCGATGACCTGCCCGCCGTATGTGCCAACAGGCTCGCCCGCCCAATCGGTGACGATCCCGCCCGCGTTTTCGATGACCGGGATGATGGCGTCGATGTCCCACGCCTTGAGGCCGGTTTCCAGCGCCGCGTCCATCGTGCCCTGTGCGACCATGGCGAAGGCATAGGCGTCGCAGCCGTAGCGGATCAGCTTGGCCGCCAGACGCGTGTGGTTGAAGGCTTGCACTTCGTCGCCGCTATACAGGTGCGGGTCGGTGGTGGCGATGACGGCGGTCGAAAGTCCGGCGCAATCGCGAACCTTCAGCGGCGTTGAGCCTTCCGCGGTCACCAGACGCGAGCCCAGCGGCGAGCCGAGGAAAACCTCTTTCAGATAGGGTTGTGAAATAAGACCCAGAATGGGACGGCCTTTGAAACGCAGACCGATCAGGGTCGTCCATAACGGCAGACCGGAAATGAAGGCACGTGTCCCGTCGACGGGATCGAGCACCCAGACGAAATCGGCGTCGGGGCGCAGCGTGCCGTATTCTTCGCCAATGATACCGTGATCGGGATAGTGCGCCTCGATCAGGGCGCGTATGGCGCGCTCGGCGCCTTTATCGGCTTCGGTGACGGGATCGAAGTCCACATCGGCGCGACTGGCGTTCCCCTTGTTGATCTCGGCCAGATCGCGGGCGCGGAACAGGGGCAGGGCGACGTCGGCGGCGGCCTGAGCGAGGGTGAGCGCGAAGGCTTCGAGGGTCGCGAGTTCCGCCGGGGAGGGGGGCATGAGTCACCTTGCGCAGTCAATGTTAGCGCAGGTGTAGAGATCGAGCGCTTAAAGCGCAATGTGAAAAATCCGGGTCGCCTTTTACGCGACGACCCGGAAACGCTTACGCTACGCAACGCTTACAAAACGAGGAACGAAGAGACCAAAAGCAGACGCCTAGGCGGCCTGTTCGCTTTCGCCGTTGAGCGACTTGGCGAGGTCGAGCAGACGACGGCGCGGACGCTCCGACAGGCGATAATAGGCCTGAATGAGGTCGAGGGTTTCCTTGCGCGAAAAGACTTCGATGCCTTCGTTCTGGACGGCGGCGACTTCGGTGGTCTCGTCGGTCAGGCCGTCGTAGAAGTAGTTGATCGGGGTTTCCAGCGCCTTGGCCAATTGGAACAGGCGGGCGGCGGAGATGCGGTTGGCACCGCATTCGTACTTCTGGATCTGCTGGAAGCGGATGCCGACAGCGAGCGCCAGTTGTTGCTGGGTCAGGCCCAGAAGGCGGCGGCGGCGGCGCAGGCGCTTGCCCAGATGCAGATCGATGTCGGTAGCCATAGGTTTGATCCCTCGTTCGTTGAAAAAGCGTACCGTTTCGGGACGGTTCGCTTATCAGGGTTCAAACTCCGTGCCAGTGTTATGTGAGCGCTTCCCTATCACCGCAAGCGGGGAGATCAGGAGGCTCGCGACTCGCCCTTGGGGACCGGCAGGACCAGCACCTTCAGCGCCTTGTCGGCGTCGAGGTAGCGTTTGGCCAGGTCCTGCAGCTGCGCCGGGGTGACGGCTTCGATCAGCGCCTTGCGTTTGAGGGCATAGTCGCGCTGACCCGGATTTTCGGCGGCCCCGGGCAGAAGGTTCAGCCAATAACCGTTGGTTCGCGTTTCTTCGGTCAGGCGCGTCAGCAGCAGTTGCCGGGCGCGCAGGAGTTCGTCGGCGCTGACCGGCTGGGCCTTGACGCCCTCGACCAGGCCGAGGAAGCCGTTGTAGAAGCCCGTTTCCGCACCGGGATAGACCTGTACCGTTGCCGAGAGGTAGCCGAACCCCTTGAAGGTGGTCGAATTGACGTTGCGTGCCAGCGGTACATAGGTCGATCCGGTATCGGCGCGTCCGGCCTCGTAATGGCGCAGGCTGATGACTTCGGCCAGCAGGTCAAGTCCCACAGCGGTCGCGGGATCGCTGTAACGATCTGTGGTGGGGAAGGCGATCAGGACCAAAGCCTGTTCGGTGCCGCCCTGATGGTAGAGGGTCTTGAACAGGCCCGATTTCGGGAAATGCACCTCGTCGCTGCCGTCGATCGTGGCATAGGTCGCGGGCAGGGGCGGCAGGGTGCCGAAGGTGGCGTCCAGCGCCGGACGCGCCTGATCGACGGTGATGTCGCCCACCACGGTAATTTCGACCGGGGCATCGTGCAGCGATGTGCGCACGACGGCGGCCAGACTGTCGTTGCTCAGGGTGGTGAATTCGGCCTGCGACAGGGGCGTCACGCGCGAGTCGTTATCGTAGAGAATACGCGACAGGTGCAGACCCAGAACACCGCCGGGGCTGGTATTGGCGTAGGTATAGAAGGATGGAACGGTGTGCCGCACGCGCTCCAGATAGCTGGGGTCGAAACCGGCGTCGCTGTAAAAGGCGCGCAGGACCTGCATCTGGCGGGTGAAGTCTTTCGTACCGCTTTGGCCCAGCAGGACGGCGGCGTCTTCGGTCATATGGTAGCTGAGTTCGAAGTTTTCGCCCGCCGTGGCTTCGTTGATCTCTGCCGCGCTCATCCTGACCAGTCCGCCTTCGAACAGGTCGTAGAAGTTCAGGGCAAAGACCGGCGTCGGTTTTTTGGGTGACAGGCGCTTCAGCCCGCCGGCTGAGCGTACGGTAACCACGACCTCATTGGCCTTGAGCCTGGTCGTCTTGATATTGACCGTAACGCCGTTGGCATAGGTCAGACGCGTATAGTCGAGCGCCTCGTCACGGACGGTTTTGACCGGGGCCTGCGCCGGGCCGAAATCATTATAGAGCCAGGCCTTGGCCGCGGCATCTTCGGGGGGCGACAGTTTCGCCTTTGACAGTCCGGCATACTGACGTTCCAGAGCCGGGGCGTCGAGGCCCGCGACGGGGGCGGGGCCGATCAGCGAGATCAGAGGCCCGTCGCGTTTGAGCAGGTTTTTCAAATAGGCGTTCATCGCCTCGCGGGTCAGTTGCGGTTTCAGGCTTTCGTAGAATTCGACGTCTTGAGAGGGCGAATTGATGACGTAACGCGCATCGACGGAACCGGCGATCATGTCGGCGATCCATTCGTTGGAGCGCGTGGCCTCGCCCGCCTTGCGCTGTTGCAGAGAGGCTTCGTAGTCGGCGACGGTTCGACGATATTCGGCGTCGGTGAAGCCGAATTCACCCGCCTGCCGGATCAGGCCGATGGCCAGGGCGAGCGCGTCCTGCGTCTGGCCCGGGCGGGGCATGACGTAAAAGCCGGCGCTGTCGCCGGTGCGCTGGAAGCGGCCCGTATTGATACTGGCCCGGGTGATCGGCGAATCGGCCCGGGCGGCGGCGCGCTCCAGACGCGCGTTCAATGCCCCCAGCACCAGATTTTCCAGCATCATGTCACGGACGAGATCGCGGTTCTGATAGCGCGTATCGACCGGCCTGAGCCAGGAAATATCGATGATTTCGGGCAGGCCCGGCTCGAAATAGGTATAGGCGCGCGGCCCCCGGGCAGCGTAGACGCCCGGATCGCGACGGGGATAATCGGCCGTTTTCGCCTTCCAGCCGCCGAAGCTCTTCTGGACGCGCTTTTCAAGGGCCTCGACATCGACGTCGCCGACGATGACCAGCGTGGTCAGGTCCGGACGGTAGAAGCTATTGTAAAAGTTCACGATCGAGTCGCGCGGCGTATAGAGGACGATGTCGCGCTGGCCCTTCTGCGGCCGTTCGGCCAGCAATTGCCCGGCAAAGGCCGTGCGCAGCCAGTTCTCAAAGTGACGCTCCAGGGGACGCGCCTGATTGACCATCTGAGTCACCACCAGATCGCGGTCGCGTTGCAAAGCCGCCTCAGGGAAGGTCAGACCGAAGGCCATGTCTTGCATGACGTTGAATCCGGTCTCCAGCGTGGCTTCGTCGTTGCGTGGCAGGGTAATCTGATAATTGGTCTCGCCTTCGGAAACGCGGGCCTGCTGACCGGCCCCCATCTGGATGCCCTGGCGCTCCAACTGCCGGAACATATCGCCCTGCGGGTAGTGAGCCGAGCCGGAAAAGGCCATGTAGGTAATGAGGTTGGCGATGCCGCTTTCTTCGTCGGCCTCATCCAGCACGCCCGCACCGACGCGCAGGCGCATGACGACCTTGCCGGGCTGTGTCGTGTTGGGGTAGATGACGTAGGTCATACCGTTGGCCAGCCGCCCGAAGCGGGCCGTCGGATCGACCGGCAGGTCGGAATGGATGTGGGCGAACTGCGCCCCGGACTTGCCGGCTTTCAGGGGTTCGGCATAGGCGGCCATATCGGCACCGACCCAGGCCCCCGGCACCGCCAGAGCGACCGCCATCCCCAACACCCATGCCTTGAACCGCATTCCGGACTCCTATCCTGTCCGCGTAACTTATCAGGCTTTCAGGCCTTTTAAAGGCAGTTAGATTATACATCCTCCCCCGCTACGCAGGGGAGGATGACAAATTGCTCATGCCTTGTCGTCACTCGCCGGTTTCGGCTTCGGCTGGCAGGTCAGGACGTGGAAGGGGCGGTTGCGCATCTCGCACTGGGCGCGCGTCAGGGGCTGATGGTAGGTGAGCGGCGCGAACCAGATAAAGCACAGGGTGACTCCGGCGCACACCCCGCCCAGCACGAAGTCTTTCTGTCGTTCGATGGCCCTGAAGCGGCTTTTCAGCACCTGATAGATCAGCGGCAGCAACATGTAGCTGAGGATCAGGCCCGCGAAATAATGATAGACATACATGACGCGCTGGGTGCCGAGAAAGATATGCACGCCCATGAAAATGGCCCACATGGCCAGCACCGCGGTCAGGATGTCCATCTCGTGCGTGTCGAGCCAGACTTTTTTCTGGAAATGACGCTGAGCGATCAGCCCCGTGGCGACGAGGATGCCGAAAAGGCCCAGACCCCAGCTAAACACATTGCCGACCATCTGCACGTAGCTGGTCTTGCCGTGGTTGGAGTCCCAGCGATAGTTGATCGTCTTGTGCATCACCGGCCACAGGGCAGGGATCGAGCCGTTTTTCTCGGTCTTCACGATGCCGGTAAAGTCGTGCTCCATATAGGCGAAATAGCCGCTGGTGGCGTCCCACAACACCCCCGGTGTCAGCGGGCCGCGCTTTTCCAGCCACGCCTTGTAAGGCGCGGACATATAGGTGGCGTCCCGCCGCCCGGCCTCCGTTTTGAAGTCGGGCGCCACCGGATTGATCAGGGTATGCAGGACGAAGAGGCCTACGACTACGCTGCCGAACGCGCCCAGCATGGCGGCGGATTTGACGATACCGTGTTTCAGTTCGCGGTCCATCGGCCAGCGCGCACGGTGCAGGTCGCGTAGAATGGTCAGGCCGGTGAGGGCCAGCAGGACCAGCGTATTGACCTTGACCATGAAGCTCAGTCCGATCAGCGCCCCGAACAGGGCGGCGTGTTTCCACGTATCTTTCTGCGGGTCGTTGAACGCCCTCAGCCAGACGAGAATACCGCCCAGCGCAAAGGCGATCTGATACGGGTCGAGGTGGATGGCTCTGAAATGGACGATGAAGGCATTCTCGAACAGGTAAAGCAGGCTGAAAATAAAGGCCGAAAAGGCCTCGCGCGTCAGGCACAGGCAGATGCCGTAGAACAAAAGCGCGCCGATGACGCCGAACAGTCCGCCCATCATCCGCGGACCGACATAGGAGTAGGTTTGAGGGATCTTGCGTGTATCGGTCTTCTTGATTTCGGCAAGGAAATGGCTTTTCGGGTCGCCGTCACCGACGATATCGCGCCCGACCTTCATCAGCATGAAGCCGAGCGGCGGGTGCGAGGCGTATTGGGCAGTATGTTCTTCGGCGCGCTGGACGGCGGTAACGTAGTAGCTCTCGTCCCAGAAGGCGTAGGGCGGGTCGTTGAGGTCGCGGGCGAAGTTGAAGAGGCCGAGCGCCACGACGGCGACCCCCAGTATCCAGCGCAGGGCCGCGTCACGCCACAGGACCTTGGTCAGAGGCTCATCGCCCCATTTTCCGGTACGGAGTTGGGCCAGGCGGGTTTTGAGAAATCTCAGATCAATCATACTTCCCCTCTCCCTGAGGGAGAGGGTGGCCCGTGAGGGCCGGGTGAGGGGGAAATGTTTCCAAATCCACCGCGCATCCTGCACCACTTCCCCCTCACCCCAGCCCTCTCCCTCAGGGAGAGGGGGATATTAGTGTCTCGGTTCGAACGCATATGGCCCAAACCTCACACGGGCGGCAAGCCTATTTGTCGCTCCACACACCCAGTTCATTGCCCGACGGGTCGGTGAACTGAAACCGGCGGCCGCCGGGGAAGTCGAAAATGTCTTTCGTCAGCCCGCCACCGGCGGCCACAACCTCGTCACGGCTCTGTTCGAGATTGTCCGAATAGAGGATGACCAGCGGTTTGGCCGGACCGCCATCGGCATCGAATCCGCCATCGATCCCGGCTTCGGACAAAGCGCCATAGGACGGCCCGTAATCGATGAAGCTCCAGCCGAAAGCCTTCTGATAGAAGGACTTGGTGGCAGGCAGGTCACCGGCCGGCCATTCGATATAGTCGATCTTGTGATGAGTGCTCATATCAGTCTCCAGACGCTGGCGGCCTTGACGGCGCGATCCTCGATTTCGGTGTTTGTGGCGATGTCGTAGCGCGCGACGCGTTCCATTCCTTCGGAGGGGAAGTAGCTGCGGTGCGGGTCGCCGACATAGACATCGATACCCTTGGCGCGGGCGGCGCGCAAAAATGTCAGCATGGCGTCGGCCATTGCTCTTTCGTAGCAGATATCCCCGGCGAGAATGACATCGACGTCAGGTGGCAAGGCTGAGAGGCGATCGCCGCTTTCAAATGCGATAGCCACACCGTTCAGGGCGGCATTGAGTACCACGGCTGCCTCGCTGAAAGGGTCGATGTCGTTTGCCGTGACCGAACCCGCGCCATATGTTGCGGCGGCGATCCCGACCAGCCCGGACCCGCAGGCCAGATCGAAAACGCGCTTCCCCGCGATCAGTTCCGGATGGTGTTTGAGGTGCAGGGCCAGCGCCTGACCGCCCGCCCAGGCAAAGGCCCAGAACGGCGGCGACAGGTTATGCTGCGACAGTTCGGCCTCGGTCATCAGCCACAGGGGCGTCACCTCGTCGGCCTGATAGAGAGTGATGTCCGGTAAAGACGGCACGGGCAGGGGGCGCGTATGGGCGCGGATGAAATCGGCGTGCATCAACCGGCCGGGTCGGCGGTCACCGCAACGGGATCGCCCGCGAAATCGGCGGCATAGGCGGGATTAATCAGGGCGCGGATCACGGCCTGCGGTATGCGGATCTGGTAAGGCCCTTCGGCGTAAGGCCCGACATCGTACGGCGCGAACAGCACCTCCAGCGCCCCAATCTTGCCTGCCGTCGTTGAGGGCACCAGCGCGATGCGGCTGTCGATCAGTTTCGGGCAGGTGAAACCTGTGGCGGCCTGAGTCGTCGGCGTCTCGGCGCGTTTCGAGCGCTCGGCCTCGATCTGACGGCACAGATAGGTGTCGGCATCGCTGAGGTTGGCGCCTTGCGCGAACAGGGTGCGCGTATCGAGCGCCTGTTGTGTGTCCTTGTCCCACAGGATCGCCTGATAATTGGTATTGGGGTGCGCGCCGCCGGTGAAATCCTGCATGTCGGCATAGACCGACACCAGATGCTCGGACTGCGCGGGCAGGGTCCATTTGATCGAGCGGAAATAGGGCAGGGGCTCGGACCCTGCGGCCTTCAGTTCCGCATGATCCTTGGCGGCCTGAGTGGCGAAATCTTTCAGATCGGCTTCGCCCTCGGTATAGAGTTTGACGTGCAACTCAGGGAAGGCCTTGATCGTGTCAGGGAAACTCAGGACCACCTCGGCGTCGCTATTCGACTGGCTGAACGAGGTCGCCGATTCCGCCACCGGGGCGGTGGATTTGCCCTTCTCCTCTTTTTTCGAGCAGGCCACGACGGCGAGAAAACAGAGCGCGATGGTCGAAAGACGCAGAGCGGTGGTCATGAGTGTCCCTTAGGGGCGCAGGTGTCCCAATATGATCGCCGCTACCCACAACAAACCGGTGTCCCGGTTCGATTTGAACAGCCTGAGCAACAGGCCGTTATCATCGATTCGCAAGGCGCGGACCTGAGCGAATAGATGCCATCCGGTTATAAAAAGTCCACCGTAAAAGGGCCAGTACAGTCCGCCGACGATGCCGCCGATACCGGTCAGGGCGATAGCCAGCGCGTAGAAGAACGAGACGCCGCCCCGCGCATTGCTCCCTAACGCTCTGGCCGACGATTTAACGCCGATCATCGCGTCGTCCTCGATATCCTGATAAGCGTAGATCGTGTCGTAACCGATGGTCCAGAAGACCAGCCCCGCATAGAATATCAGCGCCCCAAGGCTGAGGTGCCCGGTCAGGCTGGCATACCCCATCAGAAAGCCCCAGTTGAAGGTCAGGCCCAGCCACGCCTGCGGCCACCAGGTGATGCGCTTCATGAACGGGTAGGCGGCGACGAGGGCCAGCGACGCAATGCCAAGCGCTATGGCGGTCCAGCCCAGTTGAATGAGGATCAGCAGGCTGATCAGGGAAGAGGCCGCGACGAAGGCCAGCGCCTGTTTCGGGGTGATCTGCCCGGCGGGGATCGGGCGCATCCGTGTACGCTCGACCTGCGCATCGAAATCGCGGTCGACGAAGTCGTTGAAAGCGCAGCCCGCGCCGCGCATCAGGGCCGATCCGACAGCAAACAGGACCAGCTTATAGAGAGCCTCCCACGACAGCACCCACTGCGCGCCGAAAACGATCCCCATCGCGCCCGGCAGAAACAGCAGCCAGATACCGACGGGCCGGTCGAAGCGCCCCAACTTCAGCCACGGTCGCAGGGCCACGGGCGCGTGGCGGTCGACCCAGTTGGTGGCAGCAGCGTCAGGCAGGATTTGAGGTGTCTCGGTCATGGCGTCTACATGCCTTTTCATACCGTTACTGTCCAGCCTTGCCTCAAGCAGAGCCATACAAGCTACCGTGCGTCGATGGCTACTACATTACAAATGGTACATGTTATAAAATGGTATCTTGCAATAAACAGTAGCTTGTCATATACACCATCTCATGACGGGGCGAATGATCGTCCCGGCGAAAGGAAAACGGAGATGGCGGAAACCATTGACATCCAACTGAAGAAAGGGGTGCTCGGCCTGTGCGTACTGGCCCTGCTGGCCCGAAACGAGAGCTATTCCTACGAGATCGCCTCCACCCTGTCCGACGCGATCGGCATGGGCGAAGGCACGATTTACCCGCTGATGCGGCGGATGCAGAGCGACGGTTGGGTTGAAACCCGGCTGGTCGAATCCTCGTCCGGCCCGTCGCGTAAATATTATCGCCTGACAAAGGCCGGGCATGAGGCCCTGGCGGCGCAGGCAACCGAATGGCGCGGCTTTGCCCGCGCGGTCGATGCGCTGCTGGACGCGGCGCCATCTGAAACGACTCAGGAGGGGTAAGGGACATGACCCGTAACGAATTCATCAACCGCTTGAAGCAGGGCCTCGTCGGCCTTCCGGCCTCAAGCATCGCCGACATCGTCGCCGATCACGAAGCACACTTCGAGGACGGTATCGCCGCCGGGCGCAGTGAGGCCGAAGTGGCCGCGGCGCTGGGCGACCCGGACCGTCTGGCCCGCGAACTGAAGGCCGAGATCGGCCTGAAAAAGTGGGAAGACGTCAAGACGCCGTCGTCGGCGGTTACGGCCATCTTCGCCGTTCTGGGCCTAGGCGCGCTCGATATTCTGGTGCTGCTGCCGATCCTGATGGGGGTCGCAGGCACCTTGGTCGGCTTCTTCATGGCAGCCATCGGCGTCTTCATCGCGGGCGGCGTCCTGTTCGCAGCCGGGCCGTTCCTCGGTCTGCCGGGTGGGATCGCGGCCGCCATGCTGGGGGGCGTCGGTCTGATGGCGGCCGCGGTCACGCTGGCCGCGCTGACCGGTGTAGTCACCGTGTGGCTGGTCAACGGCCTCGTCTGGTTCGCCCGCCTGCATTACCGCCTGCTGAAGCCTGCGCTTGAGCCGCAGGCCGCTTAAAAGAACGCGAGAGGAGATTTCAATATGATACGCAAACTGTTCATTATTTCCGGCGCGGGCTTTGTCCTTTCGGTGGCCACCCTGGCCGGGGCCGTGGCGCTGGCCGGACACGATATGTCGGTCAATCCATGGTCGATGCGTGAAGTCGGCGATAATATCCGCCTCTATCGCGGCGAGTTGAAGGCCGAGCCGTCGATCAGCCGGACGCTCGACTGGAAAGCGGGGGCCATGCTGGACCTCGACCTGCCGGCAGAGGTCATCTACACGCAGGGCGACACCACCTTGGTGACGGTCGAAGGCCCCAAGGTGTTGGCCGACCGCGTCCGCCTCGATAAGGGTCGGCTCTATATGGTCGACGGCCCGAAATACGAGAAAGTCGTCAATATCAGGTGGAGCCATGGCAGCATCCACAGTGAGACCAATGATGACCGTCTGCGCGTTCTGGTCACCGCCCCGTCGGTGAAGGCTTTCAATCTGACCGGCGATGCGCGGCTCAAGGTCGATGCCTACGATCAGCCCGCCATCGACCTGACCATTACCGGTAACGGCTATGCCCGGATCAAGGGGCAGGCAAAGACGTTGAAGCTCGATATTTCGGGTTATGGCGAGGCCGATCTGGAAAGCCTGCGGGTCGAAGACGCCGACGTCAATATTTCGGGCTCAGGTGAAACGACCATTGCCCCGCGCAAGAACGCCAAGGTCGAGGTGTCCGGCGAAGGCGAGGTACGTATTGCCAGCCACCCGGAAAAACTCGACACCAAGATCAGCGGCGAAGGCACGGTCGAACAGGAGTAAACTAAAACGGCCCCTTCCTTCGCGGGGGGCCGTTTTTTTATGCCCGTAACTTCGCCTGAGCCGCCGGGATAACGCGGGCGAAGGGGCGGGGGCCGAACAGGGTCATTTCCATGCCGGTCTCCAGAATGTCGCCGCGCTTGGGCTTGCGCAGGAAAAGATCTTCTTCGGGTGTGACCACGTAAAGACCTTCGGGCGCATAGACCACCACCAGATTTTCGCTGCGGTATATGCCTTCGCTCCACAGCTTCAACTGCTTGTAATAGGGGTGCTTGAGCCAGGCGTCCGGACGGTCGGGATCGACGTCGATATTAAGCGTGGTGCCGTTCGGTTCAAGGCGCAGGACGAAGCCCGCCGTATCCGGTCGCCACAGGCCGTTCAGGTCGTCATGCTTGAGCCACAAACACTTGAAATCCTGACACATCTGCGGGTGCAGGCCCCAGATGCCACAACCGGCGCTCTCACGCGTGTGCTGGCATAGCGTGCCGGCCTTCTTGCCGACGTCATCGACGTCATAGACCTTGCAGCACAGGTTGCAGTCGCCGCACGCCTTCAGGGGGGCACGCTGACGGGCAGGCGTCGATGCGGTCTCGGCGTGTGCCATGCTGAACCTTCTGTTCCATAGCCCTGCGTTTTGGCAAAGCTTTCGCATATAAAATGCCGCAACAGAGTCAACAAAGCGTTAGAAAACAGGGTTAATTGACATTAAAATACAGGCGTTGGCGTCAGTCGAAGTCAGCTAACTGACCGGGCTTCCGCGCTTTACGACGCGCTTTCAGCTTCAAATCTTCTTCATTCGAATCTCTATGAGGCGTGGGGTCAAAGATGTCCCATGCATCGAACCAAATTTCCCAAAAGCGCTTGCCTTCTTTCTTTGTGTGGTTCCGCATTAGCAAGAAAACAAAGGCCAGTAGGCATATGGCACCGATGATGGCGTAAACCATATCGTAGGCTTTTAAGAGATTTCCCATCGTGACTACCTGCTAGCAACCGCTAAGCCATTATAAGTATCAGATTTTTGACACATCCACTAGATCAGCGGTATCCCGATATTGGCGCGCAAACCACCCATCGGGCTCTGATCCAGCTCCAGTTCGCCGCCATGACTGCGGATCGTATCGCGGGCGATGGCGAGGCCCAGGCCCACACCCTTCTTGTTCTGATTGCGCGAGTCGTCCAGCCGTGAAAACGGCTTGAGCGCATCTTCACGTTTTTCCGGCGCGATACCGGGTCCATCGTCGTCGACATAGATATGCAGCGAGCGCTTGCCACCCGTCTTGTGCTCTATCTCGGCGCTAATCCGCACCGTGGCGGCGTAGTGGAAGCCGTTCATGACCAGATTCGACAGGGCGCGCGAAATGGCCGAGACGCGGAAGGCGGTCTCGATATCCTCGTGCAGGGGGACGAATTCCGGCGCGTGTCCGGCGCGGCGTGCGCCATCGGCGACGGTTTCCAGCAGCCCGTTGACCGATACGGTCTGCGGGCTTTCGATCATTTCGCCCGACGCGAAGGCCAGATATTCGTCGATCATATAGGCCATTTCCGACACATCCTGTTTCATGCGTTCGGTGGCAGTGTCTTGCGGGGCCATGGCCAGTTCCAGCTTGAGCCGCGTCAGCGGTGTGCGCAGATCGTGGCTGACCGAAGCGAGCAGGGTGGTGCGCTGCTCGATGTGACGCTGGATGCGCGTCTTCATCTTGAGGAAGTTCTGGGCGGCGGCGCGAACCTCGGCGGCGCCGTAGGGCTTGAAGTTCGGGTCGTCCTCGCCGCGGCCAAACTTTTCGGCGGCCACCGACAGGCGCTCGATGGCGCGGACCTGATTGCGGATGAACAGGATCGAAATGGCGGTCAGGACCAGTGTCGCGCCGGTCATCCACAGGATGAAGATATGCGCTCGCGTGGCGAAGGCCCGCTCACGCGGCGCGATGACGCGAATGACGCCGCCATCGACCTTGACGCGGATATCGACCGAGGCCTGATAGCGGGTAGTGTCGTACCAGAACGGGTCGTCGAGTTGTTCGGTCAGGGCGCGTTTCAGCGAACGATCCAGCGCCGCCCACGGATTGCGGCGACGGTTTTCCGGCAGTTCACGTCCCGGCTGAAAGGCAATGGACAACTGCATCGATTTTTGCGCGGCGGCGGCGACCTTGTCCATGTTTTCCCGCGTCGGATCGGCCTTATAGGCATCGACCGCCCATGACACGTCGCCGATCAGGCCTTCGGACAGCTTGGCCGTGACGGTTTCCCAGTGCATGTCGAAAAAGGCCCAGGTCACCGCCACCTGCATCAGGGCGACCGGCAGGACGATGATCAGCAGGGCGCGGCCCCACAGGGTTTTGGGGATCTTGCGCTTGAAGGCCTGCGGCCAGAATTTGAGACGAGGTATGCGCATTTAACAGGCTCCCCCTCTCCCTTGAGGGAGAGGGTGGCCCATAAGGGCCGGGTGAGGGGGAAATGGTAGAACCGCGCTCGTAATTAGCCGTTCCCCCTCACCCCAACCCTCTCCCTCGAGGGAGAGGGGGCTTCAAAGCGAAAATCAATCCGGCGCCAGCATGTAGCCCTTGCCGCGAACGGTTTGCAGATAGCGCGGATTCTTCGGGTCCGGCTCGATCTTGCGGCGCAGGCGCGTCACCTGAACATCCACGGCGCGACCCGTCGTATCGACGCTGTCCTTGGCGAGGTCCATGCGGTCTACCGGCACATTGGCGCGTTCGGCCAGATATTTGAGCAATTGCGCCTCGGCCTCGGTCAAGCGAACCATGGTGCCGTTCTTGCTGAGTTCGGCGCGTTCAAGGTCGAAGGCGATCTGCCCCATATTGATGGTCTTGGGCAGGGCGGGCTTGATCCCGGTCCGGCGCAGAATGGCTTCGATTCGCAGCAGAAGCTCCTGCGGCTCGAAGGGTTTCGACAGGTAATCGTCGGCCCCCAGGCTAAGGCCCATAATGCGGTCGTCGGGCAGGCCGCGCGCCGTCAGGATGAGAATCGGCACGTTGGAATGCTGACGCACCCATTTCGACAGTGAAAATCCGTCTTCGCCCGGCATCATGACGTCGAGGATCAGAAGATCGAAGTCAAGCAGCTGCAACATGCGCTTGGCGGCATCGGCGTGGGCCGCCGCAGTAACGCGGAACCCTTGCCGTGACAGGAACTCCTTGAGAAGATTGCGAATGCGGTCGTCGTCGTCGACGACCAGCAGGTGGCGGACGATGGCGTCGTTGATGCCGTTGGGTGCGCTCACGTTTTCCTGCCCTTGTTACAAATATCAGCCGGAGATTACAGGCGACGTGCCTGATTTGTCATCAGGCATTTGTCGCCTTTTTGTCATGGCGCGTAAATAAGTATTGCCGGATGTAAAAAGCGCTTGCCATGGTTTCAACTGTTATCGGATAGTCCACCGCTTGCGGGCGCAATCGTGTGCACCGGCCCGTTAGCGCTGCCTGTGAAGACGCGCGACAAATCTGGTTTTGGGGATAAGCGTATATGCCGTCATACGGGATGTTGAATTTTCAGAGCATACTGGGCATCGGGCTCATGCTTCTGGCGTGCTGGCTGGTGTCGGAGAACAAGAAAAAGTTTCCGATCTTCCTGACGATCGGTGCGATCGGCGTGCAGGTTCTGCTGGTCCTGCTGTTCTTCGCTTTCCCTCAGTCCCAGGCCGTACTGGATGGCATCAATGCCGGCGTCGACGCTTTGGCAGCGGCGACCAATCAGGGCACGCAGTTTGTGTTCGGCTATTTGGGCGGCGGCAGCCAGCCCTACGCCGTAAATGATCCCAATGCCCTGTTCGTCTTCGCCTTTCAGGTCCTGCCCCTGATCCTCGTCATCTCGGCCCTGTCAGCGCTGCTGTGGCACTGGCATATCCTCAAATGGATCACGCAGGCCTTCGGTTTCCTGTTTCAGAAGACCATGGGGCTCGGCGGGGCATCGGCGCTGGCCGTTGCCACCAATATCTTCCTCGGCATGATCGAAAGCCCGATCGTCATCCGCGCCTATCTGTCCAAGCTGTCGCGCTCCGAAGTCTTCATGATGATGGTGGTAGGGCTGGCTACCGTCGCCGGTTCGACCATGGTCGCCTATGCCCTGATCCTCAAGGCGACCCTGCCCAATGCTGCCGGTCACGTGCTGGTCGCCTCGATCGTTTCGGCGCCGGCGGGCGTACTTCTGTCGCGCATTATCGTGCCGGAAAAAGACGGCGAGGGCGGCGCGGTGGCCGACTACAACTCCTCGCTCAAATATGACAGCGCGATGGACGCCATATCCAAGGGCACGTCCGACGGCCTGATGGTGGTCATGAATATCTCGGCGACGCTGATCGTGTTCGTGTCGTTTGTGACTCTGGTCAATATTATCCTCGGCATGTTCCCGCACGTGGGTGGCGAAGCCCTGTCGCTGGAGCGGGGCCTGTCCTATGTCTTTGCACCGCTGGCCTGGATCATCGGCGTGCCGTGGGAAGAAGCGCAAAAAGCCGGTTATATCCTCGGTGCCAAGCTGACCCTGACCGAATTCGTCGCCTTCCTGAAGCTGGGGGCCATTCCGGTCGATGAGATGTCGGAGCGCACGCGGATGCTGATGACCTATGCCATCTGCGGTTTTGCCAATATCGCTTCGGTCGGCATTACGGTCAGCGGCCTCAGCGTCCTTATGCCTGAACGCCGCGAAGAGGTGTTGGGACTGGTCTGGAAGGCCCTGTTCGCGGGCTTTGTCGCCACCTGTCTGGCCGCGGCGATCATCGGCGCCATGCCGGACTCGCTGTTCGGCATTTCGGACAAGGTGCCGGAAAAGGTCGCTGTCGAAGCGCCCTTGCCGCCCGTAGCCGAAACGCCAGGCGAGGCTCTGGCGGATGCTTCCGCTTCGGCGCAATAGTCTTGTGTAGCATAAATAAGCCCGGAGTGTTGTTCCGGGCTTATTTATGCGCCAAATTGAAGCTTACGCGCCCGACTTGCTGGCGCGTTTGATGACGCCGGAGAAGGTCATCACCATCCGGTCGCCGACCTTGATCTGACCGCGGCCAAAGATGGTCGATCGGCCCGCCAGGGTGATTTCCCCCGTCGCCACCACGATATCGCCAAGATTGCCGGGGCTGAGGAACTGCGCGTCGAGCTGCATGGTCACCCCGCCTGAGGTCTGAAGGTTCGACAGGGCGAAGACATAGAGCGCCGTATCGGCCAGCGATAACAGGCAACCGCCGTGCATGATCCCGCCGCCGTTCAGGTGCCGCTGTTCCACCTTGAGCGCGACCTGCATATTGCCCTGATCGTCGGGCAGATAATAAAACGGCCCGATGAGGTTGACATAGTCGTCGTGAAAGGGCGAAAGGAACCAGCCCTTGAACTCGCCGTCCTCGACCTGAATGGGTTGCAGCTGATCGGCCATAATCTATCCTTACACAAACAAAACAGGCTCAGAACATGTCGAACCCGGTAGAAGAGCTGATTGTCGAACTCCTGACTGATCTCAAAGGTAACGATACCCTGAGCCCCAATCAAGTCGCCAAGACGATCAATGAGGAAAACTGGCGGCGTCAGTTGCCGCAGGTGCGCGCGGCCATACAGAAACTGGTCGACGAAGGCAAGATCGAGGTCATCCGCAAAGGCAAGGTCGTCGATTTCGAAGGGATCAAGGGCATTTACCGGGTGCGCCTGGCCCAAGCGACGCCCGACGTGAGTGACAATTAGAAACACCTATTGTCCGCTTATACGGCAGGCTTTATGCAGGACTGTGTATTTTAATAGCTGTTTTAGCGTTTAGTGATTACATACGCCTTGATGTCCAAAGCCGACTTTACAATTCAGACCGCTTCGGGCGAGGGGGCGCCCGTCGTCAGCCTCAGGGGCGACTGGACGGCGGTCGGGCTGCGCGACGCCGGTGAGCGGCTCAAATCGGCCGTGAAAGGCCAGACGAACCTCCGCATAGACAGTTCTGAATTAAAGGGTTTCGACACCGCCGGCGCCTATGCCGTCCGTGCGGCGGTGGGCGACACAGGCGATGGTGACCTGTTCAGCGGACAGGACAACCATCAGCGCGTCTATGCGCTGGTTTGCGACCTTCAGCCGAAGATCGCTGAGGCGCAGCATAAGGCCGCCCGCAAGGCGTTCTCACCGATCATCAATACCCTGGCGGCGATCGGGCGCAGTACGGCTGAGATTCTGGCCGATATCCGAAATCTCAATGCCTTTGTCGGGCAACTGGTCGTCGTGTGTTTCCTGTCGTGCGTCAATCCGCGCCGCATCCGCTGGACGCCGCTGGTGGCCCAGATGCAGCGAGCCGGTCTGGGGGCGCTGGCGGTGGTCTGCGTGACCAACTTCTTCGTCGGCGCGGTTGTGGCCTTCCTCGGCATTCTGCAATTGCAGCAGTTCGGCGCGGCGGTATTCGCGGTCGAGCTGATCGGCATTTCCGTCCTGCGCGAATTCGGCCCGGTTATCGCCGCCGTCCTGATGGCAGGCCGCTCGGCGTCGAGCTTCACCGCCGAAATCGGCGCCATGAAGATGAATCAGGAAATCGACGCCATGCGCGTCATGGGCATCAATCCGTTCGACGCCCTGATTTTTCCGCGTCTGGCGGCGCTGGTCCTGACCCTGCCGCTGGTCTCGTTTGCGGGGTCGATGGCGGGTCTGTTCGGCGGGCTGGTCGTGGTATGGGGCACGCTCGGCTACGGCCCCAACTTCTTCTCGATCCGCATGACCGAGTACGTCCCCTTCGTCAATTACTTCGTCGGCATGATCAAGACGCCGTTTTTTGCCGCCGCCATCACCATCATCGGCTGCCGTCTGGGTATGATCGTGACATCGGACGTCATCTCGCTGGGCAAGCAGGTGACCAAGGCCGTGGTGCAGGCCATCTTCACCATCATTCTTATCGACGCCGCCTTCGCGATGATGTTCAACGGGTTCAATTTCTGATGGCAGATATACCCGACATCGTCCCCGAAACCGAGGAAAAGCCGGTCGTCCACCCGATCGTCATCGAAGGGTTGCGCAATCAGTTCGGTCCGAACATCGTCCACGAAGACCTGAAGCTTACGGTCGAGCGCGGCAAGGTTCTGGGCGTCGTCGGCGGCTCCGGCACGGGCAAGACTGTGCTGCTCAATTCGATCCTCGGTCTGCAAAAGCCGTCGGCGGGTGCCATCCACCTGTTCGGGCAGGATATTACCAGACTCTCCGAGAAGAAGATGCGCGCCATGCAGTCGCGCTTCGGTGTCCTGTTTCAGAGCGGGGCGCTGTTTTCGGCGCTCAGCGTGGTGGAAAATATCTGCGTGCCCCTGACGGAATATGCCAGGCTGAAACCGGCCATGGCGCGCGAAATCGGCCTGATGAAGATGGCGCTGGTCGGCCTGCCGCTCGATGCGGCGGACAAGCGGCCGTCGGAGCTATCGGGCGGTATGATCAAGCGCACGGCGCTGGCGCGCGCGCTGGTCCTCGATCCGGAACTGCTGTTCCTTGATGAGCCCACCGCCGGGCTCGATCCGATCGGGGCGGCGGCCTTCGACACCCTGATCCGCGAATTGTCGGACAGCCTCAATCTGACGGTGTTCATGATCACCCACGATCTCGACAGTCTCTATGCCATCTGCGACGAGGTCGCGGTGCTGGCCGACCGGCAGGTGGTGGAAACCGCGCCGCCGAAAGTGCTGGAACAATCCGAACATCCGTGGATTCATGAATATTTCCATGGCCCGCGTGGCCGCGTGAGCAAAGGAGAATAGCGTGGAAAGACAAGCCCACTACGCGTTTGTCGGTCTCATTACGCTGGTGCTTGCCGCCGCGGCCTTTTTGTTTGCCTTCTGGTTGATTCAGGGCAGCTTCAACGAGACCTATTCCGAATACGACGTCCTGTTCAACACCCCGGTCAACGGCCTGACCGAAGGCGGCGAGGTGCATTTCAACGGCATCAAGGTCGGCGAAGTCAAGGAACTCAAGCTGGGGCAGGTCAATACCAGCCAGGTCATCGCCACGGTTCGCATTCAGGCCTCAACCCCTGTGCGCGTCGATTCGACCGCCGTACTGGAGCCGCTGGGGGTCACCGGCCTCAACTATATCCAGATATCCCCGGGCTCGAAAGAAGCGGCTCTGCTGAAAAAGGCCGCCGGCATGGGGGTGCCCAATCCAGTGATCCGTGCCACCGAAAGTCGCCTCGACAAGCTGCTGTCGGGCTCGGGCGGCGTCATCGAAAGCGCCTACGAGTCGCTGAGCCGCATCAACAAGCTCCTGTCGGATCAGAATCTCAACTCGTTCGCACAATCGCTTAAAAACATTGAAGATATCACCAGCGATATCGGCGAAGTCACCGAGGACCTCAAGAGCCGCAAGCAGATGCTCGACGACGCCCACGAAGCCATCGTGCAGGCCGGGATCGCGGCGGAGAACCTCTCCAAACTGGCCAATTCGGTCGATGTGCTGGTCAAGGATCGTGTGCCTGAGACCATGGTCCGCATCGATGCCGCCGCCACGGAGCTGGGCAATGCCGCGACCGAGGTTCAGCGTCTTGCCAAGACGATCGAGCGTCCGGTCAATGAATTCTCCGAAAATACCCTGCCGGCGATGGCGGAAAGCCTGCAAAACCTCAACAGCGCCACGCGCGCCGTCGAACAACTGGTCGATGAAATCCGCTCAAGTCCGCAGGGCCTGATCGGCAAGGCCAAGGCCAAGGACAGGAAGGTCAACTAGTCATGCGTTTCCCCAACTTAAAAAGTCTGGCGATGGCCGTGATGGCGGTGGGCGCGACGGGTCTGGCGGGCTGCATCACGCTCCTGCCGGAGGTGAAGCCGATCCAGCTCTACACGATCCGCTTCAATTCTGAAGTGGTAGATAAGCCGCTGGCGCCCGCGCCGACGGTATCCGAGCCGGTCGATCTGTTTCTCAACTTCGACAACTTCCCGCGCGCAGCGGCGGGCGACCGTATCCTGACGACCGAAGGCAACGAGGTGTCCTACGTCTCCGGCGGCCGCTGGGCCAGCGCCGCGCAGGGGCAGTTCCGCGATCTCCTGTCCGAAGGCTTTGCGCGTGCAGGCAGCGACCGTCTGCGTATCGGCGGACAGGGCCGGGTGACGGCCAAATACCGGGTGGACGTCGATGTACGCCGCTTCGAAGCCGCCTATGCACGTCGCCGCCCGACCATCGTCGTGGCGCTCGACGCCCGTGTCGTGCGTTTGTCGGATCGCAAGGTCGTGGCGCAGCGCTTTATTTCCTCTGACGTGGCCGTCCGCAAAAGCGACCTGACCCTGATGGTCGAAGGATTCGAAAAGGCGTCGTCGCAAGCGGTGGTCAATCTGATCGGCTTTACCGAAGAGGCCGTTGCGGCGGCAGAAGCCGAAACGCCGGCACCGGTCGTCGCGCCCGAGAAGAAGTAACAAAAAAGCCCGGATCGCTCCGGGCTTTTTGACTATTTGGCGCGCATCTGATCCAAAAACCGCCACCCTTTTTTGGGATGTGCTTAGATCGCCACCTCATAAGCGGCTTCGGTCTTTGCGGCGATTTCTTCTAGTGTCACGTCGGGCGCCAGTTCGATCAGCCTCAAACCCGACCCGTCCGACTTGACCTCGAACACGCCCAGAGTCGAGATGATCAGGCTGACCACCTGCGTCCCGGTCAGCGGCAGGGTGCAGGCCTTGAGGACTTTCGACTCGCCGTGCTTGTTGGCGTGTTCCATGACGACGACGACCTTCTTGACACCGGCCACGAGATCCATCGCCCCGCCCATGCCCTTGACCAGTTTGCCCGGGATCATCCAGTTGGCGATGTCGCCGTTTTCGGCCACTTCCATCGCCCCCAGAATGGTCAGGTCGATATGGCCGCCGCGGATCATGGCGAACGAATCCGACGACGAGAAATAGGCGGTTTCCGGCAATTCGGTGATGGTTTGCTTGCCCGCATTGATAAGGTCGGGATCGACCTCGTCCTCATAGGGGAAGGGGCCCATGCCGAGCATGCCGTTTTCCGACTGAAAGGTGACGGTCATGCCCTGCGGGATATGGTTGGCCACCAGGGTCGGGATACCGATGCCGAGATTGACGTAGAAGCCGTCCTTGAGTTCCTTGGCGGCGCGTTCGGCCAGTTGATCGCGTGTCCAGGGCATCTTAGTTCTCCGTTCCGGCGGCAGCGGTTTCAGAGGCGCGCTGACGCACCGTGCGTTGTTCGATTCGCTTCTCGAACGTGCCTTTGATCATGCGGTCGACATAGACGCCGGGTGTATGAATGCTGTCCGGATCGAGCGACCCCACCGGCACGATTTCCTCGACTTCGACGACGCAAACCTTGCCCGCCGTCGCCATCATCGGATTGAAATTGCGCGCGGTCTTGCGAAAGACCAGATTGCCGCGTTCGTCGGCCTTCCACGCCTTGACGATGGAGAGGTCCGCGACCAATCCCGTCTCAAGAACATAGGTTTTGCCATTGAATTCTTTCAGTTCTTTGCCCTCGGCGACCAGAGTGCCTACACCCGTCGCCGTGTAGAATCCGGGGATGCCCGCACCACCGGCACGAATGCGTTCGGCGAGGGTCCCTTGCGGATTGAATTCCAGCTCAAGCTCGCCTGAGAGGTACTGACGCTCGAATTCCTTGTTCTCGCCGACATAGGACGAGATCATTTTTTTGATCTGCCGCGTATTGAGCAGCGCCCCCAGACCGAAGCCATCGACCCCGGCATTGTTGGAAATGGCGGTGATTCCGGTCGTGCCGGTGTCGCGCAGGGCGGCAATCAGGTTTTCGGGAATGCCGCACAGGCCGAAGCCGCCCGCCATGACGGTCATGCCGTCGAAGGTCAGGCCTTCCAAAGCGCTCTTGGCGTCGGGATATATCTTGCTGGCCATACGGCACACCTCCTGATTTGCTGTGACCCTAAGCCGAAACGCGACCGCCTGTCATGCGGAATAATGCCGCATCGCAACAACTTTACCGGGGCGTTTGAAGATAGGGTTTAAGCGACGCTTCTGCATCAGCAACGACGGCGTCATCGAGCGCCACACCTTTGGCGATCAGTTGCTTGCCCGCCATGAAATCGGCGGGGCGATTGAAGGCTTCGACGCAGATCAACTGTTGATCCGCGTTCAGATGGAAGACGCTGAACGCACCCGTCGCCGGATCGCCCCGCGTCAGCAGTTTGGCGTCCGGGCGGGTGATCCCGGCGATCTGGAGCTTATAGTCGTACTGATCGGACCAGAACCACGGCACTTCGGTCGGCGGGGCCTTGAAGCCAGTAATGGCGGCGGCGGCCTGCTTGGCCTGTTCCAGCGCATTGGGTACGCTCTCCAGACGGTAGCGGCCTTCATAGTAGGGTTTGATCTCGCGCGAGGTCACGTCGCCGATAGCGAAGACGTCGGGGGCCGAGGTGCGGGCCTCCGAATCAACGATGATTCCGTTCGCACAGGCGATCCCCGCGGCCTTAGCCAGATCGTCGGCGGGCAGAGCGCCGATGCCCACCAGCAGCACGTCGAAGGTGTGCGTCGTGCCATCGGCCATGTGGACGTTTTTACGGTCGCCGTCGGCACTGACACCGACGACCTCGGCCCCGGTGATCAGGTCGACGCCGTTATCGCGGTGAATGGACATAAAAGCGTCCGACAAAACCCGCGACGCGACACGCGCCAGAATGCGCGATTCGCGCTCGAACACCGTCACTTCGCAACCCAGTTTACGCGCCGAAGCGGCGACTTCGAGCCCGACATAGCCCGCGCCGATCAGGCCGATATGACGACCTGCGCTTAGGTGCGGCTTGAGCCCTTCGGCGTCGGCCATAGTGCGCAGCAGGTGGTACGGCGTCTCCTCCGCGCCGGGGCAGCCAAAGGGTCGCGCCTTTGACCCGGTGGCGATGATCAGGTGCTCATAGACCATCTGTTCGCCATCGATGGTAACGGTTTTATCCGTCGTATCAATGGCTTCGACGACTTTGTTCAGCCAGATGGCAATGTCGGCTTCGTCGTAGAATTCTTGCGGCCGCAAATAGAGATCGTCGCCGGACGCTTCGCCCTTGAGCCAGGCTTTCGACAGGGGCGGGCGCTGATAGGGCAGGTCCGGCTCGGCCCCGATAATCGTGATCTCGCCCTCATAGCCGTACTGACGCAGAAATGCCGCGGCTGACCCGCCAGCGTGACCGGCACCGATGATGACGACCCCGCTCACCCTCAGATATCCTTCGGGGCGGGCAGGCCGTGTTGCAGGCACGCCGCGTGCAGGGTGTTGTTGAGCAGGCAGGCGATGGTCATCGGCCCGACGCCTTTGGGTACGGGCGTGATGGCCGTGGCGCGAGGCAAGGCGGCGTCGAAATCGACATCGCCGACGATCTTACCTTTACCATCGACCTCAATGCGGTTGATGCCGACATCGATCACATAGGCCCCGTCCTTGATCCAATCGCCCTGAATGAACTTCGGACGCCCGACGGCGGCGACGAGGATATCGGCGCCACGGCACACGGCGGGCAGGTCTTTGGTGCGCGAATGGGCGATAGTCACGGTGCAGTTCTCATTGAGCAGAAGCTGCGCCATCGGCTTGCCGACGATGTTCGAGCGCCCGACGATGACGGCGTTGAGGCCCGACAGCGAACCATCACCGTGCGTTTTAATCGCGTCTTTCAACAGCATCAGCGACC
This sequence comes from Asticcacaulis aquaticus, assembly GCF_028550415.1. GTDB lineage: Bacteria > Pseudomonadota > Alphaproteobacteria > Caulobacterales > Caulobacteraceae > Asticcacaulis > Asticcacaulis aquaticus. The sequence goes on from NZ_JAQQKX010000006.1 coordinate 63,225, forward strand.
CCAGCGGCGTACACGGCACAATGGCGTCAAGCCCGACCGCCAGACGTCCGGCGTTCTGGACGTGGAAGCCGTCGACGTCCTTCAGCGGGTCGATGGCGTCGATGACCTTGAGCGACGACATATGCCCCGGCAGCGGCAGTTGCACGAGGATACCATTGACCGCCGCATCGGCGTTCAGCTCGGCGATCAGAGCCAGCAGATCGGCCTCCGACGTCGTGTCGGGCAAGGTGATGGTGCGCGACTCCATGCCGATGGCCTTGGTCGTCTCGCCCTTGTTCTTCACATAGATCTGGCTGGCCGGGTCTTCGCCGACGATGACCACCACCAGACACGGCGTCAGGCCGTGCTCGGCCTTCAGCGCGGCGACCTTTTCACCCAATCGCTCGCGCAGACCCTTTGCATAGCCGAAGCCGTCGATAATATTGCCACGGGTTGCCATTGAGCTGCTCCTGAACACCGGAAGGGAATGGCCGCTCACTTGGCCTGTTTTGCCGCCGAAATCAAGGTCTCGACCAGCGGTTTAAGCGTCTCGGACAAGGGACGCGCCCGTTCCGCGCCGTAGGTCGTCGGATCGCTCATATCGAGATAGCAGCTTTGCACGATTTCGATCTGCAGGGCATAGACGCGGTCTTCCGGGCGACCGTGACCGCGCGTGGTGAAGCCGCCTTTGAAACGCCCATCCAGCACGCTGGAATAGGCCGTGGTCTGCGCCATCCAGCCTTGCAGGGCGTCGAGCACGTCCGCAGGGCAGGTGCGGCCCGAATCCGTGCCAAAGCTGAGGTCGGGCAGGGCACCTTCGAACAGGGTCGGGATGGAAGGCCGGATCGAATGGGCGTCGATCAGCAGGGCGAACCCATGCCGTTCACGTGCGGCCTCCAGCAATTCTTCCAGTTTCGCGTGATACGGCCACCAGTAGTGCTGACGGCGGCGGTTGATTTCGGCCTCGGACGGCACGTCGCCCGCATAGATGGGCCGCAGGTCGAAGTCGGTCAAGGGACACATCCCCGTCTCGAACTGCCCCGGATAGAGCGGCGCGGAATTGGGGTCGCGGTTAAGGTCGACCACGTAACGTGAATGGATGGCGAACAGGGTCGAGGCCCCCAGCTCAGGCGCGAAATCATACAATCGGTGAACGTGGAAGTCGGTTTCCATCACCGAGCGGCCTACGTCATTTAACTGAGCGGCGATTTCAGGCGGCAGATAGGTGCCCACATGCGGCGCGGCGACGACCAGCGGCCCGGCGCCCTGATGGATGGTAAAAATATCCGTAGACTGATTATTAAAGCTCATGAGCACAGTTGAAACGAGCGAGCTTGACTTGTCAATGATGCTGCGTGCATCTCACGGGTTGACAATTTAAAGATGCATAATAATTATAAAGTCGTTATAGTTGTGATGTCGCACTATTTCGGGGGTTATAATGATTTTCATTAAGCTGGGCGATGTGCCCACCGACGTGCTGTTCGATATTCGTCTGACGGCTGCAGGGGCCAGTGTGCTGACGGTCGCGAATGTATTTAGCCGAACGGGCTTTAACAGTGGCCCTGCGACGTCGCCGCGGTTTGCCAGTTGGGCGTGTCAGATAAAATCCGATGCAGAGGGGCTGGAGCTGGCTGCACCTTTTGTGGTTCAGCAAATCGCCAGAGGCTTCCCTGGTCTGATTGTCGATATTACCAGTGGGGGCGCAGGTGTGGACTTCTCGGCCTATGACGATGTGAGCGGTAATTTTAAGGACAGTCACCGAGGTCGCATTATTATCCCGCTCAGTACGGGACCCGTAGCCGGCGCGCAAGGGGAGGTAGGGATATGGGCATCCTGAAAAGGCTCTATCGTGTAACGGCTTTTGCCGTTTTTACCTTTGGCTGTGGCGTACCCGCCATGGCGGCGGACAATGCCGAAGCGCCGACCGTTACCATCCGTAGCGATGGCGAAGCCAACGTGCCGAAATACAATGTCCAACTGGATATGCCCGGCTCTATAGCGTTGACTCTTCTGGGGCGTCAACCCGACGCTGCGACGGCGGGACAACTGGGGAGTATGTGGGCGGTCAGCGCTGCGGCCAGCCAGAGCGACATCCCGGACATATCGTGGTCATTTCGCCCCTACTGGACTGTCACGCATAGGTATCAGGATCTCGATACCTACAATCGCGAAGCTACGCCGTTGGGGCGTCTCTATGCCCGCAGCCGTATCGATCTGGCCACGGCGACGGTTGAGGCCGAGGGCAGAATAAAGACTCGTCTGGCTTTGGGCGTTCAAACCAGTTTCAATGGTAAGGCTGATCCGGCGGAAGACGTTGAACTGGCCGGGTGTCTGCATCAGGCGGTTCAGCTTGAGGCACCACAGGCCTGGGTAAAAAGGGCGTGGACGGAAAAGATCAAACCGAAACTGGTCGATATGGGCGTGGGTACCGACAGGCTTCTGATTATGGAGGACAGACTTAAGTCCAACACCCTTGTGTCTGCGAGTATCGTCGCGGAATCTAAACTGCCGTCGGATAAGCAAGACCTGCTTATAGCGTTTCTGGCCGGTGTTCAGCCCACGCGTCCGCTTGAGCCCACAGAAAAGGCGGGCAAGTGCTTTGCCGATGCCCGGAACCGCTATCTCTGGGAGGTCGAGCGCTATGCAGGTCTTGGGCAGGTGTGGAGCGCGGATAATAAGAGCCTTAGTCATCTGGTGCCGGACGGCCTGTCGGTATGGGCCGGCATCAAGGTGCCTTTGGGCGACGATCGTTCGAAGGCGCCAAAGGACTTCCTTTCGCTTCAGGCCAGATATACGGATGTCGCGACGGTCGATATCGCCAAGGATACGCCGAAGGATATTCGCGAAGGCACGTTCGCCTTTGCCTACACCCGAAGCTGGGCAGGGCAAAGCCTGGTCTTGGGGGCGTCCTACAATCGTCGCGACTTTAAAGAGGCCTCGCTCGCCGATGTGGAATTCACCCGCATAAGCGTGGCGTGGAATCACCGGATTTCGCAAAAGCTGTGGTTATCGGTCTCTGCGGGACGCGTCAGCAAGTCCCTGTACGAAGATGGCGATTATACCCTCATCAAGCTCAATTTCTCGGAGTGGTCGGCCAGTGTAAAATAAGCCGGCTTTCAAAGCTCTAAAGTCTTGTGAAGCGCGCCCGAACGCACATATCCTGAAACGGATTGCAGGAGGCACGACATGGATACCGGCTTGTTACTGAACGTATTCGTGTTTCTGGCGGCGGCCTGTCTGGTCGTGCCGCTGGCGGCGCGGTTCAAGCTGGGGGCCGTGCTGGGCTATCTGGTCGCCGGTATTCTTATCGGCCCGTCGGGTTTGGGGTTCATCGACCGGGTCACCTCGACCATGCACTTCGCCGAATTCGGTGTGGTGATGATGATGTTCCTCATCGGGCTGGAACTGGAACCGGCACTGCTGTGGCGCCTGCGCAAGACGATCGTCGGTCTCGGTGGTCTGCAGGTCGTGCTGTCGTCTGCCGCCCTGACGCTGGCGGCCATGGCCTTCGGTCTGAACTGGCAGACGTCTCTGGCCATCGGCATGGCGCTGTCGATGTCGTCGACCGCGCTGGTGCTGCAGATGCTTGAGGAGCGCAACCTGATGCGCACCCAGGTCGGCGAGGCCTCGTTCTCGGTCCTGCTGTTTCAGGACATCGCCGTCATTCCCATCCTGATCATTATCCCGCTTCTGGCGGCGGGGGGGCATGGCGCGTCGGCGCACGGCACCAGTCTGGTCGCCGATCTGCCGGTCTGGGCGCAGGCCATGGCGGGGATCGCCACGATCCTGCTGGTGGTCGCGGGGGGGCAGTTGCTGTCGCGCTATTTCCTGCCGCGGATCGCCCGCACCAATCTGCGCGAAGTGTTCACGGCGACGTCGCTCGGGCTGGTGGTCGGGGTGACGATCCTGATGCAGCTGGTCGGGGTGTCTCCGGCGCTGGGCGCGTTTCTGGGTGGCGTGGTTCTGGCCAACTCGCCCTATAAAACCACCATCGAGACCGACATTCAGCCGTTCAAGGGTCTGTTGCTCGGTCTGTTCTTCATCTCGGTCGGGATGGGCATGGATGTCGATCGCCTGCTCACCCAGCCGCTGCAATTGCTGGCCGCCGTCGCGGGACTGATGGCGATCAAGGCCCTGATCATCTGGGTCGTCGCCCTGCGTTTCGACCTCAGGGGGCTGGTCGGCATGGGGCTGGCCTTGTCTCTGGCGCAAGGGGGCGAATTTGCGTTCGTCCTGTTCCAGCTATCGGGGCAACTGGGGCTGCTGGAGCCCGATACGCGGCGTTTCCTGACGCTGGTGGTGGCCATTTCCATCGGGGTGACGCCGATCTGCCTTGAGCTGTTCAACCGCTTCATCGTGCCAAAATTCATGTCGGTCCTGCCCGAACGCGATCCGGACACCATTGAGGAACGCAACAGCGTCATCATCGCCGGGTTCGGCCGCTTCGGTCAGATCGTCGGGCGTTTCCTCGTCTCGCAGGGCGTCAAGGTGACGATCCTCGAAAAGAATCCGGACCAGATCGAACTGCTGCAAAAGTTCGGCACCAAGGGCTATTTCGGCGACGCCACACGGCTGGACGTGCTGCGTTCGGCGGGTGCGGAGAGCGCCCAGATGCTGATTATCGCCATCGATGATGCCGACGGTGCCGTGCAGATCGTCCATCACGCCCGCGAGCATTTCCCGAAGCTCAAGCTCTATGCCCGGGCGCGCAACCGTCGTCACGCCTATGAGCTGGATCGCGCCGGGGTCGACTACTACCACCGCGAAACGCTCGACTCGTCGCTGGCTCTGGCGCGTGAAGCCATGATCTCTATGGGCTATCCCAAGGCGACGATCGAGCGCAAGGCCAAGCAGTTTCTGGCCCACGATATCGTGACGCTGCGCAAGTCCTTCGCCTTCTTCGACAGCGAGCCGGATCTGGTCAATTTCTCGCGCCTGTCGCAGAAGGAGTTGTCGCGTATCCTGACCGACGACGCGGCGGAAGACCCGGCGCAGCCTTAGTTTTGCGCGTTACCGGTCACCCGGCCGCTGCGTTCGAGCTTGCCCCAGCCGACGGCCATGCCGCGCAGGGCCGAGGCGAGAGCTTTCAGCACGACATAGTACATGATCTGGCGATAGACGAAGCGTTGCGACAGCAGCCATAACACCGGATAGCGTTGTTCACGCGGCTCCAGCGCATAGGCGATGGCGCCGCACAGGGCATCAATCACGACGAACACCACCCAATAGATCAGCATACGTTCGAGATTGCCGCCATATTGCTGCAGGCCGTGCTGGCTGACCTGCCAGACCATGTCGATCAGGCTAAGGACAAGCGCCAGATCGATCAGGGGCGAGACGACCGAAAAGCCGATCTGGAACGCCCAGGCCTGCGGCAGGCCGATGCGAGCAAGGCCGCGCGGCTGACCGGTTTTCACGATGGCGCGGTGTTTCCACAGGCATTGCAGCGTCCCGAAGGCCCAGCGGTAGCGTTGCTTGATCAGGGCCGCGAAGCTTTCCGGAGCTTCGGTCCAGGCGACGGCGTCCTGATCGTAGGCGACCTGCCAGCCGCGCCGCTGCACGGCGATGGTCAGGTCCTGATCCTCGGCCAGGGTGTCGTGCGGATAGCCGCCGACGGCGTCGAGCGCCGTGCGCCGCCACGCGCCGACCGCGCCGGGCACGACCATCATGGCCCCGAACGTGGCCAGGGCCGAGCGTTCGAGGTTCTGCGCCGTGACATATTCTACCGCCTGCCAGCGGGTGACGAAGTTGAAGCGGTTGCCCACCTTGGCGTTTCCGGCGACGGCCCCGATCTCGGGCCGGATGAACCAGCGCACCAGACGGGCGATGGTCTCCGGCTCGAACTGCGTATCGGCATCCAGTGCGATGATGATTTCGCCGCGCGCCCGGGCAATGCCGGTATTGACGGCGGCGGCCTTGCCGGCATTGGCCTGAGTGATCAGGGTGACGCGCGGCTCGTCGGCAAAGGCGCGGGCGACGATGGCGCTGGTGTCATCCATAGAGCCGTCGTCGACCACTACCACCTCCAGATCGACCTCGACGCTGGTCAGGACGCGGCGCACGGAGGCCTCGATCACGCGGGCTTCGTTATAGGCGGGGATAATGACGCTGACCCGGCGGGATCGGACCCATTCGGCCAGATGACCGTCGGCGTCTTCGGGGGGCGGGTTCATATGGCCGCTATAGTCCGCCCAGATGGCCATGACGCTCAGGATAATGGCGCGCGCCACCCCCAGCACGATGGCGATGATGAACAGCCATTTCAGGGCTGTCCCCAGCCACGCGACCAGCATGAACAGGCCGACATCGAAGCGAACCTGCGCGAGGTCGCTCCCCGTCAGGCGCGGCATGACTTCGCTTTCGGGCAGTCCGGCCAGACCGCCGACCGTCGTGAAACGATAACCCTGCGCCTTCAGGGTTTCGATGAGACGGGGCAGGGCGGCGAGCGTCTGGGCGCGGTCGCCGCCGGAATCGTGCAGCAGGACGATCTGGCCCGAATGGCAGGCGTTCACGTCGTCGCGACAGGCTTCGGAGGTTGCGCTGCGCGCTCCGGCGGCCACGCCGTCCAGTACATTCCGGACGATCCGGTCAACCCCCGGTCTTTGCCAGTCCTGCGAGTCGACATGCAGGCCGACGCTGGTATAGCCCATGCGCTGTGCCATCAGGGCAGGGCCCAGTTCGTTGTCGGTGGTGGGCTCCGCATCGCCGAAATAGGGCGCCCGGACCCAGCGCAGAGAGCGGCCCGTATAGGCCTCCACGACGCGTTGCGTCGAGTTGAGCTCCAGCCGCGCCCAGTCGCCGGAGATTTCGGCCAGATTGGGGTGGGTATAGGTATGGTTGCCGAGTTCGTGGCCTTCGCGAACCATCCGCTTGAGCAGGAAAGGATGATCGAGGGCGTTTTCGCCGACGACGAAAAAGGTGGCAGGCACCTTTTCGGCCTTGAGGATATCGAGAATCTTCGGCGTCCACTGCCGGTCGGGGCCGTCGTCGAAGGTCAGGGCAATGAGGCCGGGTTTGTAGCCCGTGCGCCGGACGACATAGGGCGTCGGCAGGCGGTCGTAACGCTGAGACTGTGCCACGCGGTCATGATCGAAGGTCACGGCGCGTCGCCCCAGGGCCGGGACGTCCTCGATACGCAGGATTTCACCGGCGCCTTCGACATCGACGCTGCCGCCGGGCTTCAGCACCGTCAAATCCGGCAGAGAGGTGCCGTGATAGGTGTGCAGGGCGGCCCATACCCCCGGGTCTTCGCTGCCCAGCCGCCACAGGGCGACACCGGCGGCCCTTGACGCCCGGGCGGTGAGGAGCTGGTTCCAGGCGCTCACCGCGTCGAGCATCCAGACGTCGTGCGCAATTCCGTCTTCGCTATAGCTGAAATGGCTGTTGGCGCTGCCGTCGTCGAAGGCGGGCACGGTGCCGGAATCGTGCGCGATAAGCCAGGCATCGCCGACGCTCAGGGGAACGGTTCCGACCTTCGACCAGTCGTAGGCATAGCTGCCGATGGCGATAATGGCCTTTGCGGCGGGCACCTGTTTCAGGGCATAGGTGACCTTGTCGTTGAACCAGTCCTGAGCCGCGATCGGGCCGGGCGGGTCGATCATCGAATGCTGGTCATAGACCATGAGGAAAATCTGATCGGTCGCCGCCGCGAAGGCCCTGAGGTCCCAGTCCGGATCGTCGACCGGCGCGGTCAGGGTCACGGTGAACCCGGCCGCCCCCAGCCGCGCCCGGGCGACTTTCAGAAAGCTCAGATAGTCGGGCAGGCTTTCCGGCGGCAGGTTTTCGAAATCGAAGACGACGCCCGCCGAGCCTTCGTGACGCAGCATGGCTTCGACCTGATCGAGCAGCCGCGTGCGCCGGGCCGCGTCTTTCAGCAGCCGGGCGGTGTTTTCCCGCTCGAAACCCCCGGCCTGAGCGTTCTGAACCAGCGTATAGAGACGGGGCGCGGGTTTGGCGGCGGCCAGGATGGCGTGAAACTGCGGATCGGGCTGATACTGAAACCGGTGGTCCGGCCCCGATACCGTGGCGAGCGCCGCCACGACCAGATTCATGTCGGCGACGTGGTCACGGAAGGCGGCGCGGCTGCCGTCGTCCCACGGCACGTAGAAGGCGCTGATCTGCTGCGTCTGAGCGGGCAGGCCTCGCGGGACGTGCAGGGCATGACCGCGGCGATTGTGCGGCAGGTCGCTGCGCGCCTTTATCGGATGCGGATAGACCATGTGCAGGTCCATCGCTCTGGGCACCGGGACAAAAAGAATGGAGAGGATCAGCCCCAGAAACAGAAGGGCGGAGACTGCCGACAGGGCGATGACGCCCGCCAGGGTAATCTTGCTGCGTCGTCCCGTGGGATCGAAGAAGACGGGTGGCTGCATGGGCCTGCCTGTGTACGCTATAGATCGCTACGGCCGGGCGGCGGAGGCCGACTCGGCGGGCGCACCATGGTACAGAGCGCTTCCGTTCGCAAGGGGCGCGACGATGAGCCTTATTGCGGCTTTATATATCTGCCGATAGGAACCCCATTGAACCGGACGATTGAGGGTGTAACATGGGCTCACCGTCAGAAAAGGGAGCGCCACATGTGCGATGACGACATCCACCAGGGACTGGTCCATGATCCGCGTCTGTCGCGTCGCGCGTTCGGGCTTGCGGCGGCGGGCGGGCTGACCCTCGCTTCCGCCAGCGTCCATGCCGCCGCGGCGGTGACCGATACGGCGGTCACGATAAAGACGCCGGACGGCGAAGCCGATGCGGTCCTGTTTCATCCGGCGGCGAAGGGCAAATGGCCCGCCGTTCTGATCTGGACCGACGTGATGGGCCTGCGCCCGGTGTTCGAAGACATGGGGCGACGGCTGGCGGCCGAAGGCTATGTCGTGCTGGTGCCGAACCCCTATTATCGGGTGCGCAAATCGCCCGTGGTCGAGGGCACGTTCAACTTCGCCACCCCCGCCGACCGCGAAAAGCTCACCCCGCTGCGCGCCAGTATCACGCCGGAAGGGACCTTGCGCGACGCGGCAGCCTTCCTTGCTTTCCTTGATGCGCAGGCCGTTACCGACACGAAGCGCAAGGCGGGTGTTCAGGGTTATTGCATGGGCGGCCCGCTCGCCTTCCGGACCGCCGCCGCCGTACCTGATAGGATCGGCGCCGTCGCGTCGTTCCACGGGGGCGGTCTGGCCACCGATCAGCCGTCGAGCCCGCATCTGCTTATTCCGCAAACCAAGGCCGAGTACCTGATTGAAATCGCCGCTAATGACGACGCAAAAGATCCGGGGGCCAAGGCGCGCCTGAAGACGGCCTTTGCCGCAGCCGCGCGACCGGCCACGGTCGAGGTGTTCGAAGGCGCCGATCACGGCTGGACCGTTCGCACCAGTCAGGTTTACAACGAGGCCGCCGCTGAAAAAGCCTGGGCCAATCTGCTGGCGCTCTATAAACGCGCGCTTTAGTTTCAATTATTGATTGGAATAGCCGTAAAAAGCCGGTGAGCTTTGTGGGTTACCAGCAGTTGGTTGTTTGGAAAGCCTTCTGGTCGCTTTCGCGGATCTTTACGTCTGTCCGATATGTTGAACCTTATATCACGGTCGCCAGACATAGTCGGGGTGTGCGGTAATGCCTGACGGTATATCCGTCAGGTCCGCACCCTTTTTCGGATCGTCCTGCGACGCCTGATCGACGAAGCCGGAATAGGCACCCTTGCTTAGGGTCGGGCCGCCGCGCAGTTCAACATCGCCGTAAAGCTTCGCCGTGCCGCCGATGGTCGCCTTCGGCTCGAACATGCCGATGCCCATAAAGCTGGTGCGGACGACGGCCTTGTCCTTGACCGTGACGCCATTGGAAATGATGCTCAATCCGCCGACCACGGCGTCGCCCGATACTTCGCCGCTGAGGATCAGGGCGTGGTCCTCGATGCGGGCGCGACCCGTCACCTTGCCACCCAGAACGCGGGCCTGAGGCCCGACATAGACGGTGTCGTCCACCTGCGCGCCGTCGGCGACCCAGCCGCCGCCATTCTTATGCTTGTGGCCTTTGGCTGAAGGGGCAGGCGCACCGGCCTGATAGCCTTCGGGCATGGCCCCATCAAACGATGCCATCCACGGATAGCGATAGACCGAATGCCACGGCTGATCCCACTGGATCTTCTGGTATATGTCCGGCGCGCCCATGACGACCAGATAGAGCGCCTTATCGTCGGCCCTGACGGGGAAGATCATGTCGCCGTCCGCGCCATCGACCACCGGGCTAATGCGCGATTTGCCGTTGGCCCCGATGGCGACCACGCCCCAGCGCCAGTTCGAACCGGGATCGGCGACGGCCTTCGGTTCATCAGTAAGGCCGGGCAGGGCGTTGGCGGGCTTCGCCTGCACCACGCCACGGAACGTCACCGTGACCTTTTTCGCGCCCGCATCGGGGATCAGTTTCACGATATTGTAGCCCCAGCGCTGTGGCGCCCAATCGAACGGTACGGCGAACTGACGCTTCTTGGCATCGATCGGATCGAGCTGCGTCACGCGCAGGACGCGCTGCCCGTCGCGCTGATCATAAGACCCGTACTTTTCGCGATATACGACGCCCTGATCCGCACCGTCCGGGTTGATATAGTCCCAGTTGACGTTATGCAGGGCCCAGTTACCGAAGACGTCGTTCAGGTCGGCCACGCTCCAGCCCTGAGTACGCATCAGCACCACGAACGGATCTTCCTGCTCGTAACCCGCCTGACCGGGTTTCAGCGCCTTGGACCACAGGTCGTTGACGGCGGCATAGCCGTACTCGTTCTTCAGATATTCGAGGAACTGCCAGCTACAGTAACGGTCGCGCGTCGAGCCGTAATAGAGGTGCGGGAAGTTGACTAGCATCTCCGAGCAATGGACGTTGTCGCGGAAGAACGGCAACTGATGCGTGATCCAGTTGGCGTGGTTTTCCCACAGCCAGCCCGAATAGATCGAATCGCGGAAGCCGCGCGACGCCCCCTGAAGCCCGTGGGCGAATTCATGCGCCAGCCCCCAGTTGTCTTTCAGCGACAGAGGGTGAATCCACATCCCCATATCGCGCTCGCCCGTCGGGCCGCCGGACAGGGCGAAGGTCGGGTCGAGATTGATATTGGCCTTGTGCTTCTTATCGGTGTCGCAGTAGGGGACGGCGAATTCGGTCCCCTGCATGTAGAATTTCCATATATATTCAAGCTTTTCGCCCGCCGACACCGCGTCGGCCTTGTTGACCGCGCCTTCTTTCCAGCGGAAGGCGTAGTGCTCGGTCTCATATTGCACCGGGGCTTCTTCGGGCGTGCCGGACACCACGGTATAGGTGCCGCTCTTGCAGGCTTCGCGCGCGTTGCCCTCTTGAGCATTTGCAGCGGACGAGACGGCGAGGGCGGTCAGCAGGGCCGCCGTGGAAATCAAAGCGCGCATCGGGAATCCTATTGAGCAGTGAACAGGCGCAGGCCGAAGACCATGCCGGTGGAGCGGTTGTTGGTCGGTTGCAGGCGGACGAGGACCGTCGATTTGCCCCTGGTGAGCGCTTCGGGGATGTCGTAGGTCTCGTCGAAGAACTCGCCCGGTTTAGGCGCGTTCGGATGCGAGACGCTGACGGCCTTTTGCCCGTCGATCAGGATGTCGTAGGATCGTTTGTCGTCGCCCCAGTAGGTCGCCTGAAGTTTCAGCGGACCCGGGTCTTTGCCGTCGTCGTGGCGCACCTTCATCGTGAATTGCATGAAGCCGCCCTGACGCGCGTCGCGCCCGTTGCGCCCGCGATAGGTGCCCGGCCACGAGACGTCCGATTCGAGATTGTGGTCGCGTTCGGGCTGCATCTCACCGAGGTACATGACATCCACCGAGCGCGCCGCCAGATCGCGCTGACGTTCCTGTTCGGCGAGGAAGGCGGCTTCTTCGGTTGTCCACTGAGTCTGGGTGAATTTCTTGAAATAGACGCCGCTACGGCGTTCATACTGGCTGTAAAACGGCACGAAATCCATGTCGCCGGGACGACCGGAGCCCTGCGTGCGGTAATGAGCCTTGTCCGGCGCCACCGGTTTGAACGTCGCCAGCAGGTCGTCGCCGACCAGCGCCGGTTCGGTGCCCGTATAGGGCATCTCGACCGAACCGAGATCGGCGGCCAGCACCAGCGGCCCGTGCAGCAGGGCACCAACCTGCGCATTATCGCTGGTCGCTTCAAAACGCAGGTCGAGCGGCAGGCGGAGTTTGACCTTGTCGCCCGCGCTCCAGACGCGCTCGATGATCAGATAACCGCCGTTGCGCGTGCCCTTGACCGGCTTGCCATTGAGGCTGAGATCGGCGGTCTTTGCCCACGCCGGGACGCGCAGGGCCAGCTTGAAGGCCGTCGGACGACGCAGGGCCGGGATCGACAGGTGGATATCGCCGTCATAGGGATAGCCGGTATCGAGGCGGATTTGCGCGCCTTTTGACGCCCATTTCGCGGTCGCCGGGATGTACAGATTGACGAACAGGGTGTCCGTCGTCTCCCAGAAGATCGACTCGCCGTGCTTGGCGTGGCTTTCCATCCCCGAGCCGTGGCAGCAGGTCCAGTTGTCGACCGGATCGGAGAAGCCACGCGCGGCCCCGGTAAACAGCGGTGTCATATAGCTGAACATCCCGGTCTTCGGGTTTTGCTGTGCCAGGACGTGATTGAAGTGGGCGCGCTCGAAATAGTCGAAATAGCGCGCGTCCGGGTTCCAGCCGTACAGGTGCCGCGTCAGCTTGAGCATATTATAGGTGTTGCAATGCTCGCAGGTCGCTTCGGTAATGTGCTTGGAGATCGTATCCGGCGCGAAGAAATATTCGCGGTCGGCATTGCCGCCGATGACGTAGGAATGGTGGTTGACGACGCGCTCCCAGAAGAAGCTGGCGGCTTTCTGGTGTTCCGGCTGGCCGGTGACCTCGTATAGGGTCGCTTCGCCCAGAAGCTTGGGCACCTGCGTATTGGCGTGATTGTTGGCCAGCTTGTCCTCGCCCGCCATCAGCGGATCGATGATGCGCTTGTGGTGCAGACGGTTGGCCAGAGCCAGCCAGCGCGGGTTCTGCGTGCGGCGGTAAAGCTCGGCGAACGAGTCGTTCAGCCCGCCGAATTCACAATCCAGCACCTTCTGCACCTGCTCGTCGTTCAGGGCGCGGAAAACCTTGTCGATATAGACGCCAAGCCCGACAGCGACGGTCAGGCCCTTGTCGTGACCGCAGAAGGTCTGGGCGTCGAACAGGCCGCTATAGAGCTTGTGCCAGTTATAGAGCGGCACCCAGCAGCCGTTGAGGTCGAAGCCGGCCGAGCGGATATCGCCCACCATGATTTCCGGGAAGATTTCCTTGCCGTCGACGACCGTGCCGTCCTTGCGCTTGCGCGTGAAGCCCGCGACATAGCCGTCGCCCTGAGCGCCCTGAATCAGGGCCAGTTCGTCGATGATATAGGCGGCGCGTTGCTTCAGCACGACATTGCCCGTCTGAGCGTGCATAAGCGAAATGGCCGACAGATAATGGCCCAGGCTGTGTCCGGCGATGGTGTCGCGCTCCCAGCCGCCGTACATCTCGGCTCTGGGCTTCAGGCCCGCGCCCTTGCGGAAATTGTGCAGCAGGCGGTCCGGATCGACGCTGAGGAGGTACCGCTCATTGACATCGACCGCCGTTTTGAACGGCGAGGGCAGAAGGCGCACATCCGACAGCGGTAGCGAGCGCAGGCCGGGTCTTGCTGCTGCCGTGGCGGGAATCGCCGCCAGCAGCCCTAAGGCCGCTGTACCGGTCATGAGGTCGCGCCGCGTGGTGTGAGTCGAGCCGGTCATGTCATGCCTCCGTTTGTTTATTGGTATACCATATACAAATGAAGGGGCAAGTCGTTTATGTCCGACTTATGACCTTGCGATAAACCGAAAACGAAAGCGCCCTATATACACATTAATATCGCAGGATAATTTTACGCCTTGAGACCTCTCGATATGGTGTGACATCGTGACAACAGATTTTGTCCTGTTAATAAAAATGACATTTATTGGTCGTATATCGTATAAAATATTTTGACTACCGACGTTTTTCGTGTCCTTCTTACCCTCAGACGAGCGCACAGTCAGGGGACGGGGCGCCACATTGTCGAGGGATCAAGATGCTAAACGTCAGTAAAAAGAAAACCTTTATGCTGGCCGCTACGGGGTTGGCGGTCATCATGCACTGCACGCCGGTGTTCGCTCAGACGACCACGGCGCCTGCGGCGGAAGCCGACGACGAAGAAACCGTCGTCGTCGTCAAAGGCCTGCGCAAAAGCCTGCAGTCGGCCGTGGACAAGAAGCGCAAGTCCGCGCAGATCGTCGACGCCATCGATGCCGAAGACGTCGGCAAGCTGCCGGACAACAATGTGGTCGAAGCTCTGGCGCACGTCACCGGTGTTCAGATCACGCGCGCCCGTGGCGAAGGCGAAAGCCTGATGATCCGCGGCATGAGCGACGTTCAGACGACCCTGAACGGAAGCCCGAACAATGCCGGTGTCGGTCGCGCGGCCTCGCTGAACGACATTCCGGCCGAACTGCTGAAATCGGTTCAGGTCTATAAGACCCGCACCGCCGATCAGGTCGAAGGCGGGATCGCCGGTACGGTGAACGTCGATCTTCGCCGTCCGCTCGACCTGAAAAAGGGCTGGACCCTCGCGGGCAGCGTCCGCAACGTCTATGGCAGCATCGGCGATACCGAAAGCCCTTACGGCAGCGCCCTGATCGCCAAGCGTTTCGACACGCCCTATGGCGAGATGGGCTTCCTGGTTAACCTGTCCTATCAGGAAAATAACTATAACGAACAATATGTTCAGAGCGAAACCCCGGCATCGTTCTGGTGTTGCGGCACCCAGTGGACCAGCGTGCCCGGCGCGACCGATGCTCAGAAGGCCGCGAACAATATCTCCATCTATCGTGCACAGTACGGCGTCGAAAGTGGTAAGGTTCGCCGTCCGTCGCTAAACGCGTCCTATCAGTGGCGCATCAATGATCAGCTGGATGTCGTGCTCGAAGCCTCGTCGTTCAAATCACGCGAAAACCGTGCCTATAGTGCGCTCAACACCCGCATCAAGGACAGCCCGGGCGTTTTGTCGAACATCCGCTACGCCGCCGACGGCAAGACGATCATCGGCATGACCGTGACGGACCCGAACACGACGGATGGCGATATCCTGCCCGTCGGTCCGACGTCGCGCGACGACTTCAATGTGGCCGAAAACAATCGCGTCAACTTCGAAGCGCACTGGCACAACGAAAAGACCAACGTCAATTTCACGGCCTATCGTGATGAAAATTCGTTCAATAACCAGTGGATGACCCAGACCCTGCGTCTCAAAGGGTTGACCGGCTTTACCATCGATATGGTGTCGAACAAGATTCCCGGCGGTGGTCCGTTCGTGGAATATCTCGGTGCCAGCCCGTCGAACATAAGCAACTACACGCTCAAGGAATTCGAAGACGGCAAGGGTTTCGAAAGCAGCAAGGAAACGGTCTTTGCGCTCGATGTCACGCATCGTCTCAGCGATGACAAGTTCTTCCGCACCCTGCAACTGGGCGTTCGTCATACCGACCGCGATCTGGGCCGCGCCTATGGTTACCGCTACGCTGGGTTCAATACACCGGTAGCCCTCACCAGCGTTCCGGGTGGCAGCACCTACGAACTGGTTCAGAGCGAAGCGGGCGGTTCGGGCCTGCCGAGCTGGTATCGCATTTCACGCAACAGCCTGCTGCAAAACTACGATGCTTTCCGGCAGTACCTGTTCACCCAGCGCTCCTACCATGGAGGATCGGGCGACTGGGACGACAAGGTGGTCGATACTGAACAACTGCTCGGCAGCTTCGAATCCAATGAAAAGACGTCGGCCATCTATGCCCAGATTACCTATGGGTTCAATGTCGGCGCTATTCCGGTCGACGGTATCGTCGGTGTACGCTCTGTGACCACCGCAGGTAACAGCACGACCATGAGCCGTCGCAATATGCTGGTGAACGGCGTCTACATGGAAACGCCCTTCGAGGTGTATCAGGAAGGCGAGGGTACAGATGTCATGCCTAATGCCAATGCGGTGATCCACTTCACGCCGAAACTGCAGCTGCGTCTCGCTTACGGCGTCAATATCCAGCGCCCGAACTTCTCGGATACCAGCACCTTCGTCTTCTACGATACCCTTGGCTGTAACTGTGGTTACGGTGGCAACCCGAACCTGCGCCCGAACAAGGAAACCAGCTATGATGCGTCGCTGGAATACTATTTCGGCCGCGGGGGTATCCTGTCGGCAGCCATCTACCAAAAGGAACCGGATGGCTTCATCATCTGGGGCTATACCTTCGAAGATTACAATGGCTCGCGTTATCGCATCAGCCGCCCGGTCAATGCCGCCGGTGGTATGTTCCAGGGTATTGAACTCAACGCGCAGGGCTTCTTCGACTTCCTGCCGAAGCCGTGGAGCAATTTCGGTGCTCAGGCCAATGTGACCTATAACAACAAGGCCGAGATACTTTTCGAGTACTATAACGGTGAGCCGATCACCCAGGCGCAGATCGACACGATCCCGGGTATCTTCGACGCGCCGAACAACTCGAAAACGACCTATAACTTTGCGCTTTACTATGACACACCGAAGCTGAGCGCGCGTGTCGCCTATAACTATCGCGACAAGTGGCGCGCCAATCTCGACGGCTATTCGGCCCTCGGTTACAGCACCTATTACCAGCCAACGGAGCGTCTCGACGCGGCCATCAACTGGACGCCGGTGAAATATATGACGCTGTCGCTGGAAGGTACGAACCTGACGGAAAACAATACAAACACCTATTACGGGGCGAATAATATCATTCCCGCCGGTGTTCGGGTGGCGGCTCGTACGATCCAGTTGAGTGCGCGTTTCCGCTACTAAGAGACGTTGTTAAGATAGAAGGAAAGGCCTCAGCCGTTCGCGGTTGGGGCCTTTTTCATAACGCAAAGTATATCGTATAAAGTATTTGACTTTGTGATGAGATCGGAGGACCATGCGCAGGTGTTTTTCAGGGGTAATCCAATGCTGGCAAAAGTGATGGGTTTAAGCGTGATTTTGGGAGGCCTGGCCGGGGCGGCTTTGGCGGAGACCGTCGTTCTGAACGTGCCCGGTACGGCCATGCCATGGAGCCTTAAGGCCAATCCCAACATTCCGTTCGGGCGCAATGACGGCACCAAGCCGGTTGAGGTCAAGGGCCTGAAAATCGTGCCGGGGGCGTCGATCCGCATTACGGCGACCGGCACGACCTCGACTATTCCCGGCGGGGCTTTTTTCGGACCGGCGGGGCAGGCCGATTTCGTCGCGACGGAGCAGCCCGGTGGGTCGGGCACGTTGTTTCCGGCGCGCTTTATCGATCCGTCCAGCTATCCGGTGCATCTGAATGAACTGGTCGGCGTGTTCGTCGATGACAAAGGGGCGCTGGTGGCACGGCCTTTTGCCGTAGGAGAGGCCTTTACCGTAACCGTCCCGGCGCGCGCTAAAAAACTCCAGTTCGGATTGAACGACGATATTTTCGCCGACAATGCCGGTACGCTGACGGTTACGGTGATCACCGAAGACTAAGGCGGCACGCACCTTTAAGTTTACGCCCGGCGGCTCAGGTCGCCGGGTCACGTGTATGAGAGAAGTACCTGTTATGGCTTTGAAACCGATTTTCCTCGCTGTCTGCCTGTCGACCCTGTCTATGGGGCCGGTGACGCAGGTCTTGGCTCAGGCCTCTGTGACGGCGCCCGATCCGCGCGCGGTAAAGGCCGACATGTACCTGCCGGGTAAGGTGGGGGCGCTGATCACCGACCTCGATATCCGGGCGCGGTTTACGGGCGGGGGCAAGGGCGTGATATATCGTCTGGGCGCGAAGGGCGCAGGGCGCATCGTCCATGCCGATTCCGCCACCGGCACGCTGACCGATATCGTTACCGAAGCCACTCTGACGCCGATGCTGACGGCGCAGGGCGTGAAAATCGAGGGTGTCGCGGATGTGCGTCCGCTCGATTACGACGCCGACAAAAAGGTGCTTAAGCTCGCCGTCAACGGCCGCGAATGGCTCTATGAGGCGGGGGCGCTGAAGCCGGTTATCCCGCCGGCGAAGGACGATGGGCTGATGTCGCCGGACGGCAAGTCGAAGATCATCGCGCGCAACTACAATCTGTGGCTGGTCGATGTGGCGACGGGACGTGAGACGGCTCTGACCACCGACGGCAGCTACGACCGGCGCTACGGGCAGAACTATCCGCTGCTGGGGGCCATGGCGGCGGCCAATTCCGAGACGCCGGATGCGCGCATCGCCGCGCAGTGGTCGGCGGATTCGCAGAAGCTTGTCACCTACCGCATGGACCGCAACGGCAGTTATATCTGGCACGCCGTGCAGCAGAACCCGCCGGGCAGTCAGTTCCCGCGCGAATTTTCCTACGTCTACCCCACCGCCGGGGCGAAGGACGTGCCGCAGATCCATCCGCTGGTCATTGATGTGGCCGCAGCGGGGAAGGGCGGGCTGTCGCCGGTCAAGCTGCTCGATGTGCCCTCTCTGTCGCTGCTGTGGCCGGGCGATCCGCCGATCTACTGGGACGAGTCGGGCAAGGTCATCTACGAATGGCAGGCGCGCGGCTATGGCGAAATCACGCTCTACGAAGTCGATCCGGTGACGGGTAAGGCCGATCTGCGCGTGCGTGAGGCCCTGAAGCCACTGGTCACGGTGACATCGAGCGGCATCCGCAACGCGCCGGAACTGGGCGGCTATCTGGTCATTTCCGAACGCAGCAACTGGGCGCAGCTTTACTTCATCAAGCGCGGCGAAGACCCCAATGGCGGCAAGGCCCTGACCAAGGGCGCGTGGGAGGTCACCGAGATCAACCACGTCGCCAAGGACGGGGTCATCCTGATCACCGGCATCGGGCGCGAGGCGGGCGTCAATCCGTATTTCAAGAGCCTGTACCGCGTGACGCTGGACGGGAAAATCAGCCATCTGACGCCGGAGCCTCTGGACCACGAGGTCAAGGTCTCCGACGACGGGCAGTGGATCATCGACCGTATGTCGTCGCCGACCGTGCCGACGAAAACCGTCCTGCGCCGGGCGGTCGACGGCGCCATCGTTGCCGAACTGGGCCGCGCCGATCCGTCGGTCTTGCTGGCCACGGGATTCACGCCGCCGGAGCCGTTCGAAACTTTGGCCGATGACGGCAAGACCAAGCTTTACGGCATGATCTATCGCCCGGCCAACTTCGATCCGTCGAAGTCCTATGCGGTGATCGAAAACGTCTATACCGGTCCGACGACGCACCGCTTTGGGGAGTCCTATGAGGACAATGTCGTCGCCTCGACCAATGCCCTGGCGCAGTACGGCGCTATCGTGGTGACCATCGATGGGCGCGGCACGTCGCAACGCGGCAAGGTATTCCGCTTACCGGCCTATCAGAACCTCGGCGAAGTCGGGCTGGACGATCACATCCACGTCCTCAAGGCGATGAAAGCGAAGTACCCCTATTTCGATCTTAACCGCGTCGGCGTCTATGGCGGTTCGGCGGGCGGCTACGATACGGCGCGGTTTCTTCTGCGGCGGCCCGACTTTTACAAGGTCGGGGTGGCTTCGTCGGGCAATCACGATCTCAGGCTCGACAAGGCGTGGTGGCCGGAAGTGTCGATGGGCATAGCGGATGATGCGACGTGGGAGCGCAACTCCAATATTTCCGTGGCCAAAAACCTCAAAGGCAAGCTGATGCTGATCCACGGCGATATCGACGACAACGTGCCCGTGGCGGCTTCGCTGCGCCTGTCGGAAGCCCTGATCAAGGCGGGCAAGCCACACGAACTGGTCATCCTGCCCAATACAAATCATGCGGTCTTTCAGCCCTATTACTGGGACAAGCTGACCGGCTATTTCGTCACCAACCTGATCGACGTCAAACCTTAGAAACTTGCCATATGACTCTGTTTTTTAAAACGATTGCCGCGTCGTCAGTGCTGCTGGCCGGAGCCACTCAGGCCGAGGTGTGGACGACGGCATCGCCGGACGGTCGCGTGGCGATCACGCTGGACAAGGCGTCTGCGGGCCTGCCCAAATACGCGGTGACCTTCGAAGGCAAGCCGGTTATCGCGACGTCGGAGCTTGGCTTGCGCACGGATGTGGCGGGCTTCGGCGCGAAGGGTTTTGAGATCGCCGACGTCAAGGTGCGTCAGGTCAACGAGACCTATGCCATTGTGCTGGGCAAGGCGAAGAGCGCGCCGGACGTCTATACGGAAACCGCACTCACCTTCAAGGAAACGGGCGGTGAGCGGCGCTTAGGTATCGTCGTGCGCGCCTATGACAATGGTGTGGCCCTGCGGTACGTCGTGCCGAACCAAGGGGATTTCCAGAGCTTCGGTATCTACGGTGAAAAGACCGAGTTTTCGTTCCCGAAGGACTACGACTGCTGGGGGCTGAATCTCGGCAAATATCACAACGCCCACGAAGGCGAGTTCGACGCGGTCAAGGCCTCGATGATCCGCGACCACAGCCTCTACGACTCGCCGCTGGTGTGCAAGACGGGCGAAGGCGAGACGGTGTTTGCTCTGGCCGAATCCGATGTCGAGCACTATCCGGCGACCTACTATAATCGTAAGGGTGACAATGGTTTGGGCGTGGCAGTTAAACTGCCGCCACGGCTCGACAGCGACTCGATCAAGCCCTATGTGGCGAAGATCAGTCAGACCGGCACCGAATTCAAGACGCCGTGGCGTGTGGTGATGATTGGCGACAGCGCGCGCGATCTGGTCGAATCGAATCTGATCGCCACGCTGGGCGCACCGTCGAAGATCAAGGACACAAGCTGGATCAAGGGCGGCAAGAGTGCCTGGGACTGGTGGAACGGATTCAATGCGCCGGTCGCCAATCCGGGTATCAATACCGAGACCTACAAGGCCTATGTCGATTTCGCCAAAGAGATGGGGCTCGATTACATCCTGATCGACGAAGGCTGGTACGTCGGTTCCTCGACGCGTCCTAAGCCGGGCTCGGATGTGACCAAACCCATCGCCGCCGTCGATATGCCGGCGATCATCAAGTACGCCAAAGACCGCGGTGTGCGCGTGATGATCTGGCTGCAATGGGAGCAACTGGACTGGCAGATGGACGCCGCCTTTGCCGCCTATGAAAAATGGGGTATCGCCGGGGTCAAGATAGACTTCATGGACCGTTCCGATCAGGACATGGTCGACTATTTCCACAAGGTGCTGTCGAAGGCCGCCGACCACAAGTTGCTGGTCGACCTGCACGGGGCTTATGCGCCGAACGGTTTGGTGCGGACCTACCCCAACTACGTGACGCAGGAAGGCGTGCTGGGGGCCGAGTACAACAAGTGGACGACGCGGATCACCGCCACGCACAACGTTACCTTGCCCTTTACGCGGATGATTCTGGGGCCGATCGACTATACGCCCGGCGGCTTTGCCCACCGCACGCCGGAGACCTTCGCGATCCACGAAAACCGTCCCCTGACCCAGACGACGCGCGGGCAGGCCGTCGCCATGTATATCGTCTACGACAGTCCGCTGGTCATGGTCTCCGATGCGCCTCAGGCCTACAAGAAGCCTGATGGCCATTGGGAAGACGGCGTCGAGGTCATTCAGGCCGTGCCGACGACGTGGGACGAGACGCGCGTCCTGCTGGGCGATATCGGACAATATATCGTCACCGCCCGCCGCAAGGGCGATCGCTGGTTCATCGGGGCCATGACCAATGAACAGGGCCGCACGATCGAGGTGCCGCTGAGTTTCCTTGGTGATGGCGCTTTCAAGGTCCGCCTATGGCAGGACGGGGCCACGGTCTCGACCCTCACAAAATCGGACGCCGAGGTGACGAAGGCCTCAACGATGAAACTGGTGATCGCGCCGTCAGGCGGGGCGGTCGCGATCATTGATGCGAACAAAAATCGTAAATAAATCAGATATATTGCAAAATCGTATATTTTATATTTGACGACGCCATCGGGTGATGGTTTAAATTTCACAGATCGGATGTGACGGGCCTCTCCGGGAATGTCGTGTCCGATCTGTGCGTACCAAGCGCGTCGGGGTGATCGGTTTTGCTTCCTTAGGCCGGGTGTCGTCCCGCGCGCGAGACTTCAAGCGTCCGTCGTGTGGAATCTTCCCGACGGGCGCTTCTTTTCAGAGCGCATTCCAAAAAGTGTACAGCGGTTTTTGGATTCAAATGCGCGTTAAACTTTAAACGACTTAGAAAGACCCGCCATGACCTTTTCCGCCGCGTCGACGCTGTCCCGCCGAACCAGCCTGATCGCTCTGGCGTCGGCCTTTGTCGCGCCCGCCGTGGCGCGCGCCGAGAACCTGTGGAACAGCCCGGACGCTCAGACCCTGTTGTTCGAAACGCCGGACTTCATGGTCTCGCTTCAGGAAACCTCGCAGACCCTCGTCTCGTTGGCCCCCAAGGGCGTCGGCGGCGGCTTCGATTTCGCGCCGTCGAACAAGTTCACCCAGCGCCTCGGTGATGGCTGCTATCGTCTGGGCGATCTCGACCTGCGCGTCCGCTCTGAAGGTGAAGAGGCATGGAGCGACCATTCGACGGCCTTCAAGCGCGTCAAGGTCAAGGCATTGCCGAAACCCAAGGGGGCGCTGGCGGCGGCGGATATTACCCCCAGCCTTGGCAACCTGCCGCTGAAGGTCGTACGGACCTGGGCGGTGGTCGGCGGTAAGCTGGTGCTGAAATTCACCCTGAGCAACCCGACCGCCAAAACGATCGAGGTCGGCGGCCTCGGCATCGCCATGGTCTTCGACAACATCATCACGGGCCGTCATCTCGAAGAAGCGCACGACGTCGCCTCCTTCTACGACCCCTATGTCGGCCTGAATGCCGGCTATCTTCAGGTCAACCGCCTGAACGGGCAGGGGCCGTCGCTGCTGGTCCTGCCGGAGACCGACACGGCGAAGTTCGAGCTGTACAAGCCGATCCTCAATGGCCGCAACGAAGACAAGACGCCGAAGATCTACACCGATATCGAACCGCGCAACATGACGTTCGAAGGCTTCTATAACTGGATGACCAATGCCAAGGGCTTCGCCGACACGGAATGGAAGGGCATCGAGCAGTGGAACACGCCGACCTCGCTGTTCATAAAGCCGGGCGCGTCGACCACGGTGGCGGTGAAGTTCGTTCTGTCGCCGACGATCCGCGAGATCGAACCGACGCTTATCAAACATAACCGTCCCGTGGCCGTGGGCCTGCCGGGCTATGTGGTGCCGACGGACCTGCCCGCCGACCTGTTCCTGCATGCGCCGAAGGCCGTCAAGGACATCGCCGTGCGTCCGGCGGGGGCGCTTGAGGTCACGCCTGCGGGCACGGTCAAGGGCGGCTGGCTCAAATACACGGTCGCGGGCAAGGTTCTGGGCCGCGCGCGCCTCGACGTCACCTATGCCGACGGCACGCAGCAGACGATCCACTACAAGGTCACCCAGCCGCAGGATCTGGCCGTGGCGAAGATGGGTGAGTTCCTGACCACCAAGCAGTGGTACGAGAACCCGAACGACGCCTTTGGGCGTTCGCCGTCGATCATGATCTATGACCGGGAAACCAACAAGCTGGTGCTTCAGGACAACCGCGTCTGGGTCTCGGGCCTGAGCGACGAGGGCGGGGCTGGGGCGTGGCTGGCGGCGATCATGAAGCAACTCGACAATCCGAACGCCGAAGAAGTGGCGAAATTCGAACGCTTCGCCAACAGCACCCTATGGGGCAAGATCCAGACCGCGGAAGGTCCCGACAAATACGGCGTGCGCAAGTCGGTCATGTTCTACGACCCCGAGGGCATGCCCAAGGGCACCTATGACGAGAGCCTCAACTGGAAGGTATGGTCGGCCTGGGATCGCAAGCACGCCGCCGATCTGGGGCGCTCTTACAACTACCCGCACCCGGCGGCGGCGTGGTGGACGCTCTACCGCGTCAACCGCTACCACACCGGCATGGCGACGGGCGAGACGTGGCAGACCTATCTGACCCGCGCGGCGGAAACGACCAAGGCCATGATGACCAAGGCGCCGTACTATACGCAGTTCGGTCAGATGGAAGGCGATGTCTTCGTCTATATCCTTCAGGACCTGAAGCGCGAGAAGATGGATACGCTGGCGTCCGAGGTCGAGTCCCTGATGAAAGGCCGCGTCGATCACTGGAAGACGCTGAAATATCCGTTCGGCTCGGAAATGCCGTGGGATTCGACCGGTCAGGCCGAGGTCTATATGTGGATGCGCTATTTCGGCCATCAGGCACAGGCCGATGTGACCCGCGAAGTCATCATGGCCTATGATCCGGCCATTCCGCACTGGGGCTATAACGGCTCGGCGCGACGGTTCTGGGACTTCCTCTATGCCGGCAAGCAGTCGCGCATCGAGCGTCAGTTGCACCATTACGGCTCCTCGCTCAACGCCGTGCCTTTGTTCGACGCCTACCGCGCCGCGCCGGACGATCTCTATATGCTGCGCGTCGCCTATGGCGGTTTGATGGGCTCGCTGACCAATATCGACGAAGAGGGCTTCGCCTCGGCGGCCTTCCACTCCTTCCCCGACGCCATGAAGTGGGACGCCATCAATGGCGACTACGGCATGAGCTTCTTCGGCCACGCGGTGTCGTCGGCGTCGTACCTAGTCAAACACCCGACCTTCGGCTGGACAGGCTTTGGCGGCATCGTGAAGACGACGGGTTCGGTCGTCACCTTCACGCCGAAGGACAGCGCCCGCCGCCGGGTGTTCATCGCGCCCGCCGGTCTGTGGATCACGCTCGATGCCGGTAAGATCGCCGCCGTCGCCTACGATACGGCCACCGGCAAGGTCAGCGTGACCTTCGATGCGGCTGACGCCCATACGCCCAAGGCCTATGTGACGGCGGAAGCGACCGTCAAGGGCGCGAAGGCTTACAGCGCCAAGGCGCCGGTTGAACTGGGGGCCTACGCGGTGACGCTGGGCGCCGCCCCGGTGACGCTGAACCTTCTGCCCGCTTAAATATCAAAACCACGCCGCTCACCACGGCGTGGTTTTTTTACGCCGTAAAACTTGTATCTTTTGCGACAATATCGTGACGGGTGATTGACAGCAGGACCAATTCACACCGTACTGACCACACATTACCAAGGGGACTAATCATGGGACTTTTCGGACCACTTAAGCCGCTCGTCAGGGCGGAAGAGGATGGCAAGGCGCTCGCCAAGACGCTGAGTTGGCCGCACCTTATGGCGCTGGGGATCGGCGGCATCATCGGCACAGGGATTTATTCGCTGACTGGGACGGGCGCGGGTCTGGCCGGGCCAGGCGTACTCGTTTCCTTCGCCCTCTGTGGCCTCGTCTGCGCCTGCGCGGCGTTGTGCTACACCGAAATGTCCACCCTGATCCCAACGGCGGGTTCGGCCTATACCTACACCTATTCGGCCATCGGGGAAGTTGCAGGCTGGATTGTCGGCTGGGCGCTGATCCTCGAATATTCTCTGGCCTGCTCGACCGTTGCGGTAAGCTGGTCGGCACATCTTTTTGGCTGGCTGCACGATGGGCTGGGTCTTCAGTTACCCGATATACTGATGCATGCGCCCCATGCCGGAGGATTGGTGAACCTGCCTGCGGTTCTGGTGTCGCTTGGCGTGATGGGGCTGTTGCTCATTGGAGCGCGCGAAAGTGCCACACTCAACATCTTGTTGGTTATCATCAAGATCGTTGCGCTGGGGGCTTTCGTCTTTCTGACTCTGCCGCACGTACAGGCAGGTAATTACGATCCGTTTGCGCCTTATGGTTTTCTGGCTCAGGAAATGGAGGGCAAGAAATACGGAATTATGGCCGCGACGGCCATTGTCTTCTTTGCCTTCTTCGGTTTCGACGCTGTATCCACTTCGGCGGAAGAAGCCAAGAATCCCGGTCGCGACCTGACTATCGGTATTTTGGGTTCGATGGCTGTTTCGACGCTTATCTACATGCTGGTGGCGGGTTCGGCTATCGGCGCGGTCGACTTCCATAAGTTCGCCTTTTCGGGTGAGGCCTTGCCACATGTGCTGCGAGAAGTTGGTTATCCCCTGATGGCCACGCTGGTCGGTTTAGCGGCGATCGTTGCCCTGCCGTCGGTCATTCTGGTCATGATGTATGGCCAAAGCCGTATCTTCTTCGTCATGGCCCGCGATGGTCTGCTGCCGAAAGTCGTGTCCAAGGTAAACAAGAAAGGCTCACCCGCCTTGATTACGTTGGTTACCGGCGTTTTCGTGGCCGTTTTTGCGGGTTTCGTACCGCTTGATGAAATCGCGGCCCTGTCGAACGCCGGAACCCTGATCGCGTTCATAGCGGTAGCTTTGTCGATGATCATCCTGCGCCGTCGCTTCCCCGACCTGCCACGCACCTTCAAGGTGCCTGCTTACATTCTGGTGGGTGTCGCGACGATTTTAGGGTGCGGCTTCATCTTCTACAGCCTGCCGGTTAAAAGCCAGGTCTTCACCTTTATCTGGATGGCCATCGGTCTGGTGGTCTATTTCTCCTATGGTCGCTGGAACAGCCGCCTGAAAAAGGAAGGGGCGTAACGCCCCGAACCTGCAAAACAAAAGGGCCCTCCGGCCCTTTTTCATGGTCTTTGCCGTGTGGTTCAGCCCTGATCGGCGAACTGTGCCCTGAGGTCGTAGAGGGTCGAGGCGATGTGATCGTGCATCATGGCCGAAGCCTGCTGCGCCTTGCCGGCGGCCCATACCTCGTACATCTCGGTATGTTCCTTGTGGGCGCGGTCGTCGCGACCGGCGGGCTCCAGGTGCTTGCCGACATAGCGTTCGGAAATGATGTGCAGGCGCTCGATGATCTGGATGGTCACCTGACGGTTCAGGGGCCGCACCAGGGCCATGTGGAAGGCGCGATTGAGCTTGCCGACCTCACCTTTGTCCGAGTGGGCGGCGGCGTCCAGCGCCAGCAAGGCGTCTTTGGCGACGCGGCGATCGGCATCGGTGGCGACCAGAGAGGCCTGCGCCACGGCATCGGGCTCGATCTTGAGACGCAGGGCGTAGATTTCCTCGACCTCGTCGGAGTTCAGCGGACGGACGAAATAGCCGCGGTTCTTGAGGTTGAGCAGCAGCCCGTCCTGCTCCAGTCGCGCCAGCGCCTCGCGCAGAGGTATCTTGCTGACGCCCAGTTCGGCGGCCAGCGCATCCTGACGGATGGATTCATTGATAGGGATCTTGCCGGAAATAATCTGGTCACGGACCAGCGTAAATATCTGTTCGGAGAGGGTTTGAACAATAATGGCCATGAAGCCGAAACCTTAGGGGAGGAAAGGTGAGTTTATACCCACGTTCGTTTATATAAAGTATACCACACTACCCGCTATTCCCTGAGTCTGGCAAGTCTATGTTGTCTCTCCCGATACAAAATCACTCATAGGTCGAATAAGGTCAGAGAACCTGAAAACCTTCCCAGAACTGATCTTCGCGATCGATCCAGATCGTATTGAAACCGGTCGAGATGGCCGAGCCTTCGATGGATGGAATAATGGCCGCCTGACCGTTCAGATCGACCTCTTTGGTCACCACACCGGTAAAGCGCGAACAGATATAGCTCTGATGGACGAAGGGCTCGCCCACCGCGAGGCGGCCCGTGGCGTGCAGGTGCGCCAGTCGCGCCGAGGTGCCGGTGCCGCAGGGCGACCGGTCGATGGCGCGTTCACCGTAAAAGACGGCGTTACGGCCATGCGCGGGGTTGGCTTCCCCTTCGGCGTTTTTGGGTACGTCGGCCCACAGAACGTGGCTGACGCCGCGAATGGTGGGATCGAGCGGGTGCACGGGTACATAAGCTTCCTGCACCAGTGATCTGATTTTGCGCGACAATTCGACAATGCGTGCCGCACCGAGCGCGTCGAGCCCGGTATAGGGGCCGTCTGCGGTCGGCTCGATAATGGCGTAGTAATTGCCGCCGTAGGACACGTCGAGCGTCAGGTGCCCAAAGTCCGGCACGTCGATCTCGATGCCCGTTTTTGCCAGATAGGCGGGGACATTGGTGATCTTCACCGCCGTGACCTTCGCGCCGTTTGTCTGGTAGTCGATATTAATCACACCCGCCGGCACTTCCAGTTTCAGCTTGCCGGGCGTGCGCGGGATGATCAGTCCGTTTTCCAGCGCGAAGGTGACCATACCGATGGTGCCGTGGCCGCACATGGGCAGGCAGCCGGAGGTCTCGATAAACAGAATCCCGGCATCGGTATCGGGCTGTGTCGGCGGATAGAGAAAGCCCCCCGACATCATGTCGTGGCCGCGCGGCTCATAGCACAGGCCGGTCCTGATCCAGTCGAAGCGGTTGAGGAAATCCTGCCGTCGCTCGGACATGTTCGATCCGGCCAGCAGTGGCGCACCGCCCGCAACGAGTCTGACGGGGTTGCCCGCTGTGTGACCGTCGATGCAGAAAAAGGTATGACGCATAAGACACTCACAGATAAAGAGAAGCGGCAAAGCCGCAAATACTTTGCCGTGCAGGATCAGGAAAGTGAAAAGTAAGGGGGTATGGGGGCGTTACGCCCCCATTACCTTTAGGCAGCCTTGTTGATGCTAAGGCTGGGGCGCGAGGCGGCGGCCTCTTCGACCATTTTCGTCACCTGAGCCCGGCGTTCGCCGGTCAGCGGCAGGCGCGGCATACGGACGCGTTCGGAACCACGGCCCATGATCTGTTCGGCCAGCTTGATCGACTGAACGAGGTCGTGCTCGGCGTCGAGGTGCAGCAGCGGCAGGAACCAGCGATAGATTTCCAGCGCCGTCTTCAGATCGCCGGCTTTCAGCGCCTTGACCAGCATGACGGATTCGTGCGGGAAGGCCGAGGTCAGGCCCGACACCCAGCCCTGGGCGCCGAGCAGCAGGCCTTCATAGGCGACATCGTCGAGACCGGCGAAGATCGAGTAGCGGTCGCCGAAGGCATTATAGACGTCGGTAAAGCGGCGGGTGTCGGCGGCGGACTCCTTGACGGCGACGATGTTTTTCACCGGGCGCAGAGCTTCGAGGGCATCGTTACCGATATTGACGCGGTAGGCGGTCGGGTTGTTGTAGAGCATGATCGGCAGCGACGTGGCGTCGGCGACCTGCGTGAAGTGCGCAACCAGCTCTTCGGTTTTCGGCACATAAACCATGGCGGGCAACAGCATCAGACCCGTGGCACCGATTTTTTCAGCGTCCTGCGCGAAGGCGATGGCGCGCGGGGTGGTCAGTTCCGACGTACCGACGACGACCGGTACGCGACCGGCGACGACTTCGACGATGGCGGTCAGCAGCTTGCGCTTTTCATCGGCTTCGAGGGAGTTATTTTCGCCGCAGGTGCCCAGCGCGATAATGCCGGTAACACCGTCCTTGATCAGATCGTCCACGACCCGTTGCGAGTCGGCGTAATCGATGGAAAGGTCGGGTTTGAATTGCGTGGTAACGGCCGGAAACACACCTTGCCAGTCGATTTTCATATCAAAGCTCCTAAAGCGCCGCCCGGAAACTGTGCAATGGTTTTCGGGAACATATACGTCAAAACAAAAACTTATAAGCGAGTGCGGTGTGAATCAGACCGGAATACGCTCTAAGGCTTGCACGAGAATATATACCGTATACTATATGCGATAGTGCAATGCAAGAAGGTTACGTGTGCTAAAATGAGGACTATCGTCATCGGGGGCGGCATTGTCGGTCTGTCCATTGCGCTCAGGCTGCAAGGCCGCGGTTATCAGGTCCGGCTGATCGACCGTGACGCGGTGCGCACGACGGCCTCCTATGGCAATGCGGGCCATATCGCGATCGAGCAGGTCGAGCCTCTGGCCTCTATGGATATGGTGCGGTCGGCACCGCGTCGCTGGTTCATGCGCGGCGGGGCTCTCTCCCTGCCGCCGGGGGGAATCGGTGCGTGGCTGCCCTTTTCGCTGCGGTTATTGCGGGCAGCGCGGCAGGCGCGCTTCGAACGGGGCAAGGCCGCCCTGTCAGGGCTGATCGCCGGAGCCATGCCCGCCTGGGCAAGACTGGTTGCCGATATCGCCCGGCCGGACCTGTTGCGTCAGGATGGACATTATATAGTATGGGAGAGCGGGGCCAGCGCTGCTGACGGCCTGAAAAGCTGGCGGACGGCGGATACCGGCACGGCGCACTGGCGAGAAGTGACGCCTGAGGAACGGGCGGCTCTGTCGTCCCTGACGACGGTCCCGATCCACGGCGCCATCCGCTTTGAAAATACGGGGCAGGTCACCGATACGGCGAGACTGCTGCGCGAGATGGAGGCGACCTTCGTCGCGCGCGGCGGTGAGGTGCTGACGACCGAGGTCACAGGTCTGGTGCGAACGGACGGTCAGGCTGCGGTCAGGCTGGAAGCCGGCGAAGTCCTGGAGGCTGATCACATTGTCGTCGCGGCGGGGGTGTGGTCGAAGGCACTGCTGGAGCCGCTGGGGCACAAGGTGCCGATCGTGGCCGAACGCGGCTACCATATCCAGAGTCGCGATCACGGCTGGCCGGAAGGACACCCGCCCGTGGTGTTTGAGGACCGCTCGATGATCGTTACCGGTTTTGACAGTGGTCTGCGTGCCGCCAGCTTTGTCGAATTGAATCGAATCGACGCTCCTGCCGATCCGCGCAAATGGCAGGCCCTGCGCCGTCACGCACTGGAGCTGAACCTGCCTCTGCGCGGCGAACTGGTCGAATGGGTGGGTATTCGTCCGACCCTGCCGGACTATCTGCCCGCTATCGGGCGCAGCGACCGCGCCGACAACCTCTACTACGCTATCGGTCATCAGCATCTGGGCTTGACGTTGGGGGCAACGACCGGCGAAATCGTCGCCGATATGCTGGCGTCCGGGGTGGGCCCCGATGTCTTCGACCTCAAAAGATTTGGATAAAGCATTATGTCGATTGGTGATTCCGATGTCGAAGCCGAACTGGGCGCGCTGCGTCCGCTGGTGGCCGCGCCCGCCATTGCGGTTGCCGAATATGAAGCGCGACTAAACAAGGCGCGGCGTCTGACGCGCGATATGGGGGCTCAGGCGCTGCTGATCGGGGCGGGGGCGTCCTTGCGCTACTTTGCCGGCCTGCCGTGGGGGGCATCGGAGCGGCTGATCGCGCTTTTGTTGCCGGTAGATGGCGCACCGGTTTTCATCTGCCCGTTCTTCGAGCGCGGCTCGGTCGAGGCCGATCTGAAACTGCCGTTCGATCTGCGTCTGTGGCAGGAGGACGAGAGCCCGCACGCCCTGATCAAACAGGCGATGGCCGATCGAGGTTTGTCGAAAATCGCTGTCGATCCGGCCATGAGTTTCGAGATGGTTAGTCGTCTGGGACTCGAAACCGGGCTGGAGATTGTCGAGGCGTCTTCGGTGATCAATGGCTGCCGGATGTATAAGTCGGCGGCCGAAATCGCCCTGATGCAACAGGCGAAGTCAATGACCGAAACTGTGCATAAGGCGACCGCCCGCATCCTGCGCGAGGGCATCACCACGACCGAGGTCATCAACTTCATCGAGGCGGCGCACCGAAAACTGGGCGCGGCGGGCAATTCGTTTGTCATCGTGCAGTTCGGCCACGCCACCGCCTATCCGCACGGCCTGCCGGGTGTGCAGACCCTGAAAGCGAACGACCTCGTCCTGATCGATACGGGCTGTTACGTGCAGGGTTACACCTCCGACATCACCCGTACCTATGTTTTCGGTCAGGCGACGCCGGAGCAGCGGCGCATCTGGGACATCGAAAAAGAGGCGCAGGCCGCAGCTTTTGCGCGTGTCGAGGTCGGCATTCCGTGCGAGGCCGTGGACTATGCGGCGCGCGCCGTGCTGGAAAAGTATGGGCTGGGGCCAGACTATGCGCTGCCCGGCACGCCGCACCGGACGGGGCACGGCATCGGGCTGAATATCCACGAACCGGCCTATCTGGTGCGCGGCGACACAACGCCGCTAGCGCCGGGCATGTGCTTTTCCAACGAGCCGATGATCGTCGTGCCGGAACGCTTCGGCATCCGGCTGGAGGACCACATGTATGTCACCGAAGGGGGCGCCAAATGGTTCACCGAACCGCAGGCGGCGATCGATAAGCTTTAAGAATAGCAGTCGTTCTTGAGATCGGCGGGGGCGCTGTTGAGCCGTGCGCTGTGGCCATAGAAGGCGTCGCCGGCGATGCGATGTGTGCGGCCGTAAACCTCGGTCAGTACGGCATAAAGCTGAGGGTCGTGGGCCTTGAGGTCCGTGTCGTTGACGACGACCAGCCCGTCCAGCTTATAGGCCATGTTCGAATTGAACCAGAACTGCGTCCCTTCGGCCCAGTATTCATCGACATTAAGCGCCATATAGGCGGCGCGCCACAAACCATTGGCCTTGGCGTTGATAAAGGCGGCTTCGATGCGCTTCATCAGGGCCGGATCGACCTGACGGATCGCCCCCAGAATATTGTGCGAAAATTCGTGCACCAGAATGTTTTCACCGTAATAGCGCGTGCCCGGCACGGCCATCAGGTTTTCCGCCGCGCCGGTCGTATAGAGCCCGCCCATGCCGCGCGCCCGGGCGTCCCAGTACTGACGATCCGTCATCCGCCCTATGGTTGTCGCATAATCGCGGACGTCGCATTTCGACAGACGCGGGTCGTCGATGGTTGGCTTTTTCCAGTGGCGTTGTTCGGGCATGTCGGTCGTGGTTTCCGACTGCGCCATGACGCCGACGCGGGCCCCGGCCTTGACAAGGGCCTGGCGCAGGTCCGGACGGTGCGCCAGCAGGGTGACGACGATGTCGCGGGCCGCCCACATCGCCGTGTCCGGCACCTTATCCGAGCCGATGACGGGAATGCCGCCCGCATTGAGGTATTTGCGATAAAAGGGATCGAGCTTGAGCGCGGTCGGTGGCTGGCCGATATTCGCTGCCACCGCAGGCGTCGCCACCAAAGCGGCAGCCAGCAAAATCCCTTTTAAGTTCATCCCTCAATCCTGTCCGGCATAGGGGCTGGTGCCGCCGCGCGCGATGAAGCGGTCGACTGCCGCATCAAGAACGGGCAGGGGCACCGAGCCCAGTTCCAGCACCGTATCATGGAAGGCGCGGATGTCGAACTTTTCACCCAGCGCGGCCTCGGCCCTGGCGCGGGCCTTCCAGATCGCCATTTCGCCCAGATAGTAGCTGAGCGCCTGACCCGGCCACGCGATATAACGGTCGGTTTCGGTGGTGATTTCGTGCTCCGACAGGGCGGTGTTGTCGCGCATGAAGGCCATGGCTTGATCGCGCGTCCAGCCCTTGGCGTGGATGCCGGTATCGACCACCAGACGGGCGGCGCGCCACATCTGATAGCTCAGCATACCGAACCGCTCATAGGGCGTCTGATAGATGCCCATTTCGTCGCCGAGACGTTCGGCATACAGCGCCCAGCCTTCGCCGTAGGCCGAGATGTAGGTGTGCTGACGGAAGGGCGGCAGGCCTTTATTTTCCATAGCCAGCGGCATCTGGAAGGCGTGGCCAGGGGCCGACTCGTGCAGGGTCAGAGCCGGGATGGAATAGAGCGGGCGCGCGGGCAGGTTATAGGTATTGACCCAGTAGCCGCCCGGCCCGCCGCGACCGCCCGTATAGAAGGGGGCCAGTTCCGGCGCCACCGGATAGATGCCGAAGCGCGAGCGCGGCATGCGGCCGAAATACTCCGCCGCCTTGCCGTCGAACAACTTGGCCGTCCAGGCGGCGCGGTCGAGCAGGTCCTGCGGCTTGGTGACGTAGAACTGAGGGTCGGTGCGCAGGAAGTGCAGGAAGGCCTTGAGGTCGCCGTCGAATTTCACTTCCTTCATGACGGCGAACATCTCGGCCCGGATCTTGGCCACTTCGTCGAGGCCCATCTGGTGGATTGCTTCCGGAGTCAGGTCCAGCGTCGTATATTCGCGGCTCTGGGCCTTATAGAAAGCCTTGCCGTCGGGCAGATCATAGGCGGCGATCGAGGTGGCCGCCTTCGGCGCATATTCCTTGGTGATGAAGGTCAGGACGGACTGGTGCGCCGGGATGACGCTCTTGCCGATGGCATCAAGCGCCAGCGCCTTCAGTTCGGCCTGTTTCGCGGCCGGGATGCTCGACGGCATCGACTTGAACGGCAGGAAGAACATATTGTCCTCGCCCCTGGCGTCGATGACCGTGGTCAGGGACACGTCACGTCCGACCAGCGACACCTTGGGCACTGTAAAGCCGCGCTTCAGCCCCGCGCGCATATTGTCCATATTCTGCGCGAAATAGCGCGGCATGTCGTTGAGCGACTTCAGATAGTTGCGATAATCGGCCTCCGTGCGGTAGCTGCCGCGCGCCATATAGCCGAGGTCGCTCCAGAACGAGGTGTCGCCCGCCAGAGGCCGTTCATAGGTTTTGAACACCTGGCCATTGACCAGGGTCTCGATCTGGAAGCGATAGACCTGATAGTTGACGAGGGCTTCGGGCGATAAGGCCTTGGTATCGACGCCATCGAGTTGCTTCAGCACGGTCTGCCAGTAAGCGAGCTTCTTGTCCTGCGCGGCCTTCGACACGTCGGGCAGGCCGCCACCACGCTGATCGGCGGGCGCGTCTTCGTCCGAGGCCATCTGTTTGCCGCGCCATTCCCATTCGGTCTTGTAGATGGTTTCAAACTTCGCGTCGGTCGCAGGATCGGCGTGAGCGGACATGGCGGCTCCGGATAGGCAGAGGATAAGAGCGGTGGTGCGGAGCAGGGCTTTCATCGGACGCGAACCTCAGGGCTAAAGCGTTATTTTCGGGGGTTGTGCGATAATTGTATACAGTATAATGATTTAGGTGCAACCTTCGGATTCACAAAAACGAGGCCGCCCGATGACCCGCATCGCCCTTTCCACCGACCGTCGCACGCTGCTGCGCGGTGCCGCCGCTACGACACTCCTGACGGCGCTGATCGGCCCCAATCTGGCCGCGGCCGCCGTGACCCTGCCGATCGTGGCCGAGGCCGTGCCGCTGAAGGACGTGCGCCTGCTGCCGTCGCCTTATCTGTCAGCGGTCGAAGCGAATACGAAATATCTGATGTTCCTGTCGCCGGACCGTCTTCTGCACAACTACCATAAGTTCGCAGGCCTGCCGGTCAAGGGCGAGATCTATGGCGGTTGGGAATCCGACACCATCGCCGGTGAGGCACTAGGCCATTACCTAAGCGCCCTGTCGCTGATGTACGCCCAGACGGGCAATCCCGAATGCGTGACGCGCATCAATTATATCATTGCCGAACTCGAAAAGGTGCAGGCCGCGCACGGCGACGGCTATGCTGCGGGCTTCATGCGCAAGCGCAAGGATGCGAGCATCGTCGATGGCAAGGAGATTTTCCCGGAGATCATGGCCGGCGATATCCGCTCGGCGGGCTTCGACCTCAATGGCTGCTGGGTGCCGTTCTATAACTGGCATAAGCTGTTTGCGGGCCTGATGGATGCCCAGACCTATGCCGGGATCGACCGTGGCATTCCGGTCGCCGTCGCGCTGGGCGGCTATATCGAAAAGGTCTTCGCCGCACTCGATGACGCGCAGGTGCAGAAGGTGCTCGATTGCGAACACGGCGGCATCAACGAATCCTTTGCCGAACTCTATACCCGTACCAAGGACCCGCGCTGGCTGGCCCTCTCCGAACGGCTCTATCACAAGCGGATGCTTGACCCGCTGGCGGCCAAAGAGGACAAGCTGGCCAATAACCACGCCAATACGCAGGTGCCGAAACTGATCGGTCTGGCCCGGCTTTATGAGATCACCAGGAAGTCGCAGTACCAGACCGCCTCGGGCTTTTTCTGGGAGCGCGTCGTCAATCACCACAGCTTCGTCATCGGCGGCAATGCCGACCGCGAATATTTCTTCGAGCCGGATACGGTGTCGGCGCACCTGACCGAGCAGACCTGCGAAAGCTGCAACACCTACAATATGATGAAGCTGACGCGGCATCTGTATAGCTGGTCGCCGGACGCGTCGTGGTTCGACTATTACGAGCGCGCGCACCTCAACCACATGCTGGCGCATCAGAACCCGGCGACGGGGATGTTCACCTATATGATGCCGCTGATGTCGGGCACCGCGCGCGAGTTTTCGGAGCCGGAAAATTCCTTCTGGTGCTGTGTTCTTTCGGGGATCGAGACCCATTCCAAGCACGGGGATTCGATCTACTGGCAACAGGATAAGACGCTCTTCGTTAACCTGTTCATCCCGTCGAAGGTCGAGTGGACCGCGCAGAAGGCCGCCTTCGAGCTGACCACCAAATACCCCTACGAAGGGGCGGTGGCGCTGAAACTCAGCAAGCTGTCAGGCGCGAAGACCTTCACCGTCGCCGTGCGCATCCCGGCCTGGGCCAAGGGCCACACGCTCATGGTCAACGGCAAACCCGCTCTGGCCAAAACGGACAAGGGCTATGCCCTGATCACACGCAAGTGGACAGCGGGCGACGTGGTGACGCTGGACCTGCCGCTGGAACTGCGGTTCGAAACCACGGCGGGCAACGACACCGTCGTCGCCCTGTTGCGCGGTCCGATGGTACTGGCCGCCGATCTGGGGGCGGCTGACAAGCCTTGGGAAGGCGATGCTCCGGCGCTGGTGGGCTCGGACCTGCTGGGCAGCTTCACGCCGGTCTCGCTGACCGAAGCCGTCTATCAGTCGAAGGGCATCGGCCGTCCCGGCGATATGACCTTCCGGCCGTTCTACAGCCAATACGAACGCCGCACGGCAGTCTATTTCAACCGCTATAATGACGCCGAATGGGCCGAGGCACAGGTTGCCTATCGCGCCGAACAGGCCCGCCTCAAGGATTTGGCCAACCGTTCGGTCGACGTCATGCACCTCGGCGAAATGCAGCCCGAACGCGACCATAATCTGACCACGGGCGGCAATTCCTATCCGGTCGTCTATCGCGGTCGTAACGGACGCGATGCGCGCACCGGCGGCTTCTTCGCCTTCGACCTCAAGGTTAGCAAGGACAACAAGGATGCCAAAAACGACCCTGGCCCGCTGGTGCTTCAGGCGACCTACTGGGGCTCGGAGTTCAACCGCAGTTTCACCATCGAAATCGACGGCACCGTCATTGCGCATGAACGCCTGTCGGGCCGCCAGCCGGGGGCGTGGGTCGATGTCGCCTACCCGATCCCGCACGACCTGACGCGCGGTAAGACCAAGGTCAATGTCAGGTTCAACCCGCAGGAAGGCAAGACCGCAGGGCCCGTCTTCGGTGTCCGTTTGTTTACCACTGCCCCTGCTACGAAAACCACCTGAGTACTGATGATGAAACCCCTTAGCCTGATCAGTTTTCTGCCCGTACTGGCGGCCTGTGCGACGACGGCGCAAACCGTTGCGGATACGAAAAGCTATACACCCAATCCGGCGCTGGAGGCCCACGCCGTCAAGGCCGCGTCCAATCCGATCCTGTCGGACGGGGCGGACTATACGACCGACCCGGCACCGCTGGTGGCGGGCGGCAAGTTCTACGTCCTGACCGGGCGTGACAAGGCCGAACCCGGCGTCAACGACTTCATCATGCCCGAATGGCAGATGCTTGAGGCTTCGGGCGATCCGATGCGCGGCGACTGGACGCACTATCCGCACTTCCTCAAGCCCGACGACGTGTTCAAATGGGCGACGCCGGGCCGGGCCTATGCCGCCCAGATCGTACAGGGACCGAACGGCAAGTTCTATCTCTATGCCCCGGTGATGCAGGCCGGTTCGACCAACAAGGACGGCTTTGCCATCGGCGTGGCCGTGTCCGACAGTCCGACCGGGCCGTGGGTCGATGCCCACCCAGAGGGGCCGGTCGTGTCGCAGTCCTACCCGGTCGCCAACAATATCCAGAATATCGACCCGACCGTCCTGATCGATGACGACAAGCGCGTCTATCTCTACTGGGGCACGTTCGGGCGGCTGAAAGGCGTCGAGCTTGAGGCCGATATGGTCACTTTCAAGGGCGCACCGGTCGATGTGACCAGCCTGACCGGTTTCTTTGAGGCCCCGTGGATTTTCAAGCGCAAGGACACCTATTACATGGCCTATGCGGGCAACCGCGCCGGGCCGGAGTCGGACTGTACCGAGGCCGTCTACTATGCCTGCATTGCCTATGGTACGGCCAAATCGCCGCTGGGGCCGTGGACCTATCGCGGCGTGATGCTCGATCCGGTGTCGTCGACGACCTCGCATCCGGGGATCGTCGAATATAAGGGCAAATGGTACATCGCTTATCACACTGCCGACGCGAATAACGGCGGTCATTTCCGTCGTTCGGTTGCCGTCGATGAAGTGCTGTGGGACGACAGCGTCTCGCCGCCGCGCCCGAAAAAGGTCGTGCCGACCGGCGGTGCGCCGTTCGACCCCGCGCCTGTGGCCAATATCGCCTCGCATGCCCGCGTCACAGCTTCGAATGCCCCGGTGCCGGTGCAATACTGGCTGCGCGCGCTCAACGACGGCAAGGTGCATCCCGCGCCGCTGCCACCCGACATGTGGGGCACCTGGTCGCCGAACAATCCGAAGCAACAATGGATCGTCTATCAGTGGGATCAGCCGGTGACGCTCAACGGGTCGAGCCTGTATTTCTGGGGCGATCAGCCCGCCGGATCGGGCATCGGCGTCGCACCGCCGAAAGACTGGCGCGTCGAATACTGGGACGGCAAGGGCTGGAAAGCGGTCAGCGCCACGACGCCTTATAGCAGCCAGCTCGATGCCTATAACCGCGTCGAGTTTACCCCCGTCACCACGCGCTGCCTGCGGGCGGTCTTCGACGCCTCGACCGACGGCAAGACCTTTGCTGCCGTTGCCGCGCAGGAATGGCAGGCTTTTTCGACGACACCGAAAGCACCACTGCCGCAGTCTGTAAAAGGGGCCGCGAAGGCGAACTGTGCAAACTAATACACTCTGAGGCGGTTTCCTCCCCCCTTTTCAAAACCGCTTCATTGGAAGAATGCCCGCGTCTCTCCGGTCGCGGGCATTTTTCATATCAGTGCGAGTATATCGTCATACAGCGCCTTGGGGATACTGACCGTACCGGACGCCAGACTGCGGGCACGGGCCTCGTAGCGCCGTTGCGACGGCAGGCGCGCGCCCTGACCCAGTATGGCGTCGAACAAAGCTTCGGCGCGTTGCGTATGGTGGGCGACCTGTCCGCCCATGAAGATGTTCGGATCAATGGCGATCAGCAGTTCTCCGTGATAGGGCGTGGCCCCGGCACCGGCATCATAGGCCTGAGACTCCAGACTGAGGAAATCGCCGATCAGCGGTCCGGCCATCAGTTCGATCATCGCCGACAGGGCCGAGCCTTTATGTCCGCCGAAGGTCAGCATGGCCCCTTTCATGGCCGCTTCGGCGTCGGTCGTGGGGTGTCCGTCCGCATCGACGGCCCAGCCTTCGGGGATCGCCTTGCCCGCCCGGCGGTGCAGTTCGATCTCGCCGCGCGCCGCTGCACTGGTGGCGAAGTCGAAGACGAACGGGGGGGCGTCGGCGTGTGGCCACGCAAAGGCCAGCGGATTCGTGCCGAAGACGCCCTTGGTGCCGCCGTACGGTGCGACCCAAGCGTGGCTGGGGGTCATGGCAAGGGCTACCAACCCCTCGGCGGCAATCGCCTCGACCTCGGGCCACAGGGCAGAGAAATGGTAGCAGTGATTGATGGCCAGCGCCGCGATCCCCTGACGGCGGGTCTTTTCGACCAGTATCGGCAGGCCGCGCTCGAAGGCCAGCAGCGAATAGGCCCCCTTCGCATCGGCGCGAACAAGTCCGGGCGCGGCATCGGTAATGTCGGGCAGGGCGTCGGTCGACACCTTTCCCGACCGCGCCGTGTGGGTACAGACGATCAGCCGGTACAGGCCGTGCGATTGACATTCATCGCGCTGACCCTGCCAGATCGTCCGGGCGATGGCGCGGGCATGATCTGGCGAAAAGCCGTTTGCCTCCAGCACGCGCTCGCTCAGCGACAGGGCATCGTCGAGCGTCAGAATCTGTTCCGTCATGGCATATCCTTTTACCGTTCCACTTGAATTGGTATATTATATACTTTAACGTCGGCGCAAATGGAAACGGGAGTGAGCCTATGACCGCAAACACCTTTGACCTGAACCGGAGAGCCTGTCTGGGTGGTTTGATCGGTGCGGCAATAGCCTCTGCCGTCAGGGCGCAGGATGCCATGCCGACGCTGATCCTTGTCAGCCAGACCGCCAATCTGCGGCAACTGGCGGATCAGCAGGGCTATGACGGGCGCACCCCGACCGCTTTCGATTTCGTGGTGCCCGATAAGGTCGTCATCATGGGCGCGCCGGGCGGCAAGCCGGGCATCGACACTGGTCTGTGGCCAGAAGGCGTGAAAATACGGCTGATCATTCGCGGCCATGTCTACGGTGGTGGCGGTAATGGCGGCGACGGCGGCGATATTCCCGGGCCAACGGAGGGCGGGCGCGGGGGTGACGCCATCGCCCTGCACACGCCGATCACGCTGGTCATCCTGCCGTCGGCCACCGTCAAGGGCGGCGGCGGTGGGGGCGCCGGTGGTCCGGGCGGCGGCAATGGCGGTAGCGGCGGCGGTGGCGGGTTCCCCAATGGTAATCGCGGGGCCGCCGGGACCGGTGTCGCGTCCGAAGGCAGTTCCTTTTCGGACTATGGCCGCCCCGGCACGCCGGGCGGTGGTGGCGCAGCAGGGGCGCGGGGCAATGCTGGTGGCGCGGGTGGTAATGCCGGACTGCCGGGCGGCAACGGCGGGCGTCCGGGCGGGCCAGCGGGTAAGGCCGTCAACACGAACGGCAATCATCTGAGGATAAATAATCAGGGGCAGGTCTTTGGCGATGTATCGTAAGACTTGGCTTTTAGGTTTATCTCATTGAGGGGATAAGGGCCGGGGTAACAAAAACGGTTTTTTGCCCGTTTATGGCAGAACTCAGGGCCAGAGCGCTGGGCTTATCGATAGTAGGGCATCATCCTCGCTCACGTCGCCGTGACGCGCGGCGCGCACTTAACTATCTGAATGGAAAAAGGGAATGGTGGACCCGACAGGGATTGAACCTGTGACCCTTCGCGTGTGAAGCGAATGCTCTCCCGCTGAGCTACGAGTCCGTTACCACGTTGCGAGGACGGCGGTATTAGCCGCTCAATCCGCGCCTGACAAGGGGTTTTATTTCGCTAGCCCGGCAATCGCTGTGGGCAGTTCGTCGAAATGATGGATCAGGGCGGCAGGTGACATCTCTTCCATCGGCGTGTCGCAATAGCCGAAACTGACCAGCACGCAGGGCACGCCGGCGTTTTGCGCCGTCAGGTAATCGGTCTCGGAATCGCCGATCAGGATGGTCTTTGCCATCGTCAGGCCGACATCGTCGACGCAGGCCTGCAAATGGCCGGGATGGGGCTTCTTGTCCGGCACGCTGTCGGCGCCGCGCACCGAGCCGAAGCGGTCGATCAGGCCGAGTTTGGTCAGCAACAACACCGACAGGTCGGTCGGCTTATTGGTGCACACGGTGAGCGTCGCCCCGGCGGCGGTGAGGGCGTCGAGCGTGTCCTCCAGCCGCTCGAAGGCCGTGCTTTCGCGGTCGATGCGATCGCGATAGATGTCGAGAAAGCGCGCCACCATCGGGTCTTCGGCGGCGGCATCGAGCGGAACATTGGCAGCAGCGAAGCCGCGCTGGATCAGCGACCGTGCGCCGCGTCCGACCAGTTTGCGCGCATCCGAATAGGCAAATTTCGGCACCTTGTAATCGGCCAGGATTTCGTTCAGCGTGCCGATAATGTCCGGCGCGGTTTCGACCAGCGTCCCGTCGAGATCGAAGGCGAGGCAGTATCCGGTCAGGTCGGGGAGGATGGTCATTTGAAAAAGCCGCTCGCAATTCGTTTTTGCATTCTAATCCCGTTTGCTTTAGCCAGTTTGTTTTTGATTGTCGCGCATTTGATCCGAAAACCGCTTCACACTTTTCGGAATGCGCTCTAAACCGAACCCAACGGCAACGGGTGAATCGACGATCATGAGCCAAAACACGAAACGCGCGGCGGTCATTCTGGCGGCAGGGCAGGGCACGCGGATGAAATCGCCTGTGCCGAAGGTTCTGCACACGGTTGCCGGGCGGACGATGCTCGACCTCGCCATCGACGCCGCCGAAGGTCTGGGCTGCGACCGCATCGTCGTCGTGGTCGGCGCCCATTCGCCGCAGGTCGGCGAGACGGCGCGTGCCAGACTCGGCGCCGAAAACGTCGTCATTCAGGACCCGCCTCTGGGCACCGGTCACGCGGTTCTGGCCGCCAAGGACGCGTTGGCCGGTTTCGACGGTCAGGTCGTGGTGTCCTATGCCGACTGCCCGCTGATCGACACGAGCGTACTGAAAACCGTCTTCGATCTGGCCGATACCGCCGATCTGGCTGTGTTGGGCTTCACCGCTGCCGACCCGGGCGCCTATGGCCGTCTGATCATCGAGGGCGACAATGACCTGAGCGCCATTGTCGAGGCCAAGGAAGCCAGCCTTGAGCAACTGGCCATCACGGCCTGTAATTCCGGCGTTCTGGCGGCGGATCGTGCGACGCTGTTCTCGCTGCTGGGTGAGGTGACCAACGCCAATGCCAAGGGCGAATATTACCTGACCGACGTGGTCGGGCTGGCCAAGGGCTGCGGCCTGAAGCCGAAAACCTGTTTCGTCGCCGAAGATGACGTCATCGGGGTCAATTCGCAGGCCGAACGCGCCGTGGCCGAAGCCATCTGGCAGACGCGCCGCCGCAATGTTTTGATGCGAGACGGCGTGACCATGACGGCCCCCGACACCGTCTTCCTGTCATGGGATACGCAGATCGCCGCCGGCGTCATCGTCGAGCCGAACGTCGTTTTTGCTCAGGGGGTCAGTGTCGATAGCGGTGCGGTGATCCGGGCCTTTTCGCATCTCGAAGGTGCGAAGGTCGGGTCCGGCGCGCTGATCGGTCCCTATGCCCGCCTGCGTCCGGGGGCGCAGATCGGTCGTGACGCCCATATTGGCAATTTCGTCGAGGTCAAGAACGCCAAAATCGGTGACGGGGCCAAGGCCAATCACCTCAGCTATCTGGGGGATGGCGAGGTCGGCGCAAAGGCCAATATCGGCGCGGGCACCATCTTCTGTAACTATGATGGGTTCTTCAAGCACAGGACCGTCGTCGGTG
Organism: Asticcacaulis aquaticus; assembly: GCF_028550415.1. GTDB lineage: Bacteria > Pseudomonadota > Alphaproteobacteria > Caulobacterales > Caulobacteraceae > Asticcacaulis > Asticcacaulis aquaticus. The sequence goes on from NZ_JAQQKX010000006.1 coordinate 106,225, forward strand.
AGGGAGCCTTCATCGGTTCGAACAGCTCTCTGGTCGCGCCGGTCAATATCGGGGCGGGTGCCATCACCGGGTCGGGTTCGGTCATCGCGCAGGACGTGCCCGCCGATGCTCTGGCCTTCGAGCGCGCGCGTCAGACCGAAAAACCAGGCTGGGCCAAGGCCTTCCGCGACCGCAAACGGGCTGAAAAAGCCGCTCTCAAAAAAGGATAGAGCCGTTGAGCGCCGATACGCAAAAACAGATTTCCGGCCTTGCGGCCATCGACCACATCCGGGACGGCATGAAGGTCGGGCTGGGCACCGGCTCCACGGCGGCCTGGTTCGTCAAGGCCATTGCCGATGAGGTCAAGGCGGGTATGAAGCTGACGCTCGTCTCGACCTCGAACCAGACGACGCATCTGGCCCATTCGCTGGGGCTGGAGATCAGGGACATCAACGATGTCGGCAAGCTCGATCTTTGCGTCGACGGCGCGGACGAGATCGGCGAAGGGCTGGCCCTGATCAAGGGCGGCGGCGGGGCGCTTTTGCGTGAAAAGCTGATCTGGGAAATGGCCGACCGCTGCATCGTCATTGCCGACGCCGCCAAGCACGTCGCTACGCTGGGGCAGTTCGCCCTGCCGATCGAGGTTGAGCCCTTTGCTTACAAAGGCACGATCAACCGCATCACCGATGTGCTGTCCGAGTTCGATATCGCCAAAATGCCGATCCTGCGCAAAAAAAGCGGCGAGGCCTTTGTAACCGACGGCGGCAATCTTATCTTCGACGTGGCCTGCGGGGCGATCCACGATCCGTCGGGCCTGGCCAGCGCACTGAAAGCCACGACCGGCGTGGTCGATCATGGCCTGTTCCTCGATCTGGCCGACATCGCGCTTATCGGCACCGATGAGGGTGTCAAAGTTTTTTATCCCTAAGGATTTAAGATGTCCGACTACGATTATGACCTGTTTGTCCTCGGCGCGGGCTCCGGCGGGGTGCGCGCGGCGCGTCTTTCGGCGCAACTCGGCCTCAGGGTCGCCGTGGCCGAAGAGGACAAGGCCGGCGGCACCTGCGTCCTGCGCGGCTGCGTCCCGAAAAAGTTCATGGTCTATGCTTCGGAAGTGCCCGAACAGATCGCCTATGCGCGCGGTTTCGGCTGGGAAGCGCAGTCGGGCAAGTTCGACTGGGTGAAATTCCGCAACGCCAATAATACAGAGGTCAACCGACTGTCGGACATCTATGCTTCCAACCTCGTCAAGGTCGGGGCGGACCTGATCAATGCCCGCGCCAAGCTGACCGGCGAACATACGGTGCACCTGACGCCGTCGAACGGCGATGCGCCCTATGAGGTGACGGCGAAGACGATCCTGATCGCCGTCGGCGGCCACCCCTTCGTGCCCGACGATGTCGAGGGCAAGGAACTGGCCATCACCTCGAACGAGATGTTCCATCTGGACAAGCTGCCGAAATCGATGGCCATCGTTGGCGGCGGCTATATCGCGGTGGAATTTGCTGGCGTGCTCAACGGCTGGGGCGTCGAAACCCATCTCCTCTATCGCGGCGACCAGATCCTGCGCGCCTTCGATCAGGAGGTGCGCGAGCACCTGACTCAGGAAATGGGCAAGAAGGGCATCCGCATCATGACCCATGCCGAGCCCAAGTCGCTGGAACGGGTGGCCGATGGCATCAAGGTGACCCTGACCGACGACACCGAACTGACGGTCGAAACCGTCCTCTACGCCACGGGCCGCCGTCCGCATACGCGCAATCTGGGGCTGGAAGAGATCGGCGTCGGTCTGGATCGCGACGGTGCGGTGGTCGTCGATAAGTTCTCCAAGACCGCGCTAGACCATATCTATGCCGTCGGCGACGTGACCAACCGCTGCAACCTGACGCCGGTCGCCATCCGCGAAGGCGTGGCCTTTGTCGAGACGGCGTTCAAGAACAACCCTCAGGCCTATGACCACAGCCAGATCGCGACGGCGGTCTTCTCGCAGCCTCAGATCGGCACGGTCGGCCTGACCGAGCAGGACGCGGTGGCGCAGGGGATTCGCGTCGATATCTATACGGCGCGGTTCAAGACGATGAAGACGGCGTTTGTCGGCGGCGACAACCGCACCCTAATGAAGCTGATCGTCGATCACAAGACCGATGTGGTGCTAGGCGTGCACATGGTCGGGCCGGATTCCGCCGAGATCATCCAGATGGCCGGGATCGCGGTCAAGGCGGGCCTGACCAAGGCCCAGTGGGACGCCACCTGCGCGGTGCATCCGACCGCGGCCGAGGAATTTGTGACGCTGAGGGAAAAACGCACGGCTTAATCCTTTCCCCACCCCGTCGAAGGATGTAAGGGAGTCGATAAGCGTTTGAGTGGCGAGGGACTATGGCGGTAGCGAAGATGTCGGCGGTGGGGTTCAAAATGCCGTCCTATACGCAAGGCGTGATGTTCATCACGCTCGCCTTCTTCGTCCTGTTTACCTATTTCGGTTCGCTGGGGTACGCCCTGACGGCAACGTTCGGCGGTCTTCTGCTGTTGAGCTATTGGCGCTACGCCAAGGCGTTTGGCTGGGTCGGACTGGCGCTGGTGGTCCTGTTGGCGTGGCTCGTTTGCCGCTCGACGCTGCTTTACGATATCCAGAGCGGGGCCGATTTCGGCCAGTACCAGACTTGGGAAGATCAGGCCTGGCTCAAGATGATCCTCCAGCCGGTGTGGTACGGTGCCCTGATCCTCGGTGCGCTGAAAATGAAGGACGAAGACGCCTTCAAGCTGACCGGGGGACTATTCTACGCCTTTATCGGTCTGTGCGGGCTGATCATCGTCGACGCCTTGAGCGGGGCATCTATCTATCAGGCCATATCGGCCACCATCTATAAGCCGATCCGCCCTGACCTCGCTATGGTTAAGCTATCGATAGCGACCTATGCCTTCGTGCTGCTATACTGGCCGGTCATGCTGGTGGGTGAGTTCAAGTCGCGCAGCATCCAGATCGTGGCGCTAGGGGCCTGTGTGGTGACGCCGATCATTACCGGAGCGAATGCACCGGTGCTGGCCATGGTCGTCTCTTATATCTTCTTTCTGCTGGCACGTTATGTGCCCTATATCGGTAAGATCAGCATCTATTACTGGGCGGCCTTTGTCGTTGCGGTCAAGATTCTGTATTTCCCCGTTATCATGCATTTCATCAAAGTCATGAAATGGGACGATAATATGCATCAGTTCTTGCCGCCATCGTGGGATGCGCGGGTCGATATCTGGATGTTTACCGCCGAAAAAATCATGACCAAGCCATTCCTTGGCTGGGGTTTTGATTCAAGTCGACATTTCGGTAAGGCGATTCCGCTCCATCCCCACAACATGTCGATGCAGGTGGCTCTTGAACTGGGCTATGTCGGGCTATTTATCCTCGCCGCCTTTTGGGTGCTTCTGATTCTGCGGGTGGGGCAGGGTGGCCCTGTGCAGGGCAATGATCCGAGAGCGCTCAGGGACATTGGTGACAGCGACGGCATCGATACACGGCCCTATATCCTGGCCACCGTCGCGGCGTTTTTCACTCTGGCGCAACTGAGCTTTGGCATCTGGCAGGAATGGTGGCTGGCCCTGGCGGCCATCGTCGCCGCCGTGCTGGCCATGACGCAAAAAGCGCTGAAATTCGCCGGAAAATAGGCCGCCCGGGAGGCGAAAATGGCTTGGAGTACAGTATAAATGCAGGTTGAAGTTTCAAATTAAACTATAAAATACTGACTTTTAAGTCATTTTTTCTGAGGCTGATCGTTTTTACGTCCATGTGGATATTGAGTTTGCCGAGACGGCAGCTTAAATAGGCCGCATGAACAAGTCCTGGTCCCCCCATAGCTGGCGCGCGCGCCCCGCGCTCCACATCCCTGACGATTACCCCGATGCGGCGGCGTTACGTGCCGCGGAGGCCGAAATCGCCACCCTGCCGCCGCTGGTGTTCGCCGGTGAAGCCCGCCGCCTGACGTCCGCTCTGGGTAAGGTCGCCAATGGCGAAGCCTTCCTGCTGCAAGGCGGCGACTGCGCTGAAAGCTTCAAGGAATTTTCCGCCGACAATATCCGCGACACCTTCCGCCTGATCCTTCAGATGGCCGTCGTCCTGACCTTTGCCGGTGGCAAGCCGGTGGTCAAGGTCGGTCGCATCGCCGGTCAGTTCGGTAAGCCGCGCTCGTCGCCCGTTGAAACCATCGACGGCGTGACCCTGCCCAGCTATCGCGGCGACAATATTAACGGCATGGAATTCACGCCCGAAGCGCGCTTGCCCGATCCGTCGCGCCTCGTGAAGGCCTATAACCAGTCGTCGGCGACGCTGAACCTGCTGCGCGCCTTCGCCAACGGCGGCTATGCGGACCTCTACAACATCCACAAGTGGACGCTCGGTTTTGTGTCGGGTTCGCCGCAGGGTGAGCGTTACAAGGTGCTGGCCGAAAAGATCAGCGAGACCCTGAGCTTCATGTCGGCCATCGGCATCACGTCGGACAAGGCGCAGGAAATCCGTCAGGTGGACTTCTTCACCTCGCACGAGGCCCTGCTGCTTAACTACGAACAGGCCCTGACCCGCGTCGATTCGACGTCGGGCGACTGGTACGACACCTCGGCGCACATGCTGTGGATCGGCGAGCGCACGCGTCAACTCGACGGTGCGCACGTCCACTTCATGCAGGGCATCAAGAACCCGATCGGTGTCAAGTGTGGCCCGACGCTGGAGCCCGACGACCTGAAGCGCCTGATCGACGCCCTCAACCCCGAAGGCATCGCTGGCCGCCTGACCCTGATCGGTCGTTTCGGTTCGGACAAGGTGGGCGAGCGCCTGCCCAAGCTGATGAAGGCGACGCGTGAACACGGCGTGCCGGTGGTGTGGTCGATCGACCCGATGCACGGCAATGTCATCAAGGCCGCCAACGGCTACAAGACGCGTCCGTTCGACCGTATCCTGTCGGAAGTGCGTTCGTTCATCGACGTGGCCGGGGCCGAAGGCGTCCATCCGGGCGGTCTGCATCTGGAAATGACCGGCCAGAACGTCACCGAGTGCATCGGCGGCGCCCATGCCCTCAGCGAGGACGAACTGAGCCACCGCTACCATACGCACTGCGACCCGCGCATGAACGCGGATCAGGCGCTGGAACTGTCCTTCCTCGTGGCCGAACGGCTGCACGCGATGAAGGATGCCGCGGTCAAGGCGGCGTAATCCAGATTTGAACTGAATGGAAAGGGTCGCTTCGGCGGCCCTTTTTGTTTGTGATCACGTCGTTGAAGATGTAACCGAACTCGGCTACAGGTCGCGGCATGACCAAAGCCGCGTACACCTCCGCCTTCAAAGAACTGTTCCACCTGTCGTGGCCGGTGGTCGGATCGCGTCTAGGTTTCATGCTGATGGGGCTGATGGATACGCTGGTCGTCGGCCACTACAGCGCGGCGGAGCTGGGCTATCATTCGCTCGCCTGGGCCCCGACCTCGATCTTTCTGGTCACCTCCATCGGTCTGTTGGTCGGCATTCAGGTCAAGACCGCGCATTTCATGGGGGCAGGGGAACCGCACCGCATCGGCGCGGCCTTCCGGCGGGGGATGCTCTATGCTCTGATACTCGGCTTCGGCTCGATGGTTCTGCTGTGGCTGGCCGGGCCGACGATCCTGCACGCGGCGGTGAAACCCGAACTGGCAGCCGGTGCGTCCGCGCCGTTGCTCGTCTTCGCCTTGTCCATGCCGTTCTATATGGTTTCGGTTGCGGTGTCGGAATTCCTAGAAGGCCTGGGACGGACGCGCCCCGGCATGGTATTCACCTGGGCGGGCAATGTCGTCAATGCCGCCCTGCTGTTCCTGCTGGTGCCGGGGATCATCACCATCCCCGGCCTCGATAGCGATGGCGCGATGGGGGCGGCGCTCTCGACCATGGTGGCGCGCGGACTGGTCATGGTGGCCCTGCTGGTCTATCTGCTGACCCTGCCGGGCGTGGCGGAATACAAGCTCCTGTCGCGTCATGCCCCCGATCCGCAAGGCGCGCGCGAGCAACGTCAGATCGGCTATGCCGCCGGAGCCTCCTATTTTATCGAAGTCGCCGCCTTTGCCGGTATGACCTTCTATGCCGGGCGCATTTCCGAAGCGGCGGTGGCCGTGTGGGCCATCGTGCTCAACTTCGCCTCGGTCGTGTTCATGGTCCCGATGGGCTTGGCCATCGGCTGTTCGGTGCTGGTCGGTCGGGCCTTCGGTGCGCAGGATCCGCAAGGGATCGCGCGCATGGGTCGCGTTAGCTTCGCGTCTGCGGCGGCTTTTATGTTTTGCGTTTGCGCGGTGGTTCTGTTGGGGTCGCAGTGGATTTCGGCAGGCTATACGTCTGACGATGCCCTGCGCCCCGGCGTGCAGGCGGCGTTGCTGCTGGCGTGCCTGTTCTTCGTGCCGGATGGCATTCAGGTCGTGGCGGCTCAGGCCCTGCGCGCCCGTCAGGACGTCGTGGTCGCGCCGGTCCTGCACTATATCGCCTATGGGTTTATCATGCTGCCCGCCGGTTACTGGCTGGCCTTGCATCTGAAACTCGGCGTGCCGGGTTTGCTCTATGCCGCGGCGATTGCCAGCTGGTTGTCGGCGTCGCTTCTGCTGGGGCGCTTCCTGTGGCTGGACAAGAAAGCCCTGCGTGATACACTTTGAGTAGTCTTAGCCATGCCGGGAGGTCAGACGTGGCGAGGCGATAAGCCGGGCTTCTGCGAAGAAGAGATGCGTTTCTCCCGCGCTCCCGGTACCATTATCCGGCGGCTCGCGGGCCCCACAATATAACCGCCGCACCGATCAGGCACAGCAGGAGGCCCGCGCCGTCCCAGATATCCGGTGCGCGTTTTTCCACGGCCCACAGCCAGCCGATCGAGGCCGCGATATAGATCGCGCCATATGAGGCATAGGTCCGCCCCGCCGTGTCTGAGTCGGTGAGCGTCAGCAGCCACGCAAAGGCTACCAGACACACCATGCCGGGGATCAGCCACAGCGGCGTCTTGTGCAGCCTCAGCACCGCATAGAGCGAGAAACAGCCGCCGATTTCGCACAGGGCGGCGAAGGTGTAGATCAGGAACGTTTTCATCGGCAGACTGTGGCAAGACTAAAGTCGCAGGGCAAGCAGCTTGAACAAAGGCAAACGGTTGTCCATGTTGTCAGGATGAAACGCTTCGCTTTTTTGACTGCGCTGATGGCGCTCATCGTAGCTCCGGCTCAGGCCGAACCGCCCAAGAACATGGATATCTACCTCCTGATGGGGCAATCCAACATGTCAGGGCGTGGTGATCTGAGCGCTTTACCGGACGCAGCCCGTGGCCCGTTCGTCAATATCTGGCTCTACGGCAATGACGGTGTGTGGAAACCCGCCGCCGACCCGCTCGATTCCTCGACGGGTCAGATCGACGCCGTGTCCAACGAACTGAGCAGCAAGGGCGAGGACAAGGCCGGTGTCGGGCCGGGGTTGTCGTTTGCCAAAGCGCTGAACACCCGCCGCCCGGTCGGTCTGGTGACCTGCGCCAAGGGTGGCTCGTCCCTGGCGCAATGGAAGCCGAACCCGGCGCGTGATAAGCTTTATGGCTCCTGTCTGGCGCGCGCCAAAGAGGCCGCTGGAAAGGGCACGATTGTCGGTGTCCTATGGTATCAGGGCGAAACCGATGGCCGCAGCGTCGAGGCCGCCAACACCTATGGCGAACGTCTGACGAACCTGATCACGCAGGTTCGTGCCGATCTTGAGGATGCCTGTCTGCCGTGGGTTATCGTGGGATTGGCTGATCAGCCGGACCCCACGAAATCCAGCGGTTATACCGCGTGGCCCGAGGTGCAGGCGCAGCAAAAAGCGTTGAAACTCAATCGTGTCGGCTATGTTACGGCGGCAGATTTGCCCAAAAATAGTGACGATCTGCATCTGACGACCGGCGCTCAGCTTGTCCTTGGCCCAAAACTGGCTCGGGAAATGCAGCGCGTGCAGCAAACGAAGTGCCGGTAACTATGCCTCCCTGCACTTCAGTGCGGGGAGGGGGACCATTTGCGGAGCAAATGGTGGTGGGGTGTTCTTTCTTAACTGCGGGGAGGCCATTGACGGGTTTGTGCCACCCCACCCGTCAGCGCTCCGCGCCGACACCCTCCCCGCCAGCGGGGAGGTATAAATGGGTTAGACGCCCAATATCCAGCCTTCTTCGGTCAGCGCAATATCGACCTCGTCCTCACTCAACCCCTTCGGTGCGCCGAACAGCGACCCCAGCGTGCCCTTGTCGTCGAAATCGGCCAGAGCCGTGGCCGTCAGGCGCACATGGGCGGCGTCCTTGACCTCAAGATGTTCGGACGCGCCCGGATAGAGCGATGGGTAGATCTCGGCGATGACCGTATCCGTGCCCTCAAGATCGGCCTCGGTCAGGGGGGCGAACCCGGTCTCGAACGGCCAGATTTTGGACTTCGGCAACGCCTCTCGCAGGGCGCGCACCGCCGGGATACCGAGCAGGGTCTGACCGCCGACCACGCCCGCGCCATGCATTTGCCACACCGTCTTGGCCTGAGTGTGTTTGCCCAGCTTGCGTGCGGCGTCTTCGGTCAGACGGAACTCGGGAAAGTCGCCATAGCTGGCCGGTTTCAGCGTCGACAGCCACTTCTGCGCGGCGTTCTTGGGGCAGCCCCAGAACGGAAACGCCTCGTCGGTCGTCAGGCGGTTGATCTTGGCGGCGACGGCAAAGCGGTTATTGGTGTTGTCGGCCTTATCGACGACGTTTTTCACCACGAAATCCCACATCGACTGCCAGTTGGTCAGGCCCAGCTTCGCCGCTGTACCGCGCGGGAAGCCGAAATTGAAATCGAAGCCCAGGAAAATGCGGTCGCCGCGCTTGTGGAGGTCGCCGACGATCGTCTTCAGCAGGGCGACGGCTTCGGCGCGCGTGGCGGGATTATGCGACTCGTAAGACAGGCGAAAGCGCACATCGCGCTTCATGACGCCGATCCACACTGAGGACTCGCCGGTTTTCTTACCTTCGGCGGCGCTCCAGTCAACGATCACATAGGCTCCGAACAGACGCGCCACGGCAGGCTCCTATCGAATTAAAACAACTGGCGGGGGTTTTAGCCCAAGGGACGCGCCGCACCAAACCCTAAACTGTGCATTGTCGGTTTTATGTGCCATTTTGTATTTCCATCCGGCGGGAAATCCTGTGTACAAATAGCCGCCCGCACTTCGGGCGCTTGGATAAAAGGTAAAATTATGACCGTTTTGAAAGCGGGCGTCGCCGGCGCCGGGGTGTTCGGGGGGTATCACGCCAACAAGTACAAGGAAGCCGAAGTCGCGGGTAAGGTCAGCTTCGTCGGCATTTACGACCTCGATCAGGCGCGCGCCGAAGCGGCTGCCGAAAAGTTCGGGGTCACAGCCTTTTACGGTGAGCAATTGCCGGATTATCTCGCGCAGCTCGACGTCATCACTATTGCCGTGCCCGCCTTCGCTCATGCCCAGGTCGCGCTGAAAGCACTGGCGGCGGGCGTCCATACCTATGTTGAAAAGCCGCTGGCTATCACCCAGCCCGATGGCGAGGCCATGGTGGCGCTGGCGGCGGACAAGGGCGTGGTTCTGGTCTGCGGGCATCAGGAACGCGCCGTGTTTGAGGCCATGGGCCTCTATGATGTGCCGGAGCGCCCGTTGCGGCTCGAAGCCGTGCGTAACGGCACGGTCTCAACGCGCAATCTCGATGTCTCGGTCGTGCTCGACCTGATGATTCACGATCTCGATCTGGGGCTGACTCTGGCCGAAGGCGAGGCGGGCGGTATCGAGGTTCAGGCGAAATTCCGCACCGACGAAGGCTATCAGGCGGTCGGCGCCGACGAAGCCGCGGCCGAGGTCAAGTTCGATGACGGGTTCATAGCGACCTTTGCCGCGTCGCGCATGGCCGAGGCCCGCGAACGTACCATGCGGATCGTCTACCCGTCGGGCGAGTTGTTCATCGATTTGCTGAACCGCAAGTTCGAGAACAATACGCCGTTCGCGCTCAATCCGGATTTCGCTGAAGCCGATATCGCCCGTGATCCACTGGGGACCAGCGTGTTCCGTTTCCTCGACAAGGTCGCCGGTCTGCGCGACCGGCCGCTAGCGACGGGCGAAGAGGCGTTGAAGGCATTAACGCTGGCCTTGGCGATAGATGAGGCGATTGCCGAAGGTTTCTAAGAAAATTTTTGACCACGAAAAACACTAAAAGCACGAAAAGCACGAAAAAGCTGTGTCGATTGCCGCGCTTAGCGCCCTGAAGTTGGAGTCGCAACGCTGTGTAACAGGCCTTTTGGGCGAAGCTGTATCAGCCTTCTTTTTGGTGCTTTTCGTGTTTTTCGTGGCTAAATCTCAAGCCGCAGCCGCAAGCGCTAACGGCTCTTGAATAGCACCGTAAAGGCCAGCACCGCATAGCCCGCGCCCATAAAGGCGTATTTGTAGTGCGCCATGATATCGACGCCTTCGCCTTCGAACGGACGGAAATAGCCGATCAGGCTCGCGAAGACCAGGGTCACCGAGATCAGAAACAGCAAGATTGTCGTTGCCGTAGGTTTCATAAGCCCTTCGCGTGTCCCCGCTTAACCCTATACCCGCAGTTATTCAAATATTTGTGATGATGGCAATGGAATTGTGCGCACCCATCACAGAGCGGGCCTGAGGAAGAGGAGTTCGTGCAACACCACCAGCACCGTAAAGGCCGAGGTCGCCACCATGACGCGTAAAACACCCAGTTCCGCGGGTTCGAACGCCACACGGCCCTGAAAAATCGCCAGAAACGGCACGATCGAGGTGCGGCGCATGACCGACGCATAGGCATCGCCGAAGGCCGCCTCGCGTTTGCGGTCGATGCTATTGGCACCCAGAAGGCTCAGCGCCAGCAAGGTGCCGAAAAACACCCAGGCCGCCAGATTGCCGTTACAGACGAGGTGCGTCGCCGACAGGAGCGCGATACCCGCCAGCACCGGGTGACGGCTGATGCGGATAATGCCGCTGACCGGTTCGTCGGGCCAGTGCCTCGCGCCTTTGAGATTGGTCGGGCTGGGGCTCAGGGCGCCGACGATCAGCAGCATCAGGCCGACGAAGTTGAACACGAAGGCGATGGTTTTGAGAATAAACGGCGCTTCCCAGAAATGATGATTGAACGGATCGCTGCGCGCGCCGAAAAAGGCCGTGACCATCCAGAAAAACCCGCCCAGCGACAGGAGGGCGAACAGCAGCTTGTAGATGCCGGCGCCGATAGCGTCGACCAGCTGCTCTTTAAGGCGGCTGCCGGAAATCAGGACATGGATGGAAAGGAAGAAGGCGCAGGCCAGGGCCAGGGTCCACATGAAAATCTTGGCCTTTTACAGATACTGGATAAGCGGGGCGTTGAGGACGTCACCATCCCGGGCGCCGTCGGATTTGGACTTTGGCGGAGGCGGCGGGGCGTCTTCGTCCGGCGTGTGGGTGTGAACGACCGGTGCGGGTGGTTCAGGGACGGGAGCCGGAGGAGGGGGCGGATTGAGTTCTTTTTCGATGTCGGCCAAAGGTTTACGGATGATCGCTTCGACGTGGTAGAACCAGCGCCGGGCGGTTTCCATGGCGGCGCGCGGGCCTTCGGCGCGGGCGGTCAGGGCGTCGTTGGGGTCCCACAGGACCAGTTCGAAATCCGGTCGCGACGGGTCGTTGAACATCAGGCGGATGGTGACGCGGTCGACCTGAGGCGCGATGTCGTCGAACATCTTATGGGCACCGCTGCGGATGATGCGGGCGGCGACCTTGTTGTTGACGAAGACCTCGATCCCGATGATCTCGACCATGCCATAGACGCGGGTCGGCGCCTTGCCGAATTCGCGCACGATGACGCAGGTATTGGCGAGGTAGGAGAGGGCGGCGGCGGCCTTGCGCGCGGGTTCGATCGATACCACGTCGGGCCGCGCGCCGTTGAGCGCTTCGGCGACTTCATCTTCCAGCTTTTTCGGCGCTTCGACGCGGGAATCCCATATCCGGTAAAGCACCAGCAGCACGGCCAACGCAGCGGCCGTCAGGATGATGATGGTCGGCAGATACTGGTTCACGACGGCGTCTCAATTCCCCAAAATAAGACTCTGCCGTATATTAACCACGAAACGGCGCGGGCGTTAAGTTTTAATCCTTCCCCGTTTACGGGGAAGGTGGATTTTTGCTGAAAGCAAAAAGACGGAAGGGGGAAGCGGTGTTTCAACTCGACGGGAAAGCGTTTAAGGACTCTACGGTCTCCCCCTTCCGTCACTTCGCTTTGCTCAGTGCCACCTTCCCCGTAAACGGGGAAGGATGTAAGTCTTTTTGGCCCCGTAAACGGGGAAGGATGTTAGATTTCAGGAGAGGGTAGATCGGTGCGTTGTGCCGGAACGGGCTTTTGCGGGACACGTTTGATCACGGCATCGACGTGGGACAGCCACTTGCGGCCCAGTTGCACCGCCTCGCTCGCGGTCTTGGGGTGGACGCTGCTGGTCGTCACATCGCCAAACAGCGTCAGTTCGAATTCCGGCGTCTGGACGTCGGCGAAGATCAGCCGCAGCACAACGCGCGAGGCGTTGGGGTAGGTCTCTTCCAGCACCCGGCGCGGTTCGCCTTTTTGCGTGCGGGCGACGACACGCTCATCGACGATCAGCTCGGCCCCCTCGATCTCGTCGAAGGTGAAGACCAGCCCGTGACGGCCTACATCCCATAGAATGGCCAGATCACCGTGGCTGAAATCGAGCCCGGCGGCCTTGGTGTTGCGCGTGTCGAAGACGAGGGCGTCGGGTGCGTGGCCCAACGCCGTCGTGACGCCGCGGGCCAGACGGCGGGTGTTTTCGAACCACCACAGCGCGCCGGACGCGATCAGGGTCAGCGCCAGAGCGGCGAACCCGAACCACAAGATGACGCGCAGGGCCTGTTCCATCATACCGCCGAGCTAAGAACTACAGGCTTAATAAAAGCTTACGGATCAAGTCTTAGGTCGCGCGGGTTAATTTTCGGTGAGCAGTTCGACGCCGACGGGCACGTGGTCCGACGGTTTGGCCGTTTCATGCGTCCGGCCACGCGCATCCTTGTGGATTTCGAAACCTTTGAGGCGATCGGCGGCCTGCGGCGACAGCAGGTGGTGATCGATGCGGATGCCTTCGTTCTTTTGCCACGCCCCGGCCTGATAATCCCAGAAGGTGTAGCGGTTATCGGCGGGCGGCAGGACGTCGAAGGCATCGGTATAGCCCAGATTTTTCAGGGTCTGGAACGCGGCGCGGGTTTCGGGCTGATACAGGGCATCGTCCAGCCATGCCGGTTCGCGGTAAAGATCAGCCTTGAAGGGGATCGTATTGAAATCGCCGGATAAAATGCTTATCTCTTCATAGGCCAGAATCTCTCTGGCGCGCGCGATCAATCGTTGATACCAGCGGTGCTTATAGGCGTATTTGTCGGTGCCGATCGGATTGCCGTTGGGCAGATAGATCGACGTGACGCGCACCGGCACGGGGCCATCGACCACGGCTTCGATATAACGCGCCTGTTCGTCCTCATCCTCGCCGGGCAGGCCCTTTTCGACGTCCATCAGCGGGGATTTCGAGATCAGGGCGACGCCGTTATAGGTCTTCTGCCCGTGGACGGCGACGTTGTAGCCGAGCGACTCGAAGGCCTCATAGGGAAATTTTTCGTCGATGCACTTCAGTTCCTGGAAGGCGCAGACATCGGGTTGCGCGTCGGCGACCCATTCGAGGATCAGCGGCAGGCGCGCATTGACCGAATTGACGTTGTAGGTGAAGAATCTCATGGCGCCGATCCACATATTCCCTTCTCCCTGAGGGAGAAGGTGGCACGAAGTGCCGGATGAGGGGGAAATGTTGGAATCGAGTCTATAGCCTACATTTCCCCCTCACCCCAGCCCTCTCCCTCAGGGAGAGGGGGTATAGTTTAGATCGAAAAGCTCACGCCGCAGCCGCAGGACGATTTGGCATTTGGGTTCAGGATCTTGAACTGCGCACCGACCAGTTCTTCGACATAGTCGATGATCGAGCCCGACAGCAGCGGCGCGGAAATCTCATCGACCAGCGCCTTCGCGCCTTGATATTCGATGACCGCATCGCCGTCTTCGGCGGCGTCGACAAGGTCGAGATTGTACTGGAACCCCGAACAGCCCCCTGCATCGACCGCCACGCGCAGCATGATCGGATGCCCGGCTTCGCTGGACAGGTGGTTGATGTGGCGCGCCGCCGCGCCGGACAGGGTAATCTGGGTCATGCCGTCAATATAGAGGCAAACGCCCCGGAGTTTTAGGGGGCAAATCTCATATTTTCGCGCAAATCCGGTTGCCAGACGATCCGATAAGGACAAGGAAGGCGCAAAGTCGTATCCTACCCTGAGTTTCCGATGTCTGCCGATTCTGTTGCAAAGCCCCCCATGACCCTGTCCCTTGCCGCCTTTGCCGAAAACGCCGCTGCCTCAAGGGGGCGACTGTATCACGAGGCCGAAAGCTCGACGCGCACGCCGTTTGCGCGCGACCGTGACCGGGTCATCCACTGCACGGCCTTTCGCCGCCTGAAGGGCAAGACGCAGGTCTTCGTCGCCGACGAAGGCGACTATTTTCGTACGCGCCTGACCCATTCTCTGGAGGTGGCGCAGGTGGCGCGTTCGCTGGCCCATACGCTGGGGGCCGATCAGGACCTGGCCGAAACCATCGCCCTGTCGCACGATCTCGGCCATTCGCCCTTCGGTCACGCGGGCGAGGACGAACTGCACAAGATGATGGAGCCATGGGGTGGTTTCGACCACAACGTCCAGACCTTCCGCATCGTGACGCGGCTTGAGCACCGCTATCCGGCGTTCGAAGGCCTGAACCTGACCTGGGAAACGCTGGAAGGGATCATCAAGCATAATGGTCCCGTTGCGCACAAGCTGGGCAAGCCCGCTTGGAAATCGGTCGCCGATTTTTCCGACGAATGGGATTTGCGGCTGGAGACCTATGCCTCGCTGGAGGCGCAGATCGCGGCGATCGCCGACGATATCGCCTACAACAATCACGATGTCGACGATGGCCTGCGCGCCGGTCTGTTCACGCTGGACGAACTGCGCGATATCCCCCTGATCGGCCCGGCGATCCGCGAGGTCGAAAAGGACTGGCCGCTGATCGACACGCGCCTGCTCAGGCTGGAGGCCATTCGCCGGGTCATCGGTTTTATGATCCGCGACGTCTGTCAGGAAACCGAAGCGCGGCTCAGGGCCGATGGCATAGAGACCACCGAGGACGTCCGCCACGCGCAACGCCAGATGGTGCAGTTCTCGCACGCCGTCAACGAAGACCTGTCGCGGCTGCGCGCCTTCCTGTACGCGAAGATGTACAAGCATTTCATGGTCAACCGCACACGCTCTCAGGCCAAGCGCGTCCTGGGGCAAATGTTCACCTTGTTCATGGAAGAGCCCGAGGTTCTGCCGCCCGGTTGGTTCGGCCGCGTCTGTACCAAGGACACCGAGGCCCAGCGCGCCCGCGTCGTCTGCGACTATATTGCAGGCATGACCGACAGCTTCGCCATCAGTCAGCACAAGGCGCTGTTCAGTCTTTAGCTATTCCGCCTCCAGCCCCTCGGGCAGGGTGATGATAAGGTTAGGGTCGCGCCGCATCTGATCGAGCGCACCGCCCTTGTACAGGAACCAGCTCAACGGCATGGCGACGACGGTCTTGCCCGGCGTGTTCAAGGCGGCGTTCAGCACCGTGGCCCAACGGTCCTGATTTTCCTGACGAATGCGTTTACCGTCGGCTCTGGCGGGAAAGCAGCTATCGTTTTCCGCCGGGAACAGCCTGAGGACCGTGGCGATGTCGGCGGTGCGCCACGCCTCGATCATATCGGGCAGCTGATCATAGGTATGGTCCAGCCGGTCGAGCACGGCGTTCAGGCAGGCTTCGTCCCCGGCGGCGTCCAGCAGGTTGCGCGTGTTGCGGCCTTCGTCGCCCCCGGTGAACAGGGTGATTTCCTTGACGGGCGTCCCGACGCTGCGGGCGACGTCCGGCATTCGGGGCGGATAGCTTTGATTAACAAGATTGCCTTTGGCATAGGCATCGCGCAGGAAGAAGGTCGCGGCCCAGCCGGGGCGATAGCGGTCGTAGCGACCGCCATTGCCTTCACCCGCGCGCCGCGCTGCGGCCTTGTAGCGGGCATAGGTTTCCGGCGACACCACGTCCTTCAACCGGCCTTTTTTCAGTTCTACGAGATCGGCCGCCACGCGAACCATCGGGCTCTGGACCAGCAGCGCATTGGCGCCTTTGAGCCGCCGTTTCAGGCAGCGCTCGTCCCACCGCATGCCGAAGGTGACGGTGGTCAGGGTCGGCATGACCCACACCACCGAGTCGCCGCGCTGCAGCCGCCACATGGCGGGGCAGGGGGCATTGACCTTGACCTCGGTGACGCGCGGTGCCTTGACGATGACTTCGGTAATGTCCGACCAGCGCCCGTCCGCTGCGGTTTGAGCCTGTGCCGCCGTGCCGACGAGACACAGTAGGATGACCGCAAGCCGCGTCATAATTCTGATCATTTTTCCCCCATCCCCCGACTGATGCAGGGGTTAGTTTTTCGGCTGCAACAAATCCCACAGATTCCCGAACCTGTCACGAAAAACCGCTACCGTACCATAGGGTTCCTGCCGCGGGGCTTCGGTGAAGACCGCGCCCGCCGCGCTGAAGCTGGCATGGTCGCGGGCAAAGTCGTCGGTGAACAGGATCAGGAAGACGCGGCCGCCGGTCTGATGGCCGATGGCGGCGATCTGCTCCGGCGTGGAGGCCTTGCCCAGCAGCAGACGAGTTTCATGCGAACCCGGCGGCGCGATCAGCACCCAGCGCTTGCCGTTACCGAAATCGGTGTCTTCGATCAGATCAAAACCGAAGCCTTCGCAATAGTGCAAGATGGCCTCGTCGTAATCCGGGACGACGAGGGTGACCGCTGCGATATGGCTCATCGCGACGCTTTTTTCACGAGGAACATGGCGGCGTCGGCCTCGGACACCCAGGCTTCGGCGGAGGTTTGTCCATCATAGGCGCGCACACCGAACGAACCGCCGGTCTTGAGATATAGGCCCTGATATTCGAACGTGCCGAGGTGCAGTTCGGCTTCAAGCTTCTGCGCCTTCGAACGGGCGACCGCAAGATCGGCATGGCGCAGCAGGATGGCGAATTCATCGCCACCCATCCGGCCGACGCTGTCGCCTTCGCGAACATTGGCTTTCAGCAGTTCAGCGACATAGATCAGGGCGGCGTCGCCCGCCGCATGGCCATAGGTGTCGTTGATGCTCTTGAAGCCGTCCATGTCGAGGAAGATCAGGACGGCCGCTTCGCCGTAGCGCTTGCAGTCGCTCATGGCGCGGGCCATGTCGCGCAGGAAGGCGCGGCGGTTGAGCGTCGGCGTCAGGACATCGTGATCGGCCAGATGCTCTGCCGCCTGCGCCTGTTCGGACAGAGCCTTCATATCGGCCTTGAGGCGGGTGTTTTCGCGGATCAGGCTGTCGATCAAAGCGCGTGCCGCGTAGGGCCATTCCTCACCGGTCTCCGCAAGGGTCGGCGCGGCCTGCGAAGTAGTTTGGGGCCGGGGCGTCGCCAGTGCGCTGACCGTGCCGAAATGGCTTTGCAGCAGGTTCTGCATCGACGCGGTATAGCCACCCGCCGCGCTTCCGGGCATGGGGGCGCGCGGGGTATCCGGGTCGTTCTGAGACGCAGGGGGAGGGAGGCTCATGGCGCGGAGTTTAGCGACCTTTTCACTGTCATGCGAGTGTTAAATGCGGCGGGTGACCTTGCGGTCACCGCTTTATTCCTATAGTGCGCGCAGCTTAATATTAACGCGCATGTCTGACGACGTTTCGAAGGTAATGCGCGACTCTGACTTACCCTCGTTCGCAAGTTTGGGAGCGCCTGATGGCACAACCTGAAACCTCACCTAAAGTGGCCATCATCATGGGGTCGCGCTCCGACTGGCCGGTCATGAAGAAGGCCGCCGAGGCGCTCGACGGTCTGGGGGTCGCCTACGATGCGCGCGTCGTGTCGGCGCACCGCACGCCGGAACGCATGGTCGACTTCGCCAAGGGGGCCAAGGCGGCGGGCTTTCAGGTGATCATCGCCGGCGCCGGGGGCGCGGCGCATCTGCCGGGCATGACGGCGTCGATGACCACCCTGCCGGTGTTGGGCGTGCCGGTCCCGGTGCGCGACGGCCTCAAAGGCATCGATTCGTTGCTGTCGATCGTGCAGATGCCGGGCGGTATTCCGGTCGGGACGCTGGCCGTCGGTGAAGCGGGCGCGAAGAATGCCGGGCTTCTGGCGGCACAAATTCTGGCCCTGACCGACCCCGACCTGAGTCAACGGATCGAGGCTTTGCGCGCCGCCCAGACCGACAGTGTACCCGATAGCGTCGAGGACTAAGCGTGAAGCCTCTTCCTTTAGGTTCTAAAATCGGCATTCTCGGCGACGGCCAGTTGGGGCGCATGTTGTCACAGGCCGCCAGTCGTCTGGGTTTCAAGGTCGTGGTCTATGGCCCCGACGCAGAATCGCCCGCCGCCAGCGTCTCGGCGGTATCCAAAGTCGCCCGCTATACGGACGAGGCGGCGCTGGATCGCTTTGCGGCCGCGTCGGACGTGATTACGTTCGAGTTCGAAAACGTGCCCGTGTCGTCGCTGGAATACCTGGTGTCCAAAGGCGCGAAGGTCGCGCCGAACGCCCGGGCGCTGGGGATCACGCAAGACCGCGTTCTGGAGAAGTCTTTCGCGCGATCGGTCGGTATTTCAACGGTTGATTTTTACGAAATCAACACGCTGGATGATCTCGAAAAAGCGATTGCGATCAATGGTGTACCGTCGCTTCTGAAAACGCGCCGCGAAGGTTATGACGGCAAGGGGCAGGTATGGATTCGTCACGCCGACGAGGCCAGGGCCGCCTTCGAAAGCCTGAACGGCGCGAAGGCCATTCTGGAAGCTAAGGCCGATTTTCTGCGCGAAGTGTCGGTGATCGCCGCGCGCGGTTTCAATGGCGAGGTGCGCACCTATCCGGTCGGCGAAAATCACCATGTGAAAGGTATTCTGTCGACGACCCTGGCTCCGGCAGCGATATCGGAAACCTTAAAAAACCGTGCCGAGGATATTGCGAAGAAAGTGCTGGAAGGCCTTGATTACGTAGGTGTTCTGGGTGTTGAGCTGTTCGTGCTTGAGGGCGATGAGCTGGTGCTCAACGAGATCGCGCCGCGCGTCCACAACACCGGCCACTGGACGCAGGACGGCTGCCTGTGCGACCAGTTCGAGCAGCATATCCGCGCCGTGGCGGGATGGCCGTTGGGCGATACGACCGCGCGCTTTCAGGTCGAGATGACAAATCTGCTGGGGCCGGACATTCTGGCGTGGGAGACCCTGTCGCAGGAGCCGGATTCACGCTTGTACGTCTATGGCAAGGATGATCCCCGCGAAGGCCGCAAAATGGGTCACATCAACCGGTTGAAGCGTTCGCTGTAAGATAAGAAAACTTTACCACGAAAAGCACGAAAAGCACAAAAAGGCAGACGGATATAGTTTCGCCCGAAGGGCTTTTACCCGTATCGCGGCTCAGAATGCCAGGCGCTTTGCGCAAAGACGATGACACATCTTTTCGTGATTTTCGTGCTTTTCGTGGTAAAAATCTTCCTTAAGCCGCTGATCCGAAACGTAACTTTCCCAGGGTTTCCACGACGTTCAGGAGCGCCGTTTCAGGCTTGAATGGCAGTTTCGCCTTCCATTTCTCAAACGCCATGACCTGATCGATATTGCGATCGATCTGTTCGTTCTGCGCCTCAAGGCCGCGGGTCAGACGCGTCATCAAGGCGGTCGCCAGAATGCCCGACACGATCAGGCGCTTCGAATAGTGGTTCTCGTCCAGCGCCGTATCACCCGCCTTGCGCCAGATAAGATCCGCCGAATCCCACAGCAGGCGCTTATAGAGGCCCAGATGTTGCGGCAGACACAGATGCCCGATCAGACGGTGCGTCACGGCCTCATCGACACAGGCCGCCGCCAGTCGGGCGCGCAGCAGGGTGGCGATCTTCTCGCGGATTTTCAGACCCGCCAATGCTTCGTCCGTCCATTCCGCCTCGACCGCGTGGTCGCCTTCGCGCCACAGAATCGCGGCGATATCGGCGGGGCCGTTGGGGCAGACCAGCGCCACCTCGGCGTCGCTGAGGCCGATTCGTTTGGCGCCGGCGCGCACGGACAGGCTGTTGAGGCCCAGATCCGGCATCACGGCAGCCACGGCATGGGCCAGTTCGGTTTCCAGAGCGGTGAGAGCGTCGGTCATGGCATCTATATTAGGCTTTTGATTTAGGCCCGCCAAGCCGAAATCCGGTTCTGCGACCAAAGGCAGCGGCCAAAGCTGCCAGAGCGACGGTAAATTTATCGCGCATTTCAGGCATGAGGGTAAATAAGGGTGTTTTCCTGTCCGGTTCGGCTTGAATTGAGCGCAAGCTTGATGTATTGCCCTTCCCCACACGCCCGCAGACGTCAGTTTGCGGGCAGCTTGGTCTTTTAACCCCGCCCTTTTTCGGCCCAAACAAAAGGGCTGGCGGTTCACTGGAATGGAGAGATACCTCTGGTACAGATTTTTGTCCGCGACAACAACGTCGATCAGGCCCTCAAGGCCCTGAAGAAGAAGATGCAGCGCGAAGGTTCCTTCCGCGAAATGAAGCGCCACGTGCACTACGAAAAGCCTTCGGAAAAGCGCGCCCGTCAGCAGGCTGAAGCCGTGCGTCGCGCCCGCAAGCTGGCCCGCAAGCGCATTCAGCGCGAAGGCGGTGCTGCTCCGGTTCGTGCCAAGGCCTAAGGCTTTCGTCTTCGGACAGAGTATAAAAAGCGTCGGAACTCCGGTTCCGGCGCTTTTTGCGTTGCAAAATAACGCGGGCGCGGTTTGATAGCTCAACAATAAAAGCCACCGAGACCCAGATCATGCGTTCCAAATCCCCGTCTAAAGGCCCCAACGAAGCCCACATCGCCATCCGCACCATCGCCATGCCCGCGGATACCAATCCCAACGGCGATATCTTCGGCGGCTGGCTGATGTCGCAGATGGACCTGGCGGCGGGCAATGTCGCCGCCCGCCGCGCTGTGGGCCGCGCCGCTACCATCGCCGTCGAAGGCATGACCTTCCATACGCCGGTTCATGTCGGGGACGAGGTCTCGGTCTATGCCGAACTGATTTCGGTCGGCCGCACCTCGATGAAGATCAGCGTCGAAGCCTACCGCCGCTCGCGCCACAACGATGAACGCATCATGGTCACCGAAGCCGATTTTACCTTCGTGGCCATCGATGAGGACGGAAAGCCACGGCCTTTGCCGCTTCCCTGATCGTCGCAGATGCCGATTTACCATAATTCCGTTGACCCGCCGGTGAAGCCTTGTCATTTTGTCGGGTGTTTCAGGGAGGTTACGAATGGCGAAACAATCCATGCTGATACGGCTTCGTAACTGGTTTACCGACTGGTCGGAGGATAAGACGCGGGCGGTGCTGAACGTGACTCTGGCGGTGCTGACCGGCCTGTTGCTGGGGCTGGTGCTGGACACGGTGTTCCGTCAGATCGGCAACTATATTTTTCCGCCGCCGCCGACCTTCGATATGGCCAGCCCCGAGGATATTCGCACCCTGCTCGATACGGTGCCGGCCGACGCCTATATCATCAAGCTCGTTTCCTGGACGCTCGGCACTTTCGGCGGTGGTTATATCGCCGTGCGCATGGCGCGGACCGGCGCGTTTCCGGCCTGGCTCACCGGCATTCTGCTGGTGGCCAGCTACATGATCCATATGAGCATCATTCCGCACCCGAACTGGGTGGTAATGATTTGTCTGCCGCTATGCGCGGTCTCGGCCTATGGCGCGGGGCTGCTGGGCAATTACGTCACCCTGATGCGGTTGCGTCAGACGGCCTGAGCCGCCTGACGGTAGCCTTACTTCGCCCGATCGTCGATGCCGATCCGTGACGGCACGTTGTCGAAGGTGAAGCTGACCGCACCCTGATATTCCGACGGTACGAAATAGGGCGTCCCCGCCGGATAGGCGTCGGCGACCGCCGAGCGCGGCAGAATCTTCTGGCTGCCGTCGGCCATAACGACGCGGGCATTACCGGCCCCGACGAAATAGACCCGGTCCGGCTTGGGGGCGAGGGCGAACAGGGCCCCGGCGATCTTTTTCAGGACGCGGCCGCTCTGGTCTACGGCCTTGATCAGCGGCGCGGCAGGCATGGTCTTCGCGGGGGTCTCGGTGGCATAGATGCGCACCTTCATGGCGACGCTCATATCTTTTGGGCCGGTCAGGACGATCTTGCCACCGCGTAATTGCGCCAGAGTCGGCAGGGGGGTAATGCGCCCGTCGCCAAGGATGCTCAGTTTTTGGCTCTGGCCATTGTGTTTAAGGATAATCGAGCCGTCACGGGCGCTGCCGTTCTTGATCTTGAGCAGGTAGGCGACGGTGATTTCGTCGCGCTCCGCGATCGGCAGGGCCAGGAATTTCGACAGGAACGGAAAGGCCTGATCGGCAGAGACTTCCTTCTGCACGTCGTCGGCCACAGCGGGCGCGGCCATAAGGACCGGCGTAGCGGCCAGGGCACCGAAGCTGAGGGCGCTCGCCAGAACGAGCGGGGGCATACGCTTAAACATGAGGAGGTCCACCACTTTTATTATGAAAGGCCGTTGTAACGACCGGATATTACGAAAATAAGGCTGAACGCGGGATGAAAATATCAAGGCAGAATTAAGATGAATATTTGGCTTTCATCGCCGTATAGCTGTCGAGGATCAGGTCTTTCAATACCGTTTCGTCGACATCGCTCAGGCGGTTGATATGCAGACACGAACCGCTGACCTTGTGTTTGCCGAGCCTGACCAGATGCCGCGTCTTGTCCGTGTCGCCCGACAGGACGTAAAGCGTAAGGTTGGCGCTGCGCGGCGAAAAGGCCGCCAAAGGCCAGTCGGCGGGCTTTTTCGATGAATTGACGTAGGTGTAGCGACCGAAGCCGACGATGGCCGGACCCCACATGACGGGCGATTCGCCGGTCGCTTCGCTGAACAGGTCGATCAGGCGCAGGGCGTCGGCGCGATGTTTTTCCGGTGCGTCGGTTGCGATATAGACGCGCGGATCGACGTCGGTCGGCTGGGTTTTAGGTTCAGCCATTACACTGGCTCCTCTGTCGGTCGGTGGGCGCTCAACCCCTTGTTCACGCCTCTGGTAATGCCCTGCCGGACCTTATGGCGGAAGATCGAGACGACGATGGTCGAGACGACGAAGATCAGGATCAGGTTGTAGGTGATGACGCTGGCGACCATGCGCGGGCTTTCACGGTTGTAGTCGACGCGGCGCAGATAGCAGCCGGTGGCGTCGAACAGACTGAAGGTCAGGGCGTTGACCGTCGAGTCGAGCCAGAATTCAGACGCGACGGCGAGGTGCCCCGTGGTGCGCGGTTCCGTTTGCGGCGGCAGGTCGATAGGGGCGGCGCCTCTCAGCCAGACCGAACAGGCGGTTGGGCGCGGCAAGATATAATAGCCGCTCGCCGGGTCGCTGTTTGTGTCGATCAGCAGGCTGCCGGTGACCAGAAGCGTCATCATGCCGGGCAGGGCAAGCACAAGGCCGCCGTTTTTCAGCGCCAGTTTCAGGCGCGGCCAGCCTTCGGCGTTCTGCGGACGCTCCATATCGACCAGACGGATGCGCGCGATGACCAGCAGCAGCGGCGCGCCGATCAGACCGAACAGGGCGATCAGGCCCCCGGCGGGCAGAAGCAGGGGGTGATCGCCAAGCATGCCGTGCTGAACGGCGACATGGCCTGTGGCGACGATCGCGAGAGCGCCGAGTGCGATCAAGGCGCGGGCCGCGGTCCAGCCGTTGACGCGGGCCCGTTTGCCGCTCAGGGCGCGGATCAGGGCCAGCCCCAGATGCGCAAACGCCGACAGCAGCAACCATAGCCCGACGATCAGCGCCAGAGCTACACTGGCGAGGGCAAGCCCGGTGAAGAGGTTGTCGTCGTCGAGCACAAGGGTATTCCATCAGGCTGGCGAGGCCTTATTAAGGATGGCCGAATGCCGTTATGTCAATGCGGGAACGGCACAAGAGTCTGCAATTCGGCGGTCGCTGTCGCGCCCCAGCGTGGCGGCAGGCCGTTGAGACCGCGCACCCAGTCCTCGACGATGGCCGCCTGCTGCTCGTAACCATAGGCCTGAAACGGCTGGCCGGGGATAGGCCGGTAACGATAGTGCCCGCGTTCACGCCACAGATAGTGCCACAGCGTCATGCCGTTGGCATATTGCCAGACGTGAGTCAGTTCGTGCGCCAGCAGCCCGAGGGTCTCGGGCCGGGCCGACAGGTCGTCGGGCAGGTTCGGCCAGAAGATGCGCTGACCACGCACGACGATCAGGGCACTGCGTCCGATCAGTTGCGACAGGCGCGACACCGGGTGATGCGCCGCGACCAGTTGCACTGTGTCCAGCGCCAGCGCAGCGATCAGGCGCGAAGGCAGGGCGTGGATTTCTCTGTCGTTGAGGGGGCGGTGGGGCACAGGCATTCGAGAAAGGTAGTCATTTCAACCGAGGGCACAAGCGCCTATAACGATCTCTCAGTCCCGGAGGCCTGCCATGAGCGAGATCGATCCCCCCGCCAAGATCCAGTCGGCGCATCTGGCGCTGCGTGCCGGTCCCGTGGCCGTGCGCATGGGGGTTGAGGTGACGCCCGCCGGTATCTGGGCCATAGCCGGGCTGATGTCGGGGATTCTGCTGTCCACCGCCGTGCTGGTCGGGGTGGCGGTGTCGGCAAAACGGAAATGAATAACGGCGCGGATCACTCCGCGCCGTCCGTCAGAATCTGTCGTAATTAGTTGCCGCCGCCCGCGGCGACCATGCCCGACTGCGGCGAGAGCAGGTTCCCACCGCCCGCAGCGACCATATTGCCGCCACCGGCCGCGACCATGTTCCCACCGCCCGCGGCGACCATGTTGCCACCGCCTGCAGCGACCATGCCGCTGGTGTTCAGGATGGAACCGAATTTGGCGTTATTGGCCTGATTGGCCAGCTGGATACCGGCGGTGCCCATGGTGCGCAGTTCGGCATTGGTATAGAGGCGGGTGAAGCTCCAGCGCTGGTTCGACTTGGCGTAGCTGCCGGCCTTTTCGCAGGTATAGGCGATGATGCGGGCCGTATCGTTGGAACTGGCGCCTTCGATATCGGCGCACCAGCCTTCTTCGTTGCGCAGGAAGCCCTCGGACGTATTGGCCCAGCGCTGTGCCGTCGAATTATTGCAGGTGGTAGCGATCAGCGGCGCGGCGCGCTTGGCATTATAATCGCCGGGCGAGGTCGACAGGCATTTGCCATTCACCATCAGCTGACCATAGGCGCCGACCTTGAACACCAGTTGCTGGTTCGTGCCGCCGTGGCAACCATATAGGATCGCGTCGTTGCTGCCGGCGCGGATATCGATGCACTTGCCGGTGGCGTGGCCGCTGGCGACAACGGGGGCGGCGGCCTGCGAGGCGCCAGCGGCAAGGGTTCCGCCCGCCGCCAGGGCGGCGACGGCGATCAGGGAAGAAATACGCATGGGTGTCTCCTGTGGTGCTCCCGGTCCGTTGTGCTGCCGGTCTGGCAGCGGGTGAACAGCCATGGCCCGGGCTCTGAGGGGAACATACACCATGTTTTCGTTTTGAAAATCGTTGTTCTTCGGCTGTCGGTATTTGTAATGCGGCGCTTGCGGCAGGCGGTTTCCCGTGTAACCTTCGTGCTGTGTCGATGGAGGGACGGGTCATGAAGGCCAGGGTAACGATCATGATAGCGGTGGCTCTGGTGGCCGGTTCGGTCAGCGCGGCTCCAAAACCGGAGGGGGTAAAAGAAGCCTCGGTCGAAAGCCTGCAAACCGCCATGCGCACAGGCGACACCTCCGCCGAAGCCCTGACCCGTGCATCGATCAAACGGATAGAGACCTTCGACAAGGCGAAGGGTCTGAACGCTGTCATCGTGCTCAATCCGAATGCCGTGGCTGAGGCAAAGGCGCTGGATGCCGAGCGCAAGGTCGGTCGGATTCGCGGGCCGCTGCACGGCATCCCGGTCCTGATCAAGGACAATGTCGAGACGAAGGACCCGATCGCCACCACGGCGGGTTCTCTGGCGCTGAAAGACAATATCACTGGACGCGATGCGCCGGTGGTGGCGCGCTTGCGGGCGGCCGGGGCGGTCATACTGGGCAAGACCAACCTGTCCGAATGGGCCAATATCCGCGACAACGACTCGATGAGCGGCTGGAGCGCGGTGGGCGGCCTGACTGGCAACGCCTATGACTCGCGTCGTTCGGCCTGTGGCTCCTCGTCGGGCAGCGGGGTTGCCGTGGCGTGGAGCTTCGCCGTCCTCGCCGTCGGCACCGAAACCGACGGCTCGGTCGTCTGCCCGTCGGCGATGAACGGCATCGTCGGGCTTAAACCTTCGATGGGCCTGATCTCGCGAACCCATGTCGTACCGATTTCGCATTCTCAGGACATCCCCGGGCCGATGGGCCGCAGCGTCAAAGATGTCGCCGTCATGCTCGGCGTCATGGCGGGCAGCGACCCCGCCGATCCTGCCACAGCCGGGGCCGACGGGCATAAGATCGATTACGCCGCCCGGCTGACGCCCGATGCGCTGAAAGGCGTGCGCATCGGCGTCCTGCGCGACCGTACCGGCGGGCCGGGCAAGATCGAACCCGTCTTCAACGGCGCGCTCAAATTTCTGGAGGCCGCCGGTGCCGTGCTGGTCGACATCCCGGTGTCGCGTATCGAAGGGCTCGGCGAAGCGGAACTGACGGTGCTCAAGACCGAACTGAAGGCCGATCTCAACGCCTATCTGGCCACGACGCCCGCCGCCGTGAAAACGCGCACGCTGTCCGATGTCATTGCCTTCAACAAAGCCAATGCCGCGACCGAAATGGCCTTCTTCGGGCAGGGCTTTTTCGAGGATGCCGAAAAGACCAGGGGTCTCGACGATCCGGCTTACAAACTGGCCGCCGCCAAGGCCCGTGCCGTGTCGCAGGCCCATATCGACGGTTTGCTGAAATCGTACAACGTCTCCATTCTCGTCGCCCCGACCTATGGCCTGCCGTGGCTGTCGGACGAGGTCAATGGCGATCAGTTCTCAGGTCCTTCGGCCAGTCAGTGGCCGGCCATGTCGGGCTATCCGCACCTGACGGTGCCCATGGGTTATGTGCAGGGGCTGCCGCTGGGGATGTCCTTTATCGGTACCCAGTGGTCGGATGAGGCCCTGCTCAGGGCCGGTTACGCCTTCGAACAGGTCGCCCGGGTCCGGGTGCCGCCGAAGGAATAATCCGCTCCGTTTTTTGATGGTTGGTGCCCCAGACCCCGAGACCATCCTTATGCGCGGCGGCGTAGGTTGAGGGAATACCGAACGAGGATTCTCCATGAAAACGCCGCTTCTGACCCATGCTAACCGTATTCTGGCCAACCGTATTCTGGGCTTTCTGCCCTTTGCGCAGGCCTTCACCCGACAACCCCAGTCGCCTCAGCTTATGGCCGCGGCGGCTCTGGTCAATACCCCATTCGTCCGCCGCGCCGCGCCGGGCCTGAGCGCCGCCGTCACGATCGGGCTGGCGGTGATGGCCGCCGCGACCTTCGTCAAAGGGCTGAAACGCCGCCATGACCGCACCATCCCCGAGGCCGAACTGGTGCGGTCGTCGGTCACCTGAGGCGGCCAGTCATGCGCACCTTGTCCTCTCACGTCCCGACCCGCCACGCTCTGTCGGTTAGCCTGTGGACCGGGCTGATCGTGGCCCTGTGCGGCGGCGGTATCGTTGCCACGCGCGTCATCGGGTTTTCGATGCCCGACGTCGTACAGGAAGCACGGCTCGATCCGCGGGCAATCTTCCCTGACACCACCGACGTGGTGCGTGAAACCCTTGATGTGAGACCGCCGAAACCGGCGGAGACGCGATCTGGTCTTTTTACCTATGCTTTTGCGCCATCGTCGTTCGATACGGCTTACAGGCCGATGTCGGAGACCGTGCCGCTGGAAGCGGACTCGCCGTCGCCTGTGGCCTATTCTGACGCCACAGCCGTCACCGGGGATAGACCGGTTGTCATCTATACCAATTCTGTGCAGACCGCCGACCTGTCACCGCGCGCCGGGGTAACGGTGTGCACTGACACTTGCCGCGACGCCGAGGCGGTGGCGCGGAATACGGTCGATAATACCGCCGAGCCCTTGTCGGAAGCTGCCCCGGTCATATCCGCCCCTCAGGCCCCGGTGGTCCCGGCCTCCGAAGGCGCGCCGGTGATCGTCGAGACGAATTAATGCCTTGTCAGGGCGACGTTCAAAAGAAGGCCTTTCAAGTGGCTCAGAAGCGCGGTGCCTAGATCGTCGGGTGAGTCCAGACTAATGGCATCGCGATAAAAACCTGAAACATCGTGCCCGATTCCTATGGCTGAAATACCGATAATGCCGTGGTTTTCAATGGACGTGATGACCTCAGTGAGGTGGTCGGAGAGTATATTGTGACCGTGGCGCGTCCACCCGTTGGCGTCGAGCGTCGAGTCGTCCACCGGGGCTCCGTCGGATATGACGACGATATGCTTGCGGGATTCTTCGCGTTCGGTCAGACGTGTCATCGCCCATTGGATGGCTTCGCCATCTACATTTTCTTTCAAAAGAAGAGGATGAAACATCGGTTTGAGCATGTAGCCCAGAGCCGATGAACGATCATCGTCAGCGGATTTGTAGATAACGTGGAGCAGGTCGCATAACCGGCCCGGATTTTTCGGCATGCCCTGGCCTTGCCAAAGTTTACGGGACTGTCCGCCTTGCCAGCTTCGGGTCGTAAAGCCGAGCAGTTCCACCTTGCAATTCAAATGGCTGAGGAAGTCCTGAGCCGCATCGACTGCCCCGGCCAGCATCAGAAGATTCTGACCTTTCATGGAGCCGGACTGATCGACCAGAAGCGTTATAACCGTATCATGACGTTGCGTTTCCGATGTCAGTTCGCGTATTTCGCCGGACACTTCAAGCGCGGCCATCGAAAGTCGCACACGCCACCCCTGAAGCCCGGTTTCGAAGGCTTCCCAGGCCTCGTCGTGGGCGCGTTGCCCCCCGGCATCCAGCGTCAGAAGCTTGCCAAGGTCGGCGGCCTCGACTACCCGATCGTATTGCGTGGTAAAGGCCTTGTAGGGATATGGAGCATAGGATTCCGATGCCGCCGGTCGTTCGGATGAGAGCGGCAACAAAGCTACGGGCTTTGTCTCCCGGCGAAAGAAAGCCGCAAGAAAGGCCCGCAGCTTCATCCTTAAACCTCGTCCTTGCCCGACGCGAAAATACACAGCAGCGTAATCAGCGCTGCCGCCAGCAGGTAATAGCCGACGTGGCTCAAACCATAGGTCTTTTGCAGCCACGTCGCGGCATAAGGCGCCAGCGACGCCCCGAAAATACCGGCGAAGTTGAACGTCAGCGACGACCCGGTGTAGCGCACGCTGGTCGGGAAGGGGGCGGCCAGCGCCGTGCCGATCAGGGCATAGGTCATGCCCATCAGGGCCATGGCCCCAATCGAGAAGCCGAAAATCCCCGCTTCGCTGCCGCCCATCAGGACGGGCAACAGGAAGGAGAACAGGGCGATGGCGACGGTCGTGCCGATCAGCACTTCACGGCGACCGAAGCGCTCGGCCAGCTTCGCCGACAGCGGGATGAACAGGCCGAAGGCGACCGAGCCCAGAATCTGGATTTCAAGCGCTTCGAGGAAGGGAATCTGGCGAACCTTGACGTTGTAGGACAGGAGCCACGCGCTCCCGATATAGAACAGAACAAAGGTGACCAGCGCCACGAAGGTGCCGAGGAACAGGCTGCGCTTGTGACGGGCGAAAATGTCGATCAGCGGCACCTTGACGCGTTCTTCCTTGTCGATGGCCTGCTGGAATTCCGGCGTTTCGGTGATCGACAGGCGCACCCACAGGCCGACGATGATCAGGGCCAGAGAGGCGATGAACGGCACGCGCCAGCCCCAGCTCAGCAGGTCTTCCTGAGAGATGAAGTGCAGCAGGATCCAGAACGCCCCCGACGACAGCAAAAGCCCCAGTGGCGCGCCCAGTTGCGGGAACATGCCGTACCACGAGCGCTTGCCTTCCGGTGCATTCTCGGTCGCCAGCAGCACCGCGCCGCCCCATTCGCCACCCAGCCCGAAGCCTTGACCGAAGCGGCATAGCGACAAAAGCAGCGGCGCCCACACCCCGATCTGAGCATAGGACGGCAGGCAGCCGATCAGCACCGTCGAAATCCCCATGGTCAGCAGTGCCGCCACCAGAGTCGCCTTGCGCCCGATCCGGTCGCCGAAGTGGCCGAAGACCATCGCGCCGATCGGTCGGGCGAAAAAGGCGATCGAGAAGGTCGCAAAGGACTGTAACAGGGCCGAGGTCGGGTCGCTGGTCGGGAAGAACAGGGTCGGGAAGACCAGCACGGCGGCGGTGGCATAGACGTAGAAGTCGAAGAACTCGATGGTCGTGCCGATCAGGCTGGCGACAAGCACCTGAGCCGGGGAATTGACCGGCTTGGCCAAGGGGGGCGCGATCTGGGCGGTGGTCATGAAGAACGTCCTGGGTAATCCCGTTATGCCGGGGTTGGTGTGTCGTGGCGTAGCGGATTTCGCGCCTCAGGAAAAGTGAGTTTTGCTGAGGCTTCGCGTAAGACCCGACGGCATCGGGGATATGAGACTGCGCCGACTTGTCGTCGGGGATAAGCCCGGCTAGATTGATCTGGCTACCGATGGGGGGAATATCATGAGAATCGAACTGGATCGCCGTCAATGGCTGGCGGGGATCGCCGGCGTGTCGGTCATGACGCTGAGCGTGCGGGCTGATGCCGCCGAAACGCCGGCGGCCGCGGAGAAGACCGTCGTGCCACCGCGGCCCGAACTCGAAGTCTATGTCCGGAAACCGGATATATCCGATGTTAGCCTGTCGCCGGACGCCCGACATATCGCTCTGATTACGCTGGTCGAGGGCAAATATGTTCTGCTGATCCACGAGATCGCCACCCAGAAGAACAAGACGATATGGCTGGGGGAGTCCAAGGTTAGGAGCGTCTTCTGGGGCGATAATGAACATGTGGTGGTGTTTACGACTTCGACCGTCGGCCTGAGGGAGTTTACCGGGGCGCGTCAGGAACACAGTCAGGCGCATTATATCAACATAGCGACGAGTAAGTTGCGTACCCTGTTCGACAGGATGGAGAGTTTCTACAATACCGTCGAAGGCGATCTCTATCGCATCAAACAGGACGGCAAATACTACGTTACGGCCTCCAACTATTTCCTGCGCGACGACTATGGGCTCGTGCTTTACCGCTTCGATCTGGCGACGGGTAAGGCCAAACAGCTCGATGCCGGGGACAATGGCACCCGTCGCTGGGTTCTGACGCCCGCCGGTGTACCGGTGGCGCGTTGTGATTACGACCGTGACCGCAAGGAATGGCGTCTTCAGATGCGCAACGATAAAGGTATCTGGAAAGAAGTCTTCAAACAAAAGGAAGCCATAGATTATCCCTCTCTGGTCGGACTCGGTCGGGACGAAAAGTCCGTGATCATCTATATAGATGCCGGTGACAATGCCGGCGAATATATAGAGATCAGAAACGACGGGACGCTCTCCGAACCGTTGGACAAGGACGGTTATAATCGCGGTCCTATGTTCCATCCCACAACGAAACTGTTTGCCGGTTTCGCGCGTTGGGACGACTGGGTAACCTATGAGTACAACGACCCTCAGTTGAAACGTCTGGCCGAAGCCTGCAAAAAAGCCATGCCGGATTATAACGTCTCCATCTATGAGTTTGCTGCCGAAGATCCGCGCAAGGTCATCATTTACGGCGAAAGCCCCGACGATCCCGGAACCTACTATTTCATCGATTTCAGCAACGGGGATTACATTCCGGTCGGGGCCAACTATCCCGACCTGCCGACGCAATGGATCACCCAGAAAAAGCCGGTCACCTATAAGGCCGCCGACGGTCTGGACATCCACGGCTATCTCACTTTACCACCGCGCCGTGAGGCCAAAAACCTGCCGCTGATCGTCCTGCCGCACGGCGGGCCCCATGCTCGGGATACCTCCGGCTTCGACTGGGAGGCCCAGCTCTATGCCTCGCGCGGCTATGCCGTGCTGCAACCGAACTTTCGCGGCTCGACCGGCTATGGCAGCGACTTTGTCGAAGCCGGTTACGGTCAGTGGGGCCGCAAAATGCAGACCGATCTGTCCGACGGCGTCCGGTATCTGGTCAAGGACGGCCTTGTCGATCCCAAACGCGTCTGTATCGTCGGGGCCTCCTACGGCGGTTATGCCGCTCTGGCCGGGGTGACGCTTGATCCCGGCGTCTATAACTGCGCCGTGTCGGTCGCCGGGATCTCCGACATCAAGGCCATGCTGGAGTTCGATTCCAGCCAGTCCGGCTCCAGCACCAGCCCCGTCGTCCTGTCGCTCAAGCGCTCGGTCGGCGATCGCAAGACCCTCGATCAGATTTCGCCGATCAAATTCGTCGACAAGGTCACGGTCCCCGTTTTGCTCATCCACGGCAAGGACGACATCGTCGTCGATATCGGCCAGAGCCGGAAGATGGAGCGCGCGCTCAAATCAGCGGGCAAGGACGTGACCTTCATCGAGCTGAAAGGCGAGGACCACTGGTCGTCGGTCGAGGCCCGGCGGTTGGAAATGTCCACCGCCATCGTCGCCTTCCTTGAAAAGCATAATCCCCCGGGGTGACCGGGGGATTAGTTTCTAAACTATTGCTCCTGATTGACCCCCAGCGGCCGTTCGGTGGTGAAGGCAGCGCTCGGCGGCACCTTGAAGTCCTTCTCCAGCAGCGGCTTCGACGGATCGTAACCCGGCAAATCGGCGACGATCTCGCTGGCAACCGGAGCCTTGGCGTCGCGCAGGCCCTGCGCCACGATCTTGGCCAGTTCGTAAGCGCCGTAAGGGCCGTGGTGAGTGCCGTCCTTCTTCGAGTAATCCTCGTTGTGCATGAACAAAGCCATCGTGCCCTTGGGGCCCAGGGTCTCGTACAGCACACGGCTCTTTTCGTGCAGATCGATGAAGATCGCGCCCGATTCCGCCGCGGCCTCCTTGGCCATTTGCGGATAGTTGCCGAGCGTCTCGTTGACCTTGCCGCCCTCGAAGCGGTTGCGGTGCATCGGTGAGACGATGACGGCCGTGCCGCCCTTGGCCTTCACCTGATTGGCCCAGTCGATCAGGATCGCCTTGTACTTCTGCTCGGCGTCGGCATCCTTCGACTTCTGGTCGTTATGGCCGAACTGCACGATGAAATAGTCACCCGGCTTGATCAGCGAAATGATCTTGTCGAAGCGGTTGGCGCCCTTCGACGAGAAGGTCGATTCCCCCGACTCCCCGTGATTGGCGACGGCGACGGTCGGCTTGAAAAAGCGTGGGAACATCTGCCCCCACGAGGCATAGGGCTCGCCCGACTGATCGCAGACGGTCGAGTCCCCCAGCACATAGAGCGTCGGCACGGTGACCGGCTCGACCGTGATCGCGCGGACGGCAGGGGTGCCGTTGAATTCCAGCGTAATGCGCGCATCCCAGGCCCGGGCCTCGCCCTCGACCTCGCGCGGCACTTTCAGCTTGACCTTACCCCCCGGATAGACCGGCGTGCGGACATTGACGATAAAGGTCTTGGTCACCGAGCCCTTGGCGGGGACCTTGACGCGCTCCAGCATCAGGCGGCGCAGTTCGGCCTTGACGGTGGTCTCCGACGCCTGATCGCCGCCGAAGGTGACGGTGACCTTGTAATTGCCCTCCGGCACGTCGACCGAATAGTAGAAGGCCCCGTTGGCGCTCTGTTTCTGCAATTGCGGCGCGGTACCTTCGACGCCAAAGCCTGAGGCGGCATTATAAACGCCGTTGCCGACCACGGCAGAAGCTGTCGGCTTGGCGTCGCTGCCGAAAACGAAGGTCTTCTTGTCGGCGGCCTGAGCGGGCATTGCGAAAGCGCACACCAGCGCCGTCCCGGCAAAGAGCGAACGCGCAAAAGCAGATTTGGACATGGAAACCCCTGAGACCGTTGTGTGTCGTTATACGGCAAATGTCTCCGACGCCGTCGTCAGGTCAAGCCCGCCGCTATGCGACTTTGGTCTATAGAGGAAATCCCTAACCTTATACCTCCCTGGCTATGCCGGGGAGGGGGACCGCACGAGCCGCCAAAGGCGGTGAGATGTGGTGGTGGGGTATCTTGCTTACTTACGACTATGCTCGTGGAGCTTCCGTAAGAACCCCCACCACCATTCGCTTCGCTCATGGTCCCCCTCCCCAACAAGTTGGGGAGGTATGGATTTGCTTTCTTTCTTCCCCTCTTCCTGAGGGAGAGGGGCGGGCGCGGGCCTGCGAGGCTGAGGGGGAACTGCATCCACCTACCCCGACGGCCCCGGTTTCCGCCTCGGATCAGCCATCGGCTTTCCATCTTCATCGTACCAGGGATCATCCGGATAGGGATCGTCCGCATAATCATCCGCCAGATCATCGAGTTCCCGGCTCAGTTCGCCGTCCTCATCGATGTCGGGACGATAGCGCAACTCGGTCTTCAACCGGTCGAGCACATGCCGCCACGGGTCTTTGCCACCATCAACGGTCGCCACCGGCACCACCACAGAAGCCGGGGCGCGCTTGGTTTCCAGCTTCGGCGCCACCTGCAAGGCCACGACCCGCGCCACAGGCGACGCAACCGGCACGGCCACAGCGGGCAGGGGCGGCGCGGGCAACTTGCCTTTGTTGATCAGGCTCTGCTGCCATTCGGTCTTGTTAGCCAGCTCGACGCGATGAACGATCTTGACCGCCGCCTGCTTGTCGCGCAGCACGTCGGCGGCATCGCAGCGCGAATAGACCCGCTCGACCAGCGCCCCGAAGCGCATGGCGCGCTCGGCCTCGACCATATCCTTGGGATCGTCCATTTGCTCGACGCACATCAGTATGCGGTCGGCAAAGGCGCGCAGCCGCGCCCGCCGCTCTTCCGGCGTCAGCCTCTCCGATGTGCGCGGGTCCTGTGACATGGGAACAGGATAGGCGCGGTAGGTGGGGAGGGGGATTAATTGTAGAAATGATTGTTTCTAAAGTAAGGACGTTCGACGCATCTATCTGGAAACATCGTTAATTTGTGTCTATCGTGACACCGAACGAGATGCAGAAGCGCACGCTGAGGACGTTGTGATGGCCCCAAAGCTGGATGAGAAAATTACGCGCGTTGAGGCTCTGTCTCAGCGTCAACGGGAAATATTGCGGCTTATCGCGCGACACCTTCAGGCGAAGGAAGTCGCTCGCATCCTGAATATCAGCGAGCATACCGTCAAAACACATACTGTCGAAGCGCGCCGACGCTTGGGCGCATCGACGAGTCGTGCCGCAGCATTGATGGTAGTTGAATTTGACGCCCAGCAAGGCCTCACCCATGAGGGGGGACACCCGCCGAGAGTGATGCCCGATGATGAGGACGATGGTGCATCCTCGGACCATGAAAACGACACCACCCAATACCCCACACCACCCGAACGAAGCTTACCTTCTCGTCCGATGGGAAGAACTGGAAGCCGCTTGGCGGATGCTGGCGACACCGGAGAAACAGGCCGAGATTACGGATACGATCATAGCCATCCGCGAATTGAACCGCACGGCGGGGCCAGAGAAGGCCGTCTTTTCGATGATCGCCGCGACAGCCTGGCTTACGGACGATCACCCGGTATCGGAGACCGCTTAAGAAGTCTCAGCGCTATCCAATGGGTCGGTCTGATGATCGGCCTAACCCTTCTTATCATACTCGTGACAGGTGGCCTTATGGTCGGGATCGTGGGTGTTTTGGAAGCCATTCAACAGATTTACCGCCGATCCGGGTAAACATTCCCCGGTCGGTGCCAACCGGCCGGGGAACCGGCTCTTACAGTAAGGGCTAAACATGACTGATATTACCGCTAAGACTGCCATGAAACGCGCCGATATGGTACGCCAAGGTGCCGAAGAACTGTTTATGTCCGAAGATGCTGTTGAACACGCGCTGGCGCTCACCGCCAATCTGGCATCGAGCCTGAGCCGGATGCGCGTCAACAGCCAGTTGTCGGCGGTGATTGGACAGGAGGCCGTGAGTTCAGTGGCCGAAGCGGTTATGGCGCTTTCGAATGCCCGCGGCGCTTTGGTTAAGGCGCATGGCGCGCTAAAAGACGTTCAAACACAGATCGGTTGCCGTACCGTCGCTTACGGTACACAATATGAAAAGCCGGATGGCGATGACACACGCATTGAGGCGGAGGATAATATCGCCGCCTGATATACAGGGGGCAGAATGTATTCGATCTGGGCTTATCTGGGGTCGGCCATGGCCCTTGTCTTTGGAGCCTTAGCCTTATGGCGCGGCGGTCCCGCTGAACGCAGCGGGGCCGTCGTTATTTTAACGGCGTGGTTTATCACGCCGTTTCTACAAAAAAACTATGACCCCACGATCTGGGGCGTTGTTGTCGATGTCACGGCGTTTGTACTGATGCTCGGCATATCGATCTGGTCGCGCCGCATCTGGAGCCTCTTTGCGACGGCGTGTTCGTTCGCCGGTGTTCTGGCGCACATAGGTGCGGGGTTAGCGCTGAATATCGGCTATAACAGCTACCTGACGACGCTCATGATCCTTAGCGGGTACGGTGTCGCCTTTTCCTTAGTCGGCGCGGTCATAGAAAGCGAAGTCTACCGCCGTCGCGCCCAAGCTCAGGCGTCGGTGTCTTGATCCGCCAAAACAGCCTTCACGACACCAACAATGCTTCGGCGTTTCACCGGGCTCAGTTTTGGGAACGCCTCGGCCATTTCCAGCCCTTCGCCACTGATTAGGAAGTTCGACACTGTGATTTCGGACTCGGCGACCTCGGTTTCCGGGAAAGCCTCGACGCCCCTAAAGAAATAATCGACCGGCACTTTTAGCGCTTGAGAGGTTTCATACAGCTTTGATGCACTGATACGGTTGGCACCGCGCTCGTACTTCTGCACCTGCTGGAATGTGAGGTCTAAGGCATCACCTAACGCATCCTGAGACATGCCCAGCTCTTTGCGGCGTCTGCGGACCATAGCGCCAACGTGCTGATCGATAGGGTGCGGATCGCTCACTATACAAATATTCCTTGAATGCGCCTAAATCTTACCAACCGCTGTTAGATCAATCATCCATTTGGATCAATACTTCGAGATCAAACCCCCTGCCTCTCGCACCCGCGAAAATAATCGGGGCGAGGGGGTGGTGCTTTGACGCGGATTCGGTTATAGAGCGCGCCAAATCCAACACGCCGAACACTTTGGCCTCTCCCACACACCTGCGAGGGGCTTTTGTTTTGGCGGCGCGTATCGGGCGGCCATAAAGGTCAACTTGGGTGCGTGTGGACAGATTACCCCCTCACCCGGCGCTCCGCGCCACCCTCTCCCTCAAGGGAGAGGGGATTAATCAGAGCCCTTTATGAACCTTCGTAATATCGCCATCATCGCTCACGTTGACCACGGCAAGACCACGCTCGTTGACGCCCTTCTGGCGCAGTCCGGCGTCTTCCGTGCCAACGAGGCCACCGTCGAACGCGCCATGGACTCCAATGATCAGGAGCGCGAGCGCGGCATCACCATCCTCGCCAAGTGCACCTCCGTTCTGTGGAACGGCAAGGCGGGCGAAACCCGCATCAACATCATCGACACCCCCGGCCACGCCGACTTCGGCGGCGAAGTCGAGCGTATCCTCGGCATGGTGGACGGCTGCGTCATCCTGATCGACGCCGAAGAAGGCGTCATGCCGCAGACCAAGTTCGTGCTGGGCAAGGCGCTCAAGCTGGGCCTGCGTCCGATCCTGTGCATCAACAAGGTCGACCGCCCGCACGCCGATCCGGACCGCGTCCACAACGAAGCCTTCGACCTGTTCGCCGCCATGGGCGCGACGGACGAGCAACTGGACTTCCCGCACATCTATGCGTCGGGCAAGAACGGCTGGGCGACCATGGACCTCAACACGCCGTCGGAAAACCTGGCGCCGCTGTTCGACCTGATCGTCGATCACGTTCCGGCCCCTGCCGTGCAGAAGAACGTCGATCAGCCGTTCCAGATGCTGAGCGTTCTTATCGAATCCGACCCGTTCCTGGGCCGCATCCTGACCGGCCGCGTGCAGTCGGGTAAGGCGGTGCCGGGTCTGGCCATCAAGGCGCTGAACCGTGACGGCGTCGAAATCGAGCGCGGCCGCATCACCAAGGTGCTGGCCTTCCGCGGCCTGAAGCGTCAGCCGATCGACGAAGGCACCGAAGCCGGTGACATCTGCGCCATTGCCGGTCTGTCGAAGGCGACCGTGGCCGACACCCTGTGCGACATGAGCCTGACCGATGCGCTGCCGGCGCAGCCGATCGATCCGCCGACCATCTCGATGACCGTTTCGGTCAACGACTCGCCGCTGGCCGGTCGCGAAGGCACCAAGGTGCAGTCGCGCGTCATCCGCGAGCGCCTGCTCAAGGAAGCCGAGTCGAACGTCGCCATCCGCATCACCGAGTCGGCTGAGAAGGACGCCTTTGAGGTCGCCGGTCGCGGTGAACTGCAACTGGGCGTGCTGATCGAAAACATGCGCCGCGAAGGCTTCGAAGTCGCCATTTCGCGTCCGCGCGTCGTCTTCCAGACGGACGAAGAGACCGGCGAGCGCATGGAGCCCATCGAAGACGTCGTGATCGACGTCGACGAAGAATTCACCGGCATCGTGATTGAAAAGCTGTCGGCGCGTAAGGCTGAGCTGAAGGACATGGCCCCGTCGGGTGCGGGCAAGCAGCGCGTGGTGCTGAAGGCCCCGTCGCGTTCGCTGATCGGCTATCAGGGCGAGTTCCTGACCGACACGCGCGGGTCGGGCGTGCTCAACCGCGTCTTCTCGCACTACGAAGGTTATAAGGGTATCATCGACCAGAACCGTAAGGGCGTGCTGGTGTCGAACTCGGACGGTGAAACGGCGGCCTACGCCCTGTGGAACCTCGAAGAGCGCGGCGTGATGTTCGTCAGCGCCGGTGAAAAGACCTATATGGGCATGATCATCGGTGAGAACTCGCGCTCGGACGACCTCGACGTCAACCCGATGAAGGCCAAGCAGCTGACCAACGTCCGCGCCTCGGGCAAGGACGAGGCCGTGCGCCTGACGCCGCCGCGTCGCCCGACGCTGGAGCAGGCCATCGCCTATATCGAGGACGATGAACTGGTCGAAGTGACGCCGCTGAACATCCGTCTGCGCAAGAAGGAACTGAACCCGTCCTTCCGCAAGAAGCGCGTCAAGGCTGACTAAATCCCAAACCTTGGTAGACTAATACGCGGTCTGCGCTTGCCGGTACTAAGGGTACCGGCGGCGCTTGTCAGCTATTATTCGACTCAAGGTTTTGAAATTAGCTAACGATATGAACGGTCCCGGCAACGGGGCCGTTTTATTTTGGTGCGTCCGGTGAGAAGAGATAGGTGTAGGCCGCCCGGTCCTGAGGCGCAAAATCATCGGTAAACAGGTTCAGGCACTGACCGTAAATGGCCGGGTCCTGATCGGGCGACAGGCGGCGCGGCACGCCGTTTGCGCTAAGGCGGGCATCGACGGTCGTCATGGCCTTGAGCCAGCGCGCCTGAACCCTGGTCTTGTAGTCGCCCTCGGTCAGGTTCACCACGCGCCCGTTGGCGAAGCTGACGCGGTATTCGGCGGCGTCCGGCAGGCGCTTACTGCCGCCGCGCCGGACATACCGGGTCGTCTTATCGCATAGCAGGCTTACCGATCGGACGTCCTTGAGCCACAGGGTTTCCTGTGCCACCGAAAAACGATTGAGGTCGCGCACGACGATGCGATCCGCATAGAGGGCGACACCGCCGCCCATATCAGCGATCAGGGCCGACAGGCACAGCGTGCCGGTTATGCCCAACAGCCAAGGCCCGCTCAGCGGCGTCTTGTCTGTAATCCAAAGACCCGTCAAGCCCCAGACACCGAACACGATCAGTATGGGCCAGCAGGTCAGCGGCCACCAGAACAGAGGTGTGTCGGGAAGGCCATAAGGAAAGACCGACAGCGTACCGAACAGATGAAGCGGACCTATCATGCCGTACAGGATGGGCGCGGCGAAAACCAGCAGGCCCGCCATTTCATAAAAAACGCTGCGTCTGGCGCGCGATCGGCTGGTCATGATTTTTCCCCCACATGCCATCTTAAAACACGATATGGCCGGAGGCAAACGGGTAGATGCCTCATCGTTCCTTTAGAAAATTGCCTTTTTCCGGTCCTTTTTGCCCTCTGTAATAGAAACGGGCCGGGGATCGGAAACAGGAAGGTTTCGATGAAGCATTTGAAATCCCGCGCATTAATCGTTGCGCTGCCGTTGGTTCTCAGCCTGTCGGCGTGCGCCAGCCACAAATATGTCGATGACAAGATCGCCACCGCCAATGGCCGTATGGACCAGCAGGACGCGCACCTTGGGCAACTGGACCAGACGACGCAGGAGGCGCTGAACCGCGCCACGGCGGCGGGCAAGCTGGCCGAAGGCAAGTTCGTCTATTCGGTCGTGCTGACCGACGATTCGATCAAGTTCGACACGGGGCAGGCGGTGCTGTCGGAAACGGGCAAGCAGACTCTGGCGCAACTGGCCAGCCGCCTGAAGGCCGATAACAAGAACGTCTATCTGGAGATTCAAGGCTATACGGATTCCACCGGGACCGATGCCGTCAACTACAGGCTGGGGACCGACCGTGCCGACAGCGTGCGTCGCTTCCTGAACGGTCAGGGCGTGGCGCTGAACCGGATGGCCTCTGTGTCCTACGGGGCCGAACAGCCAGTGGCCGGGAACGATACGGCGCAAGGCCGCGCGGCGAACCGAAGGGTGGTTATCGTCGTGTTGTCCTGATTGGTTATATAGACCAACTATCCGAAAGCCCGTATCGCAAGATGCGGGCTTTTATGATTTGGGCAATATCCGGTCTTTGCGACACTTCTCTTAGGATGATTTTACCGTATAATCGCCGTAAGGAGGCTCCGATGCATATCACTTTAAACGGTAGAAAATATCCCCTACTGAAAATTGGCGTGCCGTGCTGGATCGGCTTTTTCGTCATATTGAGTCTTTTCTGGCATATCACGAAGTTAGAGGCTCGTCCTGAAGCGCCGGCCCCTTCGTCAGGTTACGTGGTCGCGGAAACGATCAACCGCACGACGCGTTATCTTAGCCAGACCGATGTCATGCTCCTGTGGGGGCATTGGGCCTTGGTTTTCGTGTATATGGCGGGGGTTGCGCTCTGGTTTTGGCGCCTCGGCGTTTTCAGCAGACGTAGATAAAAAAAGCCCGCCTCAGTTGAGGCGGGCTTTTCGTTACTTCTTCGCGGCGTCGTCGCCGGAGATGAAACCGTCGCCGTCCTTGTCACGCTTTTTGAAGTCTACCAGGCTGTATTCGGTCAGTTCCTCGATCGTCACCTTGCCGTCGCCATTGGTGTCGGCATTGAGAACGCCGCTGATGCGCTTGGCGGTCTTGGGATCGTCCAGCGGGGCGATGGCGACGTAGAATTTCTCGACCTCGGCCTTGTCCGCGAATTTGTCGCCGTTGGCGTCCATCTTCTTGAAGGTTTGCGGCTTGTCGCGGGTCCATTCGGCGGGGCTCAGCTTGCCGTCGCCGTCCTTGTCCATCTTGGCGAAGTGCTCGGGCAAGGCGGTCTGGGCGTTGGCGGCACCGGCGGCCAGCAGCAGCGCGCCAGCGAGGGCGAGAGGGGTGTGAATTTTCATGTGTGCATTCCCAAATATGTCATTGATCCGCCGTCGTTCGGCGGCACCGTCGTTGCGGCGCGCGGAGACTGTCCCGCGATATGGGGGCCATGTCCATACGACAAACGTCTATGGTAGCGATATAACGCACGAAAAAGGCGCAGACGTTGCCGCCTGCGCCAGTTCTGGGGTCAAGGGGCCATTATGGCCCCTTGCCTTATCTAAAGTGCCTTCACAATCCCTTCGACCATCTTCTTCGCATCGGCAAACAGCATCATGGTGTTGTCGCGGAAGAAGAGTTCGTTCTCGACCCCGGCATAGCCCGACGACATGCCGCGTTTGACGAAGAGAACCGTCTGAGCCTTTTCGACGTCGAGGATCGGCATACCGAAGATGGCCGAGGTCGGATCGGTCTTGGCCGCCGGGTTGGTGACGTCGTTGGCCCCGATGACGAAGGCGACGTCCGCCGTGGCGAACTCGGAGTTGATGTCCTCAAGCTCGAACACCTCGTCATAGGGGACATTGGCTTCGGCCAGCAGGACGTTCATGTGGCCGGGCATCCGACCGGCGACGGGGTGGATGGCGTATTTGACCTCGACGCCTTCCTCTTTGAGCTTGTCGGCCATTTCACGCAGGGCGTGCTGGGCCTGAGCCACCGCCATGCCGTAGCCGGGGACGATGATGACCTTCGAGGCGTTCTTCATGATGAAGGCGGCATCGTCGGCGGAGCCTTGCTTCACCGGACGGGTTTCGACGTGACCGCCACCGGCGGCTGCGCCCGCATCGGCACCGAAACCGCCAAGAATGACGCTGATGAAGCTGCGGTTCATGCCCTTGCACATGATGTAGCTGAGGATCGCGCCCGAGGAACCGACCAGCGCGCCAGTGATGATCAGGGCAACGTTTTCCAGCGTGAAGCCCAGCGCCGCCGCGGCCCAGCCGGAATAGGAGTTGAGCATCGAGACGACGACCGGCATGTCGGCCCCGCCGATCGGGATGATCAGGGTGATGCCCAGTACCAGAGCGATCAGGAAGATGCCCCAGAAGGCCCACTGCGCCTGACCGGCGGTGGCGATGAGGACGCCAATCAGGGCGAACACCGCCAGGCCCAGCACGATATTGATCAGATGCCGGGCGGGCAGGATGATCGGCGCGCCGGACATATTGCCGTTGAGCTTGGCAAAGGCGATGA
Source organism: Asticcacaulis aquaticus (assembly GCF_028550415.1). Classification (GTDB taxonomy): domain Bacteria; phylum Pseudomonadota; class Alphaproteobacteria; order Caulobacterales; family Caulobacteraceae; genus Asticcacaulis; species Asticcacaulis aquaticus. Next base: position 149,100 of record NZ_JAQQKX010000006.1, read on the forward strand.
CCGAGCCGGTGAAGGTGATCGCGCCGATGGCGACACCGAGCGACAGTTCGATCAGCGACTGCGTCTTGATGCCGAGGCCTGAGTCGATATGGAAGGCGTCGGGGGCATAGAGCGCGCCCACGGCGACCAGACAGGCTGACAGACCGACCAGCGAGTGGAAGGCGGCAACCAGTTGCGGCATCGAAGTCATGGAGACCTTTTTGGCGATGGTCGCGCCGGCAAACCCGCCGACGGCCACGCCGCCGAGGATGAGCGCGAGGGTCACGCCGTCGAGCTGCTGCCCGATGAACAGGCCGAGCAGGGTAACGCCGATGGCGATGGCCATGCCGACCATGCCGTAGAGATTACCCTGACGCGAGGTCTCGGGCGAGGAGAGGCCGCGCAGAGCCAGGATGAACAGCACGCCCGACACGAGGTAAGCGAGGGCGGAGAAATCAGCGAAACTCATTACTTTGCCTCCGCCTTCTTTTCTTTTTTCTTGTACATGGCCAGCATCCGGCGCGTGACCATGAAGCCGCCGAAGATATTGACGGCCGCCAGCGCCGAAGCGATGGCGCCGGAGCCTTTGGATACCCATGCGCCCGCGCCGAAGCCCGAGGCGGCGGTGGCGATCAGGGCGCCCACGATGATGACCGAGGAGATGGCGTTGGTGACGGCCATCAGCGGCGTATGCAGGGCCGGGGTCACCGACCAGACGACGTAGTAGCCGACAAAGACCGCCAGCACGAAGATGGCGAAATGGAAGACGGTGGGGTTGATGTGTTCCACGGTGTCCCTCCCTAATTCTGAAGATTCGGGTGCACGACGGCACCGTTTTGCGTGACCAGCGCGGCCTTGAGGATCTCGTCCTCGAAGTCCGGTGCAATCTGGCCTTCCTTGTTGATCAGCAGGCCGACAAAGGCCTGCAGGTTCTTGGCGTAGAGCGCCGAGGCGTCGTTGGCGATGGCCGTGACGATGTTCGACGGGCCGTAGATTTTCACGCCGTTGGCATCGACGACGGTATCGGCAAGCGTGCCTTCGACATTACCACCCTGCGGCGCGGCGAGGTCGACCAGCACCGAGCCGGGCTTCATCGAGGCGACCTGAGCGGCATTGACCAGCACCGGGGCCGCGCGACCGGGAATCAGGGCCGTGGTGATGACGATGTCCTGCTTACCGATATGGCTGGTGACCAGATCGGCCTGTTTGGCCTTATATTCCGCCGACATTTCCTTGGCGTAGCCGCCAGCGGTTTGGGCGTTTTTGAACTCTTCGTCCTCGACGGCGATGAATTTTGCCCCGAGCGATTCGACCTGTTCCTTAGTCGCCGGGCGGACGTCGGTAGCGGTGACGACCGCGCCCAGACGACGGGCCGTGGCGATGGCCTGAAGGCCCGCGACGCCGACGCCCATGACGAAGACCTTGGCCGGGGCGACGGTGCCCGCGGCGGTCATCATCATCGGGAAGGCCTTGCCGTACAGATGCGCGGCCTCGATGACGGCGCGATAGCCGGCGAGGTTGGCCTGAGACGACAGGGCGTCCATGACCTGAGCGCGGGTGATGCGTGGCACGAATTCCATCGCATAGGCCGTGACACCGGTGTCGGCCAACGCCTTTAGCGCGTCCTTTTCACGATAGGCGTCGAGCAGCGCGATGACGGTCGCACCGGATTTAAAACCCTTGATGTCACCGGCTTGCGGGGCGCGGACCTTGAGCACGATGTCAGCCCCCTGGGCGTCCGTTGCGCTGACGATCTCTGCCCCGGCGGCAATATAGGCCTCGTCGGTAAAGGCGGCGGCCACACCGGCGCCGCTTTCGATAATGACGCGCTGACCGGCACCGACCCACTTTTTGACCGTGTCCGGCGTCGCGCCCACGCGCGTCTCCCCGGCCACAACCTCCTTCAGTATTCCTATCGTCACTGGCAAGGTGTTCCTCCCCGGATTTGTCTGATTTATTCAGAAAAATCCTTTCAATTGCAACATATTACGCTTTTACTATCTGTGGCCCAATAGGGGCAAAGCGCGCTCAAGTAAAGACAGATAGCTGAGTTTCTCTAAATTAAGCGCCTAGGGTCGGCCTTGCGCCGTCATGATCTTTCGTAAGCCACCCTAAGCCAGGCCGTGATAGCGCTATCCACATCGTCCGGGTGTGACAGGCGAATTTTACTGGTCAACCGCTCGGACCATCCCTCCTTGCCCGCGGGTTCGAGGCGGGCGTCGGCATCCGGTGCAATAGCGAGGCCGAGCCAGACGTCGCCGCCCTTGATCGGGCGTACGGCGGCGAACTGCACCTTGCGCGAAAAGGCTGAAAATCCCTTGCGCTGGGTGGGCACGAGGCCGTCGAAATCCGCGACGGCGGCCTCAACGGCGTTGAGGATGGCCGTGGCCGCCGGATCGGTCCACAGGGCGGCCCGCAAGGCGTCGGGTTCATCCCAGGCGTCGGCGGAAGGGTAGGCGGCGTCGAGGATCTGCGCGGCGCGGTTGACGCCGAGGCCGTAATTTTCCTTCAGCCAGACGCTGCGGGCACGGGGTTTGGTCTCCGGGCACTGCGTTTTCACGATCTCGACCCATTCGGCCAGAGTCTTGCCGGTGTCGCGCTCCAGCGACGCCTGAACCGAAGCGAACCATTTTTGCTGCCTGTCAGTCAGATTTTTGGCTGTGAGATTCGTCATGTGTGGCCCCATCTTTGGTTTTCTTTATAACCGTGTTTGGTCAGGACGATAGTCACGTGCGCGTTATGGCGCTTTCGGTCGGATTACCAGACTGACCATGACGAAGCTGAGGACGAGCAGCAGCGCCCACGCGCCGAGTTTGTGCAGGCTGACCAGATGCCAGGTTTCCTGCCCGGGATAGGTCCAGGTTTTGGTAAGGGTACCGATGTTTTCCGACACCCACAGGAAAAACGCGGTCAGAAAATTGGCCAGCAGGAAGGGCATCTTCCGATCGACCTTATCGACGCGAAACACGATCCATGTGCGCCAGAACAATCCGCCTATCCCCGCGAACAGGAGATAACGGATGTCGACCACATAGTGGTGGGTGAAGAAATTGACATAGATCAATATGGCCAGCCCAACCGTCGCCCATAGTGGCGGATAGTGCGTATAGCGCAGGTCCATGACGCGACTGGCTCGCGCGATGAACGAGCCGACACAGGCATACATGAAGCCGGTGAACAGAGGCACCTCGCCCAGACGAATCAGGGCGGCTTCGGGATAGGTCCACGACCCCATATGCGTCTTGAAGATCTCCATCGCCGTGCCGACCACGTGATAGAGAAAGATCACGCGGGCTTCCTCAAGGCTTTCCAGTCGGGTGAGCAGCATGAGAATCTGGATCGTCACCGCGGCGGCGAACAGGAAGTCGTAACGATAGAGGGGCGCGTCGGCGGGCCAGAAGAGGTGCGTGACGATCAGCAAGGCCAGCATCGCCGCGCCGAACAGGCACGACCATGCCATTTTCAGGCCGAACAGAATGAATTCGGCCAGAGGCGCGGGGAGGTGGCTCAGCGCGCGGTGAATGAACCGGCGCGGCGCTTGCAAAAAAGGCCCCAGCGGGTGGGGCCTTTCGCGGTTTCGATTATCGCTCACCGTGATCAGTGCGCGTTGGCGCCTTTTTTCAGGGCCAGAAAGCCGACGACGGCCACGACGAACGCCGAGATGGCGGCGGGGATGAAGCCCGCGCCCTTGACGGCGAACCAGACGGTGAAGAACAGGAGGCCGACGGCGATCACGAGGCTGCCCCACTTGGCCATGCCGGTGAACATGTCGAAGGTCGCGGCCTGTTCGTGGATGTCCATCTCACCCTTGTGGTAGTCGCCCGAATGATCTGCGGCCATGATGCGTTTCCTGAAAGAGAATAGGTTTGTTATCCGTTCTTACAAAAGGTGCGCGGATCGGTCAACGGGGCGATGGACGGTGCGCCTGAAATAGCGTAAAACTGGTTTCAAATGAGAATATAAAGATGCGACTGCATCTACACAGGGTGACGCACGGCAGGGCCATTTCTTACAGGTTGGGATATGGCGCTTCTGACTAGATTTTTCGGGCGACTGAAGCCGGGACACACGTCTGACGGTTCGGAGTTGCGTATCCGCCATACGCCGCTGGAGGATGCCTATGCCTTCGCCATCGGCTGTTCGATGATTGTGCTGGGGATCGTACTGCTGAAAGCCGTGGGGCTGGTCACCGGCGGGGTGGCGGGGATAGCGCTGCTGGTCTCTTACCTCGTGCCGCTGCCGGTCGGTGTGCTGTTTATGCTGATCAATGTGCCGTTTTTCGTCTTCGCCTATCTGGGCATGGGTCGTTTGTTCATGATCAAGACAGTGATCGTGTCGGCTTCGATCATGGCGTTGGGCGTACTTATGCCGCTGGCGGTACATATCGATTACGTGCAGCCCCTGTTCGCGGCCCTGTTCGGCGGGACGATCATCGGGATGGGGATATTGTCACTGGCGCGACACGGTGCCGGAGCAGGCGGTACAGGGGTCCTTTGCCTCTATCTGCAAAAGACGCGCGGCATTAATGCGGGTAAGACGCAACTGGTCATCGACGCCCTGATCGTGGGGTCGTCGTTCTTCGTTCTGAACGGCGAACAGTTGCTGTACTCGATCCTCTCGGCGGCGGCCATGAGCGGGGTCATGATGAGCTGGCACAAGCCGGAACGTTATATCGGGCATTGAGAATCTTATACCTCCCTGGCTATGCCGGGGAGGGGGACCGCGCCTGAAGGGCGTGGTGGTGGGGTGTCTTGCTGAGGTTCAGCGGGAGCTATCGTAAGTAAGTAAGCCCCCCCACCACCACATCTCACCACTTCGTGGCTCGTGCGGTCCCATCGTTTGGCGAAAGCTGTACTTTCGCCTTCAATGTACCCCAACAAGTTGGGGAGGTATGATTATATAAGCGCCTCGAACTGATCGATCAGGCCCTTCAACCGGGCGCAGCCCATTTCCCAGAACGCCTTCTCGCGCGGGTTCATGCCGAACGGGGCCAGAGCTTCGGTATAGGTCTTCGTGCCGCCCGCGCTGAGCAGTTGTTCGTACAGTGGCGTAAAGCCTTCGGGGTTTTCACGGCGTTTTTCCATCAAAGCCGAAACCAGCAGGTCACCGAACGCATAGGCATAGACGTAGAACGGCGCGTGGACGAAGTGGCTGATATAGGCCCACCAATATTCATACCCCTCATTCAGCGTAATCGCCGGGCCGAGGCTTTCGCCCATGATCTCCAGCCACAGAGCGTTGATCTGATCGATCGAGACCTCGCCCTCAAGCCGCAGGGCGTGGAACTTTTCCTCGAAGCGGTGGAAGGCGATCTGGCGGATGACGCTGTTGAGACCGTCTTCGATCTTGCCGGCCAGCAGGGCCTTCTTTTCGTCCGGCGTCGCGTCGGCGACCAGATATTCGAACACCAGCCCTTCGGCGAAGATCGAGGCGGTCTCGGCCAGGGTCAGCGGCGTGTCGGCGAGGATCGAGCCCAGCGGCGCAGCCAGAGTCTGATGCACCGCGTGGCCCAGTTCGTGCGCCAGCGTCAAGACCTCACGGCGTTCGCCGGTGAAGTTGAGCATGACATAAGGGTGGTGGCTCGACGATACCGGGTGGGCGTAGGCCCCCGACGACTTGCCTTCGCGCGGGGCGGCATCGATCCACGGGCGGTCGAAGAAGGTCTGGGCACGGGCGGCGAATTCCGGGCCCATCCTGGCAAACGAATCGAGCACGATCTGTTTGGCTTCGGTCCAGCTGTATTTCTTCTGCTCGGTCGTGGTTAGCGGCGCGTTGCGGTCCCAGAAATCGAGCGATTTGCGACCCATGATCTTCGCTTTGAGCGCATAGTAGCGGTGCGACAGGGCGGCGTAGGACTCGCCGACCGCATCGGCCATGGCGTCAACGGCATCGGCATCGACCTCGTTGGCCAGATGGCGCGAGGCGGCAGGAGTCGGATATTTGCGCCAGCGGTCTTCGACCTGCTTTTCAAACGCCAGCGTATTGAGCGCCAGCGCCAGCACCGGCGCATTGTCTTTCAGCGCTTCGGACAGGCCCGTGGCGGCGGCCTTGCGCACCTTGGCATCGGGCGAACCCAGCCGCGTCAGGGCGTCGTTCAGCGTCAGGGTTTCCTTGCCGACCTTGGCGCGCAACCGGGTAAGCGTTTCGTCGAACAGACGCACCCATTGGGCGACGCCGGGCATCTTTTCCAGCAGCAACTTTTCGAGGTCGGCGGACAGTTCGTGCGGACGGCTGGCGCGGATGCGGCGCAGCCACGGCCGCCATTTCTGCGCCTTTTCGGTGGCGCGCAGGGCCTGCTCGATCTCCCAGTCCTCAAGCTGGTTCAGTTCCAGCGACAGGAACAGGCTGTCGGTCGAGATCAGCGCCGCCTTGTTGCGCAGGTCGGCCTCCAGCTTGGCGACGTGGGCGTCTTCGCGGGCGATGGTCGAGGACAGGGTGGTGAAGGCCAGCGCCCCGCCCATCAGGTCCGAGGCGCGCTCATAAAGGGTCGCCGCCTGATCGATCGACAGGCCGAGACGCTCGGGATTGCCGCGCGAGGCGATGAAATTACCCTGAAGCTTGCCGAGCTCTTTCAGGGCCGCGGCGGCGGCGTCGAAGTCAGCGGCGATCTTGGGGTCTTCCGGGCCGCTATAGAGGTCGGTCAGGTCCCAGATCGGGAGCGTGTCGGGCGAATCGATGTCGAGGGCAGGGGTGATCTGTGTCATGTGCCGGACATAGCCAAAACAAAATCTAAAATCGAGGGGGATTTATCGCCCTGCCGGTGCCCCATCGGCCCGGGCCTCCGAAATCAGGCCCGCGCAGTTGGCATCGTCCGCCGTATCGAGGCTGAGGAACGGCACGACCGATTGCAGCGCCGCTGCCAGCCCACCCTGAATAATTGCCGGACCGGCCTGAATACCGACGGTCGGTTTCGACAGATGGCCGCCGATGACGATGGGGGCATTGATGCGGATCAGACGGAACTTTTTCGGCTTGCCCTTGAAGACCAGTTTCAGGCTCTCGTCATTGAGGTTGATCGAACCCTGACCATTGACCAGAACCACCCCCGTATCGAAGACGATGTGCTCGGCGCGCATGACGCCGTTCTGTACATTGAAGGTGGCGATGGCACAGCGCACGTCGGTTTCCTTGGGGTCTTTCGACAGAAGCTGGAATAGGCCTTTTGTGGCATTGACCCCCAGCAGTTCGGCGAGGCTCTGCCGCACCTTGCCGCCGGACATGACGACCGCGACCTGACCATCGGCATTGGCCGCCGCCTTGTGTACCGAATTGCCGCCGCCAGTGGCGCGAACGCGGGCGTTCAGGCGACCCTCCAAAGGTTTAGTGCCCTGAAAATCGGGCAGCCATTGCTGGACTGCCAGACCTGTCACGCGCAGATCGACGGTGTTGCTCTGGTTGGCTGTGCGGGCATTGATCTCCGCCGTGCCGGTCAGGCGGCCTTGCGGGAAACCGATGTCGATGGGATCGAGTGTCAGCAACCCCTTATCCAGCGACACCCCAAGGCTGACGGCGCGCAGCGGCAGGTTTGGACGCGCGCGCACTGAGGCGGCTTTATATGTGACCTTCGCGTCCATGCCGCGCACGCGTTCGATATCGAGCGTGGCGTTGGGAAGGACGCGGCGGCCAGTGGTGGCTTTTGGGTCCGCGACCAATTCGGGCGCGGCGGGTGCATTGGCTGCGGTCGCCCCGAACAGCGAGCCGAGGTCTTCGAAATCGAGCATTTTCGAGTTCAGGTCGCCCGTCAGATAGGGACGCCCGTCATCGCGGATATCGACCTTCAGATTGCCGTGCAGGTCGCTGCCGCCGACCTTGCCATTGATCCCGGCGATGTCGTAGGTGCGCTCGTTGCGCGTGACCTTGGCCGATATCTTATAGGGCGGGGTATTGGGCAGGGTCAGACCGGTCAGGTAATAAAGGTCGGCCAGGCTGTGGCCGCTGACCGAGACATTGGCATCGACCTGTCCCAGATTGAACGGGTGGATGACGCGGCCTTTGGCGGTCAGGCGCGTCGATCCGGCGCGCACGGTCATGTCGAACGGATAGGGCTGCGACGTCCGCACATTGAGCAGTGGCCCGCCGAAGGCTTTCAACTCGAATTCACGCCCGTTGAGCGTCCCGTCGCCGCTGATATTGAACGCCTGCTTGTCGCTACCGGCCTTTTCGCGCGCGTCGATCGTGCCTGTGAAGACCATCTTACGCTGGAGGCTGGTCAGGTGGATCTTGCCGTCGGTGATGATGAAATCCTTGATCGGCGGCAGTTTGGTCGGCTTCCCCTTGACCTTGCCGTCACTGAAATCCCAGTTGGCGCGGCCGGTCTTGTCCTGATAGAGCGCAACATTGGGCCGGGTGACCTCCAGCCGTTGCAGGACGATGCGCCCGATAAACAAAGGCATCAGCTCTGCCCTGACCGCCAGTCCGTCGATATCGGCAAGGTTCGTCTGGTCTTTATGCCAGTCCGGCTGACCGATCTTAAGTCCGCCGATCGTGGCGTTGGGCGTAAAGCTGAACAGGTGGACGCGCAATGGTCCGGTGATCTGCACCGGACGGTGGGTCTTGCCGGAAATGATCGAGGAAAGCGTCGGTCGGAACCAGTCCCAGTTAGAGTTGGCCAGAAACAGGATCAGCGCGATCAGCAGCGCCAGAACGATGCCGATGGTCCAGCGGATCGGCGCGGATAGTTGTCGCACGCGTTTGGGTGTCGCCTTGATCCACGCCCACATTGCCGCACTGGCCCCGGCTATGTCGGCGCGGGCCTTGCGGCTGAAATCGCTGGCACGGTCTTTAAACGACGACAAGTTGGGCATACCGAGGGATTAGAGGAGGGACTCTACCCTAGGCACCGGCGGCATCAGGAATCGATCAGGGTTTACCGCCCATTTCTCTATAGACGGTCACCGGCGCGTGCCGATCCACTGCAACGCCCGGTTTACAAGCCGGTGTTTCGTGATAAATCTTGCCCCCATAAGGCATGACATCGGGGGGAAAGATGCGGCTCAAACTCAGTCTATCTACACTCATAATCCTGTTCGTCGCATCGCCCGCGGCGGCAGAGCTCCCGAAGTCATGGCAGGCATTTCTCGAAGAGAGCAGCGCTTCCTACAGCACGGTGGTTGCCGGGAATTTTGAAGATCAGCTTTACGTAGCGGCGAAAGCGGCGCCTACGCGGGAAGCAGCGGTAGCGGATTTCGCCCGCCGCCTCCGGCTCGATCCGGCCCGAGCGGGCGAATATGCCGAGCTGATCGTCGATAGTGTGGTCTATTTCCATACCTGCGAGACCGCGAGTTCCTGCGTCTTCGCACCGGGCACACCACTTTACGACCGCGTCCGGCAACTGACGCCGACGGAACCGACGGGTGGGCTGTTGTCGGCCATTCTTGAAACGGCGGCGTTGCGGGGCGAAGTGGCGGCTCAAATCCCGCTGATCGAGGCCCATCCCGCCGCCCTGTCCCTGCTGCAGCATTTCTATGAGTATGGCGCGGACACCAGCTTTCTGGCCGCCGCTTTGCTGAAAGTGCCCGACGATCCGACGGGACTTCCGCCGTTGCTGTTCGATCAGGCCCGTTTCTCGGGCACACAGGATGAAATGAGCGGTCTGGTCTATGCCGTACTGGAAACCACTGAAGCGCGGATGGCCGAGACGCCCGCCGGTCAGGCCTGGCGTCTGCAGATCGCCCAGCACCTGCTGGATGAGATGTTGAGTCTGGGGCTGACGCACGCGGCCGTCGAACGATATCTTGCCTATCCCGACGCGGTACGCGCCAGACTGCCGTTCCTGCCGATGGACTGGGCGCCGGACGATCAGTGCCGTCAGGCCGGGGACAGTCTGGCCTTTGCCGATCGGATGGCGGCGGCTCTGTGGGTCGAGGGGCATGAAACCGAGGCGCGCGCCCTGTGGGCCTTCGCCCTGCCGGCGGGATGGCGTAAGGCATCGCCGGTGTCGCTGTTTGATCCGGTGCGCGAAGCACTTAAGCCAACGGTCCCTGATGCCGCTCTGTTCACCCTCTATCTCGACCAATCGGACCGGCAAAAGAAGGGAGCCGACACCTGCGGCAATAAAATCTATTCCGGGGGCCTTCAGGGGGATAGCCCTCTGTTTCAAATGGCGCAGCATTCCGCGTCCGAGCGTGAAATCGTCGCGCGTCGCCTTCAGGCGGCTGGCTACGCCGATATGGCGGCGTGGCTGAGGTCGCAGGGCGAGTATCGCTATATTAGCGAGGACGAGTCGCTGTGGCAGGGTCGTGAGGCGCAGATCCCTGATACGGTTCGGGCGCGTCAGGCAGAGTGGGCAGGACGTATCGCGGCGGCCCGAACGATCGAAACCGAACGGTTGAAAGCCGCTATCGCTGGCCCGGTCCACGTCGCGTCGCCCACGCCGGTGGTATGGACCGAAAAACCCCTGCCGGACGGTGTCACCGCGTGGCAGGGCGACGAGGCGCCCGAGGTCCCGAAATCGGCGCAACTGCCCGAACGCATGGACTACGTCCTGAGATATGAGGCGTCGGGCGAGGATGCCGCGGTCGTCTTTGCCTCAGGCGAATACGATATGTCGGGTGAGCTTCCGGCGTTCGGCCTGTGGTTGGGGCTTAAACGCAAGGGTATATGGGAGGCGCCGCTTTATCTGGGGATGCAACAGCATTTTCCCTATGTGGTGACGCCGGGGTCGCATCTGCCGCTGATCCGGGACGACCGTCTGCAACTGGAAGTCAAGGTGCGTGAGATCGATCCCGACACGATTATCTTTCCGCCCGTCAATACGCAGTTCAAACGCCAGGCCGACGGCCTTTATCTCGATATCCCGCTGGCCGAATTGCGCGCCGATCGCGATGGCGACGGTCTGGCCGATATCGAAGAGCGGCGCATCGGCCTTGACCCGAATAAAGCCGACAGTGACGGCGACGGCGTAGTCGATGGCCGCGATCCCCTGCCTCTGACGGCTTACAAAACGAACACCGATCCCCGCACCGATCAGATCGCCCGTATCATTCTCAGACAGTTGATGGGACACGATGCCGGCGCCATCGTCGTGGCACCACGTGGGAAGAAGGCGTCGAATGCACTGGACGATATTTTGTCCGCTACCCTTGGCGGGGCTGTGCCGCAGGGGCCGCGCGGGACGATGTTCATCGTTTCGGCGCGAGACATATTTTCCGGTATCGTACAAACACCCTTCCGGCTGATCGTCTATTCGCCCGCCGACCTCGATCATCTGGGGCGCGGTGAGGCGCCCTTCTATCCGCCGCAGGTGACGACGATTTTCGCTTCGCCCGACGGTTCGTCGTTTTACGTCGCGTGGTCGGCCTCATGGGTCGGGGGGGCATTCATTGTCCGATGTAAGGGCGAGACGTGCACCACCAAGACGCTGAGCCAGTGGATCACCTGAGGTCATCCTGGGCCACAGGTCGTCTCTCAACGGGACATTAACCTTGTCTTTCAACGGGATTTTCAGGGTGTTGGGGTAAACCTGTCTCAAAATAATCCGTATCCGCACCGCAGCGGGACGGAAACCGATGATGAGATGGTGTGCTGAAATGGCTAAGACGATCCTGATCTGTGACGACGATCCCACGCAACGCCGCCTGATTCAGGCCGTGCTGGAGCGCGAGGGGTTTCACGTCCTGCATGCCGAAAACGGGCCGCAGGCCTATGACCGGCTGTCGACAACCTCGGGCATCGATGCGGTGATCCTCGATCTGGTCATGCCGGGGCAGTCGGGCATCGACACCCTCAAGGACATCCGCGCCGCGGGCATCCGCACGCCGGTGGTGGTGCTGACCGCATCCGGCGGCATCGACACGGTCGTCAAGGCCATGCAGGCCGGGGCGCAGGACTTCTTCATCAAGCCCGCCTCGCCGGAACGCATTCTGGTCAGCGTCAGAAACGCCCTGCAGATGGGCGACATGGTCGCGGAAGTGTCGCGCCTCAAGAAGCACGCCGCCAACCGCACCTCGTTCGACGATCTGGTCGGCGCGTCACCGGCCATGACCATGGTCCGCCGTCTGGGCGAACGCGCCGCCAAGTCGGGCATCCCTGTCCTTATCCTCGGCGAAAGCGGCGTCGGTAAGGAACTGATTGCGCGCGCCATCCAGGGGTCGTCGGATCGCGCGGGTAAGCCGTTCGTCGCCGTCAACTGCGGCGCGCTGCCGGCCAATCTGGTCGAATCGATCCTGTTCGGGCACGAAAAGGGCTCGTTCACCGGCGCGTCGGACAAGCACCTCGGCAAGTTTCAGGAGGCCCATGGCGGTACCCTGTTCCTCGACGAGGTCGGTGAACTGCCGCTCGACATGCAGGTCAAGCTGCTGCGCGCCTTACAGGAAGGCGAGATCGATCCGATCGGCTCGAAGCGCCCGGTCAAGGTCGATGTCCGCATCATTTCGGCGACTAACCGCAATCTGGCGGATCAGGTCAAGGCGGGCGCCTTCCGCGAAGATTTGTTCTATCGTCTCAATGTCTTCCCGGTAGAGGCGCCGTCATTGCGCGAACGCCGCGAGGATATTCCGGCCCTGATCGAGCACTTCATCCGCCGGTTCAATATCGAGGAGGGCAAACGCGTCACCGGTGTCGCGCCGGACGCTTTGCAACTGCTGTGCGGCTACGACTGGCCCGGCAATGTGCGTCAGTTGGAAAACACGGTCTATCGCGCCATCGTCCTGTCTGACACGCCGCACCTTCAGGCCTACGACTTCCCGGCCATTTCGGGCCAGAGCCTGCCGGTTTCCACCGCCCTGCCGTTGTTCACCGCGCCTGTGCCCCCCGTCATCGCCGAGCATCAGGCGGCGATCAGCCAGCTTGAGGCGATGGATGCCGGCATGACCGATCAGCCGGTGAAGATCCTTGATGGTGCGGGCCACCTGCGCAAGCTGGAGGACATCGAGCGCGACCTGATCGAGCACGCCATCAGCGTCTATGCCGGTCATATGTCCGAAGTCGCCCGCCGTCTCGGTATCGGCCGCTCGACCCTGTATCGCAAGGTGCGTGACTGCGGCCTCGAAGGTCTGGTCAAGGAAGTGGGCTAGGCTTCGTCGGAAGACTCTGGTGTCTCTCGGTTGGCCTTGTCCTTCACCTTCTTGCGGATTTCGCGCAGCTTCTGCCCTTGCAGCAGCGATAGGGTGCCGTTCATCGCGCCCTTGTCCGGATCGGCGAAGGCGCGGCCATAGGTTTTTACGCGTTCGGTAACGCCGTCGATGAAGTCTGATTCCCAGTCCGACAGATCGACTCCGGCCTCAAGCGCGGCTTTCTTCGCGCGTTCCAGCGCGCGGATCGTCTGGCGTTGCAGCGTTTTTTTCTGATCGAGCGGGGAAGGGAGCGCGGCAGGTGCGGCGGGTTTCGCTTTGAACCCGGCTTTCGATTGCAACGGCTTTTTGGTCTGAAGCGGTGTCTTTTGCCGCAAGCCTTTTGAAGGCGTTTTCGATTTAAACGCCATCGGTTAGGCCTGAATGTACGGGCAGGCGGCTCATCGGGCCATCAAAGGCGCTCAGATAGCAAAGATCAAGCTACATTATACCTCCCCGACTTGTCGGGGAGGGGGGGCATCAAGCGTAGCGCAGATGGTGGTGGGGTTTCTTGCTTACTTAAATCCCGCCGATGGCCGACAGATAGAGGTCGAGCAGCGCTTCTTCTTCCTCGCGCTTGACCTTGTCCTGCTTGCGCAAGCGCACGACCTTGCGCAGAATCTTCACATCGAAGCCTTCGCCCTTGGCCTCGTCATAGACCTCTTTCAGGTCGCCGGAGATGGCGGCCTTGTCTTCTTCCAGACGCTCGATGCGCTCGATGATCGTGCGCAGGCGGCCCTGGGCGGCAGCGGTGATAACGTCGGGGTGCTGATCGTCGGCCATGGCAACTATCCTTAATGGGGTATGTGGCGGCACCATAGCCGAAGCGAATCGGTCGCTCAATGCAGGGTGATTCGCGCTGGATTCGATTGCTGTGGATAGAAATCGAGCGTCCGGCCAACAGAAAAAGCGCCTAGAGCAGGGCTCCAAGCGCTTTTTAAACTGTAAGCATCCCGAAGGATGGCTTCAATTAGCCTTGCTTGGCCTTGAAGCGCGGGTCGGTCTTGTTGATGACATAGACCACGCCCTTGCGGCGCACGATCTTGCAGTCCCGGTGACGGGTCTTGAGCGACTTGAGCGAGCTACGGACTTTCATGGTCCCAACCTTTGTAAAAAATGTGCCTGAGGCCCGAAGAAACGCTCGACCCGAAAGGGAAGCGCCACTGACAAGCCGTAAGTGAGGCGCGGTTCCTACGCGAACGAACGGCCCAAGTCAACAATCCGTGACAGGGTTTTTGCAGATTTTCATATCGATGTCATTTTTAGACTAGTTTAAATTATAAACTGGTTTAAATGTGGCGTGAATTGGATCGCGGACCGCCGGAGGAGGGCGGAGGCTTATGAGTGCTGAATATACCAACGGGGGGCGCTATCACGCGCTCGATGCCGTGCGCGGCGGGGCGTTGTTTCTCGGTGTCGCCCTGCACACGACGCTCGGCTATATGGCGCCGCATATCTGGATCGTAAACGACACGGCGGTCGAGCCGGGGCTGGGGGTGATGTTTTTCACCATCCATATGTTCCGTATGAGCCTGTTCTTCCTGCTGGCTGGGTTTTTCGCGCGGCTGCTGTACCAACGCTACGGCGCGAAAGCCTTTGCTATGAACCGCCTCAAGCGTATCGCCATGCCGCTGGCGGTCTTCTGGACACCGGTGCTGGCCATCATCATCACCCTGCTGATCATGGCCGCGTTGAAGGCCAATCCGGAACTGGCGTCGAAGCCCGCTGCGCCACCACCGCCCCTGACGGCGGAGACCTTTCCGCTGACGCACCTGTGGTTCCTCTATGTCCTGCTGATCCTCTACGCGGTGTTCGTGCCGTTGCGCGGATTGTTCGCCTTTATCGATCGCGGCGGATCGCTGCGTCGGGCGGTGGATGTGGTGTTTGGACTGGCCATCAAATCGGGTCTGAGCCCGCTGGTCTTTGGTCTGCCGCTGTTCCTGATCCTGATGGCGCAGCCCCAGACGTGGATGTACTGGTTCGGTATCCCGACCCCGGATAAGGGCCTCGCCCCCAATGTTGTGGCGCTGGTGGCTTTCGGTTCGGCCTTTGGCGTCGGCTGGTTGCTGCACCGGAATGTCGGGTTGCTGGAGACGATCAAAAAGCAGTGGCTGACCGGTATCGTTTCGGCCATCGGTTTCACGGCCTACTGCCTGTGGTCCGAAGGCATCGTGCCGAAGTTCGACATGGCCAGCTATCCGGCGCAGATGCTCTATGCGGCAGCCTATGTGTCGGGTATCTGGGCGTGGTGTCTGGGCCTGACGGGGCTGGCCCTCCGCTTTTGGGATCGACCCAATCCGTTCTGGCGCTATGTGGCGGACTCGTCCTACTGGGTCTATATCGTCCACCTGCCGCTGTTGCTGGTCTTGCAGTATCTGGCGCTCGACCTCGACTGGCCCGCCGAAGCCAAGTTTTCGCTGGTCGTCATCGGCACGATCTTTATATCGCTCGCGACCTATCAGCTTCTGGTAAGGTACAGTTTCATCGGGACGATTCTGAACGGCAAACGCATGAAACCCGCCAGGGCCAAACTGAAGGCGCAAACCATATGAGCACGAACGAAAGTGATGACGGATTAGCGACCCGCGCCGATCTGGCCTTCGTGCGGGCGCTGGTCGATCAGGCCCCCAAGGCGCAGGGCTCGGCCGGTCTGCTGTTCATGGTCGGCGGCGGGGCCTATGGCGTTCAGTGTCTGGTCTATTGGGGTGAGATCGCAGGCTTTTACCGCTTGCCGCCACTGGCAGGGCTTTTGACGGCGATCCTGCCCATCGTCATCTTTCTGGTGCCGATGATCTGGGTCATCATCAAGGAACGCGGGCAACAGGCCGCCGGCGTCGCAACGCGGGCGATGAACGCCGCCTATGCCTCGACGGGGCTGGTCAATCTGGTGATGATCCTCGTCTTTGGAACCATCGCCACGCGCGAAAAGAGCATGCTGATCTGGCTGATCTACCCCATCGTCATCTGCGCCTTGCAGGGCGGAGCATGGTACGTCGCCTATATGATCCGGCGTAAGCTGTGGCTGATGGCCGTCGCCATCGGCTGGTTCGCCGCCGCCGCGACGCTGGGTTTTATCATCCATGACATAGGGTCGTACCTGCTGGGGCTGGCCCTGGCCCTGATCGGGCTGATGGGGGTGCCGGGCTACGTCATGTGGCGGCTGGCAAAGCGTGGATGAACCGCCAAAAATGAGTGTCCCCGGCTTCAACATCAATAAACTGGATGACGCCATCCACGGTCGCTTGCGGCTGGGGGTCATGGCCTATCTGATGGACGCCGAGGCCGCCGATTTCAACGAATTGAAAGCCGTGCTTGAGGCGACGCAGGGCAATCTCTCGGTCCACCTGCGCAAGCTCGAAGAGGCGGGCTATGTCGAGATCGTCAAGGGCTTTCAAGGCCGTAAACCGCTGACACGGGTCCATATTACCCCCGCCGGACGCAAGGCCTTCGCCAGCTATATCGAGGTGTTGTCTGGACTGGTGGATAAGAGCTGATTTGCCCCTTCATAACGTCTTGTTTACCGGATTAAGCTTGGAATTGTCGCAATTGCGAGGCTAAGCTTGGGGCCAAGCGGAAGGGAATCCTTGATGAAGCGTCGTATCCTCAGCCTGTGCCTGTTCCTCGGGGCCTGTTCGACCGCGACCAGCGTGCCGACCCCGATCGACAACGCCCCGCCGAAGCCCAAGCCGACGCACGAGGCAAAAGACGAGACCAAACCCGCCCCGACCCCAACGCCAAAACCGGCTCAGGTGACCTATGCGACCTTCGCCGACTGGCGCGCCGCTTTCGTCACCAAGGCGGTGGCGCAGGGCTTCGAGCGCACCTTTGTCGAAAATATCCTCGCCGACGTGCAGCCGCGGGCCGCGATCGTGCAGGCCGACTCGGGTCAGCCGGAATTTTCCAAGCCGATCTCCGCCTATGTGAAGAACGCCGTGTCCAATGCCCGCGTCGAAGGCGGTCGCACACGTCTGAGCGCCAATCCCGACGTCCCGGCTATCGAGGCGAAATACGGGGTGCCGCGCGAAGTGCTGGGCGGTATCTGGGGCATGGAAAGCGATTTCGGCCGTGTCCAGGGCGACATCGACGTGGTGACGGCCTTTGCGACTCTGGCCTTCGATGGTCGTCGGCGTGACTGGGCCGAGACGCAGCTCTTGACGGTTCTCACGATCATCAAGACGGGCAAGGCGACGCGCGAAGAGCTGAAAGGCTCATGGGCGGGCGCCATGGGCCAGACGCAGTTCCTGCCGGAAAACTACCTCAAGCTGGGCCAGGATGGCGACGGCAACGGCCACGTCGATATCTGGAAATCGGATTCCGACGCGCTGGCCTCGGCGGCGAACCTGCTGCGCAAGGAAGGCTGGCGGCCCGGTCAGGCCTGGGCGGTCGAGGTGACGATCCCGGCAGGATTCGACTATTATCTGTCGGAAACCGAAACGCAGAATCCGGTCTGGTGGGCCGAAAAGGGCGTTGTGCGCGCCGACGGCGGTACATGGAACGAATCGGAAAAGGCCGCACCCGCCGTGCTGATCCTGCCGTCGGGGGCCAAAGGGCCGGCGTTTCTGGCCCTGCCGAACCACTATGTCATCCGCAAGTACAATAATTCGACGGCCTATGCGCTGGCGGTCGGCCTGAACGCTGACGGCATGGCGGGGAAGGGCGCGCTGAAAGCCCCGTGGCCCGAAGAACAGCCTTTGTCGATCGCTCAGCGCAAAGGGACGCAGACCGCGCTCAATGCGGCGGGCTTCAATGTCGGCGCGGTCGACGGCGTCATCGGCGTCGGCACGCGCAAAGCGCTCCGCGAATGGCAAAAGGCCAATGGCCGCGTGGCCGACGGCTATCTCAGCTATGAGCTGGCCAACGAATTGTCGGCGAAGACGACCGGCTACACCATTCTTGGCCCGTCGTCGCAGTAATGCCGGTCGAGAACGAGCGCAAATACGTCCTGTCGCCGGATTTCGATGCGGCGCGGCTGACCGACTGGCAGGCCATCGATATCCGTCAGGCCTATCTCGACGACGGTCCGCGCCTGCGTCAGTACGGCGATACCTATCTCTTCACCTACAAGAAATGGGTGCCGCAGGCGGAAGAGTTAGTCGAGATCGAGACGGCGATCTCTGCCGACGACTTCAACATGCTGTGGCCATTGTGCGTCGAATCTATCCGCAAGACGCGCTATATAAAAGAGACCGATGACGGCGAATGGGTGGTTGATTGCCTGCGCGACGAAACAGGTGCGGTCTATTTCGTTCTGGCTGAGGTCGAACTTCAGCGCTTTCAGGTCGCGCCGGATCAGGTGCCGCTCGAAATCGCCGATGACATTATCCATGCCGTGGCGGCGAACGATAACCGATTTACCAACAAGAAGCTGGCGGACATTCTTTACGCGCGAAACCTGCTGCGTGACGTGTCTATCCTTAACAAAAAGGGTTAACCGGAAACCTGCCCTTAAGGATTAGGCCCTAGCCTGAGCGCGACTCAGACGCTTTTCAGGCCCTTTCATGTTTCAGATCATCGGTATCGTCGTCCTCTTCGGTTGCGTGTTCGGCAGCTATCTGATGTCGGGCGGCTCGATGGCGCCGATTCTGCACTCGCTGGCCTTCGAACTGATGGGTATCGGCGGTGCGGCGGTGGCTTCGGTGCTGATTTCCAACGACCTGCACACGATCAAGGGCATGGGCGGCGGCATGGGCAAGGTGTTCGGCGGCGCCAAGTGGAAGGCCTCCGATTACAAGGACCTGCTGTCGCTGCTGTTCCTGCTGACCAAGACCATGAAGTCGAAAGGCGTCATCGCGCTGGAAAGCCACATCGAAAAGCCGCACGATTCGACCATCTTTTCGCGCTTCCCCAAGATCATGAAGGATCACTTCGCCATCGACTTCATCTGCGACACCCTGCGCATGATGACCATGAACCTCGAAGACCCG
The DNA here is from genome assembly GCF_028550415.1 of Asticcacaulis aquaticus. Taxonomy (GTDB): domain Bacteria; phylum Pseudomonadota; class Alphaproteobacteria; order Caulobacterales; family Caulobacteraceae; genus Asticcacaulis; species Asticcacaulis aquaticus. Next base: position 168,052 of record NZ_JAQQKX010000006.1, read on the forward strand.
CATCAGGTCGAGGACGCGATGGAAAAGCAGCTCGAAAAGCACCACCACGAAGCGCTGCACCCGGCCCACGCCATGCAAAGCGTCGCCGACGCCCTGCCGGCGCTGGGCATCGTTATCGCCGTTCTGGGCGTTATCAAGACCATGGGCGCCATCACCGAGCCGCCCGAAGTGCTGGGCGGCATGATCGGCGGCGCGCTGGTCGGTACCTTCCTGGGGGTTATGCTGGCCTATGGCCTCGTTGGTCCCTTCGCCACGCGCATGAACGGCGTGGTGGAAGAAGAGGGCGCCTTCTACAAGATCATTCAGGCGGTGCTTGTGGCCCACCTGCACGGCAATGCGGCGCAGATTTCGGTTGAAATCGGCCGCGGCAATATCCCGTCGACCGCGCAACCGTCCTTTGCCGAGATGGAAGAAGCGCTTAATAATATGCCGAACGAGTAAAAATAGATTCAGAAGCGTATTTTACCGTTTACGATTCGAATCTTCCGTAACGGAAACCCCTCTGGTCGTATCACCTGTATCGTGATATACGGGGATAAACCGGCCGCCATTTTATAGAAAATGGCCCTCTCAAGGCGTTAATTTCGCCTTATCGGTGTATTTCTGCCCAAAATAGTCGCTTTATTGTCGGTGTTGATCACATATTTGTGAAAACACCTCTTGCGGGACTCGGCCAATTTGCGTATGAATAGAGTCGGGCGCAGTTGCTAGGCGCTCTAACGTTAGAACCTAAGGATCTGGATCCATGACCTCTGAAATCGTCCGCAAGGCCCTGCTCGCCGCCGCTGCCGTCGCCGCTCTGTCGGTTGCCGCTTGCTCGAAGCCCGCTGAAGAAGCCCCGGCTGCTGAAGAAACCGTTCCGGCCGACGCTTCGGCTGACGCCTCGGCTGCTGTTGAAGCTTCCGACGCTGCCTCGGCTGCCGCCGTGGAAGCCCCGGCTGCTGAAGCTCCGGCTGCTGCTCACTAATCAATCGCGTCCTCTGGACGCGTGATTGTGAAAATTTGAAAAGGCCGCTTCCCGGGAAGCGGCCTTTTCTTCTTTTTGACATGACCCAAACCGAAACCGATCCACAACTCTATTTCGCTGACGACGGTAATCCCCGCTCGGCGCGCTTCGACGACATCTATTATTCCCTGCAGGACGGGCTGAGCGAATCGCGCGCGGTGTTCCTGAACGGCTGCGCGATGCCAGAGGTCTGGGCCGGGCGGCGGCATTTCACCGTCGCGGAACTAGGCTTCGGTACGGGGCTCAATATCGCCGCCCTGATGCAGCTGTGGGCCGCGCAGCGCCCCGAAAGCGGTCATCTGCACATCTTCTCGGTCGAAGGCTTCCTGATGCCACGGGACGCCGCCGCCAGCGCCCTGTCGGCGTGGCCGGACATGGCCCCCTTCGCGGCCGAACTGCTGGCCCAGTGGCCGCCGCAGCGACGGGGCTTCCACATCATGCGCTTCCCGCAGTGGGGCGTGACCCTGATCCTGGCCCTGATGGACGTGCGCAGCGCCTTGTCGCAATGGCAGGGCAAGGCCGATGCGTGGTTTCTCGACGGGTTTTCGCCGGCCTGCAATCCGGACATGTGGGCCGACGACGTGCTTCAGGCCGTGGCGGATAAAACCGCGCCGGGGGCACGGCTGGCGACCTTTACCGTGGCAGGGTTCGTCCGGCGCGGGCTTCAGGCAGCGGGCTTTGCGGTCAGCAAACAGCCCGGCTTCGGCAAGAAGCGCGAGCGGCTGGAGGCGATCTTTCCGGGTGAGCCCGACCTGCGTCATGAACCGCAACGCATCGCCGTGGTGGGGGGCGGGATTGCGGGGGCTTCGGTGGTGGCCGCCCTGCGCGACTATGGCTACGCCGCCGATCTGATCGACCCCGCACCGGGCAGCGGTGCGTCGGGCAATCCGGCGGGGCTTCTGACGCCGCGCCTTGACGCCGGTGGGGGCGCGATCAGCGATCTGTTTGCCGATGCTTTTTATTATGCGACGGGCCTGCTGCGGCGAGACGTGCCGGACGCGATTCTCTCCGAAGGTGTGTTGCAACGTCCGGCCAGCGACCGAGACCCGGCGCGATTCGCGAAAATTGCCGGGCAGGTGGCCTTCGATGCGCTAGACATGGGTGTCGAGGCGGCGGGACTGCGCCTGCCCCGCGCCCTGGCCCTCGATCCGCGTACGGTGGTGGAAAGCCTGCTCGGTGACATTAATCGGGTAACGAAAACTGCAGATAGCACAGAGGGTTACGATATCATCTTCATGACGTGCGGTGAGGGGATTTTTGACCTCGATCTTAGCCATTCCCTCGACCTGCGGCCCGTGCGCGGCCAGATCGAGGTGGCCGGATCGAAAACCCGCGATCCTCAGGCGCAGGCCTGGGGCGGTTATTATGTTCCCACGCCGGACGGCTTTGTCTTCGGGGCGACGCATGTGCGCGGCGATCGGGGAACGGAGGTGTGCGAGGCGGACCGGGCGCACAATCTCGATACCCTGCGCGCCGTTTTGGCCGACGAAGCCGCTGCGGCCGAAGCCGGGACGCACGCGCGCGCCGCAATCCGGGTGACGACGCGTGACCATCTGCCGGTCATGGGGCCAGTGAGCCCCCATACCTATGCCCTGACCGGACTGGGGGCACGGGGCTTCTGTCTGGCACCGCTTCTGGGCCGGGCGCTGGTGGCACAGGCGCTGGGACTGCCGTCGCCGTTGCCGAAAGCCTCGGCGCATCTGGTGCGTCCGGACCGCTTTCATGGCGGTTGACGGGCCAGGTAATCCGTCATCAAATGGCCTGAATTGGCTCGCCTAATTGGCGTCTTAAGCACCGTAAGGATATTGCGATGAAAACCCTGCTGTCATTGGCGGCGGTCGCGGCGGCAGGCCTGACCGCGCTCAGCCTTGTCCCGGCCCGCTCCGAAGCCAAACCGGAGACCCTGGCGCAAAAGGAAATGAAAAAGTGTTTCCGCAGCGACGATATCGACCGCTTCAACCCGGTTGATTCACGCACCATGATCATCGAGACCTACGCCCATCAGCATTACAAGCTTACCCTGTCCGGGGCGTGCATGGGCATCGAGGAGGCCCTGCGCATCGGCGTGAAGACGCGCAACGGCCTCAGCAATGTCTGCGGCGGCCTTGATGCGGAAATTCTGTACAATGATCTGGGGTCCGGGCGTCTTAGCCGCTGCAGCGTGACCGAGGTGACGCCGATCACGCCGGAAGAGGCGGATAAGATCGAGGGCGTGGAACCCAAGACGGCGCGCACCAACGGTGCCACATGAAAACGCCAGCGGGGGGCCCAATGGGGGTCATAGGATGGGCCGCGACGACTCTGGCCTTGCTGGGTGGTCTGAATCTGGCCCATGCCACGCCCGAAACCACACCAACACCCGAGGCCCGTCTGAAGACCTGTCTGGACGGGCATAGCCTTAACCGACGGATGGTGGTCGACAAGACGACGGTGCTGATCGAGGACGGATTTGGCCGCTCGGCCCTGCTCAAATTGTCGAAGCCGTGCCAGAATCTCGATGATCTCGACCGCATCGGCTTCGAATTTATCGGCTCGACCCAGATCTGCGGTCGTCACGACGTCAAGATTCTCTATTCGCGCTTTAACGAAGCGCCTCTGCGCTGCCTGATCGAAAGCATCACGCCGTTAAGCAAGGCCGAGGCGCAAAACTATTAGAGATAAAGCGCGTCGCGCGGGCCGTTGAGCGCGTCGGCTTCGGCGCAGATCTGCTGGATATCGTCGAAATTGAACGGCTTGGGCAGCAGGAACTGGACCCGCGCACGTCGCGCGGCGTTGAGTGCCTGACTGGCGGCCAGCGGGTTTTCGCGATTGCCAGCGGTCATGACAGCGATCGGCGTGTCGGGCGCCAGCTTGCGGTAGGCGTCGAGATGCTCCAGCGTATTTTCCCCGGCAATAAAGACATCCAGCACCAGCAGGGACCATAGATCACTGCGCAGGTGGGCCAGAGCCGCGCTGCGGTCGAGCGCCACCGTGGGGGTATAGCCCGCGCGCTCGAACAGCTTGCCGATGATCGTCGCCTGGGTACGGCTGTCTTCGAGAATGAGTACGGTCTTGGTCATGAAACGAACGTCGGCTTGCGGCTTTGGGCCGGGGAGGGCAGGAAGAGACGAGCGCGGGTAAGCTAACCTTAAGGTCAAAAGATTAAAAGGGGCTTTCGCTTTTGCGAGACGTTCCGTTTTATATATATCCGCCCGTAATGGGAAGGTGGGCGTCCCAATTCAGCCCGAATGTTTTGATAGTCACGTGAGACCGTTTCATTGGAGCCGACGGGTGTCGACCGCGGCAGGACAAGGAGTTGGCGATGGGGATGATCAGAAACAGGGCACTGGGTCTGACCGGTGCGATAATAGCCGGTCTGGGGGCGCTGGCGTTGGTGCCTCAGGTGTCCGGGGCGCAGGATGCGGCGCCTTCGGGTGAAAAGATGCGGCGGTGCATCAACGGGCCGGGGCTGGATACCCATGTGCTGGACGAAAATACCCTGCTGGTGCAGGAGAACGGTCGCAGCGGGATGCTGGTCAAGGTCGAGGGCTGCCGCCTCAATCCCTACGACGTTCTTGTGTTCGAATGGCGCGGCATGCAGCAAATCTGCGACCCGATCGATATCCAGCTTTCGGTAAAACTCAGCGGCAGCAATATCCGGACGCCGTGTTTCGTACAGACGGCGACGCCCGTCGCCGCTGAAGAGGCCAAGGTGCTGGCCAAACAGAAGTATCAGCGTACGCCCACAACCTGAAGCTAGATCATAACGGTATTTCCGTCTGACGGCAGGGATTTGAGGATCAACTGCATCAGTTGCGACTTGTTGAACGGCTTCGCGAGGCTATAGCGGGCGCCGCGTTCCAGTGCATCCTCAAGATGGTGGGTGTTCTTGGTGTAGCCCGTAATGGCGATGATCGGTACGTCCGGCCAGGTGGCGCTGATGATCTTGATGCCGGTCATGCCGCCGATACCGGGCATAATGATATCGCTGACTATGGCGTCGACGCGTGTAATCTCAAGCCGGATGAGGGCGTCCTCGATCGACGCGCTTTCGGCGACATAAAAGCCTTCTTCTTCGAGAAAATTGCGATAGATGATCCGCGCATGGGCGTCATCGTCGATGACCAGCACGCGCTGAATCGGCCCCTTGCGGCGGCGGATGCGCTCGGTCTCGGCACAGACCTGTTTCACGTCATTGAGATCGAAGGGCTTGGGCAGAAGGAATTCGACCTCGGCGCGGCGGGCTTCGTTGAGCGCCCGACTGGCGGCAAGGGGGCGTTCACGCTGACCGGCGGTCATGATCGCGATTGGCGTTGTATCCGCCAAGGCTCTGTAATCGTTGATATAGTCGAGCGTATTGTCCTCACCGATGAAGACATCCAATAAGATCAGGAAATAACGCCGGGTCTTGAGCTTATGCCAGGCATCGAAACGGTCGTGAACGATGTCGGTCTTGAAACCGGCTTTTTCAAACAGGGCGGAAACGATGCGCGCCTGAGTTTTGGAATCTTCGAGGACGAGGACAGTGTTCGGCATGGCGAGATCACGTTTTGTAACAAATCGAAACAAACCGTAGGCCCGTCAATAGTGGACTGGCAAGTGGGAAATGTTCGGAAATATACTTATGCACAGGTGTCTGTGATCACAAATTCGGAAACGTGCCGTCGTAAAATAGCCTGAATCGCGACGAATGCTGAAACATCGCAACGTAAGGGGAGGTATGGGATGCGCGGTATAATGAAGCCGTTGGCCATCGTGACGGTCATCGCAGCGGGCACGGGCGCGATGGCACAGGTGACGGTGCGGGCAAGGCCGGATGTAAAACCGACGGATCGTCCCGAAATGATGCCCAGAGACGACGCGGTGATCAAGCCGGCCTTTTGCATGACTCCGAATGATTTTCAGGGTGTGCTGTTTGTCAAATCCAATACGGTGGTTGTGCTGGCTACGCCTGCCGGTGGCATCAAGACACCCGATGCCGGTCTGAAATTTGCCTTCAGTAAAGACGGTTCTTGCGATGGCCTGATGTCGGCGGGCGAGGTCAGTCTGCAATATATGAATGGGCAACAGATGTGCCCCGGTAAAGAAGCCGTGCTGTTGTACGGTGAACCGGGCATGGCGACGAAAACGTGCCGCGTGACGCTCAAGGGACTTTACAGCACCGATAAGGTCGGTGTTATGCCGCTGGATAGCTAGCGCACTATGTCGAAACGCAGCTCGACGTAGCCAAAGGTGTGAGCGGTTTTCGCCCACAATATCGCGACAAACCAAATGAAAAAGCCCGCTCGGTTGAGCGGGCTTTTTTGTCGGTCGCGTGCCGGTCAGTCGTTGTCCATCTTGAGCGCGGCGATAAAGGCTTCCTGCGGGATTTCGACCTTGCCGAACTGCCGCATCTTCTTCTTGCCTTCCTTCTGCTTCTCCAGCAGCTTCTTCTTCCGCGTGGCGTCGCCGCCGTAGCATTTCGCCGTCACATCCTTGCGCAGGGCGCGGACGGTTTCGCGCGCAATGATGCGCCCGCCGATGGCCGCCTGAATAGGAATGACGAACAGGTGCTGCGGGATGAGGTCTTTCATCTTTTCGCACATGCCGCGGCCGCGCGCTTCGGCGCGGTCCTTGTGGACCAGCATCGAAAGCGCATCGACCGGCTCGGAATTGACGAGGATCGACATCTTGACGAGGTCGCCTTCGCGATATTCCTCGATCGTATAGTCGAACGAGGCATAGCCCTTCGAGATCGACTTCAGGCGGTCGTAGAAGTCGAAGACGACTTCGTTGAGCGGCAGGTTATAGACGATCATGGCGCGCGAGCCGACATAGGACAGGTCGAGCTGAATACCGCGACGGTCCTGACACAGCTTGATCACCGCGCCCAGATAGTCGTCCGGCGTGAAGATGGTTGCCTTGATCCACGGTTCCTCGATGTGGTCGATCTTGACGACGTCGGGCATGTCCGCCGGATTGTGCAGGTCAATCACATCGCCGTTGTTCATATAGATCTGATAGACGACCGACGGCGCCGTGGCGATCAGGTCGAGATTGAACTCGCGGCTCAGGCGTTCCTGAATGATTTCGAGGTGCAGCAGGCCGAGGAATCCGCAACGGAAGCCGAAGCCCAGCGCGGCGGAGGTTTCCATCTCGTACGAGAAGCTGGCATCGTTCAGGCGCAGCTTGCCCATCGCCGCGCGCAGGTCTTCGAAATCGGCCGCATCGACCGGGAAGATGCCGCAGAAAACGACCGGCTGGACTTCCTTGAAGCCCGTCATGGCCTGCGCGGTCGGCTTGCGCTCGTCGGTGATGGTGTCACCGACGGCGGCATCCGACACTTCCTTGATCTGTGCCGTGAAGAAGCCGATCTCGCCGGGGCCGAGCGCCTCGACATCGGTGGCCTTGGGCTGGAAAACGCCCAGCTTGTCGATCTTGTAGGTCGCGCCGGCGTTCATCAGCTTGACCTGCTGACCGGGCTTCATGAAGCCGTCGAAAACGCGCACCAGAACGATAACGCCCAGATAGGCGTCATACCAGGCGTCGACCAGCAAAGCCTTGAGCGGCGCGGTCGCGTCGCCCTTCGGGGCGGGCAGGCGGGTGCAGATGGCTTCCAGCACGTCCTCGATGCCGATGCCGGACTTGGCCGAAGCCAGCACAGCGTCGGACGCGTCGATGCCGATCACATCCTCGATCTGAGCGCGCACGCGTTCGGGTTCGGCGGCGGGGAGGTCGACCTTGTTGAGGACGGGGACGATCTCGTGATTATTGTCGATGGCCTGATAGACGTTAGCCAGCGTCTGGGCTTCGACGCCCTGCGAGGCGTCGACAACCAGAATCGAGCCTTCGCAGGCGGCGAGCGAGCGCGACACCTCGTAGGCGAAGTCGACGTGGCCCGGCGTGTCCATCAGGTTGAGGACGTAGTCCTTGCCGTCCTTGGCTTTGTAGTTGAGGCGAACGGTCTGGGCCTTGATGGTGATGCCGCGCTCGCGCTCGATCTCCATATTGTCGAGGACCTGCTCCTTCATCTCACGCGCGGTGAGGCCGCCGGTGAACTGGATCAGGCGGTCGGACAGGGTCGATTTGCCGTGGTCGATATGGGCCACGATGGAAAAGTTACGGATTTGGGAAAGATCGGTCATGGGCTGCGCGATAGCATGAACCGTAAGGCGGGGGAAGGGGCAGGGGGCGGGTAGTTAAGGACTGACCCGCTTCACCCATATGTTTACGCGTTGAATTCGCTAAGAGCCGGGTTTAGTCTTCTACAGAATTGGAGAGAGGGGAAAATAAATGCGAAACAAACATGTTGGTGTTTGCGGTGCTGTAATGGCAATGGCCTTGATCAGCACCACGGCTATGGCGGGGCCCAGGTTTTCGGAATTGCCTGCGCCGCCTCAAATCACGAACCCGTCGAAAGTCACTTTGAAATTCAAGGGGCCCGGCTATGCCTACTATCCCGAGCGCGCGAAGGACTCTATGGCTGAAGGCTGGGCGCAGATCGAATGTGTGATTCTGGATAAGGGCCGGTTGGATTGTAAGCTTTTAAGTGAAGCCCCTGAAAAGTATGGTTTCGGGAGCGCGACGCTTAAATTGTACAGGTCCGCGACAGTGGATTTTACGCAGTCGGACGCCAAGGTCGGCGACAAATTCGTTCACGTTTATAAGTGGACTATATCGTAATCTAAATGGAGGGGTGGTCATGAAGCGAGTCATATGGACGGCCCTGTGCCTGATAAGTGCCGGAGCGGCGAGTGCCCAGACGTTAAGCGTGGATCGCGTGCTGAAAGACGTGCAGGTGCTGGCCTCGGATGAATTCGAGGGGCGCGGGGTGGCTACGCGCGCCGAGGACAAGACTGTCGCCTATATCGCCGATGGTTTCAAAACGGCGGGTTTCCTGCCGGGAGCGAAAGACTCGGCGGGTAAGCCGTCCTATTTTCAGGATGTGGCCCTGCGCCGGTTCCGTGTCAGCGATCCTGCCCTGAGTTTCACCCTGCCGGACGGCAAGACGGTGCCGGTGGTGCAGGGCGAGAACATGACGGTGGCCACGCGCGGCGCGACGGCAGATGTCACGCTCAACGCGCCGCTGGTCTTTGTGGGTTATGGCGTAACCGCGCCCGAACGCGGCTGGGACGATTTCAAGGGCGTCGATGTCAAAGGCAAGATCATCGTCGTCCTGATCAACGATCCCGATTTCGTCGAGCCGGCGTTGAAGACGTTCAACGGCAAGGCCATGACCTATTACGGGCGCTGGACCTATAAGTACGAAGAAGCGGCGCGACGGGGCGCGGTGGGTGCTATCATCATCCATGACACCGATGCGGCGGCCTATGGCTGGGCGACGGTGAAGAACTCCAATACGCGCGACCGCTTCGACATCGTCCGGGCCGAACCGCTCAAGGTCAATCCGGCGCTCGAATCGTGGATTCAGGCCGATACGGCGGACGCTTTGTTCACCGCCGCAGGGCTCGATCTCAAGGCCCTGCGCGTGCAGGCGCGATCAAAGGCGTTCAAGCCCGTTGAGCTTAAAGGCGTGACCTTAAGCGGCACCTATAAGGTCACCGCCGATGAAATCCATACCCGCAATGTTGTGGCCGTCCTGCCGGGTAAGACCAAGCCCGATGAATACGTGCTCTATTCGGCGCACTGGGACCATCTGGGGATCGGCAATCCGGATGCGACGGGCGACAAAATCTTCAACGGCGCCTTCGACAATGCCACCGGCGTGGCGGGGATACTGGAACTGGCGCGGGCGTTCGCCAGGGCCCCGCGCACGGATCGCTCGATCGTCATGATCTCGTTCACCGCCGAGGAAAGCGGATTGCTGGGGTCTGAATATTATGCCTCCAACCCCTTGTTTCCGCTCGATAAGACGGTCGGCGGAGTCAATATTGACGGGCTGAATATCGCGGGCAAGACGCGCAATATCGAGCTGACCGGCTACGGGCAATCGACACTGGAGGATATGCTGGCCGAGGCGCTCAAAGGGCAAAAGCGCGTGGTGACGCCGGATCAGCGCGCCGAGGCGGGGCTGTTCTACCGTTCGGACCATTTCCCGATGGCCAAGCGTGGCGTACCGATGCTGTTCGGGGCGTGGGGGCTGGATATGGTCGAGGGCGGGCTTGAGGCCGGTAAAAAATTCTCCGAGGCCTATATCCGCGACCATTATCATCAGCCGTCCGACGAATACGAGGCAAGCTGGGATATGACGGGCGGGATGCAGGATCTTGAGGCCTATTACGCACTAGGCCGCAAGCTGGCAACCGCGAAGGTCTGGCCCGAGTGGAAACCGGGTTCGGAGTTCAAGGCGGTACGCGATAAATCGGCTAAGACTCGCAAATAGCTATTTGAATAGATTAAGGTCTATCGCGTCGCCCATCGCCTTGTATCCGGCGGGTGAAGGGTGGATGTGGTCGCCGGAATCGTATTCCGGTTTGAGCCAGTCCGGGCGTTTGGGGTCTGCCATGACCTTATCCAGATCGATCACCGCGTCGAATTCGCCCGATGTCCTGATCCAGCGATTGATCGCCTGACGGTCGGCCTCATTCAGGGCGTCGGGATGATAAAGCGAAAAGCCCATGAACGGCAAGATGGTCGCGCCATAAACCTTGATGCCGCGATCGCGGGCGCGGCGGATCATCTGACGATAGGCGCCGATGAGGTTGTCGACCAGCGCCGCGTGGGCCTCCGCGCTTGCTAGCGCGTCGCGCGTCAGGGTGCCGAGATCGTTTACGCCTTCGAGGATGATCAGATATTTGACGCCGGTCTGGCCCAGCACGTCGCGCTCGAAGCGCGCCAAGGCGTTGGGGCCGGTGCCGTCATTCAGCACGCGTCCGCCGCCGATGCCGTGATTGAGCACCGACAGGTGCCGGGTGCGCGGATCAGCCTGAAGCCGCTCGGCCAGCCGGTCGGGCCAGCGGGCATTGCTGCCGGGGGTGATGCCGTAACCGTCGGTGATCGAGTCGCCTAAGGTCACGATAGCGGCTGATTTTGCCGGGCCTTCGACGTCGATGGCGGCGATATGGAACCAGCGATCCATCGTCCTTTGCGCGTCGAACGACGCATCGGCGACGTGATTGCCCCGTATGAACCATGAGGTTGCCCGTGCCCCCGGATGGCTGGTCTGCGGTGTAGCGGCCTCAGGCAGATAGATCGAAATGGCGATATGGGTCAGGGGTTTGACCGGCATATTTATGGGATCGGATAAATAGTCCGCGCCCGCCGGGATGACGATCTGCGTCTTGCCGTTGAAGGTGAGGGCCTGACCGCCTTCGACGCGCGGTGTCCGGTTGTCGGGCGATAAGGCCACCTGCGCTGCGCCTATGGTCAGGGGTTTGTTGCCGAAGGCGTTGGACAGCCTGACGCGGAAGCGAGGCCCGCCCGCGGACAGGCGCACCACCTGCCGGATCGTGACGTCGGACGCCATGTCGGCGGCCAGAGTCGTGTCGGGGTTGGGAATCATCTGTGATGACGCCCAGCTGCCGACCCATTTTTCCGTTTTGGGCGCCGCCTGGACGCCTGTGGCCAGTGCAAGCGCGACGAAAAGGGCAAGGGCTCGACGGGTGACCATAGGGCGCATGGGGGGCTCCGAGTGTGCGGCCTCACCTTCGAGGCAAACCGCCGGATGTCAAGTATGAGATGTCTGGGCGACTGAATAATGCTAGGCTTATCGGAAGGATCAGGGAGAATGTGATGAACCGACGCGACGTGATAACCGGGGCCGTTGCCCTGACCGGCATGGCGCTCACCGCCGGTGCGGCGGCTCAGGTCCAGACCAGCGATGCCCGCTTCAAGCCTCAGCCTGTGACCCCGGCCTTCAAAGACCGGCCGCGTCTGGTGATTGATCAGGCGCATGGCAATTTCCACACGCGCGACGGTCGTTACGCGCCGTTTGCGGCGGTTATGGCGGCGGACGGCTGGGATGTGCAGGCCGGGACCGCGCCGTTCACGGCGGATAGTCTTGAGGGGACGCGTCTGCTGGTCATCGCCAATGCCGGTCAGAACGGTAAGCCCGCCTTTACGCCCGAAGAGAGCAACGTCCTGACGCAATGGGTGCGTTCCGGTGGTGCCCTTTGGTTTATCGCCGACCATGCGCCCTTCGGCGCGGCCGCCAGCGGTCTGGCGGCCGCGTTCGGCTTCGAGATGGGTAAAGGTTGGGTGTTCGAGCCGGGGCGCAGAAACCCCAGCCAGATCGACTACACGCCGACGACGGGCCTGTTGCCGCATCCGGTCACTCAGGGGCTGAAGCGGGTACGCGCCTTTACCGGGCAGTCTCTTAGCCTGCCGTCCGGGGCGTCGGGTCTTCTGAAGCTGGGGCCGGAGGCGCGCGAAGCGGCGACGCAAGATCAGATCGGCGATAGCCGCTTGCCAGTGCTCAAGGACCGTTATCAGGGCTTTGCCATGGATTACGGTCAGGGCCGACTTATCGGGCAGGGAGAGGCCGGCATGTTGTCGGCTCAGGTCTTCAACCGCCCGGACGGCGGGCGGATCGAAATGGGGATGAACGTCGCCGGGCTCGATAATGAAACCTTTGCGCGCAATGCCGCGCGCTGGCTTGGGCGCGCGCTTTGAAGCGCGCACATTATGAAACCGTGATACCTATAGGTTTACGGAGGTCCCATGCTGACGTTTGAAATGCTGCGCGAGATTACGCTCGCCTATCCGGATACCGAAGAGACGATGTCGTGGGACGCCCGTTCGTTCAAGGTCAACAAGAAGGCCATGTTCTTCTGGAACCCAAAGCACGATTGCCCGGTGTTCAAGGTGTCGTTCGAAGAGCGCGACTTCCTGCTGGAGGTCGATCCGGAGACCTTCTTTACCACCGATCATCACCGACCGTGGCCGCTGATTCTGGCGCGGCCCGACAAGGTCGATATGGACTGGGTAAGGTCAAATATAGAACGCGTCTGGCGCGCCCAGGTCAAGAAGACGACGCTAAAAGCCTGGGACGCCCAAAACGCCTGACGTTCAGAAAACGGCCATGGCCGCAGCGGCGAAGGCCAGCAGCATGGTCGTCGCGAGGGCCAGAGGGAGGACGTTGTCCATGAGGGCGTCGACCTTGGGGCTCACTTTCGGGATACGCATTGAAATGCACCTCCTTCCCGATGAAATAACGCTGTGATTATACGCCTCCGGGGCCGGTATGCCGCAACACCTTGTTGTGAACAGGCCTAAATAAAACGAACGCGGTCATGCCCGCGCCGTAATGCCGACACGGTAGGCTGCGTAAGTGCCCGCGATGACGCGACGCAAGGCAGGGACAGGACGGTGGCTGTGGGGAACGGGCGTGGCGCTGGGCGTCCACGCGCTGTTCCTGCTGGTCCTGTGGCTGAGTGCGCCGGTACCCGAAGACGCGGTGCCCGAGCCTGTTCCGGTCGAGTTGTGGTATCTGCCGCAGCTGGAAAGCCCGCCGAAGCTGGAGGCCGTGCCCGAGCGGTCCGAAGCGCCGCCATCGCCGACGAAAGCGCGGCCGCGCCCGGCGGTCATACACCCGGTCCCGGTGATAGATTCTCCGGTCCCTGAGTCCTTGCCGATATCGCCGTCGCCGCCTGCGCCCCCGAAGGCCGAAGCCGGTGCCAGCGGTACCGGTGTGACGCCGCGCGCCTATCCCGAAGGCGGCGACAAGGGCCGCGCCGGCCTGACCCGCGCCCTGCTCAAACGCGATTTGTGTATCCAGCAACGTAATGCGGGCAAGCCCATGGACAAGGATTGTCCCGTGTCGCCGCCCAGGGATATCGACCTGCCGAACAAGCCGCCGGAAAACCGTCCGACCAAGCTGTGCCTGGCCGAGCGCGAGCGGCAGTGGGACAAGTATCGTAACGGCACCGGGGCCTATCCGGGGCTTAACGATCTGATTAACGGCAAGAAAAAATGCCGTCAGGGCTGGGATGATGATTAACCCCTGTGGGCCAGAAACGCCTCGACCTCGGCCCGGTCCGGGGCGGCGTCGGCGGAGTAGCGCGTCACCGAAATCGCCGAGGCCGCCGAGGCGTAGCGCATGGCGCTGACATAGTCGTCGCCCAGCACCAGCCGTGCCGCCAGTGCGCCGTTGAACACGTCGCCCGCGCCGACCGCGTCCACGGCGTCGACCTTAAACGCGGGCAGACGGACCAGTTCGCCGTCGATCAGACCGGCGCAGCCCTTGTCGCCCAGCGTCACGATGACTGTTTCGGCGCCATGCGCCCGCAGGGTCTGCATGGCCGTCATCAGCGAGTCGTCGTCCTGACCGTCGATGCCGGTCAGTTTGGCCAGTTCGGTCTCGTTCGGCGTGACCACCTCGCACAAGGGCAGCAGGTCGAAGACGCCCGGATCGACCGGCGCGGGATTGAGGATGGTTTTCACCCCCGCCGCCGTGGCGATTTCCAGCGCGGTTTTCAGAGTCTCCAGCGGGGTTTCAAGCTGCACCACCAGAGCGCCCGCGCCTTCGATAAGGTATTGGTTTTGTTCGGCATGACCCGGCGTCAGGCGCGCATTGGCGGCGGACGACACGACGATCATGTTCTGACCGTCGGGAGCGACGAGGATATTGGCCATGCCGGTGCCCACCTCATCGAGCGCCACCACATGCGTGTCGTCGACCCCGCGCGCGGTCAGAAAATCACGCGCCATAACGCCGAAATTATCGCTGCCGACCGCGCCGATCATCCGCGTCTCGACACCCGATCGCGCGGCGGCGACGGCCTGATTCAGGCCCTTACCGCCCATGGCGACGGCGGTGTCGTGCCCCATGATGGTTTCGTTCGGTTTGGGTAGGGCTTCGACACGGATGAAGAAATCGACATTGATGGAGCCGAGAACAACGATGAACGACATCAGGGAAGGACCTCGAAAACAAAGAACTGAGTTAACTGGTTTTTGGCGAAATTATTGTCCGATACCATGACCAGCGAACGATGGCCGTTGCGCAGCACCGGGCCGAAGGTCATGCCTTCCAGATTGTCGATCCATTTCATCCCGAAGCCGTCGAAATCGACCAGCAGGGTCTTTTTCAACGGCACGGCATCGGCGGGCAGGGGCTGACCGAGCGGATAGGCGAGGGCATTGGCCGTATCGACTTCGTAGAGCTTGACGTGGAAGGCCCAGTCGTTTTTGGCGCGTTCCTCGCCTGCGCGCTCGATGACCCACAGCTTCGTGTCGCTGACGGCCAGGACTTCGGAGATACCGTCGTCGGCCTGTAATCCGTCACGTTGATGCACAATCGCATCGAGCGGATAGGCGTATTGCATCGGCGCGTCCCCGAGCTTCATCAGGCGCGTCACCGTACCCTTGCCCTTGATGGGGAGAGGACCGTCCTCGATCAGCGGGCCTTCAAGAGAGACCCACAAGGCCTTGCCGTCGCTGGAAAAACTCATGCCTTCGGGACCGGCATTGTGCCGCATGCCGACGGTTTCCGACGGATCGAAGCGCACATCGGCAGGCAGCCTATAGGTGTCCGGCCTGACCTTGCCCTTGAAATCGATGGTGCGCAGACGGGCGTTGAAGCCGCCCTTTTTGTAGCCTTCACTCGACCACAGAAGGCGTGGGCGGAACCACGACGTGCCTGGTACGAAGCGGATGGATTCGGCATCGGGGACTTCGCGCTTTTCGACGTCGGCCACCTTGGGGTCGGCGAACTGGCGGCCTTCGTCGTCGCGCAGGATGACGTTGCGCACCTTGCGTAGGCCCTGAATGCCGGTTTCGTCATAGGTGAAGTCGGCAAAATAGAAGCGTGCAGGGCCGCCTTCGGACTTGTCGTCCGACACCAGCACCCATTTTTTGGAACGAGGATTATAATCGATGCCGGAAATGCCGCCGAAGATGGTCCCCTTGTCCCCCAGCGTTTCCGGCGCTTCATAGACCCCGATCAGGCGCAGTTGCGTTTCGGCGGCGGCGGGCAGGGCGGTAAAGGCGGCCAGTGCACATAACAGTCGTCGAAAGGCGCGCATGAAAAGCTCCGCGATGGTTTCATCTGATTGTAAACCCAATTTCGGGCGGAAAGAAATGGGGGTCGTGCGTTTTCCCCTTCAATTGCGCAGACTTACCTAAGGAGAGGCTTGCGAAGCGCCGCCGGGTCTGGTTTCCTGTGAAACTGAGACTAAAAGGAACAGACATGCGCGATTATCGCCCCCGGAAGCTCATGGGGAGCTTCAAGATCATGGCTTTCGGCCTGGCCCTGCTGGCCCAAACCGCACTGGCTCAAACGGCTCACCCCGAACTGAGCCCGGAAGGGTTCTATTCGGTCACCGATCTCAAGGTGCCGGTGGAAAAAGCTCTGAGCGAACACGCCCATAAAAAGCGCGTTCTGGTGGTTTTCGATATCGACGACACGATCCTGACCATGCCGCAGGACCTCGGTTCCGAAGGCTGGCTGGCCGAACGCATGGCTGAGGTGCGCGCCAAAACCCCCGAAGGTCAGGCACCGAACTACGAGCCGATCTTTTTCGAGCAGGCCGTCTGGTATCAGGTGACCAATATGATGCCGACCCAGCCCGACGGTCCGGCGCTGATCGCCAGCCTTCAGGACAGCGGCCTGCCCGTTTTCGCCCTGACGGCGCGCAATCCCGCTCTGCGCGGTTCCACCGAGCGCGTGCTGGAACTGAATAAAATTGACCTGTCGAAGGCACCGGAGTGCATCAAACCTTTGTGCACCAAGAGCGGCCGTCTGCGCGACGCCGAGATCCGGGCAGCGGGACAGAAGCTGAATGTCGCGCTTTTGAACACCCCTTACAAGGACATCACCGTGTCCGACGGTATCATGATGACGACCGGTCAGGACAAGGGCATCATGCTGCGTCTGCTGGCCGGGTCGCTGGGGCAGAAGTTCGACGCCGTGATCTTTGTCGACGACAGCAAACGCAATATCGAGAACGTCGTGCGCGCCGCCAAGGACATGACCGTGCCGGTCTATATTTACCGTTACGAGCGCATCTGGCCCAAGGTCGCCGCTATCCATGCCACGCCGGAGCGGATGCGCACGGCGGACACCATCGCCGAAACGACGCTGAAAATCATGTGTCTGGCGGTCGTGTCGGACCTGTGCAGCGCGCCGCCGATCGCGCAGACTCCGCTGGAGGTTGCGCAGTGAAGATCATTTTTGACACCGATCCGGGCATCGACGACGCCATGGCTCTGGCCTATCTCGGGGCACACCCTCAGGCCGAATTGCTGGCCCTCACCACGGTCTTCGGTAATGGCGGCGTGGATATCACTACGCGCAACGCCCTTTATCTGACGCAGCGTTTCGGCATTTCGGTGCCGGTCTATAAGGGGGCGCATACGCCGCTGCACCTGCCCGCGCCGACGCCCGCGCCGCACGTCCACGGCTATGACGGTCTGGGCGATATCGGTGCCCTGCAAGGCTTTGCGGCCGAGGCGGAAGCCACGTCCGCGCCGGTGCGCATCGTCGAGCTGATCCGGGAATATCCGGGCGAGGTGACCCTGCTGGCGGTCGGGCCGCTGACCAATTTGGCGCTGGCGCTGGAACTCGATCCGGGCATTACCGGCCTGGTGAAGGAAGTCGTCATCATGGGCGGTGCCTTCGGCTGGGGACCGCGTCGCGGCAATGTCTCACCGGTCGCCGAGGCCAATATCATCAACGATCCGCACGCCGCCGACCGCGTCTTCACCGCCCCGTGGCCGGTCCGCGCCATCGGGCTCGATGTGACGACGCAGTGCATCTTCTCGACCGCCGCCGCGCAGGCCCTGGCCGAAACCGGCGGCGATACGGGGAAGTTCCTGTTCGATATTTCACGCGGTTACGAAAAGCTGTACCGGGAACGCGACGGTTTCGCCGGTTGCGCGCTGCACGACGTGGCCGCCGCCATCGCCGTGTTCGAACCGCAGTTGTTCGACTATGCCAAGGGCGGGGTGCGCGCGGTCTGCGACGGTATCGCTTTGGGGCAGACCATCCTCAAACAGGACGGCCTGCTGTTCCCGCCGGGGGCATGGGACAATCTCCCCAGCCAGACCGTGTGCATCGCGGTCGATGCCGAAGGCGTGCTAGGCACCTATGCCCGCACCATTTCGGACAAGGCGCAGTTGAAGAAAGCCAGTTAACTACTTCACTTTCCACACAAACCGCACCCCGTCCTTGCCGTCGGATTGCGGGCCGGGGCTGTCGGCAGTGACCGCGCCCGTCTGAGGATCGAGGCGCAGGAAGCGGTTCGTTGTCAGCGACATCAGGACCAGTTCGCCCGTCGGCGTCTCGATCCACTGGAAGCTTTGCGCAGGGCCCGGCGTGCCTGCCGCAAGGCCGACCTTGCCCGTGCCATCAACGCTCAGATAGCGGTCGCCGGATTTCAGCGCTACGCGACCCAGCTTTGTGTCGACAACCGTAAACGGTTTCGTTTTCAATACCGTAGCCAGATCGGTCGTCTTGCCGAACGCCGTCAGGGCGACGGTCTTGCCGTAGGGAATGGGGCGTCTCAGACCTCTGGGGTGCGGCTCGAAAATCTCGACCGAGTCGAAATCGGCGACGCCGCCTTCGACCCCCAAGGTGTTGTAATTGAACAGGGTGTAGCGCACGCCCTGAAAGGTGCGTAGTTGAAACACCATGGTGAAGTCCCGGCCCAAAGCCGTGAAGGCCTTGCCGTCGGTCGAATAGCTGAACCGCGCCTTTTCCGTCATGAAATCGGCGTCGGCGCGCAGCCACAGCTTCGTCGCGCCGGTCTTCACGCGCGCGCTGTCACCGGTCTGCTGATCGAACTGCACGATATCGAGGCCGGTGGCGGTCTTCTCTACGCCGATCCACGCATAGGGCTGGCTGAACAGGGCCAGACCCGCCACGTCGCCGGTTTTCATCCCGGCGGCATCGAGCGCCACGGTCGGACGCGACTCAGGTCCGATGGCGCGCTGGGTCAGGCTGTTGCGCGCGGCCCATACGGTACTGGCGGGCAGGGCGCGCAGCCGCAGGAAGCCGGGGCGCTCGCTCAGCGACCACTTGCCATCGACCGGCACATGGCTCCATTGCCAGACCGGTTTCAGCGCAGTGCCTGAGAAATCGTCGCTGCGTTCATAAGGGGCGTGGGGCGCTGAAATGTGGCCCGTATCAGGTTTTATCCACGTCCGCGGATTACGCGTCAGATTGCCGGGCAGGCCGAAATAGGGCCAGCCGTCCTTCCACGTCACCGGCGCAAGGCTGAGGAGACGGCCGACTGAGTTGTAATCCATCATCGAAAAGCCCCACCATTCACCGGTCTGGGTCTGCACGACGCCGCCCTGATGCAGCGACAGGCGGCCATTGGGCGCGGGATTGGGCGGAATGATTTTAAACGGCGCGGTTTTGCCCTCAAGGCGGTAGCCTTCGGCAAGACCGAAATCCTCGTCGGTGCTGATCGCCGGATTGACCTCGTAAGGCCCCCAGACGTTGTCGGCGCGCGCCGCCGGCATCCGCATTCGTCCGGCAAACCACGCCGAGGTGATATAGTACTTGCCGTCGAACTTGTAGAAATGGACGCCTTCGCCCATGCCGCCTTTCGGGTCGGCGGAGGCCGGGATGATTTCGCGCTCGGTGCCAGGTACGGCGTCGGTCAGGTCGTCGGTCAGCTGCACCATCTTGATGCCCTGATAGCCCCAGATCGCATAGACCTTGCCGTCGTCGTCGAACAGCACCGACAAATCGTGAAAGGAGCGCTTCATTTCCTTGCGCGTCCACGGCCCTTTCGGGTCGGTGGCGCGGAAAACCTGCGTCTTCTGGCCGTTCACATTGCTGAAAATGTAGAAGGTGCCCTTATGGTAGCGGAAGCTGGGCGCCCAGATGCCCTGACCATAGATATCCTTGCCGTCCTCCAGCCGGAAACGCGGCCCCAGATCGAGCTTGTCCGAGGCGTAGGTGAGAAATGTCCAGTTGATCAGGTCTTTCGAATGCAGGATCGGCAGGCCCGGCATGGAGTGCATGGTGGTGCCGGTCAGGTAATAGTCATCGCCGACACGGATCAGGTCGGGGTCGGAAAATTCGTCGTAAAACAGTGGGTTGGTAAAGGTGCCATTGCCGTTGTCGGCGGTCCAGGTGGCGGGCGCCGGCACGGTCCGGGGTTTATCCTGCGCCGCCGCCGTCAGGCTGCTGACCATCAGCAGTCCCGTTATCGCCATCCAAGGCCGCATGCTCGTCTTTCCTGTCTGTTGCGCCGGATTAACCCCGACAATTTGGCTCAGGCCTGATCTCGTGAGGCCTGCTCTTCTTAGGCCGCGCTTGTTCTGAAAATCCGCGCCTCATAGACGAAGGCCCACTGATCGCGCGTCGCTTCGAAGCGCACTCGTATCCGGGATTTGCCGGTCGTCAGGTCCGGGGCGAGGGGATAGGTCTTCAGGTTGGCGGTCGTCTGGGGATCGCCGGACAGGGTTTCCTCCGCCAGCACCTTGCCGTCGACCAAAATGCGGAAGGCCTTGTTGCGTTCCCGCCCGCCATAGGTGACCTGAAGCGCCAGAGGACCGTCGCCGACCGCCATGTCGAATTCGAAGAAGCCCTTCATGACCAGTCGTCCGCGTTCGGCGATGTGGGTGATGGTGGCCGTATTGGGCGTGCCGTCGAAATTATGATCCTTTTCCGGCTGCTGTTCCCCGAGCCGGATAACGTCGACGGTCCGGGCGCGGATATCGGCGCGCTCCTTTGCCGCCGCCACATAGCTGGCCTCGGTAGAGACCCATTCCGCCGTGCCGAAACGGCGGAAATAGACAGCGGTGCGGTTGTGGTGCTGTTCGAGGAAGGGGCGCAGTTTCAGGGTGTCGGGGCGTCCCTTGCCGCCGAGCGTGTAGCTGTGCGCCGTTGCGGTCTTCGTCAGGAGATTGTCGGCGCTGTCCGACACCACGGCGGGATCGAAGCCTTCCCACGGCGTGGTGGTCGGGCCCAGATCGGCGGCCAGAACCAGAGGTCCGCTGAGGAAGGCGAGCACCCGTTCATCGTCGGGCATGGTCTCGACGCGGACCGGCATGGGGAGTTTCACCGCCACCTTGTCCCCGGCTTTGAGACCGCTCAGGACGATATAGCCGTCTTCACGCTTGCCGGCGGGCTTGTTATTGACGGTGACCGACGGCGTCGTGCACCAGTTGGGGACGCGCAGCGCCAGTTCCTTCGGTGCCTTTTGCACGGTGATCGTCGCCGTGTCGCCGTAAGGGTAGGCGCTGTCGAGCGTCAGTTTCGCTTCGGGGGCGTTCAGGGTTGAAGCGTAGTAGAGATTGACGATGACGCGGCTGCCACGTTTCCAGTAGATGCTTTCGCCGTGTTTCGAATGGCTTTCCATGCCCGAACCAACGCAGCACCAGAAGTCGTTTTCCGGGTCCGAATGGACGCGCCCGAAACCCGACACCAGCGGCGTGAAATAGGTGAACATGCCGGTTTTCGGGTCCTGCTGCGACATGATGTGGTTGAGGTGAGCGCGTTCGAAATAGTCGAAATAGGCCGCCTTGCCGCTCCAGCCGTACAGGTGCCGCGTCAGGCGCAGCATGTTGTAGCTGTTGCACGCCTCGCAGGTCTGCTGATCCAGCCGCGTCGACAACTGCTTCGGCTTGCCGAAGTGTTCGTGGTCTGAATTGCCGCCGATGACGTAGGAATGGTCTTTGGTCACCGTCTCCCAGAAGAACATGGCCGTCCGGGCGTGTCGCGGATTGTGCGTCAGTTCATACAGCCGCGCCGCACCGATGACCTTGGGAATCTGGGTGTTGGCGTGTTTGCCGTTCAGTTCGTCGCGGCCTTCGCTCAGGGGATCGAGGATGGCCTTGTGCCCGACGCGCTCGGCCAGGGTCAGCCAGCGCTTATGGCCGGTCCGGGCGTGAAGTTCGGCAAACGATTCATTGAGGCCGCCATGCTCGGCGCGCAGGATCTGCTGGATCTGTTCGTCGCTGAGACCTTCGAGGATGGTCCCCAGATAGTCGCCAAGCCCCACCGCCACGCCCAGCGCGTCGGTGTCACCCGTCAGGCGGTGGGCATCGAGCGCCCCGGCAAATACCTTGTGATAGGTATAGAGCGGCACCCAGCCACCATTGAGATCGAACCCGCCGGTACGGATATCGCCCTTGCGCAGTTCCTCATAGACGATCTTGCCGTCAAGGGTTTTACCCCCGCGGTCGACGGTGGTGCCGCCCGCATAGCCATCGCCGTTCCTGGCCTGAATGGTTTTCAGTTCCTGCACCACATAGGCGGCGCGGTCTTTGAAGCGAACGTCGCCCGTCTGGGCGTACATCAGCGACAGGGCCGACAGGTAATGGCCGAGGCTGTGTCCGGCGATACCGCGCGCTTCCCAGCCGCCATAGACCGCGCCCTTCGGCTCAAGGCCCGCGCCCGCACGGAAATTATGCAGCAAACGGTCGGCGCTCAACGCCAGAAGGTAGCGCTGATTGGCCTCGATCGAGGTGAGAAAGGGGGAGGGACGCAGACGGACCTGCGCCAGCGGAAAGGAACTGACGGCGGGGCCGGTGGCGGCATGGGCCGAAACCGTCGCCGAAAGACCTGCCGCGCCCATGAAACCGGCACCAAGCCCGCCGCTCCTGATGACGCCCCGCCGTGTGATCCTGTCCATGTGCTTCCTCTCTGGCGATTTTGTGCCTTGCCCTGTCTTATAAAGGTGTTTTTGTCTGAGTAAATAGGCGTTTGCGTGGTTGCAGCCACGGGCAAATCGTTGACAGCGCTGTTCCGGCTTGTCTTGCGGCATTTATATAATAATTCGCGCTATTAAGTCTAAACCTTCCGGTACCTGCGGATTTAGTGTCAAAAAAAACACATCCGGACCACTAGTCACAAAAGGCAAGGGGAAAAGTGGCGCGGTGACGATGTTTGGACTTGCAGGGATGCAAAAGATAGCGCTAACAATGTCTGAAAGGTGACGCATATGTACGATTCCGGATATGATGCCGGTATCAATATGCGTGGCCTAACAATAATGGCGTCGAAAAATCGACCCGTGTCACAACAGGGATGATAATTATGAAATACTTCAAAACCGACAGTCGAAATGCGTCTTTGGCTCTGCGTAAAGGCATTTCTCTGGCTGCCATGACGGCGCTGCTGGCCGCAGGAGGCGCCTACGCTCAGGACGCCGCGCCTGCCGCTGCGGCGAACGATGATACGACCACCGTGGTCGTTACCGGCTATCGGGCTTCGTTGCAAAGCGCGCTGAATACGAAGCGCAAGGCCGACGTCATGCTCGACGCGATCAATGCCGAGGACATCGCCGACTTCCCGGATTCGAACCTCGCCGAGTCGCTGCAACGCATTCCCGGCATCTCGATCGATCGCGATAATGGCGAAGGCCGTACCATTTCGGTGCGTGGCCTGGGAGGTGACTTTACCCGCGTTCGCATCAATAATATGGAAGCCCTGTCGACCGGCGCCTCGAACGATGCCGGTTCGTCACCGAACCGCTCGCGCGCCTTCGACTTCAACGCCTTCGCGTCGGAACTGTTCAACAGCCTGCGGGTTCAGAAGACGGCATCCGCCGCGACCGACGAAGGCTCGCTGGGGGCAACTGTCGATCTGATCACGGGGCGTCCGTTCGATTATAAGAAGGATGCCTACGCCTTCTCGATGGAAGATTCCTACTATCAGAACGGCGGCACCCACAGCCCGCGCGTCGCCGGTCTGTTTTCGAAGCGCTGGGCCGACGGCCGTCTCGGCTTCCTGATGTCGGTGGCCTATGCCAAGCGTAATTCGGAAGACGACAACTATTCGCGCGGTGTCGGTTCGTCCGACTATGTCTATCGCGGTTCGACCTGGGCTGGCAATGAACTGCCCGGGCGCGCCGGCTTCGCCGCGCCGACGGGGACGGTGTTCCGCGCCCTGATCCCGACGACTCTCACGGGTGCCGCGCTCGACACCTATAAGGCGGACCCCAACAACTACTACAACCCCGTATCCAATCCGGCGGCTTATGCCGAACTGACCGGGTCCGATCCCACGGCCTACGCCAAGCTTTATCCAAACTGTGCGGCGGCGGTCGCCACGCCGCTGGCCAATCTGACGGCTACCTCGCCGGGCTGTAACGATTCGCAGATCCGTTTCCCGGCCCTGCCGGCCATCCAGCAACGCGACACCTTTACCGAGCGCCTCGGCATCACTTCGTCGTTCCAGATGCAGCTGTCCGAAAAGACCCGCTTCACGATCGACGGCATGTACTCGAAGTTTGAAAGCGAAAGCACCAACTATCAGTTGTCACCGGTGGGCCTGAACCGCAACAACACCAGCGATACCTATGCGTTCGATTATGTTCCGCGCGCACCGGCGACCGAACCTGCCAATACTTATGGTGGCAATTTGCCGACTGCGACGGCCCGGGATGGAACGCAGTTGACCGATGCTCAGCGTCGCGCCCTTTACCCCAATACCTGTACCGAGGTGATCGAAACCGATCTCAACCCTGGTATCGATTGCGGTCAGCGACTTTACGGCACCACGCCACTGACGGGGTATACGTTCAGCTTCAATCCCTATAACCGCGATACCTTCGAATATTACACCAATCCGGCCTCGCCGGGCTATATGGGTGCCGCCTCGACCCTGCCGTTCCGCGGTGATTTGATCGGACGTCCGTCAGTCAAGGTGCTGGAAGCCGATGTGATCGGTCAGAACGCCGAATACCTGAAGCTACAGAACGTCGACTGGCGCTCCGCCGCCGACCGCGGGGCCTATACGACCGAATTTGCTCAGGTCTCGTTCGACCTGACGCATCGTTTCACGGACAAGCTTTCGAGCCAGTTTACGCTCGGTCTGTCCAGTTCGACGAACAAGAACCAGGGCACTCTGGTCGAGTTCAACTACATGGACGCGCAGGAGCCGTTCATCTTTGACGAACGCGGCAATCCCGCCATGCCCAAGTTCAATGTCGGCTTCAATGCGGCCGATCCGACGAAGTGGGGCATTGTCAAGGGCTTCTCGGGCATGCGGAATTACATCCGCGAAACCGTAAACGAATATTCCGGGTTCAAGGCTGACTTCAACTACGACTGGACCGATCACCTGACGTGGAAGTTCGGCGGCGTCACGCGCCAGTACGACTTCTCGACCAATCAGCTTGAACGCAATAACGACACGCTTAATCCGACCGAAAAGGAAGCGGGCGTTTCGGTGGCGTCTCTGGGTCGCGTGATTCAGTTCGGCGACGGTCTGGATGTGCCGGCGGGTTCGACGACCAGCTTCTTCGCGCCGTCAATCGAAGCCTTCGACAACGTCTTTGGCTTTACCTGCAACTGTATCAACAAGTACGGCGACTGGCGCGTGACGACCAAGCGCAATCGTACTACGACCTTCGCGGTGACCGAAAAGACGCAGGCCTATTACGCGCAACTGAACTTCAACTACGACGTTTTCGGCCGTAATCTGTTCGGTAATATCGGTGTCCGTCAGGCGCATACAGACGTCCTGTCGACCGGTCAGACGACGGCGGGCCGCACGATCTACGGCACCAACAGCTATGACGACACCCTGCCGTCGTTCAACGCGGCGTGGGAAGTGTATGACGACCTCTATATCCGCGTCGGCGCCGCCAAGGTAATCGCTCGTCCGTTGCTCGGCAACCTGTCGCCTGCGGTGACTGGCATCTCGATCCCCGGCGATGGTACGACGGTCGGCGGCACGCTTTCGGTCGGCAATCCCAAACTGTCGCCGTTCCGCGGTACGGCCTACGACATGAGTGCCGAATGGTATTTTGCCAAGGGCGGTCTGGTCTCCTTCGCCATCTTCAAGAAGGAAATCAATTCCTACCCGCAAACCATTCTGTACGATGCCCCCCTGTCGCAGTTCCTCGACGCTGAGGCCATCGAACAGCTCAAGGCGCAGTTCGCGACCGGTACGGCGGCGGATAATTTCCGTCTGGCCTATATCAACGGCAATTACCCGGTTCAGGCACGTCAGGTGCGCGACGCGCCGGGCGGTACGGTTCAGGGCTGGGAATTCAGCTATCAGCAGAATCTGACCTTCCTGCCGTGGTACTTCAAGAACCTGGGCGTTCAGTTCAACATGACCGAACTGGATACCGAACTGAACTATATTCTCGATCCGGGCACCAAGAACGCCACCACCGGAGCCGTCGTCACGCCCGCCGTTTATGGCACTGGACCGTGGCTGGGGGCATCGCCGCGAGCGATCAACTTCACCGTCTTTTACGAAACGGAAAAGTTTAATGCCCGCGTTTCGGCGTCGCAACGTGATGAGTACTACACCACCTATCCGCTGGCTGCCGGTAACTGCCAACCCGGTCTGCAAACGACGGGCGCCGCCTGCGACGCCCCGCTGATCAACGAATTCGGCGGCTCGAAAGCAACGCTGAACGTCGATATGTCGGTTCGCTATCAGCCGACCAAGAAGATCGCCGTGAGCTTCGAGGCCCTGAACCTGACGGATCAGAAGTCCGAGCGTTACGCCTATACTGATCCGGTCGTCTCCAACTACGCTTCGGTTGGCGTCAATTACCGCGTCGGTTTGCGTTACAAGTACTAAGTGCATGCCATAAAGTGTGCATGCGGTTTTTGGATCGAATGCACGATTGTAAGTACTAAGCATCTTGTCCGCGCTTTTGTCTGAGGCGCGGACGTCTTTCCTGACTATGGCGTCCCGGATGTCTTCCGGCCATCCGGGCGCCTTTTTTGTGAGTTTCGATGCCGCCGGCAGCCACATTTGCGGTGCGTGGCGGCATTGTTCGGGCTCCAGCTCCCCGTTACCTCGACTGTGAGGTTTCAAGCTGGCCACTTAAGCGGACGACGGAGGCTTCCGCCGTCCGTCTTTTTGTCTGTGTTTGTAAATAGATAGACGGAAGTTCTTATGTTATTTACCCGCCGCCGCGCCCTTGGGCTGATCCCCGCTATTGCTGTTGCGGGCGCCTGTGTCCCGGCGCAGGCCGCGCCGTTCACGGGCGGCACGGGCGGGCAGATACTGCGTGTGACCAATCTCAACGCCTCGGGCGAAGGCTCGCTGAAGGCGGCGCTGGACGCCAAGGGCCCGCGCATCGTGGTCTTCGAGGTCGGCGGGGTCATCGATCTCAACAAGACCTCGCTGAAGGTCACCGAACCGTTCCTGACCATAGCGGGTGAGACAGCGCCGGACCCTGGCATCACCCTGATCAAGGGCGGAATGCAGATTTCGGCGCACGACGTCATCGTCCGCCACATAGCCATCCGTCCCGGTACGGCGGGTATGGCCAAGAAGAGCGGCTTCGAGCCGGATGGCCTTTCGACCGTCGCCTCGCATAATGTGCTGATCGATCATTGCAGTTTCACCTGGGCGGTGGACGAGGCCCTGTCGGCATCTGGGCCACGCTTTCAAGGCGACACGCTCGAAAACTGGCGGCGCAATACGTCGCACAATGTTACCTTTTCGAACAACCTGATCGCCGAATCCTTACGCGACGCCAGCCATTCCAAAGGCCCGCATTCGATGGGCTCGCTGATCCACGACAACGTCACCGGCGTGCTTCTGACCGGCAATCTCTACGCCCATAACAATGAGCGTCATCCGCTGGTCAAGGGCGGGGCCGAAGCCGTCATCGTCAACAACGTTTTCGTCAATCCGGGCCATACCTGCACGCAATATACTCTGGTTGCGGAGCAGTGGACAGGCCGCACACCGCAGCCGGGCCGGATGATCCTGCGCGGTAATGTCCTGCGCGGCGGGGTCGATACGCCTAAGGACACGCCGCTGTTGCTGTTCGGGGGGCAGGGCGACCTGATGCTCCACGCGACGGACAATATCGCCACGCGCGCCGACGGTTCGGCCATTGCGTCCATCGGCTATTATCAGGCGCGACCGGACGGCTATTTCGACACCGGTCCCTATGTGGCGCAGGCCTATATCCGCTCGATGCCAAAGGAAGCCCTGTGGCCCACCGGTCTGGTGGTCCGTCCCGCCGCTCAGGTCGAGGCCTCGGTCTATAAGAATGTCGGCAGCCGCCCGTGGGCGCGCGATCCGATCGATGCGCGCATCATCGCCGACGCTAAGTCGGGTAGAGGCAAACTCATCGATTCGGAAGCCGAGGTCGGCGGCTATCCGCAACGGACAGCGACGCGCCGGACGTTCAATACAAAAACGCTCATAAAATAAGGAAATGCCATGACGACCAATCGGAGAAACGCCCTCAAATCGGTAGGGCTGGGTGCACTGCTGTTCGGTGCGCCGCTGACCGCCGAAGCCGCCGCCAAAAAGGCTGCCACGCCCGTCAAGCCCAAAACCTGGGCAAAAGGGATCGAAGGCCAGCGAAAGGCCGATCTGGGCGATGGTACCTTCCTCAATCCGATCATGGCCGGCGACCATCCCGACCCGTCGATTCTGAAGGACGGCAAAGACTACTATATGACCTTTTCGACCTTCGACGCCTATCCGGGTCTGGTCATCTGGCATTCGCAGGATCTGGTCAACTGGCAGCCGATCACCGCGGCGTTGACCAAAAACGTCGGTTCGGTCTGGGCGCCGGAACTGACCAAGCATAAGGGTCGCTTCTTCCTCTATATCCCGACCAAGAAGACCTCGGCACCGGATTCGAAGACGACCTCGTGGGTCATCTGGGCCGACGATATCAAGGGGCCGTGGTCCGAGCCGATCGACCTCAACCTGCCGCGCCACATCGACCCGGGTCATGCGGTCGGCGAAGACGGCTCGCGCTGGCTGTTCCTGTCGGGCGGCGACCGTGTGCGCCTGAGCGACGACGGGCTGTCGACGGTGGGTGCGACCGAGCACGTCTATGATCCCTGGCGTTATCCCGACACCTGGGACGTCGAAGGCTTCTCGCCCGAAGGTCCCAAGGTCACCAAACACGGCGACTATTATTACCTGATCCTCGCCGTCGGCGGCACGGCGGGTCCGCCGACCGGGCACATGGTCATCGCCGCGCGGTCCAAGTCGATCAACGGCCCGTGGGAGCAGCATCCGCGCAACCCGCTGGTGCGCACGACGTCGCTGGACGAAAAGTGGTGGTCGCGCGGCCATGCGACGCTGGTCGAAGGCCCGACGGGCGACTGGTGGAGCGTCTATCACGGTTATGAAAACGGCTTCTGGACGCTGGGGCGGCAGACGCTTCTGGCGCCGGTCGCGTGGTCGAAGGACGGCTGGTTCGATTTCGGCGGTGGCGACCTGTCGAAGCCTCTGCCGAAGCCGAAAGGTGGCAAGGCCGTGCCGCACGGTCTGGCCCTGTCGGACGACTTCAAAACCGACAAATACGGGACGCAGTGGAACTTCTTCAATCCGTCGACCACCGAGGCCGAGCGCATCGTGCGCAAGGACGGCGTGATGCACCTCAAGGCGACCGGCGAAGCGCCGTCAACGTCGTCGCCACTGATCTTTGTGACGGGTGATCAGGCCTATGAGATCGAGTGCGAGATCGAGATCGATCCGAAGGCGCGCGGCGGCCTGATCCTGTTCTACGACTCCAAGCTCTATTGCGGGCTGGGCTTCGGCGAGAAGAACTTCGTCACCCATCAGTACGGCATCGAGCGCGGCCGTCCGGCCAATCCGCACGGCCAGAAGATGAAGATGCGCCTGCGCAACGACCGCCATATCGTCAGCTTCCATACCTCGTCTGACGGCGTGACCTGGAAGCGCTTCGACCGCGGGATGGAAGTCTCGGGCTATCATCACAATGTGCGCGGCGGCTTCCTCATGCTCAAGCCCGGCCTCTATGCGGCGGGCGAGGGCGAGGTGCGTTTCAAGAACTTCATCTACAGGGCGCTCTGATATGCACCGTCGTCATTTCCTCGCCAGCCTGGCCGTCCTGCCTCTGGCTGGTGCCGTTCCGGCCTTCGCGGCGCAGATCGGCGTCAATACGCCGTTCCCGGCGCTCACGGTCGAACGCATCAACACCCTGCCTGCCGCCCAGCGTCAGGCGTGGCTCGACTATCTCAAGCGTTCCGAAGTCGCGATGGCTGCCGATCAGGCGGCGCTCAAGGCCGAGCGCGAGGGGATGACGACCATCCCCGACGGCCCCAAGGGCGGCAATGGCGAAGCCACCATGCCGCTCGATAAGCCCGCCGAATGGTACGAGTCTGTCGAGGCCAGGGCTGTCGCCGATAATATCGTCAGCTTTCAGACGCCTGCGGGCGGCTGGGGCAAGAACCAGCCGCGCAATGGTCCGGTGCGCCTAAAAGGGCAGCATTACGTCGCCAACAATATGCCGCCGAACCAGAAGCCGGACGACTTCGATGCGCCGCATCTGCCGGGCTGGGGCTATGTCGGGACGATCGACAACGACGCGACGATCACTGAAACGCGCTTCCTGTTCAAAGTCTTTGCCGCGACCAAGGTGGAGGCCTATCGCGCCAGTGCCTTGCGCGGGCTCCAATATCTGCTCAACGCGCAGTTCCCCAATGGCGGCTGGCCGCAAGTGTGGCCGCTGACCGGCGGCTATCACGACGGCATGACGCTGAATGACAATGCCATGTCCTCGGTCA
This sequence comes from Asticcacaulis aquaticus, assembly GCF_028550415.1. GTDB lineage: Bacteria > Pseudomonadota > Alphaproteobacteria > Caulobacterales > Caulobacteraceae > Asticcacaulis > Asticcacaulis aquaticus. Next base: position 198,353 of record NZ_JAQQKX010000006.1, read on the forward strand.
TGCAACTGATGGGCGATGCCGGGCGCGGGGAGGGCGACTTTGCCGCCGTGTCCGCAGAGTTGCGGGCTAAAACCGCTGCGGCGGAAACGCGCGCCATTCAGGTGCTGCTCGATGCGCAGGTCATCATCGACGGCAAGCGCACCCTGTGGGCGCAGCAGTATGATCCCCTGACCCTGACGCCGACCTCGGCGCGCAATTATGAGCCGCCAGCCCTGTCGTCGAGCGAAAGCGCCTCGGTCCTGACCTATCTGATGAAGCTGAACGCGCCGTCGAAAGACATCGTCGCGGCGGTCCATGCCGGGGCGGCCATGCTGGAAAAGCTGAAGATCGAAGGCATGGTGTTTGCGAAAACGCCCGACGGTCAGGATCGTCTGCTGACGCCGAAGGACGGCGCCGGGCCGCTGTGGTCGCGCTATTACGATATGAAGACGCTGAAGCCGATCTTCGGCAACCGTTCGAAGACCCTGCACGACACAATCACCGATGTCGAACCGGAACGCCGTCGCGGCTATTCCTGGTACAATAACAGTGCCGCCAGCGCGTTGAACCGGTACGCCAAATGGAAAGAAAGCCACGCATGACCCCGGCTGTCCTCATTGCGGGGCTGATCGCCGCTGACGAAACAGCGGATAAAATGCGCGATTATGTAAAGGAAGTTATTATGGATTTTTTACAACCCCTGTGACCTGTTTGAGGTTAATGCGTCACCTCGATTCGGGCCCTGTTGTATGAAGTCCATCTGCTCCGCCACGTTCAAGGCACCCTTGCGGCGCAAGGGTGCCTTTGTGTGATGAGCCTGGACGCCGCCAAAGCCTCGCGCATTCTGCTGGTCGAGGACAATCCCGCCAATCGGCTTGTGGCGGGTATCCTGCTGGAACGACTGGGCTATGCCTATGACGCGGCTGAAGATGGCGAAGAGGCGGTAAAGGCTTTCGAGACCGGAGCCTACGACATCATTCTGATGGATCTTCAGATGCCGGTCATGGACGGGTACGAGGCCACGCGTCGCATCCGCCAGTATGAACGCGTCAGTCGCAACCGCCCGGTCAAGATCGTCGCCCTGACGGCGCATGCCCTGTCGGGAGATCGGGACGCCTGTCTGGCGGCGGGGATGGACGACTATATGTCGAAGCCGTTCAAACCGGATGAGTTACAGGCCAAGCTGGACGCCCTGACCTCGGCTTAAGAAAGATTCTGGCCACGGCAACCTTGCCTGCTCTCCATCTGCTCAGGCCTTCATAATCGCCCGCATGACATGACGAACATCGTCAGGGTGGATGCCGTCGCGGTGCATCAGCAATCGCACGACGGGATCGTCGAGCATCTCTTTCAGAGTCGGTTCACTGAACATTTTTCGTGCCTTTCGCGGGGAATCGGTTGCCATCATGATTTGCCAATGTTAATGAGAATTATTCTTAATTACAAGGGGCGAGACGCCATGACGGCACAGTCGATGCGTGATAACCGGGGGCGCGATCTGCGCAGCCTGCGCTATGTCGAACATTTTCTGGCCTGGGCGTTGCGGACGTCGGTCGCCTGTTCGCCGCACTGCCGGATGCTCCAGCGGGAGTTCGTCCATGCTTTCGGACCCGAGCCCTCAGCCGGGGTGGGCGCGTTCTACGACTGGCTGATCGCGCTGTCGAAAGGCCGCCGCAAGCTGGAACTGGGGCGGCCCGGCCTGATCGAACTGACCCGCGATGAAGAGGCCTTGCTGGCGCTGCTTGCCTCGGCCCAGAGTGGGGAGGCGGTGCGTTTCGGGGCACAGGCCCGCTGGGTGATGGGGATGGAGCCGCATGAAGGCCTGTCTGAACCGCCCCGGCTTTGCCGGAGGCTCATTGGTTTAAGTTACGCGGCCAATTCTAAAGTGTCGAGGGCAGCGTAGTAGAGTTGTTCGGCCTCGGCTGGTGGGATGTTGCCAATGGGT
>NZ_JAQQKX010000007.1 GCF_028550415.1 Asticcacaulis aquaticus
TGCCGACCATTGCGCGTCACTAAGCCAGAACTCATGAGCCATAGCTTATCTCCTCGAATAAACGAAGAGAATCAATGTTTGCACCTTAAATCAATAGGATGATTAGGTTTTAAACCTAGAGCATATGATATTCCCCCGTACCCGCGTGAAACACGCGGTCGTCGGGCTCGATCCGACCCGGTGTCAGATCGGGCAAACCCTCAATCGCCGCATACACCGGGCCGAAATCGGTCTGCGCAAACTCCATCAGGGCATCTACCGAGGGCAGAACGAAATAACCCTCCTGAAAATCGTCGATGCGGTAGGTCGTGCGCATGACGCGCTTGAGATCAAATCCGATACGGTTCGGCGACGGGCTTTCCAGTGCAAACGCCGTCTCAGTAAAGGACGACAGAATCCCTGCCCCGAAGATACGCACGCCCTCCCCCTCCTCGACCAGTCCGAACTCGACCGTGTACCAGTAAAGCCGCGCCAGGCGGTCGAGTACCCCCAGCTTTTCGGCGCGCAAGCCGCCCTCACCATAGGCCTGCATGAAGTCAGCCATGGCCGGATTCATCATCATTGGCACATGCCCGAACAGGTCGTGAAAGACGTCAGGCTCCTGCAAATAATCGAGCTGATCCGGCGTGCGGATGAACTGCCCGGCGGGAAAGCGGCGATTGGCGAGGTGATTGAAGAAGACGTCGTTCGGCACCATCCCCGGCACGGCGACCACCGTCCAGCCGGTCCGTCGCTGCAACACCTCGCTCAATTCGTCGAAGTCGGGAATGGCGTCCGCCGTAATCGGCAACTGGCTCAGGCCATCCATATAGGCCGCGCAGGCCCGGCCCTTGATGCGCTGCATCTGCCGCTCGAACAGGGTGCGCCAGACGCCGTGTTCCGAAGCCGTATAGGCGGCCCAGTCCTGCGGGATCGTCCAGTCGGGCCGCTCCGGCACATAGCCGCCGACAATACCGTGTTTAGCCGCCGTCTGGTCCAACATGCCTAGTGTCCTTTGAACTGAATGGCCGCCGCGTCGATGGCTTCGGCCAGGGCGATGTCCTTGTCACTCAGGCCGCCGGTGTCGTGGGTCGTCAGACGGATCGACACCCTGTCGTAGACATTCGACCATTCGGGATGATGATCCATCACCTCGGCCACGCCCGCCACCTCGGTCATGAAGTCGAAGGCGGCGCTGAAATCAGCGAATTTCAGGTCGCGCAAAACCGCCTTGCCGTCGGCAATGCGCCATAACGGCAGGGTGTTGGCGAGGTCGGCGACCTGATCGGCGGTCAAGGGCACGGCTGAGGTCATAAACACTCCTTAGGAACCAAGTTTATCCCGCCTGAGACAAAACATATTCTTATTTCACGGCCGCGCAAAGCCTTACGCGGAACAGGATTTCGTTATCCCGGCGTGAAGCGGAAAATCTATTCGGGCGCCGAACTTCATTTTTAATTTGACTTAATTAAGTTATAACTTAATTATTAGGCATGGACAGTTTCACCGCCCTCGCCGATCCGACGCGCCGCCGGATCATCGAACATCTGGCCGCCGCGCCGCAACTACCGGCGGGCGATATCGCCGCGCGCTTCACTTTGTCGAAACCGGCGATTTCGCAGCACCTCAATGCGCTGAAAGCGGCCAATCTGGTGACGGTCGAGGTGCGCGGTCAGCAGCGCATATACCGCCTCAATCGCGAGGGACTGGATGAGATGGACCAATGGATCGCCCGCACCCGCGCCCACTGGACGCGGGCGCTGGATACGCTTGAAACCCTTTTGATGACGGAGAATCCGCATGAATGATTTTGTGCCCCGCCCTGAGGGCAAGCTGTTCGAGAATGGCACGCTGGTCTTCGAGCGCCTGCTACCCGGCCCGATCGAGCGCGTCTGGCGCTATGTGGCCGAGGGCGACCTGCGCAAAAAGTGGATCATGGCGGGTGACATGACGCGCACGGGGACGGCGACCATGACATTCGACCACACCTCTCTGTCCGGCGAAGTCGCGCCCGACCGCTTCGCCGCCATGCGTCAGCCGGTCAGTTTCGATGTCGAGGTACTGGAGGTCGATCCACCGCACCGCCTAACCTTTACCTGGCCGGAAGAGGCATCGACCGGCATCGTAACCATTGAACTGTCACCCATCGGCGACAAGGTGTTGTTGCGCCTGACGCACCGCCATCCGGACTTTGATCGCGCGGCGGCCTTCAACCATATGGGCGGCTGGCATACGCATCTGGGGCTTCTGGAGGATGCGCTCTCTAGTGCCAGACCGCGTCCGTTCTGGACCTATTTTGCGGGTGTCGAAGCCGACTATCTGAAAGCCTTCGGTGACAAGGATTTCAACACGGTTGCCGTCAGCGTCGAAAAGACATTCAAGGCTTCTGCCAATACCGTCTTTGCGGCATGGCTCGACCCCGCCCTGATCGCGAACTTCATCGTCGGACCCGACGTGCGCGACGAGCGCCTTATTCATGTCCAAACCGACCCGGTGGCAGGCGGTGCCTTCTCGTTCAAGGTCGAGCGTAACGGCGAAATCATCGACCATATCGGCCATTATTACGAGGTCGTTGCCCCTACCCGCCTGAGCTTCAGTTGGGGTATCGCCGGGGTCAGCGATCCGCGTGACAGCCGCGTCAGCATCGATATCGTGGCGACTTCCGAAGGTTGCCAGCTAACCCTGACACACGACATGGCCGCGCAATGGGCGGACTATGCCGAGCGGACGCAACAGGGCTGGACGTTCATGCTGGAGAAGTTGGGAGAGGCGATTTAAGTCCCCTCTCCCCGTTTACGGGGAGAGCCGGGCTCCCGGTGGCGGCTAGGGTGAGGGGCCACTTTCCTTTGTGTGACTCGCCCCTCATCCGACCTTTCAGGCCACCTTCTCCCCGCTCGCGGGGAGAAGGGATTAACCCGCATCGTCAATCAGTTTACGCATGGCCTCAAGATAGGCCACGAACGCCTTGCGCCCGCTTTCCGACAAGGTGATCGTGGTCAGCGGCTTCTTCCCTGCAAAGGTCTTTTCGACCGTCACATAGCCCGCCTCTTCCAGCTTGCGCACCTGAACCGAGAGGTTACCGTCGCTTGACTGGGTCTTGGCTTTGAGCGTGGTGAAATCCGCCGACCCGGCTGTCGACAGGTACGCCATGATCCCCAGCCTCAGGCGTCCGTGGATGACGTCATCCAGCGCCTCGATATTAAAGTCTTCAGGCATGGGATCAGCCCTTTTCGGCGCGCATCAGGATCAGGCCGGGGATGGTGGCGAACAGGGTAAGAGCCACCGCATAGGCCAGCATCTGCACCGCCTGATGGCCCAGCAGGCCCAGCACCGGCGCGCCGATCAGGCAACCAAAGGCCACCAGACGGAGCCAGCCCTGCCCCGACATGATCGAGGCCACCCACCAGCCGATACCGTAGAGCAGCAGGATCATCGGCGCGATCAGGGTCGTCAGGACTTCGATGGCCTTCATCTGGCTACCGACGGCGGTCAGGGTCAGAAACAGGGCGAAGATCGCCATGCCGACGCCGGACCATGCCGCAGAAATCGCGCGATTCATAGCGTTTTGACCGTATTTGCGACGCCCTTCGGCGATTTTCAGCCCACCCAGCACGGCATAGACGGCGACCGCGACGAACCACAGCAAGCTGATGAACCACGGATTGGGGATGGGCACGATACCCAGCATGATGCCGTAGTGGATCAGGGCGGCGGTCGAGAAGCAGACGCCGGCCCAGAACAGATTACCGCCGTTCATCACCGGCATACGGCTGCCGTCTTCGGCCAGCGATTTGAGATAGTCGAGTTGATCGTGCAGTTGCGAGGACATGGGATTTTCCTAACCGGATTCGAATAGATTTTTGCTTGGTCGCGATATTATTGCCAAAAACCCCGGAGAAGCATCTTGGCACTTTTTGGCATATCGTTTAGTTACGATTTTGCAGGATGAGAATAAGACCCGGCACCGCGGCCAGCCCAAAGAGCACGCCCGCATAGGCCAGCGACTGCCAGGCCTGACCGGCAAAGATGACAACCGCCAGCAGACCGGCAGCGGCCAAAAGACCGGCCACAGACAAACCGTTGAAGCCGCCATTCCCGCTCATGCGGGCGGCCATATGCCAGCCGAGTGCATAGAAAAGAAGGGCCACCGGCCCCGGCACGAACGGCATCAGAGCCGTCTGATGCAGATAGCCCAGCACCGACATGATGATCGTCACCGTGGCGAAGGCACTGAGGATGACCATGCCCCACGCCTTGCGAAAGCGCTTGACCTCCGGACGGGCGCGAAAGGCGGCAGGACTGCCGATCTTCAACACAAAGGCCGCCATGATGAAGGTGACCAGCGCCGCCATCCACATCATCCCGAACACCGGGCCGGGAATAGTCGCGTATCCGGCTTTGAAGGCGAATTGCACGACATTCATGCTGCCGAAGATCAGCCCGGCCCAGAACATGGGCGAACCATCGATGAGATTGGTGCGGGCCGGAGCCAGTGAGGCGGGCGCGGTAAGCGTGGCGGTGGACATGATCGATATTCCCTGAAAGAACCAATAGCCACGTTATGAATGAAGTACTTTATTTTGTAAAGTTCTTTATTATGGCCCTTTATTACAATTCCTTCATGTTCGTTCGCCGCCCCTTGCCAAGGGCCGCTACCCCGGTGTTAGTTTCATCCATTACCAACCGGGAAAGCCGTACATGCTCTCTTCTTTTTCGCGCCGCGCCTTGACCGCCGCCGCCTCGCTTCTCATCTTAGGGGCCCTGCCGCTCAGCACTCAGGCCCAGATGACGAACATCACGACGACCGCCAAACAGACCCCGACCAATCCGAATATCGCGAAGGCTGACGTCGCCGATCCGCGGCAGTATCTGGAAGAGGTCGAGGGCGAAAAGGCGCTGGCCTGGGTCAAGGCCCAGAACGAACGCAGCCTGGCCCACCTCACCGCCGATCCGCGGTTTGCGCAAAATCAGGCCGACATGCTGAAGATCGTCGAGGCGACCGATCGCATCCCCTCGCCGTCCTTCTCGAAGGGCGGTCACGTCGACAATTTCTGGCAGGACAAGGACCATGTGCGCGGCATCTGGCGGCGCATGAAGAAGGTAATGTATCTCGGCGGATCGAATAGCTGGGATACGATCCTTGATTTCGACGCTCTCGCTAAGGCCGAAGGCAAGAACTGGGTTTATAAGGGCGCCTCGTGCCTGCCGCCCGAAGAAACGCGTTGCCTGATCAACCTGTCGAACGGCGGCAAGGACGCCGTGACCGTGCGCGAATTCGACGTCAAAACCAAGACCTTCGTCGAGGGCGGCTTCTCGCTGCCCGAAGGCAAGCAGGTCGTGACGTGGAAGGACGCCGACACGCTTTATGTGGCGCGCGAATGGACGCCAGGCGAAGTGACTCCGTCGGGCTACGCCTTTGTGACCAAAGCCCTCAAGCGCGGTCAGACGCTCGATCAGGCCGTCGAAATCCATCGCGGCGACAAGTCCGACATGATGGCCTATCGCACCGTGATCCGCGACGTCGCCGGCAGGTACGTCATCGACATCGCCGAACGCCGCCCAACCTTCTTCGAGGTCGACACCACCTACTATACCGACAAGGGCGAGGTGAAACTGCCCCTGCCCCTGACCTCGGAAATGAACGCCTATTACAAAGGTCAAGCCGTCTTTTCGCTGAAGGATTCGTGGACCAGCGCCAAGGGCACCGTGTTCAAGGAGGGCTCTGTCATCGCGTTCGACCTGTTCGCCGCCTTGAAAGACCCGAAAAACCTCGAACCCGTCGTCGTCTTCGCGCCGAACGACCATCAGAGCGTTCAGGGCATGGGCCAGACGAAAAACCGCCTTGTGCTGCAAGTCCTGTCGAATGTCACCGGTCAGGTCATGGTCGTCAATTACGAAGGCGGTAAATGGTCGCTGACTCCGCTGCGCTTACCGGAAAACTCAACCCTCAGCCTGGGCTCGCTCGACGACGAAACCGATGAACTCTTCGTCTGGTCTTCCGGTTACCTGCAACCTTCCAGCCTCTACCTCGCCGACGCTGGCTGGGGCACCGTAACCAACCTCAAGGCCAGCCCGCAACGCTTCAATGCCGAAGGCCTCAAGGTCGAGCAGCACTGGGCGACCTCGAAGGACGGGACGAAGATCCCCTACTTCCTCGTCATGAAGAAAGACACCAAACTCGACGGCAATACGCCGACGCTGCTGTATGCTTACGGCGGGTTCGAAGTGTCGCTGACCCCGTCCTATTCGGGCGGCATCGGCAAGCTGTGGCTGGAAAAGGGCGGTGCCTATGTGCTGGCCAATATCCGCGGCGGCGGCGAATTCGGTCCCAAGTGGCACGAAGCCGGTCTGAAAACCCATCGTCAGGTCATCTATGACGACTTCCAGGCCGTGGCCGAAGACCTGATCAGGACGAAGGTCACCTCGCCGCGTCGCCTCGGTATCATGGGCGGCTCGAACGGCGGGCTTTTGATGGGCGTGCAACTGACCCAGCGGCCTGACCTGTGGAATGCCGTCGTGGTGCAGGTGCCACTGCTCGACATGATGCGCTTCCACACCCTGCTGGCCGGGGCCTCTTGGCAGGGCGAATACGGCCGTCCGGACGACGCCACCGAAGGCGCGTTCCTCAAGACGATCTCGCCCTATCACAACCTAAAGGCAGGCGTGAAATACCCTGAGCCGTTCTTCGTCACCTCGACCAAGGACGACCGCGTCCATCCGGGCCATGCGCGTAAGATGGCGGCGCTGATGGAGGATATGGGCCTGCCGTTCCTCTATTACGAGAACACCGATGGTGGTCACTCGGCGGCGGCCAACCTCAAGGAAACCGCCAAGCGGAACGCGCTGGAATATACGTATCTCGCGCAAAAGCTGATGGACTAATCCCCGTCAAACTTACCAAACAGAAACGGCGGCAGGATCACCTGCCGCCGTTTTCGTTACCGCCCTTTTTCCTGCCTACGAAGTGGGGAGCGGGGCACAGACTGTTAATATTGAGCAAGCCGCACCGTGATCGTTTCCTTATTTCCGGACTGATACGACTAAGCATCGTTTTTAGTCGCGCACTGTTTCCGAAAACCGGTTCCCACTTTTCGGCGTGCGCTTTCGGAGACCTCCCATGCGTAAAACCGCCGCCATCGCCCTTCTGGGGGCGCTTTCGTTCACCGCCCTTGCCGCCTGCTCCAAACCCGAAGCCCAGCAGGCCGTCGAAGAGGTTCAGGAAACCGCCGGGGAACTGGCGTCCGACGCCGGTCAGGCTATGTCGTCCACCGCCGCCGATTTTGCCACCTCCGACCCAATTGCCTATACCTGCGCCATGGGCACCTCGCTGTCGGTCGTCTTCTCGGACAAGACCGCCGAGGTCACCATCGTCAGCGATTCCAATCGCAAGGTGTCCCTGACCGAAACCCCGTCCAGCGACGGCACGCTCTATCAGGCCACGGGCTACAGCTTCAAAACCAAGGGCAACGATGCCTGGTGGGGAGCCAAGGAAGAGAGCTGCACGAAGTCGTAACTTGCCCCTCCCCTCTCCCCCAAGGAGAGGGAGTTTAAGCCGCCGGTATCTGGGCGCGCATGAAGCCCGAGGTCGTCATGTTGAACGTCGGGCGCTCCTCGAACAGGTGATTGAGCCCGCTTTCGAAATCCATCAGCACGTCGGCATATTCGATCGCCTTCATCGGCTTGCCGGTCTGGATCGCCTTGTTCATGCGGAAGGTCCAGAACGAGGAAATATGATCCAGCGTGCCGATGATTTCGCCCAGCTCTGTAAAAAGCCCCGACCCGTTGAGCAGAAAGCGCTTGAACGGGCCGGGCTTGCTGCGCGACACGAGGTCCGAATAGGCCGTGTCGTAGATTTTCAGCACCTCGTAGGCCTGGTTGAGCGCCTTGGCCATGCCCTTGGCAAGGCGAATCCGCGCCTGTTCCAGATAGTCCTTGACTCGGTCGTCGCGCATCCCCGTCGGCTGATAGGTCCCGATACCGGACAGGACGACACGAAGCTGGTCCTGTAGCTCCAGATAGCGCCACTTGTAATAGAGGAACCCGCGCCAGGCGAAGATGCCTTCGGTGAACTCGTGCTCGGTCATGCGGAAGGTCGTCTTGAGCGGCATCAGTTCGCGGTCCAGCTCGTCCGACAGGATCTTGTTGCCCAGCTTCATCGAAGCACCGGAATAGTGCTCGCCCAGCGCCGTATTGACCAGCCGCTCGATCTCGTTCGAGGTGAAGCGCATCATGCGCCCCAGATCGGCCGGTGACAGCGCCAGATAGATGCCGTCGGGCCGGAACCCCTGCCGCGCCAAAGTCTCGCGCACCAGAAACGGGTCGAGCGACGGCAGCCGATCCAGCAGGCGCAGGATTTTCATGTCGGGGTTCTTGTCGAAATCGTCGATCGACAGATATTGCCGCGCCAGATGCTCGAACCCCACCTGCCCGATATAGATGCTCGATGCCCCCAGCCGCAGGTCGAAGTGGTCGTAGGGCAAGATGATCTTGGTCACGGTGCGGCGGCTGCCGTGATAGAAGTGCCGCTCGTTCAGGCGCAGGGTGTGCTTGAGGATGATGCAGCGATTGAGCAGCGACGACTGGAAAAACGGGTTCTTGCCATAGTCGGCGTCCTTGTAATGGCGGCGATAGACGCGCGACAGGTTCAGCACGCGCCCGGTGGCCGCCGATTGATTCAGGTTGGCCAGATTACGATATTCGCGGATCACGCGCGTCTGGTGATCCGGCGGCAGGATTTTCGTAATATTGCGTTTGAAGCTGGTCGCCATGGGTAAACCCTAACCGAAATCCGATTACGGACCGTGAACGGATAGGGTTAATCAAGCGCATCCCAAAAAGTGTGCAGCGGTTTTTGGATCAGATGCGCGTCAGAAAAATTATTCGATCCCAGAGCCCAGAATCATCAGGCTGTCTTCGAAGTCCATCAGCACGTCGGCATATTCGATCGGCGACAGGCGCTGCTGCGTCGGACCACCGGCCATGCGGTAGCTCCAGAACGAGGCGATATGGCCGAGGATGCCGATGTTTTCGCCCAGCTCGAAGAACAGGTTCGGCCCGTCGAGCAGGAAGCGGCGGAACGGCCCGGCGTTTTCGCCTTCGACCAGCGCATGATACGCCTGATCGTAGATGTTCAGCGTGCGGCCCATATTGGAAATCGCGTGCACGATCCGGCGCGCCAGCCGGGGGCGGGCCTCCTTGAGATAATCGCGCACCGGCTCTTCCATGATCCCGGCGGGTTGATAGCTTGCCAGCCCGTCGAGGACGCGGCGCATCTCTTCCTGAAGCTCGATATGGCGCCATTTGAAATAGAGGAAGCCGCGCCACGAAAAGATGCCGTCGGAGAACTCCTCGTCGCTCATGCGCAGGGTGTGACGCAGCGGCCAGAGTTCCTTGTCCAGTTCGTTGGCCAGAATCTTGCCGGCCAGCTTCATGCCGGCCCCGCCGACCAGCGCGTCACCGAAGGCCGTCATGACCAGACGTTCGATCTCTTCGTTGGCGAAGCCGATCATGCGCTGCACGTCGTAAGGCGAGATTTTCAGGTAGCAGGCCCCCGGACGGAACCCATGCCGCGACAGGTGTTCACGCACCAGAAACGGATCGAGCGACGGCAACTGATCCAGCAGGCGCAGGATCTGGACGTCGATGTGCGACGAGACGTCGTCTATGTTGAAATGCGAACGGCAGAAGGCGTCGAATCCGATCTGGTTGACCATGATCGAGCGGCCGCCCAGCTTGAGGTCCAAGGGGTCGAACGGCATGATGATCTTGGTCGCGGTGCGCTTCAGACGCGAAAACAGGTCGCGTTCATTGGCGCGCAGGGTGTGCTTGATCAGGATGGCCTTGTTCAGCTGCGAGTCACGGAAGAACGGCTTCAGCGCATATTCCTTGTCGCGCGACGACGTGAGCGCGATGGCCGACAGGTTCAGCACCCGGCTGGTCGAGGCCGTTTCCCCCAGATTGGCCAGATTGCGCACGTCGCGGGAATTGTTGTTCTGCTTGTTCTGCTCACCGTGGCGCCCCTGTATCAGAGCCCGTGCCTGTTCATACGCTGCCACTGCATTCATCGCGATAGCCTTCCGGACGTATTCCGAAAAGGCCCCCCTTAGCGGATACGCGTTAAATTATGTATCGTGAGCGCGCTTCCGGTCCGATCAGATCGGCGTGCGCCCGGGTCTTGCGTTTCGTCACCAGGGTATCCAATTGCCGGATGATGGCCAAAGCCTCTGGCGTGTCCTCATTTCGCAAATCATTCAAACGCTTGATGGCGTCCAGATGCACGTCGAGGACTTCGGGATCGGTGTCGTCCCCGAAATATGACACATAATCCTTTAAAGAACGTGTAGCTTCGGCCACCAGTTTAAGGCGAAATGCGGTAGCCCTATGCTCGGCCGCCATGGCGCGTTCGACCATGTAATCGAGGGTTTCACGGTGCAGTCCGCCGCGCGCCGCCAGAAGCGCCCGCAGGCCTTCGAGCTCTACGGACAGAGTCTGCTGATACATTTCGCGGAACTGACTGTCGGCAGCGCGTTCGATATCGTCGCCGCGCTTGAGCAGGCCCTTATAGGTGCTGTCGTCGATCCGGCGGCGGCACGGCCCGACATAGCCGGACGAAACGACGAAGGGGCGCGGCTTGCGCAGGCACGAATTGACAGCCCGCAGGAGGCTTGAGGTCGAAAACGGCTTGACGACGAATTCGTCCGCCCCGGCATTGCGCGCCTCGGTCACGTCGCGCGATCTCTGGCGCGCCGTCAACATGACCACCGGCATCTTCGGATTGGGGAAGCGCTCGTCAGGCGTCACCGCCGCCCGTCTCAGCGAGCGGATAAGATCGACGCCCGACATGCCGGGCAGGCCCCAGTCGACGATCATCAGGTCGGGATTATGCGCATTGATCCGGTCGATAGCCTCTTCGGCATTGCGCGCCTGAATCAGGCGGATGTACCCCGCGCCCCGCATCAGTTCCAGAACCATGCGGCGCAGACCATCATTGTCCTCGACGACCAGCACGTTGATCGTCGCGGGATTAGCCTTGGGCAGCAGGGTAATGTCTGTACTCTGGGATTTTCGCATTCTGGCGGCTTGAACCTTTGTTGGGCACAGGTTACCGCCAAACACTTAACTCAGTATTTAAGCCAATGATTTTATATAGTTAATTCAGATTAAGCATAGGGATCAATTCATTATAAACGATAGTTTGCTAGGGTTTACGCCATGAACAGACGCGATTTTCTCCGACTTCAGATGGGCGGCTTCACGGCGGCCACCGCAGGCATCATGCTACCGCGTGCCGCCGAAGCCTCCGGCGCACCCAAGAAAAAGGGCGGCGGCGCCGACTTTACTCAGGTGCCGCTGATCACGGTCTTCACGCAGGGTCGCGGCGGCAAGCACGGCACCCTGAGCGTCGAGGTCGGGCTGGACGCGCAGAAGAACGAGAAGGTCATGGACATGATCTCGAAGTCGATGCCGCGTCTGCGCGACGCCTATTCCGGGCGTTTGCAGGCCTATGCGGCGGGCCTGAACCCGACGTCCCTGGTCGATCTCGACTACATCACCCGCGAATTGCAGAACGCGACGGATACGGTGCTCAGGCAAAAGGGCGCGAAGGTTCTGCTGGGCAGCGTCTTGCTGGCTTAATTCCTTCTCCCTTGCGGAGAGAGGGAAAGAATCTACCCCCGCTCTTTCGTCCTCAAAAACGACACGTCCGGATAGCGCTCGGCGACGTAGTTGATTTCCCACGCCGACTTGCCCAGAAACACCGGATACTCGTCGATATCCGTACCCATGGCACTCCGGTGCTTGCCCGCGAAGTCCTCGATCTTGGCCGCGTCGCCGCCCAGCCAGCGCGCTTCGGCATAGGGCGACGGCTCGAACACGCAATCCAGCCCGTATTCGTTGGCCAGACGGTCGGCCATGACCTCGAACTGAAGCTGGCCCACCGCACCGACGATGAAGTCCGAACCGATCGACGGGCGGAACAACTGCGTCACGCCCTCTTCGGCCAGCGATTCCAGCGCCTTTTTCAGATGCTTGGCCTTGAGCGGGTCCTTGACGCGCACCCGTTGCAGGATTTCCGGTGCGAAGTTCGGCAGGCCCGCAAAGCGCACCGCGCCCGATTCCGACAACGAGTCTCCGACGCGCAGGACACCGTGGTTCGGGATGCCGATCACGTCGCCACCAAACGCATCTTCGGCCAGTTCGCGGTCGGAGGCAAAGAACATGATCGGCGCGTTGACGCTCAGTTGTTTGCCGGTGTTCTGCACCTTCAGCTTCATGCCGCGCTGGAACTTGCCCGAGGTCAGCTTGAGCATCGCAATGCGGTCGCGGTGGTTCGGGTCCATATTGGCCTGTACCTTGAACACGAAGCCGGTGACTTCCTTTTCCGTCGGATCGACCAGGGTCTCGACCCCGGCCTTCGACGCCTTGACCTTTTTCGGCGCGGGCGCGAAGTCGCCGATGGCCTTGAGCAGTTGATTGACGCCGTAATGGCGCAGCGCCGAGCCGAAAATGACCGGCGTCATATGGCCTTCGAGGAAGCTCTCGACGTCGAACGGCTTGAACCCGCCCTCGATCAGTTCGGCGGTGTCTTTCAGTTCGGCCAGTTCACCGGCATCGAGCCAGCCCTTCGCCACGGCCTCATCGACGGGGGCCGGGTCTTCGTGACCCTGATCGTATTCGGCGCCTGAGTCGCGCCTGGTGAACGGATAGAACAGACCGCTGCCCAGCTCGATCATGCCGCGGAAGCGGTTACCCGACCCGGCAGGCCAGTAGAGCGGCGACGGATCGAGTTGCAGTTTCGACGCCACCTCGTCCAGCAAGGCCAGCGAATCCTCGGCTTCACGGTCCATCTTGTTGATGAAGGTGATGATCGGGATGTCGCGCAGGCGACAGACTTCGAACAGTTTCAGGGTCTGCGGCTCGATCCCCTTGGCGGCGTCGAGCACCATGATGGCGGCGTCGGCGGCGGTCAGGGTGCGGTAGGTGTCTTCGGAGAAGTCTTCGTGGCCCGGCGTGTCGAGCAGATTGAACATCTTGCCGTCATGCTCGAACGTCATCACCGAGGACGAGACCGAAATGCCGCGTTCCTTTTCGATCTTCATCCAGTCCGAGCGCGTGCGGCGGTTTTCACCCCGGGCGCGGACCTGACCGGCGGCGCGGATCGACCCGCCGGCCAGCAGCAGGTGCTCGGTCAGGGTCGTCTTACCGGCGTCCGGGTGCGAGATGATGGCGAAGGTACGGCGGCGCGGCGCCTCGGTGACGGGAGTGTTGCTCATGCCCGTGCGGATAAGGCTTTGCACAACAAAAGTCAAAGGCGGAGACGACGGCGATGTCCGCACACGCCCTGCTCACGATCCTGTTCGCGCTTGTAACCTGAGTTGATTGAGCAGTCGCGAAACAAACCTTGCTTTTCGTTGCAGCGCAAACTAAATTGAGGATGTTCGGCGCTTCGGCGCTGATTGCCCTTCCTGGGCGTTTCCTCCCTGTAAACTTGGCCGCGCCGCAATGCGCGGCCGTTTTTTTTGCGCTACAGGGCAAGCTGCATGATGCGTCATGGTTAGGCAGAGATAAATTACCGCCCGACCAGCACCACACCGACCAGTACCGCGACCCAATGCAGGGTCGCGCCGGTCAGGACATGGCCGTGCCAGATGGCGCGGCGGAACTTCAGCTTTTTCATCATGTAGAAGATGGTCCCGACGCTATAGACCACCCCGCCAAGCGCCAGCAGGATCATGGCGGCGGGCGGAACTTCGCGCAGCATCGGCTTGATGGCGATGACGATCAGCCAGCCGAGAATGATGTACAGCACGACCCAGAAACTCTTGCCCAATCCCGGCAAGAACAGCTTACCCGCCATGCCCAGTACGGCCAGCGACCACACGGCGATCGTCATGCCCCACGCCCAGGCGCCGTCGAGCGACTGCGTGGTGAACGGCGTATAGCTGGCGGCGATCATCAGGAAGATACCGGCGTGATCCAGTCGCCGCAGGAACGGCTGCAAGTTAGGTCTGGCGAAATTATAGGCCGTCGAAAAGGCCAGCATGGCGATCATGCCCAGCGCATAGATGGTGATGGCCGCGACCTTGCCCAGCAGGCCGTGATTGACCGCCAGCCCCAGCGCGACTCCGCCACCGAACAGGGCAAAGGCCAGCCCCGCCACGTGCACGATGAAATCGGCGTGGCGCGCCCACAGGGTGGGATAGTGCGGCAAAGGCGGCAGGGACGGCATGTTCATGGAAGCAAAATCGCGCATCTTGACGTAATCGTCAATTCAACATTGGTTGAGCTTTGTTGTAGCCGATTGCCGCAAGGGAAGCGCAAGGGCACTTTTGTGGATCGGTCTGCGCACGGCTTAACCGGCCAAAAGGCCCCCCACCGTCACGCCATCGCTAACGCTCGGCGCGCCACCTCCCCCACAAGTGGGGGAGTATGAAGGTAGCGCGCTCCGAACCAAAACCGGGAGATTTGAGTCGAGCAGCAGGAGCCTAGCGCCGCAGGTACACTTGTACCTGCAAGCGACGGCGACATACTGATCGGCCAAAGACCCCGGTTTTAAGCGGCGCGGCGGTGCCAGACGGCGTCGTCTACCTTGCTGTAGTCGAGTTCGCCCTTGACCTGTTGCTGGTACATCATGCCCATGGCCATTTCATTGAGCGACTTGAAATCGGCGGCGACCTCTTCGGCCTTGCCGCGATTGCCCTGATTGAAAAACTGGGCGGCGTTGACGCGCGGCAGTTTCATGTGGATCAGGTAACACAGGCGGCGGGCGCGTTCGGGATTGAGGCGGTGGGCCTGCGGGTTCTCGGCGAACATTTCCTTACCCAGCTGGGCGATGTAGTCGATGCTCAGGGCCTCGAAGCGCTGCGCATCCAGCGGGTGCATCATGCGCGCGGGTTCAATGTCGAGGACGATATCGTTGAGCAGGAAATACAAAACCAACACCTTCTGTGCGTTACTTGCCCTCACTTTCGCACAGAGGGTTTGAAATCCCGTTTAGGAACAGGGTTTACAAAAGCTGAATCTTTTCCGTCAGGAAATGGCGGCCTTCGGTATCTTCGATCTCGACAACCCACAGGTCGGAGTCGAAGCGCCGCTCGCGCTCTATATAGGTTTCAATGGCGTCGGGATCGTGCGAGGCAATGGGTTTGATCCATTGCGTTTCGTCACCGGCATTGGCCTGACGCAGGATAAAGGTCTCGCGATCGCGCAAATGGGTGATCTTGAGGACGACCGCTCCAGCCTGGGCGTCGCCGCGTTTCAGCACATAGGCGAAGGCTCCGGCCATTTCGGCCCGGCGGATCAGGGCGGACACCCATAGATCGGTCGACAGCAGCATTTTGTCGTTCTGCCTTTGCTGAATAAAAAGCAGAAAAATATCGACGGGCCGCCCCGAGATATTTTTCTTCGATATGAGCCATAAAAAAGTACCCGGCCCTGCCGGGCAACTTTTTTATGAACAAGCCTTAACCCTGTTTGCTCACGGCGATTTAAGCCTGTTTGTCTATAGTCGCGGCATGAAGAAATGTCGAACCCTGCTTGCGCTCCTGCTGATGACCGCCCTGAGCCACCCGGCGACGGCGCAGGACGTCTCGCTCGACACCATGGTCAAGCGTCAGTTCGTCACGGCGGCCAATACGCGCTGCCAGTGGTTTGACGGGCCGACCGCGCTCGCCCTGAAGGCCGGGATGCTGCAAACGCGCAACTCCGCCCTCAATCACGGTGTCGCGCCCGATATCGTCTATGGCGCACTCAGCAAAGCCAAGACCGCCGCCGCCCGGGCCGACTGCCGCAACCCGGCGCTTCTGGCCGAGGTCGAGACGATGAAGGGCGCCTATAAGGGGTTCGTCACCCATAACCGCCTGACCCTGCCCGGTCTGCGGGCCCAATGGCAAGCCGACCGCACTCAGATGCGCGACGAAAAATGGCGACTGGTCCAGTATCAGCAGACCGGCGATGTGGCCTTGGCCATAGGCCTCTACGGTACCCTCACGCGACAGACTCTGAGCGTCATGGTGCAGTTTCCCGATGGCCGTCAGCCCTATGCCGCGCGCCTGATCGTGCGCGATCCCTATTACCGGTCGAACGGCCTGATCAATCGCGAAGCCTACGCCGTGTCGGCCAGGATGCCCGCCGGGTTTTCGACCTACGACCTGAGCGTCCCGGCCATGCAGCGCCGTCAGACGAGCATCGCCCTGACCGATGCGCCGCGTGTCAATCTGGCCGGGTTTACGGTCGAGGGCAAATATGCCGGCCATCAGGCAAAGCGCGACACCGTGCGCTTCGACTTCCCCATGCGCACCACCACGGCCATCGCGCGGCTCGATCCGCGTGAGGATATCGTGGTAGCCTTCGACTTCGACACCGGCACGCAGTATGCGCGCTTCGAAGCGGGGGATTTCGTGCCGGGACTGGTCTTTGTGACCCTTCCGTCACCTTATGGAAACTAGCTTTTCGGCGGGCGGATCACGAAATCGCTGCCGCTGAGGTCGGGGGGCGTATAGAGCCGGTCTTCCAGAGGACGGGGCGTTTCGGGCGACACGGCGACCGGCGCTTCGGGCGCGACCGGCGGCGACACCGGCGGGCTAAGCGGCAGTTCCGGCTGATCCGAATGGGCGGCGATCGGCAGGAACAGGCTGACGCTGGTCCCCTTGCCCAGCTCGCTTTCCAGACTCATCCGCCCCTTGTGCAGCCCGGCCAGAGCCTGAACCAGCGACAGACCCAGCCCCGTCCCCAGCACGCGCTGTTCCATCGGCCCGGTCTGTTCGTAGGGCTTACCCAGACGTTGCAGGTCCTCGGCGGCGATGCCGATGCCGGTGTCGGTGATCTGAACGTCGATCCCGTCAGCACCGGCGTCGGACAGGATCAGGGTGACGCTGCCGCCACGCGGCGTGAACTTCACGGCGTTGGACAACAGGTTCAGACACATCTGCTTGAGGGCGCGCTTGTCGGCGGTGACTTCGACCGGCGTCGGCGGCAGGACCGAGCGCACCGCAACCCCCTTGTCGTGTGCCGCCGTGAAAATCAGGCGCAGCGCGCCCGAGACCGGTTCTCGGGCATCGAAGGTTTCAAGCGACAGGTCGTAACGCTGGGCTTCGATCTTCGACATGTCGAGCACGTCGTTGACGAGGTCGAGCACGTGCTGACCCGACTCCCAGATCAACTGCGCATATTCGGTGTATTTCTCCGACAACGGCCCGAACAGTTGCTGGCGCATGATGTCGGAGAAGCCGATGACGGCGTTGAGCGGGGTACGCAGTTCGTGGCTCATGCTGGCCAGGAAGCGCGACTTGCCCTGATTGAGATTCTCCGCCTCGAAGCGCGCGCTTTCCAGCGCCTCTTCGCGGGCATGGTGCAGCGACGCGTCGGCCAACACGCCGTACAACCGTCCGTCGCTGCCGCGGCGCAGGCTCAGGCGGACATAGTGTTCCAGCGCCGCATGCGGCATGAAGCCCGTCTCGGCGCGGCCATTGACCCTGGCCTCGTCGATGGCCTGCATCACCCCCAGCCGGTCGGGCACGTGGGCGCAGACGATAAGACCGTGCTTCATCAGGGTCGGCATGTCGAGGCCCAGCGGCGCTTCGCCGTGCGCCGAGATCAGGCGGCCATCGTCGCCCAGCGCCACGATCAGGTGCGGCTGCTCGCTCAGGATCTTGAGGAACCGCGCGCGGTCGTCCTCGGCCCCCCTGGCCATTTCGGTGCGCGCCCGAAGCGCCGGCAGGAGCGCCAGACCGAAGCCCGACACCAGAGTCACCACCGCCAGCGACGACAGCCAGAAGCTTTCGACCAGATCCGGCAGGTCGATCAGACGCGCCAGCGACAGCAGGATCGCAAACAGGGTCGTCGTCACCGAAAGGGTTGCCCCGAGCAGGATCAGACGGCGCTGGTTCAGCGCCACGGCGGCCGCCATGGGCGCGGCAGCCCACGCGGCCAGCGGCCCGAAGATGCCGCCCGTCAGGCCGATGGCGATGAGACAGGCCAGACCCCATATCCACACCAGCATCTGGCGCGCGCGATGTCCGTCACGCGTCAGGAGAAAGATCGAACTGACTCCCGGTAGGGCCGCGACGACCAGCGCCCCCAGCACCCGGGGCGATGCGGGCAGGAACAACAGGCCGAGCAGCGCGGCCAGCGTGACCGCCGACCAGCCGAGGTGCCAGACGATAACCCCCAGACGCACCCGGCGGCGGGGCGTGGCGGCCAGCGGCGAGGTGCGGCTGAGATCCTGAAAATACGACTTGAACGGCAAGGGCAATCCGATACGGAAAAGGCAATGGTGGTATTGTATCGGATAGGCCCTGTTATAGAAAGCTTATCGCGCAACAGGCGAACTATTACCGCTTTGACAGGCTGTCAAACCGCAAAGCGGTGAAAGAGACGGTTAATCGCTTTGTGATACCAAGATGTATTCGAGTATTATGAGGCTTGCCTCCGAAGGATAGCCATGTCCCTGCCCCACCTGAAGACCCCGGCCCCAAGGCCGTCTGCGGTCCATACCGGCAACGATCCCGCGGGCGGGGCCCGCATGGGGACCGAAGCCTCGGTGGCGGCGGCCTTTGGGGCGCCGGAGCCCGAAATGGGCAAGCGCGCCTTCATGCGCATGGTCAGCCATGAATTGCGCACCCCACTCAATTCGATCATCGGCTTTTCCGAAGTCCTGACCCACGAACTGTACGGCCCCATCGGCGCGCCGCAATACCTCGAATATGCCGGGATCATCCGCGACAGCGGCCGCAAGCTGCTCAGTCTGTTCAACGACGTACTGGAGATCGTGCGGCTGGAAAACGAAAGCGACGTCCTGACGCCCGAGATCGACGCCATCCTCCCCCATCTGCAGGACGCCGTCCGCCGTCATCGCCCCAAGGCCGAAGCCCGGGGTGTGAGGATCGACCTTGCCTTCGACGACGAGGATCTGTGCGCGCTATTCGATGCGCGGGGCTTTGCCAACTGCCTCGACCATCTACTGATGAACGCCATCGATTTCACACCGCAAGGACAGGCCGTGGACATCACCGTCCGCGCCACCGGTCATCAGGTCGATATACGCCTGTTCAATCCCGGCAAGGCCCCCGCCCCCGAGGACGTGCCGCGCCTGATGCGCCCGTTCGAGCAGGGCGCGACCGAAGCCAGCCGCACCCGCGAAGGGGCGGGGCTGGGCTGGGCCATCGTCCGCCTGAGTTGCAAGGCCATGGGCGGTGCCTTTGTCGTCGAGTCGGACCCCGATGCCGGTCTGACCGCGATCCTGCGTTTAAAGGCTGATTTTTAGGGTTGGGAATTACGACCTCCACCCTTATATAGCGCCGCATGACCGATAGTTTTGACGCGCGCCTGACCGACCTTCTCGAAGAGTTCGACCTGTTCGACGACTGGGAAGAGCGCTACCGCTACATCATCGATATGGGCCGCGCCCTCGCTCCGCTCAGCGACGCGGAAAAGACCGAGGCGACGCGCGTCCGCGGCTGCGCCTCTCAGGTGTGGCTGGTCATGGACGACGGCCCCGCCGGGACGCTGAATTTCCGCGGCGAATCCGACGCCCATATCGTCAAGGGCCTGATCGCCATTCTGGTCCGGCTGCTGAACGGCCTGCCGCGCGCGGACATCCGCGACTTTTCCATCCGCGACACCCTCACCCGTCTGGGCCTTGATGAAGCCTTGTCGTCGCAACGGACCAACGGCCTTATCTCAATGGTCGAACGGCTTAAGGCCTCTGCGTCGTAAGCGCTGCGCGGTTAGATCGCCCGCATCCGGATATCGGCCTCGATATCGCGCACCCGGACCGCCCGGCGGCGCGCCATGAGCCCCATGCTGGCGGCTACGGCCACCGCCGCACAGAACAGACCGAACTGCACCAGCCCCTCGACCTTGAAGACGTAATTGCCGCCGCTGGCCGCATAGCCGCTCAACAGAGCCACCGTGCCCGGCAAGGTGCCGACGGCGACGCCCAGCGCCGCCCAGACATATTCGGTGATATATTCGCGCCGCGTCTCACACAGGGCGTCCAGTTCCTCGTTCGACACGGTATGACGCGTCGGTTTGTCGAGGCCCGGCCGCACGGTCTGGGCTTTCATCGTGGTAACCGTTGCCGGTGCCGTCTTATCGTCGGCCATGATCTATCCTTACGCAAACGTCAGTATCTAAACAGGATTAATATCATCCCTCATGTCTCAGCAGGTCAATGTGTGAGAATCGCTTTGCGTCAGGGAGTCATATTTTAGCCATAGTCTCGCCATTCAGGCGAAATTGACCGACTTGACCTCCAGCGCTGCCGGCAGTCCCGCCAGCGCGGCCTCCAGACGATCGAGCGTCTGGTCGAAACGACGATCGTCGCGCAGATCCTCGATCACCCGGCAGGCGTGGCCCACAGTGGTGCGGTCGCGCCCGAAGGCCTCGCCCACCCGCGCCAGCGGCCATTGCCACGCCACATAGGCCAGGTACATCGCCGTCTGACGGGCGCGCGCCGCACGGGCATTATTGCGCGATGGACTGCGGATATCGTCCGAAGGCACGTCCAGAGCCAGCGCCACCAGTTCGATGACCAGACGGACGCGCAGGCGGTCCTCGACCGGTTGAACGACGGGGGGAACGACAGTGAGGCGGGCGGGCGCTTTCATGGGCTTGTCCTTTGCTGAGAATTTCAGAATGTTTCCGATTTGTTCTCATTTTGCCAAGACGCGACCATGAGGGGATAAGTTTCCTATGTAAAGTTATAAATAGGTATAAATTCCCATATTAAGGTACCCGAAGCCGTGCACAAATGGCACGTGCCGACGGCCTTCACCCTCAGGCAAAGCCGGACTGTCCTCGGTAAGGCGTATTCTTAAGCGGCGCGAATGCCCGACGGGCCGATCGCGTCGGGCCGTCCGATCAGAGCGTCATGCCCCAGAATCATGTCGACATTCACGCCATCGGTCGCCAGCGGCAGGCGCAGCCAGAACAGGCTGAGCCCCTTGGTGCCACGCCACGCCATCGAATGCAGGCCGACATTGGGCTTGCGGTGCTGAACCACGAAGCTCAGTTCCTCGGCCCAGTATTGCGCTTCTTGCGGCGTATAGATGTCGGCGATAGTGCGGCCCGTGATCTCCATACCATAGGCCTGATAGAGATCGGTGCCGGCCAGTCGCTGACGGAAGGCGCCGGGATTACTGGCCGGGTCGGCTTCCAGGACGTCGATGAGGGAGATGGTGGGCAGAAGGCGTCGGACGCCACAGGGATCTATGTCGGCGCGCGACGGCAGGCGTCCGCGTTGACGCAGACTCTTCCAGTACCGGAAGACCTCCTCGTGCGTGCGCAATGCGCCCAGCATTTCGGCTGCGATACCCGCCATATTACCCTGAAACCACGCCCCGTATGCGAATCACTAATCTTCACCTTCTCTTAAGGGGCGATTCCTTGGCAAGCAAAAAAGGGTTAACGACACCTTTACGAGTCAATTAGGCCACAGAAAAAACGCCCTGAACCGAAGGCTCAGGGCGTTTTATACTTTAGCGATTCTATTTGCAGCCCAGGCTTTAGCGCGCGGCTGGCGCGCGGGCTTTTTTAGGCTTTGGCACGCGGCTTGCGCGCGGCCTGGCGACCGCCCTGACCGAGACCCATCTGCTTGGCCAGATCCGAACGCGCCTTGGCATAGTTCGGGGCGACCATCGGGTAATCCTTGGGCAGGTTCCACTTGGCGCGGTATTCTTCGGGGCTCATATTGTACTTGGTGCGCAGGTGACGCTTGAGCGACTTGAACTTGCGGCCGTCTTCAAGGCAGACAATGAAGTCGTTCGAGATCGACTTCTTCACCGAAACGGCGGGCTCCTTCGGCGCTTCGGGGGCGGGCGCTTCGCCGAGGCCGATCGAATTGAGCGCCGCATAGACGTTCTGGATCAGGGCCGGCAGTTCGTTGGCGGAGATAGAATTGTTGCCGACATAGGCCGAAACGATTTCGACGGCCATTTCCGTAATTTCAGATTTGTTTTCCATTACATTACCTCTGAAGCAACGCTGGAAAACACACCCGAACAGCTACAGGTGATTTCCGCACAAACGTTGCAGAAAATCAAATTGCAGGACACTTAACGCCATCCCGCCACTACTCTTTTACGCTTGTCCGGCACGCCATAGACAAGGCCGTAAACCGAGCCATATCAGGCCTTGCGAAACGAAATACAGGCCGTTACCTCGCCCTATTCACCCCGCAAGTCTAATCGTGAGCCTTAACTACGGCAAGACTGAATAACATACAAGTCTAGGTGTGAAAATATTTTCAAACTATTAGAAAAGAGGCTTTTCATCAAATCAACATGACCACAGAGGCTTTTCTTTCTTGAGGCGAAAACATCGTAGAAAATGTGATCGCAAACCGTTACTGCGCAATGCTTTGGACCGGTTCGGACAGCAAGTATAGACGACCTGTTCATCACCCTGAAACAGACATCCGAAGGACAGGCCCCATATGCCGCCGGATTTGCTCACCCCCGCACAGGATATCCTTATCTGGCGCAACGTGATTCGTTCTGGAAATGACAATGCCCTCCCCATGGAATGGAGAGGGCATTGATAACGCTGAAACAGACACTCTATTCGTGTCGCAGGGCCTTGCCCGGCTCGACCGAGGCGCTGACCAGAGCCAGCCCACCGACCGTACCCAGCGCGATCAGCAAAGCCCCCGCCACCGCGCCGACGAAAAACCAGGGACTGATGGCGATGGCGTCGTCGAACTGCGATAACCAGTGACGCAGCGCCAGCCAGGCCAGCGGTATGGCCAAAAGGCTGGCCACGACCACCGGGCGCAGAAACTGCCCGATCAGCAGGCCGACCACCTTGCCGCGCGACGCCCCCAGCACCTTGCGCAGGCCGATTTCCCGCACCCGGCGCGACGTATTGAACGCCGCCATACCGTAAAGGCCGATGCAGCCGATCAGGGCTGCGATCCCCGCCCCGATGCTGAACAGGTTCGAGCGGTCGCGTTCCGGCTTATAGTATTTGTCGAGGTTGGCCGTGGCCGATACCCCCTCGAACGGCACGTCCGGGGCGATCCGACGCCAGACCTGTTGTAATTGCGCGCGCATCTGCGGTTCCGACACGCCCTCATAGCGCACGAAAGCGACCGGATTATTGTTCGGTTTTGCATCGAAGAGGTACAGCTTGGCCTGGATGGCATCCGTCGGGTGGTAGAAGCGCATGTCTTCGACCACGCCGACGATGCGCACCTGACGGTTGGCGAAGCGCGCGATCTGACCGATGGCGGCCTGAGGCGAGGCATAGTCCATGCGTTTGACCGTCAGGCGGCTGATGATGACATTGGTCACACGCCCTTCTTCACGGCTTTCGGCGTCCGTGCGCCACATCTGGTCGCCGCCATACCGCGCGTTGAACAGACGTCCGGCCACGAGCTTCGTTCCCAGCAACTGGAAATAGTCGGGCCCCACCACCGACCAGTTGACGGTCGGCGAGCCCGTGGCGCTGTCCGTCTGCCCGGGACGGACGATATTGCTGTTGCTGGTGCTCGACTGATCTCCCGGAATCGCGTTGCCGATGCTGGCCCGTTTGACATTCGGCAGGGCGCGGACCGCCGCCACATAGGCCTCACGCTGCGCTTCGCTGATCGCCGTGTAGCGCGTCGAATTGACAATCAGCAGGCCTTCGCGTGTGAACCCCAAATCGGCTTTTTGCATATGGTCGATTTGACGCATGAAACCCAGCATGAGCACGAAGGCAACGACGACGGTGGCGAACTGCATGATCACCAGCACCTCGCGCAGCCGTACCCCGGCACGACCACCGGCGGGGGTGCGGCTCGACGCCAGCACCTGCGCCGGCTTGAACGCCGACAGGGCGAAGGCCGGGTAGAGGGCGGCCACGAGCCCTGCCGCCATGACGACGGCCAGAACGCCCGCAACCCACGCGCCTTCGCTGACATAGTCGAGCTTAAGGTTCAGTCCGCCCACCGCATTGATGACCGGCAGGCTCAGTTCCACCAGCGAAAGGCCGATCAGAAAAGCCAGCAACAAGGTCAGGGCCGCTTCACCGAGAAACTGTAGTCGCAGGGCCCCCGGTTGCGCCCCCAGGGTCTTGCGCACCGCCACTTCGCGCGCCCGCAGTCCCGCACGGGCCGTCGCCAGATTGACGTAGTTGATCAGGGCCAACACCAGCGCCACGACACCGACCAGCCCCAGCGAGACGATGGCCGCCTTCTGTTTGGGGTCGATCAGGTGCGCATCGGCCAGCGGGACCAGATGCAGGGCCATGATCTTGCTGCCCTTGATGTCGTCGCCGAAGCGGTCGCCGACCTGCCGGTCGATGAACGCGGGGAACTGCTTCTGCAGGGCGGCGGCCTGCGCCGGATCGGCGAATTTGAAATAGGTGACGAGCTGGATCGAGCCCCACTTGTGCCAGTTGGCCTCCTCGCTCATCCGTTGCTTCGTCAGAAGGCGCATGAAGTCCAGCTTCATGTCGGTATTTTTAGGCAGGTCGCGCATCACCGCGCTGACCACGTAATTTTTACGCCCCTCCTCGTCGCTGAGGGTAATGGCGCGCCCGAGAACGTCGACGGTGCCGAAATATTTGCGCGCCTTTTCTTCCGAAATGACCACGCTGTCGGGTGACGCCAGCGCGGTCTTCGCATCGCCATGGCGTAGCGGAATGTTGAAGAAGCTGAGGAAATTGCCGTCGACCAGTTCGATCTGTTCGCCGTAAACCTCGGCGCCCTTGTGCACCGTGACGGCGTTACCCCAGTCACGCGTCCCTTCCAGATGCGGATAGGCGATCTTCATCTCATCGAGCAGCCCGCCCATCGAACCGATGAAGACATCGTTCGGCATACCGGGAAAGAAATACTGACCGCCGATGGCATAGGTGTCCTGGCGCGCGCTGCTCCACGATTCGTAACCAGTCTCGAAGCGATAGAGCAGGCTGAGCGCGATAAACACGGCGATGCCAAAGCTCAGGCCCAGCAGGTTCAGAAGCGCATAGAGCGGATGGCGCGTGAAAGAGCGGTAAAAGGCCGTAAAGGTCGAGCGCCCCATCACAGCACCTGCGCAACGGAAGCGACCAATTGGCCATCAAGGATGTCGATGCGGCGCGTGGCCTGATCGGCGTGGCTGGGCGAGTGCGTGACCATGATGATCGTCGCGCCCGCCGCATTCAGGCCCCGCAGGATGTCCATCACCTGCGCGCCGTTTTCGGTGTCCAGATTGCCGGTCGGCTCGTCGGCGAGGATCAGGTCTGGCTCGCCGACAATGGCGCGAGCAATCGCCGCGCGTTGCTGCTGACCGCCCGAAAGCTGATGCGGGAAGTGGCGCGCGCGGTGGGCGATGCCGACGCGGTCCATGGCCGATTCAATCGCCTGACGGCGCGAACCCTTGCGGCCTTCGCGATAGAGCAGACCGAGTTCGATATTCTCATAGATGGTCAGGTCGTCGACCAGATTGAAGCTCTGAAAGATGAAGCCCAGATGCTTCGCGCGGTGTTTGGCCAGCCCGGTTTCCGGTAGTTGCGCCAGATCGGTGCCGTCGAACAGATACTGCCCCGAAGTCGGTCGGTCGATGGTCCCCAGCGTGTTGAGCAGGGTCGACTTCCCGCAGCCCGAAGGCCCCATGATGGCGACGAATTCGCCACGCCGGATGGTCAGGCTGATGTCGTGCAAGGCCGTCGTTTCGATCTCATCGGAGCGATAGAGGCGGGAGACGTGTTTCAGTTCGATCATTGGTTTTGACCTTTGAGTATCAAATGTTCGGCTTTTTGAAGATTTTGCGTGCCGCCGACGACAATGCGTTCGCCTGCTTTCAGCCCGCTGAGGATTTCGACCTGTTCCGGATTGCGGCGGCCCACGGTCACGGCGCGACGCATGGCGGTGTCGCCCTTCGTATTCAGTACGAAGACCGACGCCCCGCCGGTATCGTTGAGCCACGCGCCCGCAGGCGCTAGGGTCGCCACCTGCGTCTTACCCAGCGACAGGCGGATATCGACAGCCTCCCCGCGTTTCAGATCGGAGGGTGGCGGACCGGTAAACTCCAGTTCGACCACAACGCGGCCATTGGTTACCTGCGGGAAGACCTTCGACAGGCGCACGGCAACCGGCTGATCGTGGATGCGGGCCTGCGCGGTCAGGCCGTTCGACAGACGCGACAGATAGAATTCATCGACCTCGGCGCGCAGCTTATAGGCCCCCTCCGAATCGACCTGCCCGATGGGGTCGCCTTCTTTCACCGCCTGACCGGGCTTGAGGGTGAAGGCCGTCAGCCGCCCTTGCGCCGGGGCGCTCAGGGTCAGGGCGCTTAAGCCCCGGCGGACCTCCTCGCGATTACGGCGCAGGTCGCCGCCGTTGTTGATCACCTGCTGGCGCTGGCTGGCGTAAAACTGCGCGTCGGGCGCCTGAGCGGAGCGGATCGAGGCCAGACGCCGGCGCTGATAAGCCACCTCGTCGGCATAGGGTTTGACGGCCGCGTCGTTGATGACGTTGCGGTCGCGCAGGGTCTCGCGCTTCTGCAATTCCTGCTCGGCCTTATTCAGCGCATAGGTCGTGTCGGCCAGCGCCTGTTCGCGGTTTTCCTGCGCCGTTTTCAGCGCCATAAGCTGATTATTGTTGTCGCTCAAACGCGCCGAAATGTCGGCTTCGCGGGCCGAAACCTCCAGCGTAAGGGACGGGTTGGCGAGGTAGGCCAAAGCTTGTCCCTGCACCACCGGATCGCCGTCGCTGATGGCAATCGACTCGACCCGACCGCTCGTTTCAGCAGTAATATAGGTCGTCTCCAGCGGGATGGCTTCGGCGCGCAGCGGCACGTAATCCTGATAGGGGGCGCGAACCACCTCACCTATATCCAGCGACGACGCCTCGACGTTCACCGTGCCAGATGCCGGGGTCAGGGTCATGATCGCAACGGCAATGACGGCCACGACGCCGAGCGCCGCGCCGATCTGGAACGGGCGGCGTTTGTACCATCTGGGCGCGACGCGACGATCCATTTGAGGTTTAGGAGAATTGAGGGCAGTATCAGTCATGTTAAAAGGCTAACACGCGCCTTTCAATTCATATAAATAATTCAATTTATTTGACTTTTGACGAATTTGCACCCAAAATCACACCATTGCCGCAGCCCAGAGTGTCCGATTTCGAACATGTCCTTGACCGCCCTTTTCCTCGATGATGATGCCGATATTCTCGCCTCGGCGGAGCTAGTTCTGGCGCGGCAGGGCTTTACCTTCCTCAAGGCCCAGACGCCCGACGAAGCGCGTGCCGTCCTCGATGCGCAACCCGTGGATATATTGCTGCTCGATCTCAACTATCGTCGCGGCGACACCTCGGGCGAGGCCGGTCTGGCTTTCCTTCAGGAACGTCTGGCGAAGACGCCCGACCTCGCCGTGGTCATCGTCACCGGCCATTCGGGTATGAGCATCGCCATTCAGGCCATGCGCATGGGGGCGCAGGATTTCGTCGTCAAGCCATGGAACAATGACCGCTTCCTCGCCTCGATTCGTGCCGCTATCGACACGCCGCGCCGGGTGCCGACCAATACGCCGCCCAAGGATCTTAATCTCGAACGCTCGGAACGCGACCTGATCAAGGCGGCGCTGGAGCGGCACCAGTTCAACATTTCATCGGCAGCCAAAGATCTTGGTCTGACACGGGCGGCGCTCTATCGGCGCATGGAAAAGCATGGACTATAGACGCCTCCTCCTCGCGCTCGGCGCCCAGATCGGGGTGTTCGTTTTTGGCGCCCTAAGCTGGTTGGCCCTGACGCACGGCCTGTTGGCCAGCGCCTTGCTGTGCGGCCTCGGCGCACTGGGGCTGGCGGTGCTGGGCCTCAGCCTGACCGCGTTAAACGTGACGCGCGAGCGTCTGCTCAACAGGCTTGCCCCCGGCTCGACCTTTCCGTCAGAGCTGAACCGCCGCCGGTTGCAATTGCTGCTCGATGAGACGCCCTCACCGCTGCTGCTGCAAACCGAAGACGGGCAACTGATCGCCGTCAACCGCGCCGCGCGCAGCCTGTTCGACGTCGCCTATGCCCTGCCCGTCGCCAGCCGCAAGGTGCTGCTGGGTGGAGATGGGGCGCTCACGGGTTTGGGGGGGCAAGTACGCTGGAAAGGCGCGACCTACGCGGTCCATCGTGCCGAGATGGTCGAACCGCAGCAGACCTCGCACCTCGCCGTCCTGACCGATATTTCCGCCGATGTGCGCGCCGCCGAAGCCACGGCGCTGCGCGACCTGTTGCGGGTGCTGAACCACGAACTGATGAACGCCCTGACGCCGGTCGCCTCGATGAGCCGGAGCGCGCTCGAACTGCTCGGCGACGATACGCCGGAGTCACGCGCGGCGGCGGCCAAGGCTTTGGAACGCGTGGTGGCGCGAACCGAGGGCCTGCACGATTTCATCAACGCCTACCGCGCCTTGACGCGCCTGCCGCCGCCGGTCATGCAGCCCGTGGTGCTCGACGAATGGCTCGATGTCCTGCGCGAAAGCTTCACCGCGCAATGGGCTGATAAGGGCGTCGTTTTCGACTGCGACAGCGTGACGGCCACCGTGCTAATGGATGAAGACCAGATGTGGCTGTGCGCCGGGAACTTGCTCAACAACGGGGCACAGGCGGCTTTGGAAGCCCCGAACCCGCGCGTGCGCCTGAGCGTGCGCGAGGTCGAGGGCACGGTTTGTCTCCGTATAGAGGATTCCGGCAAGGGCATCCCGACCGGCGACGCCGATCAGGTTTTCCTGCCCTTCTACACCACCAAAGCCACCGGCACCGGCGTGGGCCTGAGCCTCGCCAAACAGATCGTGCAGGGCCACGGCGGCGCACTGACCCTGAAAGCCGCCGTCCCCGGCGACCCGGACAGATTGCCGGGTGCCTGTTTCGAGTTCGGCTTAAAACAGGTTTAAACCCCGCGCGTATTCACATAGAGCGCAAACAGCGACTGTCCCGCCGTCATGAACAGGCGGTTTTTCGCCTTGCCCCCGAAACACAGATTGGCGCAGCGATTGGGCAGGTGGATATGGCCGATGGCCGTGCCGTCCGGCGCGAACACCCGCACCCCGTTCAGGCCCGGACCACCACCCCAGCCACACCACAGATTGCCGTCTTCGTCGCAGCGAAAACCGTCCGGCTGACCGCGTTCGCAATCGACAAAGGTGCGACCGTTGGTAAGCGTATCGCCTTCGACATCGAACACCCATATCAGCTTTTTGGTGCCCGACTGCGCAATATAGCACCGCGTCTCGTCCGGCGAGAAACAGATGCCGTTGGGTCGGTCGACATCGCCGGTCGCCACCGTCAATTCACCATCCGCCAAGCGATAGACACTCGTCGGCAGTTCTGCCTGAGCGCGGTAACCTTCATAATCGCTCAGAATCCCGAACGGCGGATCGGTGAACCACACCGAACCATCGCTTTTAACCGTCACATCGTTGGGCGAATTCAGCCGTTTGCCGTCGTAGTGGCTGGCGAGCGTCGTGATCGTCCCGTCATATTCCGTCCGCGTCACCGAGCGCGTCCCGTGCTGGCAGGTGATCAGTCGCCCCTGCCGGTCGCGCGTATGCCCATTGGCGAAGTCCGACGGCTGACGAAAGACCGATACCGCGCCGCTCGTTTCGTCCCAGCGCAACACCCGGTTATTGGGAATATCGCTCCACAGCAAATAGCGCCCGTCGCCGAACCACACCGGCCCCTCGGCCCAGCGTGTCCCCTCGTACAGCTTTTCGACCGCCGCCAGCGACAGACGGTAACGCTCGAACCGCGGATCGAGGATTTCGATCGACGGATCCGGGTAAATCTCCGAGGGCTGCCACATGTTTCGCTCCGATTCCGCCCCCTGCATATCCGGCAAGACCCGGCACACGCAACTAGGTTTTCGGCGCTATAATTTTAGCCAGTTCAGCCTTTTCGACCTCGGTCATCTGGGCCTCGATCTGCTTCCCGGCGACGGCGGCATTTGGATGTCCGGCGCGCCGGGCCACATCGAACCATAACCACGCCTTCACGGCATCCTTCGCGCCGCCCTCGCCTTTCGCATACATGACCGCCAGATTGAAAGCGGCTTCCGAATGACCGGTCTGGGCCGCCGTTTCGAACCATTTGCGCGCGACGACCTGATCCTTGGGCAGGAGCGCGTCGCCCTGATAGAACCAGCTGCCGATAGCGTTCTGAGCGTCGGCATCGCCACCAAGCGCCGCGTCCTTATAGTAGATCAGCGCCGTCTTCGCATCGGCCTTCACCCCATCGCCCGTATCGTAAAACACCGCCATCTGATACTGAGCACCTGCGTTGCCGCCGCGCGCCGCCAGAGCATAGAGTTCGCGCGCCTTGGCGGGGTCCGCCCGGACCTCACCTTCGCCGTCGTAAAGGATCTCGGCCCAGGCATATTGCGCCGGGGCATAGCCCAGCAGCGCCGCCGTTTCATAGTTTTTGACGGCCTTTTTCAGGTTTCTGGGCGCGCCGATCCCCTTATAGTAGAAATCGCCCGCCAGCTTGGTCGCCGGCACATAACCGATGGCGCTGGCCTGTTCCACATATCTGAGGCCGTTTTTAAAATCGCGCGGCACGCCGTCACCGGCCAGATAGATCTGCGCCAGCATCATGGCCGCCTCAGCGCGCGGGCTCATCGCCGTCGGGTTTTTCGGATCGAACGGCTCCTGCTGATGGATGGCCTTTTCCGCCACCTTGCGATACCAGCCGATGGCCTTGGCCATGTCGCGGGGGACGCCCTGCCCCTTGCGATACATGTCGCCCAGCATCAGACCGGCGATATCGTAACCAACCTTGCCATAGGCGGTTTCGAAACGCGCCCGGGCCTCCGGATATTGCTTCTGTTCATAGAAGGCGAAGGCTTCGCTGAGCGATTTATCGCGGCGGGCGATCTGATAGCGCGCCTGTTCACATGGCGTCAGCGGTGCGTCTTCATCACTGGGCGGTATGACGCCGCCACCGAAGGTCATGCCCTCTTCGGCCGAACCGCTATCCTGCGTGGTCTGCCCGTCCGTCGTCGCCCCTATCGTCTTCTCATCGAAGCGGCTCTTGCCGGTAAAATCATAAACATAGGCTTTTTCGAATGCCGTCATGGGACGCGGCTTATCGGGCGCCCAATCCTGAAACTCCCAGGCCGGATTGTCGTACCAGCCACATCCGTCCGAGGACGTGAAGAAGCTTTTCAGAGGTCGGTTGGCGTCGAAAATCGGAGCGGCCCGTTCCTTTTTGAGGAGGACAGTGACCTCGGTTACATCCTTGTCGTCATCCGTCGATTTGGCGGGTGCGTCTTTAGTCTGTGCCAGAACCGGCAAAGCCATAAAGCACGACAGCGCGCATACCGTCCCAAGCATTTTCCTGAACATGATGATCCCCTCCGGCGGTCGTCTTTTGCAACCCATCATAGTCATAACCCTGAGCCTGGAATTAATAAACCGAAAAACCCATTTCGTTTCAATTTCGAAAAATTATCCTACAAATGCCTCTTGTCCTCGACAGCTTTCGGCTTAAGCTGCGTTAAAAGACCAAAGCCGTGGCAAACGGCGGGCCGACAGGGAGTCAATATGCTGAAACGATACACCGTGGCCGTCGCCGCGCTGATGATGGCCGCTACCCACGCCATGGCCGCCGAAACCGTCGATTTCGATGCGAACTGGACCTTCGCCAAAGGCGATATCGAAGGCGCGGAAACCGTCAAAGGCGCGAATGCCGACTGGCAGAAAGTCAACCTGCCGCACGACTGGGCCATTGCCGGGCCGTTCGATAAAAACGCGGCGGCGACTGGCTCCGGCGGCTGGCTGCCGACGGGCGTCGCCTGGTATCGCAAGACCTTCACCCTGACGCCGGATCAAAAAGGCAAGCGCGTCTTCGTCGAGTTCGACGGCGTGATGGAGCGTTCGGGTGTATGGATCAACGGCATGCACGTCGGCCACCGCCCCAACGGCTATGCCAGTTTCCGTTACGAGATCACCGATCACCTGAAAGACGGCGACAACGTCATCGCCGTGCGCGCTGATACCTCCGCGCAACCCGCTTCGCGCTGGTATGCGGGCGGCGGCGTCTATCGCCATGTGCGTCTGATCACCTCGGGCGACGTCCATGTCGACACCTGGGGCTCCTACGTCACCACGCCGGCCATCGAGGCCAACCGCGCCACGGTGAAGATCGAAAGCGCCATCCTCAACCAGTCGAAACCCGACCGCACGGCGCATCTGGACATCACCCTCAAAGGCCCCGACGGCAAGGTCGCGGGGACGTTCAGGGGCGCGACGATGACCCTGCCTGCGGGGCGTTCGGTGAAGCTGAATGCCGAGGGAACCCTCGATAATCCGAAGCGCTGGGACATCGGTCAGGGCAATCTCTACACCGCCGAAATCAAGGTGGTTGCCGATAATGGGGAGGTGCTGGACACCGATCATCAGACCTTCGGCGTGCGTCAGATCGAGTTTCGCGCCGATAGCGGCTTCTGGATTAACGGCAAAAACGTCAAGCTGAAAGGCACCGCCATCCACGCCGACGGCGGCGCGTTCGGCATGGCCGTGCCGCTGAGCTTCTACGAACGCCGGCTCAAAGGCCTGCAAGCGCTCGGCGTCAACGCCATCCGCACCGCACACCATCCGTTCTCGCCGGAGTTCCTCGACCTCTGCGACCGCCTCGGCATCGTGGTGATGAACGAGGCCTTCGACATGTGGACCGTGGCCAAGAGCCCCAAGGACTACCATCTGTTTTTCACCGACTGGTCGTCGCTGGACGCGCGCGATTTCGCCAAGCGCGACCGCAACCACGCCTCGGTGGTCATCTGGTCGATCGGCAACGAGATCCACGACACGCCCTACCCCATCGTCGCCAAGTCGATCCTGACGCGCCTGCAAAACATCTTCCACGAAGAAGACCCGTCGCGTCCGGTGACCATGGCCCTGTTCCGTCCGAACACCAGCGGCGACTATCAGAACGGTCTGGCCGACCTGCTCGACGTGGTAGGGCAGAACTACCGCGAAAACGAACTGACTCAGGCCTCGAAAGACAAGCCAACGCGTAAGATCATCGGCACCGAAAACGGCAAGAACCGCTCGAACTGGCTGGCTGTCCGTGACTATAAGCCCTATGCCGGGATGTTCCTGTGGACGGGTGCCGATTACCTTGGTGAAGCCGACCGCGCGGGCTGGCCGTTCATCTCCAACCCGTCGGGGCTGGTCGACCGCACCGACGTGGTCAAACCCATAGGCTGGGAGCGCGCCTCTTGGTGGGCAGACAGGCCGGTGGTGAAGATCGGCCGCCGCGTCACCGAGGTCATCGATACGTCCGAGTTGCCGACCATGGTCGGTATCGCCATGCCGCAGCCCAAGGGCCCCGGCGTGCTCAATGACTGGACGCCCGATAAGGCCGACGCCCACAGTGAAAAGGTCGAGATCGTCGCCAATACGCCGACGGTCGAGCTGTTCCTCAACGGCAAATCGCTGGGCAAGAAACCGAAGAATGCCGACGACAGCGCCATCAAATACGACGTGCCGTTTACGGCCGGCACGATCAGCGTTGTCGGTTACGATGCCGCCGGTAAGGTCGTGGCGAAGGACGAACTGAAAACCGCCGGGGCACCGGTCGCGGTAAAGCTGGTCAGCGAGCAGACGGCGATTGCGCCGACCTTCGACGATATCGGTTATGTCCGCGTCGAGGTCGTCGATAAAAATGGCGTCCGCGTGCCGAACGCCGCGCAAAAGCTGACCGTCTCGGTCGAGGGCGCAGGGTCGCTGGCCGCTTTCGACAACGGCTCGCCAACGGATTCGACGGTGTTTTCATCGACGACGCGCAATGCGTGGAATGGTCGGGCGCTCGTCATGGTCCGCGCCACGCAAACCACCGGCAAGATCAAGGTCACCGTCTCCGGCGAGGGGATCAAACCTGCGTCGGTGACACTGGATGCGAAGAAGTAAAAGCGTATTTCCCCTCTCCCTAAAGGGAGAGGGAGTTAAAGGAAGCATAGATGCGCAAACTTCTCACCTTAACTGGGGCCCTCGTCGCCCTCGCCCTGCCTGCCGCCGCGCAGGAGTCCTTCCCCGTCACCATCACGGTCGATGCGGCGAAAACCACCGGGCCGCTCAAACCTGTCTGGCGCTTTTTCGGCGCCGACGAGCCCAACTACGCCACCATGAAGGACGGGCAGAAACTGCTTGGCCATCTGGGCGAACTGAAGCCGAAACAGGTCTATTTCCGCGCCCACAACCTGCTCAATACGGGCGACGGCACCGCCGCCTTCAAGTGGGGTTCGACCAACGCCTACACCGAGGACAAGGACGGCAAGCCCGTCTATAACTGGATGATCACCGACATGATCATCGACTCCTATCTGGATCGTGGTGTCAGGCCTTATCTCCAGATCGGTTTCATGCCCGAAGCCCTGTCCTCAGCCCCGAAAGACATGCCCTATCGGCATTCGTGGCGACCCGGCTTCAGGTACGAACTGATCGAGGGCGGCTGGAACTACCCGCCGAACGATTACAAAAAGTGGGAAGAGCTGGTCTATCAGTGGACCAAACACAACATCGAAAAATACGGCAGAGACGAAGTCCTGACCTGGTACTTCGAAGTGTGGAACGAGCCCAACG
This sequence comes from Asticcacaulis aquaticus, assembly GCF_028550415.1. Lineage (GTDB taxonomy): Bacteria > Pseudomonadota > Alphaproteobacteria > Caulobacterales > Caulobacteraceae > Asticcacaulis > Asticcacaulis aquaticus. Next base: position 34,511 of record NZ_JAQQKX010000007.1, read on the forward strand.
GCCCCTCCTACTGGAAGGGGACGCCTGAAGAATTCTACAAGACGCACGACTACGCCATCGCCGGTGTGAAACGCGCCCTGCCCGAAGCCAGGGTCGGCGGCCCCGACGTCGCAGGCTCCGGCGGCACCTTTATGGACGGCTTCCTGAAACACGTGGTGTCAGGCACCAACTACGCGACGGGTCAGACCGGCACGCCGACCGACTTCCTAGCCTTCCACGCCAAGGGCAGCCCGAAGTTTGTGGATGGTCACGTCCAGATGGGCATGTGGAACCACCTCAAGGTCGTCGATAACGGCTTCAAGAAGATCGCCGCGGTGCCGGAGCTGAAAAATGCCCCCATCGTCATCGGCGAGAGCGACCCGGAGGGCTGCGCCGCCTGTCCGGGCAAGGCCAACGGCTACCGCAACGGCACCATGTATTCGTCCTACACTGCGGCCTCGTTTGCGCGCATCTGGGAGTTGTCGGAGCGCCACAAGGTCAATCTGGAGGGCGTCCTGACCTGGGCCTTTACCTTCGAGGACCAGCCGTGGTTCGCCGGTTACCGGCAACTGGCCACCAATGGCATCGACCTGCCGGTGCTCAACGTCTTCCGCATGTACGCCAAGCTGGGGCCCGACGCGATTGCGGCCTCAAGCACGGGTCAGGTGCCGCTGGACGAGATGATCGAAAAGGTCACCGGCAAGAACGACGTCGGCGTCATGGCCACCAGAGATGGCACGAAAATCGCCGTCCTTGTCTGGCACTATAACGACAACGATCTGAGCGGCCCCGAGGCGAAGATCAACATCAAGCTGAACGGTCTGGGCAAGGCCAAAACGCGCACCGTGACGCAGTATCTCGTCGATCCGCAGACGGCCAATGCCTATACGACATGGCAGAAAATGGGATCGCCGCAATCGCCGGATCAGGATCAGTACAAGGTGCTTGAGGCCGCCTCTGTCATGCAACCGGTTGCCTTGCCCGCCCTGTCGGTTACAAAGGGCGCGGCGACGCTCGACCTGACGCTTGTGAGGCAGGGTGTCACCCTGCTGATCATCGAGTAAGGCGGCCGTGACCGCCGGGGGAATGTCATGAAACGTCTGATCTGCGCCACCTTGCTGGCCCTGTCGCTGACCGGCTGCGCGCCGGTGGTGCGCCAGCATATCTATTATCCGGAGCCGATGCCGTCCGCACTCGACTGGCGCGGGACGGAACCGCAGGCCGTCAGCGTCACCACCGCCGACGGCCTGACGATCAAGGGCTGGTACTACCCCGCCCGCGATAAGGCCAAGCCGCTGGTCGTCTTCTTTCACGGTAATGGCGGCAATGGTTATTATGCCGCGCGCATGACCGCGCCCCTGACGCAAAACGGCAGCGGGCTTCTGGTCGCCGACTATCGTGGCTATGGCGGCAATCCGGGCAAGCCCAGCGAGACGGGTCTGCGTCAGGACGCGAAGGCCTTCATCGATCTGGGGCGCACCCTGCAACCCGGCGCACCGCTCTATCTGTTCGGCCACTCGCTCGGCGGCGCGGTGGCGCTCGATGCGGCGACGCGTGAGGATATCGCGGGCGTCATTACGCTCGGCACCTTCAGTTCGCTGTCCGACATGGCCCCGGCCTATGCGCGCGCGATTCTGCCCGACCGCTTCGACAACCGGCGCAATGTCACGCAGATCAAGGCCCCTCTGCTGCTGATCCACGGCACGGCCGACCAGACCGTGCCGTTCAGCCAGGGCGAGGCCCTGCGCGACGCCGCCACGAAGGCCGGAACGCAGGTCCGATTCCTGAAACTTGACGGCGCGGGCCATCAGGTGGATTTCGTCAAACTCGCCCCGCTGGTCTGGGACACGCTCCAGCCAAAACCCAACTGAGGACACTATGCGCGCTCTCCTGTCAGCCCTGACCCTCTGCCTGCTGGCCACCACGTCGCACGCCGAGGTCGGCAAACGCTTCGCCCCCGAAAAGCGCATCACGGTCGACCGCGTCACCGGACGTACCCTGACGCTGCTGACCTCCGGTGCGGTCGGCGACGCCAAGATCTACCAGACCCATCCGTCGTGGGCGCAGGACGGCACGCACATCGTCTTCCGCTCCAGCGAACGCGCCGGGTCGCCGCAGATCTTTGCGGTCAATGAAATCACCGGCGACATCGTGCAACTGACCGACGGGTCGGGCGTCGATATCGGCTCGATCAATGTCGCGCGGTTGACCAACACCGTCTATTACCTGCGCCGCGACGGCGAGACCCTAACGCTCAAGGTCATCGACCTGACGGCGCTGCTGGCTGACTCCGCCGCCGGAAAGCTGAAGCCCGAAGGCTACGAAAAGGTCATCGGCACCCTGCCGGCGGGCTTCATCAATGCCGGTGGGTTTACGCTGGATGCCGACGAAAAATCCGCCTATTTCGGCTTCGATCAGAAAAAGGCGCCGCCCCGGCCGCAGGGCGGTCCCGTGCCGCAGGTGCCGGGTGGCATTCTGGCCATGGACCTCGCCACCGGCAAGACGCGCGAGGTGATCAAATCCGACTTCCGTATGGGCCACGTTCAGGCCAATCCGCTCAAGCCGGGTGAAATCCTCTATTGCTGGGAAACCGGCGGCGACGCACCTCAGCGCATGTGGATCGTCAATGCCGATGGCACCGGCAACCGCGAAGTGTTCAAGGAGGCCTCAGACGATTGGGTAACCCATGAACAGTTCGCCGACGCCGATCACGTCATCTTCAACCTGATGGGGCATACGCCGAAGCTGTCCGTGCGCCCGACCGGCCTGATGGTCGTCAATCTGCGCAACGGGACGGTCGAAAACCTCGGTCAGGTGCCGTTCACCTCGAAGGGCCGCAGCTTCTGGCACAACGGCGTCGCCTATGACGGCAGCTACGCCGCCGCCGACGACTTCAACGGCGACCTGTACCTGATCGATCGTAAGACCGGGGCGCGAACCCTGCTGTCGACCGGGCACTGGATGAAGCCCGACCACCTCCACCCCAGTTTCAGCGCCGACAATACGCGCCTTCTGGTGCAATCCGGCCTGCTCACCGACGGCAAGAAGCTGTCGCTGATCGTCGTTTCCATAAAATAAGAGATATACATGCTGACCGATCTTAAAGGTAAATCCGTCCTCGTTACCGGCGCCTCGTCGGGTATCGGCGCCGCCGTCGCCAAGGGCTTTGCCGCCTATGGCGCGCGCGTCGCCGTTCATTACTTCTCGAACGAAGCGGCGGCGAAGGCCGTCGTTGCCGAGATTGAGTCGGCGGGCAGCACGGCGGTACTGGTCAGGGCCGACCTGACCGATCCGAAAACCGCCAAAGGCATGGTCGCGGAAGCCGCTGAAAAGCTGGGCGCGCTCGACATCCTCGTCAACAATGCCGGCAGCCTGTGCGGCCGTCGCCTGTTCATGGACCTTGATGATGAGCTTTACGACAACGTGATGAACCTCAATGTCCGTTCGGTGATCAATGCCTCTCAGGCGGCTGTGCCGCTGCTGGATGCAGCTTCTAAAGATTCGGGGGGTGGCGGGGTCATCATCAATGTCGGCTCCATCGCCGGTAACGACGGCGGCGGGCCGGGCTCGGGTCACTATGCCTGCGCCAAGGCCTATGTGCACAACCTGACGCGCCACATGGCCCGCGACCTGGCCAAGCGCGGCATCCGCGTCAATGCCATAGCCCCCGGCGTCATCGGCACGCCGTTCCATGCGGCCACCCCCGCCGAACGCATGGAAGCGATGAAAAACTCGACCCAGATGGGCCGCATCGGCACGCCCGAAGACTGCGTCGGGACGGTGCTCTATCTCGCCTCGGGCCAGATGAGTGGCTACGTCACGGGCCAGATCGTCCACATCAACGGCGGGCAGTATATGCCGTGATTTGGGCCGTAACATATTGAGTCCTTACGGCGGACTCCCGATCATGGAACGCAACTTCAATCGCGTAAGGAGCGTTCCATGACCGACATGTTTAACGACGAAGACCGCGTCGAACACGCTGAAAAAGGCCTCGGCACGGTAAAGCACGATCCGGACGACACCGAACTGGTCGTGCCGCCGAAGGAAGAACGCAAGACCGGCCCGGACATGGTCTATGTCGTCTGGGACGACGACCGCTTCCCGGTCGGCAAGGTGCCCGTTGACGAACTTGAAAAGGTCCCCGACGCCACCGCCGCCATTTCAACGGGGGTGTAGAGACTTTCCCTTTCCCTCTCCCTCAGGGAGAGGGGGCTACCCTCCCAGCGCCTGTCGTGCCAGCGCCTCGATCTCCGCCTGCGACAAGCCCTCAAGCGACACTGCCGGGCGCTCGCTCAACCGCCCTTCCGACAGATACAACACCCGCTCCGTCAGGCGCGAGACCTCCAGCGGATCATGGCTGACATAGATCACCGGCACCCGCGCCCCGACCACGCGAATAAACGGCAGTATCTCCTGACGCGCAGTCTGATCGAGGCTCGACAAAGGCTCGTCCATCAGCAGCAGTTCCGGCCCCGACAATAGCGCCCTTGCCAGCGATACGCGTTGACGCTCACCACCGGACAGCTTCGACACCGCGCGCGGCAATAGAGGTGCGATCTTCAGCAGATCGATAATTTCCGCCCGATCCACGGCTTTAGTGGCCCGTTTCACCGCGAAATCGAGATTGCCCTGCACCGACAGATGCGTAAACAGCGACGGCTCCTGAAACACATAACCGACGCCGCGTTTATGAACGAGTTCGAACCGCGTGGCGTCCTGCCAGACGCGCCCGCTGACCGTGACCTCGCCCGTCAGCCGATCCAGCCCGGCCATAGCCCGCAACAGCGTTGTCTTGCCAGAGCCCGAACGCCCCATGATGGCGGTGATCCCCTCGCCCGGTGCGTTGAACGCCACATCGAGATCAAGATCGCCGACGCGACCGTTCAACGCTATCCGGATCATGGTCTGATCCCCGCCGTGCGGGCGCTGAACCGGCGGTCGATGATTAGCATGGTCATCAGCACAACGAACGAAAACGCCATCAGTCCCCCGGAAATCAGATGCGCCTCAGCCCAGTTCAGTTGTTCGACGGCCTGATAGATGCGGATCGAAATGACCTCGGTCTGACCGGGGATCGAGCCGCCGATCATCAGCACCACGCCGAATTCGCCTATCGTATGGGCAAAGACCAGAATGGCCGCCGTCAGAAAGCCGCGCCGCGCCTGCGGCAGGGCGACACTGATAAAGGCATCCCATTTTGACGCGCGAAGCGTGGCCGCGACCTCCATCGGGCGCGATCCCATCGCCTCGAACGCGTTGCGGATCGGCTGCACCGCAAACGGCAGCGAATAGACCAGAGACCCGATGACCAGACCGGTAAAGGTGAAGGCGAGCGTCCGCACCCCAAAGGGCTGCAACACCGCCATCAGAGGACTATTTGGCCCCAGCGCGACGAGCAGATAGAACCCCAGCACCGTCGGCGGCAAAACGATCGGCAGAGCCACCACAGCAGCCACCACGTCCTTGATCCAGCTTCCCTTTTGCGCCAACCACCACGCAATCGGCGTCGCTATGATCAGCAATACGGGCGTCGTCACGGCCGCCAGCAGAAGCGTGATCCAGATAGCCTCGATCATTTCAGATCGTAACCGGCGGCGCGGATGATTTTCACCGCTTCCGGCGATTTCAGGAACGCCAGATAGGCTTTGGCGGCAGGATTATTGGTCCCGGTCTTGAGCAGTACCACCTGCTGATCGATGGGCGTATAATAGCTCTGCGGCACCAGCCACGACGAACCTTTTGTTGTTTTCGCCTGCGGAAGGGCGATAAAACCTATCTCCGCCGCGCCGGTCGAGACGAAGGTAAAGGCCTGAGCGATATTGCCGCCCTTGACGATCTTGGGCTGGAGCCTGTCGTACAGCCCCATCTTTTTCAGCGTTTCGACCGCCGCCACGCCATAGGGGGCCGCTGCCGGATCGGCGATGGCCAGCTTGTCGAATGGGCCTTTGGCCAGGATCGCGCCCTTGGCGTCCACCCGGTTGTCGGCGCTCCACAGAACCAGCTTGCCATAGGCATAGACGAAACGCGACCCTGGCACGGTCAGACCGTCGGTCTCAAGCATCACCGGACGTTCGGCGTCGGCAGACAGGAACACTTCGAACGGCGCGCCATTGACGATCTGGGTATAGAACTGCCCCGACGCACCGAAGCTCTGGACGACCTTGTGGCCGGTCTTTTTCTCGAACGCGGTTGCGAGAATCTTGGCCGTGTCGGTGAAATTGGCAGCGACGGCGACCTTGACCTCGGCGGCGTGGGCTAATACCGGCGCGGCGAGAAGGGTCAGGGCGATGAGGAGCGAACGACGGACGGTTTGCATGCTGAAAACCTTAACCGCCCATTCTTCTAATCGCAAGCTACAGCTGCCAATCTTATACCTCCCCAACTTATTGGGGTATAGCGCCAGCGAAAGTATAGCTTTCGCAAGCGATGGGACCGCGCCTGAAAGGCGTGGTGGTGGGGGGTCTTGCTTTGAAAAAGCACGGGCGTGGTAACTTAAGTAAGATACCCCACCACCACATCTCACCGACTTCGTCGGCTCGTGCGCTCCTCCTCCCCGGCATAGCCGGGGAGGTATGATTTAGGCGGGATGCTTCAACTCCACACCCAAGCTTTCCAATACATCCCAGTACCCCGGGAAGGTCTTCGACACGCATTTCGGATTGTCGATGACGACACCCGACATCATCAGCCCGGCCAGCGCAAAGCACATGGCGATGCGGTGGTCGTTATGCGTATCGATAACCGCCTTCGTCATCGCACCGATCAAAGCCGGATCGGCATGGACGATCAGGTCATCGCCCTCTTCGTGCGCCAGACCGTCACGAATGGCGTTCAAACCCTGCGACAACGCGCTGACCCGGTCGCATTCCTTAACGCGCAGATTGGCGATCCCGACAAAGCGCACCGGCGTCTTGTTGAACGCCGCCAGCACGGCCAGAGTCGGTACGGCGTCCTGCATCTGCGAGCCGTCGATGACGGCAGGCATGTTCGGCCAGGTCATGATGACGTCGCGCGACTTCGCATCCGGCTGGGTCAGGGCCGTGGTGTCCATCTGGAAGGTGATTTCACCGCCCGTCAGCACCTCGGCGGCCCACAGATAGGTACACGACGACGCATCCGGCTCGACGAGGTAATCCGCCGCGACATAGCCCGTCGGTTCGACGCGCCATACACCCGCTTGCGGCATCGACACCTTGGCCCCAAAGGCTTCCATGCACCGCGTGGTCAGGTCGATATAGCCGCGGCCGCCAATGGCCTGATCGCCACGCAAGCGAACCTCGACCGGTTTTTCACCGCACGCCGCGAGGATCAGCAGGGCCGAGACGTATTGGCTCGACAGATTGGCGTCGATTTCGACCACATCACCGGAAAACCCGCCTTTCGCGTGAACCGTTACGGGCGGACAACCGGTCGGTGCCGACACCTCGACCCCCAGCCGCGTCAGGGCTTCGACCAGCGGCCCGATCGGGCGCTTACGCATATGCTCGTCACCATCGACCACGACCTCACCATCGGCCAGAGCGACCGCCGCGGTCAGAAAGCGCGTCGCCGTCCCGGCATTGCCGAGAAACAGCGGCTTGGCCGGGGCTTTCAGCTTGCCTGTCGAGCGCACCGTCAGGGTCGTTTCGTCTTCGTTGTCGATCCCCACCCCCATGTCGCGCAGCGCCGCCGCCATATAGACCGTGTCGTCGCTCGACAACACGCCCGACAGGCGGCTGTCGCCCTTGGCCAGCGCCGCCACCAGAAAGGCGCGATTGGTCAGGGATTTCGACCCCGGCAACACGACGCGGCCTTTCAACGGGCCTTTGACGGGGACGATTTCAAGCTGCGGGAAGGCATCGATATTCACAGGGCAGGCTCCTCACTCTTGCCCGCTCTCCTAAACGCCTGACGCCTATACGTAAAGTGGGGCCTATCCGTAAAGTGCGCAGGTGTTACGCCGAAAAACATTGTCAGGCCCGTCCCGATTTCGTAATAGCCTTTTTATAATCATTCTCACTTGCAACAAATCTGCGTCATGAAACTGAGCGAACTGCCCCTGCACCGGCCCGCCGTGGTCACCGAAGTGATCGACAGCGGCCCGGACGATCGCGTCGGACGTCGCTTGCGGGAACTCGGCTTTGTGACGGACGAGCCGGTCAAGGTCGTGGCGCGCGGCCCGCTGTTCGGTGAGCCCATCCTGATTCAGATCGGCTTTACCCGCTTCGCGTTGCGACGCGCCGAAGCCGCCCGCGTCCTCGTGCAGCAGGGGCAAGCATAATGTCCGGACTAATTATAGCGCTTGTCGGTAACCCCAATTGCGGCAAGACCGCCCTGTTCAACCAGCTCACCGGATCGCGGCAAAAGGTCGCCAACTTCGCCGGTGTGACCGTCGAGCGCAAGGAAGGCAGCTTTACCGCCCCGTCCGGCCGCACGGTTCAGGTGCTCGACCTGCCCGGTACCTACAGCCTCGATGCGCTAGGTCCCGACGAAGTGATCACCCGTGACGTCTGTCTGGGCAAGGTGGCGGGCGTCGCCCTGCCCGACGTCATCGTCTGCGTCGCCGATGCGACCAATCTGCGCCTGCACCTGCGTTTCGTGCTGGAAATCCGCCGTCTGGGCCGCCCGATGGTGCTGGCGCTCAACATGATGGACGCCGCCGCCAAGCGCGGTATCAAGATCGACCGCGAAGCCCTTGAAGCCAAGCTCGGCATTCCGGTCATCGAAACCGTCGCCGTCATGACCAAGGGCGCACGCGCCCTGATCGAGCATATCGACACGCAGGGCGTCGAAGCCCCGAAAGCCACCGAAGAGAAAGACCCGCACGTCGAGGTGCGCGAAATCCTCAGCGCCGCTGTCGTCATGCCGCGCTTTACGGCGAAAATCGACGATCAGCTCGACGGTATATTGCTCAACCCGTGGCTCGGCATCCCGATCCTTTTGGTCATCATGTTCGTCATGTTCCAGGCGGTGTTCGCCTGGTCGGGACCGTTGATGGACGGCATCGAAGGCGTCTTCGGCTGGGCGGCAGAAGCCGTGCGCGGCTACCTGCCCGAAGGTCTGCTGCAAAGCTTTATCGCCGACGCCCTGATCAGTGGGGTCGGTTCGGTGCTGGTCTTCCTGCCGCAGATCATCATCCTGTTCGCCTTCATTCTGGTCCTCGAAGAGTCCGGTTACCTGCCGCGCGCGGCGTTTCTGCTCGACACCCTGATGGGGGCGGCAGGGCTGACGGGCCGCGCCTTCATTCCGCTGCTGTCGTCCTTTGCCTGCGCCATCCCTGGCGTCATGGCGACGCGCTCGATCCACGATATCCGCGACCGCCTGACCACCATCATGATCGCGCCGCTGATGACCTGTTCGGCGCGTTGGCCGGTCTATATCCTGCTGGTCGGGGCCTTTGTGCCGGAGCGCACGGTGTGGGGTTTCGCCAGCTTCCGCGGCCTGATCATGCTGGCGCTGGTCTTTGCGGGTATCTTTTCCGCAATGATCGTCTCGTGGGTCATGAAGCTGATCCGCCGCGACAAGACCGACTCCGTCCTGATGATGGAACTGCCGTCCTACCGTCTGCCGAACCTGCGCAATCTGGGGCTGGGCCTGTGGGAGCGCGCGGGCATCTTCATGCGCCGCATCACCGGCGTCATCTTCGCCGCCAATACCCTGATCTGGGTGCTGGCCACCTTCCCCCGCGCTCCGGCCAATGCCACCCTGCCCGAAATCGACTACTCCTTTGCCGGCATGATCGGCCACGCCATGGAGCCTCTGTTCCGTCCGATCGGCTTCGGCTGGGAAATCTGCATCGCCCTGATCCCCGGCATGGCGGCCCGCGAAGTCGCCGTCTCGGCGCTCGGGACCGTCTATGCCATCGGCGGTTCGGAAGACGCCGTCGCTAATCAGCTTTCAGGCGTCATCGCCTCGCAGTGGTCGCTGGCCACGGCCCTGTCGCTGCTGGCCTGGTACGTATTTGCGCCGCAATGCCTGTCTACGCTGGCGGTCATCAAGCGCGAAACCAATTCCTGGCGCTTCGTTGGCCTGACCACGGCCTATCTGTTCGCCCTCGCCTATCTCGCTGCGTTTGCGACCTATACCGTAACGAAGATGATCACCGGATGACCTACGACCTGTTCCAGAACGCGTTCATCGCCGTCATCGTGGCCCTGGCCGCCGTGATGATGTTCCGCCGCCTGTTTCCGCAAACGGCACGTAAACTGACCGGTCGCAAGGCCGCCGCCCCGAAAGCGAGTGGTGGTTGCGATAGCGGATGTTCAAGCTGCAACGGCTGTTCAACGCTGAAATTCGACATCCCCAAGCCCGATTAACCCTGTTTTCAGGCCTGTGGATTATCCTGCGGGCATGAAAATAGTCATGTCCCTCCTGCCCATCCTGCTGGCCCCGGTGGCCTTTGCCGCCGACATGCCCGTCACCGTGCTCGACATCGCGGGCAAACCGGTCGCCGACACGGTCGTCACCTACACCCCGGATCAGGGCGCGACGATCGGTGCCGCCGACCGTAAGGGGCCGTTTGTCGTGGCGCAGGAAGACATGCAGTTCACGCCGAAAGTGCTGGTCATCCCGGCGGGCGCGACGGTCAATTTCCCCAATAACGACACCGTCTCACACCACGTCTATTCGTTTTCCCCTGCCAAAAAATTCCAGCTGCCGCTCTACGGCCACGGCATCAGCCGCAGCATGAAATTCGACAGCGAAGGCACGGTGGCCATCGGCTGCAACATCCACGATTCGATGCAGGCCTATATCCGCGTCGTGGGCACGCCCTATTTCACCAGGACCGACGCGAAGGGCCGCGCCGTGCTGAAAAACCTGCCCGACGGCAAGGGGCAGATTCTGGTCTGGCACCCTCTGAGCACGGCGAAGGACGGCGAAACGCTTCAGTCGATTGTCATCAATGCCGGCAGTCAACCGCTGACTTTCCGCCTCAAGCTACGCCGCATGAGTACGGCGGGCGGTGGCTATTGAAATACCTGATCGCGCTCCTCGGCCTGCTGGCAACACCGGCCTTCGCCGATACCAGCCTGTTTGCACGTGAAAACATCAAGGGCTGGATCGACCTGCGCGCCGTCTCGGCCAATGGCGAGAAAAGCTGGCTCGACGGCCATTACGGCAAGCTGCGCTACGGCGATCAGAGCAAGCTCAGTCTCGGCGAGGCGACCCTGATCTGGACGCCGCGTTTCACCGATACCCTGTCGGCCTATGTGCAGGTCGTCCACGTCCCCGAATGGGGGCATGAAACCGGCATCAACGAAGCCTATCTCAAATGGCGGCCGGTGCCGAAATCGGGCCTGCGCGTCTCGGCGCGTCTGGGGCAGATGTATCCGCCCGTCTCGCTGGAACACGAAGGCACGGGCTGGACGACGACCCACACCATCACCCCGTCGGCGATCAATGCCTGGGTGGGGGAAGAGGTTATCGTGCAGGGGGCCGAACTGAGCCTGAAACAAACCTTCGACGATCAGCAGATCGGCGTCACACTGGGCGTTTTCCGCGGCAACGATACGTCCGGCACCCTGCTCGCCTACCGTGGCTGGGCACTGCACGACCTGCGCTCGACGACCACCGCCAAGCCGCCTCTGCCCGTGGGGAATGCCGGGTGGTCGCAGACCTTCCGCCGTCAGTCACCCTTTACCAAGCCCCTGAAAGAGGTCGATGACCGGCAGGGCTATTATCTGCGCCTCGACTGGCGGCCGCCGGTGCCGGTGTCGCTGAATTTTACCTATTTCAACACCCACGGCAATCCGACCGACTTCGATAACGGACAATATGGCTGGGCGACGCGGTTCTTCAATTTTGGCGCCAAATACGAGGTGACCGAAACCACCGATATCCTGTCGCAGGTCATGGTTGGTAACACCAAATGGGGCCGGATGCGCACCGACGGCGTGCGCGCCATCGATGCCGACTACCGCTCGGCCTATGTCATGGTCTCGCACAGGTTCGATGATGGTGCCCGCCTGTCGCTGCGCGGGGAAACGTTCGAGACCGAGGACTATTCCGCCCCGTCGCTCGACAACAATAACGAGACCGGCCACGCCGTGACGCTGGCCTGGATGCGACCCGTCAATGCGCACCTCGATCTCAATACCGAGGTGCTGCACATCGATAGCGACCGTCCGGCCCGGGCCTATCAGGGTTTGCCCCCGCAGCAGGACCAGACGCAGGTTCAGGTCATGCTGAAGGTCAAATTTTAATTTGCCGTCTGCCGCGGACCACCGCCCAGCGCCTGATAAAGGGTCGCCTGATTGACCAGTTGCGTCAGGCGGTTGTTATCGACCGCCAGCCGCGCCGACCGCACGGCCTCCTGCGCATCGAGCCAAACCCTCAGCGCCACCGAACCCGCTTTGTAACGCACGGCATAGAGCTGCTCCGCCTTTTCAGCATTGGCCAGCGTCCGTTGCAGGCTGTCGCCCTGACGGATCAGTTGCGTGCGGTTGGACAGGGTCGTGTCGACGTCCGACAAAGCCTGCAACAGGGTCTGGCGGAACTCGACGACGGCAATCTCATAATCGGCCTTGGCCACCTTCACATTGGTATCGACCTGCCAGAAATTGAGAAACGGCAGGCTTAAGCCCACGCCCAGCGCACTCGACGGATTGGACAGGACGTTCGACAGTTCCGTCGATGACCCGCCGGTCGAACCGGTCAGCGACAACGACGGATAATAGGACGCTCGCGTCGCATCCACCCCGCGCAACGTCCCGCGCAGACGCATCTCGGCGGCGCGCAGGTCCGGGCGACGACCCAGCAGGTCGGCGGGCAAACCGGGCGCGACTTCCGGCAAAGTCGTGTCGGGCAGCGAGGCCGCTTCCTGATCTTCAGGCCATGGCTCACCGTTAAGCAACAGCGTCAGGGTGGCGCGGTATTCGACCAGTTGTTGTTCCAACTGGCTGATTTGGGAAAGCTGCGAATTGACGCTCTGTTCGGCCTCGGCCATCTCGACGCCGGACACGGCCCCGGCCTTGTATTGAACCTGAATCGTCTCATAAACCTTGCGCGCATAAGCGAGGCTATCCTGCGCATAGGCCAGTTGTTGCCGCGTCCAGGCGATACGCCAGTAGGCTTCCGCCGTGGTGCCGATCAGCGATAGGCGCGCCGCCGCGAGGTCTTCGGCGGTGGCCTGCGCCTCCCACTTCGCGGCATCGGTCGTGGCCGCCAGACGCCCCCACAGGTCGAGTTCGTAGCTGACGCCGAAGCTGGCGGAGTAGGTCGTGGCGTCACTTGAGCTTTGCACCGTGCCGTCGTCGCCGACATAGGACGAGCTGTTGTCACCCAGCGGCTTGCGCGCCGAAACGCTGCCGCTGAGGGAGGGGAACTGATCCTGACGTGCCGAACGGACGCGCAGATTGGCCTGCCGCACCCGCAAGGCAGAAGCCGCGAGGTTATTGTTTTTCGCCAGCACATTGTCAATCAGCACATTCAGCTTCGGATCGTTGAAGGTCTCCCACCAGCGGTCGGAGACGTTGTACGCGCCTTGGGTCGCGGCGTGCTGAAACGACGCGGGCGTGTTGACCTGCGGCGTCTCATAGGGCGTCGACAGGCAACCCGTCAGGGCGGTGGCCAAAAGGAGTATGCCAATCATCCTTCCCCGTTTACGGGGCCAAGAGACCTTAATCATCCTTCCCCGTTTACGGGGAAGGTGGCGCTGAGCGGAGCGAGGTGACGGAAGGGGGGAACCGTCGAAGAGACCGGCACCGCCATCCCCCGCTGAAACACCGCTTCCCCCTTCCACCGCTTCGCGGTCCCCCTTCCCCGTAAACGGGGAAGGATTTAAGGCAATCGAATTTACGAATTTCTCTAACATGACTAATCCCTCGAAAGCGCGGCGACGGGATCTAGCTTCGCCGCGCTACGGGCGGGCAGGAAGCCGAACACGACACCGATCAGGGTGGAACAGGCAAAGGCCGCAACAATCGAGCCCGTCGAATAGACCAGTCGGAAATCGCTGGAAAACTGCGCGAATACGACGCCGAACAACAGGGCGAACGCGATCCCCAGCACCCCGCCGATCAGGCAGACCAGAACGGCCTCGATCAGGAACTGCTGCATGATGTCGCCACGCCGGGCGCCGACCGCCATGCGCACCCCGATCTCGTTGGTCCGTTCGGTGACCGAGACCAGCATGATGTTCATCACCCCGATGCCGCCGACGATCAGCGAGATGATGGCGATGGCCGAAATCAGGATGGTCAGGGTCTGGGTCGTCGCGGTGATGGTCTGACGGATCTGGTCGGTATTGATGATGAAGAAGTCCTTGGTCCCGTGACGTTTGGTTAGCAGGCTGACGACGCCGTTTTCGGCGACCGCGCTTTCGGTATCGTCCTTCACCCGCACGGTAATCGAGCGCAGCGTCGTCGTCCCCAGCATCCGCGTATTGACCGCCGTATAGGGCAGATAGACGTTCATGCTGTCATTGCTGCCGCCGAAGCTGGAGGTCTGGGCCTTCAGTACGCCGATGATACGCGCCGGGGTCTTACCCAGCAGGATGACCTCGCCGATGGGCGAGCCCTGAAACTTCATCGTCTTGACGGTGGCCTGATCGATGACCACGTCCTGCGCCGAGGTCGCAATCGCCTCGTCGCCGAACAGACGGCCCCGCTCGATCTCCAGCCCTTTGACGCGGAAATAGGCCGAGCCGACGCCCTGCACGGTGCCGGTATTGGCGACCGAGCCGTATTTGACGGTGACCGAGGTGCGCACCAGCGGCGTCACGCTGTCGACATAGGATTGCGTCGCCAACGCGTCGGCATCCGACACCACCAGAGTCCGGATCGCGCCCGACCGCCGGTCGCCGAAGCCCGACCCCGGCATGATCTCCAGCGTATTGGTCCCGATGGACGAAATCTGCTCCAGCACCTTTTGCCGCGACCCGGCCCCCAGCGCCACGACACAGACCACCGAGGCGATGCCGATGATGATCCCCAGCATGGTCAGGAAGGTCCGCATCCGGTGGGCGTTCATCGCCAGCACCGCCATGCGGAAGGCCTCATTGAAACTGTCGGCCATGGCCGCGAAACCCGACCGACCGCGCGCCGTCTGCGGCGGCAAGGGCTCGCTGTCGGCCTCGCCCTGTCCGGCCCCTGCACGGTCGGCGATGATCTCGCCGTCCTTGATCTCTATGACGCGCTGGCAATGTTCGGCGACGGCCTTGTCGTGCGTGACGATGATGACCGTGTGGCCTTCGGCGTGCAGCCCTTTCAGGATGCGCATCACCTCTTCGCCGGATTTGGAATCGAGCGCGCCGGTGGGCTCATCGGCCAGGACGATCTCGCCACCGTTCATCAGGGCGCGCGCGATCGACACGCGCTGCTGCTGACCGCCGGACAATTGCCCGGGGCGGTGACCGGTACGCTCTTCCAGCCCCAGACGTTTCAGCAAGGCCTTGGCGCGTTCCTTACGGTCGTGCGGCGGCACCCCGGCATAGACCGCGGGAACCTCGACATTGCCGACGGCGCTCAAATCGCCGAGCAGGTGATAGCGCTGAAAGATGAACCCGAAATGCTCGCGGCGCAGTTCGGCCAACTCATCGGGCTCAAGGTCCGCCGTCGCGCGATCACCGACCTTGTAAACACCGCCGGTGGGCCGATCAAGGCAACCCAGTATGTTCATCAGGGTCGACTTACCCGAACCCGACTGCCCGACGATGGCGACCATTTCGCCCGCGCCGATTTCCAGATCGATGTCCTTGAGGACGGTGATGGTGCCTTCGCCGGCAGGAAATTCGCGGCGCAGCTTTTCCACCTTGAGGACGGGGGGAGTCCTGACATTATTCATGGTCAGCGCCCCTTACAGGCCGCCGCCCGGAGGGCCGCGTCGGCGCATATTGCCGGTGTCGCTCTTCGAGGCATCGAGCGCGCCATCGACCGTCACCACGCGCTCACCTACCTTGAGACCGGACTTGACCTCGACATTGGCGCCGTCATTGACGCCGGTCGTGATCTTGCGCGGGGCGACCTTGCCGTCCTTGTCCTGTACCTTGACCATATAACTGCCGTCGGGGGCCGCCTGCCCCAGCGCGGTGGCGGGGATGGTCATGACGTTCTTCGCGCCTTCGATGACGATATAGACCTGCGCCGTCATGAAGGTGCGCAACGTGCCGTCGGCATTATCGACGTCGAATTCGCCGTTGTAATAGATGGCCGAGGTCGCGTCCGCCGTGGTGACGCTATCGTTTTCCTTGATCGTTTCCGGCGCGGGCGCGATGGTCCGCAGGGTGGCGTAATAGCGCTTCTTCGGCTGGCCCAACGTGGTGAAATAGACCTCCATGCCGGGTTTCAGATTAACCACATCGGCCTCGGAGATTTCCGCCTTGATCGTCATGCGATCGAGTTGCCCCATCTTGACGATGGTCGGCGTCGTCTGATTGGCGTTGATCGTCTGGCCCTCCTTGGTGACGATGGCCAGCACCGTGCCGTCGATAGGGGCGGTGATCTGCGTATAGCCCAGATTGACCTGAGCGGTGTTCAGCGACACCTGCGCCTGCGCCAGTTGCGCATCATTGGCCTTCAACGCCGCCTGCGCGCTCTTATAGCTATTTTCCGCCGCCTCGAAATCGGCGCGCGACCCGGCATCGGCCTGATAAAGCGTGCGTTGCCGCTCATAGGTCAGTTTGGCGGCAGCCAGATCGGCCTCGACCTGCGCGCGCTGGGCCCGGACATTGGCAACCTCGGCCTGCTGGCTTTGCAAGGTATTGCGCTGGGTCTGCGAGTCGATCTCGGCAATCAGGTCGCCCTTTTTCACCTGCTGACCCAGTTGCACCGCCAGCCGTTCGACGCGGCCCGAGGTCTGAGCCCCGACGCTGATCAGGGTGTAGGGTTCCAGCGACCCGGTCGCCAGCACCGTGCGTTCGACATTGCCCATGGCGACCGGCGCGGTAATGACCGGCGGCGCCTTGGGCTTCGAAAAGAAAATGGCCTTAACGCCCCAGGCCGCCAACAGGACGGCCACGACAGCCAGTCCGATCCATAATGCTTTGCGGGTTTTGGGCGACATGCAAACGACCTTTTCCAATATCTTACGATCGGAGGCGTATCACACCCATCGGGACAACCCTGTGGCCGCACGCGACACATTACACACTCTATGAGGGAGTAAATAAGGTCATTTCACGACGTCGTGCAGAGCGGTGTAGAAATACCCATCCGGTTTTTCGGAAACGATCTGAACCCAATCCCCGTAAGGAATGAATGCGTTTATAGGGCGATATTAATCAGTTGCCGCCGAGGGTCCGGATCTTCTCCTGCAACTCGTCCGGATTGAACGGCTTGGGCAGATAATCGTCCATGCCGACCGCCAGACAGCGTTCGCGGTCCCCGGCCAGAGCATGGGCGGTAATGCCGATGATTGGCAGGTGCGCCCTGCCCGTCTGAGCCTCATACGCACGGATCATACGTGTGGCGTCCAGCCCGTTCAGTCCCGGCATCTGCACGTCCATCAGGGCGACGATATAGGTGCCGTTCTTGCTCTTTTCGAAGGCTTCCAGGCCGTTGCGCGCCACTTCGACGCGATACCCGAACGATTCCAGAAACGTCGACGCCACCAGAATATTCGGCTCGTAGTCTTCGACCAGAAGCACCGGCGGCTGTTTGCGGTGTCGCAGGGTATTTTCCAGCACCTCGGCGATCGACGGCAGGGCGACATCGTCGGGCAGGCTATCGGGCGCGATCTCCAGCGGCACACAGACGGTAAAGGTCGAGCCCTTGCCCTCGGTGCTGCTGAGCGAGATCGTGCCGCCCATGACCTCGGCCAGGGTCTTGGTGATGGCCAGCCCCAGTCCCGTCCCGCCGAATTTACGGTTGATGCTGGAATCTGCCTGCACAAACTTCTGGAAGATGGTGTCGATCTTGTCTTCGGCGATGCCGATGCCGGTATCGCTGACCGCGATGCAGATGGTCTCGACCTGAGGATTATCGGTCGGTTCGCAGGTAATGGCGACGTGGATGCCGCCTTCCTTGGTGAACTTGATGGCGTTGGAACAGAGATTGGCGATGATCTGGCGCAGACGCGTCGGATCACCAAGGAACATGTGATTTTCGGCGCAATGGCCTTCGCCGGTAAAGGTCAGACCCTTTTCGCGCACCGGGACCGCCATCATCGAGGCGACCTCCTGAATGAGCGCCGTCAGGCTGAAGGGGATGTGCTCCAGCTCGACCGTGCGCGCCTCGATTTTCGCAATATCGAGCAGGTCATTGATCAGACCCAAAAGCGAGTCCGCGCTCATCTGAAGCGTGCGGATATAGTCGCCCTGCTTGGCCGTCAGAGGCTGCGACTTGGCCAGAATCGCCGACAGACCGACAATGGCGTTCATCGGGGTGCGGATTTCATGGCTCATATTGGCCAGAAACTCCGACTTGGCCAGATTGGCGGACTCGGCCGCGCTCTGGGCCTTCGCCGCAATCTGCTCGGCCAGAACGCGTTCGGTCACATCGGCGCCTTCGACGAAAATGCCGGTTATGGCCCCTGACGCATCGGTAATCGGCTGATAGACGAAATCAAGATAGCGATCCTCGTAGGAACCATCGTCCTGCCACAGAGCAATCTTGGCACCGTTGGCGACGAAGGGCTTGCCCGTATTATAAACCTCATCCAGCAGGTTGACGAAGCCCTGTTCGAGGGTTTCCGGCAAACCTTCGGCGACAGTCTGGCCAATCACGTCGCGGTTGGCGATCAGTTGCCGATAGCGCGGATTGCAATATTCGAAGCGGTGTTCCGGCCCGCGCAGCAGGGTCATGAAGGTCGGCGCCTGCTCGAACAGTTCGGCCAGACGCTCGCGGTCGGCGCGCGCCTTGCGTTGCGCCAGAACGTTGCCGGTCGTTTCGACCACCGTGTCGACAATGCCGATAACCGTGCCGTTTTCGTCATAGAACGGGCTGTAGGAAAAGGTGAAATAGGCGTCTTCGGGCTCGGCGCCATAGCGCTTGAGCGGGATATGATAGTTCTCGAAAAACGCACCTTCACCCCCCAGCGCCTTTTCGGCGATCGGCCCCATCTGGTCCCAGACCTCGGCCCAGGTGATGTGAAACGGCTCGCCCAGCGACTCCGGCTTATCCCCGGTCAACGGGATATAGGCGTCGTTATAGATGGCAATCAGCTCCGGCCCCAGAAACAGGCAGACTGGAAAATGCGAGGACAGGCACAGATTGACCCCGACACGCATTGTCGCCGTCCAGCCGTCGATCGGCCCCAAAGGCGTCGAGGCCCAGTCGAAGGCGCGGATTTTTGCCGCCATCACGCCGCCTACGGCCGGAAAACGCCCCGCATCGCCCACCATTATCTGCGCTCCCGTCCACAGCCCATCCTACGGCTTATACGGAGGCAGCATAAGAAAGCGATGATATTCACCGAAGTGGCAGACCAAAAAAAAGGCCGCGCATTGCGGCGCGGCCAAGTCTACAGGGAGGAAACGCCCAGGAAGGGCAATCGACGTAAAAACGTCGAACAAGTTGAATTTAGTTTGCGACGCAGCAAAAGGCAACTCAAAAAGACAGCGCTATCATCAACTAAGGTTACAGCCTTGGCGGCGACCCGCAGATTTTGTGAGCGGAAGGCCTTTCGCAGTCGCAAAACAGAATGGCATTCATGGCCGTCGCATCGAAGGAGTTTCAACGGCTGCGCCTGCCCATATTCAACCGAAAGCTGTTTTCAGTCCTCACGGAAAACACTATGTTAACCTAGCATATTATACCTTACGCCGCCCGACCGACGGTCAGGCTTCGACGTAACAGACAGGGTATCGGGGATAGGTTTTGCTTACCGCACGCGCGTCAGACAGTCGGCCCGACGACGCCCATATCCGCGCCGGATTGACCGAAGCCGCGCGCCACAGCATGTGTCAGTTCCTGCTGTTTGCGATCGCCTATTTCCTGTTCAACACGCTGTTTTACCGCATCGCCGGCGATCCCGGCCTCATTCCCGGCCTGTCCCTGCTGACCCTGACGGCGTGTGTCGGTTTCTGGTTCTGTAACCGCACGGTGGCGTCAAGCCTGCGGCTGGAAATCACCGGCCATGTGCTGGGGCTTCTCTTTATCGCCAATGCCCTGCTCGATATTTTCCTGCAGTACCGGTCGATCAAGCTGATGTATCTGCTCCTGCTGCTGCCGGCCTTTGCCGTGTCGGGCGTGCGACCACGCGTGGTCGTCGTGACCTCTCTGGCGGCGGTGGCGGGCTTCCTGTGGGCGGCCTACAGCTTCGAGCGGCCGCAACTGGTCGACTGCGCCTGGGTTGCGGCGACGGGCCTGTTCATCGGCGTCGGCCTGTCCACCGTCATTCGCGCCAGTATGACCAAGGCCGTGCGCGCCCGTCTGTCGGCGGACCGCCATCGCGATGAAGCCCTGTCGCTGGCGACCTTCGATCCCCTGACCGGGCTGGCCAACCGCCGCGCCTTTCTCAAAACCCTCGATGCCCGCCTGATGAAAGGCGACGGCTTCTTTCTCGGCCTGGCCGATCTCGACGGTTTCAAGCCCATCAACGACATCTACGGCCACGCCGCCGGGGATCAGGTATTGATCGAGGTCGCCCGGCGTCTGCGCGATACCTGCGGCCCCGATGCGGTGATCGCCCGTCTGGGGGGCGACGAATTTGCCATCCTCCTGAGCGACATAGCCGATACCGCGGCGTGGCAATCGCGCGCCGACGCCCTGTGCGACGCCTTGTCCGCCCCCTATGCCATCGGGCACGAAACGGCGCACCTGTCGGCGTCGCTGGGCTTTACGCACCGCGTCCCCGACACCCCGGAGACGCCTTCGAAGCTGCTGGAGCGCGCCGACTACGCCCTTTACGAGGCCAAGGAACGCGGACGCGGCATCGCCATTCTTTTCGACGGCACGCACGAGGCGCTGATACGCTCGACCCAGGCCGTCGAGCAGGCCCTGCGCAATATCGACAGCGATCGCGAACTGACCCTCGCCTTCCAGCCGCAATACGACATCGTCGATAACCGCACAGTGGCCTTCGAAGCCCTCGCCCGCTGGCACAACGACAAGCTGGGGCAGGTGCCGCCGGATGTGTTCATCCGCGCCGCCGAACGGTCGGGCCTGATCACCCGCCTGACGCCGATCCTGCTCGACAAGGCCCTGAGCGCCGCCCGAACGTGGCCGCCGCACATGCGTCTGGCCTTCAATCTGTCGGCGCGCGACCTGCTGTCGCCGGTGGCCATGAACCGCATCGTCGAGGTCGTCGAAGCTTCCGGCGTCGCCCCGGCCCGCATCGAATTCGAAATTACCGAAACCGTAATGCTCAACGACTTTACCCAGGCCCATCGCGGGATTTCGCGGCTGCGCGATCTGGGGTGCCGCATGGCGCTCGACGACTTCGGCTCGGGCTACACCAATTTCAGCTATATCAACCGCGTCCGCGTCGATACGGTCAAGATCGACCGGTCGTTCGTCGTCGAACTGAGTCACAGCGATACGTCCAAGAAGATCATCAAGTCGATGATCGAACTGGCCGCCAATCTCGGCATGGATCATATCATCGAAGGCGTGGAAACCGTCGACGAATTGCGTCAGTTGCGCGCGGCGGGCGCCGTCCACGTTCAGGGTTATCTGTTCGGCAAACCCATGGCCCCGACGGCCATTGCTGCGTTCCTGCGCGAAGAACAGGAACGCGGTCTGATCGAGACCCTGAAATCCGTCTGATACAGGTTCCACCCCATGCGCCACAAACCTAGCCCCTTGGGATCATTGTCGTTTTCTTACAAATGACCCTCAGACCGGTACTGATATTTGCCCGCCGGCGTGTCAGGCTCAGCCCGACGAAAGGAGTCTTAGATGTCCCATTATCATGAAGACCCGCTGCACGCCGAGGGCGACGAAATGACCCGCGCCGGTCCGGAAGGTCCGGGCAATCTGCCGTCCCGCCGCCTGCCCTGGGGTGTGGTGTCGGTGGTGGCCGTCATCGCCGGTTTCCTGATCGCCTTCACCGCGCTCAACCACGAAAGCCCGACGGCCAAGGGGCCGGACGCAGCCTATGATGCGAACCGCGCCGAACAGGCCAGAAATTAGCCCACAACCTTGCCGCGGCATTCACCGAAACCTATCGAGGCAAAGCCGTCCCTCATCCCGCGCGCCCTGAGGATCACCTTGTCACCGTCCTGAAGGAAGGTCCGCGTCTCGCCGGTCGGTAAGACGACCGGCACCTTGCCACCATGGCTCGCCTCAAGCAAGCTGCCGTGCATACCGGCCTCCGGCCCCGAGAGTGTTCCCGTCCCCAGCAGATCGCCGGGCCTCAGATTGCAGCCGCCGACCGTGTGATGCGCGATCATCTGCGCCACGGTCCAGTACATGTGGCGGCTGTTCGATTGCGCCAATTTGTGCGGCGGCAAGCCCTGCGCGCGCATCTGCGCCGTCAGGAGCGAGACCTCCAGTTCGAGGTTAAGGCCGCCTTCGGCCTGATCATTTTCGCTCCACAGATAGGGCATGGGGGGCGGATCGTCCGCCTCACGCGCCGCCTGAGCCACGCGGAATGGCATCAGCGCTTCCGGCGTGATTACCCATGAAGACACCGTCGAGGCGAAGTTCTTGGCCAGAAACGGCCCCAGCGGCTGATATTCCCACGCCTGAATGTCACGCGCCGACCAGTCGTTGAGCAGGCAAAACCCGGCGACCTGATCCGCCGCCGCATAGATATCGACCGGCTGACCGAGATCGTTGCCCGGCCCGATCCACACCCCCAGCTCCAGTTCGTAATCCAGTCGCCTGGACGGACCAAAGACCGGCGTGTCGCTATCCGGCGCTTTGGTCTGGCCGTGCGGGCGGCGCACATCCACGCCCGACGCCACGACCGAAGAAGCCCGCCCGTGATAACCGATCGGGAGGTGCCTATAGTTCGGTAAGAGCGGATTATCAGGCCGGAACAGCGCGCCGACGTTCTGCGCGTGATGGATGCCGACATAGAAGTCCGTATAGTCGCCGATGTGAAACGGCAGGTGCAGGATACAGTCCGACGCCTTATGCAGACAAGTTTCCACCACCGCGCGATGCGGACTGCCCTCGCGCAGAATCTCCACCAGCCGCAGACGTAAGGCCTGACGCGGCCCTTTACCCAAGGCCATGAAGGCGTTGAGGGTTTGGCCTTCCGGCACAAGATCGAACAACGCCTTTGCCGCCGTCAGGTCGAGGATCAAGTCACCGATGGCGACCCCGGGACGCGGCGTATCACCCGCGCTGAAAATCCCCAGCGGCAGGTTCTGGATCGGAAAGTCCGGGTGTCCGTTGGCGGACTCGACCCAGCTTTTCAAGGCGATGTCGTGGGTGTGGTCGATCATGTCGCCCTCCCTTTCCCTCTCCCTGAGGGAGAGGGTGGCCTGTCAAGGCCGGGTGAGGGGGAACTGCCAGCAGGGGGCTCGGACTGAAACATTTCCCCCTCACCCTGCTCAAAGCCTATCGTCTTTGCGCTTCCCTCTCCCTCAGGGAGAGGGGAAAGGAAGTGCGGCTCCAACTTCTGCCCGTACAGCCCATACTCGACTTGCCGCATCGAACTCTTCCACGCCCATCGCGTCACCTGTTGCGGCAGTCGAGTCTCCAGCATGAAGGCCAGAGTCCCTTCCAGCTTCTGGGGTTTCAGGTCGGTATGGTTGGCCGCCGCAAAGACCTCGGCGTCCGGGCCGTGCGGGATCAGCCGGTTGTGCAGCGACGCCGCCCCCGGGGCGAAACCGTTCGGCTTGGCGTCGTACTGCCCGTGGATCAGGCCCATGAATTCGCTCATGATGTTCATATGATACCACGGTGGCCGGAAGCTATGTTCGGCGACCAGCCAGCGGTCAGGGAAGATCACCAAGTCGATATTGGCCGTTCCCGGCACCTCCGACGGCGACGTCAGAACGGTGAAGATCGACGGATCGGCGTGGTCGAACAGGATTGGCCCCATCGGACAGAACCTTCGCAGATCGTACCTATAGGGTGCGTGATTGCCATGCCACGCGACGACATCGAGTGGGCTATGCGCGAGATCGGTGGCCCACAGATCGCCACCCCATTTGACATACATCTTCGAGGGCGCTTCACGGTCCTCGAACGCCGCCTGCGGATAGAGAAAATCGCGCTCGTTGGCCAATCCGTTGGCCCCGATCGGCCCGCGTTCCGGCAACTGAAACGGCGCGCCGTAGTTCTCGCACAAATAGCCACGCACCGGGCCGTCGATCTCCAGCCGGAACTTGACGCCGCGCGGGATGACGACGATTTCGGCCGGTTCGGCCTCGATCAGCCCCATCTCGGTATGGAAACACAAATCCCCCTGCTGCGGCACGAAGAGCATCTCGGCATCGGCATTGTAGAAATAGGCGTCGTGCATCGACCGCGTTAGCGCATAAACCGACGCCGCCATGCCGTGCCCAGCCCCGGCATCGCCGCAAGTCGTCAGGGTGTGCACGCCTTGCGGAAACGCCACCTCACCATCGGGCAGCGGCAGCGGGTTCCAGCGCAGAGGCTGCGGCGGCACCTCGACTTCGCGCGCGGGGGCGGAGCGCCAATCACCGGTTTCGACCTTCTGAAACGCACCCCAATGGGACAGGGTTGGACGGATGCGATAGAGCCACGACCGGCGGTTCTGCGTGCGCGGCGCGGTGAACGGCGTACCGCTCAGTTGTTCGGCATAAAGGCCATAGGGACAGGTCTGCGGCGAGTTTTGCCCCTCCGGCAAGGCGCCGGGCAAGGCTTCGCTGGCGTGATGATTGCCGAAACCGGAGAGGTAGGCGGGCATGGACGTTTCCTGTTATTTTTGTCACAATTGTAACTAAAATAACGAAACGCTCAAGCGTCATTTCCGGTGTTCACGGGCAAGTGTATATTCATCCTTCCCCGTTTACGGGGCCAGAGAGCACTTAACATCCTTCCCCGTTTACGGGGAAGGTGGCGCTGAGCAAAGCGAAGTGACGGAAGGGGGGACCACAGATACCCCAAACACCATCGGTCCTCGTTGAAACGCCGCATCCCCCTTCCGACGTCCAAACGCTTCGCGCTTGTCCGCCACCTTCCCCGTAAACAGGGAAGGATGCAAGGCCTACCCCGCGCTCAGATAGATAAAGCGGAACACGAACAACCCCGCCAGCACCAGCAACATCCAGTCGCCCAGACGCGCCTGACCGCGCAGGAGCTTGATCACCGCATAGGCCGTGATCCCGAAGGCCAGACCATTGGCGATGGAAAAGGTGAGCGGAATCCCGATCAGGATCAGGAAGGCCGGAACCGAGACCAGCGGATCCTCCCACTCGATTTCGCGTAAGGGCGCCATCATCATCGCACCCACAATGATCAAAGCCGGAGCGGTCGCGGCGGCGGGGATGACCTGCGCATAGGGCGCGAAGAACATGACGATCAGGAACAACAACCCCGTCACCACGGCGGTCAGACCGGTGCGGCCGCCCTCGGACACGCCCGCCGCGCTTTCGATATAGGAGGTGACGGTCGAGGTCCCCATCACTGCCCCCGCCATTGAGGCAACCGAGTCGGTAAACAGGATGCGGTTGAGGCGCGGGATCGTGCCGTCGGGCTTCATCAGACCGGCTTTTTTCGACACCCCCACCAACGTCCCCACATTGTCGAAAAGGTCGACGAACAGGAAGACGAAGACGATCTCTAAGATACCGAACCCGGTCTTGCCAATATCGAGCGCTGCCGGAATATCGAGCGCGAAGGCCGTCGCCGTCAGGTCCGACAGATTATAGGGCTGCGGCGTGTAGGTCACCATACCCAGTCCCCAGCCGATAGCGGCGGTGGCCAGAATGCCGATCAGCACGGCGCCCTTGACGCGCCACGCATTGAGAATGGCGATGATCAGAAGCCCGCCCAAGGCCAGCGCCGGAACCGGCGATTTCAGATCGCCTAAGCCGACCGTCGTCGCGGGATTGGCGACGATGATCCCCGCTTCCTTGAGGCCGATAAAGGCGATGAACAGGCCGATCCCGCCCGCCACCGCAGCGAACAACGGTTTGGGGATGGCGTTGACGATCATCTGCCGCACGCCACCAAGCGTCAGCAGCAGGAAACAGACGCCGGACAGGAACACACAGCCGAGTGCCGTCTGCCACGGCAGGCCCATGCCCTTGACGACGGTGAAGGTGAAATAGGCGTTCAACCCCATGCCCGGCGCCATGGCCAGCGGGTAGTTGGCAACCAGCCCCATCAGGATCGAGGCAAACGCCGCCGACGCACAGGTCGCGGCGGCGACGGCGGCCAGCGGCATCCCCGTCTGCGACAGGATGGCCGGATTGACCAGCACGATATAGGCCATGGTCAGGAAGGTGGTGAACCCGGCCATGACCTCGGTGCGGACCGTGGTGCCCTGCGCCGTCAGACCGAAATACTTATCGAGAAACCCCATGATCGTCCCCACACGCAAACGCGGATATTAGCGCCCAAGGTTTGGTCTTCCGCAAGCTGAAAGTTCGGTATGCAACGAGGGCCCCCACCACCACATCTAGCGCTTCGCGCTTCGCGCTTCGCGCGTCGTGCGGTCCCCCTCCCCGACCTCATCAATTATGCTGAAACTTTTGCGCTGAGGTCAGGGAGGTATGAAAAGAGAGGTATTTCTGAATCATACCTCCCCAGCTTGCTGGGGAGGGGGACCGCACGAGCGAACGCAGTGAGTGAGATGTGGTGGTGGGGGCCCTTATTGTGCGCAATATGAGCCCCACGACAACTTACTAAGGCAGCGCCCGGATGAACCGGCACACCACCGCCGCCGAATTTTCCGCCGCCAGCGTCATGAATACCGCCATCTGATTGGCGTGCTCGTCGCCCCCCGCCAGATCAGACAAGCTGCGGAACACGATGAACGGCACGCCATTGGCAAAGGCGACCTGCGCCACTGCCGCACTTTCCATATCGGTGACGCGCGCGGTATATACCCGGTGCAGATAGTCGCGGTAATCGGCATTATCGACAAAGGCCGACGACGACACCCCCTCACCGCCGACATGCAGCTTCGGGCGGTGCGCAAGGCACTGGCCGTCCCGGGTGCACCACGCCAGTTCGCTCTGTTCCAGCTTTGCGGCCACCGCCAGCAGGGCCGGATCGGCATCGAACCAGACCTTCGGTTTGGCCGCCTCCGCCGCGCTGCCGACCACCACCGAATTGGGAATCATCATGCCATGGGCCGCCATACCGTCGGGCGCCCAGGTCAGCCAGTCCGGCCTGACATACCCCTTGTCGGTCTTGCGCCCCATGATCGTCTCCAGCGACTGGGCCCAGCGTGCGGGCACCACCACATCGCCGATATTGAGCGCCGGATCGATCCCCCCCGCTATGCCGGAAAAGACGATGCGTCCGACCTGAAACCGGTCGATCAGAATCTGCGTCGTCATGGCGGCATTGACCATCGACATGCCGGACATGGCCAGCACCACGGGCTTACCTTCCAGCGTCCCGGTCACATAGCTCATACCGTTGATGCTATAGGTCTTCGCCCCTTCAAGCCGCCCGATCAGAGCCTGCCATTCGGGTTCGAACGCCGACAGGACCGCGATGCGCGGCGTCGTATCCAGCCGCGAAGCCGCCTGTGCCTGTGTCATCATCATCCCCATCAAGACCAGCCAGAGGCTCAGTATGCGTGCCATCGCCAAACCTTTCGCAATCGCGAAACGCTAACCTGCGACCGCGCGCCCGGCAATCCCATTATGCAGCATAGACGCCGCTGGCCGCTTCCAAGAACCGCACGCCGATCTCGCCCTTGCCCCGACGGGCGATGCGGCAGCGGCGGCGGCCCGGCTCATCGACGACCTCCAGATCGAAGACCTCGGGCAGGTGCTGATGGTCGGCCAGAATCAGCTTGGCGCCGCTTTTCGACAGATTGCGCAGCGAGCAGTTGACCGAGCCGCCGTGCGGCAGGATCAGGCGCGCCGGCTTGGCCGTGCGCACGCGGGCGTCGAAGCGGCGCTCCTCCATGCCGATGATCCAGTCGTCGAGATTGCGCCCGATATCGGCCACGCCGCCGGCCGCCACGTGCATATTGGCGGAAATTTCCTGCGTCACGGCGCTCTGTTCCTGGATCGAACCCGTCGCCGTGTCAACGAAGCCCTGAACCTCGTCGATGGCGGCCGTGATCGATTCCAGCGCGCCGACGACCTGATCGGACAGGGTCTGCATCCCGGCGATTTCGCTGGAAATGCGCGTCGTGGCGGCGCTGGTCTGGGCCGCCAGCACCTTGACCTCGTTGGCGACGACGGCAAAGCCGCGACCGGCCTCACCGGCGCGCGCCGACTCGATGGTGGCGTTGAGCGCCAGCAGGTTGATCTGACCGGCGACCTGCGCGATCAGTTGCACCACGCCGTCCATAGATTGCGCCGCCTGACGCATTTCGCCGGTCGAACGCCCCGCCGCGCTGGTGCGTGCATGGATCTGGTCGACGGCCTCCTTGGTGCGCAGCATGCCGCTGGCGATATCGCTGACCGAGGCGTTCATTTCCTCGGCAGCGGCAGCGACGGTTTCGACATTGTTGAGCGTGTCTTCGGCGGCTTCGACGGCGCGTGAGCGGGCGCCCATGCTGGCGGTGATGTCGGTGGCGTATTTGACGACCTTGACCGGGCGGCCATTGGCGTCGAGGATCGGATTATAGGTCGCCTGAAGCCAGATCAGTTTCCCGCCCTTGCCGAAGCGCTGATAGATGGCCGACAGGGCTTCGCCGCGCCCCAACCGCTCCCAGAAGACGCGGTATTCGTCGCTGGTGGCGTAATGCTTCGCCACGAACAGACGGTGGTGCTGGTCCTTGATCTCGGGCAGGCGGTAACCGGTCGCGGTCAGGAAGTTCTCGTTGGCATCGATGATCGTGCCATCCAGACGGAACGAAATGACGGCCTGGGTCCGGTTGATGGCGGCGATCTGACCTTCGTAGTCGGCGTTGCGACGCTTTTCGGCGGTGACGTCGGTGGCGAACTTGACGACCTTCACTGGGCGGCCGCTGTCGTCGAGGATCGGGTTATAGGTGGCGCGAATCCATACTTCGCTATGCCCCTTGCCGATGCGACGGAATTCACCGGCCTGAAACTCGCCGCGACGCAGCGCCGCCCAGAAATCGGCATAGGCCGCCGAGGCCGCATCCTCAGGCGTCAGGAACATACGGTGATGATGGCCGGCGATCTCGCTCAGGCCATACCCCATGGCGCCGAGGAAATTGTCGTTGGCGTCGAGGATGGTGCCGTCCATATTGAACGAGATAACGGCCTGCGACCGCTGGATGGCGGCGATCTGACCGGCATCGCTGAGCGCGCGGTGCTTGTCGGCGGTGATATCGGAGGCGATCTTGACGATGCGCGTCACGCGACCGCGCGAATCTACTACCGGATTATAGGTCGCCTGCAACCAGATTTCGCGTTCGTTTTTCGCGACCCGGCGGAATTCGCCTTCCTTGAACTGCCCGGCGCGCAACGACGCCCAGAACGACCGGTAGGCATCGCCGTCGGCCTCGCCATCCGGCATGAACATGCGGTGCGGCTTGCCGATCACTTCGGCGGCACTGTAGCCCATGGTCTTGAGGAAATTGTCGTTGGCCTCAAGCAGCCGGCCATCGGTATCGAAACTGACCACCGCCATCGACTGATCGATCGCGCGTTGAAGCGCCGCATTGCGGTTGAACGAGGCAGGGGTCCACAGGGGCATGGGCGCGCTCCATACGCATACTACTTAGAGGTGTGGATAAGATTGCCCGGTTCGGTAAATTTACACTTAACCTGAACACCGTGGTGTAGGCCCTGCACAAAAAAAGCGGACCCGAAGGCCCGCATATGGGTTACCAACTACCGGTCCTGCTGGTTACCCGAATGGATTGTATTGATCTTCGTATTGGCCGACTGGCCCTTCTGATCCGGATTGACCGAGGTATCGGCGATGTGCGGATCGGCATTGGTCGCGTGAGCGTCCGACGGCCCGTTCGGGCTGCGACTGGCCGGAGGGATGGGCGGTAAATGGCTCATAGGGATACGCCTTTGACGAAACGGGAGCATAGCCGCGGCAGGCGTAAGCGCGCGATAAGGTCCCCGAGCCGAGACCTAAAGCTTTGATCGAAATCGGGTTTTATGACTCAGAGCCCAAATGAAAATAAAGAGGCAATAGGAAAGCGGTTCCAAAAAAGATTAACCTGTTATAAACAGGCCGCTCGTACCCTGAGATCACCTGTTCCCCCGTTGAGCGAGACGCGTATATGTCCTTTGCCCAAAAACTGCTGCTGCCGCGCAAGATCATGATCGCCGCCTGGGTCATGGTCGCCACCCTCTGGCTGGCCATCGCCGTCGAGCATTTCAGTGCCGTGCAGACCCTGCCCTTCGTCAAGACGGTCTTCTTCTATCTGCTGCTCGACTATGTGTGGGCCTCGCTGTCGCGCGAGTGGTCGAACAGCGAGTCCTGACGCCTAAGGCAGCCTCTGATACGGAAAAAGAGCGGGCCTTCTGTCCCGCTCTTTTTTAGTTTTCGACCCGTCTGCGGTCTTCGGGTTTACGCCGCCACCGAGGTCGTGGTGGTGGTCGTCTGGTCCGCGATGACGCTGGCCATGGACTGCATCCAGCGGCTGGTCAGGGCCGCGAACTTGGCAGCGGTCGCATCGCTGCCGGAAGTGCTATCAGAAGCGCTGTCGGCTTGTGTCGGTGCGCCTTGCGGCGGCGGCGGGCCATTGGCGCGCATCTGCTCATCGAAGCTCGACTTCTCCGTCTCGGTCACCGAACCGTCGCCATCGGAGTCCATGGCCGAGAACAGTTCTTCGATCTTGGACGTGTCGCCGCTTTCGTCGGTGCCGGACGCCGCCATCATTTCGTCTAGGCTGACCGTGCCGTCCTGATTGGTGTCCAGAGCGTCGAAGCTTTGAGCGCCGCCCCCCATACCGCCTGCGCCCTGAGGGCCGCCCGGACCGCCCGGCGGCGGGCCGTTGGCGCGCATCTGCTCATCGAAGCTCGACTTCTCCGACTCGGTCACCGAACCGTCGCCGTCAGCATCCATAGCCGAGAACAGTTCCTCGATCTTCGACGTGTCACCGCTTTCGTCGGTGCCGGACGCCGCCGTCATTTCGTCGAGGCTGACAGTGCCGTCTTCGTTGGTGTCGAGTTCGTCGAAGGTTTGCGGCGCGCTGCCGCCCTTCGCCCCGCCCATCGGCGGCGGCCCACTCTGACTTGCTTCCTGGGCCTGCAACATGCTGCCCATGGTCCCGGAGGCGATCTGGGTCTGGAGGTAACTTACGCTTTCCTCTTCGGTCACCGAACCATTGCTGTCGGTGTCCATGCTGGCGAAGCGCTTGGCCACCGACGCCGCGTCTTCGGTCTTGCCCGTCTTGCTGGTGGGGGCACCGGAGGTCATTTCCTCCAGCGTAATGCCGCCGTCGCTGTTGGCGTCGATTTTGGAAAAAATCTTCGCCTGCATTTGCGCCAAGGCGGCCGCAGATGTCGATCCGATCTGCATAATCCATCTCCTTTTACAAAGTTCGTCAACAGGACGAACCCCACATGAAGATGTTCTTATTGTTAATGATGTATTGAATTAACACTCATTTCTTAAATGAAACGAGAAAGACATATTTTAAACTTTAATCATGCCTGATTTAATTTACACTATATCATAAAAAATACAAATCAAGAGCTTTTTGCTTACCGGCAAAAATTGCCTTGCTTGGCGCGAGCGCAACATCCTTCCAATTTAAAGCCCATTTTTTTGTCGCGCATTTGATTCCAAAAACCGTTGCACACTTTTTGGAATGCGCTCTTTTTGTTTTCGCGCATTTGATTCCAAAAACCGTTGCACACTTTTCGGAATGCGCTCTATGTCATTGCCGCCATATTCCAACCATGTAAAAAGCACATATGGACTTCAAATAAGCGTCCAATATATCCGGCGGGAACCTCCTTATGACGACCAAAACCTTCTTCTGCGCCAGCCTTTTCGCTCTGGCTTTTGCGGCGCCCGTGCTGGCGCAGCCGGGGCCTCCGGGCGGCGGGCAGGGACGCCCGAACATGGGCCCGCCGCCGTCGGGCGAACAAGGCCCCAAGGCCGACGGCCACACGGTCGGTCAGGCGGTGTTTTTCAGCCCGTCGGGCGAAGTGTTCAAGGCCCCTCTGAAAGACCCCTACCCGACGGCGGTCTGGTTCGCCGCGGCGGACACGGATAAGGACGGCGCCTTGTCGCGCGACGAATTCATGAACGACGCCCTGCGCTTTTTCGCCATCGTCGACCGCGACGGCAAGAAGGTGATTACCTCACAGGACAACAGCCATTACGAAGCCGTTCTGGCGCCGGAAATCGCCGGTTTCAGCCCGCTGGTCGCCCAGCCGAAGAACCCGCGCCGCGCCGAGGACGAAGGCGACAAGGAGGCCGCCCAGAACCGCTACGTGAAACGCGTCGTCGGCGCCGCGCAGTTCAGCCTGATCAACGAACCGCAGCCGATCCGCAACGCCGACACCAATTTCGATTTCCGCATTACGGTCGACGAATGGATCAATGCGACCGGCCAGCGCTTCGACATGCTCGATGCCAATAAGGACGGCAAGCTGACCCTGGCCGAACTGCCCAAGACGCCGCTGCAGCGCGGTCTGGAGCAGCGCGCCGTCGAACGCGAGAAGGAAAAGAAGAAAGGCGGCGGACTGTTCGGCGGCAAAAGAGAATAGATTACCGCTTTCAACTTGAACTTTGCTTGCCGTCGATGCCGAACAACCGGTGTCGGCGGCACTTTATTTAGTAACAAAAGAAACGTCTTCCGATTTAAGAACGAATGCAACCGGTTTGTTTGCAAAAGCAACGACAGGTTCGTGCAAATTTTTGCCACGACACGCAAGATATTTGCAAAACCACCCTCATTTTCTGCAAATTCCATCTAATTATGCGCGGGTTTGGCGTTTAATGTCGCACACCTGTTTAGAACATGCTACTTCGCGTCCCTTCCAAAAAAGCTGGCCAAACAGCTATCTAAAAAGCGACGTGACGTGGTGAAAAAAGTTCACAAACTGGGTTTGTTCGGGTTAGGCGCCTTCGGCCGCCTCATCGTGCGTCATCTGGCGCCCTATTTCGACATCCTGGCTTATGATCCGTCCCCCGAAGCGAAAGCCTATGCCAAACGGCACAATGTCTCGCTGGTCTCGCTGGAAGAAGCCGCCGGCTGCAAGGTCGTGATCCTCGCCACGCCGATCCGTACGCTGAAGGAACTGGCGACGAAGATCGGGCCGCACGTGCCGCTGGACGGCCTTGTCATCGACGTCGGCTCGGTCAAGGTCAAGCCCGCGGCGTGGTTACAGGAGGCCCTGCCGCCGCAGGTTTCAATCCTGTGCACCCACCCCTTGTTCGGCCCGCAGTCGGCGAAATACGGCATCCACGGCATGGAAATCGTCGTTTGCCCGGTGCGCGTGCGTCACCTGAAACCCATCGTGCAGTTCTTCGAGCGGACGCTGGACCTCAAAGTCTCGCTGGCGACGCCGGAAATCCACGACCGCGCCCTGGCCGCCGTGCAGGGCCTGACGCACATGATCGCCAAGGTCCTGAGCGGCCTTGAGCCTCTGCCGCGCGTCCACACCACGCGTTCCTACGACCTGATGATGCAGGGCGTCGGCCTCGTGCAGGGTGACTCGGACGAACTGTTCATGTCGATCGAGCGCGACAATCCGTTTGCCGCCGAAATCCGCAAGCGCTTCTTTGCCGAGATCGACGGTCTGCGCGACCGGCTGGAAGCCCACAGCCACGCGGCGGATTAAGATTTTTTGACCACGAAAAGCACGAAAAACACTAAAAATTCATCGCGTTGAATCTTTGCGCGAAGCGCCTTAACATATGCACAGCCGCTAATGATTTAGGGCGCTTCGCGCAGGAATTTAAGCGCTCTCTTTTTAGTGTTTTTCGTGCTTTTCGTGGTCAAATCTTCTTATCTTATGAAGGCCCGATTGCGAGCAATTACATCAGCCGCTGACACAACTTTGTAGGACTCCTCAGGCGCTGCAAAAGCATGAGTCAATTCCACTTTCAATTGCTCGAAAGCCAATTCATCGACCTCGACATTCTTACAGACGGTTTTAGGCGTTTTACGTGACATAAAACCTATGCCTCCCCCGCCACCTTGCGTAACGTCGAGCGCAGGATACGCGGCACGTGGCCGTCCGGCGCGTATTTGAGCAGGTCCTTGCGGAACTCGTCGCGCTTTTCGTGGATCGAGGCCAGGACCAGCCCCATCGGCACCCCCAGATCGACCAGCGTGTTTTCCGCCAGTTGCAGCGACGCCTCGATGGTTTCCGGTACGGCGTCTGTGACCCCCAGACCGTAGAGCTTCTCCGCGTGGCGGGCGTCTCTGGCCCGCGCGATCAGACCGACATCGGTACGCACCGTGCGCACCGCCGCCACCACGTTATCGGTAAAGATGGCGTTCGACACGGTGATGACCACCGCCCGCACATTGTCCAGCCCCATACGCCTGAGCATTTCCGGATGCGAGGCGTCGCCGTACCAGGCTTCGACGCCTTCACGCCGGGCGCGCGAGGTCACCTTCGGATTGGCGTCGATCACCGCGAACGAAATATCGTGCCGCCGCAGCATATCGACCACCAGCTCTCCGACGCGGCCATAACCGACCACCAGCACGTCGACCTTTTCGGATACCTGAGACGGGGCTTCAGCGGGTGCTGCTTCGGCGGTCGCAGATTTGCGATTGACCTTGCCGCCCAGCATGGCCAGCGCCGGGACCATGAACATCGAGACGATGGCCGAGACGATCACCGCGTGGCCGAAACCGGAACTGACCAGATTACGCCCTATGGCCTCGTCGATGATGACGAAGGCGAATTCCCCGGCGGGTGCCAGCACGGCAGCAGCCTCCAGTGCGCCGCGCCAGCTCAGGCCGAAGCCGCGCGCGATCGGGGCTACGACCGCGATCTTGATGGCGATCAGGGCGAAGGCGAAACCCAGCACCAGCACCGGCTGGGCCATGACGATGGCGAAGTCGAGCCGCGCGCCCACCGTGACGAAGAACAGGCCGAGTAGCAGGCCCTTGAACGGCTCGACCATCATTTCGATTTCGCGACGGTACTCGGTTTCCGCCAGCAGCAGCCCGGCGATAAAGGCCCCTAAGCCCATGCTCAACCCGGCCCAGACGGCCAGTTGTCCGGATACCAGCACGACGAGGAAACAGGCAGCCATGAAGATTTCCGCGCTCTTGGCCAGCGCCGCCGAACGGAACAAAGGCCTGAGCAACAGGCGCCCGCCGATGACGATCAGGCCGATGGCGAGGATGGCGGGGATAAGCGCCAGCAGGCCGCTGATGCCGAAGGAATCCGTGCCCGAAGCCAGGACGATGACCGTGACCATGATCGGGGCGACGGCCAGATCCTGCGCCAGCAGAACGGCGAAGACGCTGCGCCCCGTCGCCGTATGCAGGCGCTTGCGTTCGGCCATGACCGGCATGACCATCGCCGTCGAGGACAGGGCCAGCCCCATCGCCACGGCCACCGCGCCGCCGACCCCGCGCCCCAGCAGCAGAAACAGCCCGGTCAGCACCGCGGCGCAGATGACGATTTGCAGCGCCCCCAGTCCGAAGACCATCCGCCGCATGGCCTTGAGGCGTTCCCAGGTCAGTTCCAGCCCGATGGCGAACAGCAGGAAGACGACCCCCAGCTCGGCGAGCTGATGCACGTCCTCGGTCTGGGAAATGGTGAACATCGATACGAAGGGCACGTGGTCTTCGAGCCGCCCCAGACCGAACGGCCCCAGAAGCGCGCCGACCAGCAGAAAGCCGAGCACCGGCGACACGCGAAAGCGATGGAAAAAGGGAACAAAAACCGCTGCGGCGATCAGAAAGGCGATACCCGACGAGCTGGTGCCTGACGTCGCCACGTGTGCGGCGGTTCCTTCCGGTAGCAAACCCATCGGCAACGCGAATATTCCTTATAAAATATGGTTGAAATTCCCCTATTCCGTAACCTGCGGCATAGCTTCTGATTATGAAAGAAATTTTATGAGACGAACGCAAAAAAATGCGTCATGGTGCCGCGTCGTTTCAAATGAGCCTATTTTTCACTGGGAACGACACCACTACTTTTACAGCCTGTATAAGCCGCCCTTAATACTCCCCTACTCTGTGGGGGAGGTGGATTTTTGAGCGTCAGCTCAAAAAGACGGTGGGGGGCCTTGCGAAGGATCAACCCGCACCGCGCGTTGAACGTCCCAAAGGCCCCCACCACCGCATCTAGCGCTTCGCGCGTCGTGCGGTCCCCCTCCCCGGTACACCGGGGAGGTATGAAAGGTGTCTCAACAGTTCCTTCATCACCAATTCCGGACAGACCATGCGTACACGTTTCCCACTGCTCGCTACCACCGCCCTGGCCCTCAGCCTCGTTACCCCCGCCCTTGCACACGCCGATGAGCGTCGCTGCCTCGACGAGATGTGCTTCTACCAAAGCCTGCCCACCGTCGATGCCCTGCTGTCGGGTGCCGGTGCGGATGGCACAGAACCGGGCGGCGTCAATTCGACGGTCGCGCGCACCTTCGGCACCTGGGGCGTCGACCTCAAGGGCATGGACACCTCCGTCAACCCCGGCGACGATTTCTTCCGCTACGTGAACGGCAAGGCCGTCGACGCCATCGTCATCCCCGACGATCGCACCTCGTGGGGGGCCTTTGCCGAGCTGCGCAACCTGTCGGACAACCGCCTGAAGGTCATTATCGACGATCTGTCGACGAAACAGGGCCTGACCGGCGACGAAAAGAAGATCGCCGACTTCTATAATTCGATGATGGACACGAAGGCGCGCAACGCGCTCGACGTCGCCCCCCTGGCCCCGACGCTGGCCAACATCCGCAATATCAAGACCAAGGGCGAGATGGCCGCCTATATGGGCCAGACTTCGGGCAAGTTCGGCGCCTCGATCTTCGGTCCGTCGATCAATGCCGACCAGAAGAACCCCGGCATCAACATCCTGTACGTGTCGCAATCAGGCCTCAGCCTGCCGGACCGCGACTACTATCTGAAGGACAGCTTCGCCGCCAAGAAGACGCTCTACGAAGCCTATGTCACCGACGTCCTGCGCATGGTCGGCTATCCGAACGCCGCTCAGGCGGCCAAGGACATCGTCGCCTTCGAAACGAAGATCGCCGAGGCCTCATGGTCGCGCATCGAAAACCGCGACGACAACAAGACCTACAACCCGATGACGATCAAGGAAATCGCCGCATCGTCGCCGGGCTTTGACTTCGTTACCTTCTTCAAGGCCTCGGGCCTCGACAAGGCCGAGAAGATCGTCGTGTCGCAAAACACCGCCTTCCCGAAGATCGCCAAGATCTACGCCGACACGCCGCTGGAAACGATCAAGGCGTGGCAGACCTTCAAGACCGTCGACGAAGCCGCGCCCTACCTGTCGGACCGTTTCTCGACGCGTCAGTGGGAGTTCCGTTCGCGCGACCTGAGCGGTGCCAAGGTGCAGCGTCCGCTGTGGAAGCGCGCCCTGTCGGTCACCGACGGCGCCATGGGCGAAGCGCTCGGCCGCGAATACGTCAACCGCTACTTCCCGGCGGAATCCAAGACCATGATGCAGGGCCTTGTCGCGGACCTGAAAACCGCCATGGGCAAGCGCATCGACGGTCTGACCTGGATGAGCGCAGAGACCAAGGCCAAGGCGCACGAGAAGCTGAACAAGTTCGGCGTCAAGATCGCCTATCCGGACAAGTGGAAGGACTATTCCAAGCTGGAGGTGAAGGCCGACGACCTGTACGGCAATATAGTCCGTAACTCGCAGTTCCGCTGGAACGAGCGTCTGGCCAAGCTCAACAAGCCGGTCGATCCGCTCGAATGGGGCATGACGCCGCAAACCGTCAATGCCTACTATTCGCCGACGCGTAACGAGATCGTCTTCCCCGCCGCCATCCTGCAACCGCCCTTCTTCGACCCGAAGGCCGATCCGGCGGTCAATTACGGCGCCATCGGCGGCGTCATCGGCCACGAAATCACCCACGGCTTCGACGATCAGGGCCGCAAATCGGACGGCGACGGCGTCCTGCGCGACTGGTGGACGGCAGAGGACGGCGCCAAGTTCGACGCTCAGGCCAAGATTTTCGGCGCGCAGTACGACACCTACGAGCCGCTTCCCGGCGCGCATGTGCAGGGCGGCCTGACCATGGGCGAGAACATCGCCGATCTGGGCGGCGTGCTGATGGGCCTCGAAGCCTACCGCCTGTCGCTCAAGGGCGCTGAGGCCCCGGTGCTCGACGGTATCACCGGCGATCAGCGCGTCTTCCTGGGCTTTGCACAGGTCTGGGCGACCAAGTACCGCGACGACGCCCTGCGCGCGCAGGTCGTTTCCGACCCGCATTCGCCGGGCATGTTCCGCGTCATCGGCCCGATGCGCAATATCGACGACTGGTACAAGGCCTTCAACGTCAAGGACGGCAAGTACTACCTGAAGCCGGAAGATCGCGTCCGCATCTGGTAAGATATCCATTATACCTCCCTGCCTTTGGCGGGGAGGGGGACCGCACGAACAGACGAAGTCGGTGAGATGTGGTGGTGGGGTGTCTTTCTCGGGCACAATATATCCGTAGAAAGAACACCCCACCCGTCATCGCTCCGCGATGCCACCCTCCCCGCACTGAAGTGCAGGGAGGTATAAGTAAAAAAGCCCTCCGGTTTGTGCCGGAGGGCTTTTTTCATTGCGGCGACAGATCAGTCTTCGTCCAGTTCCGCCAGCGACCGGACCAGTTCCAGCACCTTGCGGCGCTGCTTTGCCGACCGGATACGCGGAAAGGCCTCGGCCAGTTCAATGCCTTCGCCCGACATCAGGAACGCGTGCACGGCCTGTTCGCTATGCGATTCGCTGAACCCCTCGGTCTCGTTCGCGCCGAAGCCTTCGAAGTAATAGGCCACCGGCGTTTTCAGGACATGCGAAATCTCATAGAGCTTCGACGAACTGATGCGGTTGGTGCCGCGCTCGTATTTCTGGACCTGCTGGAAGGTCAGGCCGATCTGGTCGGCCAGCGCCTCCTGACTGAGGCCGAGAAATTTGCGGCGCATGCGCACACGGGCACCGACGTGGATATCAACGGGATTAGGCGCCTTGTCATCTACGGACACCGGCGCATTCTTAACAGGCGAATTCATTCTGTACTCATACCAATTTGCGACACATTACGCGTGCCTTACGGTTGCACTGCAAGTGCTACGCCGTTATACGCGAAAATGCCGATTCTGGATGACACAGATATGTGAATTCAGCGTTTATGCGATGAGGCGACACCGATCAGGCGCAGCACGATCCCCGTCGCCAGCACAGCCCCGCCGATTTCCGCCTGCACCAAATAGCGGTCCATATGACCGAACAGGTCGTTGGCGGGCGAAACGCCGTGCTGAAACCTGGCCAGCACCCCATAGACCATCAGTACCGGCGCCAGGGCCAGCCCACCGCCGGCCAGCATGATCGTACGCGCAGAATTTTGAAAACGAACCATGACAAACATCCTGTTTGTTTGAAGAACCGCGCCCTGAACAGCCCGCGCGTGTGGCTCAGAAAAGCGCATCCCCAAAAGTGTGCAGCGGTTTTGGGAATCAGATGCGCGACTAAGAAAGTTCGATTCGGGGAGTTGGGGCGAAACGGCTGGGAACCGTTTCGCCCTCCC
The DNA here is from genome assembly GCF_028550415.1 of Asticcacaulis aquaticus. Classification (GTDB taxonomy): domain Bacteria; phylum Pseudomonadota; class Alphaproteobacteria; order Caulobacterales; family Caulobacteraceae; genus Asticcacaulis; species Asticcacaulis aquaticus. Next base: position 74,026 of record NZ_JAQQKX010000007.1, read on the forward strand.
CCTCGCTCCGGCCCCCCGGAGGATGAAAGCGTCTTTAACATGGGGACAACATATGTTATGAACGCCGTTCACAATTGTGATGTAGCGCACATTTGAACGACGTTCAATATAAAAATGAACATTGTTCAAAATATTTTTTTTTGAGCACCTGCCTTGACCGATACCCCCCCTGCCTCCGCCGCCAAATCGTCGACCATCAGCCGCCGCCGCGAAGCCCAGTTCGAAGCCCTGATGGAGGCTGCGGAAAAGCGCATCGTGGCCGAGGGGGTTGGCGCCCTGAAGGCCCGCGATCTGGCCGGCGATATCGGCATCGCGCTAGGCGGGCTCTATAATATCGTCGCCGATATGGACGATCTAATGCTGCGGCTGGCTCAACGGACCATGGGGCGGCTCGACGCGGCGCTGGAAGCCGGCGCGACCGTCACCGACGAGCCTGTGGCTCAGCTTCAGGCCATCGCTCTGGCCTATTACGACTTCGCGCGACAAAACCTGCAACTGTGGCGGGCCCTGTTCGAGATGCGCCTGAAAAACCCCGACCTGCCCGAATGGAACGTCGCCGCACAGCTGGGCCTGTTCCGCCACATGAACGGCCCGATGGCGCGCCTGATGCCGGACAAGTCGGAGATGGAACGGACTCTGGTCGCCCGGACCCTGTTTGCCGCCGTGCACGGCATCGCGGTTATCGGGCTGGAAGAACGCCTGATCGCCGTCCCGCCTCAGGCTCTGGCGGCGCAAATCCGCTGGCTGGTGCGCGCCGCGTGCAAGGACGTAGCGAGCTAAAAAATCAACCTTTAGGAAAATTGACAGATGCGTCAGAATTAACTCTGTTAATTCTGACGCATCTGAAATTAGAAAGGCCCGGCAATGGGGGATAATCACACTGCCGGGCCTCTTCTGTTTTATAGAGCGTTTCCTCCCCGAAACGCCGGGAACTGACTTCATCTCTCTGGCGAAGTTCCGTTCTCTTGAGACCAGAGAAAACAGCTTTTTGGTGGCTGTGTCAACGCCTTTTATCGCATTATGTCAAAAATAATCCGGGAGCTTGCGGTTATGTCAAAAAGCTGTAAAGACAGGCTTGATAATTGACAGCGATGTCATTCTTAAGGCAAGGTTAACCCTACGAAAGCCTTTTAACCATTTACGATAGATTTCAGATGGTTAATCGCCTCAGCGCGCGGCAGGGTCACCTGCCCTGGACGCGCTTCGCGCCATTCCTTGTTGTCGGAAATTTTACCGGCCAGTTCACGGCCCTGATCGAGATCCTTGATGGTTACGGTACCATTTGCCATCTCGTCGCCGCCCAGCATGACCACGGCGGGCGACAAACGACGGTCGGCGTATTTCATCTGCGCCTTCATGCCCGAACGGCCGAGATACACCTCGACGGCGAGTCCGGCGGCCCGGATGTCGGCGGCCAGCTTGAAATATTCGCCCATGTCGGCCTCGGAAAAGGCGATGATGACGATGGGGCCGCGCACGGGCTGCACCGCACCGGTTTCCGCCCCAGAATCTGCTAATGCCAGCGCCGCCGCCAGACGCGACACGCCGAACGAGAAGCCCGTCGCCGGAACGCGCTCACCGGTGAACCGCGCCACCAGGTCGTCGTAGCGCCCGCCGCCGCCGACCGAACCGAACTTGACGAGGTTGCCCTTTTCGTCGCGCGTCTCCATCAGCAGCTCGGCCTCGAACACCGCGCCGGTATAGTATTCCAGCCCGCGCACGATCGACGGATCGAACAGGGCTTCCGATTCGGCCACACCGAGACCGGCCAGCGCCGTCGAAATGCGCGACAGGTCTTCAAGCCCCGCCTGCCCTTCCGGCGAATTGGCCAGCACGGCGGCGAGTTTGTCCAGCACCGCACCGCGTTCGGCCTGACCGCCCGACGCGTCACGACCGGCAGCGACGAAGCTCAGCACGGCCGCAATGGCCGCGTCGTTGAGGCCCGCACCCTTGGTGAAATCGCCCGACTCGTCCTTGCGCCCGCCGCCGAGCAGCAGTTGCACGCCCTCAAGCCCCAGACGGTCCAGCTTGTCGATGGCGCGCAGGACGCCCATCTGCTGACCGGCGCTGTCGACGCCGAGCGACGCCAGAAGCCCGTTGAGCAGCTTGCGATTATTGATGCGCAGCACGGTCGGCAGGGCATTGGCCTTGAACCCCGCGACGGCCAGGGCGATGATTTCGGCATCGGCTTCCGGGCGATCCGTGCCCACCGTGTCGGCGTCGCACTGCATGAATTCGCGCAGGCGACCCGGCCCCGGCTTCTCATTGCGCCACACCGGCCCGAAGGCGTAGCGGCGGAAGGGCTTGGGCAGGGTCTCCCAGTTCTGCGCCGCGAACCGCGCCAACGGTGCCGTGTGGTCGTAACGCAGCGCCATCCACTGATCATCGTCGTCCTGCAGCGAGAAGACGCCGACGTTCGGGCGGTCGGCGTCGGGCAGGAACTTGCCCAGCGCGTCGGCATATTCAAACGCCGAGGTCTGCAGCGCCTCGAAGCCGAAGTCTTCATAGACCTTCGACACATTGGCGATCAGCTTGCGCTCGATAGCGATCTGCGACGCGCGCTTGTCGGCAAAGCCGCGCGGGGCCCGCGCTTCGGGGCGGAAATCGGTGAATTCGGCGGTGTTGGGGGCGTTTTCGGTCATGCTGCGCGATTAAAGCAAACGCGGGCGGGAGACAAGACCCACGACGGCGGCTTGCCAAAAAGCATAGTGACGATACTTTGCATCGCTAAGTTAATTTGGGGGAAGCGGGCCCATGTATGCGACCTTTACGGATCGGTTTACCCAGCGCCCGCAAGGTCGGTTGGAATTATGGCTGCCCGTCCTGATAATCATTGCCATGCTTCATGGACTGGGTTTGTGGCACGCTCAGGTCAACAGCCGGTACGAACTGGAACATGAGTCCACGTTTTGTCCCTCCCACCCTCTGTTTTTCCCCACCATTATATCTCCGCCGCGTCCTGTTGATGCCGCGATAGAGGTTCGTCCTCCCATAAGCGTCAAATCGTCTGTCGAGCCTTTACCCGCCCTGACCTTCCTGAAACGGCCCAATGATGCCGAGGCCCGGCAGGCGCTCGGGCAAACCACCCTGACAGGTTCGCAACGCGTGACCTTATTCTGCAAGGTGGAAAGCGACGGGCGTCTGTCCGCCTGTCGTTCGCTAACGCGGCCTGACGACCCCTTGGGCGATATCACCGCGCACCTGTTCGAACAGCACACGCAACTGGCCGCGCCATACCCGCCGTCACGGCAGGTCTTCGTGCATTACGACTGGAAGTCATAAAAAAAGCGCCCCGTTGCCAGAGCGCTTTCTTGTTTTAGGCCTCGTCGGCACCGACTTCCTGAGCCAGAGCGTCTTCCGGCTTCTTGCGGCGGGCGCGGGGCTTTTTCGGTGCCGCCTCCTCCGAAGCGGCTTCGGCGTCGACCGGCGCGCTGACCGGCGTCGGGGTGCGCAGAAAGGCCGGCAGGTGCGAATGATCGTCGGCCTCAGCGACCGGGGCGGTCCGGGCGCGCGGCGCGCGGGCAGGCTTCGGCGCCACCTCAACCGGCGCTTCGGCGGCAGGCGCAATCGGCGTGGCTTCCGGTGTCACGACGTCGAAACCGGCCACATTGACCTCAGCGGCGTCCGGTGCGGCGGCGCTAAACGGCTCGGTCGAGGCGATAACCTGTTCCTGCTCGTTCAGGCGTTGCAGACGGCGACGCTCATAGCGCTCGCGACGGCTTTCGCGGCGACCACCGCCCTCGCCTTCGCCACCCTCACGGGCCACGAATTCGCGCGGTTCGCGTTCCGGGCGGTCGTTATTATTGCGATCACGGTTGTTGCGGTCGTCGTTGTTACGGTCGCGGTTATTGCGCTCGTAGCGGTCGTTGTTGTTCCGGTCACGGTCGCGATTGCCGTTGTTGCGATCATTGCGCTCACCGTTGTTACGGTCGCGGTCGCGACGGTTCTCGTAACGCGGCTGATCGTCGCCGCCCTCGGCGTCCGGCTGTTCGCTGTCGGTCTCAGCCTGTTCCTGAACCGGTTCGCCGTCCAGTTCTTCGTCGAAGTCGAAGCCGGTCGAGAACGGATCGCGTTGCAGGAACTCCGCCACCGGGCGGTTCGGCTGCATCTGACGGATCAGGCGGAAATAGTGTTCGGCGTGCTGAAGATAGTTTTCGGCCAGAACCCGGTCGCCCGACGAATTGGCGTCGCGGGCCAGCTGCTGATACTTTTCGTAGATGGTCTGCGCATTACCGCGCACCTTCGTCGTATCGGGGCCGTTCGATTCGTAGGCGCGATTCGGGTTGTTATTCTGCTGATTGCCAGTGGGTTTGCGATTGCGGCTACGTTGCCGTTTCATACCCCGAAAATCTTTCATGTGATGTAACCGTATGCAGGCCCCGCCTCAAACGCGCGGGTGCGAATTAATTATGTTGCACAAGGCCGGAAGGCGTTTTGTCCGGTGCGGGCCTTGGAATCTGGAGGTGTGTTCTGAGCGTAAGCCGTTTTATGAGGTTTTTGCTGCGGATGCCTTTGCGGGCCTGTACCGGGCTGTAGCCCCCCTCACAGGCACTCAGGGTCTCTGCATCGAGCCTGAACAAACGCGTTCAAACACATCCTTTGGGGCGGACGTAACCGTCCGGCCGTCGAACCATAATTGCAGGAGACATACTAGTGTTAGCCGCAAACGCGCCGGTTTCCAAGCAAAATTTTCGCAAACCGGCGCGCCGAACCAAATTACAGACCAATCTTGGTGCCGACGACGATACGCGGCTGATCGGACAGGTCCTTATAGGTGACCACATTGAAGAAACCGGCCTTTTTCATCAGGCCTTCGACGGCGTCGGCCTGATCGTAGCCGATCTCGACCCATGCCCCGCCGCCCTTTTTCAGGATGCGGTAGAGGTCGGGGATCAGGTCCACATAGGCATCCAGCCCCGATTCGCCGCCATCGAGCGCCAGCATCGGGTCGTGGTCCTTGACTTCGGGTTCCAGCGTCGGGATGACGTGCGACTGGATATAGGGCGGGTTCGACGCCACGTAATCGAAGCTTTCGTCGTCCAGTCCCGACGCCCACGAGGTCCGCAGGAAGGCCGCCCGACTGCCTATACCCAGATTGGCGGCATTGTCGCGCGCCACGGCCAGCGCCTCTTCGGACACGTCGGTGCCGAGGCCCTTGGCGGCGGGACGCTCGCTAAGGATCGACAGCAGGATGGCGCCGGAGCCGACGCCGAGGTCGGCCACGGTAAAGGCCTGATCCGGAGTCGTCGTCTTGAGGATCATGTCGACCAGACACTCGGTTTCGGGCCGCGGCACCAGCACGTCGGGCGTCAGGTTGAGCAGCAGCTTCCAGAAGCCCTTGCGGCCGAGGATACGCGCCACGGGGACACGCTTTTCACGGCGGCTGAGATAGTCGTCGAGCGTGGCGTTCTGTTCCGGCGTGATCAGCTTGTACGGATCGGTGATGATGTCGGTGCGCGTAAAGCCGGTCGCGGCTTCGAGCAGCAGGCGCGCATCGATAGCGGGCGAGTCGATGTGGGCGGCCTTGAGACGCTTCTGCGCGCCGTTCCAGGCTTTGACGAGGGTCAGGTCGGTGGTGTTTGAGGTATCGGTCATGGCACTTCTAACCCCCTCTCCCCTGCGGGGAGAGGGTTGGGGTGAGGGGGAAACGGTTGCAGCAGGCCCCCTCACCCAGCGCTAAAGCGCCACCCTCTCCCCCCCCGAAAGTCGAGAATGGGGGAGAGGCGAAGGGACGCAAGGGAGCTACAATAAATCCCGTCTGGCGACGATCATATAGTTGACGCCGGTATCGTTTGAAAGGGCCCAGCGCGCAGTGATCGGGTTATAACTCACACCCACCGCCGGATCGGGGCTCACACCGGTGTCGCTTAGGAACCCTTCGATCTCTTCGGGTTTCAGGAACTTGTTCCAGTCATGCGTCCCCTTCGGCACCCATTGCAGGATATATTCCGCCGCCACAATACCCAGCGCATGGGCCTTCAAGGTTCGGTTCAGCGTCGCCACAAACAGCAGACCGCCCGGCTTGACCAGAGAGGCGCAGGTTTTCAGGAAGCTTTCCGGGTCGTTGACGTGCTCGATGACCTCCATGGTCAGAACGACGTCGAAACCGTCTTCGCCCGACGCCGCAAGCTGTTCGACCGTCTGCGCCATGTAGCGGATATCGAGCCCGCCCTGCGCCGCATGGGCCCTGGCCGTACCGATATTCTTTTCTGACGCGTCAAGGCCGGTGACCTCGAACCCCATACGTCGCATGGGTTCGGACAACAGCCCGCCGCCACAGCCGATATCGATCAGCCTCAAGCCTTCAAAGGGCTTCAACGCATAGGGATCGCGCTGGAAATGGTCCTGCACCGTCTCGCGGATAAAGCTGACGCGGGTCGGGTTGAATTTGTGCAGCGGTGCGAATTCGCCCTTCACGTCCCACCACTTGGCGGCCAGCGCCGAAAAGCGCGCCACGTCTTCGGCGTCGATACTCGGTCCGGCGGGCGCTTCCAGCAATTCAGTGTCATTTGTAACTGATTTTGCAGGTTTTTTTGCCGGATCGGCCATGAGACAGCTCCAAAATCGTATCTGAACGCCCGAAATAGCCCAAAAAGCGCCCTCCGTGTGCGATTTTTTCGCAAAAAAGCTTCACAGTCCGGTGCAGGAGCTTTAAAGCGGGCGCGATTTTAGTGCTTTAAGAAAGAGACACACAGATGACGCGCTTGGTGATGAAGTTCGGCGGCACCTCGATGGCCGACCTTGAACGCATCCGCAGGGCCGCCCGCCTGGTGGCCGCCGAAGCCGACGCCGGCCATAAGGTCGCGGTGGTCGTTTCGGCCATGTCGGGCAAGACGAACGAACTGGTGGCGTGGACCGACGGCGCCGGTAAGGCTTCCGGCAAAGCGATTGAAGGCGACGACGAATACGACGTGGTCGTGGCGTCGGGCGAGCAGGTGACCGCCGGTCTTTTGTCGATGACGCTCCGCAATATGGGCTACGACGCCGTGACCATGTTGGGCTGGCAGGTGCCGATCATCACCTCGGACGTGCATGGCAAGGCGCGCATTCTCGACATTCCGCCCGCCAAGCTTGAAACGGCACTCGATGCCGGTCAGATCGTCGTCGTTCCGGGCTTTCAGGGCGTCACCGAGTCGGGCCGCATCACGACGCTGGGCCGTGGCGGTTCGGACACGTCGGCTGTGGCCGTTGCCGCCGCCGTCAAGGCCATCCGGTGCGACATCTATACCGACGTGGACGGCGTCTATACGACTGACCCGCGCGTTGAATCCAAGGCCCGCCGCCTGAAAAAGATTTCCTTCGAGGAAATGCTGGAGATGGCGTCGCTAGGGGCCAAGGTCCTGCAAACCCGCTCGGTCGAGCTGGCCATGGGTCAGCGCGTGCCGGTGCGCGTACTCTCTTCTTTCGTCGAACCCGGCGAAAACGTTGATCAAGGCACCATCGTGTGCGACGAGGATGAAATCGTGGAAAAGCATATCGTTTCCGGCGTGGCCTTCAGCCGTGATGAAGCCAAGATCACCCTACTCGGCCTGCCGAACAAGATCGGCGTCTCCGCCGCCGTCTTCGCCAAGCTGGCCGAAGCCAATATCAATGTCGACATGATCGTGCAGTCGGAAAAGCGCTCGGGCGACTACGCCAACCAGCTTTTCACCGTCGGGCGTCGCGACGCCAAGGCCGCCGCCGATCTGATGCTGTCGGTCAAGGAAGAGATCGGCTTCGACGACATCAAGGTCGATGAAAACGTCGCCAAGGTCTCGATCGTCGGCGTCGGCATGCGCTCGCACACCGGCGTGGCCCAGACCATGTTCCAGGCCCTGTCGGAAAAGGGCATCAATATTCAGGTCATCTCGACCTCGGAAATCAAGATCTCGGTCCTTATCGACGAAGCCTATACCGAACTGGCCGTGCGCGCCCTGCACGCCGCCTATGGCCTCGACAAGATCGGCGCCTAAGTCGCATCTGACCGTCTAAACGAAACGCCGTCCTGTTCATTCAGGGCGGCGTTTTTGATTTACAGCGCATTAACCGTCCCCGCCTAAGCTACCGCTAACAAACAAAAATGCAGGGCCGTCCGTCTTATCGGACAAGGAAGCGGGAGTATTCCATGAATTTCGACCACTGGCCGCTCAGGGCCAAGATGGGCGCACTGGTCTCGGTCATGGGGCTGGTCGCCATCGGCGCCGTGCTGTTCGCGCTGATGCGCATGGGGCAGATCGACACGACCTATACCCGCATCGTCAACGGCCCGGACAAGGCCATGGTCTATCTGGCCCGCGCCACGCGGCAGATGGCGTGGACCGAACGCGCCATGTACAAGATGCTGGCCTCGACCACCCCCGACGATATCAAGGCGTCGGAAGAGGCCATGACCAAGGCCTTCGTCAAGTTCACCGAATATGCCGACCTGGCCGCCACCGCCCTGGCCGGACGTGCGACCGACATCCATACCCTGCGCGACACCTTCAACCACGCGGTCGAGACCACCTGCGCCCCCGTCATGGCACAGGCCCGCGCCGGTCAGCGCGAGACGGCGCTTGCGACCATGACCGCGACCTGCGGCCCGGCGATGAACGTCGCCATCGAACAGGCCAAGGTTATCTTAGAGGGCACCATCACCGCCACCGACGCTCAGGCCGCTGCCGCGACAGCCGCCGCGAAAGCGACCATGTGGACGACGCTGGCGATCATCCTCGCCGGGATGGGGGTGGTCCTGACCGGTGCCTTTGTGCTCATCCGCCGCAGCGTCGTCGATCCGGTGCGCGCGCTCAACGCCGCCATGAGCCGCCTCGGCGACGGCCACTACGACCTCGACATCCCCGGACGCCACCGCAGCGACGAGTTGGGGGCCATGGCCACGGCGCTCGACGGTCTGCGTCAGGGGCTGGCCGACGGCCACACGACGCGTCAGGCCGCCGAAACTGCCCGCAACGCCGAACTGAACCGCCTGAGCCGCGAACGCGGCATCGTCGAGCGCTTCAATGGCCGCATGATCGATCTGGCCGCAGGCTTTGTACGGGCGTCCGCCGAAATGTCCGAGGCCGCGCAATCCCTGTCGACTACCGCCGAAGAAACCGCCCGTCAGGCGCAGGTCGTGACCGGGGCGGCCGAAGCCGCCGCCGCCAACGTGCAGACTGCCGCCGCCGCGACCGAGGAAATGTCGGTTTCCGTCCGCGATATCAATCAGCAGGTCGGCCGCGCCGCCGTGGTGGTGGATGAGGCCTCCGCCGAGGCGAACCAGACCCATACCGAAATCCAGTCGCTCAGCGCCGCCGCCCAGCAGATCGGTGAGGTGGTTAGCCTGATCAACTCGATCGCCGCCCAGACCAACCTTCTGGCGCTCAACGCCACGATCGAGGCCGCCCGCGCGGGCGATGCAGGCAAGGGCTTTGCCGTCGTCGCCACAGAGGTCAAGTCGCTGGCGACCCAGACCGCGCGCGCCACCGAGGACATCGGGCGCAAGGTCGCCGAGATCCAGACCGCGACGCAACGCACCGTCGCCTCCATCGGACGCATCGTCGGCACGATCGAGGAAATCCGCTCCAATTCCGGCAATGTCGCCGCCGCCGTCGAGCAACAGGGCGCCGCGACGAACGAAATTGCCCAAAACACCAGCCGCGCCGCCGAAGGCACGCAGTCGGTAACCGAAAACATCCTCGGCGTCGGGCGCGCGGCGGAACAGACCGGCGCGGCCTCGTCGCAGCTCATGGCCCTGTCCGGCGACCTGTCGGCTCAGGCCCACGCGCTTCAGGCCGAAATGGACGGCTTTCTGCGCGACCTGAACGCCGCCTGACCAGAGCGATATGCCGAAAAGTGTCAGCGGTTTTCGGCTCCAATATCGCGACAAAGCTAGCCTGTGGAAAAATATGCGCGTGAAACCGATTGCACGACCGTTTCAGGCGTTGGTTTTTAAGTCACGGTTAACCGTGTTTTTCTATCCTGAATTGCGATAGGCGGTTTCTCCTGTGGATGAACCGTGACGCCACAGGCCAGCAGTTCGGAGTACCCCATGTCGTTCAACAATATCCCCATGATCGGCAAGGTGCTCTCCTTGCTTGCCCTGCTGGCCCTGCTCGGCATCGGCGCGGTGGCCTTCGCTGCCTTCCAGATGATGGACATCACGCAGAAATACGATGAAGCGCTACAGGGTCCCGCCCGCGCCAATGTCGCCCTCGCCCGCGCCGGGCGCCACGCGGTATGGACCTCGCGCTCGATCTTCAAGCTGGCCACCTCCGAAACGCCCGAGGGGCGCGCCGCCTCCGAAGCCGATGTCAAACAGGGGCACGCCAGCTTCAACACCGAAATGGACACGGCGCTGGCCGCCATGCCCGAACGCAAGGCCGAGATCGAAGCGCTGCGTCAGGCCTATCTCAACGTGATGGATACCGTGTGCTGGAAGACGGTCGATCTGGGCAAGGGCGGGCAATCCGCCGCGGCCCTGAGCCACATGAACGCCGAATGCGGCCCGCAGCTCCTGACCATCATCACCGGCATCTCGAAAATGGTCGACGAAACCGTCGCCGCCAACGAAGCCCTGGTCGCCCGTCTAAATGCTCAGGCCGACGAAGCTGTCACCCTGTCGATCGCCGTCGGGGCCATCGGCCTGATCGTGGTCATGGGCCTCGCCGTCTGGCTGACGCGCGGCAGTATTTCCGGCCCGCTGCGCCGCCTGACCGACACCATGTCGTCGATGGCGCACGGCAAGCTCGATATCGAGGTCGGCGGCGGTCAGCGCAAGGACGAACTGGGGGCCATGGCCCGCACGGTCGAAATCTTCCGGCAGGGACTGGCTGAGACCGAACGCCTGCGCGAAGAGGCGGCCGATACCGAAAAGGCCAATGCCCAGCGCCTGCGTACTGAGCGCAACGCCATCGCCGACCAGTTCCAGTCGAGCATGGGTGCCCTGGCCGAAGCCTTTGCCCGCTCGTCGGTCGAGGTGTCGGACGCCGCGCAATCCCTGTCGGCCACTGCCGAGGAAACCGCCCGTCAGGCGCAGGTCGTCTCCGGCGCTGCCGAGGAAGCCGCCGTCAACGTCCAGACGGTTGCCGCCGCCACCGAGGAAATGTCGGTCTCCGTCCGCGACATCAACGCTCAGGTCTCGCGCACCGGCACCGTCGTCGGCGAGGCGTCGGGCGAGGCCGGTCGCACCCACGCCGAGATCCAGTCGCTCAGTGCCGCCGCCAACCAGATCGGCGAGGTCGTCAGCCTGATCAACGACATCGCTTCGCAGACCAATCTGCTGGCGCTCAACGCCACCATCGAAGCCGCCCGCGCCGGTGACGCCGGCAAGGGCTTCGCCGTCGTGGCGTCGGAGGTCAAGACCCTGGCCACGCAAACCGCCCGCGCTACCGAGGACATCAGCCGCAAGGTCGGTGAAATCCAGACGGCGACGCAACGCACGGTCGCCTCCATTGCCCGCATCGTCGACACGATCGAGGAAATCCGCGCCAATTCCGGCAATGTCGCCGCCGCCGTCGAACAGCAGGGCGCGGCCACCGCCGAGATCGCCCAGAACACCAGCCGCGCGGCCTCGGGCGCGCAACAGGTGACCGAGAACATCTTCGGCGTCGGGCGCGCCGCCGAAATGACCGGCGCGGCCTCGACCCAGCTCATGGCCCTGTCCGGCAACCTGACCGAACAGGCCCAGGCCCTGAAAGGCGAGGTCGAAACCTTCGTCCGGCAACTGCGCAGCGCCTGAACCCGATAGCCAGTCGATTCGACCGGAAGGGCCTTGCGGCAGCGTTTATGCACCTTAACGGCGACAACCGTACAGTCTCGTATAGTGGAACGTGCATTTTACGAACGAAACCGGCAATTATGGTTAAAAAACACCGCAGAGGCGGCTTTTGTAAACATATCGTTCACCCTTTCCGCGGCAACTTGACATCCATTCGCAGTACAACACCGTACGCAACCACCGCACCGATGGATCGCACCCCATGCTGTTTGCCAATGCCGATATGGCCTCGACCCTCGCCGCCCTCAACGCGGCTCTGGCCGTGATCGAGTTCTCGCCGTCCGGCGACATCCTGACGGCCAATGACAATTTTCTCAGGACCATGGGCTATACGGCAGGAGAACTGCGCGGCCAGCACCACCGGCTGTTCTGTGATCCCGCTTTTGCCGCCTCAGACGCCTATCGCCGCTTCTGGGCCGATCTGGCCGCCGGTCGGCAGCAATCGGGGGAGTTCAAACGCTACGGCCGCGACGGATCGCCGGTCTGGCTGCAGGCCTCCTACACTCCGGTACGCGACCGTCAGGGGCGGGTGACCAAAATCCTCAAATGTGCCGCCGACATCACCGGGGCGAAATCGACCGCGCTGGACCATGCGGGGAAGATCGCCGCCATTTCACGCTCTCAGGCGATCATCGAATTCACCCCCGACGGCACGGTCCTGACGGCCAACGACAACTTCCTCAAAACCATGGGCTACCGCCTCGACGAGATCGCGGGCCAGCCGCACAGCCTGTTCTGCGAACCCGAATTCGTCCGCTCGCGCGACTATGCCGACCTGTGGCAGTCGCTGCGCGCCGGACAGTTCGTCGCGGGCACCTTCAAACGCATCGGCAAGGGCGGTCGCGAAGTCCATATCGAAGCCGCCTATAACCCGATCTTCGACGATACCGGGGCGGTGGTGAAGGTCGCCAAATTCGCCACCGACGTGACGGCTTCCGTGCAGCGCCGCCTGCGCAACGACGCCCTGAGCGGTGAGATCAACGACGATCTGGGCGGGGTGGTCGACCGCATCAGCGACGCCAGCCACATGGTGACCGGGGCGTCGGGCGCCTCAACCGAAACCGGGGCTATCGTCAATTCGGTCGCCGCCGCCGCCGAGGAACTGCGCCAGAGCGTGCAGGAAATCTCCGGCAGCATGGGGCAGGCCCGCGCCGCCGTGCAAAACGCCTTTACCCAGACGGAGAAGGTCAACCATTCCGCCGGGAACCTGACGCGCACCACCGAGTCCATGGGCAGCATCGTCACCTTCATTCAGGAAATCGCCTCTCAGATCAACCTGCTGGCGCTCAACGCCACCATCGAGTCGGCGCGCGCCGGTGAGGCTGGGCGCGGCTTCGCGGTCGTCGCCACCGAGGTCAAGTCGCTGGCCAACCAGTCCTCGGCCTCCTCGGCCCGCATCGCGCAGGAAATCTCGAACATGCAGGGCGTCGCCGACGAGGTGGTGAGCGCCCTGAGCGAGGTCACCACCCAGATGACCCTGGTGCTCGACAACGTCATCGCGGTGGCGTCGGCCATCGAGCAGCAAAGCACGGTGACGCAGGAAATCTCCGGCAACATGCACTCTGCGGTTACCGCCGTGCAGGAGATCGAGCAAAGCCTCGGCCACATCACCACGACGTTTGAGGCGATCACCCATGCCTCAGGCGAGGTGAAACGCCGGGTCGAAACGCTGGTGGCGTAAACCTTTCTTATACCTCCCCATCAAAGATGGGGAGGTATGAATTTCAGAGTCACTTCTGTTTATTTCTTCTATGTGAACCGTAAAGTCTTCGTGACTTGTCTTGCCCTTCCCGCCTCTATAGACAGCGCCTCATATAATTTCTTATTATGTAAGCGTATTTTCAAACGGCTGATGGGGAGCAAGATCAGGTGAGTCCAAGCCTCGTTCAGGGCGCGCGCGGACAGCGCGGCCTTCTGCGGCAAATCCGCGAGGTCATGGCCGACGGGTCCAGCGCACAGGCGCGTCTGGACGGCGTCGTCGCCATCATCGCCGGATCTATGGTCGCAGAAGTCTGCTCGATCTATCTGCGCCGCACCTCCGACGAACTGGAACTGTTCGCCACCGAAGGTCTGAACCGCGACGCCGTCCACAATACGCGCCTGCGCCTGACCGAAGGTCTGGTCGGTGAGGTCGCCCGCTCGGGTCAGCCGCTGAACCTCAACGACGCCCCGTCGCACCCCAGCTTCTCGTACCGTCCGGAAACCGGCGAAGACCCGTACAACTCCTTCCTCGGCGTGCCGCTGCTGCGCGGCGGGCGGACCATCGGCGTCCTCGTCGTGCAGAACATGGCCTTGCGCCAGTATCAGGACGAGGAGGTCGAGGACCTCCAGATCATCGCCATGGTTCTGGCCGAAATGGTCACCGCCGGCGATCTGGTCGGCGGCGCAGAACTGAAAGACATCGAACTGGCCCCGCAAAAGCCCGAGCGGCTCAAGGGGTCGAGCTTCGCCGACGGCATCGCCATCGGGGTCGTCATCCTGCACGAAGTGGCCGTGACGCCGGATCACCTGCTGTCGGACGACGCGGTGGCCGAAGAGGCGCGGATGCTGAAGGGCATCGGCGACCTGCGCGACCAGATCGACGAAATGTTCGAAGGCCAGCACGGTCTGTCCGGCCCGACCTTCGACGTGCTGGAAACCTACCGCATGTTCGCCCACGACCGCGGCTGGACGCGCAATCTGGTCGAGGCCGTGCGCTCGGGCCTGACCGCCGAAGCCGCCGTGGAACGCGTCCGCAACGAGCAACGCGCCCGCCTCAACAGCGCGCGCGACGCCTATATGCGTGAGCGCCTGCACGACCTCGAAGATCTGGGCAATCGATTGCTGCGCGTCCTGGCGGGCAAGAACACCATCGCGCGCGAAATCCCGGAAAACGCCATCCTCGTCGCGCGCGACCTCGGCCCCGCCGACCTGCTCGAATACGACCGCAAGCGCCTGAAAGGCATATTGCTCGAAGAAGGCTCTGCCGCCAACCACGCCGCCATCGTGGCGCGTGCCCTGCAAATCCCCTGCGTCGGGCGGCTCGACCGCCTGCGCGACAAGGTCAATCAGGGCGACGTCGTCGTGGTCGACGGCGAAACCGGCGAATCCTATCTGCGCCCGCGTCAGGACGTGCTGGAGGCGGCCAATGCCCGCATCGACATGCGCGCCGCCCGCCGCGCCGAGTTCGACAAGCTGAAGGACGTTCAGGCCGCTACCCGCGACGGCCACCGCATCTCGATGCTGATGAACGCCGGCCTTGAGTTCGATCTCGAACTGATGAGTGAAACCGGCGCCGAAGGCATCGGCCTGTTCCGCACCGAG
Source organism: Asticcacaulis aquaticus (assembly GCF_028550415.1). GTDB lineage: Bacteria > Pseudomonadota > Alphaproteobacteria > Caulobacterales > Caulobacteraceae > Asticcacaulis > Asticcacaulis aquaticus. Next base: position 89,063 of record NZ_JAQQKX010000007.1, read on the forward strand.
TTCCAGTTCATGGTCTCCGAGGACCTGCCGCGCCTCAAGCGCCAGACGGAGCTCTATACCCGCGTCCTCGATCTGGCGGGGGACAAGCCGGTCACCTTCCGCACGCTCGATCTCGGCGGTGACAAGATCCTCCCCTATATGGAAACCGAGCGCGAGGAAAACCCGGCGCTGGGCTGGCGCGCCATCCGCATGGGCCTCGACCGCCCGGCCCTGCTGCGGATGCAGGTGCGCGCCCTGATCACCGCCGCCGCCGGGCGCGAACTGCGTATCATGTTTCCCATGGTCGCTTCGGTCGACGAATTCCGTCAGGCGCGCGAATATGTCGATGTCGAATGCGCCTGGGCCAAGCGCCGCGGACGTCCGCTGCCCAGCGTCCTGCGCGTCGGCGTGATGATCGAATGCCCGTCGCTGCTGTTCCACCTCGATGCCCTGCTGCCGATGGTCGATTTCGCCAGCGTCGGCACCAACGACCTGACGCAGTACCTGTTCGCCGCCGACCGCACCAATCCGCGCATGTCGGATCGCTACGACATCCTGTCGCCGCCGATGCTGCGCGCCCTGTCGATGATCCAGAAGGCCGCCGACGATTCCGGCACGCCGGTCTCGGTCTGCGGTGAAATCGCAGGCAAGCCGCTGGAGGCCTTCGTGCTGATCGCGCTGGGCTTCAACCGCCTGTCCATGCCGCCCGCCGGGATCGGTCAGGTCAAGCGGATGATCCTGTCGCTGGATCGCGAGACGGCGTCGAAGGCCATCCAGAAGATGATGAACACCTCCTACGGCTCGCTCCGCAGCGAAGTGCTGGCTTTGGCGCGCAAGCTGAATGTGAGATTGTAACGCCGTCCTCCCTACGCCGTGGGGAGGAGGGAGATCACCCCGCACCGCATCATAAAAATTTCGCGGAATAACAGCGGCCACAACCTTGACTCTCACGCCGCCCCGCCCTACCTCAGGGGCGCATTGGCACTCACCACGGGTGACTGCTAACACCGCATTTCAAAAACCGTAAACCGGAGATACCCCAATGAGCTTTCGTCCCCTGGGTGACCGCGTGCTGATCAAGCGCGTCGAAGAAGAAGCCAAGACCAAGGGCGGGATCATCATCCCCGACACCGCCAAGGAAAAGCCGCAGGAAGGCGAAGTCGTCGCCGTCGGCCCTGGCAACCGTAACGAAAAGGGCGAGCAAGTCGCCCTCGACGTCAAGGCCGGCGACCGCGTTCTGTTCGGCAAGTGGGGCGGCACCGAGGTCAAGCTTGACGGCGAAGACCTGCTGATCCTGAAAGAGTCCGACATTCTGGGCATCGTGACGCGCTAAGCGCTCCGTTCCCGACCCAGCAATCCTCAAGGAATAAAAGACAATGGCTGCTAAAGACGTACTGTTTTCCTCGGACGCGCGCGACAAGATCCTGCGCGGCGTCAACATCCTCGCCAACGCGGTGAAGGTGACCCTCGGCCCCAAGGGTCGTAACGTGATCCTCGAAAAGTCCTTCGGCGCCCCGCGCTCGACCAAGGACGGCGTCTCGGTCGCCAAGGAAATCGAACTGGCCGATAAGTTCGAAAACCTCGGCGCGCAACTGATCCGCGAAGTCGCCTCGAAGACCAACGACAAGGCCGGTGACGGCACCACCACCGCCACCGTTCTGGCCCAGGCCATCGCCGTCGAAGGCCTGAAGTCGGTCTCTTCGGGCCGCAACCCGATGGACCTGAAGCGCGGCATCGATAAGGCCGTCGCCATCGTCATCGCCGAAATCAAGGCCTCGTCGAAGCCGGTCACCTCGAACTCGGAAATCGCTCAGGTCGGCACCATCTCGGCCAACGGCGACACCGAAGTTGGTCAGATGATCGCTGACGCCATGGCCAAGGTCGGCAACGAAGGCGTCATCACCGTCGAAGAAGCCAAGACCGCTGAAACCGAGCTGGACGTCGTCGAAGGCATGCAGTTCGACCGCGGCTACCTGTCGCCCTACTTCGTCACCAACCCGGACAAGATGGAAGCGGTTCTCGAAGACCCGTACATCCTGATCTTCGACAAGAAGATCTCGACGCTCCAGCCGATCCTGCCGATCCTCGAAGCCGTCGTGCAGTCGGGCCGTCCGCTGCTGATCATCTCCGAAGACGTCGAAGGCGAAGCGCTGGCGACCCTCGTCGTCAACCGCCTGCGTGGCGGCCTGCGCGTCGCTGCCGTGAAGGCGCCGGGCTTCGGCGACCGCCGCAAGGCCATGCTGGAAGACATCGCCATCCTGACCGCCGGTCAGGTCATCTCCGAAGACATCGGCATCAAGCTTGAGACCGTGACCCTCGACATGCTGGGCCGCGCCAAGAAGGTGACGATCACCAAGGAAACCACCACCATCGTCGACGGCGTCGGTGAAAAGGCCGAAATCGAAGGCCGCGTCGCTCAGATCAAGCAACAGATCGAAGAGACGACGTCGGACTACGACAAGGAAAAGCTGCAAGAGCGTCTGGCCAAGCTGGCCGGCGGCGTCGCGGTCATCCGCGTCGGCGGCTCGACCGAAGTCGAAGTGAAGGAAAAGAAGGACCGCGTCGACGACGCCCTCAACGCGACCCGCGCGGCCGTGGACGAAGGCATCGTTCCGGGCGGCGGCACGGCGCTGCTGAAGGCCTCGAAGAAGCTGGCCGATGTGACCGGCGACAACGACGACCAGACCGCCGGTATCGCCATCGTGCGCCGCGCGCTTCAGGCGCCGATCCGTCAGATCTCGGAAAACGCCGGCGTCGAAGGCTCGATCGTCGTGGGTAAGATCCTGGAATCGGACGACGCCTCGTTCGGCTTCAACGCCCAGACCGAAAAGTACGTCGACCTGGTTGCTGACGGCGTCATCGACCCGGCCAAGGTGGTTCGCACCGCGCTGCAAGACGCCGCTTCGGTGTCGGGCCTGCTGATCACGACGGAAGCCGCCGTGGTCGAAAGCCCGAAGAAGGACGCAGCTCCGGCTATGCCCGGCGGCGGCATGGGCGGTATGGGCGGTATGGATTTCTAATCCACGCTTCACAGCCTCACAAACGGAAAGAGCGGGTCGCAAGGCCCGCTCTTTTTTGTTTCAGAGCACTTCGCTGTAGATCCAGACCTCTCGCGTCTTTTCATAAGGCGGATCAAACGTGTCATCACGCCAATAGGTACGGTAGCCGCGTTCTTCAAACTCTTCCGTTACACGCAGACCATAGGATTCAAAAGGCTCCGTGAGGGGGGCAAGGGTATCCACAGGTCATCAGGATTATGCCGCTCGGCAAACCTCTGCCAGTAGCTTTCATCGAAAAAGATATGCACGCCGCTATCGAACAGTTTCGGCAAGGTCAGGATAGCGGTGACCCGCGTGCCTTGTGCCGTGTCAGGCTTTTGGCTCCGCATATTGACGGCAGCCTTTAGAACCAGATCGATATAACGCCGCTGCGTATGCCGCGACGAATGCGGCAAATTGACCAGACTCCCGGTCACAGGTGTCTTCCAGCTATCGAAACCGGCTCCGCGCGGGTGAGTATCCGGCCATTTGTCCGCAAGGGTATCCGACCAGAGCTTCAGGTCCCGCAGCATGGTTTTCGTGCGACTGCTGTGCCGGTAGGACCGGCGTCTAGCGAACATATCTACATAGTGCTTATTCATAGTCATTTCATATCTCATACCTCCCCAACTTGTTGGGGAGGGGGACCGCACGAACGAACGCAGTGAGTGAGATGTGGTGGTGGGGGTTCTTACTTACTTGCCCGCAGCGCCGCTCGCTCTGACGCCAGCAGAATCACACCATCCGCAGCTGCATCCGGATCGCGATAAACGTCAGCCGCCGGGAGACGGTAAATTTCAAGTCCTTGGGCTCTGAGCCATCTTTCGCGGATGGCATCTTTTTCGGCTTGCGCATTTTCGCTATGAACCGCGCCATCTACCTCGATGACCAATCGCGCTTTGAAGCAATAGAAGTCGAGAATATAGGGCCCCATCGCGTGTTGGCGTTTAAAGGTCAAACCCTGTGTACGTGATTTCAATCGCTCCCAAAGCAGCCATTCAGGCTGTGTCAGAGCTTTACGCATTTGACGCGCCAAAGCTGTTTTGCGCGTAACCTCTATCATTGCGCTCCCCAAGCAAGAAACCCCACCACCGCATCTAGCGCTGCGCGCGTCGTGCGGTCCCCCTCCCCATCAAAGATGGGGAGGTATAGATTACGCCGAAACCAGCGCCTCCAATTGCGAGAACGGCTCGTCGAGGTCTCTGGTCGCGCCGGAAATCACGGACCCTACTTTGTACGCACGTCGGCAACCGTCTGTTCAATGGCGTCGATGACCGCCTTCGGCTGATTAATCTGGATATAGTGACGGCTGTCGGGAACCACGATATGGCGGCCCCGCCTTGACAGGGCGGCGAGCCTGGCATGCGCGGCTATCCACTTGTCCTCGTTTTGCTTATGCTGATCCGGAGTGTCCCCCGGCCTTAAGGGCATATTGCCATGCGTCAGGATAATCAGCGGCTTATCGCCGAATTGAGGGTTGAGGGCGTCAATTTGAGCCGTATTCACGGAGATCCAGCTTGGCGCTGACGGCGTCATGCTCTGAATCTCCGAAATTTTGGTGCTGATGGTCACGGGGTTCGCCTGCTGCAGTTTGTCCGTGCGCCGCAGGACGTCGTCAAGCGATCGGTTTTCACGCACACAGGCTTTGGCGGCATCCGTCTTCGGTTCCTGCAACTCGCCAGACTTCGCCAGAGCAAGGCACGCCGCTAAAGGTGCCCACGGCGGTGGGGGTTGATCCGTCGGATCCAAAGGCGCCGGCCACCTGCCCATGTCCGCATAAGACGGGTCGACCAGAACCATAGCCGCAACATCGGCGGGATATTTTCCCTGCAAACCTACGCCGTAAAGACCCGCAACCGAATGGCCGACATAGATAATCGGGCCGTCCGTTCCCATAGCCCTGAGCAACAGGTGGATGTCTCTGGCCGTCGCGTTGACGTCCGACGCGCCCGGCGGCGGATCGGAAAAGCCATAGCCGGCGCGATCATAACTGCAAGCCCGCGTTGTCTTGGCGACCTCACCCTGGACATAACGCCACGACGCCGTCGTATCACCGCTGCCTGCATCGAAGAGAACCGTCGGCGTGCCCTGACCGAGGCAGAACACATTAAGGCGGCGATGGCCGTCGATGACGACCAGGCGCTGCGGATGAGCATAATTTTCGGACTGGATCGCGGGTTGCTCGGCAAGAGCGCCTGCTGCCACGAAGCTCAATGTCAGCGCGACAAAAACCGACGTTTTCACTTTGCGCATTTTCCCCCCGGCTCAAATGTAAATCATCCCTAAGGATGATCTGTGTCTCCTGTTAATAACTTAATACTGACGTTATTAAATAACAAGGCCGCTCTTTTTTGTTCAGAGCACTTCGCTGTAAATCCAGACCTCTCGCGTCTTTTCGTAAGGCGGATCGAACGTGTCATCGCGCCAATAGGTACGGTAGCCGCGCGCCTCAAACCCTTCCGGTACACGCAGACCGTAGGATTTCAAAAGGCTGCGCGAGGGGGGCAAGGGTATCCACAGGTCATCCTGATGGTGCCGCTCGGCAAACCTCTGCCAGTAGCTTTCGTCGAAAAAAATATGCACGCCGCTATCGAACAGTTTCGGCAAGGTCAGGATAGCGGCGACCCGCGCGCCCTGTGCCGTGTCAGGCTTGTGGTTCCGCATATTGACGGCAGCCCTCAGGACCAGTTCGATATAGCGCCGCTGCGTATGCCGTGACGAATGCGGCAAATTGACCAGACTCCCGGCCACAGGCGTCTTCCAGCTATCGAAACCGGCTCCGCGAGGGTGAGTATCCGGCCATTTGTCCGCAAGGGTATCCGACCAGAGTTTCAGGTCCCGCAGCATGGTTTTTGTGCGCCACCGCCGGTAACGGGATAGATCGCCCGCAAATATTTCCATGTAACGCTTGGCCACTCCTAAAACCCTTTCATCCGCGCTGCATGTTTGAGGCGCAGGATTTCAATGCGGAGAGGCCGTGTTTTCACGTGATAAACAGCGATATAGTTGTGGTGGATTACCAACTCTCTTGTACCGGTTATCCGTCCGGTACGGCCTCTCCGCGGATAATTCCGTAACGCCTCGATCGAGGCTCTCAACTCCTGCCCAAAGCCGGTAGCGCGATCAGGATTGTCCTGAGCGATATACCGAACAAGTCCCAGAAGATCATCAACGGCTTGAGGCCGCCAGTCCACGACTAGTCGTCAGGCACCGCATTTCACGCCTGCGGCATGACGTGCGATTTCGGTATCCATCATAGCCATAACCTCGTCATGAGGAATACCGGGACGCGGGTCGTCCAGCGCGTCCTGAACCTGCTGACGGAACCATGCATCGTAATCCGAGGAGTCTGATTTTAGCTCCACATAGTCGCGCATCACATCACTGAGAACATCGGCCACAGAACGACCTTCGGCTTCGGCGACAGCACTGAATACCTCTTTCAGGTCTTCGTCGATCTGGAAGGTGAATTCGGCCTTACCCATGATGACTCCGCATTCAGGCGCGATATCAGGAAACTTACCTGACGCGATAAATATATCATACCCCTGTCATACGCCAAGAGGTCTGCGGTATGGTCCTTATCAAGATAAGCAGCGTAGCATAGCCTATACCGAAACCAACGCCTCCAACTGCGCGAACTGTTCGTCGAAGCCGCTGGTAGCGCCGGAAATCATCGCCTCGTCCAGCGCCTCTTTCGACGGATAGAGATCGTGCCAGACCACCACCGTCTGCTCGTCGCGGTCCTCGAAGGTCACCGTGGTGACGGCCCCCGCCTCTTCGCCACCTTCCTCGTTGGTCCAGACGATACGGGCGTTCGGCACCACGTCGAGATACCGACCGAAGAAGGCCATAGGTTCCGGCATCGACGGATGGCTGATGACCAAACGATAGGTGCCGCCGGTCCGCACGTCCATCTCGCACGACAGGATGGTCATGCCGAACGACTTCGGCGTCCACCAGCGCCGGAACAGTTCCGGATCGCTCCACGCCTTGAAGACGATATCAACCGGACCATTGACGGTCCGCGTCACCACGAATTCGCGCTCGGACGTGCGTTGGGTGGTCGTTTCCGGTGTCGTCATGTCGGGTTTCCTTGTTTCAGTTCCTGCACGATTGCATCCAGCGCGTCGAAGCGCTCGGTCCATATCCGGCGTTGTTGGTCGATCCATGCCGCCTCGGTTTCCAGCATACCCCGCCCCAGCCGACAGATGCGCACGCGCCCGACCTTCTCGGTCGTCACCAACCCCGCCGCTTCCAGCAGGCTGACGTGCTTCTTCATGCCCGTGAGCGTCATGTGAAAGCGGTCGGCCAGATCGCTGATCGACGCGTCCGCCCGGCCAAGCTGCTCCAGCACCCCACGGCGCGTGGGGTCCGACAGGGCGGCAAAGGACGCATCGAGGCGATGGGATATATACTGAACCATTAAGTTCAGTATTAGCGTAAAAAAGAGATGACGGCAAGACAAACCTTTCCCCATTCGACGACCGCACTACACATATCGCAAAAACGAAAGATCGCCCCTTTTGGAAGCGGTAAATTCTTAGCCCCAAGCGCCAAAGATTGACAAAAACCGCGTTCTGTAAATAACTGGTCACAAAGACATTTCAGGGGTCGATCATGAAGACAAAAATCTTTTCCGGTCTGGCGCTTGCAGGCGCAGCCCTCGCCATAGCGGGCATGGCCTTCGCACAGAGCGGCTATTCCAAGTGGTACTATCTGAACGGATCGAGCGGCGTCGACGTCTATTATTCCGTGCGCGTCGATCAAAGCGAAATCCGCGTCATGTGGAAGTGCGTCAATACCACCTCGACGGCTAAATCCTGTTCGGTCGGCGCCGGTCAGGAGAAAATCTACTTTTGTCGCGCCAACGGTAGCGGCGTCGGCTCGACCAATTCGCTGGGTGAACGCGCCACGGTCAATGCCAATGCGGAATACGTCTTCCCGTCGGACTTTGCCTGTCGCGGCCTTGGGGCGACCGAGGTCCAGCCGTCCGTGCGCATCTCGATCGAAAACTGAGTCATGAAAACACTTTTCTGTGCGGCGGCGCTTATCCTGACAGCCCCTGTCGTTCACGCTCAGGAGGCGATTCTTAAATGTGCGTGGGATGCGGCTGAAAACCCGCAACTCAGAATTAATGCCAGCACCGACTATTACCGTATTTCGCAAAATAGCTGGAAGCAGTGGAACCCGACGACCCGCACATGGACCGATAAGCCCTGCGTCAGCCTGTCGCCATTCGACAGTAATGGTCCCGGCATATACGCGGAACCTAATGTTTATAAACTCACCTGCGCGGTAGACATCACCGGGTCAGAATATGGTTTCACCCTGACCGGAGAAGCCATTTCATTCGCCGCCAGCGGCCATGTTGTCAGCAGCACCTCCGGCAACTATTTCATTCGCATCAATCGTATGGACGGCAGTGCGGCACAAAAAACCGTACAGGAACAAACGATCCCCTCCACGGGCAAATCGTCCTCCATGAACATCGTCGGCTATGGTAAATGCGAAAAATCTGTCGATCCGGCGACCATCGAGCCGCCGCCCGCGCCCAAGCCGATCATGTGATTGCCCATCTGTTTAGCCTCGCCGGAACACAAACTCTGTTCAGGATAACGGCGCGCCGGCCCTACCGGCTTCTGATACCTACTTCACCTCAAGCCGGATGGCGTCGTACATGACCTGACCGGGGGCGCCGGTGCCGGGGGCCTGATCGTCGTCGGCCGCCGCGTCCGACGCCGCCTTGACCAGCGCTGGATCGAAGACCTGACCGTCGGCGTGGCGGAACGTCAGGTCGTTATCGCCTTTCAGCAGCTTCGCGTCGAAGGTCAGGGTCACGAGGTTATAGTTCTGGTCCTGCATCCCGCCGCGATAGCCCGCCGTGCCGGTCTTGGGCAGGCGGATCGCCCCGATCTCCTGCCCATTGATCGCCACGCGCACATCCGTCAATTTTCCCTTCGCGGGCTGGGCGGAGGCAATCCCGATGGTCAGGGTCGCCTGCCCCGTCTGCGCCGGGGCGGTGAACCGCAGGTGCCATGAAGGCTCCTTCATATACCAGGACCATTGCGCGTAGTTCCAGTCGCGCGCCGCCACGCTCTTGCCCACAGTGAAGTCGACATCGTTGGGGAATTGCTGCGGGTAGAGGGTGAACATCTGATAGCCGCGCGACGCATCACCATTGCGGAACTCCGCCGCGCGCCGGTCGAAGCTCCCCAGTTGCCACAGGGTCTTGCCGTGCATCTCGCGCGCCCAGTTCAGCGTTCCGGCATCCTGCTCGCCTGCCTTTATGGTGACCGTCTTTCCGATGAAATCCGTCGGCTGATCGGCCCCCGTGACGCTCAGCGCATAGGTGCCCGGCGCGATGCCCTCGATGCGGAATTGCCCATCGGCTGAGATACTACCCCAGTAGTTATAGCCCTTGACGCTGTCCGGCCACGGCGTATTGACGTCGGACAGAATGACCTTTGCCCCGCCCGCCGCCGCGCCGTTCAAACGCACCTTGCCGGTCAGGCTACCGCGCGTTTTCGCATAGTCCGGCGCGGTGACGAAGCCATAGGGCCACTGCGCTTTTTCGGCGCTCAGTTGCCGGTCGATATCGGTCCACAGAGCCTGCGGCGACGCCCCCTGATTGGCGTAGATCAGGAACGGGCCGTAGACCTTCGACCATGTCTCACCGGCCTGCACATCGACCGATTTCGCGCCGAAATGCGCCGATTGCAGGACGCGCAGCAGCACGTCGTCGTGGACGGTCTGACCCTGCTTGATCGGCCCGCCATTGTGGTATTCCGGCGAAGGCTCCAACATCCAGATGCCGCGGCTTTTGTCGTTGCTCACCGCCAGCGTCCCATAGGCGGGCACCTCGCCCCAATAAACCGAATTGAGATATTTCGTCTTCACCGTCCCGTCGGCCAGCCGGAAGGTGGCGTCCATCAGCTTCGAGACCACCTCGGCGCGCGGAATGCGGATCAGGTTGTCGCGCGACACGCTCCACACGTTAAAGACATCCGGCGAGGTGCGGACAACAAACCGCGTCTGCCACAGCCGTGCCGCAGGCATATCCGCCGCATGACGGAAGACGACATAGGCATAGAGGCCGCTCAGACCGTCCTTCATGACGTAGTGACGCTCGGCGCGGAAGCCGAAATGCTCGGTCGGACCGCTGGTGACGGTCACATCGGCCTGAGCGGGTGTGGCGGCCAGCGCAACGGTCGTCTGGTCCGGCGACGGGCGGTAATAGCCCTTCTTCGGCGGCGTCGTGGTCGTAGGGCCGATGGCTTCGGCATTGGCGTCCCAGTAGATCTTCTGGCCCTTTTGCACCATCTCGACCGGCCCACCGCGCAGGTCTTTAAACGACACTACGTCGCCATTGGCGTCGATCACCGCCTCGATCAGCCCGTTATTCAGCTTGACGCGGCCATCGGTCTTCGTCGCCGTCACCTCCGCCAAAGCCACGGACGGCAGGAGACAACAGAGGGCGACAATCATCAGGCGTTTCATGGATTATCCTTTGCGTTGTCCGTCAAACGCCGAGGCGATGATGATCCGTCTCAGCCTGTCGAAACTTTAATGGGACAAAAAGCCTCGAATCTGCAAGAACGTTGTTCTTTTATCTCATAAGGGGGTTTGCATGATTTCGCGTTGGTTTCTGCGTCTGGCCGTCGTGTTCGGCCTCATCGGTATGGGCATGGGTGTCGCGATGGGCGCGACGCACGACTTCGTTCTGGCGCCGGTCCATGCCCATATCAATCTGGTCGGCTGGGTCGGCATGTTCCTCGCCGGACTGTTCTATGCCGCAAAGCCCGAAGCGGAGACGACACTGGCCAGGGTGCATCTGGTCGGCCTGACGCTCGGCCTGTGCCTGCTGGCACCAGGCATCGCCGGGGCGGTTCTGGGGATTGCCGCCCTGACGCCGCTGGCCATCGCCGGGTCGATCGTCACCTTCGCCTCGATGGCGCTGTTCGTGGGGATCGTCTTCCGCCACACCGGTCCGGCGAAGGCATAAAAAAAAGCGCCCCGCAAAGGGCGCTTTTTCATTTCTACCACAGCGTCACATAGAGCGCCGTCAGGATCAGGATTACCCCGACCCCCAGAATATTGAACGCCGTCGAGGTCTTGAAATTGACCCCTTCCAGCGTCAGGGTCGAGACCGGCTTTTTGTTCGGCACGATCAGCGATACCAGCACGCAGAGTGCTAGCGACGCCCCGAAGACCCAGCCGACGCGGTCCATGAACGGCACGTCCGGCAGGACGTACTTGGCCGCCGTCGACAGGATGACCGAGGCCGCCACGGCGACGAAGGCCCCCGCGGTCGAGCAGCGCTTCCAGAACATGCCCAGCGCGAAGATCACCACGATCCCCGGTGTGAAGAAGCCGGTGAATTCCTGAATGAACTGGAAGGCCTGATCGGTTTTGCCGAGCAGCGGCTGCGCCACCGCCATGGCCACGACCACCGCCACGACCGAGGCGATACGCCCGATGGTGACCAGCTTCGCATCAGGGATGTCCTTGCGCAGCGGCGCCACGACATCGAGCGTGAAGATGGTCGAGATCGAATTGATCTTCGACGCCAGCGACGCGACGATCGCCGCGACCAGCGCCGCGAAGACCAGACCCAGCAGACCGTTCGGCAGAAGCTGCATCATGGCCGGATAGGCGTGGTCGGCCTTGGGGATATCCGGCGCGAGGATGAGCGCGGCCAGCCCCGGAAACACGACGATGACCGGCATCAAGAGCTTGAGATAGGCGGCGAAGGCGATACCCTTCTGGGCTTCACCGATCGACTTGGCGGCCAGTGCGCGCTGGATGATGTACTGGTTGAAGCCCCAGTAGGAGATGTTCATGATCCACAGACCGCCGACCAGAACAGCGATGCCGGGCAGGTCCATATAGTGCGGGCTGTCCTTCGACAGGATCATGTCGAAATGCTCGGGGAACTTCGTATGGAGGGTTTGCAGACCGCCCATGACGCCCGCCTCGCCGCCGATCTTCGAGAACGAGATGAAGACGATGATCAGGCCACCGAGGATCAGCAGGGCCACCTGCACGATGTCAGTCAGGGCCACGGCCTTGAGACCGCCATTGATCTGATAGGCCAGGGCGAAGACGCCGATGGCGATGATGGCGTAGATCGGCTCGATACCGGTCACACCCGAAATCGCCGTCGCCCCCAGCCACAGGATCGAGGTCAGGTTCACAAACACATAAAGCACCAGCCAGAAGATGGCCATCAGGTACTTCACGCTGGGGCCGAACCGCTGCTGCAGGAAGCCCGGCATGGTCATGACGCCGTTCTGGATGAACACCGGCAGGAAGTATTTCCCCACGATGATCAGGGTGATCGCCGCCATCCATTCGTAGGAGGCGATGGCCAGACCGATGCGGAAACCCGACCCCGACATGCCGATGATCTGCTCGGCCGAGATATTGGCGGCGATCAGCGACGCCCCGATGGCCCACCACGGCAACTGATTGCCGGCGAGGAAATAGCCCTTGGACGAGACTTCTTCGTTGGTTTTACGGCGCGAAACGACCTGCGCCAGGATGAAGATGCCGACGATATAGGCCAGCACGATATAGATATCGAGATCGGCCAGTATGTTCTTGCCCTCGGGCAAAAGACTGGAAAGCATGGACGCCCCCTGAGGTTGCAGCGGTCTTTGCGCCGCCAATTATCACACAATTAACCGATATTGCCGGTTTGGCAATCGATTTAAAGTGGTGGAGCTTCAGAGTTTGCGCACCGACTGGCGCTCGATCAGGCGGAACGGCAGGATCTGCTGGGCGTCCGCCGCCCCCTCGCCCGTTTCGCGGCACAGGAGGATATCGGCGGCGGCATAGGCCAGCGCTTCGGCGGGGTGGCGGATCGTGGTCAGGGCGGGCCAGATGCGCATGGCACCGGGCACGTCGTCGAAGCCGCAGATCGAGATATCTTCGGGAATGCGCAGGCCCAGCTTGCGCGCGCTGGTCATCACCCCCAGCGCCATATAGTCGCTGGACGCGAAGATCGCCGTGGGCCGCGTCGGGGCCGAGAGGATGGCATCCCCGGCCTCGACGCCAGATTCATAAGAGAAATAACCCTGCCCGACGCGTTCCGGCGGCACGGTTAGTCCGGCCTCATCCATGGCGCGACGGAACCCCTCATGACGCAGATGGCTGGCCCCGTGGTCGGGGTGGCCGAGCACAAAGCCGATATCCGTATGGCCCTGCGTCAGCAGGTACTGCGTCATCTCGTAGGCGGCCTTGCTTTCGTTCATGGCGACCGTCGCCGACCGTTCGGGCGCGGTGACCGACGAGACGCGGACATAGGGCACGCCCGCCGCCTCGATGGCGTCCAGCACCACCGGCATGTCGCACAGCGGCGGCGTCAGTATGACCCCGTCCAGCCGGATCGTGCCCAGCAGGTTGGTAATGCGCTGCGCCAGATCCGGGGCCTGACTGTCCTGCGGTTCGATCAGCAGGTGATAGTTGGATTCGCGCGTCCGCCGGATGACGCCGCGCTGCATGTCGTTGATATAGTTGGCGTTCGGGTTATCGTAGAACAGGGCCAGCAGGAAGCTGCGCGACCCGGCCAGGGACCGGGCCAAAAGGTTCGGACGATAGCGCAGGCTGTCGGCGGCGGCCTGCACCTTGTCGCGGGTTTCCTGCCGCACGTTCGGTTCGTTGTTCATGACGCGCGAGACGGTCTTGATCGACACTCCAGCCAGACGCGCCACGTCATTGATCGTGGATGCGCCGCCGACGCCAGTGTGGGATCTGATACTGTCTTCCGCCATGCTCAGGCACCGGCCTCCAAAGGTCTTACGCGCTGAACTTGGCCACGGCGTCGGCCGCCAGCTTGGTGATCTCGGCCCAGTTGCCGTCCTTCATCGCCTTTTCCGGGGCGACCCACGATCCACCGACGCACAGGACGTTGTCGAGCGCCAGGAAGTCGGCGGCGTTGTTCAGGCCGATGCCGCCCGTCGGGCAGAACTTGACCTGCGGCAGCGGGCCGCCGATGCCCTTGAGCATGGGGATGCCGCCGGCCGGCACCGCCGGGAAGAACTTCAGGCGGGTGAAATCCCACTCCAGCGCCTTCATGACTTCCGAAGCGGTCGAAACCCCCGGCAACAGCGGCAGCGAATCCTGTTTGGCGAGGCTCTTGGTCAGGCCCGGCGACACGCCGAACTTCGCGCCCGCCTCGGCGGCCTTTTCGGCGTCCTTCGGCGTCAGCAGCGTACCGGCACCGACAATGGCCTCCGGGCGCTCTTTCGCGATGAGTTTGATGGCGTCCAGCGCGCAGTCGGTGCGCAGGGTGATTTCCAGTACCCGGATGCCGCCCGCGATCAGGGCGTCGGCCAGCGGCAGAGCCATCTCGATGTCGGGAATGACCATGACCGGCAGGACGGGACCGGTGGTCATGATGGTGTGAACGTCGAGCGGCTTGGACATGGTGGCATTTCCTTATGGGGTCAGCGCTCCCCGTTTAGCAGGGAGAAGTATTGCGTTGGGTCTAAGCCCTTATCTCCCGCTCCGTCAAGGCGTTTGCCGCCCCGACCAGCGCCGGATAGGGATGGGTGATGACCCGCGACGGTATCGACTCGACCAGAGTCGCCATCGGGGCCTTGGCCTCCATGCGGGCGCGAAAACGCCCCTCATCGAGATATTTGATCAGCTTGGGCGTAATGCCACCGGCGATATACATGCCACCAGTCGCCCCGTGCAGCAGCGCCAGATCGCCGCAGACCGAGCCCAGAATGTCGAAGAAGGTCTCGACCGTGTAGCGCGACCCCTGCGCATCCGGACCGTCCAGATTGGTGATCTGGGCCGGGGTGAGGTCGAGCGTCGGCTCGCCGCGAACGAAGGTGATCGCCTCGTAAAGATGGACCAGACCCGGGCCGGACAGAACCATTTCGATGGTCACCCGACCGTATTTCTTCGACAGGAACTTATGGATATCGCGCTCGAAATCGTTGACCGGCGCCCAGCTGGCGTGGCCACTTTCGGTCGACAGGCAGGTGCGCCCCTCCACCAGCACCGCTGCGCCGAAGCCGGTCCCCGCGCCCATCACCGAAAGGGTTTTGCTCTCACCTTCGCGCACCGTGCCCAGCAAATGGCAGTCGGCGTCAGTGAGGTGCGGCAGGGCATAGGCGATCGCCGCCAGATCATTGATCAGCCGCGTCGTCCGGGCCCCTGTGCGTTTCGCCAGCTCGACCTCCGATACCACCCAGTCGAGATTGGTGAAGTGGATCTCGCCATCGACCACGGGTCCGGCGACCGCCAGAACCGCAAAATCGAGGTCGGTCTGCCCCCCCGCCTGTTCGAAATAGGCGTCGATGACCGCGTAGAGATCGGGGTAGTCGTCGGTCTCGAAAACCTTGACCCCGCTTAGCGTCGCCGTACCGCCCGCCCGTTCGGCGATGGCGAAGCGCGCATTGGTGCCACCGATATCGCCGACCAGTCCGCGAAAGGTTTCAGGCCCGGTCATCTTACCAGAACACCGAACCGCCGGTGACGGCTTCGCCGACCAGACGCCGGAACGGGGCGAACAACTCGCGCCCCAGACCATCGGCTTCCGGCGGTCGCGGGGCCGGGTCGCGCGCCAAAAGTTCCGCCGCATCGCCAAGGAAGTTGAGCGCCCCGTTTTCGCAATCGACACGCACGATGTCGCCGCTGCGCAGTTTGGAAATAGGGCCGCCGTCGACGGCTTCGGGTGTCAGGTGGATGGCCGCCGTGACCTTGCCGCTGGCCCCCGACATGCGACCGTCGGACACCAGCGCCACCTTGCGCCCCTGATCGAGCATGGCGGACAGCGAGGGCGTCAAACTGTGCAGTTCGGGCATGCCGTTGGCCTTGGGGCCCTGGAACCGCACCACGCAGATGAAGTCGCCCTCAGGCAGGTTCCCGGCCTTGAAGGCGGCCAGAAAATCGTCCTGATCGTCGAAGACGGCGCATGGCCCTTCGACATATTGGTGCTCGGGCTTCACCGCCGAGACCTTGGTCACCGCGACGCCGAGATTGCCGGTCAGTTCGCGCAGGCCACCTTCGGGCGAGAACGGGTTCGACACCGGACGCAGGATGTTTTCATCGAGCGACCGCACCGGGCTGTCCTGCCAGATCAGCTTGCCGTCTTTCAGCGTCGGCTCCTGACCGTAGGCGCTCAAACCCTTGCCCCAGATGGTGTTGACGTCCTCGTGCAGCAGCCCCGCCGAGAGCAGTTCGCGGATCACGAAGCCAATGCCGCCCGCCGCGTGGAAGTGGTTCACATCCGCCGAACCGTTCGGATAGACGCGCGCCAGCAACGGCACGACCTTCGACAGGTCGTTGAAATCTTCGGGCGTCAAAAGGATACCCGCCGCCCGCGCCATAGCCGGCAGGTGCAGGGCGTGGTTGGTCGAACCGCCGGTGGCCAGCAGGCCCACCACGCCGTTGACAATGGCGCGCTCATCGATGACATCCGCCATGCCGATGGGGTCTTCAGACAGGGCCGAGGCCTTGGCCGCACGTTCGACAGCGGCGCGGGTCAGGGCGTCGCGCAGGTCGCCGCGTGGCGGCACGAAGGCCGCACCGGGGACGTGCAACCCCATCATCTCCATCAGCATCTGATTGGAATTGGCCGTGCCGTAGAAGGTGCAGGTGCCTTCGGCGTGGTACGACGCCATCTCAGCGGCCAGCAGGGCGTCGCGCCCGACCTCGCCCTTGGCATAGGCGGTGCGGACCTTGGCCTTTTCCGGATTGGGCAGGCCCGACGACATCGGCCCCGACGGCACGAAGATGACCGGCAGATGCCCGAAGGCCAGCGACCCCATGACGAGGCCCGGCACGATCTTGTCGCAGATGCCCAGACACAAAGCCGCATCAAACGCATCGTGGGTCAGGGCGATGGCCGTGCCCATGGCAATCACATCGCGCGAAAACAGCGAGAGTTCCATGCCCGGACGACCTTGCGTCACCCCGTCGCACATGGCGGGTACGCCACCCGCAACCTGCGACGTGGCCCCCGCATGACGGGCATAGTCGAGGATCTTTTCCGGATAACGGTAATAGGGGGCGTGCGCCGACAGCATGTCGTTGTACGAGGTCACCACGCCGATATTGGGTACCTTATCCAGCGCCAGAGCCAGCTTGTCGTTTTCCGTCATCGGCGCCGCGATGTGCGCATAGTTGGCGCAGGACAGTTTCTTGCGTCGCGGCTCGCGCAGCCGGTAACGGTCGACGCGCGCCATATATTCGGCACGGGTGGCTTTGGAGCGCGCGATGATGCGCTCGGTGACGGCTTTCAGGACGGGATTCAACTCGGTCATTTTTTTATATTTCCTCCCCTTGGTTTCAGGGGGCCCAGATTATATCGACAGGGCCGGGATATTGACTGAAGAACGCCCCTATCGGAGCCCACTGCGGATCAGGATTCGCGATGGCCGCAGCTAAAGCACTGAGCTTGGCCTGCCCGGTGATGTACAGCACGATGCGGCGCGAACGGTTGAGCGCCGGAACCGTCAGGGTGATGCGCGGTAGCTTCGGCTCGGCCCCAGTTTCGGAGGCCGCGACGGGTAGGACCAGCATATCGCTATCGTAAACCTCGTCGTTAATCGGGTGGCCCGGAAAGATCGAGGCGTAGTGTTTGTCCCCGCCCATACCAAGCAGGGTCAGGTCGAAAGACGGTACATCTTCGCTCAGGTTACGCAACATCGTTTCCGCTTTTTCGGAACAAATGGCTAGGTTGCTTATATCCTGAATCAGGCTGAGGAAGGTCATGCCTTTTTCAATCACCGTCGCTGCGGCCTCGGCCATCATCTTGCTGTTGGATGAGGCATCATCGAGCGGCACAAAGCGCTCATCGACCTGAGACAGGGTCACCTTGTCCCACGCCAGATCGAGCGTCGAAAGCTGTTCATACACCGGCTTGGGCGTGCCGCCCCCGGCCCCTATCCACAGCGCCTTGCCGCGCTCGGTTATGGCCGTAGAGAGCGCATTCTCAATGAGACGCAATACAACAAACACGGCACCGTCCGGGTCATCATAGACACGAACATTGACGGTCCCCGCAGGCCCTTCAAGCGGATAGACCCTGTTCCAGCGTGACTGAAGGATCTCCTCAGTCATTCCACACCCGCTTATCGCGCTCCAGCAGCATGTGCGCGCTGATCGGTCCGTTCGAGCCCGCCGGATAGAGCTGCGGTTTCGGATAGGCTTCGGCCCACGCCGCCGAAATGCCGTCGATCCACGTCCATGCGGCCTCGACCTCATCCCGACGCACGAAGGCCGCATTATTACCGTTCAGCGCATCGAGGATCAGGCGCTCATAGGCGATGCGGCGACGCGACGGCTTATCGCCGTTCGAATCGAAGGCATTGGTGAGCGACAGCGACAGATCGAGCGGTTGCAATTGCATCCCGTCGGCGCTCAGGCCGGGGGCCTTGTTCATGACGGTCAGCTTGATGTCTTCGTCGGGTTGCAGACGGATAACCAGCCGGTTCGGCTGCGCCGCCGCCCCGAAGATCGAGTGCGGCACGGCGCGGAACTGAATGACGATCTCGGTCGTCCGCGACGGCAACGCTTTACCCGTGCGCAGATAGAACGGCGTGCCGGACCAGCGCCAGTTGGCGACCTCGGCCTTGATGGCGACATAGGTTTCGGTATTGGACGGTGATCCTTTTTCGGCCTCGTAGCCGGCGACCTGATGGCCCTCGGCGAAGCCCGCGCCGTACTGACCGCGCGCCGTGACCTCCTTCACCACATCAGCGGTGATCGGTTTCAGCGAGCGCAACACCTTGACCTTTTCGTCGCGCAGGGCGTCGGAATTGAAGTTCGACGGCGGCTCCATGGCCAGCAGACAGACCAGTTGCAGCAGGTGGTTCTGCACCATGTCGCGCAGGGCGCCGTAGTCGTCGTAATAGCCGAGGCGGTCGCCGGTGCCGACGGTTTCCGACACGGTGACCTGAACGTGATCGATCGACTGCGCGTTCCACAGCGGCTCGAACACCGTATTGGCGAAGCGCAGCGCCAACAGGTTCTGCACCGTTTCCTTGCCCAGATAGTGGTCGATGCGGAAGGTGCGCGTCTCCTCGAACGCATGGGCGACCGAGTCGTTGATCACCTTCGACGAGGCCAGATCACGGCCCAGCGGCTTTTCGATAATGACGCGGTTCGGCGCGCGACTGAGGCCTGCGGTTTCCAGATGCTCGCAGATCGGCTTGAACAGGGTCGGCGATACCGACAGGAAATAGACGATATCGAGGGTGTCGATGTCGCCCAATTCGGCCTTGAGTTTGTTGCCCCATTCGGGGTCCGAGGCGTCGAGCGCCACGTGGCTGACGCGCTTCAGGAACCGGTCGAGCGTCCCGTCTTCGAGGTCTTTGTTGATGCGCTTTTCGATCGCGCCCTGAACCCGGCCGAGGAATTCCGTTTTGGCCACGGCTTCGCGGGCAACAGAGACGACGCGCAGATCGTCCGACAGGAACCCGTCCTGATCGAGCATGGCCAGAGACGGCCACAACATGCGCAAGGCCAGATCGCCGGTGCCGCCGACAAGGACGAACACGGGTTGACGCGCGGGAGACAGTTTCGATGGAGACACGTTTTGATTCCTGGATCGCTACCTTGTGACGCTTGACCTTATATGCCTTCCCTTAAGGAAATGCGATCATTCAACGCAACACTGACAACGCTGTCATAAGCCTTCCGCGTCACCGGGTCAAGCCGGTATTTTTATACGGTACGCAAACCTAGGCCCAACGATGTTAAAAGGCGATATAGAACCGGTTGGCGGCGGGAGGCAAGGCTAATCCCCACTTTACGCCCCCGGCGTGCCGGGGGAGGTGGATGCGAAACCTTGGGTTCGCAGACGGAGGGGGGCTAACGCAGGTCTTTTAACCGCTCCGCCGCCAACCGGTACACGCCGTCGGCCACCTCATCGGCATTACGATAGATATCCGACGCATTGATACGATAGGTCTCGATGCCTTGAGATTTCAGCCATTCGTCGCGGCGGACATCCTTTTCAGCAACATTTTCGAGACCATGCTGCTGACCATCGACCTCGACCGCAAGTTTGGCCTTAAAGCAATACATATCCAGCACATACGGACCCACCGCATATTGCCGTCGAAATACCGGACCACCGTCCTGACGCACCTTGAGCCGGTCCCACAGCATGAACTCCGGCGGTGTCAGTTTTCGACGGAGCGTTCTGGCAGAGTGTATTTCGGCGTCATCTACCCGAGCCCCCCCTCCGTCTTTTTAGCTTCGCTAAAAATCCACCTCCCCCGGCACGCCGGGGGAGTAGCAACTTCCCCTAACTTTACGCCCCCAGTTTACTGGGGGAGGTGGCGTTGAACGCAGTGAAACGACGGAGGGGGGCTAACTCAGCTTGCCAAACACTCCCCTACCATAATCAAATCACCCCGTGTTCCTGAGCGCCGACGCAATCCCGTTGACCGTCAATTGCATGGCCAGCTTGACCAGCTTGTGCTTGTTGCCATCGCGGCGCTTTTTCAGCAGCTTGACCTGCATCCGGTTCAACGTCTGCAACAGACCGTGCGAGCGCGCGATCGAACCGCGCAGCTGTTCGTGCGTCGAGAGCAGCGTGCCCGACTTGCGGATACGCTTGGCCAGCGCCGTCATCTCTTCGTGCTCGGTGCGGATGGTGGCGAAGATGCGCTTCGCCTCTTCCGGCTCCGCCGCCATGTCGGCATAGAGCGCGGCGATTTCCATATCGGACTTGGCCAGCGCCATTTCCATATTGGCCAGGAAGACCTCGAAGAAGTCCCACTCGTTGCACATGTCGATCAGGGTTTGATCGTCGACGCCCAGCTTTTTCACCGCCGCGTTGAAGCCGTAAAAGCCCGGCAGGACCATGCGCGACTGCGACCACGAAAAGACCCACGGAATGGCGCGCAGGTCCTCGATCTTGCCCGACGCCGTCCGCGAGGCGGGGCGCGAGCCGATCTTGAGGTCGGTCAGTTCCGCCACCGGCGTCGCCGTGCGGAAGAAGCTGAGGAAGTGCGGATCGTCATAGACCAGCCCGCGATAGGCCTCGAACGACGCCTGACACAACTGCTCCATCAGCGGCGTGTATTTCGCCTCGGCCTCGGCTTCGCGTTGTTCGTCCGCGGTCTTTTCCACGCTCGGCAGCGAGGCGAGGAAGACGGCGGCGGCAAAAGAATCGAGCGTCTTGCCCGCCGTGACCTTGTTGCCGAACTTGCGCGCGATCATTTCGCCCTGTTCGGTGACACGGATCTGACCGCCGACCGTCCCTTCGGGTTGCGCCAGAATGGCGGCGAACGACGGCCCGCCCCCGCGACCGACAGACCCACCGCGACCGTGGAACAGGCGCAGCGCCACGCCCTTCTGCTGACAGACGGCCTTGACCGCCGACGACGCCTTGTGCAGCGACCAGCGCGACGCCGTGTAGCCGCCGTCCTTGTTCGAGTCGGAATAGCCGAGCATGACCTCCTGAATCGCCGGGCGGCCCAGCAGCGAGCGCATGGCCGGCAGCCCC
The DNA here is from genome assembly GCF_028550415.1 of Asticcacaulis aquaticus. Taxonomy (GTDB): domain Bacteria; phylum Pseudomonadota; class Alphaproteobacteria; order Caulobacterales; family Caulobacteraceae; genus Asticcacaulis; species Asticcacaulis aquaticus. The sequence continues at coordinate 110,558 of NZ_JAQQKX010000007.1, forward strand.
AGCCAGCGCTTCATGATGTCGGGCGCGGCCTCAAGGTCTTCGATGGTTTCGAACAAAGGCGCGACGTGGATCATGGTGTGCGGCGACGGCCCGCCATAGACGAGGCCCGCCTGCTTCATCAGGACCAGCGGTTCGAGGATGTCGGACACCGACTTGGCCATCGAAATGACGTAAGAGCCGATGGCGTCGGGACCGAAGGTGCGGATGACCTCGGCGGCGGCATCGACGATCTTGAGCTCGCGCCGCGTCTCGTCCGAATATTTGGCAAACGGCCAGCGCAGCAGACGGTCATTGGTCAGTTCGGCGACCAGGGCCGAGACGCGCTCGTTTTCCGACAGCGACGAATAGTCGAGCAGTTCCGACGACTGCGCGAACAGTTCGGCGATGACCCGCTCATGCACGGCCGAGTTCTGACGCATGTCGAGCGACAGCAGGTGGAAACCGCACGAGCGGGCGATCTGAATGGTGGTTTTCAGCGTCCGCCCGATCAGGCGCTTGCCGCCGTGCGCCACCAGCGAGTCGCGCATGATCAGCAGGTCGGCGATGAAATTGTCGGCGGTTTCATAGGCGCCAGCCAGCGGCGTCGCCAGCGGGTGCGGCACCTTGAGGATGTTCTGCGACGTGGCCGCCAGACGTGCCTTGATATAGGTGATGGCGCGGCGATAGGGTTCATCGACGCGGTGGACATTGGTTTCCGACGACTTGCGCGCCAGTTCCAGCAGCGCATCCGACACCGGCGCCAGTTCCTCCGACAGGGTCAGCTCCATATCCAGCTTGTCGAGCTGCTGGAAATAGAAGCCCAGCACCAGCTTGGCCTGACTGTGGAAGGCATAGTTCATCGTCGTGTCGTCGACGTGCGGGTGGCCGTCGCGGTCGCCGCCGATCCACGAGCCGAGCTTGAGCACCTTGGGCAGTTCGCCTTCGAGCTGAATTTCGCGGCCCCAGTCACCGTAAAGCTCGGTCAGGGCGGGCAGGATGGCACGGCGCACCGCCCCCAGCGAATTCTGGATTTCGTCAGCAACCGTGATGCGTTCGGGACGGTTGAGGCGCGTATTGAACAGCAGCGCCACGGCGCGATAGAGGTCTTCTTCCAGCGTCACCTTTTCCGAAGCGCGGGTCGAGTTTTCGAATTGCGAAAGGAACTGCGTGATGTCGTATTCGCGTTCGACGACCGAGGCGCGGCGCATTTCGGTCGGGTGAGCCGTAAAGACCGGAGAGGCGAGAATGCCGTTCAGGGTATCCTCGATCTCCTGCTGGCTATGGCCCTTGTCGCGGGCGATCTTGACGGCGTGCGCCAGCGTGATGGCCTCCTGCGTGCCGGGGAAGGTCTCGACGCGCTTGAGGTTGGCCACGTCCTCGGAAAGCACCGTTAGGGTCGACAGGCAGGTCAGGATGCGTGCGGCGTGGGCGGCCTCGGATTCGCTTAAGGAGTCGACATCGAACTCGGCGGTGCGCAGGGCGTCAATCTTGGTCAGGACCCCGGCCCGCCCGAATTCGGCCACGGCCTCATTCAGGAACCCCTCCAGCATGGCGGTGTTTTGCTTGACATGGTCGATCATGGCGTCCGTCATCGGCAGGCCCCTTACACTCTCGGCAGATCAGTTGTTTGGCTTGGGGGTCGCAGGCGCGGCCGCCGTCGCAGGCGGCAGGGACGGCGTCAGCCGGGTCACGCTGGCGCGCACCGGAGGCCTCCCTCAAGTCGGATATTCTCCAAACTAGCGCAAAATTTGTGCGCCGCAAGGCAAGTTTCCGCCCCATTTTGTCAGAGTTATTAATATTGCAAACAATTACAAATGCTTGCCGTGATACCGCTGTCAAAAAATTTTGCAGACAGTGTAAATACCTGACTTCACACAGGAAAAGCGGTTTTAATTGAAACCATAAAGTTAGCGCTACCATAACCCAGCATGGATTAAAGGCGACCCATTTACATTGAACGTCGTTCAAATAATTATTGAACAATGTTCAATATTGTGCTGCAATGGAAGTCTCACGGGAGGACGGGATGATGACCAATACAACCATAGCCGCGCTGGCGCTTTTGGCCTTTTTATCGACCACCGCCGGTCACGCTCAGGACCGCAGCGGTCCGGCGGCCAACATCGCGGACTGCGTCTGGGACCACGTCGCCGACAGCGACAAGACGATGTTTCTGGCGCACTATACCGGCAGGGGCGGCCTGCGCGAACGGATGAACCGGGCAACCGCCGGGCTTGGGCCGCGCGATGCCGCCCTTCAGGCCGCCTATGCCGAATGCGACGCCACGCCGGGGGTTCCCAAACCGTGGCGGACAGCGCTCATCGGCAGCCGCGCCATCCAGTACGGGGCCGCTCACCGGCTCATGGAAACCCGGCGGTTGAGCCGTGACGCCCTCGATGCCCTGTGGGACGACGCGCCCCCCGCGACGCGTGAGTGTTTTATGGCCAATGCAGCGAAAGTTTTCGGGCCCTCGCCCAAATCCTGTTCCGATCCGAAGGCCAGCACCTGGTTCGCCGACGCCTTGTCGCTTTCGCTCCAAAAGGCGGAAGACCGTGACGCCATCGCCGAGTTGCTGATTTTCATGAACGCCAAGGCGCAGGAAGACTGGGCGGTTACCCTGATCGGCGAATACCACCGACGTAATCCGGCTTAAGTCTGATCTTTCAAACTTTCATTCATCGCAATCGCCGCCTGAAACGATTGCCCGATGCGCCATGCCTTTTCGCGTAGCAATTCGGCGCGTGGGGCGTCGAACAGTTCCCCCGTCGTTTCGGCCCACAGATCGAGCCAGCGGTCGAAATGCGCAGCCCTGAGATTGAGCACGAAATGCTTGGGCAAGGGCCGCCCTTTGAACGGTTCCACCCCCGGCACCGGACCGTTGATCACCATGCCCCAGAACGCGGTCAGGGTCTCGAAATGCTCCGGCCAGTCGTGCACCGCGCGGTCGAACACCGGCCCCAGCAGGGCGTCGGCCCGCGCCTTGTCGTAGAACCGTTCGACGAGGGTGCGCAGGTCTTGCGGCGGGATGATGAAATCAGGCTTGGTCTCTGGCATGTGTTAAAACCGGTTAAGCATAGGCCCACACCAAATCCTAAAACCTTGCGGTTAGTCTGAGGGATGGCGTGGTATATCCGACCTATATAGTCAGGTTTTCAATCCACGCCATGCGTCAAATTGCACCGGAGTTGTCATGGCCAAGGCTGTCTTTCACCGTCACCAGCGCGTCTATGTCGAGCCGGTCGGGACCTGGGCCATCATCGATAAGGTTAATCCGGTCTGGGCCAAGGGCTTCGAGGAACCGGTGCGCGTGACCTACGACTGCGGGTTGGGGCGCGAATTCCGCGCCGAGGAACTGACCGCCGAAAGCGAAGTCGACCTGCAATCTGACGACGGCGCGGCCAGCCATCAATGGCGGCTGATGCGCGCGAAGAACAAGTGGCAGACGCCGGAAAATTGCGCCCACCACCCCTTCCCCGGCACCTATCCGATCGTGGTGACCGACCCCAATGACTGGGGCGGCTGGCGCGTGCCGGGTGCCGAATACGACCGCGACCCGGCCCTGATCGAGATGCAGGCCCGCCTGATCGCCGCCGCCCCGCGCTTCATGCGTCTGGCCAAGGACCTGACCGACTATGTGAAAAGCGAAGGCGACGACCTGCCCGACGCCCTGATCCGCATGGCCAAACGCTTCGATCAGTTGCGCAAGATCGTCGAGACCCAGGCTCCCGATGCCTATGCCAAGACGACGCCTCAGGACAGCGATTCCCCTGAAGGAAGCGCTTGATAAAAGCACGTCTTGATAAAATCTTTTTTTAATTTTTATCAAAGCCTTATAGGGGCGTGACTGGCTCCGCACTGCGCGCTTGTGTTCCACAGGGTAGGCTATAACGCTATAAGGAGCGTTCCCCATGCCCGATACCGATCTTACGACCAAGGTTCCGGAAACCGTCACCCCGACGGATCAGGATACGACGCCCGAAACGTCGGCGGCGCACAACGCCACGCCCGACGCCAAGGATGAGCCCGCATCGACCGAGGCCCTGATCATCGACATCGAAGATGCCCGCCACCTGCGCCAGGATCTGGCCGATCTTCTGGAAGGCGTCGAAACCGCGCATCTCAAGGCCGAGGTCAAGGCGCATATCTCCAAGCTCAACGCCTGGGCCACTCGCTATGTCGAGGGCCTAGACGCCGCCCAGCGCCTGTCGGAAACCGGCCTCGACATGCTGGAAGAGGCCCGCGCCCATATCAGCCTGCAACTGGATGAATATCTGCGCCTCGAAGGCGAAGGCGGTCAGGTATCGACGCCCGAACAGAACCGCCTGATCGACGAACTGAACCGGGCGCTGCGCCGCATCAACCGCCTGACCAAGGCGATGGACTCGCAGTTTTCGGACAATGCCTGAGCGCGCGCGGGGTCACACCGAAAAAGTGTGATCACGTGCGCTACCCTTTAGCCTATTTCGCTTGGCCTAACCCACCCGAACGCCTATAGACTAAACACTGTCAGGGCCAGAAAAGAGCCCCACAAAGGTAGAGACAGATGAACGCGTTTTCGGGGTCGGATATGGCGGCGAACGGTCAGGAACCTGACCATATCAAGGAATCGCTGTACCGTCAGATGCTGTCCGCTGTCTCGCACGATCTCAAGACTCCGCTGGCCACGATTATCGGCTCGCTCGAAGTCTATACGCTTCTGGAAGCCAAGCTGTCCGAAGAGAAGCGCCGCTCGCTGATCAATTCGGCCCTGTCCGAAGCCTATCGCCTCGACAAGTTCATCACCAATATCCTCGACATGGCCAAGCTGGAAAGCGACGCCGTGCGGCCGCGCGACGAGCCCGCCAATCTGACGCCGCTGATCAAGGACTCGATCACGCGTCTGGGGCCGCTCAAGGACAAGGGTGACATCCGCCTGCACGATCTGGGCGGGGCCGAGGCCTTCCAGACCGATACCGTGCTCCTCAGCCGCGTGATCGGCCTGATCATCGAAAACGCCCTGAAACATACCGGTAAGACGCCCGTGGTCGATATCGACTACGGCGGCACCGCCGACGAGGCCTTCGTCCATGTGCGCGACCACGGGCCCGGCATCCCGCCTGACAAGATTCGCGCCGTCTTCTCCAAATATACCCGGCTGCAAAAGCAGGATCAGACCAATGCCGGCACGGGGCTAGGCCTCAGCATCGCCGAACTGATCATGACCCTGCTGGGCGGCCGGATCGAGGTGAAGAACCATCTGGAAACCGGCGCCGTGTTTAGTCTGTTCGTGCCGCTGAAACGCGCCGAAGCGGCGGCTTAAGATTTTTTGATCAGCGCCGATTCCGGCTCGATCAGGCCGTTTTCACGCGCCACCAGAGTCGGGATCAGTATCTGCCCCGTCACATTGGTCGCCGTGCGCACCATGTCGATGATCCGGTCGATAGCGGCCAGAAGCGCGATGCCTTCCAGCGGCAGGCCCGCCGTCGACAGGGTCAGTGTCAGCATGACCGTCGCCACGCCCGGCACCCCCGCGGTCGCCAGCGACCCCAGCATGGCCGTCAGGGCGATGATGACGTAGTGGCTGGGCGTCAGGGTAATTCCGAAATAGTTGGCGACGAAGATCGAGGCGATGGCCGGATAAATCGCCCCGCAGCCGTCCATCTTCATATTGGCCCCCAGCGGCACCGCGAAGCCCGCATAGGCCGGATTGAGCTTCAATTTTTCAATCGCCGCATTCAGCGATACCGGCAGGGTGCCCAAAGACGAGCAGGTGAAAAACGCCGTCTGCTGCGCTTCGAACACGCCTTTATAGAAGGCGACGACGCTGAGGCCGTGCAGCTTGATCAGGATCGGGTAGACGACGAAGACGTGGATCAGACAGGCGAGATAGATGGCCCCGATAAAGCTCAGGAGCGGCGCAAGACTTTCCAGGCCATACGACCCGACGACCGAGGCGATCAGACCGAACACCCCGATCGGCGTCAGTTGAATGACCCAGCGCGTCAGCTTGAACATAAGCTGGCTGCCCTGCTCGACGATGTGGCGCAGGTTGCGGGTTTTTTCCCCGAGCGCGCTCAACCCGGCCCCGACAAACAGCGCCACGAAGACCACGCTCAGGACCTGTCCTTCGGCGAAGGCCTTGAGGATATTGGTGGGCACGATGCCGATGAGCACGTCCTGCACCGGCGGGATGACCTTCGGCGTCACCTCGGCCAGCGGCAGGCCGGTCAGGCCCCGCCCCGGTTCTATCAGGTGCCCGATGGCGAACCCCAGACCGACCGCCAGACCGGCGGTGATGATGAACCAGACGATGGTGACCACGCCCAGACGCACCGCTTTCCCGCCGCCGTTCTCACCGAGTGCGCCATCGCCCAGTCGCGCGATCGACGCCGCGATGGTGAAGAAGACCAACGGCACGACCAGCATCTTGATCAGACGCACGAACAGGTCACCGATCGGCTCGACATAGGGCACGGCCTGCTCACCGAAGACGACACCGATGCCGGTCCCCAGCGCAAACGCGACCAGAACACGCAACCAGAAGGGAATTTTGGACATGGATCGGCCTCGTAAATCTTGCATCGAACATAAGCCGAAATCGGTCCTGCGCAAACGACCTTTGCTAAGCCTGCCCGTTAGCGAAACTGTTGCAACGGCAACTTACTCGGGCGCTCTTATTTGGGCACCTGCCAGCGGATAGGAAAGCGCACGCGCTGGCCCGGCGGGAATTTCCCGGTATCGACCCTCGCCTTGGTCGTCAACGCCTTGTGCGCCGCCTCGGCAAAGCCCATCTCCACCGGCGCCTCCTGCACGGTCAGGCACTGACTCAAACGACCATCGGGTTGCACCACACATTCAACCACCGAACGGCCACCTATATCCTTGCGCAGAGCCTGAGACGGGTAGAAGTCGATCCAGTCGGGCACCCCGGCCACGTCGTTGAGCGTCGCCGTCATCACAGTACTCGTGCCGCCGGGTCCGGTACATTCGGTGCTTTTCTGCCGTTCGCGCGCCGTGGCGGCGAAGGCGCCTTGCGGGTAGCTGAGCAGATAGGCCTTGTAGTCGGCGCAGGATTTCGACCCGTCCCACACGGCCTTTTCCTTGTCCCAGTCGCTGGGGCCGGCGGGCGGTAACGGCAGGGGCGTCGGCCCGGCCACCGCGTCGCAGGAGGCCAGACATATCTGATCATAGAGCCGGTTATTCGACCACGGGCGCTGCTTGTTCTGGGTCTTTTTAGACACCAGGATCTGCACGCGGCTGAAGACCTGCGTCACGTCCTGCCCCGCACGACGGATTTCCTGCGCCAGGATCGGCGCATAGACCCCGACATCGGCCACGTCGCCCGTATCGGTGGCATAGGCGATCAGCGTGTTAGTCGAGGCGGTGACGGGCACCAGCCCCTTCGAGCCCGCCTTGCCGAAGGTCGGCGTCGTGCGACAGGCATCGATGACCATGATCACCGCCTTGGCCCCGGTGGCCGAGAACTGTTCATTAAGATCGGACAAGGGCACGCCGAATTCCGGCAGGTCAGACGCCGTGGTCAACTCCGAATCGACCCCCAGCAGATAGTTGTCATTGGCGTCGCTGGCCGGATCGCGCGACCCGTGGCCGGTATAGTAGATAAACGCCACCGCCCCCGGCGTCGCCGACACCTTGCGGCGGAATTCACGGAAGGTGGTGCTGAGGCCCTGCTTGGTCAGATTGCTGGCGCGGGTGACCGTGAACCCCACGGCGGTCAGGGACGCCGCGACCTCACCAGCTTCGGTGTCCGCCCCGGCCAGCGGCGACAGATTGCCGCGATAGGCGACCTGATCGATGACCAGGGCCAGCTTGACCTGCGCGAACGCAGGCGCGGCCATCATCATCAGGCACAGGCTCAGAACAACCGTAAAAGCGCTTATAAAACCCCTCATGCCGCGAGCATATAATACCGAACAACGGTTTGCCAAGCGGCTTAAACAAACATGCCCCGGACCTTGCGATCCGGGGCACGATCTTTAGGTCTGCCGAACCTATTTCAGGCTGAGCGGCAGCGGGATATTGCGGCCCGCACGGTTGACCAGAAGCAGGATCGACGGACGATTGGCCGTCTTCATGTCGGCGACAATCTTGTCGAAATCGGCACGGCTGGCCACCGGCAGGTTGTTGGCCCGCACGATCACGTCACCGGGCTTGAGCCCCTTCTTTGCACCGTCCGAAGTCGGTTCGATCGCGGTGATGACCACGCCGTTGACCTCCGGCTCGATGCTGAACTCCTTGCGCGCCGCCGGATCGATCGGCTTGACGCTGAGGCCTAGCACCGCCGGCGCCTTTTCGCCGTTCGGCGTCGTCTTGTCGCCTTCGCCGCCGTTGACACCCTTGGCCAGAATGTCTTCCGACGGACGCAGGGCCGCGACGATGGTCAGCTTGACCAGCTTGCCGTTACGCAGAACCTCGACCTCGACCTTTTCGCCCGGACGGACATTGGCCACGTTGCGGGTCAGGTCGGTGTGGATCTTCACCGGCTTACCGTTGACGGTCTTGACGATGTCACCCAGTTGCACGCCGCCCTTTTCGGCGGGGCCGCCCTTGGTAATATCCGAAATATAGGCGCCGTCCTTATCGGACAAGCTCAGGCTTTCGACATATTCGTCGGTGACGGGCAGGATGCCGACGCCGATATAGCCGCGCTCGACCTTGCCGCCCTGACGCAGCTTCTGCGTAATGGCGTAGGCGGTGTCGGCGGGGATGGCGAAACCGACCCCGGCATTGCCGCCCGACGGCGTGATGATCGCCGAATTGACGCCGATGACGCGACCATTGAGGTCGAAGGTCGGGCCGCCGGAATTGCCGCGATTGATGGCGGCGTCGATCTGCATGTAATCGACATAGCCCTGCGCGCCGTCCGGACGCCCGAAGGCCGAAACGATACCGGCGGTCGCCGTGCCGCTCAGGCCGAACGGGTTACCGACCGCGATGACCCAGTCGCCGACGCGCGGACGCTGCGTGGTCTCGAACTCGACATAGGGGAAGTTCTTGCCGTCCACCTTGAGCACGGCCAGATCGGTCGCCGGATCGCGCCCGATGACCGTCGCCTTGAGCTTCGATTCGTTGTTGAGGACGACGGTGATTTCGTCCGCGCCGTCGATGACGTGGTTGTTGGTCACCACATAGCCGTCGGCGGTGATGAAGAAGCCCGAACCGGCGCCGCGCACCTCCTGCTCGTCACCCTCGCCCTGGGCCGGGGGTTCGAAGCCCGGAATGATGGGGATGCCCGCAGGCATCTTGACCTTGCCCTTGGTCTCGATGGACACCACGGCCGGCGAGACGCGCTCGATGATGTCGGCAAACGACATGGGCGCGCCCGCAGGCGGCTTCATCGGCTTGACGGCGGCGGTCTTGATCAGGGTCGAACCGTCGTAGCCAGATTGCCCCATACCCGAAACGGCGGCACCGGCGACGGCGGCCCCCAGCATCAGGCCCCCGGCGATCCCGGCAACCATGCCCTTGTGCGTCTTAACGGAGGTCAAAAGCTTCCCCATGAGTCCAATCCTGAGATTATTGCGCCGTGCAGGCGTTACTGTAACCGTGAACATAGGCATTTTAGGACCGGAAACCAGAGTTTTCTCCGATCCTGTCCGATCTTTAATGTCCGCCTGTATCTAAACGGGTCTGTGCGGCAAAATCGTGGCTTACGATTGTGAGCCGTTATCGTCGTTCAGGAGACGATCAAGCCGCGCCTGCTCCTCAGGGGTCAATTCGGAAACGACTGTTTTTTCAGGCTTCTTATTCATCAGGGCAAAAACCAGACCGCCTGTTAGCAAAATCACCAGCGGCAGGCCCCACAGCAGCGCCGTCCCCGGCGCAAAACGGGGCCGGAAAAGGACATAATCGCCGTAGCGGGCGCGCATCGTGTCGCGGATCTGCGTATCGGTCAGGCCGTCGGCTATATGCAAGCGGATATCGCGGCGCATGTCGGCGGCGATATCGGCAGAGGAATCGGCAATGGATTCGTTCTGACAGACGACGCAGCGCACTTCGGAATAGAGATCGCGGGCGCGCTGATCCTGACGCGGATCGGGCATGGCTTCGCCCGGCAGCACGGCAGCGGCGATTTGCGTGAAGGCGAAGAGCGTGACGAGGAGTAATCTTACATACCTCCCCAACTTGTTGGGGAGGGGGACCGCACGAAGGCCGAAGGCCTGAGATGTGGTGGTGGGGGCTCTTGCTTTCTTAGGACAGTGGTCGTTGAAACGCCGCAAGATACCCCACCACCATTCGCTTCGCGAATGGTCCCCCTCCCCATCAGAGATGGGGAGGTATGATTTTTGAACCCTCATCCCTTGTTCCCCTTGCTGGCTACACCGACGCGCAGACGCCGGTCGAACAGCGACAACACGCCCCCCACCGCCATCAGCAACGGCCCGAAAAAGATCAGCCGCGCCCACGGATTATACAAAGCTCGTACCTGCCACCCCTGCGGCGACGGTTCGCCCAGCACGAAATACAAATCGTTCAACGGCCTGAAACACAGGGCCACTTCGGTCGTCACGGTCGACGACGCCGGATAGAACCGCCGCTCCGGCGTCGCTTCGCACACCGCGCCCCGCGCATTGCGGACCTTCAGGATACCGCGCTGGGCCTCGTAGTTCGGACCGGCGACGCGCGTCACGTCCGACAGCGTCACCTCATAGGCCCCGAGTTTGAGCTTCTGCCCTACGGCCAGATGATCGACGGCGGTCAGCTTGGTTTGCGTTTCGACCACCGCCCCCAGCACAAACAGGCCGAGCCCGATATGGGCCAGAACCATGCCGTGCGTCGCCAGCGGCAGGCCGCGGAATCGTCGCCACGCCTCGGCAAACGGCACGTTCAGCAGTTGCGTGCGCGACTGGATGACCTGCCATGAACCGAGGATGACCCAGCCGCCGAGCAAAAACCCGACACCGAGGCTCAGGGCGCTTTTAGCGCTCGCCTGACCCATCAGGGTCGCGCCGAGCAGGGCCAGCAAGAGGCTGATCCCGGCGGCGAGCATCAGGCGCTTCCATACGCTTTTCAGGTCGCCGCGCTTCCACGCCATCAGCGAGGCGAACGGCAGGATGAGCATGGCCGCGCCCATCGCCGGGATGAAGCTCAGGGCATAATAGGGCGCGCCGACCGAGATGGTCTTACCCGTCGTGGCCTCCATCAGCAGCGGATAGAGCGTCCCCAGACAGACGGTCGACAGGGCGACGAAAATCAGCAGGTTGTTGAGCACCAGAGCCGATTCACGGCTGACGCTGGCAAACACGCCACCCGAACTGAGGGAGCCTGCGCGCAGCACATAGAGCGTGAACCCGGCCCCGGCGGTGAGGAACAGGATAATCAGCAAGAGGATGCCGCGCTGCGGATCGACGGCAAAGGCGTGGACCGAGGTCAGAACCCCCGACCGAACGAGGAACGCCCCCATCATCGAAAACGTAAAGGCGAGCAGGGCCAGAAACACCGTCCACGATTTCAACGCGTCGCGCTTTTCCATGACGATGGCCGAGTGCAACAGCGCGGTCGCCGCCAGCCAGGGCATAAAGGACGCGTTCTCGACCGGGTCCCAGAACCACCAGCCGCCCCAGCCGAGTTCGTAATAGGCCCAGAACGCGCCCAACGTGATCCCGACCGTCAGGAACACCCACGCCAGAAGCGTCCACGGCCTGACCCAGCGGGCCCAGGCGCGATCGATCCGCCCTTCGATCAGGGCCGCCACGGCGAAGGAAAACACGACTGAGAACCCGACATAGCCAAGATAAAGCAGCGGCGGATGAAAGGCCAGCGCCGGGTCTTGCAGCATCGGATTGAGCGAGGCGCCCTCAAAAGGCACTTCGGGCAGACGGGCCAGCGGATTGGAGGAAAACAACGTAAAGCCGGTGAACAGCGCGCTCAAAAGCCCCTGAACCCCCAGCACCTTGTGCTTGAGACCGTCGGGCAGGTTGCGCCCATTGAGCGTTACCAGCGCCCCGAAGCTGAGCATGACCATGCACCACAGCAGCATCGAGCCTTCATGGCTGCCCCACGCGCCGGAAATCTTGTACAGCAGGGGTTTCAGGGTGTGCGAATGTTTGGCGACGTTCGACACCGAAAAGTCCGAGGTGATGAAGGCATAGAGCAGCGCCGCGAACGACAGGATCGCCGCGACCGCCGCCGCCAGCGACAGGCCTTCGCTGAACCGTGCGATCCCTCGCAGGGATTTGACGGCACCACCGGCGACGGTTAGCGCCTGAGCGAGCGACAGCACAAAGGCCAGCCCCAGACAGAAGGTGCCTAACTCGACGATCGCAAGACTCATTTTTGGGCCTCACCGAAGGGTTTCGAATCCGGCTTTTGTGCCGATTCCGGCCGCCATTCGCCCTGTGCTTTGATGGCCTTGACGACCTCTTTCGGCATGTAGGTCTCGTCGTGCTTGGCCAGAACGGTGCGCGCCTCGAAGCGGTCAGTACCCGACATCTGGCCTTCGCAGACCACCCCCTGCCCTTCGCGGAACAGGTCGGGCAGGTCGCCCTTGAAATGTACGGTCATTTCGGCCTTCTGGTCCCTGACGACGAAGGTCACTTCGCCATCAGTGCCCTTGACGACGCTCCCCGCCTTGACCAGCCCGCCCAGCCGCATCGTCCGGCCCGGCGTGACGTGCGCCTCATAGGCCTGAGCCGGGGTGTAGAAATAGACGACCTGATCCTTCATGGCGAACAGGGCCAGCGCCACGCCCGCGATAAGCACCGGCGCGGCGAACAGGAAGATCATCAGACGCCGGCGCGCCTTCATCGATTTGGGGAGTAGGGTCATGAGCATTCATACCCCCTCTCACTCATCTTTGCTTTTTTGGGGGAGAGGGCTGGGCGCGGGCCTGCGAGGCTGAGGGGGAAATGGTAGTCACGAGCGCGCGGAAACAGTTCCCCCTCACCCGGCCTGCCGGCCACCCTCTCCCTCAGGGAGAGGGGATAAAACGGAGCCCTCATTGCGCACCCACCGGGCGTTGCGCCGTCTCTAAAATCCGTTTGGCCACGTCCGGGCGATCGGCATAGATCCTGTCGATTTGAGCCAGCACGTGCCGTTCGCCCTCGACGTTTTTCAGCACCCGGTATGAGCGGAGCAAGCGCGCCCAGCCGTCCGGATCGTCCGGCGTCGCTTTCAGCCGCGCCTCAAGCCCCGCGACCATGCCGCCGATCTGGGATTGTGTCACCATGGCCGTCTGCGCCGCCTGATTGAGCGCGGCCACTTCCTGCGCGACCACCGCCCGGCGGCCATCGTCGGACGGTAACACGTTCAGCAACCGCTGGAAAAACCCGCGCGCGGCCTCGAATTGCCCGTCCGCTGCAGCGATCTTGCCGGAATAGAACAGGCCCGACAGGTCGTTCGGATCGCGCTTCAACGCCTCGGCAAAGGCCTCGCGGGCTTCGGCACCGCTCTCGCCCTTATTCATCAGCGTCAGGGCCTCGCCCATATTCGACCAGGCCTCAGGGTTTTCCGGTTGCAACTTGACCGCCCGCTGGAACGATACCGCGCCGTCGTAATTGTCGCCGGCCATGACCTGCATCCGCCCCAGCATCATCCAGAACTGCGGGTCGTTGCCATGCTCGGCCTGGCGACGTTTCAGCACCTCGGCCAGCGGCTTGGCCTCAAGCGTGTCGGGGTTGGTATTGGCCTGAGCGATCCAGCCGTTCAGCCTCTGCGCATAGGGCTGGTCCGGCACGCCCGGCCGTCCGACGACGAGATAGAGCGCCAGAGCCCCGCCCGCGATCAGAAACGCCCCGATCAGGCCAATCAGGCGGGTCACGCGCGGATCGGTCGATGGCGTTTCGCCTTCGCCAGCCCTCAATAGGGCGCGGGCCGCTTCGGTCTTTTCCTCGCGCGCCAGGTCGGCATCGAGGTGCCCCGCCGCGACACGACGATCAAGATCGGCAACGAAGCCCTCATAGACGCCGCGCGCCGTGTCCGTCGTCCCCGCCGAAGCGCGCCGCAGCCACAGAGCCGCCAGCCCCAGAAGGGCGGCGCTCAGCAGAGCCGCGATCAGTGAAAACAGGATCATACAGGGACGGGCGCGTGGTTACGTAAACACTACGGCTTAAGCCAGTTTACGCCGCGCTACGCAACATTTTTCGGTACGCGATAGACGTCGGCGGACGCGACACGTCGCCGCGCTATATTGGCCTTGTCCTCGCCGCACAGGGCCTGAATCAGATCGGTCACGCGCTCGAAACAGGCCATGACGGCGTGGGCGTCAAACGGATCGTCGGCCACGGCAATGCCCAGCACGATCTCGAAATAGCCGTCCATGATCGTTTCGCAGCCCTGAATGGTCCGCGTCAGCAGGCTGGCAAAGCCGCCGTGACTGGCGGTCGCACGGATATGGTTGAGGAAGGCGATGGTTTGCAGCGCGCCCTGAAACACCTCGTCCGACGCCCCTTTGAAATCCGGCACGTCGCGGGTGGCGCGGCCGAAAATGCGTTCGGTCTTCACCGGCAGGGCGGAGTCGATGGTCTTTTCGACGCCCTTCAGCCGGTCCTCGACCAGGGCGGCGATGGTCTGGTGCACCTTGGCGACACGCTTGCCCCAGGCCCCGTCGCGCGACAGCTCGATCGACTGTTCGAAACTGTGCAGGATGGTCAGGCACTGCGTCACCCACGCCCCGGCCTCGGACAGTTGCGCGGTTTCGCGGTTGCGCCGCCGCAGCAGGCCTTCCAGCACCTTGAGGCGCATTTCGGCGGCGTCGATCAGGCGCTCGCCGAACCCGGCCAGTTCGGATTCACTGAGGAAGCGGTCGTTCGGCCGGTCGGACACCGTCGCCACGAATTTCATGATCAGGGCGCCGTCGTCCAGATTGGCGAACAGGGCCTCAAGGAACCGAAGCCCGCCATCCTCCGACGTCTTGCCCGCATCCTTGAACATCAGGCGGATGGCGGTGGCCTTTTCGGTGTCGATGCGGCCCATCCAGTCGGGCAGACGCAGGACCGCCGAACGCAGCAGGCGGTGCAGGTCGAGGTAACAGGCGAATTCAGCCAGGGTGTCCGCGTCGTCTTCGTCGGCATTGGCTGGCAAAACCTCATCCGGCGTGTCGCGGATGATCGCGGCCCCCGCCGTCACCAGCCGATAAAACACAACCGGCGTTTCGTCATTGGCGCGCAGGCCGCGGGCCGCGACGCGGGCCTCGGCGAACAGCTGCGGCTCGGCGCGCTCCAGCGCCCGCCACAGGCGATTCAGCACCCAGTTCGGAAATTCGACGCCTTCAAGCCCGTCCTCACGCGCCTCGAACAGCGGCATGAAGGGCCGAAAGACCGCTTCCTTGATGTAATGGGATTCCAGCTCGGCGCTGACCAGACGACGCACGGCAGTCAGGCCCTCGTCCTGCGACAGGCTCAGGCTGTTCTCCAGAGGCCGCAGCAGCGCCACCGGCAGGGTCCGCACCAGACCCTTGACCTTCTCTATTCGCTGCTCAGGAAGTACGCCCATAAGACCCGCATATGCCGAAACTCAGATTCGTGAGTATGGGCCGGGGATAGTTAACATTCAATGACTGCGATTTTTCTGCAATAAATTGAATTAGCTGATGAAATTCGCCGGTAATATGACAACGCACTTCAGCCCGCCCAATGACGAGCGGTCGAAGCTCAGCTTGCCGCCATAGGCGCGCACCAGCTCGTCGACGATCGACAGGCCAAGGCCCGACCCCGGCGCCGATTCGTCGAGCCGCGCGCCGCGTTTCAGCACCTCGCCATAGCGTTCCGGTGGCATGCCTGGGCCATTGTCCTCGATCAGCAGCGTCATGCCCTGCGCCTCGTCGCTCAGGCTGGCGGTGACGCGGATCTTGCCCTTGCACCAGATGCAGGCGTTTTCCAGCAGGTTGCCGGCGATTTCCTGAAAATCCTGTTTTTCCCCCCGGAAGGCGAGATTTTCCGGCGCGCGCCAGTCGATGGTCACGTCCTTGTCGCGGAACACCTGCTCCAGCGTGACGGCCAGTTCGTCCAGCACCGGCTCGACCGGCGTGCGCTCGCCCATATTCTGGGCGCGGGCGGCGGCGCGGGCGCGGCGCAGGTGGTGGTCGACCTGCTCCTTCATCAGGGCGCTCTGTTTGCGGATCGTGTCGGCCAGAGGGTCGGGGTTATCGCCCGCAGTGGCCAGCAACACCGACAGCGGCGTTTTCAGCGCGTGGGCCAGGTTGCCGACGTGGGTCCGCTGCCGCTCGACCACGTCCTGCCCGTACTCCAGAAGCTTGTTGACCTCTTCGGTAACCGGGGCGATTTCAGCCGGATAGGTGCCGTGCAGGCGCGTTGTTTTCCCTTTGCGGATATCGTGCAGTTCATCGGTCAGGGCGAACAGCGGGCGCAGGCCGATGCGCACCTGAAGATAGATCGCGACCAGCGAGCCCAGCGCCAGCACGATCAGCGCCCCACCGGTGATCAGGGCGAACTGCCCCACATTACGGTCGAGCTGCGAGCGGTCTTCCCCGGCGATGAACAGCAGGTTGTGGTTCTGGATACGCAGATAGACGGCGGTCTGACGCAGGGGCTGACGGCGCGGGCCGATGCCATTGTAGAACTCGGCCTGACCCGACATCTTGTCGAGCTTCTTCGGCCCGTCCAGCGACCGCTCGACCAGCGAGCCGGACTTGTGCACCCCGATGACCCGGTCGTCATTGTCCAGTTCGATGATCTGCCAGTAGAGGCCGGAATAGATGTCGTCGGTGCGGATATTGTACAGTTCGGGGATCCTGATGCGCCCATCGGCGTCGAATTCGGTGTGCGTATAGAGGTTGCGCACGATATCGTTGATGCCGGCCTGAAAGCGCGTGACGCTGGCATAGTTGAAGAAGGCCGTCAGACCGGCGGAAATCAGGATCAGGGACACGATGAACCAGATCGCCGCCAGCCGGATCAGCCGCCCGGCCAGCGAGCCGCGGCCGTGACTCAGGGCGGGGAAGAAGCGCTTCAAATTGTGCAGGGCCGACGCCAAATCTGCTTCCTTCATACCTCCCCATCTCTGATGGGGAGGGGGACCGCACGACGCCGCGTTTACGCGGCTAGATGCGGTGGTGGGGGTTCTTGCTTTGGGAAGCGCGCGGATGTGGAAGCTTAAGAAAGATACCCCACCACCCCTTTGCTACGCAAAGCGGTCCCCCTCCCCAGCAAAGCTAGGGAGGAGTAGTTATCAGATCTCGCTCACTTCGTCGTGCAGCGGCTTTAACCGGTAACCCAGACCGCGCACGGTCTCGATCCGGTCGGTGCCGATCTTCTTGCGCAGGCGGCCCATAAAGACCTCGATGGTGTTGGAATCGCGGTCGAAATCCTGATCGTAAAGATGCTCGACCAGTTCCGTGCGCGAAATGACGCGGTTCTGATGCAGCATCATATAGTGCAGCAGGCGGTATTCCAGCGAGGTCAGGCGCAAAGGCTCGCCATTGACCGACGCCCGGGCGGCACGCGGATCGAGGCGCACCCCGCCGCAGACCAGCAGCGGCTGGGCATGACCGGCGGCGCGGCGGACCAGCGCCCGCAGGCGCGCCAGAAGTTCTTCGGTATGGAACGGCTTGGTCAGATAATCGTCGGCCCCGGCATCGAAGCCCGACACCTTGTCCGACCATGCGCCGCGCGCCGTCAGGATCAGGACCGGTGTCGTCTTGCCGTCGCGGCGCCAGCGCTCCAGCACCGACACGCCGTCGATCTTGGGCAGACCGAGGTCGAGGATCACGCAGTCATAGGGCTCGGTATCGCCGAGGAAGTGCGCCTCTTCGCCGTCAGGGGCGTGATCGACGACGTAACCGGCGTCCTGAAGCGAGGATTTGAGCTGACGCGACAGGTCGGGATCGTCTTCGGCAAGCAGAATGCGCATAGTGGAGTGTCTTTCCAGAGCGATATGCCGAAAAGTGTGAAGCGGTTTTCGGCTACAATATCGCGACAAACAAAATTCAGATTACATCCGGCTGACCGAGCACGAGCCCAGGTCGACGCGGTAGGAGACGATATTGGCGTCGATCTTGACCTTGACGATCACGGCATTGCCCGAGCGGCTGGCCGAAACATAGGTGCCACGGCTTTGCGAGACGACCATGTCGATAGCCTGATCGACGGAACAGCCTCTCTGCGCCATGACCATGGGTGCAGGTTGCTCACGATCCAGACGCAGACGGAACCCTTGACGGTCAGAATTTCTGGCAGGACCAAAACCGGCCTCGTGCGCCTCGGAGCGGATGTGCGTTTCACCGGCATCAAGCGACACGTTGGCGTTCGCGGCAACGGGCGCGCTCAGCAGGCAGACGGCAAGAAGGGGCAGGAACTGTTTCATAGCCACGTTTATAGAGTTACAGACCTGAACCTTAGCTGAACGAAACCGACAGACAATCGAAAAGTGCCAACTTATACCTCCCCAACTCGTTGGGGAGCCGGGCGGCCGGTGCCGGGGACCGCACGAGCGAACGCAGTGAGTGAGATGTGGTGGTGGGGTATCTTACTTACTGCACCGTCTGTTGAAATTAAGTAAGACACCCCACCACCGCTCGCTCCGCTCACGGTCCCCCTCCCCGCCAAAGGCAGGGAGGAATAATATTGTTTTCGGCTACTTCCGACGCGTCGCCGGGTGGCTGGGCGTATAGGGTTCGTCGCGGCGCCATTCCTCGGCATAGGCGACGAAATCCTCATCGACCTTGTCCGGCAGAGCCAGGACGATCTTGGCGAACAGATCGCCGCGTGCACTGGTCTTGCTGTCATACCCGCCGCGCCCTTTCAGGCGCAGCACCGCGCCGGAATTGGAGCCCTTGGCAATCGTCACATTGACCGGACCGTCGGGTGTGGGGGCCTGTACCTTGCCGCCCAGCACCGCGTCGGGGATCGAGACATAAAGATCCATGTGCAGATCGTTGCCTTCAGGCCGGAAAACCGGGTGCGGCCTGAGGCTCAGCTCGACAAGGGCATCGCCATGCGGCCCGCGCCCCGATGATGAGGCCGCCCCCTGCCCCTTGAGGCGCAGGGTCTGACCGTCCTTGGCACCCTTGGGGATATTGACGTCGACCGTGCGGCCGTCGGTGAACTGCACCCGGCGGGTATTGCCCGCGATCGTGTCCATCAGGTCAATGTCGAGCTTGATTTTCAGGTCGTGGCCTTTCGCCGCCTGACCGAAACCGCCGCCGGGATTGGCACCGCCCCCGAAACCGCCAAAACCGCCGCCGAAGCCACCGCCCGGATTGCCCTGACGACGACCACCGCTGCCGAAAATATCGAAAATATCGTCCAGATCGACGCCGTCGAAATTACCGCCCGCGCTACGGCCATAGCCGCCGGAAGCGCCGCCACCGCCACCGAACCCACGGTGGGTCTCGCGGCCGTCGGCATCCATCTGACCCGCATCGTATTTCTTGCGCTTGTCGGGGTCTTTGAGCAGGTCGAAGGCCCCCGACACGCGCTTGAAGCGGTCCTCGGCGGCCTTATTGTTGGGGTTGCGGTCGGGGTGCAGTTCCTTGGCCAGCTTGCGGAACGCCTTCTGGATATCGTCCGCGCTCGCGCTCCGCGGCACGCCCAATTCAGCATAAGGATCGCCAGCCAAGTTCTAAACCTCCACAGAAAAACACGCAGTTGACGGAGGTTTCCGGGCAAGTCAATGGGTTACAACCCATGAAGCCGCACCTCCAGCGGCAGACCATAGGCGGATGTAGTCGATTTCTGAACGATTTCAAGGCGGCTCTCTGCGTCAAACCCGCCCGGATAGTCGAGCGCCCGCAGATCGTCGCCATAGACGAACCGGCTCTCGGTCACCTCGATTTCGCGACGCAGAGCCTCGCCCTGATAAAAGCGCAGACGATAGACCTCCACTGCTTCGTCCACCGGCGGTTCAAGGTCCAGATGATCGCCGCCGTAACGCGCACAGCGTATCCAGCTTAGGCTCACCCCCTCGGCCTCGCGCCGCACCCGACCATGCACCGGCGCGCGCGGCCTGAGCGCCAGACCGGTCCAGGCGGCCTCCACGTCGATCGCCCCCTCCGCCGCGCCGCCGAAGCCGCTGCGCCCGGCCCGCCACAGACGCGGCAACCCCAGTTCGTCGTTCGACATCTCGGCGCGAGTAAAATCCGGCGGCAGATGAACGACCGCCGCACCATCGGCGACGGGCAAGGCCCGTGTGCCCCACTGCCCGCGCAGCAGTCCGCGCAACCGATAAAGACGCGGCCCCAGCGGCACGACCTCAGCGTATTGAATGATCTCCCATTCATCGCCCCTGACGCAGATGAAATTCTCCCCGCCCAGCACATCGGTCTCGGATCGCGATTGCGGGGCCTCGCCTTCGAGATAGATATCGAGAGACGCCTCGCGCAAACACACGCCCGACTGCCCCGCCGAAAGCGCCATGCGCGTCTCGCCGATGCCCGCCGCCTGACGGATTTGCCCGCGCAGACGCAGGGCACTCTCGCTGGCCCCGGCATAGATATCGATGCCCATAAACGGTGACGAAGACGCCACTACAATGGGTCGCGTATTGCTCTCATCAGCCCCGAAACACGGCAACTCCAGCAGGGTAAACCCGGTCAGGATCGGGGTGACGATGCCCTCCCCGCCGCCCGACGGTTCGCCCGACACCACCGCCCGCGACGGCGGCACGGGCGTCAGTAGCGCCGAAGGCCGTTCCGACAGGTCGATCCCGCTGATACGATAGTTTACGCCTTCGAACGCCACCGCATCGCCGATCTCGAAGCGCAAAATCTGCGCGGGCGACAGGTCGACACTGATGCTTTCGCGCACGCCTTGCGCCTGAGCCAGGGTATAGCCGGCAAAATCGCGCGCCTGCGCCGCCGTCAAAGCCAGCGACAGGTCGAGGCTCAGCGTGTCGCCACTCGCCGCATCCGACCTCGCATGAACCGCCTGCACCTGATAGTCGCGGTCGAGGTCGTAGCAGCGCAGGATCAGCGCGCCGGGCACTGCCATAAGGTCGCGCCGCGCCAGCACCGGATCGCGGTCTTGGAACGCCAGATCATCGCGCGACAGCTCCACCGCCATACTATCGGCGATCACCGTCAGCCCGTTCCGGTCGGCAATTTCCAGCCCCAGATAACTGAGCACCGGCTCAAGCGCCTGCGCCGCGCGCATCGGCTGTTCGATGACGTAGCCATCAATCTGGCCTGACGCCGCCGAGACATCGAGATCGGCCCCGGCCTGCTCAGCAATCGCGCTCAGCAGGTGTTTCGCCGAAGCCCCGCCCACGCGCCCGTTGAGCCAGTGCCCGGTGTGCCAGTTATCGCCGTCGCCCCACACCTCGGCTTTCTGTGGAAAGGCCGGATAAGGCCGCGCGTCCCAGCACCACACATCCATGCCGCTCAGCATCGGCGCGCCGTAAACCGTGCTGACCGGATTGTTGGACGGATCGCCATAGAACTCTGTCAGCGCCGTCAGGTAAGACCGCTGCGCCCGGTCGTCGCGCTCACCCGTCGAAAAGGGCGGCACGGCGCTTTCCGACGACTTTGGATCGAGAAACAGGTTCGGCGCGTTCGGCCCCTTGTCGATGGCGCCGCAGCCATATTCGATAAAGCGCACGGGCTTCGATTGCGGCACCCACGCCGTCGAGGTCGCCGAACGAACGCCACTGGGACGGTCGTGATGCGCATTCGCCCACCAGCTCCGCACGTCCTTGGGCCGGAACAGCCAGTCTTCGCCATGCGCGCTGTCGATAATCGGAGTACGGATTTGCGCCTCGCGATCTTCCGCCGACGCATAGTACCAGTCGAACCCCTCGCCGCAGCGTACCCGCGACCTCAGATAGGCCGCATCGTAGATCGAACTCGCTTCCTCCGCATCCAGATGATCGCCGTCGCGCCAGTCGGTTAGCGGCGCGTACCAGTCGATACCGACAAAATCGATATTGGCATCCGCCCACAGCGGATCGAGGTGGAAATGCACCTCACCAGCCGCCTGATGGCCGAAATATTCGCTCCAGTCGGCGGCGTAGGAAATCTGTGTGCTCGCCCCGACGATGGTGCGGACCTCGGCCGCCGAGGCCTGCAACTGCGTGACCGCGGGGTAGCTGCCGCCGAGGCGCGCCGTCGTCACCCCGCGCAGTTCGGAACCGAGCAGCACCGTATCGACGCCCCCGGCCTCGACGCCCAACGCCGCCAGATGTCTGACAAAGCGGTTGAGCCCCCACTCTCCGGTGAAAAACGTCGTCACATCTTCATCCGACGTGATCCGCCCGCGCCACGGAAAGCCTTCGCAGTCCATCAGGATAAACGGCACCAAGGTCACCGCATAGCCGCGCGCCTTCAGCGCCCTGATCGCCTCGACCACCGTCTGATCCGACGGCGTACCGCCATAGACCGGACGGTCGTCGATCGTGCTGATCAGATGCGCCTCGGTTCGGTTCAGCCCGGCCACGGACCAGTGCAGCGGCTTGGTCCGTTTGTCGTACTGTTCGACGCCGGGTTTAATCTGACACACCGCCGCGTCGAGGCTGTCGCCGAACCAGCTGACCACCAGATTGACGCGTTTGACGTTCGGCAATTGTGCCTGAAACCGATCGAGCGACACGAGAAAATCGGGTCGCCCATCGGCGCTGTTCTGCGTCTCCCAGCGCGCACCGCTGAGACCTTCGAGCACGGCATTGTGCGCGGTGGCATAGACGAACTCGCCCGCCCCGGGGATCAGGCATACGCCCTCGATCAGGGTTTCCAGACCGTCACCGGGCGCCCGTCTGAACACCTCGACCGACAGGCTGGGCGGGCGGTTGCCGAAGGTGGCCAGCGGCAGGTCTTCGAACACCAGATAGGCCAGACCGCGATAGGCCGGGGCCGAACCTTCGACGGCTTCGATCAGAGCGTCGGGCATCTGGTTGTCACCGCCGGTATAGAGCCGGTAGGCGAGCGCCGATTGATCGAGCAATTGCCCGTCGGCCCAGATGCGCCCGATGCCGTCGATGGGGCCTTCGCACAGACCCACCGCGAAGGACAGGCTGTAGGCGTAGGACTCGGTCTTCGGCGACGCTTTCGACGCGCGCGTGGTCGAGCGGTTTTCTTTCAGCCGCGCTGTCCACAGGATCGTGCCCGCCACGCGTCCGCGGCCATAGACCTGCTTGATCGACGCCCCCTGATCGGCGGCCGCGACGCGCACGCCGTCCAGCCGCGAGCCCAGCTGCCGGACAGGTGCCAAAGCGTTGACCACGGTGCGGTCGATGGCCTGCCCGATGGTCGAGCCAATAAACCCGCCGACGGGACCGCCGAGCGCACTGCCGATAGTCGATAAGATAACCTGTGCCATGAAAATCTTTCCTTCCCCCTCTCCCTGAGGGAGAGGGTCGGGGTGAGGGGGAAATGCCAGCCACGACTAACCAGTTCCCCCTCATCCGGGCTTTGCCCACCTTCTCCCCCTTCAAAAAAACTAAGAATGGGGAGAAGGAAACTTGAACGCCGCGACCACATGCCGACGCCACCATGTCCCCAGCCACGTCTCGACGACCGCGTGGCCCCAATAGGCATGGATCAGAGCCGCCCGTGGATCGGCCATATCGCCCGCACTCAGGATCGCGGCGTGCTTGGCCACCGCGCTGGGCCTCAGCCGAAACACCAGCACATCGCCTGCCTGCGCCTCGGTCACCGCGACCGGCGTCAAATAGCGCGCCAGCCCTTCCAACAAGACCTCACGCCCGCCGATTTCGGCCCAATCGCCGCTATAGGGCGGCAGGTCCCAGGGCTCATCGCCTTGCATCGCCCGCCACACCCCGCGCACCAGTCCCAGACAGTCGCAGCCGACGCCTTTGAGGCTCATCCGGTGCTGATAGGGTGTGCCGATCCAGCTTCGCGCCTCTTGCAAAACCGCGTCACACACGACCGGACCCCGCGCGCGAGCGCCCGTCCATCACGTCGCCGGAGCGCGGATAAAGCGTAACGAAATCCTCCCCCGGCAGGTCTGGGAAGCCGCGAAAATTGAGCGCATTGTCATGCACGTCGTGGCACGTTGCATAGCGCTTGTCGCACGGGCCGCTGCCTGACGCGCCACATCGGGCATCGCCGAACACCGCGTCGCACAGCGGTGTGAACCGCCGCCCGATGACGCGCTGAAGCTTCGCCGCCGCACCTTCGACATGGGCGATGAAACCGCTGCCCCGCGCTTCGATCCGCGCCAAAGTGCCCGTACCCATCGTCACATAGTCCCCGCCTTGCCAATCGACGACGAAGCTTTCGACCGTCGCGCCGTCATAGAACCCCGCGCGGATATCGGCGGGATCGAGCGCGTCAGCGGTCAGCACGCCAGACACCGAAGCGTCCGATGCTTCCATGCCGAGATCGACCGACGCCGCCCCTTGCGTCAGACCGGTCGAAGCCCGGCACACGACGCCGAGCACCGTCAGGTCGCGGTCGTGATCGGTAAAGCCCAGTCGCTCGCCATCGCTGCGCGTAAGGATCCACGCATGGCAGAGTCGGGCCGCGCCCTGTGTCAGAGCTGTATTTATTGATTCCGGAATATGTCGCATAATCGCCCCTTCATACCTCCCCAGCTTGCTGGGGAGGGGGACCGCACGAGCCACGAAGTGGTGAGATGTGGTGGTGGGGGTTCTTACTTACTTTCTTGCGACGGGGATTGTTGAATCTCCGCAAGATACCCCACCACCCCTTTGCTTCGCAAAGCGGTCCCCCTCCCCGGCATAGCCAGGGAGGTATAATTAAACTCGAATTTCCACCAGCGGCACGGCGGCCACGCGGCCCGCATCGAAGCCTTCCAGCGTCAGGTCCAGCCGGTCGGAATCGAACCGCACCGGCGTATCGAACTCGAACCCGGCGTGGACGGTCACGCCCACCGCCGGGGCGGTCTCAAACGTCACCAGACCCGTCGTGTGATCGACGCTGAACGCGGTCGTGACGACGCCGTTCAGCGCCACCTTCACCGTGTCCGCGACCGGCTTGGCGATCGTTCGCGTCACCCCGCCATAGGTTTTGGTCAGCTGCAACACCGTTCGCACACCGTCGCCCGTGCCGATCATCTGATCCACCGCCGCCACCGCCGCATTGACCGCACCGCTTTTGAAATCGGCGAAATCCTTGAAACGGAAGCCGTACAACGGCCCCTCACGCGCCTCGAAAAAGGCCAGCAACTCCGCCGCGTCGTGCAGCGAGCGCACCCCCGCCCCGATCAGATACCGGCGGCGGCCCTGCGCCCAGGGACTGACCCGTTGCTCAAAACCGGACGCCAGAGTCGTGATCTGCGTCCGGCGTTCGATCCCCGCCCCTGACCCGAAGGCCAGACGCACGGGAAAATTCACCTCGTGAAACATCATCGGCTCCCCAATCATCTGAGTGAAAGTCTGGCCGCCCGGTTGAGGGCCGCCGCGATCTGCGCTTCCGACCGCACGAGGCTGTCCGCTCCGCCCGCGATCGTCAGCGACACATTGACGGTTGGCCCGCTACCGCCACCGATCTCGCCCGAAGTTGCCGGACGGAACCATTCCGGCCCGCGCTCGCCGACCAGATACGAGCCGCCCGCCGTGACGTAGCCGCCATCGGCCCGCGCCCCGGAAAACGACGTCGCGGCGCCGTTCAGCATGTCGCCCAAAACGCTGGCCAGCGAACCACCGCCGGACGTACCGGCGGCTGCATTGACCGCATTGATGATCGCGGCGGCCAGTTCCGACAGGCTGATCTCGCCGTCCTTCGCCGCCCGGCTTAGCGACCGCGCCAGCGACGATCCGGCTTTCGAGAACGCCTGATCGATGGCGTCGGCGGAGTCCTGCGCCGGACCTTTGAGGGCCTGCAAGGCGATGGCCGCCTCGTTGATTTGGGCGGTCAGGCTGCCCAGTTCACTGTTCATCTTCGTCATCCGGAAAAAGGGTCATCAGGTCGCTTAAGGCACGCCGATCCAGCGGCAGAGCCTGTTCCGGCGGCGCGCTCAGCCACAACCATTCGCGCCAGCTTAGACGCCAGAACGCGTCCGGCGTCAGGCGCAGATCGACTACGCCCAGACGGAACATCGCGGGCCAGTCAGTCATGCGTGTTCATCGCCCGGAACGCCGCGACGATGGCTTCGATGGCCTCACTCAGACTGATGTGCAGAACCGGCAACTCGATCTCATCGAGCACCAGCGCTTTCAGCACCGCCCAGACGTCCTTCGCGCCCATGGTCGCCAGTTTCGCGGCCAGCGCCTCGAAGCCCGTCACGTCAAAATGGGTCTCAAGTTCAGCCAGGGCTTTCAGCGTGACGCACAGGCGCAGATCCTTGCCGCCGATACAGGCGACGACCTCGCCGCGTGCCTTGTTGATGAGGGGCGTCTCAGAGGGCATCGAACACCACCTCTCCCGCCGAGGCGAGCGTCAGAGCAAAGGTCGCCTCGGCGTCGTGATCGCCCGCATAGTCCAGCGAGGCGATCAGAAACGCGCCGGAAAACTGACCGAAATCGGGGACGATGATCTGCCAGTTTCGCGCCGTCTGGGCGAAGAAGGCTTCGCGCATGATGGCGTCCGACGCGGCGTCTTTGAAGACGCCGGAGCCGGAGACCGAAAGCGCCTTGACGCCCGCTCCGGCCATCAGCTCGCGCCAGCCGTTCGGACTTTGCGAGTCGGTGACATCGACGGTTTTTGCATTGAGCGACACGGTGCGCGCCCGAAGGCCCGCGACGGTGACGTAAGCCGTCCCGTCATGAATTTTCAGCAGCATGTCGCGGCCTTTTTGCAGGGCCATGGGAGTCTCCAATAATCCCCTCTCCCTGAGGGAGAGGGTTAGGGTGAGGGGGAAATGGTGGGCATACGAACGGTCCATGAGCTTGGGGAAACAGCTCCCCCTCACCCGGTGCTACGCACCACCCATCGCTGGCGAAAGCTGTACTTTCGCTGGCGCTATACCCTCAGGGAGAGGGGATTCAGTCACCACGCGCAGACGCAGGAGGCCATAGGTCGACCGCTTATCGGCGCTGCGGAACACGTCGAGATAGCTGACACGCACCGAAACCAGATGCTGATCGTCGAGATTCAGGGCTGCCTGATCGAGCACCACGCGCAATTCCGACGCGATGGCTCTCGCCTCTTCGGTGCCGGAAAAGCGCGACACCGCCATGAGGGTGATGACCTGTTCGGTGGCCGTATCCGCACCGCTTACGGCCTGCGCTTCGACGCGCGTCAAAGCCACATACGGAAAGACCGGATCGGGCGGCACTTCGTCGTAAATCCGCACATTGCTGCCGAGCCAGATTTTCAACGTGTCCTGCGCTTTGAGGTGCGCGATCAACGCCTTTTGCACGTCGCGTAAAGGATCGAGCGCCATCAGTGCACCCGCCCGAGACGCACGCGCACGGTCCCGTTCTGGTCTTCGTCGACAGACAAGACCGTCCAGTCTTGCGTGCGGATTTTGAGATAACCGCCGCGTTCGATGCCGGAGGCCGATCGACAGGTAAATTCCGCATACTGACGGATCAGGGTTTCCCCTTTCGATGCTTGCGATTCCTGCGACACGTCCGTTTGGAAATCGCCCCAGGCCGTGCCTTCATATTGCGGCATCTGGGTCGATCCTCCGTATACGGTTTCGGTGCAGATCAGACGGTAGATCTTCGCCGGGGTCTTCAGATCGGCGGCTTTCAGAGGATTCATAGCCGCACCTCGCGATAGGGGGCGATCCACGGCTCAAGGCCTTCAAGCGACACCTCGCCTTCGCCGCGCACGGCATAGGCCCGCGCGGTGAGATCAAGGACCGCCAGCCGCAACGGCGCGGCGGAATCCGCATCGAGCACGAGGCCCAGAGCGGTCTCCAGACGGGCCTTGGCGGCGGCCACCAGCGTGGCGATTAACGCGTCTTCGTCGTCGTGCGACACGCGCAGGAAGAGCTTCGCTTCGGTGAGCGAAACAGGGTCTGACATGGGGAAAAGCTCCATCATACCTCCCCAACTTGTTGGGGAGGGGGACCGCGCCCGAAGGGCGGGGTGGTGGGGATTATTGCTTACGTGCGATAGCGGGTATGGAAACAAAGTAAGATACCCCACCACCACATCTCACTTGCTTCGCAAGCTCGTGCGGTCCCCCTCCCCGACAAGTCAGGGAGGAGTGAGGTTTTAGCTTGCCGCGATCTTGAGCACCTTGATCGCATCGAAGTTCTGCACGCCGCCGCCGACGCGTTTCGTCGTGTAAAACAGCACGTACGGTTTTGCCGAATACGGGTCGCGCAACACGCTGAGGCCCGCGCGATCGACGATCAGATACCCCTTGGCGAAGTCGCCGAACGCCACCGGCAAATTACCCGCACCGACATCGGGCATGGCCTCGATCTCCTGCACCGGATAGCCGAGCAGGTGCGGCAATTGCCCGGCCTGAGTCGACGGCTGCCAGATATACTGACCGTCCGAGCCCTTGAACTTGCGGATCTTGGCCGCCGTCCGGCGGTTCATGACGAAGTGCGCGTTCGGGCGGTACTTGGCCTCGGTCGCGTAGGTCAGGTCGATCAGGGCATCGACCGGGCCGGAGGATGCAAAATCCGCCGCCGCACCCGACACGATATGGCCGATCTGCCCCCAGGTCGCCGAGGCATTGGCTGCGGTCGTGTAGTTGAGGAAGCCTTTCGGTTTGTTGGTGCCGTTGCCGTTGACGAAGGCCTCGGTTTCCTGCGCCGCGAAGCTGTCCTCGATCTCGCTGGCCAGCCACTCATCCAGATTGATAAAGCTGTCGTCGAGCAGGGCCTGGGTCGCGGCGGGAGACGCATAAAGCTCCGCCGCCGGGAATTCCAGCAGGGCCAGCGTCGCCGGATCGGTTTCCGGACGCGCGGCGGTCTCTGCGACCCAGCCGGCGACGACACCGGCGGTCGAGACCGGCTTTTTGAACGTCGCCGCGCCGACCGTGCGGACGGTGGCCAGCGAACGCATCGGTGAGACCTGCGCCAGACGGCGTTCGACGAAGCGTTCGGTCTCATAGGGCGCCAGGGCCCCGGACCCCGACGCGGTCGACAAACCGGCCTTCAGTTCCAGCGTCACGCGACCCGAGCGCATATAGCCGTCCCAGGCGGATTTCGCCTCAGTCAGGTCCGGTTGCGCGGCGGCGATATCGGGACGCGCCTTCTGGCTCAGCAGGCGGTCGAGACGCGCCTGAGCCGCATTGAGGTCGCGGTCGATGCGTTCGACCTTGTCATCGAGCAGCCGATCGCCCTGTTTCTTTTCCAGCGCGTCGAGGCGCTGATCATTGGCCGATTTGAAGGCCTCGAAAGCCGACAGGACTTCGTGCAGGGCGGTTTTGACCTCGGTTGAGGGGATGACGTGTTTCGTTTCGTTCATATGTTTTCTCCAGCTTTAAACCCCCTCTCCCCCATTCTTCACTATTGAAGTGGGAGAGGGCTGGGGTGAGGGGGAAATGTCAGACACTTAGTGCGGTGTGACAGTTCCCCCTCATCCGGCCCTATCGGGCCACCTTCTCCCTCAGGGAGAAGGAATGGTAAACCGCGCGCTGTTGAGCATCGGGAAAGTCACCAGCGACACCTCCCACAGCGCCACGGCGGTCAGAACGCGCAGCCGCCCGGTCTCGTCGAAACGGCTCTTTTCTGTGCGAAATCCGATGCTCAGACCGTCGATCACACCCGCCTCGCTCAGCGCCATGACCATGCGGCCTTCGGGGGTGGCGTCGATGATCCGGCCCCGGACGAACAGACCGGTCTCGTCCTCGACCACCTCGTCCCAGACGCCGATCGGCGCTGTGACCTTGTGCTGATAAAGCATCCGCACGCCTTCCGGCCCGGTGCGCAGCAGGCTGTCGCGAAAGGCCCCCGGCACCACGACATCGTCGTTCAGATCGCGCTCATAAAATCTGGACGCATAGCCCTCGATGATCATATGCGCGCCTCGTCCAGCTTGGTTTCGATCCGCGCCAGAGCGGCGCGTGTCGCCAGCGCCTGTTCCTCAAGACGCGCCAGTCGCTCGACCACCCCGGCCTGCTGCTGAAAGCGCGCCTCCAGCGTATCGAGTCTCGCCCCGGCGCGCCCGAACCACATCAAAGCCGCCGCCGATTGCAGGATGATCGTCATGATCACCCCGCCAGTGAAAATCTCACTCATAGGTATCTCCGTAGGCGGAAAGTTTCTCACTGAGCCCCGCCAGACGCCGCTTTTCGCTGGCGTCCATAAAGGTCGCCGCCTCCAGCCGTGCCCATAGGGCCTCGCGCTCCGCCGACAGGGCGGGCAGGCCGTCGATATCGGCAACAATCCGCGCGCCGGGGAACTTCGGACTGAGCCAGTTCGACAGCGACCGCGTCGTCTTTTCGACCAGCGGCAGGACCGTGTGACGCCAGAAGGCAGCATTGGCCTCGCGGTAATTGGCGTAGGCATTGTCGCCGGGAATCCCCAGCAATTGCGCCGGGATACCGAAGGCCAGAGCGATGTCGCGCGCGGCGGCGTGCTTGCCTTCGATGAAGTCCATATCGGCGGGCGACAGCGACATCGGCTTCCAGTCGAGTCCGCCCTCTAACAACAGAGGCCGCCCGGCATTGTCGATCCCGGCGTGGTCTTCGGTCAGTTGGCTTTTCAGCCGCTCGAACTGCTCCGCGCTCAGGCGATCAGACGCCTTGCCGCCATAGACCAGCGCCCCTGATGGTCGCGCCGCGTTATCGAGCAGGGCCTTGTTCCACGCCCCCGACGCATTGTGGACGTCGATGGCGAAGGCCGCGGCCTCCAGCGGCGAAAAGCCGTACCAGTCGTCGAGCGGATGCCACAGCTTCAGGTGCAGCACCTTCAGCCAGCCGGTACCGTCGCGGGCGATGCGCGTGGCGCGGCCATTGACGGTATAGTCATAGGCCTCGGGCCAGCCCTTGGCATTAGGCACGACCTGCACGCGCTCGGACCGGAGGGCCCACAGCTCGAACGGCGCACCGTCGATCTCGGCGGCTTCGATATAGGCGTTGCCCGCGGTTTGCAGCGACGCATAGAGCGCCTCGCGCAGATCGGCCCCGCCCTGTTCGGCGTTGGGGCGTTCGAGCAGCGCTGATAAAGGGTGCGCCGTGTCGTGCCGCCCGTCGCAATCGACGCGCAACGGCACCGACGCGGCGGCTTCGGCGATCATCCGCACGCAGCGATAGGCGACGGCGTTTTTCGCGAAGCCTTCGCGGGCGAGGGCCTCATATTCGCGCGGCGTCCACTGCGCCCGCCCCTGCCCCGTCAGAGCGATCAGGGCGCGGGTTTGCGAGTCCTTTGTTTCGGGCACAGTCCGTCGCTGCCCGAAAAAGGTGTTGAAAGAGAGCATATCGATCCTCGTTAAACCCCCTCTCCCTGAGGGAGAGGGAAAAGTCAGAGACGCCGCATCCGGGGCTCGGCTCTTCCCGTGATCATCAGCGCCGTGATCGCCCAGACCAGCGCATCGGCGCGGTCCGGCGAATGGCGCATCTCTTCGGTCCCCAGCCCCATCATCTCTTCTTCGAGGGCGACAAAGCGGCCCGTATGGACCACCCTGCCCTGTTCGTAGAGTGCGGCGACCGGCTCGGCGCGGGCGCGCTTGCCGACGCGGGCGTGGACCAACTCGACCGGCGCGTCGCATCCGGCGCTCAGCAACACCTGACGGACCATGTCGCCGCCCTGATTGGCCTCGGCGACCACGCGATGCGCGTCGTATTGCGCGATCTTCGCCGCCACCACGGCCGCCCAGCCCTGCGGCGTCGCCCCCGACAGGGTGGCGTCTTCGAGCACATAGGCCCGATTGTCGCGCCGTCCGGCGACCACGATCCCGCAGGCATCGCCCGTGCTGGACACCGGCGGATCGACCGCCACCACCACATCGTCAAAGGCGGGCGGGCGGTTGCCCAGACAGCGGCCGAGGTCTTCGGCCCGCCACAAAGCGCGGCGGTCGTCCTCGACCACCAGCCCCTCCAGTTCCTGCGCCGCCAGCCGCGTCCCGCCGTAGAGCCCTTTGAGCCCCTGCAGAAACGGATCGGCCAGATTGAAATAGTTGCCGGCGGTATTGGACCGCGTCATCACCGTGCCTTTTTCCGCCATCAGCGTCTTCAGCGCCCGTCCCGGCTTCGGCGTCGTCGTGACGCACAGTCGCGGTGCATTACCCAGTCGCAGCCCCATCCGTAACATCGCCAGAACCTCCGCCGGTTGCCGCCAGGCGCAGAACTCGTCCGCCCAGGCGTAATGAAATTGCGGGCCGCGCAAGCTCTCCGGGTCTTCCGCCGAATAGGCGTAGGCCACGGCCCCGTTCGGCCACCTCAACCGCTTGCGCGACACTTCGTAGGAGGGTCGGTTACCTTCATCGGCGATGGCCTTGAGGCCCGACGGCCCCTCGATCATCACCTCCCGCACATCGTGCAGCGTCGGCCCGACCAGAGCGAAACGCAGGCCCTTTTGGATCAAGGATTTGACCCACTCGGCCCCGGCGCGCGTCTTGCCCGCGCCGCGCCCGCCGAGAAACAGCCAGGTCAGCCACTCACCCGGCGGCGGCGTCTGGGCCTCGGTCGCGTAAAACGCCCACTCCGTCATCTTGGGCCGCCAGGTCGCGCTGTTCTGCTGCTTCCGCCAGAAGGAAATTTCTTCGTTGCTCAGCCATGCCAAAGAGCTTGCGTTCAAGCTTGAGTCCCCAGCTTTCGCGAGCGTCCGGATCGTCTCCAGATCCGTCGGTTTCGTCGGTTTCCATGTCGTTGTCTCCGTCATCGCCCACCATTTTGTGGATTTGCTCGGCCGCCTTGGCGACGACCAGAACGACCTTGGCCCTTTTTTCCAGCAGATTGAGCGCGTCCAGCGAATGTGCCTGCTCGGCATCTTTAATCAGGCTATCCGCCAGCGTCATAAGCTGGCTGATCTGCTTGGCGCGGATGGCCTTGAGGTCGGCAGGTTTGAAAGGCGTGTCGTTTTCCATGCCTCAACAATAAACCGGCACGGGCAGGCGGGGAGATTTGAGCGTGATAAAAACGCAACCCTCTGATCAGATTTATATAATTCTTATGTAAGGCGGGGACAGGCCCATGTCCCCCTTATGCATTGCAGTGCAAAAAACTGTCACAGAATTCGCCTATAACGGCGTCATTGGAACTTTATGGTGCTGGCGTATTAAGCATCGCTACTTAGTTTGCGTCTTTGCTTTAAGTGTTTCAAAAACAAAACAAGCCGCGGTTCGCCGCGGCTTTTTATTTGGGCCTTTTCATACCTCCCCAACTTGTTTGGGGAGGGGGACCGCACGACGCCGCGTTATCGCGGCTAGATGCGGTGGTGGGGGCCGTCTCGGTGGTAACACCACGCTCTTCGGGCCAGCCATTTTTGCGCGAGCTCTACGCGAGCCCCCCCTCCGTCTTTTTGCGTTCCGCAAAAATCCACCTCCCCCAGTAAACTGGGGGAGTAGAAACGACTATTCCTCGTTATCCGTCTTGTCTTCCAGCAGATCGAACGCGGCGAAATCGAGCGCGTCTTCGGGGTCGTCCAATGCGTCCTCAGAAATCGTCTGACCGCGCACCGACACCCCCGCACGGTGGACGCTTTCGCGGTCGCCCGTCAGCAGATAGTGCCAGCGCGGCAGGTCTTTCCCCTCGTGCAGGCGGCGATAGGCGCAGGACTGCGGCATCCATTCCAGCGCCTCGATATTGTGCGGCGTCAGCTTGATGCAGTCGGGGACATATTTGTGCCGTTGCGGATAGTTGGCGCAGGCGCAGGTCTGGCTGTCGAACAGCTTGCAGTGGACGCGCGTGGGGATGATCTCGCCGGTGTCCTCGTCCTCCAGCCGGATCAGGCAGCACAGACCGCAACCGTCGCAGAGCGATTCCCACTCAGGCACGGTCATTTCGGATAGGGTCTTGGTCTGCCAGAAGGGTTGGGTCATGGAAATTGCGGCACTCGTTGAAATAGTTCCCCCTCACCCGGCGCTTCGCACCACCCTCTCCCTCAAGGGAGAGGGAAAAGAAAGAAACCGCCTGTAATCCCCTCTCTCTTGAGGGAGAGGGTTAGGGTGAGGGGGAAAAGTCGGCTGCATACGCGAAATTCAAACACTTTGCAAAGAACCCTTAAACCGCTACATGCTCGCAAGATGTTTTTGCTGGTCGCATTTCTGTTGCGAAAAACCGGTTCCCACTTTTTCGCGAAATGCTCCCCATGAACGCACGCGCCCCCCAAAAAGCCCCGCTGATCGCCCTCAAAGACGTCCGTCTGATGGACGGGATGAACCCGCTGTTCGACGGTGTCGACCTGGCGCTGGACAAGGGCGTGCGCGCCTGCCTTGTCGGCAAGAACGGCGCGGGGAAATCGACCCTGATGCGGCTGATGGCCGGCTTGATCGACGCCGATTCCGGCGAGCGCGTGGTCATGCAGGGCCTGCGCTACGCCTATGTGCTTCAGGAGCCGGAACCCGTCGGCGAAACCGTGCTCGACTGGCTGGTCTCGGACGGCGCAGAATCCTACATGGCCGAGGCCGAGCTGTTCGCCTTCGGCCTGTCGCCCGATACGAAATGCGCCTCCTTGTCCGGCGGGGAAAAGCGCCGCGCCGCTCTGGCCAAGGCGTTTGCCGAAGAACCCGATCTGATCTTTCTCGACGAGCCGACCAACCACCTCGACATCTTCGCCATCGAAACGTTGGAAGATCAACTGCGTCAGTTCAAGGGCGCCGCCCTGATCGTCAGCCACGACCGGACCTTCCTTGAGCGCGTGACGCAGCGCTGCTACTGGCTCTACGACCGCAAGATCATGCGGCTGGACTCAGGCTATACGAATTTCGAAGCGTGGTCGGACAAGATCGTCGAGGAGCAGGCCGAATCCCTGCGCCGGTTAGAGAAGGCCATCGAGCGCGAAACCAAGACCTTCTACAGCTCGATCACCGCCCGCCGCACGCGCAACGAAGGCCGCGCCGCGCGGCTGAATGCCATGCGCGCCGACGCCGCCGAACGGGTGAAAAACCTCGGCAAGACGATGGAAATGAGCATCGATTCCGGCGGCACCTCGGGCAAGCTGGTCGCCGAACTGAAGCACGTCTCCAAGGGCTTCGGCGACAAGGTGCTGCTAAACGATTTTTCGACGCGCATCATCCGCGGCGACCGGCTGGCCATCGTCGGTCCGAACGGCGCGGGGAAGTCGACCCTGGTCAAGCTTCTGATCGGGCAGATCGAAGCCGACGCGGGCGAGATCAAGCTCGGCACCGCGCTCGAAGTCGCCTATCTCGATCAGGGCCGCGACACGCTGAAAGGCGACGAGACCCTGTGGGACGCGCTGGCCAATTCCGGCTCGGATCAGATCATGGTCCAGGGCAATCCGCGCCACGTCGCCGCCTACGCCAAGGACTTCCTGTTCCGCGACAATCAGTTGCGTCAGCCGGTCAAGTCGCTGTCGGGTGGGGAACGCAACCGTCTGCAACTGGCCCGCTCTCTGGCCAAGGCGACCAACCTGCTGGTGCTGGATGAGCCGACCAACGACCTCGACATGGACACGCTCGACCTGCTGGAGGACATGCTGTCGGATTACGACGGCACGCTGATCCTCGTGTCGCACGATCGCGATTTCGTCGACCGTCTGGCGACGTCGACCTTGGCCCTGAACGGCAAGGGTCGCGCGGTCGAAACCCCCGGCGGCTGGCAGGACTTCCTGCGCCAGAACCCGGACTTTTTCGAGGAACTGAGCCACAAGGCTCCGTCGGTAAAGGCGGTGAAATCCGCGCCCCAAAAAGGTGAAAAGCCGGTCGCCGCGCCGGTCAAGGCACCCGCGAAAAAGCTGAGCTACAAGGACCAGAAGCGCCTCGAAGACCTCAACGCCTTCATGCCGAAATGGCAGGCCGAGATCAAAAATACCGAGGCCGCCCTGAGCGATCCGAACCTCTACGTACGTGATCCGAAAAAGTTCGACGCCCTGATGAAGGCCTTGGATAAACTCCGCACGGACCTCGAAAACGGCGAGATGGAATGGCTTGAGCTTGAAGAAAAGCGCGAGGCCCTGAAGTAAGTTTAATTCATACCTCCCCGGTGTACCGGGGAGCCGGGCGGCCGGTGCCGGGGACCGCACGAGTTGGCTGTAAGCCAACGAGATGTGGTGGTGGGGGCCTGTGCGATCAGGGTATCACACTGATTGGGCCACAGATTTATTCGCGGTCTCTACGCGAGCCCCCACCGTCTTTTTTGCGTTCCGCAAAAAATCCACCTCCCCCGGCACGCCGGGGGAGTATGAATAAGCTTTCGGTCTTCGGCCCTGCGACCTGAACCTGACCCTACTTGCGGTCAGTCGCCTTGGCCTTGGTCAGCTTCAGTTTCTTTTCCTGAAACGCCTCTTCCGACGACGGCGTCAGGTTCGGACGCGCCGCCACGACGCCGACCCCGATCGACTGGATGACGTAGTAGGTTTCACCGGCCTCGACTTCCAGACGCAGCGTATCGCGGGCCTCGAACGAGATATTGTATTCGCGGGTGCCGGGCTCGGCCACATGGACGAAGTAGGTGCCGTTGGTCAGCTTGCCGATGCCCGTATCGCCTTCGCGAACCGAGAAGCTGACGGCCGCGCCGACAAAGCGCGACGGACGGAAGAAGACGATCTGCGCCTTGCCCTCGGGCGGAGCGCCGATCTCGTTCAGCTTGGCCGCAGCCTGAACCGACTCCGAAGCGGATGCGGACGAAGAAGAAGAAGAAGAAGAAGAAGAAGAAGAAGAAGAAGACGAGGCGCTCTCGTTGCTCTGGGCATAGGCCCCGGTCGCACCAAGCGCAAAGGTCAGGGCCAGAGCGGCGATGGTCTTAAGATGTTTCATGATAGTCCCCCTATAAGTTCAGGTCATTGGATAAGGATTTATTGCGAGGCCGCCGGTGTTTCGACGGGCGTCGTTGGCGTAAAGTCGGCCCCCAGCTTGGCCGTGGCCATCATGCCGACCTGCGCTTCCATATGGCCGCCGGTCACGGCCAGACCGAACACACCGACGACAATAGTGGCCGCCATGGCGCCGCTCACATTGTCCTGAGCACCCATTCTCATCTTCAAGGCGCGAATAGGGACCTGACGGCCTTCGAATTCGAGATAACGCGCCGCCAGAACCAACTTGCCCGGCTTGCCGCCCATACCGGGCTTACCGGTGTCGATGACCTCACCCTTACCCGGCGTACCTTCGGGAATGACGACCGTGCCGTTCCACAGCAGCGGTTCGGCCAGTTTGAGCGCGAACATGTCGCCGACCTTCGCCGTGCGGGTCGAGACCAGCTCGGTGATAACGACCACGATCGGCGTGCCGTTGGGGATAGTGATGGACTCGGGCTTTGGGGCCTCAAGCTTGGGCCCCTCAGGCTTCGGATCCGGCGCGGGCGTCTCGGTCGCCACGACGGCCGGAGTCCCGCCTTCCGGCGGCGCGGACTGCGCCCACAGCGCGGACGGTAACAGACACGCCAAACCTGCCAGAGTGACAGTGGTCAAGATCTTAAGCATATGAAATCATTCCCCCAATCGCCGCCCCCGGCGCATTTTCAGGAGTCATAACCGGACTTTGCGACTAAGGCAAACGATTTCGCGCGGCATCAGCCGGTCACCACCCCGGCGAGGCGAACATGCGCCAAACTCAACCGGGGATAAGAAGGACGTGACTTTCTGAGGTGGTTGTGATACCTCTAAACGGCAAGGCGAGAGGCTTTAGGGCCCCTCACCCCGCCGCTTAGAGTTTGAGTCTCACTTTACTGATAATCAATTTGCACGTGACAATCAGTTTTGTGAGACTCAACCTAGCGGAGACGCTGAAACGGAGTTTCATAGCGGTCTCCATTAAGCTGCCGGATGACATTACCCGGCAATTAAACATAACCCACGCCGCCATGGCTGCATACGAAATCTTTTCAATCAAAGATTGAGTCTGTGCTGCGGCATCCGGTCACCGTCAAAAAATCACTGTTCCATTAGGTCAATATTAAATCGTCTGCCTTAGGCTGGAAGGGTTGCAACACCTCCTTCCAGGGCCCAAGCCTATGATGAACCGCCTTCGCATGTCCTGTCTGACCGCCAGTCTGGCGGCGATAAGCCTTGCGCTGAGCGGCGCGGCGGCGGCCAAAGCCGCGTCCAGTGCGGCGTCCAATTCGGGCCAGTTGACCTGGTCGAACAAGCGCCCGCACCCCGAAAGCCTTGAACCCACCGAAGTTGAGACGCCGAAGCTGGATAAGACCCTGCCGAACGCCGCCACCGGCAATGACGGCTTCCAGATTCCCCCCTCGCCCTACGGTCAGGTCGGCAACCCCTATCGTCGCGAACTGACGTGGTCCAATAAAGGCAAAAGCGCGCCCCCGCAGGTCACGGCCGACCCCAAGGTCGAAGCGCGCGCCGAAGTGAAACCTCTGCCCCAGCCCGCACCGAAAGCCGAAAAGCCGCCGGTCGAACTGGCCTCGAACTGGACGCCTGCGCCCACGCCGCGCTTCGAGCCCAAGGCCCCGGAGCTGAAGCCCGACATTCGCCTGCAGGCCGCGCCCCAACCTAAGCCGGAACCGAAACCGGAACCCAAGGTGATGGCCGTTGCGCCGCCGGAGCCTTTCAAGGACCCGGTGAAGAATATCGATGCCCCGCTGCCCTTGCCGACGCCGAAACCGCCGGTCGTCACCGCAGAAAAGATCGATGCGCCCCCACCCAAGATAGAGCCCCAGACAGAACCTAAGGCGGAACCGAAGCCTCAGCCTAAACTGGCATCGGACGGCGGTTATCAACTGCCCCCCAACAGCAAATATGCCGGCAAGGTCGCCCCGGAGCTGGAAGGCAAGACCGCGCCCAAACCCGATCCGAAAGCCGTGGTGGCCGCTCAGAAAGAGGTCGCCAAACAGGCCGACGCGCCGAAGAAGGACGCGCCCCCCAAGGACGCCCCTAAGGACACCAAGGTCGCTGCCAAAACCGACGGCAAGGACCTGAAACTGGCCGCAACGCCCGAAGCCGCGCCTCTGGCTCAGGCCGTCGAGGACGAGGCCTACGTCCCCTTCGTTCCGGGCAGCCGTGCCACCAATGCCTCTCAGGCCCCGCGCTACTATTCCCTGCACCGCGCCTATGGTTACGAGCCCGATCCCGCCCCGCACGCCGGTGGTGAACTGGCGCTCGACCCGACCGCGGTCCAGACCAAGGACAAACCCAAGATACAGACGAAGGACGAGGCGCAAAAAGCGCCCGCCCCCGTCCAGGATACCGCTCAAAACACCGGCAAGAAATCCCAGTAAGGCGCCACAAAATGTCCGTAACGCTTACCCATCTGATCGAACTGGCTCAGGAACCGTCGTCGGCCAAACGCCGCGAATTGCTGCGTCAGGTGACCAACGTCTTCATGTCGCACCCCGAAGAAATCGCCGGGCCGGAAATGGCGCTGTACGACGAGGTGATGAGCCAGCTGTCGTCCGAGATGGAAATCGTCGTCCGCGCCGAAATCGCCCAGAAACTGTCTCAGGCCAAGGCCGCGCCTCTGGGTCTGCTGCGCCGCCTCGCCTCGGACGACATTTCGGTGGCCGAGCCGATCCTGACGCGGTCCAAGGCCCTGACCGAAAACGACCTGCTGCACGTCGTGCAGACCCAGGGCCAGGGCCACCTGCGCGCCGTGTCGCAACGCGAGGAAGTGCCGGAATCGGTATCCGGCGTCATCGTCGAACGCGGCGACGACACCACGGTCAACACGCTTCTGCGCAACGAAGGTGCGCGGCTGTCGCGGGCGACCAACGAAGCCGTCGTCCAGCGCGCGCAAACCAGCCCCGCCCTGCACGACGCCGTCGTCAACCGCAAGGACATGCCGGCGGACCTGATGAACGACATGTATTTCGTGGTCGAAGCCCGCCTGCGCGAACGCATCATGCAGGAAAACGCCAAGCTGGACCCGGCGGTGATCGAACAGGCCCTGTCGAAGAGCCGCAACACGGTCGCCATCGCCAACGGCTCCTTCCCGGCGGACTACGAGAAGATCTGCGCCGAGGTCGAGGCCTTGTCAGCCAATCAGAAGCTCACTCCGGCATTGCTGGCCAAATATATGCGCGACCCGAACCCGACCTGGTTCCTGTGCGCGCTGGCGACCATGGCCGATATCGACTTCCTGACGGCGAAGCACGTGGTCGAAAAGCGCGAAATCGACGCTCTGGCCATTGCGTGCAAGGCCGCCGATCTCGACAAGGCCCTGTTCCTGACCTACGCCATGATCATGCTGGCGACGCAGGAAAACGCCATGGGCCGCGCCTCCGAATATGGCCGCCTGTACGAGGCCCTGCCGAAGGAAACGGCGATGCGCACCATCCGCTTCTGGCGTATGCGCCGGGCGGAAGGCCACGCGGCGTAATCTCAGGCCTCCGCTTCCAAAGCCCTTCGGTCCTCGGCTAGTTTAACGAGATCGGCAAGGATGCTTTTATCGGTTCTCTGGGCCGCCGCATCGCCGTGGGACCGCGACAGGGCCCAATGAAACGCCAGTCGAGCCAGTTGAAGACAGTCTTTTGACCGAAAAGTTGTACCAAGTTCCCAGTACGCATTGGCAATCATCTGGTAAACGCCCTGAATTATAAAATCATCCTGAGGGGCCTGCGCCAGACCATACTGTGTATCGAAACGAAGACCGGCCATGGCCAGTTCAAGGTCGCCGCGTTCGATACCTGTGCGATAATAGTAAGCCCGGTTATTCGGCTTTTCCTCCAGTGCCAAAACCGCCGCATAAGCCTGATCTGATTTTGTAGGGAGTGGCAGCAAGGGCAGACTTTCCCCCTTGCGCAATTTCCATACCGTCGCTTCCTGGTAAAGGCGGTCGGCTTCCATTTGGGCTTCTGAAACTACCGGATGGAATATCTGACGATTTATACGCACGCCATTCGGATGTTTCGGAGGCCGTATAATCAGCAGCCCCAGAATGACTCAACCAACCAACCGGCATACGGCGTCAGGACGTCTGCACCCGTTTGAATGAACGCTATCGCCACAATAGCCATCTCCCCCCTATCCTTCTGCAACAATAAAATGGCAATAACGGAATGGCAATGCTGGCTATGGAGTCCACAAACGCCCTACTGCGCCGTTGCCATGCAGGCATAGGTGACAATGGTGATATTGGAGGTCGGCTTCGCTGTATAAGGCCCGCGCGTGACCGTCGCCGCCGTCAGGGTCGCTTTCGGCCCGGACTTCGCCAGCTTCGCATCGATAAAGGCCTGAGCCTCGGCCAGCCCCTGCGGCAGGTCCGACGGCGGCGTATAGTCCTTGATCTTTTCGCCGCACAGCGCAATCGGTGAGCCGGTACGGGCGGAGATTTCGCCCTCCTTCACCGCGTCCATCATCCGCATATAGTTGGGCAGGATGTTCAGCTTGCCGACATAGACATAACCGCCCGCGGGCACGTCGAACTGCGCCGTGTCGCGGTCGAAGCGCACCTGCCACAGGGACTGCACCGTCACCGCATAGATGACTGTTTTTCCGGCGGGGACGCTGACCACCCACCATTTGCGGCCCGTCGCCTCGTCGCGGTAGATGCGCGGAAACCCGTGCGGCAGATATTGCGACGACGCCGCATCCAGACGGCCCGGAACAACGTGGTAATCCGGCGCGTTGAGCTGCTCCCACTCCTTTTGCGTCTTCTTTTCAAGCAGGGCCGGATCGGCCTGATATTTGGCCGCGTTCTTGTCCTTGAGCAGATAGGCACGCACCGCGTCCTTAGAGAAGCGGTCCGGCTGCTCGACCTCCATCACCACGATGCCCTCGCCGTCGCGCGGCGTCGGCAGCTTCGGTTGCGCGGCGGCAACGCCCGCCACCAGACTCAAGACCATAACAATCAGAAAACGCATATTATCCCCCTACTTACCCGAATAATAACCGCGGCAGAGCTTGTTCACCCCGAACGCATCCCGGCCGGTAAAGAAGGTCGTCGGCCGCAACTCCGGCACGACGATCTCACGCGTCGGCTGCTTCAGATTGGCGACCAGCGTCGTCGCCTGCCCCAGCCCGTCGGGTGTTTCGGCAGGCAGGGTAAAATGCTCTAACTTGCGGTCGAACAGATAGATCATCGGCGCCTGACTCATCGCCAGAGCCAGACGGTTTTCCGACATCACGTCGTTGATTTCGCGAATATAGGGCTTGGGATCGAAACTACCGATGAAGTAGGTCTTGCCTTCCTCGACCGTAAAGCTGAGCGTACCGCTGTTGAAACAGACCCCCAGACGGTCGGTCATGAAGTCGTACAGCGCCACCTCACCGGCATTGACCTGCCCCACCAGAAAACGCTGCCGGGTCACGGGATCGTCGATCATGTACCAGGTCAGCCAGCCGGAAAACGGCGTCAGTTTGTTACCCTGCGTGGCGGAGTCGAAGCTGCCCGCCGTCAGGACGCCAACATTGGCGAAGGGCTTGCCTTCCTCGGGCCGCGTGATCATCAGGATGACCAGCGCCTTACCTTTTTTGAGATTGAACTGTTTTTCCGCTGGCGTTGCGGCCACCGCCGACAGGCTGGCGCACAACATGACAAGACCGGCCACAAAGGCCAACAGACGTTTCAGCATAGTCTCCCCCCGAAATACGGCGGCAACCTAACAGTCCTGACGTAAAATACAACCTGAAAACCCGGCCATAAACGACGTCCCGTACGTCGGAGGGAGGCGCAACACTCTACTTCGTCTGCAACGCCGTCTTGAACGCCTCAAGGCTCAAGGGCCGACCGAGGAAGTTCTGGATCAGCACATTGGCGTCCTGCGACCCGCCGGGTTCCAGCACCAGCTTGCGGTACTTCATGGCCACCGCCGGGTTGCGCATGCCCTGCGCCTTGAACTGCGTGAACAGGTCCAGTGCGATCGCCTTCGACCACACATAGGTGTAGTAGATCGCCGAATAGCCATCCAGATGCCCGAAGCCTGCATAGTCGTGCGCCTCACGCATGGCCGGATAGTTGGAATAGCGCTCGATCTGCGTCCAGTACATCTGGCTCAGGTCGAAGTCCGGCTTGCGGTTATAGAAGTTGAGCGACACCGCCGCCAGACCGAGCTGACGCTTCCATTTGCCCGGTTCGCCGAAGCGCCGCCCGGCGTTCATCTTGTCGACCAAGGCCTTGGGGATCGGCTCGCCCTTCGGGTTCGAGGCGAAGGTTTTCAGCGTGTCGTAATCCCACGTCCATTCTTCCAGCAGCTGCGACGGAGCTTCGATGAAGTCCCATTGCAGATTGCCCATCGACTGATTGGCGTACTGCGTATGGCCGGAATAGAGGCTGTGGATCAGGTGCCCGAACTCGTGCAGGAAGGTCTCGGCGTCCTCGTGATCCATCGGACCGGTGGCCGGGAAGTTGCAGATCAGCGCGCCGATCGGCGTTTGCTTGCCCTTGACGCCGGTGCGGATCGGGAACTGTGCCGCGTGGTTATACTTGCCCTCGCGCGGGTGCATGTCGAGGTAGAAACGGCCAATGAGGGCGCCACCCTTATCATGCAGTTCCCACGCGGTGACGCTCTTATCCCACACCGGGGTCGCCCACGGCTTGAACTCGGCCCCGAACAGGTCCGAGATCAGGCCGAAGATGCCTTTGCGCGTCTTGTCGTAGGTGAAATACTGCCGCACTTCCTCGGCATCGACGGCATATTTCTGGATCCGCAGCTTGTTGGCCATGTAGGAGCCGTCGTAACGCTCCAGCGTCGTGATCGTCGGATCGACGGTCTTCGCAAAAGCCAGAAGTTCGGCATAGTCGGCATCGGCGGCGGGCTTGGCAGCGACATTGACGTCCTCAAGGAACTGCGCGGCGCGTTGCGGCGAGCCGATCATCTTGTCGGCGGTGATCAGGGTCGCGTAGTCGGGATAGCCGAGCGTCGTGGCCAGTTCGTACCGCTTCTCCAGCAGGGATTTCAGCACGGCTTCGTTGGCCGGATAGCCGCGGTTGGCAAAGCCGGTGACGGCCTTTTTCCGCGTGGCGCGCACATCGGCAAAGTCCATCAGCGGGAAGATGTCGGGGTAATCATAGGTGACGTGGATCAGGCCGTCGGCCCCCGGCTTATGGGCGTCGAGATAGTCCTGCGGCAGGCCTTTGAGGTCTTCGGGCTTGAAGGTCAGATCGCCCTTGTCGTCGCGGATATTGGCGCCGAACTTGATGCCGATTTCGGTGATTTCGGTCTGGAGCTTGGTCACCTTGGCCCGTGTCGCGGCGTCTTTGTCGACCCCGGCCAGCTTGTAGTTGGTCAGCACCTTTTGCAGCGTAAACAGGGTCTTGGCATCCAGCCCCTTCTGCGGAATGGCCGACAGGCGGTCATAGATCGGCCGCGACAGCGAGATCGAGGTGCCGAGGTCCGACAGTTTCGGCAGGACGGCTTCGGCGGCGTCGCGCACGGCCTTGTCCGTCGCCGTCTGCGACAGGAGGTACATGTCGTTCAGGCCGTCGCCCAGAACCATGACCAGTGTGTCGAAGGCCGCGAAATCCCCGGCGATGGTCGCCGGTCCCTTGCGCGCTTCGAGGGCGACTTTCAGCTTCGTCGACAGGGCCAGCAAGGCATCGGCGCGCTTGGTGACGCTGGCCGCCGTCTGACCCGTCAGGGGGCGGATGGCGAGGAAGGCCAACACCTCCGCGTCCGGTCCGGCCTTGGTGGCGGCGAACGACGGCGCGGTGAAGAACGTAGCGGCCATAAGGCCCGCCATAAGCGAACGGCGCGAAGTGTGCATGGTAACTCCCAACCCTGAAAAGAATGGCCTGAAATGAACGAAAGCGAGGCTATGCCGAACTGTTTTCTTTGGCAACCATCCTGTGTGCCGCCTGAAACGTTCATGAATAAAACCGATTTTCACAAACGGATTTCATTCTCCGCGGCGTAATGCTACCGATACCACAACCATAAACAGGGATGATTTCGATGAACCGCCGCCACCTGCTCGCCAGCCTT
The DNA here is from genome assembly GCF_028550415.1 of Asticcacaulis aquaticus. Classification (GTDB taxonomy): domain Bacteria; phylum Pseudomonadota; class Alphaproteobacteria; order Caulobacterales; family Caulobacteraceae; genus Asticcacaulis; species Asticcacaulis aquaticus. The sequence goes on from NZ_JAQQKX010000007.1 coordinate 155,190, forward strand.
GCGCTGATGCCCCTCCTGCCCGCCGTGGCGCAGGCGGCCAAAATCGGCACCAATACGCCGTTCCTGCCCCTGAGCGCCGAACGGATCGCCACCCTGCCCGCCGGGGAACGCGCCGCATGGACCGCCTATCTCAAACGCTCGAAAGACGCCATGGCCGCCGACAAGGCCGCCTTGCGCGCCGAACGCACCGGCCTGACGGAATTCCCCGCCGACCCTAAGGACGGCAACGGCAAGCCGACCATGCCGCTGGATAAACCCGACGCGTGGTATGCTTCCGACGAAGCGACAATCGTCACCGCCAATATCCTCAGCTTCCAGACGCCCGCCGGCGGCTGGGGCAAGAACCAGCCGCGCAACGCCCCACCGCGTCAGCGCGGTCAGGCCTATGTCATCGGCGAAGAACCGGTCAAACCGGCAGGCGATTTCGACATCCCCGCCGACCCGAAGTGGCACTATGTCGGCACCACCGACAATGGCGCGACGATCATGGAGACGCGTTTCCTCGCCCGTGTGGCCACCGCGACGGGCAATGCTGCCGCGAAAACCGCCGCCATCAAAGGTCTCAACTGGTTCCTGGAAGCGCAGTTTCCCAATGGCGGCTGGCCGCAGGTCTGGCCGCTGGAAGGCGGCTACCACGATGCTTTGACGCTCAACGACAATGCCATGATCTCGGTCGCCTCGATCGTCGGCGACGCCGGACGCGGTCAGGGCGATTTCGCCTTCCTGCCGAAGGATTTGCAGGCGCGACTGGCCGCTGCCGAGCAAAAAGCGCTGGCCGTCTTCCTGAAAACGCAGGTGGTCATCGACGGCCAGCCGACCCTGTGGGCCCCGCAATACGACGCCCTGACCCTGACGCCCTGTTCGGCGCGCAATTTCGAGATGCCTGCCCTGTCCTCGACCGACAGCGGCGCGGTCCTGTTGTACATGATGAAATATCCGGACCCGACGCCGGGCATGAAAACCGCGATCCGTACCGGCGTGGCGACCCTGCAACGCCTCGGCATTCCCGACATGGATTTCACCTATGTCGAGGCCATCGACGCCCGCCGCTTTATCGAAAAGCCCGGCGCCAGGCCGATCTGGGGCCGCTATCTCGACCTGAAGACGCTGAAACCGATCTTTGGCGACCGCGAAAAGAACATCTACGACTCGGTCGCCGACGTCGAAAAACAGGGCAAGAAGGGCTATGCCTGGTACAGCCGCAACCCGCAAAAGGCGCTGGATGCCTTTGTCGCCTGGCAGGTCCGATACGGGTAACCGGTCCGGCTATTGATACCGCCGCCGCGATATGCTTTCTTCGGCAACTATCGATTTGAGCGGATCAGGGAGCGGTTTTCATGCGGATCACAGACGGGCGGCGCGGCGGTATTTTATTACTGGCCTTTTCGGCTCTGGTGGCCTTTGCGCCTCTTCACGCGGCCGAAAGCGGCTATAAAACGCCGCCCGCCCCGATCGCGCAGATCCTCGACGCCGCCCCCACCCCTTCGGTTCTGGTCAGCCCCGACCGCAAGGTCATGGCCCAGCTGGGGCGCGAAAACCTGCCGTCGATCGCCGCCGTGTCCGAGCCGATCCTGCGGCTGGCCGGATACCGCCTCAATCCGCGCAATAACGGCCCGATCGAGGCGCGCGCCCTGTGGCTGAACGCCCTGTCGTTCGAAGACGTCGCGACGGGCAAGGTGCGCGAGGTCGCTCTGCCCAAGGGGACGCGTTTCCTGACGCCGCGCTGGTCCGCCGACGGATCGAAGCTGGCGTTTCTCGCCGATGCGAATGGCGGCCTTGAGCTGTGGGTCGCCGATGTCAAAACCGCCACGGCAACGAAACTGACCGGCGGCATCGTCAATGCGGCCTTCAGCGCCTCGTTCGACTGGACGCCCGACGGTCAGGCCCTGCTGATCCCGGCCATCGTCGCCGGGCGCGGCGCGCCGCCGGTGGAGGACACCACGCCGACCGGCCCCATCGTGCAGGAATCGAAGGGTCGCACCGCCGCCATCCGCACCTATCAGGACCTGCTGGCCAACGGCCACGACGAAGCCCTGTTCGACTACTATTTCACCTCGCAACTGACGCGTGTCGGGCTCGACGGGACGACTAAGACCATCGGTCAGCCCGCCATCTATGCCGGGATCGCCGCGTCGCCCGACGGCAAGTACCTGCTGACGACGAAGCTCAAGCGCCCCTACTCCTATCTGGTGCCCGCCGGGCGCTTCCCGACCGAGATCGCCGTGTCGACCATCGACGGTCAGCCGGTGAAGGTGCTGGCCGACCGGCCCCTGACCGACAACCTGCCGCCCGCCTTCGATGCGGTGCCGACCGGTGTGCGCTCGGTCTCGTGGCGTTCGGACGTGCCCGCGACTCTGGTCTGGGCCGAGGCGCAGGACGGCGGCAACCCCAAGGCCAAGGTCGCCGTCCACGACAGCCTGTTTACACTGAACGCCCCGTTCGACGGCACGCCCGTCAAACTGATCGACCTTGAGCAGCGCTATGCCGGGCTCGACTGGGGCCGCGCCGATGTGGCGCTGGTCACCAGCCGCTGGTTCGACACGCGCAACGAAAAGCTGTTCCTCATCGATCCGTCGAAGCCCGGCACGGGTAAGCTGATCCGCGACCGCAACTATCAGGACCGCTATAACGACCCCGGTTCGGTCGTCAGCCGCCGCACCAAAGACGGCGAAACGGTCCTGCACTTCACGCCGGACGGCACGTCGATCTTCGTCACCGGCGCCGGGGCCACAGCCGCGGGCGAATTCCCCTTCGTGGGTCAGATGTCGCTGGCCGACGGCAAGGTCACCCGCCTGTGGCAGTCCGCCGCGCCCTATTACGAAGCCCCGGTCGCCCTGGCCGACGAGGCGGGCAAGACCGTCATCACGCGCCGCGAAAGCCAGACCGACGCGCCGAACTACTTCATCCGTCCGGTCGCCGCCAATGGCAAGCCACGCGCCCTGACCGCCTTCCCCGATCGCGCCCCGCAATTCGCCGGTGTCAGCAAGCAGACCATCACCTATCAACGCGCCGATGGTGTGAAACTGTCCGGCACCCTGTATCTGCCCGCCGGGTACAACAAGGCGAAGGACGGCCCGCTGCCGCTGCTCATGTGGGCCTATCCGGAAGAGTTCACCGACGCGTCGGTCGCCGGTCAGACGGTCGACAGCGGCAACCGCTTCACGCGCCCGGGCGGCATCAGCCACCTGTTCCTGCTGACGCAGGGCTATGCGGTGCTCGACGGCCCCTCCATGCCGATCATCGGCAAGGACGGCGCCGAACCCAACGACACCTATGTCGAGCAACTGACCGCCAGCGCCAAGGCCGCGGTCGATGCCGTGGTGGCGATGGGCGTCGCCGACCGCAACCGCATCGCCGTGGGCGGCCACTCCTACGGGGCGTTCATGACGGCGAACCTTCTGGCGCACACCGACCTGTTCCGCGCCGGGATCGCGCGCTCGGGGGCCTATAACCGGACCCTGACGCCGTTCGGTTTCCAGTCGGAACAGCGCACCTACTGGGAGGCGACCAAGACCTATACGGAGATGAGCCCCTTCACCTATGTGCGCAATATCAAGGACCCGATCCTGCTGATCCACGGTGAGGCGGACGACAATTCCGGCACCTTCCCGATCCAGAGCGAGCGCTTCTATGCGGCGCTCAAAGGGGCCGGGGCCAATGTCCGTTACGTGGTCCTGCCGAACGAGGCGCACGGCTACCGCGCGCGGGAATCAACCCTGCACACCCTGTGGGAAATGACCGACTGGCTGGATAAATACGTCAAGAACGCCCCGCCACGCGAGGTGAAGGCCGACAGCACGAAGAAGGCGGGGAATTAACCCGCTGCGCGGACGCGGCTGAGGTTTTCCTCGGCCGTTGCCGCCAGCGCGATCAGGCCGTGCTCAAGGAAGATATCCTGCGCCGCCTCAAGCGCATAGGCCGCTTCGGCGCGTTCCATCATGAAGCCGGTGATGTCGCCGCGCGCCACATAGAGCCGCCCCAGATTGGTTTGCAGGATCGCCCAACCGACAGGGTCTTCGCCCGGCTTGACGACACGCAGTTCGGCCTTGAACGCCGTTTCGGCGGCGTCAAGTGACACGAGATCGCCCTTCAGCTCGGCCCGCCGCGCCAGACAGCCGGCGCGGTTATTGACGATCTGAGCGCGCAGGCTCAGTTCCTTCTGCAACGGCTTGTGCAGGGCTAGGTCATAGGCCTTCAGCGCCTGTTCCGACAGGCCGTCCTCGGTGATCAGCTCGGCCAGAGACTGCAAGGCCAGCGCGCGCGAATGCGTATTGACGACCCAGTCGAGCGGCGAATGCTCGTAGAACATCAGCTCCTCCTTCGGCGTCAGGGCGGCGATACCTTCGGAGATCATTTGCGGGGCGCCGTCGATCTGCCCCATCCAGACGTGGGCCATGGCCAGACGCTGCGACACGCGGCCGAAGGTCACCGGCTCATAGTCCGGATCGAGACGGGCCTTGACGGCGCTGAGGTCGCGGATCACCGCCCCCATCAGGCGGCTGTCGCCCCGGTCGAGGCCCACCAGCACCAGCAGGTCGGCGCGTTCGATGCGGGCATCGGCAGCGTGGATCTTGTCGCTGGCGGTCTTGGTCAGCCGCACCTGCGCGTCGAAGCGCTCGATGGCGCGGTCCAGATGCGCCATGGCCAGCAGCGCCGGTTCCAGCTCCTCGCCGACGCCCGATCGGACGGCCAGACGCGCCGCCAGACGCCCCTCGGCAAGCGTATAGGCGGCGATCAGGCCCGGCTCGCTATCCAGCGCCGCGCGGCCCGTGGCCAGCAGGGTCTCCGCCGATTTCAGCAATTCAGCCGTTTCAAACAGGTCGTAGCCCAGCACGCAGATTTCGGCCTGAACCAGCGCGGCGTGCGCGGCTTCATGGACGGTGCGGGCGGCTTTTCCGGCGGCTTCGGCGGCGGTCGTCGCCTTGCGCACGGCCAGAGTGTCGCCCGTGCGGCGGGCATATTCGCGCCAGATCAGCGCCGATTCGAGGTACGGATCGTAGCGGTTCTTGGTCGAGACGCGCCCGCCTTCGATATCGAGGCCACGCCCCTGACTGATCAGGAGTTCGAGATTCATCAGTTCATAGAGGCTGATATCGGGCTCGTGACGCCCGTTCTGACCCAGTATGCGCCTCAGTTCGCGACCGAATTCGAACATGCTACATTTCCACCGCGGAAAGTCACGAAACCGTCCCACAACGGAACGTCCGGCTTTCGTTGAGAGGCTCCGTTGCAACGGCGATGCCGCAACTTTTTCCCTCTCCTTGCGATTTTTTCCCTCTCCCTTGAGGGAGAGGGTCGGGATGCGCAGCAGACCGGGGTGAGGGGGAAAAGTATCACCGCGCTCGTATTCGGCAATTCCCACTCACCCTGCGCTACGCGCTTCCCTCTCCCTCAGGGAGAGGGACTTTCACATACCCCTCAAACGCTTTCCCCGCCTCGGTCAGATGCCCCGGCAGACTATAGCGGGGGGTGAACAGCGCAATCGTCCGCCGGTGCATAAACCCTTCCAGCCCGACCTTCGCCACGCCTTGCGCGGCAAAGCTTTCCGGCATCACCGTCGCCCCAATGCCCGCCGCGACCATGCTCAACGCGCGTTCGTCATTCGCCGTGCGATAGGCCAGCGGCGGACGCACATTGCGGTCGGTGAAATAGCGGCTGGTTTCCGACAGGACCTCGCAGCGCGAGCGCACGATCATCGGCTGATCCGCCAGATATTCCCCGCGCACCGAAGCCTTACCGGCCAGCGGATGCGTGTCGGCCACGGCCAGCACATAGCCTTCGTCATAGAGCGGGACAGACGCCCCATCCTCGACTCGGCGGATCGACAGGGCGTAGTCTATCCCGCGCTCATCGAAGCGGTTTTGCAGCTCCTGCTCGGTGCCGTCGAACAGGTCGAACCGGACGTCGGCACCCGTCGCGGCAAAGCCTTTCAGCAAGTTGGACACCCATGCCGACGGCAGGGTCTGCAACACCCCCAGCCGCAAAACCCTGGCCTGTGCGGACGCCGCCACCTCAGCCATCGCCAGATTGCATTCGTGCAGGATTGTCTTGGCACGTGGCAGGAACCGCGCCCCGGCGGAGGTCAGGAAGACGCGTTTATTGTTGCGCTCGAACAGGGTGACGCCGAGCTGTTCCTCAAGGCGCTTTATCCCCGCCGACAGCGACGGCTGCGTGATCAGGCACGCCGCGGCGGCCTTGGTAAAGGAGCCGGTCTCGACGACCGCAAGGAAGTAACGAAGGAGATATGGTTCCAAGGCATGCCTCAGTTCTTATACCTCCCCAACTTGTTGGGGAGGGGGACCGCACGAGCGAACGTAGTGAGTGAGATGTGGTGGTGGGGGTTCTTGCTTGCTTACGATAGCTTCCGCTGAACCTCCGCAAGATACCCCACCACCATTCGCTTCGCGAACGGTCCCCCTCCACGGCATAGCCAGGGAGGTATGGTTTAATCATAGTCAAAATCTATTCACTTCATTTTTATTATCGATTTTACCAATGGTCAAGCAAGGCGTAGGTTTCCCTTAAAGGAAACACCGGATGCGCCTCAACAGCCAGATCGATACGGAAAGCGCCGAATTCACCGCCAATGCCGAGCACATGCGCGGGCTGGTCGCCGACCTGCGCACCCTGACCGCAACCATCGCGCTGGGCGGTTCCGAAACCGCGCGGCAAAAGCACGTTTCGCGCGGCAAGCTGCTGCCGCGCGAACGCATCGACGCCTTGCTCGATCCGGGCTCTGCATTCCTCGAACTGTCGGCGCTGGCGGCGCATGAGGTCTATGACGACGCCGTGCCTGCCGCCGGGATCGTCACCGGTATCGGCCGCATCGAGGGCACCGAATGCGTCGTCGTCTGCAACGACGCGACGGTGAAGGGCGGCACCTACTATCCCCTCACCGTCAAGAAGCACCTGCGCGCGCAGGAAATCGCCCAGACCAACCACCTGCCCTGCGTCTATCTGGTCGACTCAGGCGGCGCCAACCTGCCCAATCAGGACGAGGTCTTCCCGGACAAGGACGACTTCGGCCGCATCTTCTTCAATCAGGCGCAGATGTCGGCCAAGGGCATCCCGCAGATCGCCGTGGTCATGGGCTCCTGCACCGCCGGCGGGGCCTATGTCCCGGCCATGTCGGACGAAAGCGTCATCGTCCGACATCAAGGCACCATCTTCCTCGCCGGACCACCCCTGGTGAAGGCCGCGACCGGTGAAGTCGTCTCCGCCGAAGACCTCGGTGGCGGCGATGTCCATGCCAAACTGTCCGGCGTGGTCGATCATTTGGCCGCCAACGACGCCGAAGCGCTGATGACCGCCCGGCGCATTGTGCGTAACCTCAATCGTCGCAAGCTGAACACGCTGGCCCTGCGCGAGCCGGTCGAACCGCTGTACGACGCCCGCGAGCTGTACGGCCTGATCCCGGTCGACAAACGCGTCCCAATCGACGCGAGAGAGATCATCGCCCGCATTGTCGATGGCTCGGACTTCGACGAATTCAAGGCCCTGTATGGCGAGACGCTTGTCTGCGGCTTTGCCCACATCCACGGCATGCCGGTCGGGATCGTCGCCAATAACGGCGTGCTGTTTTCCGAGAGCGCCGTCAAAGGCGCGCACTTCGTCGAACTGTGCTGCCAACGCGGCATCCCGCTCATCTTCCTGCAAAATATCACCGGCTTCATGGTGGGGCAAAAGTACGAAAACGAAGGTATCGCCCGCCACGGCGCCAAGATGGTCACGGCGGTCGCCTGCGCCAATGTGCCGAAGCTGACGGTGGTGTTCGGCGGCTCCTACGGGGCGGGCAATTACGGCATGTGCGGTCGGGCCTTCGATCCGCGTTTCCTGTGGATGTGGCCCAATGCGCGCATCTCGGTCATGGGCGGCGAACAGGCCGCCAATGTGCTGGCCACCGTCAAACGCGACGGCATCGAGGCCAAGAGCGGCACGTGGTCGGCGGACGACGAAGCCGCGTTCAAGACTCCGATCCGCGACACCTATGAGGCGCAGGGCCATCCCTACTACGCCTCGGCGCGGCTGTGGGACGACGGCGTGATCGACCCGGCCGATACGCGGCGCGTGCTGGCGCTGGGGCTTTCTGCGGCCTTGAACGCCCCCATCGAGCCGACCAAGTTCGGCGTGTTCAGGATGTAATCATGTCCACACTGACCCTCGACATTTCCGCGCAAGGCATAGCCCGCGTCACGCTCAACCGGCCCGACCGGCACAACGCCTTTGACGAGGCCATGATCGCCGATCTGAGCCAGACCTTTGCCGTCCTTTGCGACAATCCTGCCGTGCGCGTCGTCGTCCTGTCCGGTGCCGGTGAAAGCTTCTGCGCCGGGGGCGACCTCAACTGGATGAAGCGCGCTGCCGAGCGTTCGGAGGCCGAAAACCATGCCGATGCGCTGAAACTGGCGCAGATGCTTCATACGCTCAACACCTGTCCGAAGCCGCTGATTGGCCTGATCCACGGGACGTGTTTCGGCGGCGGGGTCGGTCTGGCGGCCTGTTGCGATATTGTGGTCGCCGCCCCCGACGCGCGGTTCGGCCTGACCGAGGTGCGGCTGGGCCTGACGCCCGCCACCATATCCCCGTTCGTGGTGGCCAAAATAGGCGTCTCGGCCGCCCGGCGCTATATGCTGACCGGTGAACGCTTCGACGCGGATGAGGCTCGCCGCATCGGCCTGATCCACAAGATCAACCCCGCGCTGGACGCCGCCGCCAAGCCTTTGATCGAGGCGTTTTTGCAAAGCGCACCGGGGGCCGTAGCCGACGCCAAGGCCCTGATCCGCGACGTCAGCGGGCGCGAGGTCGATGCGGCGGTGCTCGACCTGACGGCCTCGCGCATCGCCGCCCGCCGCGCATCGGACGAAGGCAAGGAAGGGATCGCGTCATTTCTGGAAAAACGGAAATCAGGGTGGGCGGGATGATATATGCTTCAATAATCCCCTCGCCCCTTTGGGGTATAGCGCCAGCGAAAGTACAGCTTTCGCCAGCGATGGGTGGCGCACAGCGCCGGGTGAGGGGGAGTCCCCCGCGCCGCCTGTTGGCCCCCTCACCCCGACCCTCTCCCCATTGGGGAGAGGGGGAAGTGACATCCCATGTTTCGTAAACTCCTCATTGCCAATCGCGGGGAAATCGCCTGCCGCATCATCCGCACCTGTCAGCGTCTCGGCATCCACACCGTCGCGGTCCATAGCGATGCTGACACCAGGGCCCTCTTCGTGCGCATGGCCGACGAAGCCTACAATATCGGTCCGCCCCCTTCGGCGCAAAGCTATCTGCGCGGCGACACCATCATCGCGGTCGCCCAGAAAACCGGCGCCGAAGCCATCCACCCCGGCTACGGTTTCCTGTCGGAAAACGCCGAATTCGCGGAAGCTTGCGCCGCCGCCGGGATCGTTTTCGTCGGCCCGACGCCCGAGGCGATCCGCGCCATGGCGCTCAAAGGCGCGGCGAAATCGCTGATGGAAACCGCCGGTGTACCGGTCACACCCGGCTATCACGGCGCGGCTCAGGACGAACAGACACTTCTGTCTCAGGCGCGCGAGATCGGCTACCCAGTCCTCATCAAGGCCGTAGCGGGCGGCGGCGGCAAGGGGATGCGTCGCGTCGATGACGATTCTATATTTATGGAATTATTAGCTTCCGCGCAGGCCGAAGGACGCTCGTCTTTTGGTGATGATCGCGTGCTGATCGAGAAATATATCGAAGTGCCGCGCCATATCGAGATCCAGTTGTTTGCGGACTCGCACGGCAATGTCGTTCACCTGTTCGAGCGCGACTGTTCGCTGCAACGCCGCCACCAGAAGGTCATCGAGGAAGCCCCGGCTCCCGGCCTGCCCGACGCCATGCGCGCGGCCATGGGTGACGCCGCCGTGCGCGCCGCCAAGGCCATCGGTTATCGGGGGGCGGGGACGATTGAGTTCATCGTGGACGTCTCCAAGGGTATCGATTCGGCGAAGTTCTATTTCATGGAAATGAACACGCGGCTTCAGGTCGAACACCCGGTCACCGAGATGATCACCGGTCTCGATCTGGTCGAATGGCAGTTGCGCGTGGCGGCGGGCGAACCGCTGCCGAAGACACAAAGCGACCTCACCCTGACCGGTCACGCCATCGAGGCGCGCCTCTATGCCGAAGACCCGGAAGCCGACTTTATGCCCGCGACCGGCCCCCTCACCCGCCTGTCGTTCCCGGCCACCGTGCGCGCCGACAGCGCCGTCGAACAAGGCGATGAGGTCAGCGTCTTTTACGACCCGATGATCAGCAAACTCATCGTCCATGGCCGCGACCGCGACGACGCCTTGACCAAGATGCGCGACGCCCTCATCCGCACGCGCGTCGAGGGTCTGCGCACCAATCTCGGCTTTCTGCGTCGTATTGTGTCGAACACGGATTTCCGCGCAGGCAACATCGATACCGGCTTTATCGGGCGGCATATCGAAAGCCTCACCGCGCCATGGCCAGATTTGGGGCTGGATACCGAAACCAGCGGCCCATCGCCGTGGAACGATCCGACCGGCTTCCGGCTCAACCTGCCGTCTGCAGCGCCGGTTGATCTCAGGCGCATGACGGTCACCACCGACGACCACAGCACCTCAGACGTCATCGCGCCCATGCCGGGGCTGGTCGTCGCGGTCCACGTCAGGGATGGCGACGTCGTCGAGAAAAACACGCCGCTGATCGTGCTCGAAGCCATGAAGATCCAGATGACGCTGAAGGCCCCGCGCGCCGGAACGGTGACGGGTCTGATGGTCTCGGTCGGGGATCAGGTAAAGGAAAAAACGGTGCTGGCAACCACCCTTCCCCCCTCACCCGGTCCTTCGGACCACCCTCTCCCTCAGGGAGAGGGAAATGTGTAGCCCCCTCTCCCTGAGGGAGAGGGTTGGGGTGAGGGGGAACTGTTTCCAAGGAAGACGCCCATGACCGACTTTCCGCATCTGACCTTCGCACACGGCGACGATATCGACGCCCTGCGCGACACGGTCGCCCGTTTCGCCGCCGCCGAAATCGCGCCGCTCGCGTCTGAGGCCGACCGCACGGATCAGTTCCCCATGTCGCTCTGGCGCGCCATGGGCGATCTCGGCGTGCTGGGCCTGACCGCGCCCGAAGACTATGGCGGCGCGGCCATGGGCTACCTTGCCCACACCATCGCCATGGAGGAAATCTCGCGCGCCTCGGCCAGCGTCGGCCTCTCCTACGGCGCGCACTCCAACCTCTGCGTCAACCAGATCACCCGCAACGGCACCGAGACGCAGAAGGCCAAATACCTGCCGAAACTGATCAGCGGCGAACACGTCGGCGCGCTGGCCATGTCCGAGCCCGGGGCCGGGTCCGACGTCATGTCGATGCAGCTTCGCGCCGAACGCAAGGGCGACCGCTACGTGCTCAACGGCTCGAAAATGTGGATCACCAACGGCCCCGACGCCGACGTGCTGGTCGTCTATGCCCGCACCGGCGAAGGCACGAAAGGCGTCACGGCGTTCCTGATCGAGAAGGGTTTCCCCGGCTTCTCCGTCGCGCAGAAGCTCGACAAGCTGGGGATGCGCGGCTCGCACACCGGCGAACTGGTTTTTGAGAATTGCGAAGTCCCCGCCGAGAATATCCTCGGTTCCGAAGGGCGCGGCGCAGGCGTCCTGATGTCGGGTCTCGACTACGAGCGCGTGGTGCTGTCCGGCGGCCCGCTGGGGATTATGCGGGCGTGTCTCGACGTGGTTATCCCCTATGTGCATGAGCGCAAGCAGTTCGGCCAGTCCATCGGTACGTTTCAACTGATGCAGGGCAAGCTGGCCGATATGTACGCCACCTGGGGCGCGTGCCGGGCCTATGTCTATGCGGTGGCGCAGGCCTGCGACCGGGGCGAGACGACGCGCAAGGATGCGGCGGCCTGCATCCTCTACGCGGCGGAAAAGGCGACCTGGATGGCGGGCGAAGCGATCCAGTGTCTGGGCGGCAACGGCTATGTCAATGAATATGCGACCGGGCGGCTGTGGCGCGACGCCAAGCTGTACGAGATCGGTGCAGGGACCAGCGAAATCAGGCGTATGCTGATCGGGCGCGAACTGTTCGAGGAGACGAAGTGATGGCTGTTCTAACCCCCTCTCCCCGTGGGGGAGAGGGCTGGGGTGAGGGGGGCGTGGCCCTGACGGTTTACCCCCTCACCCGGCCTTCGGCCACCCTCTCCCCCATGGGGCGAGGGGGTTTTGGTTCACGCGCATGACCCGTCCGTCTCACGTCACCCTCTACGAAGTCGGGCCGCGCGACGGCTTGCAGGCCGAGAAAACCGCCGTCTCGACCACCGACAAGATCGCCCTCATTGACCGCCTGTCGCAGACCGGTCTGCGCTTCATCGAAGTCGCCAGCTTCGTCTCGCCGAAATGGGTGCCGCAGATGGCCGATGCCTCGGACGTCTTAGCGGGCATCGCACGCCAGCCCTACGTCACCTACCCGGTCCTGACGCCGAACGCTCACGGCTATCAGGCCGCTATGGCTGCAAATGCCCAGAGCGTCGCCATCTTTGCCTCGGCGTCGGAGACCTTCAGCCGGAAGAACATCAACTGTTCGATCACTGAGAGCCTCGACCGGTTCGCGCCGGTGGCTGAAGCCGCGCGAAACGACGGCACGGCTTTGCGCGGCTATGTGTCGTGCGTCGCCTTTTGCCCCTATGAGGGCCGCATCGCGCCCGCCGCCGTGGCCGAGGTCGTGGCGCGTCTGGCCGATATGGGTTGCTATGAAATCAGCCTCGGCGACACCATCGGCCGCGCCACGCCCGCCGATACCGAACGCCTGCTGGAAACCGTCCTGAACCGCGTCGAAGCGGCGAAACTGGCCGTGCATTTCCACGATACCTACGGTCAGGCCCTGGCCAATATTCTGACGTCGCTCGACTACGGCATCGCGACGGTGGACGCCTCGGTCGGCGGCTTGGGCGGCTGTCCCTACGCACCGGGGGCCAGCGGCAATGTGGCGACCGAAGACGTGCTCTATATGCTGAACGGGATGGAGATAGAGACCGGCGTCGATCTCGACCGGATCATCGACGCGGCGTGGTTTATCTCGGACATACTGGGCCGCCAGCCGCGCTCGAAAACCGCTATCGCGCTGGGCAGGCTCTAATCATACCTCCCCGACAAGTCAGGGAGGTATGTAATCTATATTCCCGCCACCTTCATGTGGCGACCGAAGACCTGCGTCCAGTAATAGCGATAAGGCTGGGTTTCGGTGCCGACCGGCTGGTCGTCGGGATCGTAGATATAGCCGATACCGACCTCTTCATAGCCACAGTTGAGGATATTGGCGCGGTGGCCGGGACTGTTCATCCAGCCGGTGACGATTTCCGCCGGCGTCGGTTGTCCGGCACCGATATTCTCACCCAGAAGGGTGTAGATATAGCCCGTATCCTTGACGCGGTCCTTCAGCTTTATGCCGTCATTGCCGTAGTGGTAGAAGTAGTTCTGCTGCGACATCGACAGGCTCTGGCGCTGGGCCGCCTGCATCAGCTTTTCGTTGATCCTCACCTCGCCGCAGCCCGCCTTGGCGCGCTCGACATTGATCAAGGCGACCACCGTCACCGCCCGCTGGCGGGCATCGTCGTCGATCAGATAGGTGATGGCGTTGATCACCGGTCCCAACGGTTGGGGCGCCGGTTTTGGCGGCAGGGCGTCGGTCGACGAGGCGTCGACCTTCTTCGGCGGCTGGATCGTGGTCTTTCCCGGCGTCTTGCCGGCGGGCTTCTTGATCGGCGGCTTAACCGGCGCTTTGGGGGGCAGTTTGGGGGGCGCGACGGCTTCGGGGATCAGGTCCGGCAGGGCGGGCTGCGCCTGCCATTGCAGGGCGTCGACCAGGGCTTCGGCCTCGGTCCGCACGATCATTTCCTGCGCCGGGGCTATCCCCGCACCGGCGGCCCAAAGCACCGCAGCCATTAACATCAGCCGTTTCATAATGTCGCCCCGAAAGTCCCAAAAGAACCATAGGCGAATTTCACGGAACGCCGCTACCCCAAAATAGCATATGTCGGCATTTGTAAGACTCGAAAATCATCGCCTCCCCAACAGGAGGTAAGACTATCTGCCTGCGATCTTGATGTGACGCCCAAACACCTGCGTCCAGTAATATTTGTACGGCAGGGCCTGACCATCGATCGGCGTGTCGTCGGCCTGATAGACGAAGCCTATGCCTATGTCCTCATAGGCGCAGTTGAGGATATTGGCGCGGTGGCCGGGGCTGTGCATCCAGTTGTCGACGATCTGCGCCGGGGTGGCCTGACCGGCTCCGATATTCTCGCCCAGCAAGGTGTATAGATACCCCGAGTCATCGACACGGTTCTTCAGTTTCACCCCGTCGGCGGTATAGTGATAGAAATAGTCCTGCTGCGCCATCGACAGGCTCTGGCGCTGCGCCGCCTGCATCAGGTTCTCGCTGAGGGCCAGCGCCGGGCACCCGGCCCGACCGCGTTCGGCATTGACCATGTCCAGCACGCTGAGGGCATAGGCGCGGGCCTGATCGTCGATGGTGTAGGCGGTTTTCGGCGTCCGCAGGAGCGTGTCGCTCAGGGCGGGGCTTTTGACGACCGTATTGACGCGCCTGTATTTCTCTGTCGGGGATTTTTCGACTGGCGGCGCGGCCGTACCGAACAGAGCGGCCACCGCCGCATCGGCATTGGGGTCCAGCTTCTGAACCGTCTCACCCGCTAAAACCGGTCCCGCGCATATCAAAAGACCGGCCAAAAGACTGGCCATAAGCCCGCCCAAACGCTTTACTGTCATGAGTCTGTCCCGCCCGCGGCGGTGTCCATCTCCGCCGGGTCCGACCATGATTAGGCCGCAGAGATTAAGCCGTCCCTAAGAAACGTCTTTAAGCCGGCTTAACCGTGATCCCTGAGATAGGGCATCATGACCGAGAAATCCCGGGCGGCAAAACCGTCCGCGCACAGGGCCTCGTACATGGCCCGCGCCAGCGTCCCCAGCGGCGTATGCGCCCCATTATCCTCCGCGGCTCCGACCGCCAGATTGAGGTCCTTGAGCATCAGGGCCGCCGTAAACCCCGCCTGATAATCGCGATTGGCGGGCGACGACGGCAACGGACCGGGTACCGGACAATAGTCGGTCAGGGCCCAGTTGCGCCCGGACGCCTTCGAGGCGATGTCGAAAAAGACCTGAGCCTCCAGACCCAGCTTTTCGGCCAGACCGAAGGCCTCGCAGGTGCCGATCATGCTGATCCCCAGCAGCAGGTTGTTGCAGATCTTGGCCGCCTGACCGGCGCCGGAGGCTCCGGCATGGATCACCGCCTTGCCCATCGCCGACAGGAGCGGTTCGCCGCGCGCAAAGGCTTGCACCGTGCCGCCGCACATGAAGGTCAGGGCCCCCGCCTTCGCCGCCGCCACGCCGCCGGAGACCGGGGCGTCGAGCATGGCCAGACCGGCGTCCTGCGCGGCCTGAGCGACTTCACGCGCGGCACCGACATCGATGGTCGAGCAGTCGATCAGCAGGGCAGAGGCCGGTGCGGCGCGGCGGGCGATATCATGCACCTGACGGACGTGCGCGGCGGCGGGCAGCATGGTGATGACGGCCCCCGCCCCTTCGCAGGCCTCGGCGACGGACAGAGTGCGGATCGCCCCGGCCCCCTGCGCCTCGGCCACGGCGCTTTCATCGAGGTCGAAGGCGCGCACCGTGTGACCGGCCCGGACAAGGTTGACGGCCATGCCCGACCCCATATGGCCAAGCCCGATAAAGGCGACGGTGGTCATGAGCTACCCTTTCATACCTCCCCATCTTTGATGGGGAGGGGGACCGCACGAGCCGACGAAGTCGGTGAGATGTGGTGGTGGGGTCCTTGCTTACGTACAGTGGTAACCATTGAAACACCGTAAGACACCCCACCACCACTCGCTCCGCTCGCGGTCCCCCTCCCCGCCAAAGGCAGGGAGGTATAGATAAAAATCACGCGTACAATTCCCGCTCCAGCGGCCGGAATACCGCCTCGACGCTGGTCGCCGAGACACAGCCGATGGCGTGCGGATTCCATTGCGGCGAATGGTCCTTGTCCTCCAGCACGGCGCGCACCCCTTCGAGGAAATCGTGGCTCTGGCAGACGCGCGAGGCGATGCGGTATTCCATCTGCATCACGTCCTCGAACGTCTCCATCTGACGTCCTTCGCGCAGTTGCCTGAGCGTCACGCTCATCGAGAACGGCGAACGCGTCGCCATGACCTCGCCCTGATGCTGCGCCCAGTCGCTGTCCTCCAGCTTGAGCGCAATGGCGATATCGGCCAGAGTCGCCTTGCCGAAGATACGGTTGATCGCCTCTTCGTGCTCCGCATAGGACGGCGCACCGACAGGCCGGTCGTACCGGTGCAGGATATTGTCGATATCACCGCCCTTGAGCAATTCCGCTTTCAGGTCAGGTAGATCAGTGCTGGAAACATAATGGGTGGCAATGCCCGCCGCCTTGACCTCAGGTCCTTTCAGCCGCGCCCCGGTCAGGGCCAGCCACGTTCCCAGTTCCCCGTCAAGTCTTGGCAAAAACCAGCCGCCACCGACATCGGGAAACAGACCGATCCCGGTTTCCGGCATGGCGAACAGGGTATTGTCGGTGGCGATGCGGTGCGAACCGTGGACCGAGATACCAACGCCGCCGCCCATAGTCACCCCGTCCATCAGGGCGACGAAGGGTTTAGGGAAATTTTTGATCAGGGTGTTGAGCCGGTATTCGGTGCGGAAAAACGCCCGCGCCGCGACCCCGTCGCCACGCCCGGACACCGCCACGGCGCGGATATCACCCCCGGCGCAGAAACCGCGCCCGACGGCATGATCCAGAACGACATAGGCCACGCCCTCGTCATCGGCCCAGCGGCTGAGCGCCTCGGCCATGTCGCGGCACATGTCGGTGGTCAGGGCATTGAGCGCCTGGGGCCGGTTGAGCGTCAGCCGCCCGACGCCATTCTCAACCCGCACCAGAAGCGGTCTTTCCGCGACGATCACGCTGTCCATCCGTTGGTCTCCTGTCGTCCTTTATCGCTTTTTTATTGCGCAGCATTTTTGTGCAGCATTTTGACAGACAATCACAAAACGCGAGTCTTTGGAATCCCTTTTTAGTTAACCTATGAGGCTCCGCGCGATGATCACCCGCATGATTTCATTCGTCCCTTCAAGGATTTGATGCACCCTCAGATCGCGCACGATGCGTTCGACGCCATAGTCGTGCAGATAGCCGTAACCGCCGTGAATCTGCAGCGCGTCATTGGCAACCCTGAAGGCCGTATCGGTGACGAAGCGCTTGGCCATGGCGCACCATTTCGTCGCGTCCGCCGCGCCCTCGTCCAGCTTCTGAGCTGCCGCATAGAGCAGGGCGCGCGCCGCCTGAAGCTCGGTTTCCATGTCGGCCAGCCGGAACTGCGTCATCTGAAATTCATCCAGCCGTTTGCCGAATTGCTGACGATCGTGGGCATAACGCAGCGCCCGGTCGAGCGCATCCTGCGCCCCGCCCAGCGCGCAAGCGGCGATGTTCAGCCGCCCGCCGTCGAGCCCCTTCATGGCGAATTTGAAGCCCTCGCCTTCCGCACCGAGGCGGTTTTCAGCGGGAATACGCACACCGTCGAACATGACCTGCCGCGTCGGCTGGGCGTTCCAGCCCATCTTGTGCTCATTGGCCCCGAAACTGAGACCCGGCGTCGCTTTTTCGACCAGAAAGGCCGAAATTCCGGCGTCGGCCCGGGCCATGACGACGTACAGGTCCGACGCGCCCGCTCCGGAGATAAAGGCCTTGGAGCCGTTCAGGACATAGGCCTCGCCATCGCGCGTAGCCGTGGTTTTCATCGCCGCCGCGTCCGACCCAGAGCCCGGTTCGGTCAGGCAGTAGCTGGCGATCAGGTCCATGTTCACAAGCCGCGGGATCCACCGTGCTCGCTGATCCTCGCGGCCGAACGCATCGACCATCCAGGTGCACATATTGTGGATCGACAGAAAGGCCGCCGTGGCGATGCAACCCTGCGCCAGTTGCTCGAAAATCAGCACGCCGTCGTGCCGCGTCAGGCCGGAGCCGCCGTGGTCCTCACGCGTATAGATGGCCGCGAACCCCAGCGCCGCCGCTTCGCGCAGCGTATCGACGGGGAAATGCTTTTGCGCATCCCATTCCCCGGCGAAGGGCCTCAGACACTCAGCGGCAAAGGCCTGCGCGGTATCGATGATCAGTTGCTGTTCGTGGGTCATGTATCGCCTGTACTTTCCCTCGCCCCAATGGGGTATAGCGCCAGCGAAAGTATAGCTTTCGCCAGCGGTGGGTGGCTGAAGCGTAGCGAAAGCCGGGTGAGGGGGAGTCAAGCGCACCGTCTGCAGCCCCCTCACCCTGCGCTTCGCGCATCCCTCTCCCCATGGGGGCGAGGGAGATTAAACACGCACCATCTTGGCCCGCGCCAGAGTATCGGCCACGTCCTGCGTCAGCCGATGTTCCTTGCGCGCGCGGTCGAAAATATCGTGCAGACGCGGCCCGATGGCCTCGATCTGCGCGTCGATGGCAGCGGGGTCGTTCTGTTCGTGATACTCCGCCGAAACCGCGATGATACCCCCGGCATTGATGACGTAATCCGGCGCATAAAGCACACCGCGACGCTGCAATACGGCCCCGGCTTCGGCTGTCGACAGCTGGTTATTGGCGGCCCCGGCGACGATCCCGGCGCGCAGCCCTTCGGCCACCTCCGGCGTGATGATACCGCCCAGAGCGCACGGCGCGACGACATCGGCTTCGACGGTCAGGATGTCTTTGACATCAACGACTTCGGCACCGTAACGGTCGATCATCTCTTCGGTGCGCACCGCATTGATATCGGCGACGATCAGTTTCGCACCGCGCTCATAGAGTTCATCGCACAGATAACCGCCGACGTGACCGAGCCCCTGCACGGCAATGCGCAAACCGTCGAGGGAGTCACGATTCAGCCGCGCCTTGACCGCCGCCTCGATACCGATGCGCACCCCGCGCGCAGTGAACGGCGACGGATCGCCGCCGACCTGACCCTTGACCTTCGCCAGACCGGATACGTAACGGGTTTCGCGCGCCACGACCATCATGTCGGCCACGCCGACGCCAACGTCTTCGGCGGTGATATATTGCCCGCCGAGGCTATCGACCGCGCGACCGAAAGCGGCGAACACGGCCTCGCGGTTATGCGGCTCGACCGGCCCCATGATGACCGCTTTACCACCGCCGAAGGGCAGGTCGGCCATGGCGTTCTTGTAGCTCATGCCCCGCGACAGACGCAGGGCATCCGTCCGCGCCTCCGACGCCCCGGCATAGGTCCACAGACGGCAGCCACCCGCCGCCGGGCCGCGCGCGGTCGAATGGATGGCGATGATCGCCTTCAGGCCCGTCTCAGGGTCGTTGACATCGACGACCTTTTCGTGAGCGTCGAAAGCGGGCAGATCAAACATGGGTCGTTTCCTTTTTAGATTCAGCGGCATAAAAGGCCGCCAGTAGTTCAGCCCGCGTCGTGTCGTAGGTTTCGACGCTGGCCGCCTTGACGTGACCGAAGCCGCGTACCGTTTCCGGCAGACGCGCCAGAGCTACGGCAAGGCTGAGATTGTGCGGCGCGACGGTGCGCAGCATTTCGGGGATAAGCGTGAGATAGTCGTCACGCAAACGACGCTCCATCCGGCGCTCATCCGTGTAGCCGAACAGGTCGAACGCCGTACCGCGCAGCCCTTTCAGGCCCTTGAGCATGTTGAATGCGGTGAACATCCACGGGCCGAATTTGGCCTTGCGCGGCAAACCGGTCGACGGGTCTTTTGGCGCAAACAACGGCGGCGCAAGGAAGACCGAAACCTTGTCCGGATTTTCAAACTGCGCCGCCATCTGCGCCCTGAACGCCGGATCGCTATGCAGCCGCGCGACCTCGTACTCGTCCTTATAGGCCATCAGCTTGAAGGCATGACGCGCCACGGCCTCGGTCAAGGCATCGTGCCCGGCGGTCTTCACCTGCGTGACCAGCGCCGCATATTGCGCGGCATAAGCGGCGTTCTGATAAGCGGTCAGGTCGGCCACGCGGCGCGCCACAAAGCCGTCGAGATCAAACGCTTCCGACTTGGGTGCCTCCACCTTGAGCCGTCCCAGATGCAAGGCCCGCCCCAGCGCAAAGGCTTTGAGATTATTCGCCGATTCCGCGCCGTTCAGCACGATGGCACGCTCGATGGCCGAACGGCTCAGGGGGATGGCCTTCGCCTGCCACGCCGCCCCGAGCAGGATCATATGGCCATAGACCGCGTCGCCGAGATATGTCCGCGCCACACCGCCCGCATCCAGCGTCTCGACCGACCTGGCCGCGCGGCGCAGTTTCGCCGTCAGACCGAAGCGGTCGAACACCTTGTCGCGGTTGAGCGTAAATTCCGCCGTCGAGGTTAGGGCCCCGTTCAAAAACACCTTCGTCCGCTGCGTATCGAGCAGCGGCAGGGCCGATTTGCCCTGCGCCTGCACCATATCGGCGGCCAGCAGCACATCGGTCTCACCGGCGACAATGCGCGGAGCCAGATCACCCGTCCGCGACAACCGCACATGGGCATCGACGCCGCCGCCGCGCTGCGCCAGACCGGTCTGATCGGCGACCGACACGCGCAGCCCGTCCAGATGCGCCGCCATGCCCATCATGGCGCTCAGAGACGTGACGCCCAGACCACCGATCCCGGTCAGCAGCAGGTTGACCGGGGTCATCCCCACCACCGGCGGCAGGATATTCGGCAAGCCGCTGATCAGAGGTTCTATATCGGGGGCCGCGGCTTTTTTCAGTTCCGCGCCCTCGATGGAAACGAACGACGGGCAGAACCCTTTGACGCAGGCCGTGTCGATGTTGCAGGCCGACTGATCGATTTCGCGCTTGCGACCCAACTCGGTTTCCAACGGATTGATCGCCACGCAGTTCGACTTGACCTGACAATCGCCGCAGCCTTCGCACACCGCCGGATTGATGAAGACACGGGCTTTCGGTTTGAGGTCCAGGTTTCGTTTGCGGCGGCGACGCAGTTCGGTGGCGCAGGCCTGATCGAACAGCAGGACCGACACGCCTTTGAATTCACGGAGTTCTTTCTGCACGGCATCGATATCGTCGCGATGGTGGAACGACACGCCGCCGG
This sequence comes from Asticcacaulis aquaticus, assembly GCF_028550415.1. Lineage (GTDB taxonomy): Bacteria > Pseudomonadota > Alphaproteobacteria > Caulobacterales > Caulobacteraceae > Asticcacaulis > Asticcacaulis aquaticus. Next base: position 176,300 of record NZ_JAQQKX010000007.1, read on the forward strand.
GCATCTCACCGGCCCAGCGGTCCGGGTCGTTCGACACGACGGCAATGCGTTCGATCCCTTCGGCGCGCACCTGTTCGGCGACCATGACGGGGGTCAGTTGTCCGTCGACCGACTGCCCGCCGGTCATGGCGACGACGTCGTTATAGAGGATCTTATAGGTGATATTCAGCCGTGCGGCGACGGCCTGACGGATAGCCAGCAGCCCCGAATGGAAGTAGGTGCCGTCACCCAGATTGGTGAAGATATGCGGCTCATCGGTGAAGGGCGCCTGCCCCATCCAGGTCACGCCTTCGCCGCCCATATGGGTGCAGATTTCCGTCTGGCGCGGCATGAAGGTCACCATATAGTGGCAGCCGATCCCGGCCAGACCGCGCGAGCCTTCGGGGATGACGGTCGACGAATTGTGCGGGCATCCGGCGCAAAAAAACGGCGTGCGCACCGTGTCGGGTTTCACCGCGTCCTTCGTCGCCAAACGCGCCCGGAAAGCGTCGGCGCGGGCCTGACGCTCTGCCGTTTGCGCATATTTCGGCAGCAGGTCGTACAGGGCCAGCGCCACCTGAAGCGTGTCGAGTTCCAGCACGTCGGAGATCAACGACTCGCCATGCACATCGCGCTTACCGACGATGTGCGGACGGCGGCCATCGGGCAGGTCATATAGCGCGTTGCGAAGCTGGCTCTCGATGACGTCACGGCGTTCCTCGACCACCAGCAGCGTCTCCACTCCCTGCGCAAAGGCTTTCGCGCCCACAGCATCGAGCGGCCAGACCAGCCCCACCTTCCAGATCGACAGGCCGATGTCGCGGGCGGCGGCTTCATCGACCCCCAGCCCGTCTAGCGCCTCCATCACCTGCAAAAACGCCTTGCCGCTGGTGGCGATGCCGATGCGCTTTTTCGCCGTCGGCCACACGACCCGGTCGAAGCCGTTGACCCGCGCAAAGGCCTGCGCCGCCGGGACTTTATAATGGCGGTGGCGCGCTTCCTTGGCCGCGGGCGTGTCGCTGGCGCGGATGTGCAGCCCATCGGCGGGCATATCGAATTCCGGCGTCTGGATGGCGTAGTCCAGCGTCAGATCGACGGTACTTGAGGCATCCATCAGATCGGAGATCGTCTTCAGCGCCACCCACGATCCGCTGAAGCGTGACATGGCCAGACCTTTGACGCCAAATTCCAAGACTTCCTGAATAGTAGAAGGCATCAGCGTCGGCATTTCGGCGTCGATAAAGGCCAGTTCCGACTGGTTCGGCAGGGTCGAGGATTTGCAGGCATGGTCGTCGCCGACCACCGCCAGCACCCCACCTTTTTCTGAGACCCCGGCCATATTGGCGTGTTTCAACGCATCGCCGGAGCGATCGACGCCCGGCCCCTTACCGTACCAGATGCCGAAGACGCCCTCATACCGCGCCCCTTCGAACAGCGGCACGTGCTGCGTCCCCCAGACGGCGGTCGCCCCAAGGTCTTCGTTGATGGCCGGTTTAACGACGATGTTCAGCGGATCGAGGAAGGCTTTGGCCTGCGCCAGCTGCATGTCGTAATTGCCGAGTGGCGAACCGCGATAGCCGGAAATGAACCCCGCCGTATTGAGCCCCTCGCGCCGGTCGCGCCGCGCAATGACCATCGGCAAACGAACCAGGGCCTGCACCCCGCTCATGAAGGCGCGGCCTTCGTCGAGCGCGTACTTGTCGCTGAGTGAAACCTCCGGCCGATGGTGCATATCGTGCATAGGCGTTTCTCGATTCCTGCTAATTTTTTCGTTCAAGACGAAATTTTTTTGCAGGATATCGCGAAAGTGACAGAATGAATTTCCGCATTTCGTGCTATTAGAGGCAAATACAAAATGACATTCCGTCGCGACGAACGGTCGCGGAATGGGATGCTGGAAACACAGGAATCTATCTATGCACCGCCATTCGGACGGCAAAAGCCTCGACGACACCGACCGTAAGATCCTCAGATTGCTGCGCAGCAATTGCCGTCTGACGACGCAGGAAATCGCCGACAGCGTCGGTCTGTCCGCCACCCCCTGCTGGTCGCGCATCAAGCGCATGGAGGAGTCGGGGGTCATCACCGGCTACGTCGCCCTGCTCGATCCGGAGCTGGTCGGTCGCCCCGATACCGTGATCGTCGAGCTCAATATCGAACAGCACGACGACGAGAAAATCGAAGCCTTTTCCAAATATCTGCTGGGCATGCCCGAGGTCACCGACGCCTATCTGACCACCGGCGAATTCGACTATGTGATCATCGCGGCGGTCGACGGCACCGAAGGCTACGAGCAGTTTTTGCGCAAGAAGCTGCTGAAATTCGGCGGCATCCGCCACACGCGTTCGACCTTCTGTCTGCGGCGGTTAAAGCGCGAACCCTCACCGTCGGTATAGGTATAATCATATCCTCCCGCTGGCGGGGGGAACCCGGCGAAGCCGGAGGGGGGTGGCTGACGCCGCTATCCACCCCACCTTCCGGCCTTCGGCCTCCTTCCTCCCCGCCAGCGGGGAGGTATAAAGGCTCAGGTTCCGCGCTTGGGCGACGCCTTATCCGCTACCATACGCACCCCGTCGATGACGATGGGGGACGCCACGCCCGGCACGCCACCGACCTCGATCTTCATCCCGCGATGAACGATCTGAGTATCGTTGAACACGTCCTCAATCGTGTTGGTCGGCCCCGCCGGTACGCCCGCGGCTTCCAGCGCCTCAAGCAGGTCCGCCCGCGTCCGGTTCGCCAGAAACGGCGTCAGCTCCGCCTCAAGCTGATGGCGCGCGGCCACCCGTCCGGCATTGGTGAGAAAGCCTTCATGCTGCGCAATATAATCGGCTTCCAGCACGTCGCATAAGCGCCGGAATTGCTGGTCGTTGCCGACGGCGATGATGACGTGGCCGTCCTTGACCGCAAAGACCTGATAGGGCGCGATATTGGGATGCGCGTTGCCCATACGTGTCGGCGAGACGCCCGACGCCAGATAGTTCATGGCCTGATTGGCCAGCATCGACGTCGCCACATCGAACAGGGCCAGGTCGATATGACACCCCTCACCCGTTGCATCGCGCTGCCGCACCGCCGCCAGAATGGCCGTCGAGGCATAGACACCGGTGAACAGGTCGACCACGGCGACGCCGAACTTTTGCGGCGGACCGTCGGGCTCTCCGGTGATGTCCATCAGGCCGGACATCCCCTGAAGGATATAGTCGTACCCGGCCCGCGCCGCATAGGGACCGTCCTGCCCGAAGCCGGTGATCGACACATAGATCAGGCGCGGATTGACGGCTTTCAGGCGGTCGTAATCGAGACCATAGGCGGCCAGTCCGCCGACCTTGAAATTTTCGATCAGCACGTCGGATTGCGCGACCAGATCACGCACGGCGGCCTGACCGTCGGGGGTAGTGATGTCGATGGCGACGGAGGTCTTGCCGCGGTTGGCGGCGTGGAAATAGGCGGCATCCTCACCGATAAAGGGCGGGCCCCAGTGGCGCGTATCGTCACCCGTGCCCGGGCGTTCGACCTTGGTCACTTCGGCACCGAGATCGGCAAGGATCTGCCCTGCCCATGGTCCGGCCAGTATCCGCGCCAATTCGAGGATTTTCAGGCCGGAAAGGGGCTTGGCGGGCAGACTCATCATTCTTGCCTAACAAAAAAAGCCGGACCTAAGCGAAGGGCCGCCCCGAGCTTAGGTCCGACGATATGAACCACAAAAAAGTACCCGAAGGGCAACTTTTTTGTGAGGCTAATAAAACGCCTGCAAACCCGTTTGTGCGCGACCTAAAATAAGCGCATGGACATCGTGCGTCCCCTCATAGGTATTGACCGTCTCAAGGTTCTGCGCGTGGCGCATGACGTGGTACGCTTCATGGATGCCGTTGCCGCCGTGCATGTCCCGCGCCATCCGCGCGATCTCCAGCGCCTTGCCGCAATTGTTGCGCTTGATCAGGCTGATCATCTCAGGCGACATCTGCCCCGCATCGAACAATTGCCCGACACGCAGGGCCGCCTGAAGCCCCAGCGCGATCTCGGTCTGCATATCGGCCAGCTTCTTCTGGAACAGTTGCGTCTGCGCCAGAGGTCGCCCAAATTGCTGCCGGTCGAGACCGTATTGCCGCGCCCGGTGCCAGCACGCTTCGGCCGCGCCCATGACGCCCCACGCAATGCCATACCGCGCCCGATTGAGGCAGCCGAACGGCCCTTTCAGACCCTCGACACCGGGCAGGATCGCGTCCTCGCCGACCTCGACATTATCCATCACGATCTCGCCGGTGACCGAGGTGCGCAAGGACAGCTTGCCCTCGATTTTAGGCGCGCTGAGGCCCGGCAAACCCTTGTCCAGCACGAATCCCCGAATGACACCGTCGAGCTTGGCCCACACCACGAACACCTCGGCGATCGGCGCGTTGGTGATCCATGTTTTCGTGCCGTTCAGCACATAGCCACCGTCCACCCTGCGCGCCGTGGTCCGCATCGCCCCCGGATCGGACCCGGCCTCAGGCTCGGTCAGACCGAAGCAGCCGACCCACTCACCCGACGCCAGTTTCGGCAGGTATTTCGCCTTCTGCGCCTCAGAGCCATAGGCAAAGATCGGGTGCATGACCAGCGACGACTGCACACTCATCATCGAACGATAGCCGCTGTCGACGCGCTCGATTTCGCGTGCGATCAGGCCATAGGCGACATAGCTCGCGCCCGCCCCGCCATAGCTTTCCGGCAGGGTCGCCCCCAGCAGGCCGCGCGCCCCCATCTCCGTGAAAATGGCGCGGTCGGTGTGTTCCCTGGCATAGGCCTCGATCACGCGCGGCAAAAGCAAGCCTTGCGCATAGTCGTGCGCGGCATCGCGGATCAGGCGCTCGTCCTCGCTCAGTTGCGCGTCGATAAGAAAGGGATCAGCCCAGTTGAACATCTTAAACCCTGTCTGTTTATCGCATCATGCTGCGCCAAAATCCGGAGCCTGACCAGAGGCGATATAGCCCTCATCCCTTACCATTTTAACCACCTGAAATGGCACTGAATATTCAGGAAAAGTTGCGCGGGATACTTACGACGAGTTAATTGGACTTAACGATAGTTTTGTGACATTTCCCATTTCACACGCTTCTGTGCAAAAAGCGCGTGGTCGAGGGGAATATGCCGGTCAGTTGTCAGAATCCATTGGGGTTAGAGGGGTTCGCCTTTGTCGAATTCACCGCGCCCGACCCTGACGCGCAAGGACGGCAACTGGAGCGGCTGGGCTTTATCGAGACGCACCGCCATCCGGGCCAAAAGGTCAGCCTCTACCGGCAGGGCGACATCCATTTCATCCTCAATGCCGAGCCGTTCAGCCACGCCTCGGACTTCGCCACGCGGCACGGGCCTTCGGCCTGCGGCATGGGGTTCCGCGTCGCCGATGCCGCCCGCGCGCATCGTCTGGCACTTCAGCACGGCGCGACACCCGTTGAGGGCGTCTATACCCCGTTCGGCGACGACCTGCTGGCCCTGCAAGGCGTCGGCGGTACGCTGATCTATCTGATCGATGACTCGCAGTTTTCGGACGACGTCCTGTCCGGTTGGGTGCCATTGACCAACCCGCCGGTACGTCAGGTCCACGGCGCGGGTCTGACGCGCATCGACCACCTGACGCACGACCTGCCCGCCGGTCAGATGCAGGTGTGGGCCGATTTCTATACCCGCGTCTTCGGCTTCGAGTCGCAGCGCTATTTCGAGGTTGACGACCGCCTGATGGGGGTCGACAGCCAGACCCTGATCGCGCCCGACGGCCACATCCGCATCCCGTTGAACGAGAGCCGCAACGCCTTCAACGCGACCGAGGCCTTTCTGAGTGCTTATGGCGGCGAAGGCATCCAGCACATCGCGCTGGAAACGCGGGATATCTATGCGACCGTCGAAGGTCTCCGCGCGCGCGGCGTGGCGTTTCAGGCCGTGCCCGATCCCTATTACGAGATGCTCGACCGCCGCGTGCCGCACCACGACGAAGACGTGGCGCGGATGAAGGCCGACGGCATCCTGATCGACGGCAATGCCCGCCGCGACGGGATCTTGTTGCAGGTCTTCACCGAAAACACCTTCGGTCCGGTCTTTTTCGAGATCGTTCAGCGCAAGGGTGGCCATGCGGGCTTTGGCGGTAGCAACTCTCAGGCCCTGATGGAGGCGGCGGGGCTGGATCAGATGCGTAAAGGGTTGCTGCGGGTCTAACCTTTGCGGACAAAGCTATCATATACATGCGTCACATCGTCGAAACGGACGCGGGCGGGCTGACCGGCGAAGGGCTGCGGCGTGAAGGCCGCGTCGGTCAGAACGGCGGCGACCGGATCGTCGATCTTGTCGGTGTTCCAGCCGAGCAGCAACGGCGCGCCGGGTTTCAGGATATGGCTCAGGGCGTCCAGAGCCTTGACCTGCTGCGGTACGGAATCGACGCCGTAGCCGAGCACGCCGTTACAAATCACCCCATCAAACGCGATATCGGCAAACAGCGCCGCATCGCAGATATCCCCCGTCCGGTGATGGCCCTGACGTCCGAAGCGCTCGGCGCGCGGATCGATATCGGTGGTCCACACCTTCGCGCCCTTGGCTTCCAGCACGCTGTAATAGTCGCGCGTATAGCCCCGGCAGCCGATAAACAGGATCGAGCCGCCGACCTCGGCAAAGGCGGGGAGATAGGCGTCGCGCATCAGTTTGCGGTCGGGGAGCTGATGGATCGCCGCGCGCTTCGGCTGGAAGGTTTTGCTGATCCACTGCTGTAAGGCGTTCATATCGGCTCCCTGAGTTAGGCAGGAGCGTATAACAAAGGGGGAGTGTGTCAAACTTGTAATGTCCGCTTATCTTTCCCTCTCCCTGAGGGAGAGGGAAGTCCGAAGGGCAGGGTGAGGGGGAAATGGTAGAAGCGGACTCGGTATAGCGCTTGGTAACAGTTCCCCCTCACCCGGCTCACGCTTCGCTCCAGCCACCCTCTCCCTCAAGGGAGAGGGGATAAAGGCCGCGTCTGCGCGATCTCGACAATCACGTCCCCAGCCCTGAGCGCCTGCGCCTCGGGTTCCCAGTACCCGATCTGATGGTCGCCCCGGCAAATCCGCACACCCAACCCCGTGGTAATCGCACTCAGCGGCTTGCCCACCTCGGCTGACGTTACCACGCGGTCGCGCATGACGACCTTGCCGTCGGCCGAGGCCAGATCGCTAATGTAATCCACCACATGACGACCTTCGGCAGCGCGCGCCAGAAGATGCCCGCCGAACGAGACCGGATTGATGATGTGATCGGCCCCGGCCTGCCGGATCAGGCTCTCGTTTTCGACCGCCCGCACCGTGGCGCTTATCGAGACGTGCGGGTTCATCGCCCGCGCCGACAACACCACCAGGGCCGTCGTGTCGTCGCGCCCGGTCGAGACGATTACCGCTTGCGCCGTATCGATATTGGCCGCCGCCTGAGTCGAATTGTGCGTGGCGTCGCAATCGATCGTCGTCACCCCGCGCTCCAGCGCTGCAGCTATACGGTCGCCGTTATAGTCGACGACGACGATGCGCTCCGGCAGCATATTCTGACGCAGCAGTTCGTTGACCGCCGCCTCGCCGCTGGCGCCGTAGCCATAGACGATGATGTGTCCCTTGAGGCCCTTGCGGATCATGTGCGTGCGTATCCTCTCCCAGGTGCTTTTGACGACGAAGCTATAGGCGGTCCCCAAGAAAATCAGCCAGATGAACAGGCGGATCGGCGTCACGACGAAGGTGTCGAACAACCGCGCCTTGTCGGTCACCGGCACGATATCGCCATAGCCGACGGTCGAAACGGTCACGGCGGTAAAATAGACGACATCGACGAAGGACACCTCGCCGTCGGTATTGTCGCGCAGGCCCTCGCGGTCGCTGAGGTGCCCGATCAGGGCGATACCGATCAGCAGGAACACCAGCACCGCGCGCAGGACCAGCGACTGCCAGATCGGCAGCTTGCCCTTGCGATTCAGCGTGATCGCGGGGAGCACCTCGTCGGGAATGTCGATTTTGCGTGGCCTCAGCGCCATCCGTGCCTCGTCGGTTTCAGCCGGAGGCTATGGGGATTTTTATAAAAGCCCAAGGCGGAAGTGGAGTTACGCATCCCAGCTTATCAAACCACATACCCCGCGGCCAGTTCGCGGTACACCGCCACCTGCGCGGTCTGCCAGTCTGCGTCGCGGCCCAGTTCCCCGGCCATCAGTTCGGCCACGCGCGGGGCGGCGTCGACGCTGGCTTTCGCATCGAGCAGCAAAGCGCGTAAGCGGCGGCTGAGGACGTCCTCAAGCGTGCGGGCCTGCTCATAGCGCGCGGCGCGGATCACCTCGGCTTCGGTGTAGGTAAAGGCCGGATGCAGTTGCGTCTCGGCCCCCTCCAGCGCATCGCCGGTGTGCAGCGCCAAGGTCTCGGACACGCTCGCTTGCGGCACAAGGCCCACCACAGACGCCGCGCGATCGACCGCGTCCTGACCCATGCGACGATAGGTCGTCCACTTGCCGCCGGTCAGGGTCACAAGCCCGCTATCCGACACGATCAGGGCGTGTTCGCGCGATAGATCTTTCCCCGTCCCATCGCCCTTGACCAGAGGACGCAACCCCGCAAAGACGCTCAAAATATCCGCCCGCGTCGGCGCAACGGCGAAATAATCCGCTGCCGTGCGCAGGATGAACTCGACCTCGGTGTCCAGTGCGCGCGGCTCCAGAGCGGCTTCCGGCACCGGCGTGTCGGTGGTTCCAATCAGGGTCTTGCCATGCCACGGCACGGCAAACAGCACGCGCCCGTCCGAGGTCTTCGGCACCATCAACGCAAACCCGTTCGGCAAAAACCGACCATCAACGACGATATGGACGCCTTGACTGGGCGACAGCATCGACGCGGCGCTGACCTCGTCCATCCGCCGCACGCCGTCGGCAAAGACGCCGGTAGCATTGATCACTACCCTGCCCCGCGCGGTATAACCCTCTCCGGTTTCCGCATCCGTGAACATCACGCCGGTGACCTTGCCACCGGTCTTGACGAGGCCCGTCACTGGCGCGGCATTGAGCGCCACGCCGCCGTGCGTCTCGAACGTCCGCAGCAGGGAGACCGCCAGCCGTGCGTCGTCGAACTGCCCGTCGAAATAGAGGATGCCACCGACCAGCCCCGCGCGCTTCAGGGTCGGCATGTCGGCCAGCACGTCCTTGCGGCTCAGAAACCGGCTGGGGCGCAGGTTCAACCGCCCGGCAAGCGCATCGTACAACTTCAATCCCGCGCCATAGAAGGGCAGCCGCCAGCCCTGATAAGCGGCGATGACGAAGCCGAGATCGTGGACCAGATGCGGTGCGTTACGCTTCAGAATCCCCCGCTCGTGCAGGGACTCGCGCACCAGCGGGATATTGCCCTGCGCCAGATAGCGCACCCCGCCGTGGATCAGCTTGGTCGAGCGGCTCGACGTGCCCTTGGCGTAATCGTACGCCTCTAAAAGCAGGGTCTTGTAGCCCCGCGTTTGCGCCTCGACCGCCGTGCCGAGGCCCGACGCGCCACCGCCGATAACGATCACGTCCCAGTGCGTGTCGGCGGTCGCGGCGGCAACGATGGCGGGACGCGGATCAGACATCCGCCCACCCCTTGCTGCGCTCGACCGCCTTGCGCCACGTCGCCAGACGGCCAGCCCGTTCATCGTCCGACATGGCCGGTTCGAAGACGCGGTCGACCTGCCACAAGGCGCGCAGTTCCTCGGTGTCGGCCCAGTAACCGACCGCCAGACCGGCCAGATAGGCGGCCCCTAACGCCGTGGTCTCGGTCACCGTCGGGCGCACGACCGACACCCCTAAGATATCGGCCTGAAACTGCATCATCAGGTTGTTGGCCGAAGCCCCGCCATCCACACGCAACTCTTTCAAATCGCCCCCGTCACGCTGCATGGCTTCCAATACGTCCGCGCTTTGGAATGCAATGGCCTCCAGCGCCGCCCGCGCAATATGCCCCTTGGTCGTACCGCGCGTCAGGCCGATCAGCGTCCCCCGCGCATAGGCGTCCCAGTGCGGCGCACCCAAGCCCACAAAGGCCGGAACCAGACAGACGCCGTCGGTATCCGGCACCGTCGCGGCCAAAGCTTCGATTTCGCCGCTGGACCGGATGATGCCCAAGCCGTCGCGCAACCACTGCACCAAGGCTCCCGCGACAAACACCGAGCCTTCCAGCGCATAGGTCGTCGTGTCGCGCTGCCATGCTAACGTGGTCAGCAACTTATTCGCACTCGGCACGATCTCGCCGCCCGTATTCATCAGCATGAAACACCCCGTGCCATAGGTGTTCTTGGCCATACCGCGCGTGTGACAGACCTGCCCGAAGGTCGCCGCCTGCTGATCGCCCGCCATCCCGGCGATGGGGATGCGCGCCCCGAACAGGCCTTCGGCGGTGGTGCCATAAACCTCGCTATTGCTGCGCACCTCCGGCAGCAGGCTGCGCGGAATATCGAGCAGGCCGAGTAACTCGTCGTCCCAGTCGCCGGTGTGCAGATTATACAACAAGGTCCGGCCGGCGTTCGACGCATCGGTGATATGTAATTCGCCGCCGGTCAGGTTCCACACCAGCCAGCTATCGATGGTCCCAAACGCCAGTTCCCCGCGCTCCGCCTTCGCCCGCGCGCCGTCTACGTTGTCGAGCAGCCACCTGATCTTGGTGCCGCTGAAATAGGCATCAAGCAAAAGCCCGGTCTTGTGCTGAAACACCGCTTCGTGTCCCGCCGCGCGCAAGGCGTCGCATATCCCCGCCGTGCGCCGGTCCTGCCAGACGATGGCGTTGTGGATCGGCTGACCCGTCGCCCGGTCCCAGATGACCGTCGTTTCGCGCTGATTGGTGATGCCGATGGCGGCGATGTCCGAGGCGCGCAACCCCGCACCGGTGATCGCTTCCTGCGCCACGCCGACCTGCGTGCTCCAGATATCGCGCGCCTCGTGTTCGACCCAGCCGGGTTGAGGGAATATCTGCCGGAATTCTTTTTGCGCGATCTTTTTAATCCGGCCCTTCGCGTCGAAGACGATCGCGCGGCTGGACGTAGTGCCCTGATCGAGCGCAAGTATATAGGACATCGGCGTTTCCTTTTTTGGGGAAGGCTACAACCGTGCACGGCATCCGGCTACTTTTATTATTGCCCGCTGATGAGGCACGGCGCATGGTGCGCCCCACAAATATGGAGACTCCCATGCCCAAGATAGCGGTCCTGATCGGCAGTTTGCGCCGCGACTCGATCAATAAAAAATACGCCCATGCGCTGGAAAAGCTGGCCGGGGACCGGCTCGACTTCCATTATCTCGACGTCGACCTGCCGCTCTATAACGAAGACCTGTGGGAAAATCCGCCGGAAAAGGTCGTGCAACTGAAAGCCGATATCGAAGCCGCCGATGGCGTGCTGATCGTGACGCCGGAATATAACCGCTCGGTGCCGCCCTGTACCAAAAACGCCATCGACTGGGCGTCGCGCCCTTACGGGCATAATTCCTGGAAGGGCAAGCCGGTGGCGATTACCGGTGCCTCACCTGGCCGTCAGGGCACGGCGGTGTCGCAGTCGCAACTGCGCAGCACGCTGGTCATCTGCGAGACCGTCGTCATGGGCGGTCCGGAAGTCTATATGACCTTCACCCCGGACCTGCTGACCGACGACGGCACCTTTGCCAGCGAAGGGACGCAAAAATTCCTCAATGGCTTTATCGACGCCTTTGTCCGCTGGGTCGAGCGCCCGTGACCGCTAGAATTACGATCCTTTATTGCACGCAATGCCAGTGGCTTCTGCGCGCGGCATGGATGGCGCAGGAACTGCTCTCGACCTTCGGTTCCGATCTGGGGGAAGTCGCTCTGATCCCCGCCACTGGCGGTCGTTTTGAAATCCATGTCGATGAGACCCTGATCTGGGAGCGCGTCCGCGACGGTGGCTTTCCCGGTCCGAAAGAGCTGAAACAACGCGTGCGTGACGTGATTAGCCCGGAGCGCAATCTGGGGCACATCGATCGCTGACCGTGCTCTTAAGGAAAGTCTCTTAGTCGAGCGTCACACGGTAGCGCTTGAGCGCAATCAGGGTGGCGACGGCGGTAAACAGCAATAGCGGCCAGATATTGTGCCACACGGCGACAAAATCGGCGCCCTTGAGCATGATGCCCCTCACGGCCCGCAAAAAATGCGTCAGGGGAAACACCGAGCCGATCGCCTGCGCCCAGTCGGGCATGCCCCTGAACGGGAACATGAAGCCCGACAGCAGCATGGACGGCAGGAAGAAGAAAAAGGTCATCTGCATGGCCTGCATCTGGGTCCGCGCCATGGTCGAGAAGGTGAAGCCGACCGCAAGACTGGCGACGATAAACAGCGCTACGCACCCGAACAGCAGTACCGGCGACCCGATGAAAGGCACGCCGAAAACCCACGCCGCCGCCCCCAGAATGATGACGGTCTGGATCAGGCCGACACCGACATAGGGGATGATCTTGCCGACCATCACCTCCCACGGCCGCGCCGGCATGGCCAGCAGGTTTTCCAGCGTGCCGCGTTCCGATTCGCGCGTCATGGCCATGGACGTCATCATGATCATGGTCATGGTCAGGATGACGCCCAGAAGCCCCGGCACGATATTGTACTGAGTAATGCCTTCCGGATTATAGCGGCGGTGAACGACCACATTGACCGGTGCTGCTTCGGGCAACAAGGTCCCCCAGCCGCGCGTCAGGTCGTGGGTCAGTGCCTGACTGACGACCTGACCGATCTGCGCCACCGCGCCCGACGCCGCCGACGGGTCCGACGCATCGGCCTCGATCAGCAGGGAGGGCTTTTCGCCGCGCAGCAGGTCGCGCGTGAACCCGGCCGGGATATGGACGACGAAGGCCGCCTCGCCTGCCTGCAACAGGGCCTCGGCCTGCGCCTGATCGTGGACCTGCGCCTGAATGTCGAAATAGCTCGATTGCGCCATCCCGGCGACGATCGAGCGCACGACCGGGCTTTCGTCCTCCAGATAGAGCACGGTCGGCAGATGACGAGGATCGGCATTGATGGCAAAGCCGAACAGGGCCAGTTGCACGATGGGCACCATGACCATCATGCCGAAGGTCATCCGGTCGCGGCGCATCTGGATGAATTCCTTGGTCAGGATAGCGAGGATACGACGAAGGGGGGAGATCATGACTTATCCTCCGCCCGTCTGTTTTTTCGCTTGGGAAAAACAGACATAAATTCTGAAAATCGGGCGGCGTGTCCTTAGGGTTAGAGCGCTCATGACTTATCCTCCGCCCGCCCCATGAGGTGGATAAAGACATCTTCCAGACTGGGGCGCTCACTCTGCCAGCGCACGCCGTCACCCCGCTCGGCCTCGATCAACGCCTTCAGCTTCGCGGCATCCGAGCCGCTGACGTGCAGGGCCGAACCGAAATAGGCGACGTGTTCGGCACCGTCGCGACCCCGCAGACGGTCGGCCAGGGCCCGCACCCCCGGCCCTTCGGCAACATAGGTGTGCAGGCCGCTCTGATCGATGATCGACTGCACCGGCCCCTGCGTCATCAGCTTGCCATAGGCGATATAGACGATCTCGTCGCAGCGCTCGGCCTCATCCATATAATGCGTCGATACCAGCACCGTCAGACCTTCGGAGGCCAGCCGATGGATCTGATCCCAGAAGTCACGCCGCGCCTGCGGATCGACCCCCGCCGTCGGTTCGTCCAGCAGCAGCATGGCCGGATCGTGCAGCGTACAGGCCGCCAGGGCCAGCCTCTGTTTCCAGCCACCCGAAAGCGTACCGGCCAGTTGCGTCTGACGCGACGTCAGGCCCAGCGTCTCCAGCGTCCGGTCGACGACCTCACCTGCCTTACGGATCTCGTACAGGCGGGCGACGAATTCGAGGTTTTCACGGATGGTCAGGTCGTCCCAGAACGAGAACTTCTGCGTCATATAGCCGACCTGACGCTTGATTTTGCGGCTGTCGCGGCGGATGTCATAGCCGAGGCACGTCCCCTCGCCTTCATCGGCGCGCAAAAGCCCGCACAACATGCGGATGGTCGTCGTCTTGCCCGAGCCGTTCGGCCCCAGAAAGCCCCAGACCTGACCGCGCGGCATCCGGATATCGACATGGTCGACCGCCGTGCGCTTGCCGAAACGCTTGGTCAGGCCGCGCACATCGATGGCCAGTTCGGCCGTCACAGGGTAACGTCCACCGGCTGACCGGGCCGCAGCGCATCGGGCTTTTCCGGCGTGGCTTCGATGAGATAGACCAGTTTCTGCCGCTCGCGCACCGAATAGATGACCGGCGGGGTGAATTCAGCCTCCGTCGCGATATAACGCACCTTCGCCGTCTGGGCCGCACAGCCGTCGCAGGTCACACGAACGCTCTGGCCGATCTTCACGCGCGCCAGTTCGCCCTGCGGCACGTAGAAGCGGACGAATTCACGCCCCGTGACATACAGGCTGAGCACCGGTTGCCCCACCGCCACATACTCCCCCGGCTCGCGCAGCCTCTGGCCGACCCGCCCTTGCAGCCGCGCCCTGACCGCTCGCTCGTCGACCGTCCACTGCGCCTGCGCCGTGTCGGCGGCAGCCCCTTCGGCCTGAGCCTGCGCCGCCACCAGCTGATCGGCGCGACCGGCCTGCCGCTGCGCTGCGATCTGCCGGTCGATGGCCGCCACACTGGCCTCGGCCGCCTTGCGCGTGGCGCGCAGCGAATCCATCTTGGCCGGCGCGGCATAACCGCTGGCCGCCAGCTTGCCGTAGCGCGCTTCTTCGGACCGGGCGAGATCTAGGGAGGCCTGAGCCTGATCGCGTTCCTTGAGCAGCGGCGCAATATCGGCCTCGCGCGCCCCCTTGCTCATATCCTGCGCTGTGGCTCGCGCCGCGGCCTCGTGACTCTCCGCCCCGGTCAGGGCTTGCCGGGCCTGCGTAGCGTCCAGTGCAAACAGCGGCTGATCCAGCGCCACCGAAGCCCCGTCATCGACATAAACCGCCGACAACCAGCCCGACTGAGGCGCCGCGACTGCCGCGGCCTGGGCCTCGACATAGCCGGTAAAGCGGCCTTCATCCGCCTTCTCGCACCCCGCCAGCAATGGCAGGATCAACCACAGACGCTTCATGGCTTTTGCCCTCTCAGGAAGGTATCGACATGCGCCCTCAGATAGGCCCTGGCCGGAAATGGCGAGGCCGCGACCGGACCGAAGGTGAAATGCCACAGCATGGCCTTGACGAACGGCGCCAGAAACAGGTGCGCCGCCATCGCCGGATCGCCCTGACGGATTTCACCGCGCGCCATAGCCCGTCCGAACAGGCCCGACAGGGCGTCGAGCACCACACCGATGACCTCTTCATGGTAAAAGCGCGCCAGCTCGGGAAAGCGGGCGGCTTCCCGCACCAGCAATTTTGGATAGACGGGCAAGGTATCACTGTCGATCTTGCCGCCCGCAAACCCGGCCACTCGATACAGCAGCCAGCTCAGCGGCGCATTATAGTGGCGCAGGATGAACAATATCCGCTCCAGACGCGGCACGACATCGCGCCGCAACAGCGCCTCGAACAGCGCTTCCTTGGTCGGAAAATAGAGATAGATCGTCCCCTTCGACACACCAGCGCTTTTGGCAACCTCATCCATACGGGCATCGGTATAGCCATGGCGGTTGAACTGCGCATAGGCGGCATCGAGCAAGGCATCGCGACGGATATCCGGCGACAGACGACGAGGCTTACGGGGCGGCAAAGGCGTTGTCATTTTCAATTCACATTCTGACTGACCAGTCAGTACTACAATTTTAAACCGTTTTACGCAATGGGTACGGTGAATTCAATAGAGTGGCATCAGGCGATTCAGAGCCCTAAACGCAGAAAAGCCCGCATATGCGGGCTTCTAAGGTATTGTTTTGTCTGTATCAGTGGGTGCGGGGGCCAGATTTGAACTGACGACCTTCAGGTTATGAGCCTGACGAGCTACCGGGCTGCTCCACCCCGCGTCACCAAGAATACGGGCGTATGAGCGCAGCCCGGTTTTTTTATGCTTTGTCTGTTCGCTTTTGGGCTCACAGACGGGGCTGCTCCACCCCGCGACACCATATACTCACTTCAAAGTGTCCTCGGGCTATGCCCTGCGGTACTTTGAAGTGGATCTGTTTTGAGAAGATAAATCTCGGGGCGGCCCTTCGATTTCTCTTCGCTTTAAGGCTTTGGCTTCGCTGAGGAAGTCATGCCGGATATTAAAAAAGACCGGGCAGCTGAGTGCCGCGCGGTCTTTGATGGGGTGTGATTGAAGGGTTGTGGGCTTGTGTTTGATAGACCTGGCGACGACCTACTCTCCCGCGCCTTAAGACGAAGTACCATTGGCCCTGGCAGGCTTAACGACCGAGTTCGGAATGGGATCGGGTGGGGACCAACCGGCA
>NZ_JAQQKX010000008.1 GCF_028550415.1 Asticcacaulis aquaticus
GCCTTGCTCGATCGGCTAACTCACCACTGCCATATCCTTGAAACTGGCAATGACAGCTTCCGCTTCAAAGCCAGCTCGGCGACCGCAAAATCAAAGAAGGAAAAACTCGTGACTTGACCCCATACTGACCCTCACCATTATACCCTTTAGGCGGGTCACTTCTCAGCGGAAATCAACACTCTCCCAATTTCCTCAATTCAACCTGTGTGTCCCGGTTCGGACGGCAACGCAGTCTCTGATGGAGCTATTCATCATGCCCATTACATCCGTAGTTAAAGAACGTCTCAACGCCTGGAACGAAGCATCCATGGCCTTCGTCCCTGTGCTGCGCGGCGAGCCCGGTGACTCGGCGGGTGGCGCTATGGTCGTTTCCGCCACGGGTAAGGGCGCGCAATGCCGGTCTTCCCTTACCCGTGGCGGGCGTGGCGATTTCGCCTTGGTGCAATCTGGAACACACCGGGTCATCGATGGTCAGTCGTGACGATGCAGACCCGACCGTCAGCTATGCCGGACTCGTGACTCTGGCGAAGACTTTCCCGAACGGCGCATTGAAAAATGACCCGGACGCCTCGCCAGTCTTTGCCGACGTGCGTAACCTACCGCCGATCATGGTGCAGGTCGGCGAAAGCGAAGTGATGCTCAGCGAGGGCATTCAACTGGCTTCGCATCTGGCCATGAACCGGGTCCGGGTGTCGCTGGAGGTGTGGCCCGAGATGTTCCACGTCTGGCATATGTATGCTACCATGCTTCCGGAAGGTTTACAGGCACTGCAAAATGGCGTGGCCTTCATCGAAGCCGCCTATTCTGCTGTGGATACCGAACCTCGGACTTAAATCAAAGTGTACTGCCACATTGGGAATGGCATACAATGCTGGCTTATGTCTGCTTAGGAGATCGTCGGGCATTTCGGAGCCAGATGTCCGCTTTGGGTGCGAAACAGAAATAATCAATACATGGTTCTCGCGCTTTGTTTGAGGCGAGCCGCGATGGACGACGTTGTCTTTAATAACCTCAGAAATTCGGCCCAAATTGTCCACTATTTAATATAGGGACGTTTGCTTAAAAATAGATTTAAGTGAAAAAAATATTAAATAAAGTGAATAAGTTGGGCGCATTTTTTCTTGGGTGCCTTCCACATGTTCACGGAAATATGCGGCCGTTTAAAATCCAAAAATCTGGCGCTTTATGAGCTTTGTCGGTTAATTTAATCTCGTATTTGCGACGCGCTTGGCGTCTGGCGGGGGCAGTAATGGTATGTCTACTTGAGCTGGATTTGCCCGGTTACGTCGTGAGCGCTGTGACGGCAATCGCCGAGCTTCAGCAACCACTAACGACTGTCGAAGTGGACGGGGCGGGGTTACGGGCCAGTACGCGCCGACAGAGGGAGTATATAGCCGGGCGTAATCTGGTGGGCAAACTTTTGGCGGTTTTGGGGCAAGGCGGTCAGATCCTTGGTAGTGACGGTAATGGGGTGCCGTTGTGGCCCAAGGGGATCACCGGATCGATCAGCCACTGCCGTGATATGGTGTTTGCGGCTGTGGCGGAGACAGATCGCATCACCGCGCTGGGTGTCGATATCGAAGACCTCGGGCGGTTTCACGATGGCCTAGCCGAGGTTGTGCTGACTGTCAGGGAGCAAGCGGAACTTCCGTCGGATGAGGCCATGCGGCAGCGGCAGATGGCTATCACCTTTTCGGCCAAGGAAGCCTTTTACAAGTGCCAGTTCGCGACGCATGCAGAGGTGCTGGATTTTCTCGATGCGGAGGTCCGCATTGAAGATGAGGCCTTTCACATTGTCATGGTTGATCAGGCCCGGCATGGTCATTTGGCCGAAGGAGTGACAGGGCGGTACGCGGTCAGCGACGCGCACGTGGCCACTATTGCCTGGTTCTCAGCCCCTTGAAAGATAGCGTTTACGGCCCTTTTCGCCGTGGCGCAGCAGCGTGGGCAGGAGGCTGTGGAGTAGATCTGGCCAGCCGGAGACCAGCCGCATGCTCAGGCTGTCCCACACCGGGAGGATGATTTCCGATTTTCCCGCATCGAGCGCCTTCAACGCAGCGGTTGCTACGTGTTCGGCATTCATTGGCCGTTCGTTCAGAAAGTTCAGTGCCGACCCGCCGGCCGCCGCCTCATGGCGGAGCATCGGCGTATCGACCGCACCGGGATGGACCAAGGTCAGGCCAACGCCTGTACCACGCAATTCCTGTATCAGTGACAGACAGAATCCGCGCAGGCCGAACTTTGAAGCGGCATATGCCGCACTGTCGCCCATGCCCCCAAAGGCGCCCTGAGAACCGATGCAGAGGATATTGCCCGTGTTTTGCCGGATCATCCGCCGGACGCCTGCGGCCATAAGGATCATGGAGGCGGTGAGATTGATACTGATTTGGCGGCTCAGGGCGGTTGCGTCACTTTTAGCGACGGCATCAGGTTCGCTGATCCCGTGGCAGCAGACAAAAAGATCGAGTCGCACCCTGTTTGCGATCTCAGTCGACAGTGCTGCAACATCTGCCTCGCGCTCAAGATCGGCGATAAACGGCTGGGTATCGGAGCCAAGTTCAACTGAGATTGCGGCCAACCGTGTCGCATCGCGCCCGACAAGCAGCAGGCCGTACCCCCGCGCGGCAAGGAGACGGCACAGCGCTAGGCCGATGCCACCGGAGGCGCCTGTGACGACGGCGAACGGCATCAGGACGCGGCCCTTGTCCGGCCGCGGCCCCAGTTGTCGTCCAGCGCATAACCGATCACGGCGGGTAGCCAGCTTATCGGAGCCGGCGGCGGTGTATACAATATGTTCATCGAGCCCTCGAAGTGCTTGGGTTTTGCGATATAGGCCCCGACCGAACGGAAGATCATCTGGGCACCGAAACTGATGCCGAAATCCTCAGGTGTCTCTGTTTCGAGCATGGCGTTGAACTTCGCTTCGGGCAGCCATTCCGGTAAGGGCGGAACCGACAGGCCGCGCGCGCTACGCGTGCTGGCGATGGAATCGTAAATGTCCTGCATGGTTGTCGCCTGAGCACCGGCGGCCACCGCATGGATAGCGCCGATATCAAAGCCCGGCTTGTCCAGATGCAGCGCAAGGCAGGTCGCCGAATAGTCGACAGGCAGCATGTCGAGGGGGCTTGCGCCCGTGCCGGGAAACGAGCCGCAGAAGCCGCGTCCGAAGGCCTCAAACAGCATGTGGGCTTCGAGATAATGGTGGATATAGCCATCGGACTGACGGCCCGGCATCAGCGATAGCCGCACGATCTCCACCGGCAGGCCGCTGGCGAGTACGAGGGCCTCGGCCTCGTATTTGGTCTCCTCGTAGCTGTTGTTGAAGGCCGCGCCTTCGGGGCCGCCGCCGGGCGGAACCACGCCGCTCCGCTGGCCAACGACGAACAGGGTCGAAACCTGGCAGAAACGCTTGAGATCTGCACAGCCTTTGGCGAAATCCAGGATCGACTGTGTGCCGGCGACATTGGTAGCATGCGCCACCGGATAGGGTGCGTCAAAGCGGATATGGGCGGCCGCGTGGATGATGGTCGTGATCTCGGCCTGTAGCGCTTGACGATCCGTTGCGGACAGACCAAGGCCGGGATGTTCGATATCGCCGATAATCGGGACAAAGCGTCTGCCCTTAAGGCCTTGCGCGCGGCAGTAGGCCGTCCATCGCGCCAATCCTGCCGTCCGGTCCGGCGCACGCACGAGGCAGTAGACGAGAGGACCATCGTGGCGGTCGTCCCAAAGACGCAGCAGTTCCAGTCCGACACTGCCGGTCGCTCCGGTTAACAGGATGGCCATTCAATGCGTCTCCCTGAGAAAGATTATGCGGTCGCCTTCGCGCGCGATGGCGCACTTTGCCTGTACCGCCTGTGCGACGTCCCCGACGGCGCGGCGGTAACCGCTCGTGACCACAGTTTCGGGCGCGGCGGCACGGATCAGGGCCGTGGCACGGGCCAATTTGTAGAAGGGAATAGCAGCGTTGACGTGGTGCGCGGCGTGATGGTTGAGTCTGTTGAAATAAAGGCTGACCATGGGATGAGTGTCGATGGTGCGGGCGCTGTGCCATTGGGTATCGGCCCATGTATCCCGCGCCTCCCAGACACCATAATGTTCGGCATGGGCGCGCCAGCTATGGATGGCACCAACGATCTGGGCGTGGATCAGCCATAGGCAGATAACGGCCCAAAGCCCCAATGCGCCTTGACATAGCCAACCGGCGCCGGCCATGGCGGCGAAGGTGACGGCACAGCCAGAAAGCTCAAACACTATCAGTCCTGCGCGGCCTTCGGCGGGCAGCAGGCGCGCTGCTTTAAGCAGGCGCCACAACTGGCCGAGCCCGCCGGTCGCCATACCTATAACTAGTGGATGGCGCAGGCAGATACGCTGAAACGCACTGCCGTGCCAGTCACCCGGCAAGGGTGTGACGCGTTCGGGGTCTTGGATAGGATCACTGCCGTTCAGCTTATGGTGCATCAGGTGGACAGGTTTGTAGATGCCGACCGGCCAGAATAGTGGCCAGGCGATCATTCGACCAGCAACGGCATCCAAGCGTCGTACGCCCGTCAACCTGCAATGCAGGGCGTCATGGGTCAGGCACAGCAGACTGGCGTACCAGAGCGCCGACAGGACGGCCACGCCCGCGAACGCCGCATATTGGCCGTTCGCCCACAGTCTGAGCGCTCCGCCGATCAGCGTCAACTGGATCGGAACCCGGATCATCAGATGATGCAGACCTGGCCAGGGTGACATGACCTGAAGCGGCCGCAGCGCCGCCATCAGGGCCCGCTGTGTCTCACGAGACATGGCGGGTGCGGTTGCCATTACGCATCGGCCTTTAGGAAGTTGAAGCGCCGGGCGGCATCGAGAATAGTCGTAACGGCGAAGTCGATATCCGCATCGCTGTGGGCGGCATTGGCGAACAGACGCAGGCGTGCCTTGTCCTTGGGTGTCGAGGGAAACTGCATCAGGCTGACGTCCAGGCCATGCCTTTGCAGATGATCGACAATCTCAAACGTCATGTGGTCGGGACCGTAGATCACGGGCACTATCCAGCTTTCGCTAGCGCCGAGATCGACATGGGGCGACAGGGCGTCGCGCAAACGCTGACTATTGTGATGCAGGCGCGCGCGTAAATTGTCGCCTTCGCTGCCGCTACCAAGCTCGATGACCTTGATTAGCCCGCCAGCCGTGCCGGGGTCCATGGCTGTTGAAAACAGCCGGCAACGCGCATACCAGTTGACGTATTCGGTCACCTTGCGCGAGGCGATCAGGGCACCGCCGACTCCAGCGAAGCCCTTGCTGAGCGTGGCGATGATGAAGTCTACCTGATCAATGACACCCGCTTGATCACAGACGCCCCGACCTTTTTTGCCACACAGCATGACCGAATGCGCTTCGTCGACCAGGATGTGAGCGCCGTGACGATGCGCCACTTCGGTGAGTTGGGCCAGCCTGCCGAAGTCACCGTCGGCGCTGTAGACGCCTTCGGCGCAGACCAGGATGCGGTTGCCCTGGCCGGACAGTGGCTTGAGGATCGCCTCAAGACTATCGGCGTCGTTGTGCTCAAAGAAGTGCAGCTTGGCGCCTGACGTCTTGGCACCATCGAGAATCGACATGTGCACCAGCTGATCCATGACGACGTGGTGGCCGCGCTGGACCAGGGCCTGAATCGAGCCGACGTTGGCGCCATAACCTGAGCTGAACAGGGTTATGCCACGATCAGGCAGGCCATAGAAATCGACTAGGGCTTGCTCCAGCTCCTTATGTATGGCCAAGGTGCCAGCTAGGGTTGGTGTTGCGAATGCACCTATGCCGTAACGCCCAATGGCATTCTGCGCCGCCTTGATGACCTCGGGGTGGTAGCCGAGGCCCAGATAGTTGAAATTAGCGAAGCTTAGGGCATCGAACTGCTCGCCCGTTTCGCGCCGCAGGCTGAGATGCGGTCTCTGGGCCTCGGCGCGGACGGCTTCGAACGGATAGACATTGTCGGCATTGACCGCCGCCTTCCAGGCGTTGAATTCGTCGATCTCTTCAAATTCGCGCCCGATGCCGAACATGAACATGTCCAGCGTGTTGTGGCGGTATGCTGTATCGGCCGGCGGCGGTGCCATGGTCAGGCGACCTTGGCCTGCACGGCATCATACAGTTTATCGACCAGACCGCCGATGTCCTTGATGTCCGACAGGTCCTGGCGTGAGATGCGCACGGCCAATTCGCGCATGGCGCACGACACGACCTCGACCATGTCGAGGCTGGAGGCGCCGAGGTCCTTCATAGACACGTCGGGCGCGATCGCCTTGGCGTCGATGTCGGGGCAGATGTCGAGCAAGTGCTTGCTGACGACGGCAAAGACTTCATCCTTGGAAACGCTCATCTTGAATTCTCCATGTAAAAAAGGTGGGGAGGTACGCGAAAGTAAAGTCACTCAGCCTGTGGCGCCCACAAAAGCTTGCCCTTGCGGCGGGCGCGCTCGGCTATACCCATCAGGTTGTCGAAGAACTGGAAGCCCTTATCGACCATGATGACCTGTCCGCCGATGGCGTCACAGAATCCGCTGGCAACCATCAGCACGACATTGGCGACGTCTTCGGGCGTGGTGTAGCAGTCGTCGAAGCCGCCCATGCTTTCCAGAAACTGGTGGAAGGTTTCGCCGAACGTCGCATCGAACGAGGCGGTACGCACCAACCTTGAGCGGATGGCATTGACCTTCACGCCATCGTCGAACAGACGGAAATTCATGTAGCGGACAAAGGTCTCCAACACCGACTTCGATGCCGCCACGAAGTCGTAATTCATGAAGAAACCATCGGGTCCATCGCTCGACAAAGCGATGACGTGGCTGGGGTAGCGGCCAAGGCGCGCCTTTATTGCGTGGGTGTAACTGGCGATCGGCCAGGCGGAGTAGTCGATGCTGCGGTAGAGCGAACGGCGGCTATAGGCGTCAAAATCCTCCGTCCTCTGCGCGAAGGCGACGTTGGAAATCAGCACGTCGATGTGCGCAAATCGATCGGCGATGGCGTTCATCAGCGCCTTGGTGTCGTGCTCCTGGCTGACATCCGCCTCAAGGATTAAGGGTTCGAGGCCGCCGACGGCAGCGAACTGGGCGCGGACCTCGTCCATGTCGGCCGTGCCCCAGCGGTAGGTCAGGATGGTTTGCGCCCCTTGCGCTGCAAAGGCCAGCGCGCAGGCCAGGCCGATGCCCATGGTGCCACCGGTTACCAGCACCGTACGCCCTGTCTGATCGATCGGATTCTTCATGGTGCCCCCCAAAGGTCGGTGTCGAGATTGCGCAGGCTCAAAGCGTGCATCAGTGGTTCGGTGGTCATGGCGGTCTCGAAAGCCAGTCGGCGCGGCAGGCTGAGGCTGCGTTTCAAATGGATGAGATTGTCGCGCGGCTTGTCGGCCAGACCGCGCGCCAGAAGGAGCGCGCGGTCGCGGACCTCCGTGGCCGGAACGACGGCGTTGAACGCACCGGTGCCGGCAAACCGCCGTCCGCGCCACAGGTCGCCGGTATAGATCATCTCATGCGCTATCGCTCGGCCAAGCGCCTCTTCCAGCAGGCGGGTCGTGCCCATGCCGGGCGTAATCCCCAGCGTCATGAAATTGGCACCATAACGGCTGGTCTCAGAAATGACGCCGAGGTCGCACGACAGCAGCAGCGCGAGGCCGCCGCCAATGGCATGGCCTTCGGCTGCCGCAACGACCGGCAGGTCGAAACCGATCAACTGGCGGCCGAGCGTCAATTCACCGGGCATCAGGCGGTTTTCGACCAGGTCTTTCAGGACCTCTTTGGTCGCACCGGTGCAGAAATAGTCGGGCAGGCCTGAGAGCAGGAGCACGCGAGCACCCGGCATCTGCGCCACTTCGGCCAGACCGGCTATGAAGGCCTTGACCCAGGCGGGCGACATGCCGTTCTTGCCATCGACATCCCGCAGGGCCATTTCGGCGATACCGTCCTCGGTCATAGCGACGTGGATCAAATCTGTGGCGACGTCTGTCGCTTGGAGCCAGGCGCTCATGTCACTGCCTCCTTCAGCCGCGCGCGGACCTCGGGGCGGTCGAGCAAGATCAAGGTCTCAGCGACGCTGGCGTCCAGTGCCTGCCGGAAAGCGGAAAGGTGGGCGGGATTGGCGCGGATGGCGGCGACGGCTTCGGGTAGGGCGCGACCGAAACGGCGCAGTATCCGTGGCAGGCGGGTGGTTGGTTCTGACGCGATCTCGTCAATCAGGTGAGCGGAAAGTGCCGCTGCGGTATCGATGCTTTCGCATTGAAGGGCCCATTGGCGGGCCAGTGTGGGGGCAACGCGTTCGCTCAAGGCCGCAAAGACGATGGCGGGATAGAAGCCGTAAAGCGCTTCGGGTAGGCCAAAGCGCGTCTCAGGTCCTGCGATGACGTAGTCGCAGGTGGCAAAAAGTCCGACGCCGCCGCCAAAGGCATCGCCTTCGATGATGGCGATGCACGGACCGGAATGGGCGCGCAGGGCATAGACGCAGTCAGCATATAATCTCATGCCATCTGCCACCGACATTTCGCCCGCAATGGCCGCGTGAAAATCGAGGCCGCCGCAAAACATGTCCTTGCCGCCGGTCAGCACGATGGTTTGGCCGGGCAGAGCCCTGTCCAGCGAGCGCTTGAAGGCTTCGAGACTGGCGCGGTCGAAGCGGGCGGGCAGAGTGATGTTCAACTCCATGCGTAGCGCCTCACATGGTCGCGCGCGCCGGTGAAGACCAGGCGGTTACGGCCGACATAGTGGCTGTCATAAAGGCCCGCCAAACCGTGCGTGGGAATGTCGAAATCGCCGTTGTCGATATAGGCGCTGCGCCTGGTTTCAGCGTCTTCATAAAGCGCGATATCGACGGCAGTCCGGGCGCTGAGGCGGGCATCGAGATCTGCCGCCTGGGCTATGGCATGGGCATCCGACCCAAAGACGCCGGAA
The DNA here is from genome assembly GCF_028550415.1 of Asticcacaulis aquaticus. Classification (GTDB taxonomy): domain Bacteria; phylum Pseudomonadota; class Alphaproteobacteria; order Caulobacterales; family Caulobacteraceae; genus Asticcacaulis; species Asticcacaulis aquaticus. The sequence goes on from NZ_JAQQKX010000008.1 coordinate 8,924, forward strand.
TAGAATTCGCCGGTCGAGCCTGAGCCATAGGAATAGATGCCGGTACGCTGTCCATTGATCGCCGGGCCAGAGGCCGCCAGCCCCAGCAGGGAGATAAAGACACTGGCCGCATAGGTGCCGCCCATGCGCCGGTTGAAGGTCAGGGAGGGTTCAACACGCCGTGCATAGTCGGCCGTCTGATCGCCGGCGCTCCAGCCTGTCAGGCTGCGCATCAGGGTGCGGTGGGCGCGGCGCGTGATGCCGCCAAATGGGGCATGATAGACCTGATGCGGTAGCCAGCTTCTAAGATCATCGACGCTGGCGATATGAGGCCCGCCGTGACGTTCGACCGCGGCGGCGTAGCGCGAAAAGGCGATATCGACGGCATCCATATAGGACAGCAGCGAGGTTTCGCTGTGGCCGGCTTCGACGCGCGAGGTTGGGCGGATCAGGTCGGAGACTTCGTGAGTGTAAAGCCCGCTCATGCCGCGATCGAGCGCGAAAAAGGCCGGGTTACGGCTTATCAGCATGGCAATCGCGCCGGCGCCCATGACGAACTCATAGGGCTTGTGGAAATGCGTGCGGCTGATATCGGTGCAGATGACGACCGCCATCTCGTCAGGCGCCGCTTCGGCCATAAGCCAGCCGGCCGCCAGACGCAGCGCGCCCGATCCGCCATAGCAGGCATGCTTCACTTCAAGGTTACGACAATCGTCGGGCAGGCCGGAGTGGCGCTGCACCCAGGTCGACAGCGCTTTTTCCTGATCCGGCGCGCTTTCGGATGCGACCAGCAGAAGTTTAATCCGCTCCCGGTCAGCCGGATCTGGCAGCAGGCCCAGCACAGCATTGACCGCCAGAGTGATGGGGTCTTCCCAAGGCGGCACGACCGAACGCTCGGTGATCATCATATCGCCACACACCTCGTCAACGCTGCCGCCGCGGTCGCGCACCAGCGTCGCCATGTCCATGGCGAGGGTCGAGGGCTCGACCCACAGGCGTTCAATGCCGACAGAGGGTAAGGTTGCGGTCATGGTGCCCAGTCCAGGCCGCCGCTGACGCGGATGGTTTCGCCGTTGATGTAACCGGCCTTGTCGGAAATCAGGAACAGCATGGTCGCCGCCAATTCATCAAGCGCACCTAACCGCCGCATGGGGCAGAACTTGTTGGCGTAATCGACAAGGCCTGACGACATGGTGTCGCGCGTCATGTCGGTTTCAAAATAGGCAGGCGCAACGACATTGGTGGTGATGCCCTTGGGGCCGTATTCCTTGGCCAGGCTGGTCGCGAGTCCGATCAGGCCGGCTTTCGAGGTGGCATAGGCCGCCTGCCCTGAGGCACCGGCGGCGATGATCGAACTGACCAGCAGGATGCGGCCCTTGCGCCGCGACACCAGTTCCGGGAGGAATGCGCGGCAAACGTAAAAAGGACCAGTGAGGTTGGTGTCGATGACCGTGCTCCAGTCCTCGTCCGTCAGCGAGTAGGCCAGACCGTTGAGACTGATCCCGGCATTGGGCACGACGGCATCGACGCGATCGAACGCCCCCAACACGTCGTCGGCAACGCGGTCGACCGCTTTGGAATCGCGCACATCCAGACACCAGGATTTGATCGTGGCTTCTGGTGCCGTGGCTTTCAGTTCGGTGATCAGGCTTTCGGCCGCCTCGGCTTGGCTGACATAGGTAAAGGCGACGTCCCAGCCCTCGATGGCAGCCGCTTCGACCAGCGCCCGGCCAATGCCGCGCGAACCGCCCGTGACGAACAAAACGGGGCGGGCTGTGGCGCTCATAGGCGGTCTCCGATCATGGCTTCGAACTGGACAAGACAGACGACGCGGTCGCCGCAAAGCACCTGGGCAGCGGCGCAAAAGGTGAAACCGCCATCGTCATAGGCCTGCACCAGGGTGGTCAGGCGGTCGCCGGGCCTGGCTTCCGACACGAAGAGGGCGTCGCGCACGCGCAGCAGCCGGACCGGGCTGGGCTCTGGCAGGTTTTCGGCATCGACCAGTCCAGCGTCGAGGAAAGAGGGCAGGCACAGTCCGAACTGTCCGGCCATCTCGATCAGTAGAACACCCGGATAGACGGGCGCGCCGGGGAAGTGATCGGCAAAGACCGGATCTTCCGGATCAAGCACACGCGCACCCGATAATCGCGCTGTGGTTAGGTCCATGCCGGTGATCGTGTGCGCCAGCAGGAAGGTGCCGCGATGGGGCAGGAGGCGCATCAGTACGTCGGGCCCAAACCTTACCTGGATGGGCAGGTCGGCGACGGCAAACAGCGGCTTCTTCGCCGCTACCCGCCATTCGGATGCGGAGGGGGGCTCAGGCAGCGATGGCGGCATGGATCGCCTCCAGCTTGGACGTCAGGGCCGAAGGTGTTGCGAACTCCATCGGATCGAGGGCAAAGACAGTCGCTTGCGGTAGCCAGCGCCGCCCCATCATCTTGCTGAGAATCTGCAGAGGGCCGACCTCGATAAAGACGGCGTCGGGATAGGTTATGTGGAAGGCTTCCATGGTCTGACGCCACAGGACCGGCTGATAGACGTGGCGCGTCAGGCAGTCGGTGATGATCGCGGCGTCGGCCATTGCGGGTTGCGCGGTTACGTTTGCCCAGTAGGATTGGCTGGGTACGCGCCACTCGGCGGCCGCCAGAGCCAATGCAAAGGACTCGCTTACCGGACGGAAGCGCGGCATGTGCATGCAGATGCGGTCTTCGATGATACGCCCGATAGCAAAAAAGCGCTCTTCGGCGGCAACCATGAAGGCGTCGACGGCATCGGCGCGGCCAGCGACAACGCACTGGGTCGGGGAGTTGAAGTTCGAGACGGCGACGGCTTCTGCATCGTCAAACCGGGCGCAGATCTCGGTACACAGGGTGATGGCTTCGTCTGGATCGATGGGTTGGACGGCCGCCATGCAGCCCGACGGGCCCTCATCGTAGGCTGCGCCACGTGCGGCCACCAGGTCTCGGCTATGGTCGGCATCGAGCGCGCCGATGGCGACCAGATGCGCGTACTCGCCAAGCGACAGACCCGCCGATGCTGTGACCGGCAGACCCTGCAACAGATCGAGATAGGTGAGGTTCAACTCGTGCACGCTGACCTGAATGTCGAGATTGCTGGCAAAGCCGTTCGGTGCATGCCCTAGCCGCGTGGTCACGCGCGCATAGGCCGCGGCACCCAAGCCCGGCGCCACGGCGTCGAGCCGGCGGAACATGTCAGCGTCGCGTGAGCTTTGACCAGGAAAAAGCAGGATCACAGGTCGCGTCATGACGGCAGCTCCCCGAGATCATTCAGAACAAATACCTGACCGCAGACGCCGTCGAGTCGGCCACTGAACAGCGCGCTCACCATGTCGGCGGCGCGCAAATAGCCTTCAGGCGTTGTCCGGTAGCGTAGCAGATTGACCTGGACCGGCCGCATCGTCAGGTGGCCGGTGCCGTAACGGATCAGGGTTTCGGAGAGGGCCGCCAAGCTGTGCGTCAAAGGATCGTCGGCCTGAGCGATCAGGACGCAAAGACGGTAGGAGGTGTCCCCGGTCGCCATGGCGTCTAATAAGCGCAAAGCCTGCGGGATGCGGCAGGCGATGTTGGAAACCTCAGCGCGGTTGGCTGGCGCGGCGATTGGCATGACGAGGTTGCGTGTGCCGGCGCCTTGCAGTGCATCGGCATCGACGGGGCCCTTCAGGACGAACACCGGCCCCGACCGGGCGGCTACGGCGGTTTCCAGATCCTGCGATGGGCGATCATCCAGCGCAATCATGCCCGCTCCATAAGCTTGTGCAGCAACGGCGGCAGGATGGATATGGTGTTGTCGAGGAAGGCCGCGCCCTTATCGATAAACAGCACCTGGCCGTTCAGGGCATCGAGCCTGCCGCTGCACAGTTCCACTGTGGCATCGCCCATGACGCGGGCGTCGAGCGCATAGTCCTTGAACTCATCCAGCAGGAAGTTGATCGTGTCGGCGTCGAACATGCGCCGCATACTGTCGGTATCGACCTGGCGCGTACTGAGTCCGAAGATGCGACCGCCACCGGCCAGAATGCGCGGCGCTTCGGCGGCGATCAGGGCTTCGAGCACCGACTTGGCGGCGGCGACATAGTCATAGCCGGGATAGAAGTGCTGGGCTCCATCGGAGCTGACGCCGATGCTGACGCGCGGCACGCGGCCGAACCGCGCCAAGGCAGAATCGATATAGGCGATCAGCGGCCAGGCGCTGCGTTGCAAGGTTTTAGTCAGGTCGCGCGGCGCCAGCGAGGCCAGCCCGTCCGCGCGCGCCGCCACGCAGGCATTGCTGACGAAGATGTCCAACCGGCCGAAACGTCGATCAATATGCGCCATCAGGGCTTCGGTATCGCCGTCCTCGCCGACATCCGCCTCGACAATCTCGGGTACCAGAAGGCCTTCGGCGGTGAAAATATTGACCACGGTTTGGGGATCGTCGCTGCCCCAGCGGTGAGTCAGGATGACCTGCGCGCCGCCCCGCGCCAGGGCGAGGCCGATGGCCAGTCCGATGCCGCGCGTACCGCCGGTGATCAGGGCGACTTCGGTCATTGGATCAGGTCCGGGTGCTGCCACAAGGCGCAGCAGTTGATGCCGCCGAAACCGAACGAGTTCTTGAGAAACAGGCGGATCTGATGATTGACCGGCGTGTTGGAGCAGACGTCGAGATCGACCTCCGGATCAAGTGTATCGATATTGATCGACGGATGCAGACGGCCATTTTTCATCTGCATCAGCGCCGCGATAGTCTCGACGACCGGTGCCGACCAGCAGGTATGGCCCAGCATCGATTTGGGTGCATTGAGCTTGAGCTTGTAGGCGTGTGGCCCGAAGGCAGCCCTAAGTGCCTTGAGTTCGGAGAGATCGCCCAGCGGTGTTGACGTCGCATGGGCTGAAACGTAATCGACCTGTTCGGGCGCAATGCCACACGTGTCGAACAGGCGGCGAATGGTCGCTGTCTGACCTTCCGGGGACGGGTTGGGCAGATGGTTCGCGTCGGACATGACGACGCAACCCAGAACTTCGCCATAGATGGTCGCACCGCGCGCGCGCGCGTGCTCAAGCTCTTCAAGGATCAGCGTACCCGCACCATGCGACGGCACGAAGCCTTCGCGACGGGTATCGTAGGGGCGGCTGGCCAGTTCTGGCGCGTCATTAAAGCTCTGGGTCGTGATTGCGCCAAGAAGCGCCATGGCGTGCAGACCCATGGGCGAGAAGTCTAGCGCCGCTCCGGTCATGACCGCGATGTCGTGGCCATGATGGCGGATTTCATCGATGGCGGCGCGCAAGGTGATGTTGGCCGAGGCACAGGCCCCGCCCATGGTGTACCCGGCACCGCGAATCCCTAAGACCTCATTGACCGAAGAGGCGTGGTCGGTGTCGAGATCGAGCACGGCGGCCTGGGCATCGATCCAGTCAGGCTCGCTTTCGATGAAGACCTGATGGTTCTTCATCAGGTAGTTTTCGTTGAGATTGTGTCCGGCCAGTAGCCCTGCGACGCGGGTGAAATCGACATCGAAACTAAGCCCTGAATCGCGCCAGGCATCGACGGCGGTTAAAATCGAGAGACGAGTGGCAAATGGCGCCAGACGCATGATCTTGCGCATGCGGGCGCGGTTGCTGTCGGGGAGCGTGGCCTCCATGGCAGCGTGGCGGGCCTTCCAGTCGTAGTCGCTCAGGTCTCCTCCGACACGAGAATACACGCGATCGTCCTCGAAGAAACGCCAGTTGCCTATACCTGATTGACCGGCAATCAGATTTGAGTAGAAGATGTCGAGGTCATCGCCCAAGGGGGAGATGACGCTCATGCCGGTGACGACGACACGACGCACGAGTACACTCCAGGCAGTATAGCAGGATGCAAAAACTAAATTGTCCGAATTCGAAGAGGCGACTACATCTCAATTACACGCTATGCGTGATAATTTGGGAGTGCGCTGTGTTACGCGACGATAGACATTAATCAAAAATCAAAAACGACGTTACCTCAGCAAGGTAGTCATTTGCTCCCGCGAAAGTCAATCGCCTTCTTGATGTATAAGTTCACAAAGATTTTTTGTGAGCGGTTGACCGTTAAGCCATCCCTTCTGACACCATCGGTGAGTGTTCCTGAGAAAAGGTTTTGGAAAGGCCAGAGTCTGACATCGGCGTCACACTCGAAACCAATCTTCAAAATTTCAATACCCTGCCGTGCCGATCTGCCGCTGCCGGCCCATCGTCCCTAACGCCGAACATGTCCGGTTTCGGGAAGAGATCCTGCAATCGCTACTGCTAGAGTTGCACTTCTGCTTAGGGCGCGCGACGGCCTAGGACACGAAGGCGTGCTCCGCTTGAGTGCTGTCGCGGAACTGTTTTATCAGTCCCGCGACAGTGAAAGTGTTACCTGGAAGGCCTGAGTTTGAAGAGCGGGCCCGTGTAGGTCCGCACCGGATTGCCGCGTTCGAGGCTCTGATGGGCTGACCAGTGCGCCTGTCGGGCATGGTCACCTGCCTGTAAGCGCCTTTCTTCGAGCATCAGGGCCAGTTTAAGCTTCGCCAGCTTGCGATTGGCGTGCTGAGAGCGCTGCTCCTGCGCGGTCACGACCAGTCCGGTCGGCCGGTGAGTAGCACGCACAGCGCTGTCCGTCTTATTGACGTGCTGTCCGCCGGGGCCGCTGGCGCGCATGGTCTGAAACACAATATCCTCATCACGCAGGTCGGGAACTGTCTCTGGTGATGGCGCTAATGTAACGCCTACAAACCAGTTTCGACGCCTGTGCCCCGGTCGAAACGGACTATCGCCTACCCATTGAATGGTGCCGATCCGTTCCGACGCGAAGGCTTCGGCTTGTTCTCCTGTAATCGAAAGAAGGAGAGAGGCTGGTAGTTCTTCCTGCGCATCAAGGATGTCGCAATTCACGCCTTGTCGCAGGCCTTCACGTATGAAGGCCTGCGCCAGTTGCGCGACCACCCAGCAGCATTCGTCGGGGCCCTTGCCTGAGGTCAGGTGCAGTGTAATTTCAGTCATGATGCCTCGTTTTGTAGCTGAGCAAAGGCCGAAGCCGGGCGATGACACGAATTAGGCCTGCTGCCTCAAGATCGGCAATGACACCGGCGATGTCCTTATAGGCCTCCGGTGCCTCTTCGAAGATCAGGCGGCGATCTTCGCAAATGACATGGCTCGACAGCTTTGTGCGCTGCAAGTCAGCCACTCGATATCGTCGAGACAAGCGCGCATGGGCATCGTTGCGACTCCACTTGCGTCCAGCGCCATGTGCAAGTGAATGCAAGGCGGCATCGGCGCCCTCGACCACGGGCTCCGCCAGATAGCTGAAGTCGCCTCTTGAGCCCGGGATCACGACCGGGCCGCGATCCGCTGGAGCCGCACCCTTTCGATGAAGCCAGCCGGTGCCATATCGAGTGACGCTGTTGTGGACGATGTCCAGTACGCAAGTGCCGGACAGGCCAAGGGCGTTCATAAACCGGTCCGCGATGATCCTGCGGTTGACCACGGCCCATGTCACGGCCTGATCGTGCCGCGACAGGTAGGACATGGCCTGTGGCTCTGAAGCCAAGAGGCCCGACTTACCGGTTTCCTCCAACTGACCTTGCAGGATCGCCTGACCTAGTCCGCGTGAGCCGCTATGCACCATCATCCAGACACGGTCGTCCTGAAGGTTGAGCATTGCAAAACGGCTAGGATCAACGATTTCCTCGATCCTTTGGAACTCGACGAAGTGGTTGCCCCCGCCAATCGTTCCGAGCGAAGGACCGGCCAGTTCTGGCGGCAGACCGGCGGAAACCAGCGCGGTTACAACGGGCCCATCCCAGGGTTCATCAAGTCCCTGTAGTTTGCGGTCAACCTGACCGACGCGGAACTTGCGCACCGGCAGACTCGTCTCCCACAAGGCCATGCCGCAGCCGATATCGCTCCCGACCAAATGAGGCCAGATACGATCGGGCGACCAGAATGCCGCGCCAACGGCGATACCGTTTCCTGCATGGAGGTCGGGCAGGCCGACGACCTTGCCCATGCCTTCCAGACGCGCGGTGGCATCCAGCTGATCGAGCGCTAAGGGATCAAAGCGTGTCGGATCGCGCCCGATGAGGGTGAGTTCACAGCATGTATTCATTTTGCCCCTCCCGTCAGTGCTCGATTTGCAGATGGCAGACTGGCAAGCAGCGAAGCCTGATCCTTGAGGATGCCATCACGCGGGTCTACGAAGAATTTGCGCTGTCTGAACCAACGCCTGTGAGCGCCCAGAACCTCACCTTCAAACAGCCACTCTCCGTATCTCCCGATGGAAATGCGTGTGAGAACGAAATCCTCGATGTGCTGACGCACGTGCATCTTCATCGTGCTGCCCGTGTCTAGCTGTTCGCAAATTTCGCTGAATACGCTGTTCCATGACTGGCCAAGACGGCTGCGTAGAAAACGTACAAGCGGAGCCAGATTCTCGTTGAGCGACTTAGTGTAAGGGGCGTTTTCGTAAGCGTGACGCTTATGGCCTATGCGCTTAAGTGTGTAGTCTTTCGTCCTTTTGAGTTTGGGGGAGGCGGCATGGCTCGCGCCCCAGCGCGGCCGCTCGACGATTACCTTGAACATGTCAGAACGCATCAAGACCTCCTTTGGTAAAGGGGACGGTCTCGCCGCTCATATGGCAAAAGTCAGATTTTAGGAAAGTAGCGACGCCAATGGCGCAGCTATTGGTGCTCAGGCGTGCTTCGTCGCCTGATAGGAAATTGCCCATGCAATAAGTTCCTGAATATTTTGGATTGGGAAATCGGTTTCGAGATTTAGGAACATTGCTCGCATGATTTTCTCCTTTCCTGATTCAGGGACGTGCCGGGACTGGCTGTTTGGCCTCTTAATAGATTGTGGTACGCGAATCAACCCGGTTTGGAAGAGTGGAAGGCTGCAGAGGGGGCGGGGCGAAATCTACGGGTCACATAGCTCGCTTTTCGGCAATACGCATCAGATCGAGTAGAATGCCCGCGTCGGGCGTCCGGTAGCTTTGGCCGCCGAACGCCTCTAAGCGGCTCACAGGTCAATCTGCTCAGCCATTTCCAGAGCATCATCGACCTCGATACCGAGATATCTGACTGTGCTCTCCAACTTGGTGTGTCCAAGTAGCAGTTGTACGGCACGTAGGTTACCGGTCTTCCGGTACAATTGGGACGCTTTCGTTCGACGCATGGTGTGAGTGCCGTAAATGGTCGTCTCCAGTCCGATACTCTCCACCCAAGTGTGAACAATCCGTGAGTATTGTCTCGTGGAAATATGAGGCCGCTGCTTTGATCGACCGGGGAACAGGTAGCCGGGACCGCCCGCTGGTAATTGCGCGAGTAGGCGCTCAATCGACAACCGGGTGTGTTCGGTGATTTCGAATTTTACAGGCTTGCCAGTCTTTTGCTGAATGACGGTCGCGCGGTCGCGGACCTTCCCGGCTTGGCAGAGATCATTTACGCGAAGGCGTACCAGATCACAGGCCCTTAATTTACTGTCGATGGCGAGATTGAAGAGTGCGAGGTCTCTCGTGATTGACCTAATTCTAGCCTAACGCGGATAGACCAGACGTGTTTGGGCTGGAGCGGCTTTTTCTGGCCAACCAAAAGGCCTTTATTCCACGGTTGGCTATGAGCAGATAATGGGTTTTCAGACATGACGGTTTCTCCGCCGGCCCTCCCACCGCAACTCGCTTCTGCATTCCGGCAGTATATCACGTCCTCAACAGGATTAAATCAGCAACTAAGGCAGAGCCGGGCCCCGTTAAATGTCCGCTTTGGAGTGCGCCAAATACGGGAGGGCACCATGTCCGCTCTGGGCGCATGAATGTCGGCTTAGCGATTTTGCCTGTACTAAAACACCGGATTTGATCGCGTTGAGAAATGCTCGTCCTTAGATCAAAATTACAAGGCAAAGTCCGTGGACTGACCCTGTGTTTTCCAACTCGCGATGTCCGTGGTTGTACGCTGTGCATGGTCTTCCCAAAAGGCATGTGCGTCACTTCCCAAGACAAGACGCAGCGGAGACGAAGGGGCCTCAACGGCCTCGATCAGCACCTTGGCAGCTTTGTCTGGGTCCCCAAGCTGTCTGCCGGCGGCATCGGCCAGATGCTTTTCGATTGGCCCCACAATCGGTGCGTATGCCGCGATCCTGTTAGAGGGGCGAATGATAGCGCCCCCTTCAAATTCCGTGCGGAACCCACCCGGCTCCACAAGGGTTACGCGTATACCGAAATCACGGACCTCGCCCGCCAAGGCTTCGCTCCATGCCTCAAGGGCAAACTTTGAGGCACAATAGGCACCGAGATCACTCATCGCGACCAGACCGCAGATGCTCGTCATGTTGATGATATGCCCGTGGTGTCTTTCCCGCATCTCAGGCAGGACCATACGAACCATTTCGATAGCGCCGAAGAAGTTCAGTTCAAAGGCGGACCGTACCTCATCAAGACTTAGCTCCTCGACGGCGCCATTGATCCCGCGCCCGGCTATGTTGGCAAGAACATCAATTCGCCCGAACCGGTCAATGGCAGCCTTAAGCGCATCGTGCCGTGATTGTGCATCTGTCACATCCAGTTGGACCGGCAGCAGATGCCCCTTCGCGTCCGTTGATAGCGCCTCAAGACGGTCAATGCGTCTGGCGGCGGCAACCACATGGTCACCGAGTGCCAGAACAGCTTTTGCCAAAGCATAGCCCATCCCTGAAGAAGCGCCCGTGATAAACCAGACCCTTGTCGTCATATTGTCCTCTTGAATATCTGTCGCGGCCTGAGCGATTTGTTAGCAACTTGCTTTATCAGGCGGCGGCCATATCGATGACGAAGCGGAATTTGACGTCCTTGTTGACGACGCGGCTGAAAGCTTCGTTGATCTGATCCGGTCGAATGAGTTCGACGTCTGCAGTGATATTGCGCGCTGAGCAAAAGTCGACGACTTGTTGTGTTTCGGCGATGCCGCCGATCATAGACCCCGAGAGATTCCGACGCGCTGTATTGTTGAGCATTGCGTTGTAGCCCGAGATCGATTCCAAGGTGCCGACATTGACCAGTGTGGCATCGGTCTTCAGCAGGTTCATGAATGGCTGAATCTCGAAAGCTTGCGGCACGGCGGCAATGAGCAAATCAAAGCTGGCCCCCATCTCGCGAAGGCTATTTCTCTCTTCCCAGAGGACTGCCGCCTTGGCTCCCATCTTCAGGGCGTTTTCACGCTTGCTAGGTGTCGTCGTAAAGACTGTCACGTCGGCACCTTTGGCAACCGCCAGCTTAACAGCCATATGACCCAGACCGCCGAAACCGATCACGCCAACCTTTTGGCCACGGCTAGCTTTCCAATGTTGCAGAGGGGAGAAGGTTGTAATCCCTGCACACAGGACCGGTGCCATGCCGGCAAGGTTCACGCCCGGTGGAATACGGATTACGAACTTTTCCGTAACAACGACTGAGGAGGAATAACCACCATAGGTTACGCCGCCAGACTCCTTGTCCGGGGCGTTATAGGTCAGTGTCATGCCATTCAAGCAGGCATGTTCGCGGTCGTTCAGACATTCGACACATGTCCCGCATGAATTGACCATACAGCCGACGCCACCAATATCGCCGACACGGAACTTCGTGACGTTAGCACCGACAGCGGTTACCCGGCCGATAATTTCATGGCCCGGCACAATCGGATAGGTAACAGGGGCCCATTCGCTGCGGGCCATATGGATGTCGGAATGACAGATGCCACTGTAGAGAACCTGCATCTGGACATCGTTGGGTCCAACTGCGCGACGCTTTATCTCGATCTGCGAAAATGAACTGGTCGGACTTGTCGCCGCCCAGGCGCGGGCTTTGGAGGAGCCGAGGTCGGCCTTTTTGGCCGGTGCGGCATCTGCAGAGGTTGCGCTTACAAGTGAATTGCCAAGCGTGGCCGCCCCAGCGAGCCCGAAACCCCTGAAAAGCAGACTGCGGCGTCCCTGGTTGGTTTCAACTGCGGTATGAGTTGGGTCGTTACATCTGATGCACATACAGTGTATCCTTTTGGGGGAGAATGAATTGGCGTGTATCCAGTTCGGTGCCCGTCCCTGGAAATCAGTATTCCTGCGCCGTGGGGCGAAAGAGGATTTCGTTGACGTTGACGTCTTCCGGCTGCTCGATTGCGAAAGCGACCATGCGTGCGAACGACTCTGCGGGGATGGCGATCTTGTAGAACTCCTTGATCCCCTGAGCCGTCGGGCCATCGGTCACGCTGTCTGGTAACTCGGTTGCCACAGCGCCCGGCGAAAGGATGGTTGTGCGGATATTGAAGGGGGTGACTTCCTGACGCAGGCCTTCGGAGATGACCCGGACTGCGTGTTTGGTCGCAGCGTATACGGCTGTGCCTGGGGAGACCTTATGGCCGGAGACAGACGACACATTGATGATGTGACCGCTTTTCTGTGTCTGCATAATCGGCAGGGCTGCAGCGATACCGTAAAGAACGCCTTTCAGGTTGACGTCAATCATGCGTTCCCAGTCCTCGACCTTTAAAAGGCTTAAGAGTGAACTCGGCATCAGACCGGCATTATTAATAATGACATCAAGCCTGCCATAGGTTTTGACGGCCAAATCGACCAGAGCTTGAACCTCGGCCAGCTTAGTGACGTCCGTCACCTTGGCGATCGCTTCGCCGCCCTGTATTTTAATGTCGGCTGCAAGCGCATTGATGCGATCGGCACGACGTGCCCCCAGTACGACCTTCGCGTCTTTGGCGGCGAGCAGTCTTGCGGTCGCTTCACCGAGGCCACTGCTGGCCCCCGTGATAACGACGACTTTTCCTTGGATAGTTTGCATAGTCTTTCCTTTGCCAGCCGTCTCGGAACGGGTATGTCGGAAACAGGTCGGGCATTGATGTGCATGTTCAATAGTGGCATTATATGCATTTCGGCATGCCAATTGGTGGCATTTAGATGCCTATTTCTGTCAAGGCGGTTGAGGTGACTTTCCAAAGCACGACAAAAGAGCTGCTCGCAAAGCGTCTGGAAGTGGCTTTCGGAGGTGTCGAGCCCACGGCCATAGAGGGCATCAGGCTATTCTGGACCGTCAAACCGACCCCGCCTGAGCCGCTGGTCTACGAGGCGGGTTTGACCATCCTGCTTAATGGTCGAAAGGAGGGTACCTTAGGGGACAGGTCGTTTATTTATGACGCGGCGAACTATCTGGTCCTGACCTTGCCCATGCCATTTCTATGCGCGCATCAGGCCAGTAACGACGAGCCTGTGTGTGGGTTGTTCATCTCGGCCAGTCGAGAGGACCTATCGCTGCTGCTTGGGCAGATGGCAGATTACGCCCCTGTAGAGCCGCAGGCAGGCCTGAGTGCTCTTGCGCCAGCGCCGTTGACCGAGGCGATGCAGGCGACGATGATGCGCCTCGTGTCGGCGATAGGTGATCCGGTGGCGGCCAGGGTGATCGGACCCGCCTTGCGGCGTGAAATTCTCTTCCATGCGTTGCGTGGCCCTCGCGGACCGGCACTCGCAGCCTATGCGCAACAGACGGGCGATGACGGTCTGCTTGATGGCCTGATCGAAGACATCAGGCTCAACATCGCCAAGCCCGTAACCATCGAAGCAATGGCAGATCGGGTCGCCATGAGCGTCTCGACTTTTCACCGGGCCTTCCGACGCCGAACCGGTCAGACCCCCGTTCAATATATCAAACGGCTGCGGCTCCATATGGCCCGCGACCTCATCACCTTCGAAGGCGCCCGCATCAAGGAGGCAGCCCGGCGTGTTGGTTATGAAAGCACCTCTCAGTTTAGTCGCGAGTACAAACGCCATTTCAACGTCGCCGCCTCTGTAGCTCGGGACTTTTCAGCGACGGCACCTGCATCCGAAGACGCTCTAACCGACACATAAGTGATCGCCGTTTTCCTAGCCGGTGGCTCACAAACTGGGTCTGCTGCGCCCAAGTTAGATGTCCGCTTACGAGATTTTGCCAACTACCTTCGAATGTCTGCAATGGGCGCTATTCGGCAGCTTCCTGAACCTTGGCCTGAGCCGCATAACGGTTCTCGGGTATCTCGAGGCCTAGGTGATCTCGCAAGTTGTCGCTGGTGTAGTCCGTACGGAACAGACCTCGTGCCTGTAGGATCGGCACCACCTTCTCGCGGAAATCGCGGAAGGCGTTCGGTTCGGTTACACGCAGCAGAAAACCGTCGGCGGCACGTTCACGGAACCAGAGTTCCAGCGCATTGGCCACGGTTTCGGGAGAGCCGACGAAATCGCTGCGCCATACGCCGAAGCGTTCGGCAACCTGCCGCAGCGTCAGATTATCCTGTTTCGCCGTTCGGATGATGCGTTCTGCATGGCCCTTATAGCTGTTCAGCGTCAGGTGCGACGCGTCGGGGAAGGGCGCGTCAAGGTCGTACTGACTGAAGTCGTGGTAGTTGAAAGCGCGCCCGACCTGCACCAGAGCTTTTTTGAGGTCGAACTTGCCGCGTTCGATCTCCAGCAGGACCTGTGCGTCTTCGTCGGTGTCGGCGATGATCGGCGAAATGCCGGGGGTGACGATGATCTGATCCGGGTCACGGCCCAGCGCCGCGGCGCGGGCCTTGAGATCGGCATAGTATTGTTTGGCGCTTTCCAGCGATTCCGCCACCGTGAAAGTGGCGTCGGCAATGTGCGCGCCAAGGTCGCGACCTTCGCTGGAGTCGCCCGCCTGAAAGATGACCGGTTGCCCCTGCTGAGAGCGTTCCAGCGCCAGCGGTCCGGCGACCGAGAAGAACTGACCTTTGTGGTTCAGGGCATGTTGTTTGGTCTTGTCGAGAAACAGGTCGTTCGACTTATCGCGCGGGAAGGCGCCGTCTTCGTAACTGTCCCACAAGCCTTTGACGACGCTGACGAACTCCTGCGCGCGGGCATAGCGAACGCCGTGCTCGAAATGCTCGTCGCGGCTGTAGTTGCGCGCTGCGCCTTCGAGGCCGGTCGTCACCACGTTCCACCCTGCGCGGCCCTTGCTGATCAGATCAAGCGAGCCGAACTGTCGCGCCACATTGTACGGCTCCCAGTAGGAGGTGGTGAGGGTCGCGACGAGGCCGATTTTCTGCGTCGAAACGGCCGCCGCCGACAGCAGGGTCAGGGGCTCCAGGCGGTTGAGGAAATGCGGCGCGGAGTCCGGCGTGATATAGGGGCTGTCGACGATGAAGACGAAATCGAACTTCGCCGCCTCGGCCAGACGGGCATTGTCGATATACCAGTTGATATCGACGCTGGCGTCGCCGGGCAGGTCCGGATGCCGCCACGATTGGCCCGTGGTGCCGACGCCTTCGAGGATGGCACCGAGTTTGATCTGACGAGGGGATTCGGTCATGGCAGTAGCTCCGGATTGGATTTTCCTCAGCGTTCCTCAAATTCGACGATCCGACCAATGCGTTTTACCAAATCCCTTATGAGAAACGGTTATCGGTTGAGCGGCCCTCATGGCTGGGGTGAGCAAATGTCGTTTGCGGCCTAAAAGGGGATCAATAGTGTAGGAAATTATCAGCCTGCCGAGCCCGTCCCATGCCCCTATCCCATTTACATCGTCGTCACCTGCTGCTGGGGGGAGGGGCCCTTATGCTCACCGCCTGTGGGCAGCCGAAAGCTACCGCTGGGCCGGTAAAGCTGCGCGCCTCGATCACCGGCAAGGGTGAGGGCGATACGCGGCTGCTGTTTGCGCAGGCGGGGCTCAAACCCGAAGGCTACAGCGTCGAGTACAGCGAATTTCAGGGTGGCAATCTGGTCGTCGAGGCCCTCGCCGGCAACTCGCTCGACTATGGTTCGATGAGTGAGATTCCGCCGATCTTCGCGCTGGCCTCGCCGCATCAGAGTTTCAAACAGATCGCCGTGGCGCATGGCGACGTCAATAATCAGGTCGTGCTGCTGCCCAAGGGCTCGAAAATCGAGAAACTCGAAGACCTGAAAGGCAAGCGCGTCGGCTATGTCCGTGCCACGACCTCGCAATATTTCCTCATCCGAATGTTGCAGTCGGTCGGCCTGAGCTGGGCCGATATCACTCCGGTGGCGCTCAATGTCACCGACGGGGCGTCTGCCTTTTCGCAGGGGGCGCTCGACGCCTGGGCCATCTATGGTTTCCCGATCCAGCGCGCCATCGCGACCGAAGGCGCGCGCATCCTCAAGACGGCTTTGGGGATTTTGTCGGGCAACTATCTCGTCGTTGCCCATATCGATGCGCTGAACGACCCAGCCAAGGTCGAGGCCATCGGCAAGTATCTCACCACCATTGCAAAAGCCTATGACTGGGCGCGCGACCATCAGGACGTCTATGCCGAGGTGGTGGCCAAGGAGATCGGCGTCCCGCTCGACTATGTGAAAGATCAGTTCGTCCGCAAAAGCGACAGCTACCAGTTGCGCCCCATCACCGACGCCGCCATCGCCTCGCAGCAGGCCGTAGCCGATACCTTCACCGAGGCGGGCCTGCTGCCGCGAAAGATCGATGTGAAGCCTTTGTGGGACACGCGGTTCAACGATATTTTGAAAGGGCTGGTCTAATGGGGGTGATTGCGCCTTTGCGGCACGAATATGAGCGCGTTTCCGACGCGGTCCTGGAGCGCCTGACGCTTGATTTCAGCGCCACGGCGGAGCAGTACGACCGCTCGGCGGCCTTTCCGCGCGCTAATTTCGAGCGTCTGGCCGCCGAGGGTCTGATCGGCCTGACCGTGCCCAAGGCCTATGGCGGGCAAGGCGCGAAGCTGGTCGAAGGCTTGCGCGTGCTGGGGGCGGTGGCGAAGGGGGAGCCTTCGACAGCGCTGATCCTGTTCATGACCTATGCCTATCATGCGGGGCTGAAGACGTCGCAGTGGCCAGAGCATATCTACGCCGAACTGGCGCGCGACGCGGTCGCCGGGCGGGGCCTGATCGGCGGTTTGCGCGTCGAGCCGGAACTTGGGACGCCAGTGCGCGGTGGCTTGCCCAAGACGACGGCGGTGAAGACGAAGGACGGCTGGAGCCTGTCGGGATCGAAGATCTATTCGACGGGATCGACGGGGTTAGACTGGTTCGCCGTCTATGCGCGCACCGACGAGCCGGAGCCGCGCGTCGGCACGTTTCTGGTGCGGCCCGATGCGCCGGGGATCGAGATTTTACCTGCCTGGGATCATCTGGGGATGCGCGCCACCGTCAGCCACGAGGTCGTCTTTACCGACACGCCTTTGGCGGCGGACTATGCGGTCGATCTTCGCACACCGCGCGAATGGGCTGAGCAGCCCCCCGAAGCCTCGGCTTTTCTGTGGAACGCGCTGGCCATCTCGACCATATATGACGGCGTTGCCCGTGCCGCGCGCGACTGGTTGAAAACCTATCTCAATGATCGCGTGCCGACTAATCTGGGGGCGTCTCTGGCGACGCTTCCCCGTGTGCAGGAAAAGTTCGGTGAGATTGAGGCGCTGCTTTATGCCAACCGCATCCTGATCGACGACGCGGCGCGACGTGCCGATGCCGGTGATCCCCCGTCGGGCGTCGAGGGCAATACAATCAAATATCTGGCGACCGCCAATGCCATTCGCGCGGTGGAGATCGGACTGGAACTGACCGGTAATCCGGGCCTCAGCCGCCGAAATCCGCTGGAGCGCCATTACCGCGACGTCCTGTGTTCGCGCATACATTCGCCGCAGACCGATACCATCCTGACCGCTGCCGGAAAACAAGGATTGACCCTATGAGCCTCATCATCGCCTCGCAACTGGAGCCCGGCTTCAACGATAATCTGCGCCGTCACGCCAGTGCGCCGACGGTGATCGAGGTGCCCGACGCCGCGCCGTGGGACGCCGCCCGTCAGGCCGATGTGCTGCTGATTCGGCCCGGCCCGTCGTGGAAGGCCCAGCGTCAGGCACCGAAACCCGACCTCTGGCCGGGCAAGCTGAAATGGGTCTATAGCGCCTCGACGGGGGTCGATTTTTACCCCGACTGGCTGCTCGATGCGCCGCTGGTCACCTGCGGACGCGGAGTGGCGGCGGACGAAATCGCCGATTATGTCCTGTCGGCCATCTATCACCATGCCAAGAATCTGGAGGGCGCGCGTGTGCGCAGCCTGTCGGAGTGGCGGCAGATTCCGCTGGGCCGCGTCTCAGGTTCGACGGTCGGGATCATCGGTTTCGGTGCCATCGGTCAGGAAGTCGCCCGCCGTGCCCTGGCTCTGGGGGCGCATGTCACGGCCACGCGCCGTCGGGCGGAGGCCAGCCCGGTTGCGGGTGTAAGGCTTCTGCCGCTGGAAGAAGTCGTCGCCTCGGCCGATCATATAGTGCTGGCCTTGCCCGCGACGCGCGACACGCAAAACCTGATCAACGCACGCGTGCTGAACCGCGCCAAACCTACTGCGCACCTGATCAATATCGCGCGCGGCTCGGTCCTCGATCAGGCGGCTCTGGTCGAGGCGCTTGATGCCGGAAGGCTTGCCTTCGCCACGCTGGATGTGACCGAGCCGGAACCGCTGCCGGAAGGGCATCCGATCTATACGCATCCGAAAATCCGCCTGACGCCGCACATTTCGTCGAACTATCTGGCCGTGCGCGAGCGCCTGTTCGACAAGGTTTCCGACGATCTGAGCCGTTTCGTGCGCGGTGAAGCGCCGTCCGATATAGTGGACGCCGCCGCCGGTTACTGAAAAAAACCGGAGCGCGAGGCAGCACTCCGTTCAAGTTATTCCCTTGGTGTCGGCTCAGGCCGTAACCTTCGCCTCGGTCAACGCATTCAGAATCACGTCCGATTCCGTACGCTTCAGCCAGTCCGGGCTGACCTCGACGAAGCGCACACGGGCGTCCTTATCGACAATCAGAACAGTGGGTTGCGGCAGGGTCCAGCTATGGGTTCCGATCACTTCGCCGATCCAACCGGAAGGGGGCACGGCGGATATATCGTCGGGCTCGAAGGTAATGCCGAGCGCCTTACCGAACGCATTGTCGGTATCCGACGCCACGGTAAAGTCGAGCCTATGCCGCGTTTTGATGTCGATCAGACCTTCCGGAACGTGCGGGCTGACGGCGATCAACTGAATGCCCTGCGCCTTCAGGTCCGGCCACAAGGTTGTCTGATAATAGGGAAGGGCCAGATTACAGGCCGGACAACCGGCGAAGCGGAAGAAGACGAAAACCGCGCCATTCGGGCCAATATCGTTACGCGTGATCGTGCCGCCGTCGACGCTTTTCAGGGTGAATTCCGGCAGGCGCTGGCCCGTCTGGATATGGGCGGCGGCGTCATAGCGCGCGCTTAAGGCCGCGCGCTGGTCGATGTTTTTCTGAAGCTGGGCGGCGGGCCAGGTCCGTTGACGCTCGGCGTGCAGGGCTTCGAACTGGGTGGTCAGGCTGTCGGGCATGAGGGTCTCCTTACACCCGCAGCCTACCGTTCGAGCGATCGGTAAAATAATGAGTTCGGCCTGCCACGCATGAGGATTGTTTATAGTTCCCTGACGATCCGCCGCGTCAGATCGGCCAGTTTCTGTGCTGGGGCGTCGAGCGTCTCGGCGGTTTCCACCACGCAGGAAATCGGCGGTAGGGTCGGCAGGTGCCCGTCTTCGAGCGGGTCGAGATCGTGCAGGAACAGATGCGTGCGGCAGGTCACCGCCAGACCCGCCTGCACGGCGGCCTTCAGCGTCGAAAGGTTCGGTGTTTCGACCGCGATCCGGTAGGGAATTTCCGCGGCGTCCAGCGTGCGGATGGCGGCTTCGCGGAACCGGCAGGGCTGTTCGATAACCGCCAGCGGCACGATATTGCGCCGGGTCAGTTCGCGTGATCCATACCACTGCATCGGGGCGGTCGCGATGGCGTTGGAATCGCTGCCACTGGCAAAGCCCAGAATGACGTCGAGCTGTCGCCGTTCCAGCAGGGTTTGCAATTCCGCCGTCCCGGCGACCCGCGCATAGATCTGAGTGTCGGGGTGCAAACGGGCGAAGGTTGATAACAACCCGGTCAGCAGGGTGTCGGCAAAGTCCTGCACCATGCCGATACGCACAGGGCCGCTGAAGTGGTTGTTCGACACGGCGGCCACGGCTTCGTCGTGCAGGATCAGCACGCGCCGCGCATAGTCGAGCAGCAGGTCGCCCGCGGGGGTAAGCGTCAGACGTCGTCCGTCGCGGATGAACAGGGCCTGCTGCACCAGCTCCTCCAGTCGCTTGACCTGAAGGCTCAGGGCCGACTGCGTGACAAAGACCTGTTCTGAGGCGTTGAGCATCGAGCCTGTATCGACGATGGCAACGAAGCTACGCAACAGATTGGTGGGCAGGTTGACGGGCATGGTCATATCTCCGGACGATGCCGCCTTATGCCGGTAACGGCGTCATACGGACAAACCCGTATGTCTGTTGGTTGGATTTAATAAAACTAAAGTGAGTTCGATTTTCACAGTGTGTTGCCGCTAAGCCTTACAGGAAAATTGAACATATTTTTCATACAAGCAGATAAAAATACTAATGAAATCAGGAATGCCTGGCTGGTTGAGATTTGCTCATATATCGCGCCATTAAAACTTGATTGAATGAGTAGGAAATAATCGCCTTATTGACGAACCTCGTCACAGGAAAGGCCGATTAAAGTGAGCCTGTCGAAATCCATTACCCGATCCTTGAGCCGCGCGCGCTGGTTGTCGCCGCTCGCCCTGCTGCTGCTGTGGGAGGCCGGATCGCGCAGCGGCATCATCCCCGCCCGCACGCTGGCGGCCCCCTCGACCGTCATCGAGACCCTGTGGCAAATGGTGGTGTCCGGCGAATTGCCATCGAACCTGCTGGTCTCCGCCGGACGCGTACTTCTGGGCCTCGCCATCGGCGTCAGCAGCGGCATTATCCTCGGTCTTGTCTCCGGCCTGTCGCGGCAGGGCGAGGTCGCCATCGACCCCCTGATGCAGATCAAGCGCACCATCCCTGTGGTCGCCCTGACGCCGCTGTTCATCGTCTGGTTCGGTATCGGCGAAGTCCCCAAGATCGCCCTGATCGCCTTTGCCACCGTGTTTCCGGTCTATCTCAATCTCTATAGCGGCATCCGTGGCGTCGATGTGCGTCTGGTCGATGCGGCGCGCAGTTTCGGCCTCAGCCGTCTGGAACAGATCTGGCACGTCGTCCTGCCGGGGGCCCTGCCGTCGCTGCTGGTCGGCCTGCGCTACGCGCTGTCGATTTCGATCATCCTTCTGGTCATCGCCGAACAGATCAATGCCTCGGCGGGCCTTGGCTATCTCATCAACAATGCCCGCGACTTCATGCGCACCGACATTATCGTGGTGTGCCTGCTGGTCTATGCCGTGCTGGGCCTGCTGGCCGACGGCGCGGTGCGGGCGCTCGAAGCAGGGGCCCTGTCGTGGCGGCCCGCCCTAGTGGAGCAATAATCATGAACGCCTTTGTTTCCGCTCTGGGGGTCGCTGGTTTCGGTTTTGGACTGGCCCGCCCGCTGTTTCGTACTGAGGATATCCCTCAGGCCGCCTTTACCGGCAGCGCCGGGACTCAGCCCGTTGTTCGACTGCGCAACTTCACGCGGCGCTTCGGCGACAACGATATCATTAAGGATCTGAGCCTCGATATCGCGCCGGGGGAGTTCGTCTCGCTGCTGGGGCGGTCGGGCAGCGGTAAGACGACCCTGCTGCGGACACTGGCTGGGATCGATCAGCTTCATGCCGATATCGCCGGTCAGGAGATCAGGATTCCGCCCACGCGCGCCGTGGTGTTTCAGGACGCCCGTCTGCTGCCGTGGAAGCGGGTCTGGCGCAATGTGGCGCTGGGTCTGAAAGGGCTGGATATCCGTAGCCGCGCCGAAACCGCCCTGCGCGAAGTCGGCCTCGATCACCGGCTTGAGGCGTGGCCGCTGACGCTTTCCGGCGGCGAAGCCCAGCGCACGGCGCTGGCGCGGGCCCTGGTGCGCGATCCGCAACTGCTGCTGATGGACGAGCCCTTTGCCGCGCTGGACGCCCTGACGCGGTTGCGCGTCCACGATCTGGTCTTGCGCCTATGGTCGGTGCACAGGCCCGCCGTCATGCTGGTGACCCACGATGTCGATGAGGCGATTGCGCTGAGCGACCGCATTCTGGTGCTGGATCAGGGGCGCATCGTCGCCGAAGAGCGCATCGACACGCCGCGCGGTCAGCGTTTGGCCCTGACGGCGGACCTGCGCGAAAAGCTGCTGAGTTTCCTCGGCACCGGACGCATCGGCGATGACGCCGATATCGCCGAAGTCTTCGCCGATAAGCCGAATATTCCGTTCTCGCCGGACGAGGATTTCCGCGCGTGACGGTGCATACCGAAATCAAGGCCGGGCCCGATCTTTCGCGGTTGCGCCGCTTTGTTGCCGATCTCGCCGATGTGGTCGATCAGGGCGATGACGAGGCCGCCATCTTAAAAGCGGGCGAGGTTCTGCTGACACGCCTGATCGCTACGGATGACTGGCTGCCCGACGACTATGCCCGCCCCAATCCGGAACGATATCAGCAATATCTGCTCCATTGCGACAGCCGCGAACGCTTTTCGGTCGTCAGCTTTGTCTGGGGGCCGGGGCAGGCGACGCCGATCCACGATCACACCGTCTGGGGGCTGGTCGGCGTCCTGCGCGGGGCCGAACGCGTCGAAAGTTACCGCCGTACGACAACGGGTTTCGAACTGACGCGGGAGCCCGACGTCCTGCACGCGGGCGAGGTCGATGCGGTCAGCCCGACGGTCGGCGACATCCACCGCGTCTCGAACGGCTGCGACGGCGTCTCGGTCTCGATCCACGTCTATGGGGCCAATATCGGGGCGGTGCGCCGCGCCACCTATGCGCCGGATGGGACGCCCAAACCTTTCATCTCTGGCTATGCCAATTCCACTTTACCCAATTTATGGGATCGCTCCCGATGAGTTTTATTACCCCGCAAGAGGTGCGCACGGCGCTGCTTCTGAAACAGGAAATCGCCCTGATCGACGTGCGCGAAGAGGCCGAGTTCGCCCTTGGCCATCCGCTATTCGCGGCCCAGATTCCACTGCGCCGCATCGCCACCGAGGCCCACTGGCGTATCCCGCGCCGTGACGTGTTGCTGGTGGTTTACGATAACGGCGAAGGTCTGGCCGAACCAGCGGCAGACGGCTTCCGCGATCTGGGCTACGAGACGGTGCGCCTGCTGAAAGGCGGGCTGAACGGCTGGCGCGAGGCGGGTTACGAACTGTTCGAGGACGTCAATTCTTATTCTAAGGCCTTCGGCGAACTGGTCGAGCATCGCCGCCACACGCCGTCGCTCAGTTCACCCGAGGTCAAGGCACTGATCGATGAAAAGGCCAATGTCGTCGTCCTCGATGCGCGGCGTTTCGACGAATACAACACCATGTCGATCCCGACCGGGATTTCGGTGCCGGGGGCCGAACTGGTGCTCAATGCCGCCGCTCTGGCGCCCGATCCGGAGACGACGATCATCGTCAACTGCGCCGGACGGACGCGCTCGATCATCGGGACACAGTCCCTGATCAATGCCGGCGTGCCGAACAGAGTCGTGGCCCTGCGCAACGGCACGATCGGCTGGACGCTGGCCGGTCAGACGCTGGACAGTGGCCAGACGCGCCGCGCGACCTCTGATGCGAACGATGAGGCGCGCAATCGTGCCCGCAATGTCGCCTATCGCGCGGGGGTGAAACGCATCACCGCCGCCGATCTGACCGTGCTGAAGCAGGATACGCACCGGACGCTTTATCGCTTCGATGTCCGTCAGAAGGATGCCTATGAGGCCGGACACATCGCCGGTTTTGCCAACGTCCCCGGCGGGCAACTGGTGCAGGAAACCGACCACTACGCGCCGGTGCGCGGGGCGCGGATCGTCCTCAGCGACGACGTCGGGCCGCGCGCCGATATGAGCGCCTCGTGGCTCGCGCAACTGGGCTGGGAGGTCTACGTCCTCGACGGCGGCTTCGAGGGCGCGTTGCAGACCGGCCCGGACGCAGCCCCTGCGCCGCGCGGTCCCGAAGGCCGCTACCGCCGACCCTATGAGGGCACCGACAATAAGGCCGCCGCTATGCAGGCCTATCTCGACTGGGAATACGGCCTTGTCGACCAGCTGGCGCGCGACGCCACCCACGGATTCTATGTGATCTAGGAGATTGAAATGTCTGTAAAGTTCATTGGCTATATCGGCTTCAACAATACTTCGGAAACGACGCCGAACACCGGCCACAGCCGCGTGCTGGATCGCGACTATGTTGATGCGGCGGCGAAGGCGCAGGAAGCGGGCGGCTTCGATCGCGTGCTGATCCCGTTCGGCTCCAATTCCCCCGAAAGCCAGATCGTCGCGGCCCATGCGGCGGCGATCACCACGAAGCTGGGCTTCCTTGTGGCGCACCGTCCGGGCTTTACGCAGCCGACGCTGGCGGCGCGGCAGCTGGCGACGCTCGATCAGTTGTCGGCCGGGCGCGTGGCCGTCCATATCATCACCGGCGGGGCCGACGAAGAGATGGCACGCGACGGCGACCATACGATCAAGGCCGAACGCTATGCCCGTTCGGACGAATATCTCGACGTCCTGAAGCAGGAATGGACGGCACAGAAGCCGTTCGACCACGCGGGCCGCTTTTACAAGGTCAATCAGGGCTTTGCGGCGGTGAAGCCCGACAACCTGCCGGTCTTTTTCGGCGGCTCGTCCGAAGAGGCCATTGCGGTGGCGGGGCGTCATGCCGACGTCTATGCGACCTGGGGCGAGACGCTGGACCAAACGCGCGAGATCATCAGCCGCGTACGCAACGCCGCCGCCAAACACGGCCGCACGGGGCTCGGCTTCTCGCTGTCGCTGCGTCCGGTCATAGCCGATACTGAAGAAGCCGCGTGGAAAAAGGCCGACGAGATCGTTGAGCAGGTGAAGGCCAATCGTCTCGCCGCCGGTCTGCCGATCAGCGGTCACGCACCGGTCAATGTTGGGGCGCAACGCCTTCTGGAAACCGCATCGAGCGGTCGTCGCGACGGTCGTCTGTGGACCGGGGTGGCGCAACTGACCGGGGCGGCGGGCAATTCGACCGGTCTGGTCGGCACGCCGGAACAGGTCGCCGACGCCTTGCTCGACTATTACGACCTTGGGGTCGATCACTTCCTGATCCGTGGTTTCGACCCGCTGAACGACGCAATCGGTTATGGCCGCGACCTGATTCCGGTGGTGCGTGAGAAGGTCGCGCAGCGCGAGGCCCAGCGTCAGGCCCTCGCCGGGTAAGTATAGCTAAGTGAAGGCATAAGGTTTTCTGAATTTATGCCTTCTTCTCATGTCAATTTGGCAATACTCGTTAGAAATTCACACCGTGATTTGATCAAATATTGGCAAATTCAATGAATGGGGTGATTTTATGTCTGTAAATTTAAAATATAGCGTGTCGGTGCTATCGTTGTTGCTGGCGGGGGCGGCCCACGCGGCGGACGCGCCTGCACCGGCACCTGTAGCGGCAGACGATGCCGATATTCAGACCGTCGTGGTCACCGGCGTGCGGGGCGGCGTACCGCGCACCGTCGCCGACAGCCCGGCACCGATCGACGTCATCAGCGCCGAAAAGCTCGACTATACCGGCAATGCCGAATTCGGTGAGGCCCTGACCAAGATCCTGCCGTCGTTCAATTTCGGATCGACCCACGCGGGCGTCAATTCCATTGTTCGCCCGGTGACCAACCGCAGTCTCGGCCCGGCCTATACGCTGGTGTTGGTCAATGGCAAGCGCCGCCACAACGGCTCGATCATCACCAATGGCGGCGGCGATTCTTCCGGAGTCAATCCGGTCGATCTCGACCTGATCCCGACCAGCGGCATTTCGCGCATCGAGGTGCTGAAAGACTCCGCCGCCGCGCAGTACGGCACCGACGCCGTGGCGGGCGTCATCAATATCCAGCTCGATCGTCGTTCCGAAGGCGTGGTGGGTTCGGTCACCTATGGCGAACTGTTCGACGGCGGTGGCGATCTCGGCAACTGGAAAGCCGATCTGCACGCGGGTTACAAGCTGGGTGACAATGGCGGCTTCCTGCACCTCAGCGCCGATGCCCGTAAACGCGGCGGCGCGTGGTGGAACCCGCAGGCGACCGACATCAACCTCTACAGCTTGCCGACCGGACGCACGGTGGCGCAGGTGGCCGCGACCTCCGGCCTGAGCGAGGCGCAGGTCAATGCCAATATCGCCGCCGCCAATACCCGCAATGCCCAATGGAACCGCGACGGCGCGCACAACGGCAATCCGGAGATCGAGGCGTGGAACGTCGGCTACAACAGCGAAGTGCCGCTCGACAACGGCCTGATCCTCTATTCGTTCGGCACCTATGGCGAGCGCGATACGGCCATCGGCAACAATTTCCGCCGCCCGAACAGCACGGCCAATTTCACGGCCCTGTTTCTCGACGGTTATTACCCGCTCAACAATACGCACGAATATGACGTTCAGGTCGTCGCCGGGGCGCGCGGTCAATGGTCGGGCTGGGACTGGGACTATTCCGGTTCGTTCGGCAAGAACCGGAACCATCAGTTTTCCGAACTGACCATCAAGCCGTCGCTGGGGCCGACCAGCCCGACCTACTGGCCCGATCTGGCGACCTTCCAGTTTACACAGTGGACGCATAATCTTGACCTGACGCGCGGCTTCGACTGGGGGCTGGCCGAACCGGTGCAGGTTTCGGCGGGTCTCGAATATCGCATCGACCGCTTCCAGACCTTTGCCGGGGCCGAACTGGCCTGGCGTGCCGACGCCTATATCATCAAGAAAGGCGATCAGCAGTACGACTGGAACGTCGGTCTGGCGGCCTCGCCGGTCGTGCAGGCCGCCGTCGTCCTGTCGCCGTCCGATCAGGCCGATATCACGCGCAAGGTCAGCGCCGGCTATGTCGATCTGGCCTTGCAACCGACCGATAAGTGGTACGTCGGTCTGGCCCTACGCGGTGAGCATTTCAACGATACGGGCGACAGCCCCATCGGCCTGAAGGTCAATTCGCGCTACGATTTCAACGATAAATTCGCCCTTCGCGGCACGCTAGGGACCGGTTTCCGCGCGCCGTCCCTGACCCAGATCGCCTATGCCCAGACCGACGGGCGCACCGCGCTGGTCTTCAACCCCAATACCGGACAGACCGAGCTTCAGCCCAATGTCGCCAAGCTGGTCACGGCCAGCTCCACGGTCGGCAAGCTGCTGGGGGCCAAACCGCTGAAGGCCGAAAAGTCGTGGAATGCCGGACTGGGTTTCGTCTGGCGACCGCTGGACAGCCTCAACATCACGGCGGACGCCTTCTATATCAATATTACCGATCGCGTGGTGCGGACGGGCCGTCTGTCGGGGACGCAGGTTTCGGCTATTCTGGCGGCCAACAATCTGTCGGAGATTCAGGCCGTCGAATATTTCGTCAATGCCGTTGATACCGATACGGCGGGCCTCGACCTTGTGATCGATTATCGTAAATCGCTGGGGACGTGGGGGCGGCTGAACCTCAATGCGGCGTTCAACTACTCCGAAACCAACATCACCCGCATCATCGACACGCCGAAGGAGCTGAAGGACGCCAGCGGCAAGTCGATTCTCGGCGCGGGGTTCTATTTCTTCGGTGGCGACAAGGTCGGCGAACTGGAAGAGCTGCTGCCGCACGCCAAGCTGACGCTGAACGGCGCGTGGACGGTCGGCAAGTTCGCCACCAACCTGACCGTGTCGCACTATGGCCAGTATGTCCAGCGTCAGGCGGCGGGCGATGACCGGGCCTTCGGTGCGAAGACGATCACCGACCTCGATGTCGGCTATGTGGTCACCGACAAGGTGCGCGTTTCGATCGGGGCGACCAATATCTTCGACGTGCGCCCGGAACTCAATGGCCCCGGCAGTCCGCAGACCGGGCAGGGCTATTACGGCCCGTCGCCCTTCAATCCCAACGGCGGCTATTATTATACGAGGTTGTCCTATGCGTTCTGACCGTCGCACGGTCCTCACCCTGCTGGCCGGGGCCGGGCTCTATGCCTGCGCCCCCAAACCGCCCGCGCGCCTGAAGCTGGTCCTCGGTGATCAGGTCTATCTGCTGCGTTCGCGTCTGGAGGCCGCAGGGCAGTTGAAGGACGTACCCTATCAGGCTGAATTTGCCAACTTCGCCGGGGCCGCGCCGCTGCTTGAGGCGCTCAATGCCGGGGCCGTCGATACGGGGGTGGCGGGCGATATCCCGGCCATTTTCGCCGCCGCCGCCGGGGTGCCGCTGAAGATCGTCGGCGTCGGCAGGTCTTCGGCGCGCGATATCGGGATCATCGTGCCCAAGGGCTCGAAAATCGCCAATGTCGCCGGTCTGCGCGGTCATAAGGTCATCGTCTCCACCGCGCGGGGTTCGATTTCTCACTACCTGCTGCTGGCAGCGCTCGAAGAGGCGGGCGTGCCCGTCAATGAGGTCGAGATCGGCTTTCTGATGCCCAATGACGCTGCGGCGGCCTTTGCGGCCGGTCAGATCGAGGCCTGGGCCATCTTCGGCATCTATCAGGCCAAGGCCGAGGCCGAAGGCGCGCGGGTGCTGCGCACGGGCGAGGGGATCAATACCGGCCTCGGCGTCATCGCGGCCTCCGAAAAGGCGCTGGCCGATCCGGTTAAACGCACGGCGATTGCCGACTACCTCGTCCGCCTGCGCAAGGCCAATGAATGGTGCGCCGCCAATCCCGAGGCCTATGCGAAGATATTTGCCGAGCGCACAGGCGTATCGGTCGCGATCGCCCGCACCATCGTCGGTTGGCAGAACCCGCTGTTCCTCGCGCCCACCCCCGACATCGTCGCCCAGCTACAGGCCACGACCGACAAGCTCCACAGCTTTGGCGTTCTGGCTCAGCCCGTCGATATCGCCTCTATCACCGATCCCAGCCTCGCCCCAGCATAGGAGCTTTCCATGCCCGACACCCTGACCCATACCCCCGCCAAACTGATTTCGGACGCCGAATGGCAGGTCCGCAAGGATCTGGCGGCTTTTTACCGTCTGTCGGCCATCTATGGCTGGGACGACCTGATCTATACCCACATTTCGGCGCGCGTGCCGGGGCCGGATCACCACTTCCTGATCAATCCGTTCGGCTTGACCTTCGATGAGATTACCGCCTCGTCGCTGGTCAAGGTCGATCTGGACGGCAACCTCATCGGCGAACACGCCTACGGCATCAACTACGCCGGCTACGTCATCCATTCGGCCATCCATGCGGCGCGCGACGATGCGCATTTCGTCGCCCACTTCCATTCCCCAGACGGCACGGCGGTGTCGGCTCATAAGGAAGGTATCCTGCCGCTCAATCAGCGCGCCCTGTCGCTCATTCCACGCCTCAGCTATCACGACTACGAAGGTGTGGCGCTCAACCTCGATGAGCGTGAGCGTCTGGTGGCCGATCTGGGCGACACCAAGGTCATGCTGCTGCGTAATCACGGTACGCTGGCGCTGGGGGCGCATGTCGGCGAGGCGTGGTCGAATATCTACCATCTGGAATCGGCCTGTACGGCGCAGGTGCGCACCCTGTCGATCGGCCGCGACAATATCCTGATCGCGCCCGAAGAAGCGCAGGAAGAGGTCAAACGCCAGATGTCGTCGCGCAGCGGTGTCGGCACGCCGGGTGCGAAATCACACTACGATCTGGTCTGGGAGGCCAGTCTGCGTAAGGTAGATCGATTGCTGCCGGGTTATGATCAGTAAACAAAAAAGGCGGCAGGATCACCCTGCCGCCTTTTTCCATTTCAGGCCACGTCAGCCAATAGCGGCAGAAGCGCATGTGAAACGAGCGTTCGGACCTCGCCCCGATCACCGGCGATGCCCTGCAAGGCCGACAGACGTGCTTCGTCGAGGCTGAAATCGCGGCCGTCATCGGCCAGCGCTTTAAGGTATATTAGTACCAGTTCCGGGTGATCGCTGAGGAAATGCCGGTGGACCGTCACGACACGACGCGCGGTTGGACCTATGCCCACAATCACAAACTGATCATGGCCAAGCGCGCGGGCGCTGAATGCTGTTTCGCTCAGGGTTTCACGCAGCAGGTTGCGGATATCGTGGCGCAGACCCTGCGCGCGCAGAAGCGGATCGCGCGCTGTATTCAGATCGTTGATCCTGTAACCGTGTGCGGCGAAATCGGCAGACAACCGCGCCAGCAGCGGCTGCGAAGCGCCGAACACCCAGATAAGATCGGATGGAACGAGGGGAATGGTCAGGTGAGTCATGGTCATCAGTCGTGAACAGAGGTGAAACGACCTTCGAAGATGAAGGTTTCCAGAGGGCGGCGTTCGGACGGATATTCCTGCGTGTGGAAGGTTTCGTCGAGCTGGCTCAAGGGGGCGCGGCGGCCTATGGCCACGAAGGTCTGAGCTTCGAAATTGTCAGGCAGGTCGAGCACCTGCGGCGCAGCCTTGCGATCGAAACCGCCAATGGCGCGCGTCGAATAGCCGAGCAGATGCGCCTGATGCGCCAGCGCCGCCCAGGCGGCACCGGTGTCGAAGGCATGGCTGCCGACGGGCACGGTCTGGTCTTCGAACACGAAGTCCTTGCGCGAGACGACAGCGATCAGGGCCGAGGCTTTATAGGCCCATAGACGGTTTTTCGTATTGAGCAGGCCCAGCAACGCATCCCAACCTTCGCCGTCGCGATGGGCGTAGACGAAGCGCCATGGCTGCGCATTGAAGGCCGACGGCGCCCAGCGCGCGGCTTCGAAGCATGTGAATAGGTCTTTGTCGCCGATCGGCTCGCCGGTCAGGGCGCGCGACGACCAGCGGTCGGTGAAGACAGGATCGACCGCGTGTTCGGCGCGGCGGGTAGGCAGGGGTGTGGAATCCAAGGGCATGAGGCCTCCGTCGTATATATAAAATATAAATAGTAGGAAATTGAACGCCTGTGAAATGAAAAGCGCGCATGTCGGATTAGACTTTCTCAACCTGAATTTCAGCACACCTAAGCGTATGAGCGGGAATCATAAAGACAACGTCGAACTCATTGGATAGCGTTTCTAATTTCCTATTTATTTAATTTTAATTTGAGCAAGAGGGCGCGAACGGCTCTTATGTTCTTTATTCTTTCCGGAGCCTTTATGTTGAAACTATCCCCCATAGCCGCCCGCCCGACCTTTGTAAAATCCCTGCTTCTGGGCACGGCGGTCGTACTGGCCCTGCCGTCCGTCGCTCTGGCCGCCGATGCGCCGACGCCAGATCCCGATCCGTCCGGCGATGTCGAAACCGTGGTGGTGACGGCCCAACGCCGCACGACTGCTCTGCAAAAGACGCCGATCGCCATTTCGGCCTTTGGAGTCGAATCGCTCGAAAACCGCAATATTTCCAATGTCCGCGACCTGGCCGGACATATCCCGAACCTCAGCGTCGCGCGCGTCTCGATCAGCCACACGACCCAGACCTTCTCGCTACGCGGCATCGGCGAATCCGATCCCATTCAGGAGCCGGTCCTGTCGGTCTATATCGACGACGTCTATCAGCCGCGTCAGATCGGCTCCGGCGTCGAATTCGTTGATCTGGAGCGCGTCGAGGTCCTGCGCGGGCCGCAGGGTACGCTTTATGGCCGCAACTCCTCGGCAGGGGCCCTGCGCCTGATCACCCGCGACCCGGACGAGCATTTCCGAGCGCAGGGTGAGATCGGCGTCGGCTCCTATAACGACAAGCAACTGCGCGGGCTGGTGTCCGGCGGTTTAGGCGGCAACTGGGCGGGCAGTCTGGCCCTGATCCACCGCAGCCGCGACGGCGTGACGAATAACCCGACGCTCGGCCACGACGTCAACCGCATCGACTACAGCAATCTGCGCGGCAAGCTACGCTATATCGGCGGCGACAAATTCGACGCTTTGTTCGTGTTGAGCGCCACGAAGGACGACAGCGATACGCGCTCCTATATCCCGGTCAAACAACCGGGCGGAAGCTTCAGTTCGCGCATCTCCTATTCCGAGGTCGAGCCGCAGCAGAAGCTGAAAGCCGCCTCACTGTCGGCGCGTCTGAGCTATGCCCTGACGCCGGAACTCAGCCTTAAATCGATCACCGCGATCAGCGGCTTCAATCTTAAACCGTGGTACGAAAATGACGGTGAGGCGTCCCTGATTCAGAAGAATCTGATCGATTACGACGATCAGTCGGCAACGCAGGAGTTCCAGCTCAACGGCGACTATGGCAATGTCACCTTCACCAGCGGCCTGTTTTTCCTGCATGAGCGCTTCTATGTCGAGCGCGACGGCTTCAGCCGCACGGGCACCTCGGCCACGGCGACGGTCAGCAAGCTGCGTGCGCACAATATCACCACGACCGACGCCTATGCGATCTTCGGTGAAGGAACGTGGAAGGTCAACGATGTGTGGAGCCTGACGGCGGGCCTGCGCGGTACGATCGAAAAGAAGACCTTCGAATTCGACAACAAGGTCATCGACGATAACCGCAATCCGACGGCGCAATCGATCAAGGGTGAATCGGATAAAACCTGGAAGGCGTGGACACCGAAGCTGTCGGTGCAGGCGCAGTGGTCGGACGACCTGCTGCAATATCTGTCCTGGTCGCGTGGCTTCAAATCGGGCGGTTTCGACAACCGCGCCACGCGTCTGGATCTGGCGACCCTGCCGACCAACCCGGAGACCGTATCGACCTGGGAGACCGGTCTGAAAGCGGGGCTGTTCGGTGGAAAGTTGCGCAGTAATCTGGCCATTTTCTATAATGATTACGAAGACTTGCAGGTGTCTTTTTACGACCCGGCCTATGTCGGCAGCCGACGCGGCAATGCCGGTAAGGCGCATAGCTGGGGTGTCGAACTGGAAAACAGTTTGCGTGTGTCGGATCGTCTGAGCCTGCAGGCCTCGGGCGGGTATCTCGATGCCGTCTATGACGAATATAAGGGCGCGGGCGGGGCGGGCGTCGATGCCGACGGCAACTCGCTGATCAATTCGCCACGCCAAAGCTATAGCGGCGGCATCGTCTATGATTGGCCGCTGGCCCAAGGTGGGCTGAAACTGTCGCTCAATGCGCAGTATCAGTCGAGCTTCTACGCTTCGGCGCTGAAACGCCCCCAGGACCGCGTCGACGGTCAGGGCTTCCTCAACGGTTCCGCCGTGTGGACGACGCCCAATCCAAAGCTTCAGGTCGTCCTCAGCGCCAAGAACATCACCGGTTCGGATAAGCCTGTGACGGTGACCTATACGCCTTCGACCGGTGTCTATTACTACAACTTCCCCGACCGGGCGACGGCGCTTCTGTCGCTCCGCTACAGCTACTGAAGATATAGAAATCCGACATAAAAAAGGGCCGCGGTGGATGCCGCGGCCCTTCCTGTTTGTGCTTTCCCGTCTATTCCGCGGCGATGGCGCGCCGGGCCGTATTGCGGTTTTCCGGCACGTCCAGCCCCAGAGTTTCGCGGAAGGTCGCACCCTTATAGTCGGTCTTGTAGATGCCGCGTTTTTGCAGGATCGGCACCACTTCGTCGACGAAGAGTTCAAGCTGACCAGGTACGGATTCGAACAGGTTGAAACCGTCCGAACCGCGCCCGTCGAGCCACTGCTGGAAGCGATCGGCGATCAGCTCCGGCGTCCCGATGAAATGGCCGCGCGGCGTGGCGACGCGGAGCGCAACCTCGCGCAGGGACAGGCCTTCCTCGTGCGCCAGAGCCAGGATGCGGCCCGAGGCGCTCTGGTTGCTTTTCACCCCTTCGGCGGCAACTTGTTCCGGGAAGGGGGCGTCGGGATCGTAGACGCTGAAATTGTGGTCGTTGAACGACCGACCCAGTGCCCTCAGCGCGTTCTCCAGCGACACCAGCCCGGCCAATTCGGTGTAACGCGCCTCGGCTTCGGCGATGGTCGAGCCTATGAAAGGCCGCGCGCCGGGCAGGATATAGAGCTGATCTGGATTGCGCCCGAAACCGACGGCGCGCGACTTGACGTCGGCATAGAAGGCCTGCGCTTCGGTCAGGTTTTCCTGATGCGTGAAGATGGCCTCGGCGGCGCGGGCGGCGAAGTTGCGTCCGTCTTCCGACGACCCGGCCTGAAAGATCACCGGCTGGCCCTGAGGCGAGCGCGAGATGTTCAGCGGGCCCTTGACCGACAGGAACTCGCCTGCGTGATTCAGGGTGTGCAGTTTGTCGGCATCGAGAAACTGCCCGGTCGCCTTGTCGCGCACCAACGCATCATCTTCCCAACTGTCCCACAGGCCCTGCACGACATCGAGATATTCTTCGGCCAGACGATAGCGCGTGTCGTGCGCCAGATGTTCGGCCTTGCCGAAATTGGCGGCGCTGCCTTCCAGCCACGAGGTGACGACGTTCCAGCCGGCGCGCCCGCCGCTGATGTGGTCGAGCGAGGCGAACTGTCGCGCCAGATTATAGGCTTCGGTATAGGTCACGGTCGCCGTACCGACGAGGCCGATGCGCTCGGTGACCGCCGCCAGCGCCGACAGGATGGTCAGCGGCTCGAAGCGATTGAGATAATGCGGGCTTGAGCGGGCATTGATCGAGACGCTGTCGGCGACGAACAGATAGTCGAACTTGCCGCGCTCAGCGGCCTGAGCCTGTTTTTTGTAAAACTGAAAATTGGTGCTGGCGTCGACCGGCGCATCGGGGTGACGCCAGTCGTCCCAGCCAGGGCCTACGCCATGCAGAATAAAACCGAGTTTGAGTTGACTTTGTGACATGCTGATCTCCTGATTGTACCAGCCATTGTCTTAGTATTTGAGTATTTCCGGCAAACGAGCATCTCTGATCGTGAATGAGTTTATCTAATAGTTGTCTCACTCGGTTCGGGAGACGACTGCACCGTTTTCAATTGAGCTTCTTTAAAAAGTCGAATCCACAAATCTCAATCCTATGTCCGGTTTAAGGTGCCAGTTCTGACAAAGGTAAAAGCTGAGGTCTCGTGTCCGCTTCGGGCGCGCTGGAGGATAATGATCCTGCGCTTTATTTAGCTATGAGCCGTTCACAACTTGGGCCGACTGTTTTCCAGATTCTGGTTACGATCGTCTCGAAAGGTGGGCTATCAAACTCGATCGACGCGGCATACGCTTTCCAGCGACGGTTGGCGTCCTCGGAGGTGTACATCGCTTCCGAAAGGCCAGGAGGTGCTTCGGCTGGAATTGCCGTGGCGCGTCTCTCAAACGTCGCCGCGATAGCTTTGTCCAAGTCTTCTTCGCTGATATGCAGGCTTTGGGGGAGGGCCCATAGGTCGTAGTAGTCCTTCATTCGTCCGTTGATGAGCCCCAGTGCAACAATAGCCTGAAATTTTTCGGCGATTACGGTGGCGGGCGGGTAGGCCCGTATGCTCGACGGCTGCATGTCCAAGAGGCTCGGATAATCGAGTTCGATAGGTTTTGACCCAATCGCATCCCCAAACCCGATGTCGATGGTTATAGGTATGCGTGCCTTGTCCAGGACGGCGTTTGTTTTCAGTCGGATGCCGCCGTACTCGGTTTCTTCCCGAATGACGGATGCCGTAAGGTGCGCGATGTCAAACTCAAGGCCATCGTCTCCTGGTATCGCCAGGATTTCGGCAAAGACCGCTGTCAGCTTATTTACGTCCGGGGCGCCGAAACCAAGGAAATCAACGTCTCGCGTGACGCGCATGGTGTCGTCAATCCAGAGGGTCACCAAGAGGCCGCCCTTCAGGACAAAGCGATCGCGGTGCGGCGAAACGGAGAGACGGTAGAGAATGCGTTCCAGCGCATATCGGGTGAGGACGACATCGAAGGGCTGCTCAATTCGTCTGACAACGTTCAAAAGACGCGAGCGAGCAGAGGCTGCGATGTTGGAGACGGCTTTAACCATTGAACGTCAGGGCCTCCAGATACGGTTTCAAAGTGTTGAGTGTACCGCCGGCTTCTGCCGCCTGATATATCGCTGAAGGGGTGGTTTTTCTCTGCGTGAGGGCTGAGCGCAGGCTTTCGATCGCCACGGATCGATCGACGAGGCGTGGATTGCGGAAGACATCCGCGAGCGTCTTGGGGATGGAATAGATGGGCACGTCTACGCCGCTGATTTGGGTATGCTCTATACCCTGATCGAAAAATCGAGGGCTGAAGCGAACGACCTTGATCGGGGGATAGGAAACGGACGGCGTCCAGCCGTTCTTCTCTATAGCGACCCACACGCGTCGAGGCATTTGATCGGTCAGGCCGTGATAGGCGAGGGCCGACACCATGCAGATGACGCCTTGGGGGACTTGTTTGGCGACCTCGGCGAGAGACTGGTGGGGGTCTATTTCGCTATCTAGGCTCTGGTAGAGACCGCGGGAAACGCGGGTGATCAGGCCGTTCGCTTCGGCACGGGCAATGGTTGTCGCGGTTATCCCTTGAGCGCGCAGCTCGTTGGAACGCGCCAGAGGTTGCGCTTTCAGGATGCTTAGAAGGCGATCCTGCTGCGTAGCGCCGGTCTCAAGCATGGTGTAAATCCTACAACTAATGCAAGTTCAGTTGGAGGTTTTGTATCATGGTTTTCTGAAAAGTCTATTTAGGATACCGGTTCGGAAGGGTAAATCTGTGAAGCCGGCCCGAGGACCGGCCCCTTTTACGATGTACGGCAGAACAGGAATATGCTACCATTCTCAGGCTCGAAAAAGCCGGTATCAGGTTCACAAATGTTGCCATTTTGTCCTGATACTTTTTCGGCTTAACCGGCGGCAGGCCCTCGATTTTTTTACGGCCTTAAAATCCGTCAGGGAAACCTATGCCGGTTCGAGTCCGGCTGCCCGTACCAGCAGGGTCGTAGACCCTGCACCCGTTACTTGGAGTAAGTAACGAGGCCACAACAAATTAAAAGGCGGCAGAATAATCTGCCGCCTTTCGTTTTACGCAATTATCAACCCTTACAGCACGCCCAGCATCTGCGCGACCAGCGGGTGGCGGACGATGTCCTTGTCCTTCAAACGCACCACCGACACGGTTTCCAGTACGTCGAACTTTTCAGCCACGCTGGCCAGACCCGACAGGCCGGGCAGCAGGTCGGACTGGTTCGGGTCGCCGGTCACGATCATGGTCGAGTTCCAGCCCAGACGCGTCAGCAGCATTTTGAGCTGCGTATAGGTGCAGTTCTGCGCCTCGTCGATCACCACAAAGGCATTGTTCAGCGTGCGGCCGCGCATATAGCCGACCGGGGCGATCTCGATCAGGCCTTCCTGCATTAGCGCCTTGACGCGCTTCATGCTGAGGCGGTCGGTCAGGGCGTCGTACAGCGGGCGCAGATAGGGGGCGAGCTTGTCTTCCATATCGCCGGGCAGAAAGCCGATCGATTCCCCGGCCTCGACCGCCGGACGCGACAGGACGATGCGGCCGACCTTGCCGGCTTCCAGCGCCTCAACGGCCTTGGCGATGGCGAGGTAGGTCTTGCCGGTGCCCGCAGGCCCTAGCGCCAGGACAAGATTCTTGTCGTCGATGGCGGTCAGAAGTTCGGCCTGACCGTCGGATTTCGCCTTGATGGTTTTGACGTAGGACTGATCGCGATCTTCGTTCGCAGAGCCCATCGGAGACCAGCTGCCGTGATTGACGGTAATGCGGCGGACTTTTGTATCGTTCGCATACTGTTCGGCATCGAGGGTACCTTCGCGCAGGAAACGCTTGGTGGAACGCTTGGTCATGACAGGCCTCCTAAAATGGGACGCAGGTCGGCAAGCGGTGCAAGCCGCCGATCCGTGCGCAACTTCAATGGGATTTGAGGCATAAAAAAAGACGAAACCGTGTAAGGGTTCGTCTTCGCGTATGCGCTCGGGGAGGTAATGATGAGGGGACGCCGGGGTGCGCCGCATCCAAGGGGCCGTGCCGCCGGAGGCGGAGGGACCACAGAGGGTACAGATGCAAACCTTAGAGCCACTTGGGACCTCACAGAAGGTAGCAGAGTCGGTTGAAACCGAATCCTTCCGGGGGCAACTGATTCCCCCTTAAGGACAGTAACAGATTCCGGCATAATGCTTACCGAGTTCTTAAAACGGTTGTGGAAAACTTTTTGCATGCGCGAAATGGGGGAATTTTCATTCGCGCCTGCAAACCGTTTTCCTGTTTATTAAAGGCCGCCGGTCGTAAGGAAACAATGAGCAGAAGGTAGGGAAATGACGGTATTTGCATTGGGCGGAGTGTCGCCGCAAGGCATTGAAAACGAAAATGTTTATGTCGCTCCCGGTGCTCAGGTCATCGGCGATGTGCGCTTTGGCGCGGGCGCCAGCGTCTGGTTCAACGCGGTGCTGCGGGCGGATAACGAGCCGATGATCGTCGGTGGGCGGAGCAATATACAGGATGGTTCGGTGCTGCATTCCGACCCCGGTTCGCCTCTTGTGATCGGCGAAGGCGTGACCGTGGGGCACAAGGTCGTACTGCATGGCTGCACGATCGGCGACAATAGCCTGATCGGGATCGGCTCGGTGATCCTCAACCGGGCGCAGATCGGAAAGAACAGCATCGTCGGGGCCGGGGCATTAGTGCCGGAAGGCAAGGTGTTTCCCGATGGTGTGCTGCTGATCGGCGCGCCGGCGCGGGTGGCCCGGGAGCTGACGCCGGAGCAGGTCGAAGGGCTGAAACGCTCGGCCGATCATTATGTTTGGAACGCGCAGCGGTTTGCGCGCGATCTGAAAGCGGTTTAAAGATACCGGCGAGGGGAATCGGCCGGGAGCTAATATGCGGGCCGATAAGGGGGGGAAATATGCGTGCCACGTACGGCCTGATGGTCTTTATAGGTTTGGCGACATCCAGCAACGGATGGGCGCAGGCCAGCGATCCGCCGCCCGTCGCCGAGGCGAAGGTCGACGACAAACCGGCTGAAAAGGTCGAGGAGGTCACCGTTACGGCCAGCAAGAACTCTGGCACGCGCATCGACCGCCGCGTCTATGATGTGAAGACCGACCCTCAGGCCTCGACCGGGTTGCTGACCGACGTGCTGGCCAAGGTGCCGTCGGTCACGGTAACCGCCGACGACAAGGTGTATCTGAGGGGCGATGCCGGGGTGACCATCTGGGTCGATGGCAAGGCCCCGCCGGAGGGGCGTCAGGTTCTGCGCACCTTGCCGGCGTCGGAGATCGAGCGCATCGAGGTGATCACCAATCCGTCGGCGCAATATGCCGCCGGAACCAGCAAGGGCATCATCAATATCATCACCAAAAAGCCGCGCGGCGCGGTGAAGCGGCGCGGCAGCCTGACGGCACGTATCGACGCCCTGGGTGGCTACAGCGGCGGGCTTAATTTCGACGATGGCAAGGGGCCGTGGAGTTGGGGCTTCGGCCTGAGCGCGACAAAACAATATAGCGACATGGCCTATGAGACCCTGCGGGAAGGGGTCGGCGCGGCTCAGGCCAGCGGCTATCTGGCGCAGACCGGGCGCAGCGACGTCCGCAACCAGTCGAAATCCATGAATATCCGTCTGGGGTACAAGCTGGGCCGCGCAGTGCGCTGAAGTTCAGGGTCAGCCAGAATACGCCGCGCTTCGACGCGTGGCGTTGGAGTGCGTTGCGTGACACGACGGGCCGTTTCAGCGAGGACTCGCGCGATATATGGCGGATGCGGACCTGGGATCATAACCTGACCTACAGCTTCGCCGACGACAAGGGTGAGCGTCTGACCATCGACATCAGCGACACGCTGCATCAGCAATCCAACCCTATCCGCTATGTGACGCGCGATGCCCGTCCCGGTCGTGGAGACGGTGAACGCCTGACCGACGAACTGTGGCGTGAGCACGATCGGCAGATCAAAGGCGACTACGAAAAGCCGCTGGGCGACAACCGTATCCTGAGTGCCGGGTTCGACTGGAAGGCCGATGCCCAGCAGGCGTTGCGTCGCTTCGACAGCAGTTTCGCGACCGAGGCGGACCGGGAAAGCCTGTTTGTCGGGCGCGAAACGACGACGGCGGCCTATGTCACTCTGCAATGGCCGCTGGGCGCGTGGACGGCCATGCCGGGCCTGCGCGTCGAGGATCGCCGCCGCCGGTTTCCGGGACAAAGCTTCGACGGGGATGGCGGTGAGACCGAATGGTTTCCGTCCCTCCATCTCAGCCGGGCGATGGGCGAGGGGAAGAAGCTGCGCCTGAGCTATAGCCGTCGCCTCGATCCGTTACAGCTTGGGCAATACGATCCGCAGCTTATCTATAATTCCTCGACCAGCGTGCGTAGCGGCAATCCCGACCTGCAACTGGTCCTCGTCAACTCCGTTGAGGCCAGCTACGATGTCGAACGCAAGACATCGAGCTGGGGCCTGACCGTCTATTACCGCGACGCCAGCAACCAGATCGTCTGGGTGTCTAACCTCGGCGCCGATGGGGTGCAGTATAGCCGCCCGGCCAATCTGGGGCAGACGCGCCTGACGGGCTTCGACGCCAACTGGCGCGGGCCGATCAGGGGGTTGCCGGGCAAGGGCAAATGGACCCACACCAGCTCCGCCAACTACAAATACGGGCGCGCCGCGGTCGCCGATGCGGTAGGTAATCGCGAGACGATCTTTTGGCAGGTGCGCTCGGTCATTCAGTATGACGGACCCAAACGCGGGGCTCTGGGCGGCGATCAGTTTCAGGCCACGGCTTCGATATATGGCTGGACGGCGGATATCGAGTCGCGCAGCGACCCGCTGTGGACCATCGACCTGAGCTGGCAGCGGCCTCTGACGTCGAAGGTGGCGCTGGTCGTGTCCGCGCCCTATATCCTGCGGCAAGGCCTCTATAGCTCGTCCAGTATCACGGACACCTACCGCTCGCAGCAGACGACCTATCGTCCGAACGGCTATGTCCGGGTGGCGCTGAATTACAAGTTCGGAAATTGAGTCGCGTGAAACCGATTGCGTCTCACACTGCCTCTTGAAAGCCGGGCGGCGAGGCCCATGTCCTTGGAATAGTTCCGTCTATTCAGGAGAAAACGCATGTCCGCCCTTCAGTGTCCCGTCTGCCGAAACGATTTTCGTGAGGTTCTGAAAGAGGGCATCCTGATCGACGTCTGCACCCAGTGCCGCGGCGTGTGGCTCGATCGCGGGGAGTTGGAAAAGCTGCTGTCGCTGGCCGCCGGCGGAACCGTGCAACGGGCGCCGGAGCCGGCCCAATACGCACCGCCCCCGCAACAGCCGCGCTATCAGCAATCGCCCCAGCCCTATCCGCAGCAGCCCTATCATCAGAGCCACCAGACCGATAAATACGGCCGCCCCATCGAATACGACAAGTACGGCCGCAAGATCGAGTACGACAAGTACGGGAACCGGAAGAAGAAAAAGGGCTTCGATATGCTCGATATCTTCGATTTTGGCGATTGATGTGCAAAAGGCTCCGGGGAAACCGGAGCCTTTTGTTTATTTCAAAAATGCTTTCAGTTCGGCCTGAAACACCTCGGGCTGGTCGAACATGATAAAGTGGTAGCTGTCGGTGATCTGGCGCGTCGAGACGTTCGGCGCATTGGCGTAGGATAGTTTATAGTAACCCGCCATCTGCTCCGCCGTGATCGGGGCACCCGGCGGCACGACCCACAGGACGCGCAGCGGCACGGTGATTTGTTTCAACTCCGGGCGCAGGTCGGTGGTGATCAGGTCGTACATGGCCTGGCCCGAGGTCGCCGCATCGCTGTCGAGCGAGTATTTGACCGAGGCGGGGCGTAGACTTTCGGTTTTGATCATCCCGGCGATGGTTTGTTCGGCCATCGGTTTACGGGCGGCAGCGGGTGATTTGGCGATCCCGTCGCGGATCTGGGTTGCGACCGGCACGACCGTTTCCGGCGTAGCGTCGGGCATGAACATGGCGCCCATGAACGGCATCATGTCGACGACCATGACCTTAGAGGCGCTGTCGGGATGGCGGGCGGCGACCATCAGGGCCAGAGTGCCGCCCAGCGAATGCCCGACCAGAGCCGGTTTTTGCAGTTTTTCCGTCTCGATATAACGGGCGATCTCCTCGGCGACCGGGGCGACGACGGGGCCCGAGCCATTCGCCTCCGAAGCGACCCCCGCAAAGCCTTTGACCTGAACGCGGTGGTAGCGATAGCCGGGCACGGCCTTGACGGTTCCGTCCCAGATTTCCGCCGAGGACGACAGGCCCGGGATCAGCACGACATCGGGGCCTTCGCCTTCGACTGTGACGACGATGCGGTCGCTTTTGAAGCTGTCGGCAAAGGCCGGGGCGGCCATCAGCAGGGGGATGGCCAGCAGCAAGGTTTTGAACAACATGACTATTCCTCTTTAGCGTTTTGGGGCGGATAGGGATTGGGGAAGACGGCCTCGACATTTTGTCCAAAAGCCGAGGCGATACGGTAGGCGAGGTCGAGCGACGGATCGTGCCGCTCGGTCTCCAGCGCGTTGATGGCGTAGCGCGAAACCCCCACAAGATCAGCGAGTTGTTCCTGAGTGAGGTCGCGTTCGGCACGCAGCACCTTGAGGCGGCTCTTCATCAGATCGAACCCTTGACGAAGGGCGTGATCATGCCGAACACGGCCCAGAACAGCGGATAGACCAGCCAGGCGGGGACATCGGGCGCGCCCAGAAACTGCTGGAACGGGCTGAAGGCGACGACGACGGTGATGGTCAGGCCGATGGCGATCAGCATCTGTCGGGCGATGACGGCGCGCACGAATTCGTCCTGCTTGCTAATGAGGTCGTAGGCGAGTTTGGTCTGTGTCAGGACGGTGAGGGCGGGCACCAGCGCCAGCGCCCACAGGGCGGGGGCGGGCCAGTCATAGGCCTTGCCCCAGGTGAGGCCGAAGATGGCGGCGAGGAAGATCACCCACAGGGTGATGGAGAGGGCGACATAGGCGGGGGATTTGGGCCAGGGGATCATGGTGTTGGGCTTTCCTGTCTGAATGTTGTGTACGCCTAACATCACGGGGCGTAATGCGTCAATGAAAAAGTTGTGAATTCACAACATTTGGTTGGCCATGCGCACAATAAGTTGGAATTTTGAAATATTTGTCTGATTTAAATGGGCGGCAAAATGACACTCGAAAAAACAATGCCGATCTGAAATCTCATATTGTCAGCAAAAAATAACTGTTGTAGCGATTGGTCGGACCAATAAATATAAATTTATCTGACAAAATTGTCGTACAAAAGAGGATTCCATGCCGTTTCAATGTCTTCGCATGATGACCATTGCAGGGGTGGTTGCGGCTATGGTCGCGGTATGCCCGGCATCTGCTCAGCCCGTTCCGGCGGCACCGAAGCTCGATACGATCCTATACGGGGCGTCCTACTACAATGAATACGTGCCGGCACCGATCCGCAGCGAGCGCCTGAAAAAGGACGTGGCCATGATGAAGGCGGCGGGGTTTACCGTCGTGCGCATGGGCGAGTCGAGCTGGGGCCGGTGGGAGCCCGCCGACGGTCAGTTCGATTATGGCTGGATGGATGAGGTCGTCGCGGCATTCGGTAAGGCGGGCATCAAGGTCATCATGGGCACACCGACCTATTCGATCCCGGTATGGATGTACGCCAGGCACCCGGACATGCTGGCGCGGCCGCTCAATGGTGGCGATACGGGTTACGGCATGCGTCAGAATATGAATATCGACGACGCCAATTATCGCCGCTACGCCGAACGCATCATCGTCAATCTGGCGACGCACTATAAGAACAACCCGACCGTTATCGGCTGGCAGGTCGATAACGAGACCAGCGCCTACGGTTCGTCCAACGCCTCGGTTCATGCCGAGTTCGTCGATTGGCTCAGGGCGAAGTACAAAACCACGGCGGCGCTGAACGAGGCGTGGCTGCTCAACTACTGGGGTCAGCAGGTCGACACGTGGGATAACTTTCCGACCCGTGATTTCGCCAATTCGACCAGCTACAAACTGGAATGGCAGCGTT
Source organism: Asticcacaulis aquaticus (assembly GCF_028550415.1). Lineage (GTDB taxonomy): Bacteria > Pseudomonadota > Alphaproteobacteria > Caulobacterales > Caulobacteraceae > Asticcacaulis > Asticcacaulis aquaticus. The sequence continues at coordinate 52,535 of NZ_JAQQKX010000008.1, forward strand.
TCCAGCAATGGCGCGCCACGCGCTTCGTCGGCTGGCAGGCCGATCTGGTCCGCCGCAATGCCCGCGCCGATCAGTTCATCATCCAGAACAATGCCAGCTTTAGCCGCGCCGAGGTCAATGCCTATGAGATGGCCAAACCGCTGAACGTCGCCAGCAACGACATCTATTTCAACTGGCAGGACGAATACGACGGCCGGCATCAAACGCTTCAGGGCAATATGGCGCGCTCGGCCAAACAGCGGAACTACTTCGTCGCCGAAACCACCGGTCAGGCGCAAGGCTGGGACGCCACCAAACAGGTGCCGCCCTATGACGGTCAGATGTATCAGGACGTCTTCGCCAATATCGGTAATGGCGCCAATGCGCATCTTTACTGGCACTGGGCGTCGCTCAACGCCGGTCAGGAAATCTACTGGAAGGGCGTGCTGGGCCACGATTTCGAGCCGAACCGCGCCTATGCCGAGGTCTCGCGGGTGGGCAACGACCTCAAACGCATCGGGTCGAAGCTGGTCGATCTGAAAAAAGACAATGCCGTCGCGGTGCTCTATTCGACGGACTCGTATAATGCTCTGACCTTCATGCCGATCGACAAGTGGTCGAAACCTCTACCGCCGAGCTTCCATACGGATGCGTATCGCCGGACCTTCGAACGCGTCCACGCGGCGCTGTACCGGGCGCATGTGGAAACCGATATCGTCTTCGCCGATGCGCCGGATTTCTCGAAATACAAGCTGCTGATCGTTCCGGCGCTCTATGTCGCCGACGATGCCCTGCTGGGGAAAATTTCGGACTATGTGAAGGGGGGCGGCCATGTGCTCATGACCTTCAAGTCGGGTGAGGCGAACGAGAATTTCGTCGTGCGCTGGCAGACGGCACCGGGGCCGCTGCGCGCCGCGGCAGGGTTCAGATATCAGGAAACCTCGACCTTGCTGAAGCCGCTAAAGCTGAAAGGCGACCCGTTCGGGGTGGGTGATAAGAACGAGGTCGATACCATTGCCGAGTTCCTCCATCTTGAGACCGCCGAGGCGCTGGCGTGGTACGATCATCCGTTTTTCGGCAAGTATCCGGCGGTGACGCGTAACAGCTATGGCAAGGGGACGCTGCTCTATCAGGGGACCGAACTAACCGACGATTTGCAACTGGCCGTGGTGCGTGCGGAGTTGAAACGGATCGGCCTTTACGGCCCCGATCAGGACTTGCCGGAGAAGGTGCAGGTCAAGCACGCGACGTCGAAGGCAGGCAAAAAGCTGCACTTCTATTACAACTACTCCACCGCGCCCGTCAGCGTGACCTATGCCTATAAACCCGCGACGGAACTGCTGGGTGGGGCTAAGGTCGCCACCGGTCAGGCGATCGAATTACAGCCGTGGGGCGTGGCGATTCTGGAGGAGTAGCGTTTGATACCTTCCCGGCTTACCGGGAAGGTATCAAGGTTGGCTAATCGTCGTCGTTTTCGACGAATTCGATCCGGCACATGGCATCGAGCCAGTCTTCGAAGGAATCGGCGACGTGGGTCACATCGTCGAAATCATGGTCCCAAAGCTGAATCGAACCTGTCGGGTGGGCGCTGCCGGCCATGGGAAAACAGAAAAGATTGCCGCAAGGATCGGAACCGATGGCCACCAGATCGGCTGGCAATCCAATTTCGCGCCAGTCTAGGGTTTCCTCGACGATTGTCTTCGGTGTGTAAAAGTCGTTGATCGCCTGAACATAGTTACGGTCATTGATATCCTGCTCCGCAGCAGAGTTCATCAGGTCGAAGCTTGTACGGGGTAAGCCGTATGCCAGAACGGCCTGACGGTAATCGTCCGGAAACTGAAACGACAGGTCCGCTTCGGCCAATGTCAGAGCCTTGGCCGTCACCTTTTCCGGCGGATAGTCGTCCTCCCCCCACAGGGTGATAAATCGGGCCATACTGATCATGACATCCCCCTTCGAACGCGTTAGGCCATCGCCTCGCTGATCGCCTTGTTGGCCAGACCGTCGGCACGTTCGTTCATCTCGTGACCGGCGTGGCCCTTGACCCAGTGCCAGTGGATCTTGTGACGCTGACGCGCGGCGTCGAGGCGTTTCCACAGGTCGTCGTTCTTCACCGGCTTCTTGTCGGCGGTTTTCCAGCCGCGCACCTTCCAGCTATGAATCCACTCCTTGATGCCCTTGAGGACATACTGGCTGTCGGCGTGGAGGTCGACCTCGCAAGGTTCTTTGAGAGCCTCCAGCGCCATGATGACGGCCATCAGTTCCATGCGGTTATTGGTGGTTTCCGCCTCGAAGCCGTAGAGTTCCTTCTCGTGTGGCCCAAAGGTGATGATCGCGCCCCAGCCGCCCTTGCCGGGATTGCCCTTGCAGGCCCCGTCGGTGAAAATGGTGACCTTCTTCATGTCAGGCCGTAGCTTCTGTTAGCACGCGCGGTAGCTTGAACGTCACGGTTTCGCGCACACCGTCATTCTCGGTCATGGTCACATCGAAGCGTTGGCGGATCGCCTCGATCAGGTCGGTGATCAGGTTTTCCGGCGCCGAGGCCCCGGCGGACAGGCCCATCGTCGCAACACCTTCGAACCACGTCCAGTCGACCTCGGACGCATCGTCGATCAGGTGCGCGACCTTCGCCCCGCCGCGCAGAGCAACCTCGACGAGGCGCTGCGAGTTCGACGACTTCTTCGAACCGATGACCAGGAACAGGTCGCAATCCTGGGCCACCTGCTTGACGGCGTCCTGCCGGTTGGTCGTGGCGTAGCAGATGTCTTCCTTGTGCGGGACGGCGATCTGCGGGAAGCGCTGTTGCAGGATGCCGACGATCTCCGACGTATCGTCCACCGAAAGCGTGGTCTGCGTCACAAAGGCCAGATTGGTCGCATCGACGGGCACAAAGGCGCGCGCGTCCTCGGCGGTTTCGATCAGCTTGACGACGCCATCGGGCAGTTGCCCCATGGTGCCGATGACCTCCGGATGACCGGCGTGACCGATCAGGATGATTTCGCGGCCCGAGGCGTGGTGGCGCTCGGCCTCGACATGGACCTTGGACACCAGCGGGCAGGTGGCGTCGAGGAAGAACATCTTGCGCTGTGTGGCATCGGCCGGGACCGACTTCGGCACGCCGTGCGCCGAAAAGACCACCGGGCGATCCGGCGGGCACTGATCGAGGTCTTTCACGAAGACCGCGCCGAGGTCTTTCAGCCGGTCGACCACGTGCTTGTTGTGGACGATTTCATGGCGCACATAGACCGGCGCACCGTAAAGTTCGATGGCGCGTTCGACGATCTGGATGGCGCGGTCGACGCCGGCGCAGAAGCCGCGCGGCGTGGCGAGATGCAAGGTGAGGGCAGGTCGGCTCATGCGCCGATACATAGGCTCATTCCGTGGCGTTTTCCAGTTCTAAGCGTGCATCATGCACAACACGGCTTCGCCTTGATCTGGCCTTGATGGCTATTTAAACCCTTTGAAAAATCCGGGCGAGGCGCTACTAAGTGGGGACGCGTCGTCGCGTGTCTCTATCCTTGCCTATCTACAGGGGCCTTCATGTCTTCGAAAATGCGTGCGCTGGTGTTTGGTCTGTCCCTAGCCGTCGTGTCTGCCGCCGTCCTGCCGGGCATCGCCGCGGCCCAGAACCGCGACCGCGACCGCGAGCAGTCCGAAGATAGCGCCGAGGATCGCGCCAAGAAGGACGAGGAATGGGGCCAGAAGGATCTGCGTCTGGCCAAGCGCCGCGCCGACGGTCCGTGTCCCTTCGTCAAGGTGCTGTACGACGCCGCCCGCTATCAGGATTTCGAGGGCGGCAAGGAAGCCTCCGCCGAGGCCAAGTGGACGGGTCAGATCAATGGCGTGGCGTCGGATTGCGCCTATAAGGGCGGCGAGCCGATCGAGATCGAGATGATCGTCGGCTTCTCGCTGGGCAAAGGCCCGAAGGCGGGCGCCGATTCGAACACCTATCGTTACTGGGTCGCGGTGACTGACCGCGACGAAACCGTGCTGGCCAAGGAATATTTCGATCTGCCGGTGAATTTCAATGGCAAGTCGTCGGTCGATGTAGCGACCCGCATCGAAAATATCGTCATTCCGCGCGCCGCCGCCAGCATTGCCGGCGACAATTTCGAAGTCCTGATCGGTTTCGACGTCACGCCGCAGATGGTCGAGTTCAACCGTCAGGGCAAGCGCTTCCGCTTCGCCAAGGTCAAGGCTCAATAGGTTTGGCGTCACGCCGGTGCGGGAATTTTCAACTGTCACCGGAAAGATACTGACAAACGGCTCCACATGCGCTTAAGTGTTAATGAGGGTTAACGCTTGCGTTATTGGGGCCGATGTCAAACGCTGAAAAAGCTAAGAAAAGTGGCGCGGCATCCGGTGGCCCAAATGGCGTCCTGAACGGTTTCAGCCTACCGTTCTTCCGCAAGCGCGCCGCCATCTATTACGACGGCTTCAACCTCTATCACTCGGTCGACGCCTATAAGCGGCCCTATCTGAAATGGCTGGACCTTAAGGCGCTCGCCGTTGCGCTGGCCCCGAAATCCGAGGTGGTCAAGCGCGTCGTCTGGTGCTCGGCCTTCCGCCCGCAGTCGAAATCCAAGCTGAAACGCCACGAAGACTATATGAACGCCCTCAAGGCGCGCGGCGTGACGTGTCGCATCGGGCATTTCGTCTCGGCCATCGACGGCTGCAACGCCTGCGGCCATCAGTGGCATCTGGCCATCGAGAAGCAGGGCGACGTCAATCTGGCGCTGTCGATTGCCGCCGATGCCGAAGATAACCTATTCGACGTCTGTTACCTCGTCACCGCCGACGGCGACCATGCGGCGACGGCGCGCTATTTCAAGGAACGATTCCCGAAGAAGCAACTGGTGCTGGTCTGCCCGCCGGGCCGCTATCCGAACAAACACATTGTGCCGTTTGTCGACCGCGTGATGGAAATCGAGCGCGAACATTTAGAGGCATCGCTGCTGCCGCAGATGACGAAGCACCGCACGCGCTTCTTCGGGCCGCACAAGCTGATCGAGCGTCCCGAAGCCTACGACCCGCCCGAACTGCGCGAAAAGGGTCATCTGAAGGTCGTCGTGAATAACGGCTAAAGGTGCGTCACTTTCAACGTCTGCCCCCACTTGTCGTTGAGATATTCGCTCAACAGGCGGCGATGGCAATGATGCGGGGTCGCTTCTGAACAGAGCAGACAGGCACCGTCGAAATCTTCGGCCTTGAAACGCGTTTCGACCTTACGTTCGGTCATGAGATTCAGGAAACGCGACTGAAACTGCCCCCAGTCGCCTTTTTCTTTCTTGAAGGCTTTCAGAATGTCATCGGTGGGAGCCAGAAGCGGATGGTGCGCATAATCTATGCCGCCCAGCGATTTCAGGAACCAGGCCAGATCCTCCGACTTGGCGAAACCGGCCAGTTGCGAACTGTTGTGCAGTCGGATGTCGATGACTTTGGTCACCCCGGCGGTTTTCAGTCGCGTGAAGAAATGCGCGGCGGTGGTCTGGGTAAAGCCGATCGTATAGAGCGGAACACCCATCAGGCGGCTTCCGAAAAGGCGACCTTGCGGGCGCGCTGTGCATAGGCATGGGCCAGCAGGGTATCGGCGTCGGCAAACAGGTCGTCCTGCGTCTTGTTGGCCATCAGCAGCAGTTGCGTCTCGACCTCGGTCTGGGTGATCTGCGCGCCGTCGGGCAGGATGTGCTGTGTGTCCACGTCTTCTCGTAGCAAGGCGCGCCCGACCAGCAGGCAGCGATGGCAGTCGAGCGGATGCTGCTCCGAACACATCATGGCGACGCGATAGGTCTGGGCGCCACCGACCAGACGCGTCAGGCCGGAATGGAACGACTCCTCGCGGGCCATGGCTTCGTAATCGGCGACACCCTCGCACATCAGGCGGCGTTCGGGGCGTCCGCCCAGTTCCTTGCCGAGATAGACATAGGCGATACCCTCGGCCTTGAGTCGAGCCTTGAGCGTATCAGAATTATAGTCGGCCGCATGACGCGACCAGGGCTGGGTGCGCACATCGGCGATGGCGGTGACGTCGGCCTGTTTCAGCAGGTCGATGAACCGCCCGATCTCATGATTGGAATGGCCGATGGAGAACAGGTTCATTTTTACGCATAAACTCCATTCAGCATGACGAAGCACTTGTCGGGATGGTCTTTAAAGGCGCGGGCCAGCCCAAGCCGCAGATGCAGGCGAGGGGCGTTCGGCCACAAGGTATTTATAGCATCGACTCCGCGATTCCTCCACACCTCGCGCAAAGCGTGACTGCTGACCGGCAGGCTGTAAACACGCTCGCCGTCGTCGAGCCGGGCTTTCAGTCGTTCGGACTCTTCGTAGAAGGTCAGGTGTGTCGGGGTGATCGCAAGGCCGCTCAGAGAGGGGGCCTGATGGTCATGCGGCACGAAAGCATGGGCTTCGCCGTGCCATACGGAACTGATCTTTGAGTGATGCGCAAAGGCCTGAGCTAAGGTCGAGGCCGCCGGTGGCGCATTGACCGACCAATCGATCGGTTGGGCCGACAAGCGTTTGATTTTGAACGCATGAACGGGAGTGTCCTCGCTCTTATGCGGAAAATCTGTGGCCAGTGCCGGACCTTCAGGCGCGAAATAGTAGGTGTGACCAGGGTGAAAGCCGTGCCTTTTGAGCAAATAGGGCGACCAGTGCAGTTGACCCGGCAAGGGACGCACCATGCGTTTAGAGTAGATATCCCAGCCAGCGACGCAAAAATGACCCAGCTTCATTTCCGTAATGTCTGTCAGCAGTACTTGCATGATCGGCCCCCGCCTCTCGGTAGATGCTCAGAATACGGGAAATGTGTCGAATTGCAATTTTTGACTGTGTTTGCGACTTAACTCCTGCCTTGACTCTTTATGTGGTCTATCGCACAAGCGAAGAACCTTGCGGGAGAGTGCATGACTCGCTCATGCCGCCGAAGGCGCAACCGCCCCGGAAACGCTCAGGCCCACGGACCGCAAGCCGAACTAAAACGCTGGAAAGTGGCGTCGTCTTTATAAGATGAGCGCCTACCGACGGAGCAAAGCGTGGTCTACTAGGCCGCGCCTAAATCTCTCAGGTCAAAAGAAGACAGCGGGGGCAGGATGTTATCGAACCTTCTGCGTATCCCCGTGTCCGTCATTTTGCCGAGGCCCTCATGTCCGACGTCGCGTTGAAATCCACCCCGCTCGAAGACCGTCACGTCGCCTTGGGCGCGCGCATGGTCCCGTTTGCCGGTTATAACATGCCGGTCCAGTACGAAGGCGTCATGGCCGAGCACAAATGGACCCGCGCTGAGGCCGGTCTGTTCGACGTCTCGCACATGGGGCAGGCGCGCCTGACCGGTGCGGGCGCGGTGGCGACTCTGGAGGCCCTGACGCCGACCGATTTCGCCGCGCTCAAGCCCGGTAAGCAGAAATATTCGCTGCTGCTCAATGAGCAGGGCGGCATCCTCGACGACTGGATGGTGTCGCGTCCGGCGCCTGAGGGCTTCATGCTGGTGGTCAATGCCGCGTGCAAGGATCAGGACTTCGCCATCATCGGTGACAACCTGAAAGACGACACGTCATTCGATATCCTGGGCGACCGCGCGCTGCTGGCCTTGCAAGGGCCCAAGGCCAAGATCGTCATGGCGCAGGTCTGTGCGCCTGCCTGTGAGATGTACTTCATGGACTGCGGCACGTTTGAGTTGCTCGGTGAGACCGTGTTTATCTCGCGCTCCGGCTATACCGGCGAAGACGGTTTCGAGATCAGCATCCCCAATGCCCGCGCCGGTGAACTGTGGGACCTGCTGCTGACGTTCAGCGAGGTAAAGCCCATCGGTCTGGGGGCGCGTGACAGCCTGCGCCTGGAGGCCGGGATGCCGCTCTACGGACATGAGATGGACGAGACCTATGGCGTGGTCGAATCGGGCCTTAGCTTCGGTATGTCGAAGTCGCGTCTGGAGCGCGGCGATATCCGCGGCATAGATCGCATCCGGTCCGAGCGCGACAATCCGCAGCGCACCCGCGTCGCCCTGCGTGTTCTCGAAGGTCCACCCGCCCGCGACGGTGCAAAGATTCTGGGGGATGATGGTGCGGACATCGGCATCGTCACCTCCGGCGTCCCGTCGCCGTCGCTCGGTTACTCCATTGCCATGGGCTATGTCCCGGCCACCCAATCCGCCGTCGGCACCAAGCTCAAGCTGGAAGTGCGCGGCAAGGCCTATGCGGCCGAAATCGTCTCCATCCCGTTCGTCGCGAACGGCTACCATCGCAAACCCAAGATTTAAGAGGTCGTCATGAAATTCACCAAGGAACACGAGTGGGTCAAGGATCAGGGCGACGGCACGGCCTTCGTCGGTATTTCGGCCTATGCCGCCGACGCGCTGGGCGATGTGGTCTTCGTTGACGTCCCTGCCGCCGGGACCGTGCTGAAAAAGGGCGACAGCTTCGCCGTGGTCGAGTCGGTCAAGGCCGCCTCGGACGTCTATGCGCCGGTCGATGGCGAAGTCGTCGAAGGCAATCCGGACCTGTCGAACGCACCGGAAACCGTCAATGCCGTGCCGGAAGCCGGGGGCTGGTTCGCCAAGATCAAGCTCAGCGATCCGTCGCAACTGGATGCGCTGATGGACCGCGAGGCCTACGAAGCGTTTTTGGCAACGTTGTAATTCTTTCCCTCTCCCTTGAGGGAGAGGGTGGCCTGAAAGGCCGGGTGAGGGGGAACTTGTGTCACACCCTCACTATGTTGAAACATTTCCCCCTCACCCCGACCCTCTCCCTCAAGGGAGAGGGGGTATAGAGCGTAAATATGTCCCGTTCCAATCAATCCACACCCGGTCCTTTCGTTCGCCGCCACATCGGCCCGTCTGAAGGCGAAATCGCCGCCATGCTCGACACCCTCAAGGTGAGCGATATCGACGAACTGATCGACCAGACCATCCCTGTCGCCATCCGCGAGCGCACGCCCATCGGCATCGGTGCGGGCCTGACCGAGGTCGAGGTGCTGGCGAAACTGCGCGAGATCGCCGATCAGAACACGCCGCTGGTCTCGCTGATCGGGCAGGGCTATTACGGGACGCTGTTGCCGGGGGTTATTCAGCGGAATATCCTTGAAAATCCCGCCTGGTATACGGCCTATACGCCGTATCAGCCGGAAATCAGCCAGGGGCGTCTTGAGGCGCTGTTGAACTATCAGACGCTGCTGTGCGACCTGACCGGGCTTGATGTGGCCAATGCCTCGCTGCTCGATGAAGCGACCGCCGCCGCCGAAGCCATGGCGCTGGCCCGCCGGTCGTCGCGCGTCAAGGCCGACCGCTTCTTCGTCGATGCCGACACGCATCCGCAGACCATCGCCGTCATCCGCACTCGCGCCGAGCCGCTCAACTGGGAGGTCGTGGTCGGCGATCCAGCGACGGCGGAAGGTGAGTTTTTCGGTCTGCTGCTGCAATATCCCGGCACATCGGGCGAGGTGCGCGATTTCCGCGCCGTGATCGCCGATTTCAAAACCAAGGGCGCGATCGTCTCCATGGCCGCCGATCCGCTGGCTCTGACGCTGCTGACCTCGCCCGGAGACCTGGGCGCCGAGATCGCCATCGGCTCCATGCAGCGCTACGGCGTGCCGATGGGCTACGGTGGTCCGCACGCGGCCTATATGGTCGTCAGGGACGCCCTGAAACGCTCCATGCCGGGGCGTCTGGTCGGGGTCTCGGTCGATAGCCGCGGCGAGCCCGCCTACCGTCTGGCGCTGCAAACGCGCGAGCAGCACATCCGTCGCGAAAAGGCGACCTCGAACATCTGTACGGCACAGGTCCTGCTGGCGGTTATCGCCTCGATGTACGCGGTTTATCACGGCCCGGACGGGTTGAAAGCCATTGCCCGGACCATCCACGGCCACGCCGATACCTTGGCTCAGCGTCTGCGCGGTCTGGGCTATGACGTCGTGACCAAGGCCGCTTTCGACACCATCACCGTCAAGGCCGCCGACGTGGCCGCCCTGCACGCTCGCGCCGTCGAAGCCGGGTTCAATCTGCGCCGCATCGACGACCAGCATGTGGGCGTGTCGCTGGATGAAAGCATCACCGCCGCCGTTCTTGAGCGCATCGTGGCCGTCTTCGCTGATGGCAAAACCGAAGGCGCAACGGGTGAGGGCGTCGCCCTGCCAGACAGCCTGCTGCGTCACGACGACATCCTGACCCATCCGGTCTTCCATCTGCATCGCTCGGAAACCGAGATGCTGCGCTATATGCGCCGCCTGTCGGACAAGGATCTGGCGCTCGACCGCACCATGATCCCGCTCGGCTCGTGCACGATGAAGCTCAACGCCACGACCGAGATGATCCCGATCACCTGGCCGGAGTTTTCCAACCTGCACCCCTATGCCCCGGTTGATCAGGCGCAGGGCTACAAGGCCATGTTCGATCAGCTTGAAGCCTATCTGTGCGCCATTTCGGGCTACGATTCGGTGTCGTTGCAGCCCAATTCCGGCGCGCAGGGCGAATATGCCGGCCTGCTGGCCATCCGTGGCTACCACCTGTCGCGCGGCGATACGCAGCGCGATATCTGCCTGATCCCGGCCTCGGCGCACGGCACCAACCCGGCCTCGGCCCAGATGGTCGGCATGAAGACCGTCGTCGTCGCCTGCGACAGCGACGGCAATGTCGATTTCGAGGACTTCAAGGTCAAGGTGGCGCAGCACGCGGCGAACCTCGCCTGCATCATGATCACCTATCCGTCGACCCACGGCGTGTTCGAAGAGCACATCACCGATATCTGCGACCTGGTCCACGAAGCCGGCGGGCAGGTCTATCTCGACGGCGCCAACCTCAATGCGCAGGTCGGTCTGTCGCGGCCCGGCCACTACGGTTCGGACGTCAGCCACTTCAACCTGCACAAGACCTTCTGCATTCCGCATGGCGGCGGCGGCCCCGGCATGGGCCCCATCGGAGTCAAATCGCACCTGACGCCGTTCCTGCCGTCCGATCCGCAGACGGGCGAGGCGGGCGCGGTCTCGGCGGCGCACTATGGGTCTGCCTCGATCCTACCGATCTCGTTCGCCTATATGCTGCTGATGGGCGACGAAGGCCTGCGTCAGGCGACCGAAGTCGCTATTCTCAACGCCAACTACATCGCCGAACGCCTTGAGGGCCACTATCCGGTCCTCTATCGCGGCGAGAATGGCCGCGTGGCGCACGAATGTATTATCGACGTCCGCCCGATCAAGGACGCGACCGGCGTGACGGTCGACGATATCGCCAAGCGCCTGATCGATCACGGTTTCCACGCGCCCACCATGAGCTTCCCCGTTGCGGGCACCCTGATGATCGAGCCGACCGAATCGGAAGCCAAGACTGAACTGGACCGCTTCTGCGACGCCATGATCGATATCAAGCGCGAGATCGACGACGTGGCCTCGGGCCGCTTCACGCATGAGACGAGCCCGCTGCGCCACGCGCCGCACACCGTGTTCGATCTGGCGGGCGACTGGGATCGCGCCTACAGCCGTCAGGAAGGGTGTTTCCCGACCAAGGCGTCGATGGCCAACAAATACTGGTCGCCGGTGGGCCGCATCGACAACGTCTATGGCGACCGCAATCTGGTTTGCTCGTGTCCGCCGATGGAAAGCTACATGGACGAAGCGGCTGAGTAGGCCGTAAACGTGCAAAAGCCCCGCAGATAACGGTCTGCGGGGCTTTTTTACACACCGTGATCGGCAATAAGGCAACACCGCCGTAATTCGGTTGCATCACCCCTTTATAAACAGGCCTGCGATTCCTATATCGCCGGTGTGAGCGGGCGTTTACCCTGAATGCCGACCAAATAGTAAACCTTACCGTGTTATCCGATTTCAACTGACAGATTTGGGCCGTCGATCCGGTTAGATCGTACGAACCTACTTGAGGATCCACCATGAGCCGCCTTTCGGGCTTCTTTGCCGGCATTTTGAAACCTTCTGAAAAGAAGGTCTCGGTGTCGCGCGCGGTGAGGGTCGTGAAGCTCCGTAAGAAGAAAAACCCTGTCCATCGCAGTATGAGCCGTCTCTGGCGTGCGGGCTTGATCAGTCTTGGGTCGTTGCTGGTTCTGCTCGGTATCCTGATTGCGCCGCTGCCGGGTCCGTTGGGGATGCCGGTGTCGATCGCCGGTCTGATCATCGTGCTCAAGAACTCCTACTGGGCCAAGCGTCAGTTCATCAAGGTCCAGCGCAAGCACCCGAAATGGCTTGGCCCCCTGCGGCGTCTGCTGCGGCCGCGCGCCAAGGTCGTCTCGATCGTCTGGCATCAGATGCTGAAGACCGAGAAGCTGGTGCTCAAGGCGCCGGGTCGGATGCTCGGCGGCTTCCGTCGACGGTTTCTGCGGAAGTCGAAGAAAAACATCTTCCATACCCAAAGCGCAAAATAACCCTTCGGTCAGATGATCGGAGGGTTTTTAGTTTGTGGGCAGTGCTTGCTTCATATCTCCCTGACTTGTCGGGCTATAGCGCCGGTGAAAGTATAGCTTTCACCAAGCGATGGGACCGCACGAGATGACCGAAGGTCAGCGAGATGTGGTGGTGGGGGTTCTTACTTACTTAGCCGTTCAACCTCTGCAAGGCACCCCACCTTTCCCTCCTCCCCGCAAAGTAGGGAGGTATGATTGAATGTAAAAAAGCCCCGTGGCGGAACCACGGGGCTTTTTCATTAGCTTGCTTAATCGCTTACGACAGGCGCGAACCCACCTGAGCGATGGCCTGATCGACCAGCGGATCGGCTTTCAGACCGGCCACGCGATCCAGCAGGATCGTTTCAGCCAGACCGGCGGCCAGATCGGCAGCCGCGGCTTTCACTTCTGCGGCCGCCTTGGCTTCGGCCTGAGCGATCTTGGCTTCGGCCTGAGCCTGACGGCGCTTGATCGACTCGTCGAGATTGGCTTTGGCTTCGGTGGCAAGGCGCTGGGCCTCTTCCTCGGCAAAGACAATCAGGTCCTTGGCCTTCTGCTCGGCAGCAAGGCGCTCGGCCTTGATCTGGTTGAGCAGGGCCTGAGCTTCCTGACGGATGCGGACGGCTTCGTCCAGTTCCGCGCGGACGGCGTTGCCGGTATCGGCCAGCGACGCCCACAGCTTTTGCGGCACCTTCATGACGATCAGCAGCAGGAAGAAGCACCCAAGGCCGATGCGGACCCAGGTTTCGGGATTGGCCCAGAAGGACGGTTCTGCGTGTTCCATCTAGGTCTCCTTACGCTTTCTTCAGAGCGGCGGTGAGGGCCGTCTTGGTCGGGGCCTTGCCGGTCAGCTTTTCGATCAGGGCCGACGCGGTGTCGGTGGCGATTTCGGTGACGTGCGACAGGGCTTCGTCGCGCTTGGCGCGGATCGAGGCTTCCGATTCGGCCAGAACCGCGTTCAGGCGGGCGTCTTCCTTGGCCTGAGCCGCGGCCTGTTCGGCAGCGGCCTTGGCCTTGGCGTCGGCGGCCAGCTTGCGCGCGGCGACGTGAGCGGCGGCGGTTTCAGCCGCAGCGTCCTTGGCCTGAGCCTCGGCCTCGTCGCGGATGGCGCGGGCATTGGCCAGATCTTCGGCGATCGTCGCGCCGCGCGTGTCGATGACCTTGCGCAGACGGGGGGCGAACACCTTGGCGATCAGGACGAACAGAACGAGGAAGATGATGACCAGCCACACCATCTGACCGGCCCAGTGTTCCGTCTGGAACTGCGGCAGGCCACCCGAGGCATGCTCTTCGGCATGGGCGGTGGTGGTGTGGGTGTCGCCGTGGGCCGCCTCGGCGGAGGCTTGCGCTTCCGCGACAGGCTCAAGCGTCGCCACCGTGGTCACCGGCGCGTCTGCGCTGGTGTCGGTTGCGGCCGTGGCCTCCGGGCTTGAGGTAACGCTCATGGTTTGATCCTTTTGCTCCATATGGCCGGGGCCACAGGAAGGCATGGTCTATAACAAACGGGCGGATCAGACTCGTTTTCCAAGCCTGATCCGTCGTTGAGTAGTTCTATAAGTCCGCAGAGCGCATCCCGAAAAGTGTCAGCGGTTTTCGGATCAGATGCGCGTCTAAGCGAAGCTTATTAGCCGTTCAGGATCATGATGGCGATAACGAACGCCAGAATGCCGAGGGCTTCGGTCAGCGCCATGCCGATGAACAGGTTGGTCTGTTGCGACTTGGCAGCCGACGGGTTGCGCAGCGCGCCCTGGAAGAAGTTGCCGAACAGCAGACCCAGGCCGATACCGGCACCGATCATACCCAGCATGGCCAGACCCGCGCCGAGGAACTTGTAAGCAGAAGCGTCCATAGACTTTAAACTCCGTAGGAAGAAAGAGAGAAACTTAAGTAAAAGATGTACTTAGTGGTGATGCAGGTTCACCACGTCGTTGAGGTAGACACAGGCCAGAACCGCGAACACGAAGGCTTGCAGATAGGCCACCAGGAACTCCAGCGCCGTCAGGGCGACGACCGCGGTGAGCGACACGAAGCCGCCCAGATACCCCGCCACGCCCGCCGAAGCCAGTGCGACGATGAAGCCCGCGAACACCTTCATCACGATGTGGCCGCCGACCATGTTGCCGAACAAACGCAGCGTCAGGGTGATGGGGCGCATCAGGAAGGAGATGATTTCGATAGGGATGAGGATCGGCAGGATCAGAAGCGGCACGCCCGACGGGCAGAACAGCTTGAAGAAGCCCAGACCGTTGCGCAGGATACCGACCACGATCACCGTGCCGATGGTCAGGATGGCCAGCATCGCCGTGACCGCCAGTTGCGAGGTCGCGGTGAAGTAGGTCGTCATGCCGACAAGGTTACAGCTCAGGATGAACAGGAAGAGCGTAAAGACGAAGGGAAAAAAGGCGCGGCCATCGTGACCGATGATCGATTCGGCCAGATCGTCGATCAGGCCGAACAGGCCCTCGGCCATGACCTGAAAGCGGCCCGGAATGATCGAGGCGCGGGCGGTCGTCAGGCTGAAGAACACGATGACGGCGCCGACGCCGATCAGCATGGCGAGGACCGAATTGGTGATCGAGAGATCGACGGGCACACCAGCGACGTCAATAACCGGCAGGTCGACGACCTTCTGGATCTGGAACTGGTGCAACGGATCGGCCATAAGCCCTACCTCATCAATTAAATCTGCGGTGCCGGGAAACCGGCGAAAGAATTCTTTTGGTCCCGCCGGATTTTAGCGTCGTGCGCTGCGCGCAACCGCGTAAACCCCGGCGATGAGTCCTAAAATCACGCCGACAGCCATGCCGAACGGGCGCGTATGCAGGTACTCGTCGCTCAGCCAGCCCGCCCCCAGACCGATGAAAATCCCGCCGAGAAGTTCGCCCAGAGCCTGATAGCCCTTGCCGGCGCCCGCTTCGCTTTCGCCGTGATCGGTGTCTTTCCGGCGCTTTTTCCGCTCGATGGCGTCAAGGCGCTTGTCCAGATCGTCAAGCTTGGTCGAAGTCTCGTTGTCGGGTTCGTCAGTCATGTTCGGACCTTTCAGGAGATGCACGCCTGTTTTCAAGACACGCGCAGCCCCCTCCGGACGGCGCGGAACCTAATCGGACAGACCCGAAAGGTCAAGCAATCCGATGACAGAAAGTTGATCTAATTGCGCCTTATTATGCGGTGCAGCATCCCTATATCGGAAAATCGCCTTTTTGTAGAGCGATATGCCGAAAAGTGGTTGCCGGTTTTCGGCTACAATATCGCGACCAGCAAAAGTTATACCGTGATCAGAGCTTCCGCCGCCGTCAGATCGACGCTGACCAGTTGCGAGACGCCGCGCTCGGCCATGGTGACGCCAAACAGGCGGTCCATCCGCGCCATGGTCACCGGATTGTGGGTGATGGCGATGAAGCGCGTATTGGTCCGCGTGCGCATTTCGGCCAGAAGGCGGCAATAGCGGTCGACATTCGCGTCATCGAGCGGCGCATCGACCTCGTCCAGCACGCAGACCGGGGCCGGATTGGCCAGAAAGACCCCGAAAATCAACGCCGTGGCGGTCAGGGCCTGCTCGCCACCCGACATAAGGCTCATGGTTGACAGGCGCTTGCCCGGCGGACAGGCATAGATTTCGAGCCCCGCTTCCAGCGGATCGTCCGATTCGACCAATCTTAATTCCGCCGAACCGCCGCCGAACAGAGCGACGAACAGGGTCTTGAAGTGTTCGTTGATCACCGCGAACGCCGCCAGCAACCGTTCGCGACCCTCGGCATTGAGTTCGTCGATCCCCTCGCGCAGGCGGGCGATGGCGGTGGTCAGGTCGAGGCGTTCGCGGCTGATGTTTTCCAGACGGTCCTGATACTCGGTCGCTTCTTCCTCGGCGCGCAGGTTGACGGCGCCCAGTTGATCGCGCTCGCGCTCAAGCCCCGACAGCAGCGCCTCGGCACCGGCGGCATCGGCGGGGGTGGCGATGGCCTCTTCCTTCAGGCGGCGGCCCAGCGCGTCGGGTGTGTCCTGCGTCTGGTCAAGAATCTGCGCTTCGATTTCGTCCTTCTTGGCGGTGGCGGCTTCAAGACGGGCCAGGGCACCGGCACGGTGTTCGCGGGCCTCCGACGCCTCGTGTTCGCGAGCCTTTTCCGCCGCATCCGCCTCGCGTTTGGTGGTTTCGGCAAGCGCCAAGGCGTCGCGCGCTGCCGACAGACGCGTTTCGGCCAGCGTCAGCGAATCGAGCAGGGTCAGGCGTTTGGCCTCAAAGGTTTCCGGTGCGGCCTCGGCCTTTGCCAGTGCGGCGACCGTCGCTTCCTGTTCGCGGGTCAGCTTGTCGACGCGGCCGCCCGATTCGCCGTGTCGCCGCGTCCAGTCGGTCAGGTCGCGACCAAGGTTGCGCTCGCGGGCTTCGCGTTGTTGCCGGTTGCGGCTGTCTTCGTCGAGCGCCGAACGCGCCGCCAGCACGGCCTGACGCTTGGCATTGGCGTGGTTACGCGCCTCGATGAGCGCGTCGTTCAGGTCGTCCTGCGCTTCGGGCGTCGATTGTTCGTCGGCGAGGGCCTCATAGGCCGTCTTGGCCTCCGAGAGATCGCCACGCAGACGTTTGATCGTCCCGTCGAGCGCTTCGAGACGCGATTCGTATTGGGTCTGCTTGCGGCTGAGGTCGTCGGCCAGCCCGGTTTTTGTACGCAAATCGCGTTCAAGTTCCGGCAATCTGACCCGCGCCTGACGCAGGCGGTCCTCGAACCCGCGCAAGGCATTGGCGGCTTCGGTCAGGGCGGTTTGTGTCGTGGTCAGTTGCGGCTTGAGCGCATCGATGTCGCTTTCCAGTTCCTCGAACCGCGTCCGTTGCGCCAGTCGCACGGCGGCGGGTTTCGGGGCCTTGGCGCGGACGATCAGCCCGTCCCAGCGCCACAGATCGCCTTCGACCGAGACCAGCCGCGCGCCCATAGGTAACTGGCTTTGCAGCCGGTCGCCGTCACCTTGCGCCACGACGCCGATGGCTTGCAGACGTAAGGCGAGGGCGGGCGGGGCTTTCACCACCTCGGCCAGCGGTTTGACCCCTAACGCGGCCAAACCGTCGATAGCGGTCGTCGATTCGAAATCCTCGGTCCAGAAGGCCAGCGCATCCAGCGCGCCGCGTTTGCTCAAGCTGAGGTTCAGGTCATCGCCTAAGGCGGCGGCGAGCGCCAGTTCATAGCCCTTATCGGCGCGGACGGCATCGAGCACCGGACTCTTCGCCTTGCCGCTATTGGCGTTCAGTACCTGCGCCAGACCGCGCGATTCGGCGGTCAGCCGCCCCAAACGGTCCTCGATATCGCGCACGGTCTTGCGTGCCTGCGCCTCGGCATTGACGTGGCCGACACGCTCGCCTTCGAGCGATTCGGCGGCGGCGCGCGCCTCGTCAAGCGCCGTCTGTAAGGCCGTTGCCGCTTCGCGCGCGGTTTTCAGCGCCGCGTGGTCGAAGGCCCCAAGCGCCTGTTTTTCGCGTTCGGCCTGATTTGTCTGAGCCAGCAGTCGCTCGAATCGCGTCTGCGCCTCTTTCAGCCGCGTCGCCTCCAGCCGTTGCCGTTCGGTCAGGGCGGCCAGTTCGGCAGCCAGTTCTTCGATGCGCTGATCGGCCTCGACACGCTCGCTTTCCGACATCAGGACGGCGGCCTTCAGTTCCGGTTCACGCGAGGGGGCGTCCTTGATCTCGGCCCGGACGCGCTCCAGCATTTCGGTCAGGCGCTCGATCTGCGACGCGCCGTCGCGGGCCAGTTCCAGTTCGCGCGCGTGGTCGGCCTGCTGACGGCGCAGGTCGGCTTTCAACCGCTCGATCTCGGCCAGGGCCTGCTTTTCTTCGAGGTCGAGGCGTTCCTTCTCGATCGTCAGGCGGTGATTGACGGTCGCTGCCACGGCCTCTTCGTCGCGTAAGCCCGGGATATTTTCGGCAGCGGTCAGGGCCTCGGTCTGCGCGGCGGCAGCGGCGCGCGCGGTATCCTCGACGCGGCGCGACAGGGTCTGCATATCGCCGGTTGCGGCCTGAAACACGGCCACGGCCTCCAGCCATCTGGCGTGCAGGATGGCCTTTTGCAGGGCGCGAATCTCGGCGGAAATTTTCTTGTACTTGTCGGCCTGACGCGCCTCGCGTTTCAGGCGCGATAGGGCGCTGTCCAGTTCGCGTGAAATGTCGTCCAGCCGCGCCATATTGGCCTCAGCAGCGCGCAGGCGCAGTTCGGCCTCGTGCCGCCGGGTGTGCAGGCCCGATACCCCGGCGGCTTCTTCGAGGACGCGACGGCGATTCTGCGGCTTGGCGGCGATCAGTTCCGAAATCTGTCCCTGACGGACCAGCGCCGGGGAATTGGCCCCGGTCGAGGCGTCGGCGAACAGAAGTTGCACGTCGCGAGCGCGCACCTCCTTGCCATTGACGCGGTAGGTCGAGCCCTGACCGCGGTCGATGCGTCGGGCGATGTCGAGCACCGGCTGATCGGTAAAGGGCTGCGGCGCCAGACGCGCGGCATTATCGATGGTCAGCGTCACCTCGGCCCAGTTGCGCGAGGGGCGCTTGTCCGATCCGGCGAAGATCACGTCTTCCATGCCCGCGCCGCGCATCGCCTTGGCTGACGTCGCGCCCATGACCCAGCGCAGGGCCTCCAGCAGGTTCGACTTGCCGCAGCCGTTCGGCCCGACGATCCCCGTCAGGCCGGGCTCGATGCGGAATTCGGTCGCATCGACGAAGGACTTGAAGCCCGAAAGTTTCAGCCGTTGAAACTGCAAGGAGGACCTGAGGGTGAAAAGCGTTGAACCCTTGCTTGTAAGGCCTTTGGCGCGGATAAGGCAAGTCGTCCTGTGGATAAGGTGGCTTGCCTCGATCCTGCCCAAATACGGCCATCACGCCGGGTTACATCACCACGGCAAAGAGGGGGGCTTTCATGCTTAAAACGGTTATCATCAGCCTGTCGCTGCTGGCGGCGGTTCCGGCCTGTGCGCAAACGGCGGGCACGGCCAACCCGGAAGACTGGGGTTTGACCGAGGTGGCGGTGACCAAAGACCTGCCCGGTCCGGCTCTGTGGCGGGTGACGAAGGGCGACAAGATCGTCTGGATCATCGGCACGACGACCATACAGGGCAAGGCCGCGTGGGACAGCGCGCGCATCGACCGCATCCTGAGCGATGCCGAAACCCTGTACCTGCCTCCGGCGGCGGTCGGCGGGATATCGGTCGTCTATAGCGTCATGAAGGACAAGGACCTGCCGGGCAAGACGCGGCTGAAGGACGTGGTGTCGGCGGCCGAATATGCGCGCTTCGTCGAGACCGCGCGCCGCCATGGCATCAAGACCGCCGATATCGAAAAGGACAAGCCCCTGTGGGCCGGGCTGCGCCTGTCGATGGCCGTGAGCAAGAAATACGACTATTCGTCGTCGTCGGTCATCAATCAGCTGACGAAAACGGCCAAAAAGCACAAGGTCAAGGTGCGGCGCGTGGCGACCTATGAGATCAAGCCTCTGCTGTCGCAGGTCAACGGCATCGATGCGGCGGAAGCCCGGCGCTGCCTGACGGCCTCGCTCGATACCATAGACTATCAGACGAAAAACGTGCCCATCGCGACCAGCGCCTGGGTCGGTGGCGATGTGGCGCGCCTGAAGCCCATTCTGAACCAGTATCCCAAAGGCGATTGTCTCGACGCTCTGGGCGACGATCTGACCGCGCGCTCGGTCGCCGATACGGTGGGGACGATCGAAAAGGCCATGACCGGAGCGCGGCGCAGCGTGCTGATCCTGCCGATGCACGCCCTGACGGGGGATGACCGGCTGATAGGCGAGTTACGCCGTCGCGGCTTTACCGTGCGCGAACCGCGCTAAATCATACCTCCGTGGCTATGCCGGGGAGGGGGCCGCGCTTGAAAGGCGTGGTGGTGGGGCATCTTGCGGAAATTCGACGGTCACTGTCGGAAGAAAGCCAAAACCCCCACCACCACATCTCACCGACTTCGTCGGCTCGTGCGGTCCCCGGCACCGGCCGCCCGGCTCCCCAACAAGTTGGGGAGGTATGAAAAGGCATTATTTCGACGCGGCCTTTATGGCGGCTTCGATGGACGCGTAGTCGCTCGGGACGCGCTTGCCGTTGACGAAGAAGGTCGGGGTCGATTCGACATCGTCCTTGGTCATATTGGCTTCCATGCGCGTGGCGACGGCCTTGTAAAGGGCCTCGTTCTTCACGCAGGCGTCCATCTCGCCTTCGCTCAGGCCGCTCTTTTTCGACAGGTCTTTCAGCACGGGCAGGACGTCGCCGGTTTCATAGACCTTGGATTGCGCCGCCAGGAAGCCGTCGATGACCGTGAAATAGGCCTTCTTGCCGCCCTTCTGGCCCAGCCAGTTCGCCTTGTTGGCGGCGCAGTGGCCCAGCATATAGACGCCAAATGCCATGGGCGCCGGATTGGTTGCCACTTCGCGATAGACGTATTTCACCTTGCCGGTCTTGACGTAGTCGCGTTCGAACTTCGCCCAGTTACTGGCGTACCAGGCGGCGCAGTGGGTGCAGGTGACCGAAGCATATTCGGTGACCACCACCTTGGCATTGGCCGGACCCTTGCTGGCGTCCTGAAGCAGGGGCACCGGCTTGGCCGGGGCTTTTGTCTGCGCGTCCGCCGTCAGGGTAAAGGCGGTGGTTGCGACCACGGCCACGGCGAAGACCGCCACCGCCTGCTGCCAGAACGGCGCCTTGACGGCCATGTCGATGAACGTCCGGACAGGGGAGGTGGCGGTCATGGGCTTACTTCTTTTCGACGGGCTTGGCGTTGTTGAGGGCGGCAGTGAATTCCTCGACCTTGGTGTAGTCGCCGGTGAACTTTTCACCATTGATGATCAGGGTCGGGGTGCCGGTGATGTCGTCTTCCTTGACGTACTTTTCGATGTTCTTGTTGATGCGGTCGAGGCCCTTGGCATCGCTGACACAGGTCTGGAACTGTTCGTCGGACATGCCGGCGGAGCTGGCGACGCGTTTCAGCACGCCCTTGCCGTCGCCCGTCGTGAAGATTTCCTTCTGCGAGCGCATAATGGCGTCGATGACCGAGAAATACTTGTCCTTGCCGGCGCAGCGCGCGACCAGAATGCCCGCCGCCGAGACGTCCGCCGGGCCGGTGATGAATTCGCGGTAGATATAGTGGACCTTGCCGGTGTCGATATAGTCCTTCTTCACCGTCGGAAACACCTTCTCGTTGAAGTCGGCGCAGTGGACGCAGGTCACCGAGGCATATTCGATCAGGGTGATCGGGGCATCAGCCTTGCCCAGCGTCATGTCTTCGTCGCTGGCGGCGCTGCCGCCCGTGCCGCCGCACCCCGTGAGGGCGAGCGCGGCGAGGGCCGCCGCGGCAAGCAGGGTGTTCCGGACGAAAGATTTACGGGTCGGGTGCATGGAAGCGGCCTCGTGACATATCGGGGTGAGAACTCGGACGACGAGTTCGTGATGGCTCTTTCCTAAGGCCAGATCAGGGTCTTTGGCAAGATGTCACTTTGTGTTCTTGTCCTTGAGTAAAACAGCCCGGCCCAGCTTGAGCAGTTCGCGTTTGAGCCGGTCGTCGGTGACGTCTTTAAGGCTCTCCTGCAGGCCGAGGTCTTCTATGGCGCTCAGCGGGCGTTTGGGCGGGGGCGGCGCGGCCTTCGCGGCGCGCTGGATCGGCCCCTGAACGAGGCGCAGGCGCTCGACCGTGCCCGCCCCAAGGAACAGGTTGACGCGGTCGATAATGACGCGGTTCTGGTGCTGGATGACGGCGGCATAGGCCCCTTCGACACGCAGTTCAAGGGTTCCGGGCGTCTTGCTGCCCGGCTTGCCGCGCACGACCTTGAGAGGCTCGGTGATCCGCGCCACCGTATCGCCGACGATCTCCGCCCAGCGGTTTTTCAGACGCCCGGCCCCGGTATCGTAGGCCTCAAATCGCTCATTGAGCGTTTTCAAAAGGGGCGCTATCTGTCGGTTGACGGGCGGCGGCGGTTTCGGCGCCCGGCGCGTACGCGTCGTGCGCAGGATGCGTACCGCTTCGTCGAGGGATGGCAGGTTGTCTTTCATATGCTGACTATAACTGACACGGCGCTTGATGTCTCGCCTTTGCGGGCGTCTATGCTGGATTGGTACGATGCGAATGCGCGGATTCTGCCGTGGCGGCAGAGTCCGGGTCTTGGCGGTGAGGGCGATCCCTATCGCATCTGGGTGTCCGAGGTCATGTTGCAGCAGACGACCGTGCCGCACGCCTTGCCCTATTTCGAAAAATTCATGGCCCTGTGGCCGACGGTGCGCGATCTGGCGGCGGCCCCTAATGAGCGCGTCATGGCGGAGTGGGCGGGGCTTGGTTACTATTCGCGGGCGCGCAACCTGCTCAAATGCGCACGGGAGGTGGTCAGCGAATATGGCGGCGTGTTTCCGGCGAATGAGACGGCCTTGCTGACCTTGCCGAGTTTCGGGCCCTATACGGCGGCGGCGGTGATGAGCTTTGCCTTCTCGAAAGCAGCCAATGTCGTAGATGGCAATATCGAGCGTGTGATGAGCCGGTTATATGCCGTCAAAACCCCGATGCCCGCGGCGAAACCGGTCCTGCGTGATCTGGCCGGACGCTGGGTGCGGGATGATCGCGCGCGCGACTGGCCGCAGGCGCTGATGGATTTAGCCAATGCTGTGTGTCGTCCGAAATCGCCGCTATGTATGCTGTGCCCGTTGCGTGAAGCCTGCGCGGGTTTTGCCGAAGGTAATCCGGAGGTCTATCCGGTAAAGACGGCCAAGGCCCCTAAGCCTGTGCGCTACGGGGTGGCGTTTCTGATTGTCTCGGACGCGGGCTTTATCGTCGAGCGCCGCCCGGACAAGGGTTTGCTGGGCGGGATGCTGGGTTTGCCGCATCTGGAGTGGCGGGGCGAGGTTTGGGAGGACGATATGATCAGTTTCCCTTCTCCCCGTAAACGGGGAGAGGGGGTATGGGTGAATATCGGCACGTACGATCACGTGTTTACGCATTTTGCGCTGAAGCAGCAGGTCTGGCGGATTGAATTAAACGCAGTCGAAATGAGTGACTTTCTGCGGCAGCACAACCAATATCAACTCCTACCTTGGGCCGACAAAAAAGCCTTGCCGACGGTATTCGGCAAGGCTTTGAAGATGGGGTTTAAGTGAAATGCTTATGCTATTGGCATGGCTGGCGGCTGCTCTGCCGGTATCACCGGATATCGTCAAGACAGAGGATTTGATTCTTATCGAGCAACTGTCACCGCCGGACTTGCTGGAAGGTCAGACTATGCACATTGATCTGGAAGCCAGCGGCAAACGCTTTGTGGTGATCTGCACAATCAACGCCGAAGGTTATCTGACGGATTGTCATAACCTGAACGAAGATTATCCGGACAAGGCTTATGTCAGGAATGTGCTGAAATATCTCCAGACTTGGCGATATGACACGCAGTCGAAATTCGGGGAAAGCGTTGTAGGTAAAAAGGCACAATTTGGTTTCAGCTACACGCTCGAATAAAAAGCCCTGCCGGTGAGGGCAGGGCTAATCAGTATAATCCGCTGACAGGTTCAAACCGCAATGGCCGAACCCGCATCCGCGGTACGTTTCGGGTTAAGGGGCGAGCCCCTTAACCTTCCTTATTGGAGCCATTACCCGCGATCGTGCACTTTTCCGGCACGCCGGGATTGGTGGCGGCGATGTGGCACGGGACGGCCGGGTTCAGGGCGGTGCGGGCCTTGTTGAGGACCGCGATATAGCCGCGCTTGTTGACGCAGGCGATTTCCATCACCACCTGACCGTTGTTTTCGAAGGCGTAGCGGGCCTCGCCGATAACGCAGTCGGCCTTGATCGACTTATGGCCGACGGTCAGCTTTTGCAGGTTAGCCTTGAGCTGGTCCTTGGTGACGTAGGTGCAATCGGTCTTTTGCGTGGCGGCGGCGAAGCAGTCGAAGGTGTCGAGCTTGCCGGTCGTTCCGGCGTCGGGGATCAGGGCGATCAGGCCGTTGGGGGCTTCGGCGCACTTGAATTCGGCTAGATCACGCTTGGAGTCGTTGTCGTGACCGATGCGGCGGAAGTCCTCGATGGTGCAGGTGACTCCACCGGCGGTCAGGGCGGCGGCATAGGCGTCCTTGTACTTGGCCTTGGCTTCTTCAGCCTTGGCCTTGCCGGCGGCAGCCAGGGCGGCATTGTCGGTGAACTTGCAGCCGCCGATCGCCGCGGCCTTGTCGCAGCCGACGGCGCCCTTGAATTCACCAGCGGTGTCGGTAACGAGCACGAAGCCCGCCTTGTCCTTACAGCCGACTTCGTAATATTCGGAATCCTTGGTCGCGCCGCCGAAACGGGCATTGGTCAGCACGCAGTCGGGTGCGTTTTTCTTGAGCAGGGCCGCCAGGGTCTGGGGGGCGACTTCCGGGGTGGTCAGTTCGCACTTCAGAGCGGTTTCGGCGGTTTTCAGACAGTTGTAGAAGGCGACGGTCTTATCCGTGGCCTTATGGGTCGGGACAACGAAGATGCCACCGGCGGTATTTTTACAGCCGATCTCATAAAGCTCGGTATTGGCCTTCTGGTCGGCGCGGATGAAGCGGGCACCGGAAAGCGCGCAGCTGGGGATCTTGGACTTCGCCGTGTCGCCCAGCCAGTAGTGAGCCGCGCGATTGCCTTTCAGCTTGCAGGTCGGGCTGCCGGGGGCGGTCTTGGCAACTGCCGCGGCTTCGAGGCAGCCTTGCGGATTGCCGAACGGCGCGTTCTTGGCCTTGTACAGGATATAGCCGCGCTGGTCCTTGCAGACGACTTCGAAGATTTCGATGGCGGCCTTCTTGCCATCGACGGTGGCGTCGGCGACCGTCGGCTTCGAGGCTTCGGTGACTTCGCAGGGCAGGCCGTATTGTTCGACCAGCTTGCTGACGGCCTTGACGTTTTCGGCGGCGGCTTCGGCGGCCAGCATGGCCTTGCGGTCCTGCGCCTGAGCGGGCGAAAGGATCGCCGTTCCGGCAAAGAGCGTAAGGACCAGCGCCGCTAGGCGCAGGATGGGCATTTTCATGGACGTTCCCCAGATTTATAGGTGATATTTTGGGGACAGTTTAAACACGCGGTTAGGCCTGAAATCAAGCGCCATCGTTTGGGGGTACGACTTTCGTCGCATGGAACAAGGCCCGCTGTTTCCACCGGGCCTCATTCGGTTATCATTTTGGACGATGCCGCCTGCCGCGGTACGTTAGGGTTCTAGGGCCGCGCCCTAGTGACCCTGCTGGCGGATGCGTGAGCGCAGGTCGTCGATCGGCTTGAAGCCTGCGTCGGATTTGAAGCGCCAGTAGGTCCAGCCATTGCAGGCCGGGGCCTGTTCCAGCATGGCCCCCAGCTTGTGGATCGAACCCGAAAGCTCGCCGTGGACCAGAGAACCGTCGGCGCGGACGCGGGCGGTCTTGAGGCCCTTGGGGCAATAGAGCGTGTCGCCGGGTTGCAGCAGGCCGGCCTCGACCAGAGCGCCGAAGGGGACGCGGGGTTCTGCCTTCTTGGAGCCCATGACGGCCAGATCGGATTCGCTGACGCGGATGACCTTTTCGATGCGTTCCATCGCGGCTTTGGCGTAGGTCGGATCGCGTTCGATACCGATGAAGTGGCGGCCCAGACGCTTGGCGGCCGCACCCGTGGTGCCGGTGCCGAAGAAGGGGTCGAGCACGATGTGCCCGGGCTTGGAACAGGCCAGCAGGACGCGATAGAGCAGGCTTTCGGGCTTCTGGGTCGGGTGGACCTTGTTGCCGGCCTCGTCCTTGAGGCGCTCTTCGCCGGTACACAGCGGGATGGCCCAGTCGGAGCGCATCTGGGTGTCTTCGTTGAAGGCCTTAAGGGCGTCGTAATTAAAGGTATAGCGCTTCTGACCCTTGTTCTTCGTCGCCCAGATCAGGGTTTCGTGGGCGTTGGTGAAGCGCGTGCCCTTGAAGTTGGGCATGGGGTTGGCCTTGCGCCAGATGACGTCGTTCATCACCCAGAAGCCGAGGTCCTGCAAGGCAACGCCGAGGCGGAACACGTTGTGGTATGAGCCGATGACCCAGATGGCGCCGTCATCCTTGAGGACGCGCTGGCATTCGCGCATCCACTCACGCGTGAAACGATCATAGGCTTCGAAGCTGGCGAACTGATCCCAGGCGTCGTCGACGGCGTCGACCTTGGAATTGTCCGGACGCAGCAGATCGCCGCCGAGTTGGAGGTTATAGGGCGGGTCCGCGAAGACCAGATCGACCGATTTGTCGGGCAGGGATTTGAGGACATCCACGCACTCGCCCAGATGGATGGTGTCGAGTTCGAGGGCAGTGTTTTGCGCTATGGCTTTCTGCGGCATGTGGCGTGTCATAAAAACCCCTTGGACTTTGGCCGCCGCCCTTCTGGGCCTGCGGTCTTAAGCCTTCAGGTTAGAATCCTTTGCGGTAAACAATTCCTTAAGTTTCGAATCGCAAGGAATCCTTCGCGCGCGTTTTTTTACGGTGAGTCTTTTGGGACTCAGATTTGGATTCGTTTTGTTCTATTGCGCCGCGATTTCCGGGCCATTGAGTACGGCCTTGACGGTGGCCCAGCTCAGGCGGTGGATCGGCGAGGGGCCGTGGACGCGCAGCGCCTCGATATGGCTTTTGGCCTGATAGCCCTTGTGGCCCTTGAAGCCATACTCCGGATAGAGGCCGTCCATCCCGATCATGATGCGATCGCGCGCCGTCTTGGCAAGGATCGAAGCCGCAGCAATCGACAGGCACTTGTCGTCGCCCTTGACGACGGCGGTGGCGGGTATGGACAGCGGCGGGCAGCGGTTGCCGTCGATCAGGGCGTGGACCGGCAAATCGCCCAGCGCCTCGACGGCCTGTGCCATGCCCATCAGGGTCGCCTTGAGGATATTGAGGGCGTCGATCTCGGCGGCGGAAATCTCGATCACCGACCAGGCGATAGCGGCGGCCTTGATCTCGGGCTCGATCTCGAAGCGCAGCTTTTCGGTCAGTTTCTTTGAGTCGGCGATGCCTGCCGGGATGTGTGCCGGGTCGAGGATGACGGCGGCCACGCACAGAGGGCCGGCGCAGGGGCCGCGCCCGGCTTCGTCCACCCCGCAGACGAGGCCGTCTATGTTCGATTCGTAGCTGAAATCCGGCATGTCTTTGGCATACACGGATTCCGATGTCGCCTCAACGTTTGCCGAAGGGTTTCGACGGGCGCACGCCGGGGTCGTAGGCCGGGGTCTGCCAGGGCGCGGGGGCGGGCTTGGCGGGCTCCGGGGCAGGGTCGCGGCCATAGGTGTTGATCATCGGGCCAGACGAGCCGGGACCGAAGTCGAAGATCGGCTTGTGCGGCGGGCGCGCGGCGTCGGCTTCGGCCTTGGCTTTGGCAATGGCGTCGTCGATGCGGGCCGTATTGGCGGCGTTGCGTTCGTCGTTGAAGACGCTGATGTCGGGGCCGGAATTCTTGGGGTCGCTGCCGAAGCGGTTGGCGCCCCGTGTGCCGGGCCACAGCATGAAGACCAGCATGACCAGTTGCCCGACCCAGCCGACCATCGTCAGGATCGAGCCTTGCAGGGCGTGCGCGAAAACCGTGGGGTCCGGTGCGCCGGTGCGGCTGGATTGCATATAGGCGATGGCCGCGGCCCAGGTGCTGAAGCTGCCGAGAATGCCCGGCAGGTACAGCAGAATCCACCAGCCGCTGCGGCCAGTGTCGTGCAGGCGGCGGACGGTCACCGCGTAGTTGGGGATGATGCAACCCACCATGAACAGCACCATGCCGCCAAAGGCGATCAGCGAGCCGAGCACGACGGTGGCGGGCTTGCCGGAGGTCACCGACATGAAAAGGATCAGGCCGAACAGCAGATAGACCAGCATCTGGGTGATGCCGAACAGCCAGAATTCGGCGCGGCGCGCACGGCCGTTGAAGTCCGCATAACGGGCAAAAGGACGCAACATCAGGTTCATGGGAACGGCCTGTGGCTGGGAGGTCTTTCCTTACCCCTAGGCGAAATCCTTGAATTTGACGCTAAGACACGTGGTTAACGGCGTTATGCGAAGGGATATATCAACGCGGCGGCCCGCCATACCGGTTGGGGCCGGATTGGCCGGGCAAGGCGGCGACCAGCAGCATGACGACCTGCGCCGCCATGAAGGGGAGGACGACGTACATGACCAGCCCGGCCATGACCTCGATCATGACCGACAGCAGGGTATAGATGCCGAGCAGGTCGAACGGCGGCGTCTCAGCGGGGTTGGGGCCCTTGGGGCGAAAGAAAAGGTTGAACGCCGCCACACCGATACTCGACACGACCCACGGCGCCGCAACCCACAGGCCGCTCAGATCGAGGTCGTGCAAGCGCCGCACGCTGAGGGCCAGGTTCGGCGTCAGCAGCAAAAGCCACAGGCCCCACAGGATCGGGTGGGAAAAGACTTCGCCGCTTTTGAACCGTGCCCCGAAATCGCTGAGAAGACTGATAAGCACCGCATAGATCAGGACCTGTGTGCCGACGAAGGCCCAGAACTCGGCGCGGCCCGATCGCCCGCGAAAGCGGCCATAGTGGCGTAAGGGTTTCAGCAACAAGGCTTTCATCGATCCCCCGATCCGTGAGCGCTTTTACTCGGTCCACACCAGATGCGGCCTGAGCCACGCCGGTGCCGACAGTTCGACCGGTTCCTCGTCCACTGTCAAGGGCGCGCCATCGAGCCGGTCGAGCCGCATCAGGGCCAGCGAGCGCCCGTTGCGCGAGGCTAGCACCTCGCCCGCGCGTTTGTCGCCCAGCAGGACCTCGGCCCCGAACGCAAAGGTGCTCGTGTGGGTCAAAGGGATCAGGCGGTTCTTGATCTTGCCGCGCCGCTTCATGCGTGAGGTCGTCTCCTGACCGACGAAGCAGCCCTTTTTGAAGTCGATGGCGTCGATCAGATCGAGATTGATATCGATGGGGTAGAGATAGTCCTTCGGGAAATCGAACCCCGGATCGGCCAGGCCGGCCGTCAGTCGGAAGTCGATATAGTCCGCGATGTCACCGGTCGCGGTGTCGTCGCCATAGTGCCGGAACAGGCCCGCCTGGCGCGGATCGGGCAAATCACCGGCTCCGATCGAGGCGAACACCTTTACTTCGGGCTTCGACAAGACGACCTTGGCGCGCAGCTTGAACATGTTGAGGCGGTTGAACAGGTCGTCGCGCAGATCAGCGGCCACTTCGATCCACACCTCTTCCGCCCCGCGTATGTGCAGGAAAAAATCCGCCGACAGCTTGCCTTGCGGCGTGAGAAACGCGCCATAATATAAGGGCTTATGCGTGCCGTTGGCGACGTCGGCGAAGATGGCTTCGGCATTGATCGTCGTCTGACCGCCCAGAAAAACGCCCCAGTCCGGGCCGGTGAGGCCGATCAGAGCGCGATGGGGCAGGGCGATAAGCGGGGCTGGCTGTTCAGTCATTTGGCGGTCAATCAGATTCGGGATACTGTATGTAACATGAGCCGACCTTTTCCGATTCTGGTTATTGCGCTGGACGCACCGAAAAAGGCGCTCGCCTTAGGTGGGGTGCTGTCACGCCTGCTGCAAGAAGTGCCGAACGCCGCGGTGACGCTGGTGACGCGTAGCGAGTCCGCGCCCTTGTTCGCTGACTATCCTCAGATCGAGACGGTGTTGCCCTTCGATGGCGAGGTCGCCTCGTGGGCCGGTGCGAAACTGTGGTGGCACTTGCGCAAGCGGGCGTGGGGCCTGCTGCTCGATACCGGGCCAAGCCTGTGGTCGCGGTTCCTGCTGGCCAAAACGCGTGCCATCGCCTCGCCCTATCACGAAGACGAGCATCCGGTGGTTCTGGCCTCGCGGCTATTAAAACTCGAAGTGCCCGAACTACCGTGGCTTCAGGTGTCCGACGCCCGCGCCGCCGGAGCGGCCATGTTCCTCGACGGCGATGAGCAGACGCCGCTGCTGGCCATAGCGCCGGGCGCGCCGTGGCAGGGGGCGCAATGGCCGGCGGAGCGCTTTTCGGTTCTGGCCTCGCGCCTGATGAACGAAGAGGGGCCGCTGAAAGGCGCGCGGCTGCTGATCCTGGGCGGCGAAGGCGACCGCGAAGCCGCCACGGCCCTGCGCATGGCCGCGCCCAAGGCCCGGGTTATTGAGTTGACCGGCAAGCTCGATCCGCTGACGGCCTATGCTTGCCTGCGGCATTGTCATGCGTTTGTCGGCAACGACGATATCTGGCTGCATCTGGCCGCCGCCGCCAATGTCCCGAGTTTCGGGCTCTATGGCCCGTCGGACGATGCGGTCGAAGCGCCGTTGGGCCGCAACGTCCACGTCCTGCGCACCCCGCGTCGGTTCGAAGAAATTCGCGCCATGGACCCGAATCTTGATCAGGCCATGTGTCATATGCTCGACCTGTCGCTCAACAGGGTATATGAGGCGGTCCGAACGGTATTGACTCCAGCTTAATCCCCTCTCCCTGAGGGAGAGGGTTAGGGTGAGGGGGAACTGCCGACAAAGCCTCGGTTTCGACCTTTTCCCCCTCACCCGGCGCTTCGCGCCACCCTCTCCCTCAGGGAGAGGGGAGGAATGGAGTTTTACCATGCCTACCTACGACCTGATCATCCGCAACGCCGACATTATCAACCATGCCGGACGCGGCACCGGCGATATCGGCATCCGCAACGGCAAGTTCGCGGCCTTCGGCGACCTGTCTCAGGCCGACGCCGGCGAAGTGTTCGACGCAACGGGCCTGCTGGCCATGCCAGGCGTCATCGACACGCAGGTCCACTTCCGCGAACCGGGTCTCGAATGGAAGGAAGACCTCGAAACCGGCTCTCAGGCGGCGATTCTGGGCGGCGTTGTCGCCGTGTTCGAAATGCCCAACACCAATCCCAACACGATCGATGTGGCGACCTTCGAGGACAAGCTGAAGCGGGCCGGGCACCGCATGCACTGCGACCACGCCTTCTATGTCGGCGGCACGCACGAAAACGTCACGCAACTGGGCGAGCTGGAGCGTCTGCCGGGGTGCTGCGGCGTCAAGGTCTTTATGGGCGCCTCGACCGGCACGCTTTTGATCGCCGACGACGAGGGCGTGTTCAACGTCCTGAAAAACGTCAAGCGCCGCGCCACCTTCCACAGCGAGGACGAATACCGTCTGGCCGAACGCCGGGCCCTGGCCCGCGAAGGCGACTGGACCAGCCACGACTTTGTGCGTGACGCGCAATCGGCGATCCAGTCGACCCACCGCCTCGTCAAGCTGGCGCGCGAATGCGGCAAACGCATCCACGTCCTGCACGTCACGACCGCCGAAGAGATCGATTTTCTGGCGCAGAACAAGGACATCGCGACCGTCGAGATCACGCCGCAGCACCTGACTCTGGTGGCACCCGAGGCCTATCAGCGTCTCAAGGGCTATGCCCAGATGAACCCGCCGATCCGCGATCAGTACCATGTCGACGGCTTGTGGCACGGCATCAATGGCGGCATTGCCGACGTGCTGGGGTCGGACCACGCCCCGCATACCATCGAGGAAAAGGCGAAACTCTATCCCGCGTCGCCGTCGGGCATGCCGGGGGTGCAGACCCTTCTGCCGGTCATGCTGACCCACGTGGCCAATGGCAAGCTGTCGCTGGAGCGTCTGGTCGACCTGACCTCGGCCGGGGCGCAGCGCGTCTTCGGTCTGGCCGGCAAGGGGCGTATGGCCGAGGGCTATGATGCCGACATCACCCTAGTCGATCTGAACCACAAGCGCGTCATCACCCACGACCAGATGCGCTCACGCTGCGGCTGGACGCCGTTCGATGGCTTCGAGGCCCAAGGATGGCCCAAGGCGACCATCGTGCGCGGCAAGATCGTCATGCGCGATGACGAAATCGTCCTGCCGTCGCAGGGTGAGGCCTGCCGTTTCATGGAAACCCTGTAAACTTCCATCCTTGGCCGATTAGGGCGTCGGCGTCGCTAGCAGGTACAAGCGTACCTGCGTCGCTAGCCTCCTGCTACTCGACTCAAGGCTGAAAGTTTAGGATCCGGAGCGAATTTCTAAATAAAAAAAGCCCGCCGGTGGTCCGGCGGGCTTTTTCAGTTCCGGTCGATCCGACCTTAGTCGTTGGTCGCACCGGCGGGCGGGACGTAGGTGCCGTTGCCGGGGATTTCGCACTGGATCGGGTATTTGCGGTTCTTGGCGATGGTACAAGCGACGACGTCATCGAAGCCCGCACGGGACTTGGATACCGCGCCGACATAGCCGCGTTTGTTGGTGCAGGCGATTTCGACGAGGACGCTGTCGGCGTCGCCGCGGCCCAGATAGTTGACCTGCTGAACGTCGCAGTCCTTCTTGGCCCCCTTGATCAGGACGTCCATCTGCTGATCCAGCGCGCTCTTCGGCACGTAGCCGCAGGTCTGGCGGCGGGCGACCATGGTGAAGCAGTCCATCACCTCGGCCTTGGCGGCCGAGCCCGCGGGCGGCAGGAAAACGGCGAGGCCCCACTTCTGTTCCGGGCACTTGTATTCGACCAGTTCGCGCTTGAGACCGGCGTTTTCGACGCCGAGCACGGTGTAGTCGCTGACCGTGCAGGGCAGACCGGTGACTTTCAGACGGTTCGCATAGGCCTCACGGGCACCGGCCTGAGCCTGCGACGCGTCGGTGTACTGGCAGCCGCCGATGGCCTTGGCCTGGCTGCAGTCGAAGGTTGCCTGATAGACGAGCGCTGGCGAGGTCTGGACGATGAAGCCGGGCTGACCGGCACAGCCGATTTCGTAATAGTCGGCGTTCTTGTCGGTATCGCGGGCCAGCCAGCGGGCCTTTTCGACAACGCAGCTGGCCTTGGCCTGCTTGGCGATCGGCTGAAGGCGCTGAGTGGCCTGTTCGGCCGTGGTGTAGCTACAGGCTGAATTGCCCTTGGCAATCAGGCAGTTGATGAAGTTCGGCGCATTGGTGTTCGGGGCATAGGGGACGTCGATCAATCCGCCCGCCGAACCCTGGCAGCCGTATTCGTAACGGTTGGTCTTCTGCTCGGCGATCTGACCCAGCCAGCGGGCCTTCTCGACGGTACAGGTGGCATCGTACGGCTTCACCAGCGGCGTCAGCCAGGCATAGTGTTCCTTGTTGCCGGGCAGGACGCATTTGATCTGCTTGGTATTGGCGGCGTTCTGCGAAAAGGCCTGCGTACAGTTACGCTGCTCGACCACACCCGAGGACGGGTTCTTGTCGAGGATGTAGCCGCCACCCGCCTTGCAGGTCACTTCGACGACCTGAATCTTGACGGTCTTGCCATCGGCGGTCTTGGTGGTCGACTCGCCGATATAGTAGGCGTCGGCCGGATCGCAGGGGACGCCCGCGCCCTTGATCATGGCCGGGGCATCGGCAATGCCCTTGGCGCGCTGCTTTTCATTGAGCTTGGGGGCCTCCTGGGCCATCGCCGCGCCCGCGCTCAGGCTGAAGGCGGCCAGAAAGGCCACGCCCTTGAAGAAAGAAGAAAGAGACATCAGGTGTTTTTTCCTTGAAGATGTACCTGTGGAACGGGTGTCGCGCCGTTTTTCGGGCCCTTGGACGTTGGGTGGAGGCCGCTCTTTTTAGTTACGAGTGTCTCTACAGGATGTGGCGCATTGAAGGCAATGGGGGCGTAAATTTTTACGCCGCTTCGCTTGCCTGCCCTTGCGGAATCTATGCGACATATTCGGCAAATATATGAAGGCAGGGACGATCCATGACTGAACCGGTGCTTATTTCCGCGGCCAACGGCGTGTTGCGGCTGACACTCAGCCGCCCGCACAAGAAGAACGCCCTGACCCAGGTGATGTACGCGACCCTGGCCGACGCCCTGACGGCCGCGGGCGAGACCGCCGACCACCGGGTCGTGCTGATCGACGCGGTGGGCGACGATTTCTGCGCCGGCAACGATATCGCCGATTTCGTGACGCTGGCGCAGTCTGAGGGATCGGTAGAGGACCTGCCGGTGTTTCGCTTCCTCAAGGCCCTGACCTATTGCGCGCGGCCTCTGGTCTTTGCCGTTCAGGGGCAGGCGGTCGGCGTCGGCACCACCATGCTGCTGCACGGCGACCTAGTCTATCTGTCGGACGAGGCGCGTCTCAGCCTGCCGTTCCTGAAGCTGGGCCTGACGCCGGAAGGCGGGTCCAGCCAGCTTTTGCCCGCCCGTATCGGCCATGCGCGCGCCTTCGAATGGCTGGCTTTCGGGCAGCCGCTCGGGGCGGCGGAGGCACTCGGTCTGGGCCTGTGCAACGCCGTGACGCCGCGCGACGACCTGCTCAACCGGGCGCAACTGGCCGCCGAACGGCTGGCCGCCCTGTCGCCGGACGCGCTGAAACAGGCGAAGGGATTGATGCGCGACCCCGACGGCCTGTGGGCGCATATCGTGCGCGAGGGCGGGATTTTCCGCGCTCGTCTCAACAGTGCCGAAGCGGCTCAGGCGTTTGCTGCCTTCCTCAAGGCGTGATATAAGGCGCGGGCCGGGGAGCGGGGCTGTTACAATATTTGCCCTAAATTTATTTGACGTCTCAAGGCTTTGTATTTATTCCGGCCCGCGCTGGCTGGCGTATAAGCGTATTGTTGTCATAGTGTTTCGGGTGTTGCTGAGCCGTGGATACCTACCCTTTTGAGCGTTTGATTACGGTCGAGAGCGCTTCCGAAAGTGAAGCCGCCGAAGCGCTGGTCAATCGCGTTTTCGGGCCCGGACGTTACGTCAAGACCGCCGAACGCCTGCGCGAAGGCAATGCGCCGATCGACGGCCTCAGCTTCGTCATGCGGCAGATTTCGCGGGGCAAGGCCGGAGACGAGGGCCTTACCGGGTCGGTCAGGCTGTGGCCGGTCAGGGTCTATGACGAGGCCCATGAGCCCGTCGGCGAACTCGCCTTTCTGGGGCCCATCGCTGTCGATCCCGAATATCAGAACCACGGCATTGGCCGCGCCCTGATCGAGGTGGCGATTCGGGCCGCTTTCGCCAGAGGGGTGACAGGCATCCTGCTGGTCGGCACGCCCGCCTATTTCGAAAAGTTCGGCTTTGTGCGCGCCGAGGGCCTGACCCTGCCGGGGCCGGTCGATTACCGCCGGCTGATGATTCGCTATAACGACGCCTATAAGGGCGAGCCCCTGACGGGCGCTGTCGATAAATGACCTCGGGCGAGGGCTTTCTCAGCGAAGCCGCGCGTTTTCCCGATAAAACCTATCCGGTCGAGCGC
Source organism: Asticcacaulis aquaticus (assembly GCF_028550415.1). Classification (GTDB taxonomy): domain Bacteria; phylum Pseudomonadota; class Alphaproteobacteria; order Caulobacterales; family Caulobacteraceae; genus Asticcacaulis; species Asticcacaulis aquaticus. Next base: position 87,986 of record NZ_JAQQKX010000008.1, read on the forward strand.
TGGAACCCGACTCTGTGCGGCGAGATGGATATCCTCATCGGCAGGGACGGCATGTGGCTGCACGAGGGCCGTCCCATGACGCGTCTGCCTCTGGTGCGGCTGTTCGCGAAGTTGCTGCGGCGCGAGGGCGATGACTACTTCCTCGTCACGCCGGTCGAGAAGCTGAAAATCACCGTCGAAGACCTGCCGTTGCGAATCGTCGATTTCGAAGGGCCGGTGTTCGTGACGGATCAAGACGAGCGGGTGAACCTGGGTGACGACCATCCGCTGATCCTCGACCGGGCCGGGGAGGCGTACCTGCCGCGCTTGAAGGTGCGTGGCGATCTGTGGGGGCGTCTGACGCGAGCCTGCACCTATCGCCTGTTCGAGACGGCGGAGATTGGGGGCGATGATCGGGTGCGGGTCACGCTTGGCGATCAGACATTTGATGTTCCCGTAATTTCTGGATAAGGTGTCATTGAATCCCCTCTCCCTTGAGGGAGAGGGTGGCCGAAGGCCGGGTGAGGGGGAACTGCCTGCACCGGGATTGCGGCTAACATTTCCCCCTCACCCTAACCCTCTCCCTCAAGGGAGAGGGGATTGCACCTACATTGACCCACATCACGCTCCCCCCCGTTATGCTCCGTCCCGCTGTCCGGCAGGTCTTCGCCGCTCTGGAAGCGCGCGGCGGCGCAGGGTGTGTGCGTTTCGTCGGAGGCTGCGTGCGCAATGTCGTCATGGGCCGCGCGCCGACCGACCTCGACCTGTCGACGCAGCTGACGCCAGACCAGACCGAGGCCGCCCTGTCCGCCGCGCATATCCGCCATGTACCCACCGGCAAGGCGTTCGGTACTATTTCGGCCATCATTGACGGGGAGCCGTTCGAGATTACCTCCCTGCGCGAGGACGTCGAGACCGATGGCCGCCGCGCGGTGGTCAGCTTCACCACCGACTGGGCGAAGGATGCCCAAAGACGCGATTTCTATCTCAATGCCCTCTATGCCGATATCCGCGGCGCGGTGTTCGACCCGACCGGAGAGGGGTTCGATGACGCGCGCGACGGCCGGGTGCGCTTCATCGGCGACGCCGAAACGCGTATCCGCGAGGACTATCTGCGTATCCTGCGTTTCTTTCGCTTTACTGCCAGCCACGGCCAGTCGATGGACGCGGAGTCGTTCGCGGCCTGCGCGCGGCTGAAAAGCGGGATTGACACACTGTCGGGTGAACGGATCAGTCAGGAACTGTTCAAGCTGCTGGCGGTGGACGACCCGACCGTCGTCATTGCCGCCATGATCGACAGCGGCGTGATGGCGCATGTCCTGCCAAGCATTTCCGCACAAGCTACCCCGTTGCGCGCCATGTGCCGCCTGACCTCCGATATCGAGCGTCGTCTTCTGGCCTTGCTGCATCCCGATGGTTTGCAGCCTGAGGCGCTGGAATGCCTGTCGTCGCGATTGCGCTTGTCCAATCGCGTGGCCGGTCGTTTGCGCGATGCTGCACGGCGGCTGCCTCAGGCCGATATTAACACCGGTGAAACCAGCTGGCGCCGCATGGCCTATCGCGACGGCAAGGCGGTACTGTGCGATGCCCTGATCCTTCACTCGGCGTTGTCGGGTCTGGCGCAGGCGGAATGGCAAGCCATTGAAACGCTGATCACGGCGCTCGATCTGCCTGTCTTTCCGCTGAAATCGGCGCAACTGATCGCCGCCGGTCTTACTCCCGGTCCCGAACTGGGGCAGGCGATAAAGCGCATCGAGGCCGACTGGATCGCACACGATTTCTCGCAAAACGTGATTGACGCCGCCATTGACGAAATCCGCGAACGGACAAAAATATAAGCAACCCGTAAATCGTTCCCGCGTGCTGTCATGTCCTACATCGCCATTCTGGAAACCGGCGTCCCGCCCGATAATCTCAGCGACACCTACGGCACCTATGCCGACATGTTCGCGCAGCATCTGGCGGCGCCCGAGCGACAGTTCAGGGTCTTCCGCACCCTCGAAGGCGAACTGCCCGATCCGGCGGACCGGATCACCGGCGTGGTGATCACCGGCTCCCCGGCGGGCGTGTACGAAGACCATCCGTGGATTACGTCGCTGATCGACTGGCTCAGGGGCGTCGATGTCGCGGTGCCGGTGGTCGGCATCTGCTTCGGCCATCAGGTCATGGCGCAGGCCTGGGGCGGCCACGTCGAAAAGTCCGAAAAGGGCTGGGGCGTGGGCCTGCACGAATACACCATCCACGACAACGCCCTGTGGCGCGAACTGGCCGAAACCGACCTGCCGGCCCTGCACGTGGCCGTCACCCATCAGGATCAGGTGGTCAAAAAGCCCGAGAACGCCATCGTACTGGCCGGGTCCGACTTCACGCCGCACGGCGCGCTCTACTACACCGACCGCAAGGCGATCTCCTTCCAGTGCCACCCGGAATTCTGTCAGGACTTTGCCGGGGACCTGCTCCTGAGCCGCCGCGGGACGCGCATCAGCGAGCATCTGGTCGATCAGGCGCTGGAAAGCCTCAAATCGACCTCCAGCCGCGATCAGGTGCTGGGGGCTATATCGAAGTTTCTGGCGGCGTGACGTCATTAGTGGTGTTTTATGCGTGGCGCTTCGCCTTGCTGGGAGGCGCGCTGGTTATCAATAGTCTTGTCGACTCTGCGGCTTGGCGTCATTACGAGGCTTACACTCACGCGAGACGACAAAAAAGGTTCGATGAGTGTAATAGCCCTGTGCCTTCAAAGCCTTACGATTGGCGAGGCTTTCGCTACGCCGCCATCGAGCCGGATATGAGCCCAATACTGAAATGGCTTTTAAGGGCGAGGGGCGTGGTATCCCTCATTGCCGCTTTGGTCGTGATAAGTTTCTTTGTGCGCGTCGGGCCTTGACGGCAAATATCCTGCCGATTTTTTGCACGGTCGTGCTTAGGGTCTTCGCGTTAGAAGGAGACCTCGCATGGAATACCACACCGGACGGCTGATCGATCACGTGCATCTGGTCGTCAAAGACCTCGACGCCAGCAAGCGCTTCTATAAGGCCGCCATCGCCGCCGTGAAGCCCGATGTGCGCATCAACGAAAGCGCCCGCCATCTTCAGGCCGACGAGTTATATATCTCGCAGGGTGAACCGTTATCGCACATCCATCTGTCGTTTCAGGCGAGGGATCAGGCAGCAGTTCAGGCCTTCTACGACGCTGCTCTGGCGGCTGGCGGCCGCGACAGCGGTGCGCCGGGTGAGCGGCCCTATCATCCCGGCTATTACGGCGCGTTCGTCTATGACCCCGATGGCAACAATATCGAAGCGACCTTCCACGGACCCTCGACGCGCTCGGCGGAGGCGGTGGTGATCAAGCCTGCCGGTCGTTAGGGCCATTTCACCAGAGGCGGCATGGACGACAGGATGGCCTCGACATTGCCGCCGGTCTTCAGGCCGAACATGGTGCCGCGGTCGTAGAGCAGGTTGAACTCGACATAGCGTCCGCGCTGGATGAGCTGTTCGTCGCGCTCGGCCTCGGTCCACGGCATGTGCACCCGTTCGCGCACCAGACGCGGATAGATATCGAGGAAGGTTTCACCCACGGCTTGCGTAAACGCGAAATCGGCGTCATGCGTGCCGGAGTTCAGGTGATCGTAGAAGATGCCGCCGATGCCGCGCGGTTCGTTCCGGTGCGGCAGGAAGAAGTATTCGTCGCACCACGTCTTGAACTTATCGAAATAGGCCGGATCGAAGCGGTCGCAGGTCGCCCTGAACGCGCCATGAAAGGCCTGAGCCTGCGGCGCGTCCTGCGACCGGTCGGCGGCCAGAAGCGGCGTCAGGTCCGCCCCGCCGCCGAACCAGCTCTGCGTCGTCGTGATGAAGCGCGTGTTCATATGCACGGCGGGGACGTGCGGATTGGTCATGTGAGAGATCAGGCTGATGCCGCAGGCGAAGAAGCGCGGGTCATCAGCGGCCCCCGGTACGGTCTTCGCGAAGTCGGGGCTGAACGTCCCATGCACGGTCGAGATATGAACCCCAACTTTTTCGAACAGGCGCCCGTGCATCATCGACATCTCGCCGCCGCCGCCCTCGGCGCGAACCCACGGCTTACGCTCGAAGCGGCCCGGTGCGTCACCGTACAAGGCTGCCGGCGCTTCGTCCTCCAGCGCCTCGAACGCGGCGCAGATCGAATCGCGCAAGCGCCGGAACCACGCGGCGGCGGCCTGCTGGCGTTGGGTAAGGATGTCGGCGGAGAGGGCAGGGGAAGATAAGGTCATGAGGGCCTCTTACGCCACCGGAGCCGTTACAGCAAACCCGCCGGTCTGGCGAAGCGCTTCGCCCAGCGCCATGGCGGCGGAATTGATCACATTGATCGACCGCATGCCCGGTTGCATGGGGATAAATAACCGCGCATCGGCACAGGCATGGACCTCATCCGGCACCCCGGCGCTTTCGCGGCCCATCAGTAGGATGTCGTCGGGCGCAAAGGCAAAGTCGCAATAGGGTTGCGCGGATTTTGTCGTGAACAGGATGATGCGTCCCCCCGATGCGACTGACCCCTGTGACGTTTCGTCGCGCCAGGCGAGGAATTTTTGCCAGGAATCGTGGCGTAGGACGCGGGCATGGTCGCCGTAATCCATGGCAGCGCGTTTCACCGCTTTGTCGCTCAACGGAAAACCGCATGGCTCGATGATGTCGAGGGTGACCCCCAGACAGGCCGATAATCGGATGGCGCTGCCGAGATTTTGCGGGATATCCGGTTGAAAAAGGGCTAAACGCATTTTATTGCCATATTTTGTAGGGGCGGGTTTGTATCCATCCCTCAATTGTGGTTATAGACGAAAAGGACTCCGTGCAGCATGGAGTCGCGCATGCCTTTAGCGCGGGGATTCGGGAACGCAAACCGCATTCGACGCCAAAGGGTATGAGCAGAAAATAAAATTAAGGACCGGCCGCGTGATTCGGACCTGTCTGCATTGAGGTTAACATCCGGTCCTGTCCGACAGGGTGGCGCGCGCGCGCAAGAGAAGAGGTGCTAAGGTGAGCGAACCTGAGAAGGATCATGGCACGGTTGTGGGCGAAGACCCGAACCGCCGCGATTTCATTTACATTGCCGCCGGTGCGGCTGCCGTCGGCGCGGTCGGCGTCATCGCCGCACCTCTGGTGTCGCAGATGAACCCCGCCGCCGATACCCTGGCCATGGCCTCGGCCGAGTTCGATCTCGGCAAGGTGTCCGAAGGCATGCAGGTCGTCATCAAGTGGCGCGGCAAGCCCTTGTTCGTGCGCTACCGCACGCCCAAGGAAATCAAGGAAGCCGAAGACGTCAAACTGTCGGAGCTCAAGGACCCGCAGGCCGATGCCGACCGCGTCAAGAAGGGCAAGGAACAGTATCTGATCCTCGTCGGCTCCTGTACGCACCTCGGCTGCGTGCCGACCTTCGGCGCCGGTGATTTCGGCGGCTGGTTCTGCCCGTGTCACGGGTCGCACTACGACACGTCGGGCCGCATCCGCAAGGGCCCCGCGCCGCTGAACCTCGCCGTGCCGGAATATGAATACCTGTCCGACACCAAAGTGAAGATCGGGTAAGGGGGAAACTTATGAGCGACCATCCTTCAACCTATGAGCCGAAGACCGGCGTCGAGAAGTGGCTGGATCAGCGCCTTCCGATCGTTCGTCTGGCTTACGATTCGTTTGTCGATTACCCGACGCCGCGCAACCTGAACTACTGGTGGACCTTCGGCGGCATCCTGTCCGTTTGCCTGATGATTCAGATCATCACCGGTATTATTCTGGTCATGCACTATGTGCCGCACGTCGACATGGCCTTCAATTCGGTAGAGCGCATCATGCGCGACGTCAACTACGGCTGGCTGATCCGTTACGTCCACGCCAACGGCGCGTCGATGTTCTTCTTCGCCGTCTTTGTCCACATGTTCCGCGGTCTCTACTACGGGTCGTACAAGGCCCCGCGCGAAGTCCTGTGGATCCTGGGCTGCATTATCTTCTTCCTGATGATCGCCACCGCCTTCATGGGCTACGTCCTGCCCTGGGGTCAGATGTCCTTCCACGGCGCGGTCGTCATCACCAACCTGATCGGCGCCATCCCCGTCATCGGCGGCCCGATCCTGACCTGGCTGCAGGGCGGCTTCGCCGTCGACCAGCCGACGCTGAACCGCTTCTTCTCGCTGCACTATCTGCTGCCGTTCGTTATCGCCGGTGTGGTCATCCTGCACATCTGGGCGCTGCACGTCACGGGTCAGAACAACCCGGCAGGCGTCGAGATCAAGTCGAAGGAGGACACCGTCCCCTTCACGCCGTATGCGACGGTTAAGGACGGCCTCGGCATCATCCTTTTCCTGATGCTGTTCTCGGTCTTCGTCTTCTTCATGCCGAACGCCTTGGGTCACGCCGACAACTATATCCCGGCCAACCCGCTGGTCACCCCGGCGCACATCGTGCCCGAATGGTACATGCTGCCCTTCTACGCCATCCTGCGTGCCGTGCCGGACAAGTTCTTGGGCGTCGTCGCCATGTTCGGTGCCATTGCGGTGATCTTCGTCCTGCCGTGGCTCGATACGTCGAAGGTGCGCTCGATGCGCTACCGTCCGGTCATGCGCTGGTTCTTCGTGATCTTCGTTGTCGTCTGCCTCGGCCTCGGCTGGTGTGGCGGGCAACTGCCGGACGACATGGTCTTCTCGATCGGCACCAGCGCCAGCGGTACGCCTATCGGTCTGAACTATGTCTGGCTGACGCGCGGCCTGACCCTGTACTACTTCGCGTTCTTCCTGATCATCATGCCGTGGATCGGCCTGAAGGAGGATCCCCTGCCGGTTCCGGCTTCCATCAGCGAGGCCATCCTCGCCGACCACGCCAAGAAGAAGGGCTGAGTCAGATGTCTGCTTTTATGACGAAAACCCTCAAGGCCCTCGGTCTGGCGGCGGTCGCCGCGACCCTCGCGGTCTCGGCCCCGGCTATGGCGTCGGGCGGCGCGGCTCATCCGCACGCCCCCAAGGAAGGCTTTTCCTTCGAAGGGCCATTCGGCACCTTCGATCAGGGCCAGCTCCAGCGCGGTTACAAGGTCTTCCGCGAAGTCTGCTCGAACTGCCACTCGGCGACCCTGCTGTCGTTCCGTAACCTCGGCCAGAAGGGCGGTCCCTTCTACGACGAGAAGTACAAGAACCCGAACGACAACCCCTATGTGAAGCAGATCGCGTCGGAATTCGAAGTGCCGGACATCGATACCGATACGGGTGACGCCATCACCCGTCCGGCCTCGACCTCGGACCACTTCCCGAAGAAGTTCGCCAACGAATACGCCGCGCGCGCTTCGAACGGTGGGGCCCTGCCGCCCGACCTGTCGGTGATCACCAAGGCCCGTCACGGCGGCGCCCGCTACATCTATTCGCTGCTGACCGGCTTCAAGAACCCGCCGAAAGGCCTGCACGTCGCCGAAGGCCAGCACTACAACCCCTATATGGCGGGCGCGCTCGCGACCCAGTGGTCGGGCGATCCGCACCACGTGCCGGTCGGGGGTGTTCTGGCCATGGCCCCGCCGCTGAAGGACGACCTCGTCACCTATGACGACGGCACCAAGGCGACGACGCATCAGATGGCCGCCGACGTGGCCGCCTTCCTGGAATGGGCTGGCGACCCGCATGCCACGCTTCGCAAGAAGACCGGTGTGGCGGTGCTGATCTATCTCCTGCTGTTTGCGGGCCTGACCTATGCGGCCTACCGCAAGGTTTGGCACGGCAAACACTAGTCGGAACGCCCTGACGGGCTGCAAAGTGCCGTATTTCTGCGATCCGATGCTCACGTACTTAAGTACGCTGCGCTTCGGTTCTCGAAAGCCAGTCATTTTGACTTCGTCGAACTTCGTTTCGCCACGTCATGACGTCCCTCGACCTGAGTTCAAAACCCCCTGAGTTCGCTCAGGGGGTTTTTCGCATTTAGGTTGAAAGTGCGCGGGTATACGATTCAGGCTTTATGGATGGTCATAAATTTCCTATAAACGTGCCCATGGCGTACGATTCACCTTCCTTAGCCGCGTTCGCGCGTCAGGCCCGGGCCTTCGCTCCTTTCGACGGGCTGGCTGAGGCCCTGTTGCCGCATCTGCCGGCGACCGACGACGGGTCGCACGACGTATCGCACCTCCAGCGGGTGTTCAAGGTCGCCATGGCTCTGCAGGCGCAGGAAGGCGGCGACGCCGAAGTCATAGCGGCGGCGGTGTTACTGCACGATGTCGTGGCGGTCGAAAAGAACTCGCCCCTGCGCAAGGAGGCCTCGCGCCTGTCGGCCGAGCGGGCGAAAACGCTGCTTACCGGTATGGGCTGGGACGTTTCGCGCGCGGACGCCGTTGCCCACGCCATCCACGCCCACGCCTTTTCGGCGGGCATCGTGCCGGAAAGCATAGAAGCCAAGATCGTGCAAGACGCCGACCGCCTCGATGCCATCGGCTTCGTCGGCGTGGCCCGCTGCTTCTACACGGCGGGGCGGATGAACAGTGCCCTCTACGACCCGACCGACCCCAAGGCCGAGGATCGCGAACTGGACGACCTCAGCTTCGCGCTCGATCATTTCGAGATCAAGCTGCTCAAGCTGAAATCCGGTTTCAAGACGGCAGCGGGTAAGGATATGGCCGATCTGCGCCATGCGCGTATGACGGCCTTCGTCGAATATCTCCACGAAGAAATCTGAGCCGGTTACAAAAACCGTAACCTGACAGGCATACCCCCTGTTCAGGGGCTGCCGGGGTTTGCGTGGAGCGTTAGCTTGCGGGCTGTGGAGGCCTTCATGCGACCTTTCAGATTTTTCGCGGCCCTGAGCGCATTTTTATCGATAGCCCTGGTGGCGGGTGCGGCGGGACCGTTTCCGGAACCGGTGCTCTCGAAAGACCCGGTGAAGATCAGGCAGTGTCAGGCGCTGAGCATGGCGCTCGACAGCAAGGACGAGGAACTGACGCGGCTCTATCGTGAGACCGGCGAGGCCGGAAAGCGCACCGGCATGAGCGCCAACGACATCAATATCGCTTTGCGCGAGGTCGATCAGCTGCGCATGGATGCCAGTGTGATGAGCTTCGATCTGCAACTGTGGTACGAGCGACCGGCCGGGACGGTGACCGGTCAGTTCGAACTGAACGCCTTGCCGATCCCCGTACTTCTGGCCTATGCCGAAACCTGCTTTACGTGGCCGGATGGCAAGCGGCCGCCGCGCGCGATGGCCAAGGGCGCGCCGAATCTTGAACCATAGAGCATCGCCCCGACCATCCGCTCCAAGTTATGGGTGCAGGGGCCGCGCCCCTGCCTCTTTTAAGTCGCGATATTGGGCGGAAAACCGCTGCACACTTTTCCGAATATCGCTTTAGACGTTGAAGCGGAAGTTCATCACATCGCCGTCCTTGACGATGTATTCCTTGCCTTCCTGACGGAACTTGCCGTTTTCCTTGGCGCCGACTTCGCCGTTGAACCTGACGTAGTCGTCATAGGCGATGGTTTCGGCGCGGATGAAGCCCTTCTCGAAATCGGTGTGGATGACCCCGGCGGCCTGAGGCGCGGTGTCGCCGACATGGATCGTCCAGGCGCGGGCTTCCTTGGGGCCGACGGTGAAGTAGGATTGCAGACCCAGCAGCGCATAGGCTTCGCGGATCAGGCGGTTGAGACCGGGCTCTTCGAGACCGAGGGTTTCAAGGAATTCCTTGCGCTCTTCCGGATCGAGCAAGGCGATTTCAGATTCGATCTGGGCCGAAATGACCACCGACTTGGCGTGATCGGCGGCGGCGCGTTTGGCGACCAGATCGGACAATTCGTTGCCCTTGTCGGCGGCGGCTTCTTCGACGTTGCAGACATAGAGCGCCGGCTTCGACGTCAGGAGTTGCAGCATCTCCCACGCCTTGGTGTCTTCCTTGCTGATCTTGCCCTTCTCGTAGGCGACGCGCGCCGAGCGGCCTTCGCGCAGTTCGGCCAGAGCGGCATTGATCAGCGACACCGTGATGGCGGCGTCCTTGTCGCCGCCGGACTTGGCGCGCTTTTCCAGTTGCGGCAGACGCTTTTCCAGCGATTCGAGGTCGGCCAGCATCAGTTCGGTCTCGATGATTTCAAGGTCCGACAGCGGGTCGATGCGGCCTTCGACGTGGGTGATGTCGCTGTCGACAAAGCAACGCGCGACGAAGGCGATGGCGTCGCAGTCGCGGATATTGGCGAGGAACTGGTTGCCGAGGCCTTCACCCTTCGACGCGCCGCGAACCAGACCGGCGACATCGACGAAGTTGATGCGGGCGGGGATGATTTCCTTGGAGCCGACGATTTTCGCCAGCACGTCGAGGCGCGGTTCCGGCACGGCGACGTCGCCGGTATTGGGCTCGATGGTACAGAACGGGTAGTTGGCCGCCTGCGCCGAAGCGGTCTGGGTCAGGGCGTTGAACAGGGTGGATTTGCCGACGTTAGGCAGACCGACGATTGCGACTTTGAGGGCCATTGGGATTCCAAGGGGTAAAACGGATAATTGGCCGTGTGCCTAGCCGATTTTGGCGCATGACACCAGAGATTTACGGCCTTTGTAACGTGGTTCTTCGACGGCGGCGCGGTAGGCTCGGGGCATGAAACAGATACTGACCGCGCTCCTGCTCACCGCCGTTACCGCTGCATCGGCCAATGCCTATTGCGGCGGCACTCACGACAAGGCGTTTAACCAGACCGTCAAGCAGACGTTTAAGGCCATCAAGGCGCAGGATAGCGACACCCTGTTGCTGATCTTCAACCGCGACAGGGTGTCGATCGGGCCGGAACGGGTGTCGGTAGCCTATACGGATCTGCAAAAGCAGTTCGCCGACAAGAACGGTGACTATTACTGCGACATCTTCGTCTGTCAGGCGCAGCCGGGGCTGATGAACCGCCTGTTCAACGGCATCAGCGTGTCGAAATCGCTTTCCTATAATTTCGGCAAGGCCGAAGGCATCGTGCGCGTGAGCAACGGGTCCGTCGCTTCGGAAATCGAGCTGCGCTACAGCCTCAATGCCGCGTGCGAATGGCAACTGGATTCTTTGTATCATCGCTAAGCATCATCTTTGATCTGGGCATTGGCAATCGTCGCGGAGATGGATAGGCTGGTCGCAAATGTAACCGCCTGAGGCTGCCCATGACCCGCTTTAACCGTCGTTCCTTTTTTGCGCTCACCGGCGGGGCGGCGGCCCTGGCCACGACCCCGGCGTGGTCGCAGGAGGATGACAGCGCCAGGATCGACGCCATCGTCGAGCCGTTTTTGGCCAAATTCGGTGTCCCGGGCGCAGCGGTGGCGATCATCCGCCCCGGTAAGCCCGACTATGTCAAAGGCTATGGCATCCGTACGCTTGGCAAGCCGGAAAAAGTCGATGTCCATACGCAATTTGGCGTGGCGTCCAACACCAAGGCCTTTACCACGGCGGCGCTGGCGCTTCTGGTCGAGGAAAAAAAGATCGGTTGGGATGAGCCGGTCGTCACCTATATTCCCGAATTCAAAATGTACGACGCGCGCCTGACGCCGCTGGTGACGGTGCGCGATCTGGTCAGCCATCGCGCCGGTCTGGGGCTGGGGCAGGGGGATTTGATGCTGTTTCCGGCCTCGGACCACAGCCGCGCCGACCAGTTGAAAGGCGTGCAGTTCCTCAAGCCCGCCTACGGGTTCCGGTCGGGTTTTGCTTATAACAACGTGATGTTCACCATCGCCGGCATCGTCATCGAGCGCGTGTCGGGGCAGAGCTACGAGGCGTTTGTCACGCAGCGCCTTCTCAAGCCGCTGGGCATGAAAGACGCCGTGATCGGCTGGCCCAATGTCAAATCTACCAATATGGTCGGGCGTCATGCGCGGCTGGGGCCACCGCTGCGCGGGATCGGTAAGGTGAGCGTGGTGTTGCCGGAAGAGACGTCCGGATTTGCGCCAGCCGCCGGGCTGGTGACCAGTGTGACGGACATCCTGCCGTGGCTGCATACCCAGCTGAACAAGGGTAAGATGCCAAACGGTGAGCGCCTGTGGTCGGAGGCGTCGGCGAATGAAATGTGGAGGCCTGCCAATATCGCCGGATCGGGGGCGGGGCCGACGCCGGAAACGCCTTCGGCGGCGATGTTCCGCACCTATGGCCTCGGCTGGTTCGTGCAGGATTATCGGGGTTTGAGGCTGGTTTCGCATTCCGGCGGGCTGGTGGGGCAGGTGACGCAACACGCCCTGCTGCCGGAAAAGGGGATCGCGGTGGCCGTCTATACCAATACCGAAGACGGCATCAGCGGCACCCTCCGCAACGCGCTGCTGGACTATCTGATCGGTAAGCCGGGGTTCGACTGGATGACTTCGGCGGAGAACGGGCTGAAAAAGCGGGATGAAAAGGCTATCGCCGATACGCCGAAGGTGGAGGCCGGTGGGCCGTCCCTGCCGCTCGCCGCCTATGCCGGGACCTATCGCGATCCGTGGTACGGCGATGTGGCGATCTCGGTGATGGGTAAGGGCAAGACCGCGCACCTGATGATCGATTTTACGCGCACCGAACGGCTGAAAGGGGCCATGCAGGTTTTCGGACCGGATACATTCCTGACGCGGTTCCCCAAGGACTGGGGCGAAGACGCGGTCGTCACCTTCGAGGTGAAGGACGGCAAGGTGCTGGGTTTCAAGGCTAAGGCATGGTCGCCGCTGGCTGATTTCAGCTTCGACTATCAGGATCTGGATATGAAGAAGGTTTAAGACGCGACGGGCACCCGTACGCTGGCCAGGATGCGTTCGGCGGCGCGGGCGGCACCGTCTTCCTTCGCCACCACCGTCGCAGCCTCGGCGGCCTTTTGGGCAAAGGACGGTTCGGTCAGCAGGCGGTCGAGCAGGCGCGTCGCCGAGGCCTTGGTCCACTTGTCGAAGGTGATATCGAGACCGGCCCCCAGACGTTCGATGCGGCGGGCATTGTCGAACTGATCGCCGAAGACCGGGGTGATGATCTGCGGCCGCCCGGCGCGCAGGGCCTGGGCCGAGGAACCGATGCCGCCGTGATGGACATTGATCTTCGCGCGCGGCATGAGCAGCGAATGCGGGGCATAAGGTACGCAGAGGATGTCCGGGCCGAAATCGTCGTTGAGCAGCGGGCTTTGGCCACCGACCAGCAGGACGGCGCGCTGACCCAGGGTCCGGGCGGCCTTGGCGGCGTCGCGATAATAGGCCTCACCATCGTAAACGGCGGTCGAGCCGAGGCTGAAGACCAGCGGCGCGTCACCGGCGCTCAGGAAGGCCTCCAGTTGCGGCGGCAGTTCGCTGCGGCGGCCGTCCTCCGAATCGTAGAAGGGGAAGCCGACGATCTCGCTGTGCGGCGGGAAGTCCGGCGCGACATCGCCCATCAGCGGCGAATAGAGGCCCAGCGTCAGACGGTCGGAATGGACACCGCCCAGATTGACGTCCATATCGACGCCGTATTTCGTGTAGATGGCGCGGATAGGGGCCAGCGAACCCCACAGCTTCTTTTCGCCCAGCCAGAAGATGGCGCGATTATATTGGCGACCCAACTCCGTGCGCGGCGACAGCATCAGCGGTGCGGCCTTGAGCTTGGGCGGGTCGTAGATCGACAACATGACGGCGGGTTGCAGGGCGACCGTTGCGAACGGGCACTGCTCCAGCAGCGCCGCCAGATGCGCCGTATAGGCATAGGACGACGACACCACCAGATCGGCACCGTTGACCAGCGGGCGCAGTTCGCTCAGGCCCTGCTCGATATAGGGCGCGACCAGATGCTTGAGCATGAAGCCGTGATCCTGCGAGAAGTGGCGGATGATTTCCGCCGGGTCCTTGCCCAGATTCTCGCGGTAGGTATCCATGCTGGGGCCGCAGGCGCTGAACCGGATTCCGGCGGCTTCGACCTTGTCGCGGTAGTCGGGGTGCGAGACCAGAACGACGTCCGCGCCGCGCTGGGTCAGCGCCAGAGCCAGGGCCATGAACGGGTGCAGGTCCCCAAGGGAACCGAAGGTCGACAATACGATTTTAGGCGCAACCGGCATCGTCAATACCTACTCGGCAATCTTCTTGGGATCGAACTTCGGCGCCGGGCTGAGGCGCATGACTTCGGTCATATATTTCTCGGCTTCGCCCATCAGCGCAAGCGGCAGAGCCTTGACGCAGGCATCGCACAGGCGATCGACCCAGTCTTCGGCCTTATAAAAATCGGAAAGCACCCAACTATGTACCAATTCTTTTTGCCCCGGATGGCCAATCCCCATTCGCCCGCGAATGAAGTTGGGTCCCAAATGCCCCATAATGGATCGTAAACCATTATGCCCCGCATGACCACCACCCATTTTAAGGCGGAATCGTCCGGGCGCAAGGTCCAGTTCATCATGAAAAACAAGGATATGGTCGGGCTTGACCTTATAGAAGGACGCCGCTTCGAGGACCGAATTGCCCGACAGGTTCATGAAGGTCTGAGGCTTCATGGTTAAGATCTTGACCGGGCCCTTGGGTGTGTCGACCGTGCCTTCGGACACCTCGGCCTGGAATTTCTTGCGCGTGGGGCCGAACGCACCCGATTCGACCAGACGGTCGATGAACATGAAGCCGATATTGTGGCGGTTCTTCGCATATTGTGCGCCCGGATTGCCGAGACCGACGACGAGAAACACTGGTGGCTCCGTGAAAATCAGAGATCCTGCCTGTACCCGAATTAAGGCGGGAATCAGAGCATGAGGCGCGATCTAATCAAAAAAATGGCCGAACGGACATGTGAAAACGGGGTATGAGCGGCAGAAATCCATAAATTCGCACAGAAAAAAGCCCTGTCCTTACGGAAAGGACAGGGCTTTTTGCATTCGCAAAGAACCGATTAGGCTTCGGCCGAAGCTTCTTCGCTCTGGCTGGCGCCCGAGGCGGTGATCGAAGCGATCACGACGTCCTTGCCCTGAACGGCGGTGACGTCCGACGGCAGGCTCAGGTCGCCGACGTGGACCGAGGCACCGATTTCCAGACCCGACAGGTCGATCACGACGTCTTCCGGGATGTGGTCGGCGGGCACCGAGATTTCCAGCTCGTGGAAGGCAACCGTCAGGGCGCCGCCCTTCTTGAGGCCCGGCGAGGCTTCGTGGTTCTTGAAGTGGACCGGCACGTTGATCTTGATCGACTGGTGCTCATCGACGCGGTACAGGTCGAAGTGCAGAGGCACGTCGGTGACCGGGTGGAAGTCGATGGCCTTGGCGATGACCTTCTGGGTCTCTTCGCCGTACTTCAGCGTGACCAGGTGACCGGCCAGCTTGCCCGTATAGAGGGCCTTCTTGAACGCGTTCAGGCTAACGGCGATCGGCACGGGGGCCTTGTCGCCGCCGTACAGGATGCCGGGCACCTTGCCTTCATTGCGGGCAGCACGCGCGCCACCGGTACCGGTGCGCTCACGAACTTCAACGTCTAAAACGATCTCGGCCATCAGCCAGTTCCTCAAACAATATAGCGCCGCGAAACACATGCCCCGCCCTGTGATCCTCCGGGATTGGAGGTGCGGGCAAACGCAATTATCGCGGCGTGGGTAACCCCGAAAATCTCAAGAGGCGCGTAGATACACGCTAAAGCCTGAATAGGCAACCGTCGAAAACGGGGAATTTCGCGGTTTTTTCGCCGTCATTTGGCATCATTCGGGCCAAAAAGCCAAAAAATCCCTCAGGGCGTTTCATGGGCCGTCCTGAGGGATTTTCAAGCTTTACTGAGATGTGAGCCCCGAGGGGGCGCTTAGCTCTTTTTCTTGGCGGGGGCCTTGGCCGGAGTCTTGGTGGCGGTTTTCGTGCTGGCCTTGGCCGAGGTCTTCTTGACCGGGGGCGGCGTGATGTACGGCTTGGCATTGACGTACTTCATCTGCTCGGTACCGTCGGCATTATAGGCCACCTGACGCTTGGGCGTAAGGTCCAGCGCATTGGACGACAGTTCGCCGATGCAGTTGCCGGTATCCATCAGAATATGCTGACCGATGCAGAAGACGTCGTCGAAATGGAAGCGCGACGCCGCCAGACACTGGTTCAGCATCAGTTTCGATTCGCCGAGGCAGCGCGGGCTGGCGCCGTCGTTCAGCATGGCGGTGACGGCCTCTTCGTTGGCGCCGGTGCCTTCGCCGAGGATCGAGATGGCGGCGATGGCCAAAGCGCGGTTGACGCCGGGCGTATAGGGCTGGTTGAACAGGGTTTCACGATCGAAATTGGCGGGCATGATCGCCTTTTCGTCGAGCGTCAGGCCCGCACCCGATGACGCCCCCTGCGCAGAGCTGGCGTCGCTGGACGGGACGACATTGACCCCGATGGCGGTTTCGCCGGTCGCACCGCCGGTCGAGGCCTTGGTGATCAGGCCTTCACCGGTCAGGGCCGCGACCAGAAGACGCGAGCTTTCGTCGCTGACCACGCCGCGCGTCGTCGTGGACGACATCTTGGTCGCGGTCAGGCGGGCGGCGGGATCGGTGACGACGCCCTTCGACCAGGCCTGCTTCTGGATCGTATAGGCGTTCTGCTTCACGGCCGAGCCGCGGGCATAGAGCATTTCGCCATCGGACGAGAGGGCGAGGATCACGCGGCGGGCAGCGATATTGGCGCCGGGAATGGTGGCGGCGTAGGCCGGATTGGCGAGGATCTTGTTGACCAGATCGCGGCGGGCGGTCTCATCGGCGGCATAGCCGCGCAACTGCGAGCGGAAGGCCGGTTCCTGCATGGCGACGATGGCGGCATAGGCGATGGCGCCACGACCCAGTTGCTTGGGCTCATAAGAGGCCCCCTGTTGCAGCTTGGTCTGAACCATGGCGCCGTCGGCGAAATCCGTACCCATTTTGCGCGCGCTGTCGATATAGGCGACATAGATCGAGGCCGCATCGGAGATGCCCGGAGCCAGCGAGACCGGCGGGCCGGCGGGGGCGGGCGGTGGCGGAGCGGGCGGCGGTGGGGGCGCTTCGGTCTGACAGGCGGCCAGACTCAGGGCCATGATCGAGGCGGTAAAGGTCATCAGCCACGGCTTGAGGGCGGCTTTCGGTTTAGCGGTCATACTCTGTGTACTCCTCAAGCTGTCGAAGCTTATATGGTCGCGTCGCAATGGGATGTGGAGGCCGCGCTCTGAAAGCGCATAAGGCATCCATAAAAATATCGTATGGCAATGGTGTGAACCAAACCCCGTCCGGAGGGCATGATAACCGCAAACCGGACCTTCACAAGGCCGTTTGTCCAAATTCACCTTACGCTAGAAATCCCCATAAAAGCGCCAAAAATATGGCTTTTTTCATGAGGAGGCTGCGTGAGTCGGGGGAATGTGGAAATAACATCTTCGTGATATCGGGCGGCGTTTTAGCCTGCCGAAGAGGGTTAAATTAACCTTAAAAACAAATAAAAAAGACGCCCTTTTCAGGGCGTCTTCATAGGTCAATGATTGCGCGCTCAAAGGCGCTTCACATCAATCGAACAGCTTCGACACGGACTCTTCGTTGGCGATGCGGCGGCCAAAACGTTTGAGAAAGCGATCCGCCGCTAATCGAAAAGTTTGGATACGGACTCTTCATTGGCGATGCGGCGGATCGCTTCGCCGATCAGGGGCGCGACGCCGACGATGCGAATCTTGGGGTGGTTGCGGATGTTTTCCGGCACCTCGATCGAGTCGGTGATGACCAGTTCCTTGAGCACCGAGCCTGCCACGCGGTTGATGGCTTCGCCCGAGAGGACGCCGTGGCTGATATAGGCCGACACTGACTTCGCGCCGCGATCGATCAGGGCCTTGGCGGCGTTGACCAGCGTGCCGCCGGAATCGACGATATCGTCGAACAGGATGCAGTCGCGGTCGGTGACGTCGCCGATGATGTTCATCACTTCGGATTCACCGGCGCGCGGGCGGCGCTTGTCGACGATAGCCAGGTCGCCGCCGAGGCGGTCGGCCAGGGCCCGGGCGCGAACCACGCCGCCGACGTCGGGCGACACGACCATGATCTGACGCGCATTGTCGTAATGGTCCTTGATATCGCGGGCCATAAACGGGATGGCGACCAGATTGTCGGTCGGGATGTCGAAGAAGCCCTGAATCTGACCGGCATGCAGGTCCATGGTCAGGACGCGGTGGGCGCCGGCGCGGGTGATCAGGTTGGCGACCAGCTTGGCCGAGATCGGGGTGCGGCCGCCGGTCTTGCGGTCCTGACGGGCATAGCCGAAATAGGGGATGACGGCGGTGATGCGCTTGGCCGAGGCGCGGGTGAGCGCGTCGATGCAGATCAGCAGTTCCATCAGGTTGTCGTTGGCGGGATAGCTGGTCGACTGAATGACGAAGACGTCCTCGCCGCGCACGTTTTCGTCGATGGTGACGAAGATTTCCTTGTCGGCAAAGCGCTCGATGCGGGCTTTGGTCAGGGGCACGTCGAGATAATTGCCAATGGCCTGAGCGAGAAGGCGATTGGAGTTTGCGGACAGCAATTTCATGGGGAACCTGTGTGGGCGGCAGGGGAAAAGACATGAGGCGTCTTAATTTGCGGCGCTTTTAACAGGTGCGGCCTCAGGGGCAACCCCGATTCGTCGTAAATTCGTAAAAAAGGCCGGACGGCGTTATGGGCGCAACATGATGGCGCTGATAAGGCGACCGTAATCCGGTTCCTGCCGCAGGAATCCGCGGCGGTTGGAATGGAACAGGGCCTCTTCGGCGCAGGTGTCGTGGCCGGTCGCCGCGATCTGCGTCAGGCCAAGGCGCTTCAGTCGCATCAGGCAAAAGCCGGGCAGGTCGAACCAGCGTTTGTCGGCGGTCTTGCCGGCAATGAAGAAGGCGGTGCTGTCGGGGTCCTGCGCGCGGAAGGTCTCTTCGTAGTCGGCGGAAACTTCGTAAGAGGCCTGCGCGATGCACGGGCCGACGACGACGCGCAGGTGTCTGGGGTCTGCGCCCCTGGCGAGCAGGGCGTCAAATTCGGCTTCGATCATGCCGCCGAGTGCGCCTTTCCAGCCCGCGTGGCAGGCACCGATGACACTATTGACCGGATCGGCCCATAGCAGCGGTGCGCAATCGGCGGACAGGGCGCCGATGACGAGGCCGGGTGTGGTGGTAACCAGGCCGTCGGCTTCGGGGCGTGTATCGTCGGGCCACGGTCCGTCGACGGTGACGGCGATCTTCGAATGGACCTGATAGCAATTGAGCAGACGGTCTTCGGGTTGGTCGAAGGCCGCGGCGACGCGACGGCGGTTCTCGAAGATGTTCTCGCGCGTGTCTTTCGAGCCCTGCCCGACGTTCAGCGACTCGTAGGGGAAGGGCGACACCCCGCCGTGCCGGGTGAAGAAGCCGTGCTGGATCGTGGGCAGGTCAAGCAGAGGGTGCAGAAGGCGCGGGGGGAGGGACATAGGAACTCGTTGGTTAGGCCCCCACCACCGCATCTCTTTGCTTCGCAAATTCGTGCGGTCCCCCTCCCCAGCAAGCTGGGGAGGTAAAGAATGGGTGCGTTTTCATCCTCCCCTGCGATAGCGGGGGAGGTGTCAGCGTAGCTGACGGAGGGGGCAAAATCTATTCGCTCAGTTGAATCGCTTCAAGTCCGGGCAGGACCAAATCCGGTGACGACATCGCCATCACCTTGAACAAGTCACCCATTTCATCCGCCGCAATCAACCGGTGGACCTGACGGGCCAGCTTGTCCGTCTGCGCCGGGTTCTTTGCGCGCAGGGCCTCGAAGCGCTCGATAATCCCCAGTCGTTGCAGGAAAACGCCCTGCGGCGTGATCTGGCTCACCGTCAAGCCCATATTCAGCGCCGTCACCGCCAGCGCCGGGAAATCCGCCCACTGCGTCAGGTCGTGCGCACCGGGCTTGGCCAGCGGGTCGGTCTTTTCGTGTTTATGCAGCGCCTGAAGCGTATCGCCGGGTTCCGGACGGTCGCGGCCATAATCGATCAGCAAGGCTGCGCCGGAGGCTTCCTGAAGGAGCGCGCCCAGAGATTCGACGAAGCGGTTCTGCGCGGGCGAGACTTCACACACCTGACCGATCTCGGCCGCAAACGGGGCTTTGAAATCCTCCGGCGCGGGGACAAGGCCGATGATCAGATTACCGTCGTGCAGGCCGACGCAGCGCTCGAACCAGCCATCGTCGGTCAGTTGAAACTGCCGCGCGGGCAGGCAATCCAGCACCTCATTGGCGACGACGATCAACGGCGCGTCGGTCGGCAGGTCGTGCAGATGGTCATGATAGAGGATGTCGCCCAGCTTCTGTGACTGCACGGCGCGCAAGGGTAGGGACGGTTCGACCAAGGCAATCTCGGCGGCGGCCTGAAAGGCAGGCATCAAACGGAAACTGCGCAAAAGATCGCTCATCAGCGTGCCGTCGCCGGGGCCGATTTCGACCACACGAACTTTCGCGGGCGCGCCCATGTCCTGCCAGACCTGCATGACCCACAGGCCGATGAGTTCACCGAACATCTGCGACACCATCGGCGCGGTGATGAAATCGCCGCCTTCGCCCAGCGCCGGACGCGTCGAATAGTAGCCGGCCTGCGGATCGAACAGACAGGCCCACATATAGTCGGGAATGGTCAGCGGGCCGTCGAGCCGGATCTGCTCGATCAGTCTATCTTTAAGCCCCACCACCTTAGGCAAGTCCATCGGGCGCTTTCGTTTCCGGCTTTTCAGCAACGGGTTCCGGTTCGACCCACACGCCGGTCGGCTGGGTCTTGCCCTTGAGCGCCCGCCAGATGAACCAGCCGCCGGCAATGACCATCGGCAGGGACAGGATCATGCCCATGGTGATCGGGCCTTTCAGCCATTCGTACATCTGGGCGTCGGGATTACGCACGGTCTCGACCACGATGCGGCTGAGGCCATACCCGGCGATGAACGTGCCCATGATCAGGCCGGGCTGTTTCAGCTTCTTATAGACGTGCGTCAGGGCGAAGATGACCCCGAACAGCAGCAGGCCTTCGAGCGCGGCCTCATAAAGCTGGCTGGGGTGGCGCGGCAGATAGCCGGCGTAGCAGCGGCCATAGGCATCGACGGCGGTATATTTGTTACAGAAGACCATGCCCCACGGTACGTCGGTCGTCCGGCCCCACAGTTCACCATTCACGAAGTTGGCGAGGCGGCCGAAAAACAGGCCGATCGGTGCGGCGATCGACAGCATGTCGCCCAGCGTCCACGGGCTGATCTTATGCTTTCGGGCATAAAGCACACCCGCGATACAAACCCCGATAAAGCCGCCGTGGAAGGACATGCCGCCTTCCCAGACCTTGAAGAATTGTAGGGGATTACGCAGGATCGGCGCCAGATCGTAGAACAGCACATAGCCGATCCGCCCGCCCAGAATGACCCCCAGCGCCATCCAGATAATCAGGTCTTCGAGGTTCTCGTTCGTCACCGGCGCACGGTTGCCGGGCCACAGGGTTTCGCGCTTAATCAACTTAGTTAGATAGTACCAGCCGAGCGCGATCCCCGCCACATAGGCCAGCGCGTACCAGCGCAGCGCCACGGGCCCGATCTGGAAGATGACGGGATTGATATCAGGCAAAGTCATGCGCGTATAAACCTGTGAACTCTCGGTCCAGACCTAAAGGAATCATCGAAGGGCCGCAAGAATCGTGAAAAACTTTATTTCATCGGTCACAGGGTCTATAGGACGCGGCTGTGACATCCTTATTAAGACAGGGGTTCTTCCCATGCAGTCGAAAAATCCGTTCCTCGACGAATTCGCCAAGCTGTCGACCAGCGCCATGTCGCTCGCTCAGGCCGCCGGTGATGAAGCCAAGGCCGCGTTCCGCGCGCAGGGCGACCGTTTTGTCGCCGATATGGACCTCGTGCGTCGCGACGAACTGGACGCGCTGAAGGCCGAGATCGCCGAACTGCGGGCCGAAATTGCCGCATTGAAAGGCGGCAATCAGTAAGATGGACTTGCCGCACGCTGATTTCAGCGACCACATGTCCGACCCGCTAGACATGGTCGAGACCATTTTGGGTGACGAAGGCCTGACCTTCGAACGCACGCCGGACGGTGAGGTGGTGTTTGCGCTGGCCGGCGACTGGAAGACCTACGACATGTGGTTTTCGTGGCGGCCGGAAGGCGATTGCCTGCAACTGTGCACGGCGCTCGACATCCGCTTCGATCCGCCGAAGGTGCCGGGCATTTACGAGTTGCTGTCGCTGGTCAATCAGCGCGTCTGGTTCGGTCATTTCGAGGTCTATCAGGACGAACTGCTCAATACCGACGACGGTCAGCCGGTCGCCGATATCGTCTTTCGGCACACCCTGGTGTCGACGCCGATGGAGCGCCCCGGGCAGATTCAGACCGCCCATATGATCAATTCGGCGGCCGAAGCCGTCGATCGCTTCTATCCGGCCTTTGATTTCATGCTGCGCGGCGCTAAAACACCGTCTGATGCCATGGCGGCCTGTCTGTTCGAGACGGTCGGCGAGGCCTGATTAAATCCCTCCCTGCGAACCGGGGAGGGGGGACCATATTGTGCTCAAAAAGCGAAGCGTTAGCACGCTTCTAAGGGCGGTGAGTGGGGCAAGCCACGCAAAGAAAGATGCCCCCTCCGTCTGCTCATTTCATTCGCAGCCACCTCCCCCACTAACGCAGGGGAGGATGTTCGAGGAGATACCCATGCTGGCGAAACCCATTCTTCTGGTCGGTGCGGGGGCGCTGGGCTCGGCGATCCTCAAGGGGATGCGTGTGGCGGGACACGTCGCGCCGCAGGATGTGATCATCCTGGATCTGACACCGGGCGAAGAAGCGCAAAAGTATGCCGGTCTCGGCGCGCGGCTTAATCCGGGTCCCGAGGTGTGGTCCGAGGCGTGGACCGTCATTCTAGCGGTCAAGCCGCAAAGCTGGCGTGGCGCGGCGCAAATTCTCAGCGGTAATCTGAATACAGGCGCGACCCTGGTGTCGGTCATGGCCGGGGTGCGCACGGACGACCTGTCCGCTGTCTTTGCGCCCCTGAGCGTGGCGCGGGTCATGCCGACGACGGGCGTGGCCACCGGCAAGGGCGTGGCCAGCCTGTTCTCAGGCGACGGCAAGGCGCTGCAAGCGGCGTCCGACCTGTTTGCGCCCATGGCCTCGACGGTGGTGCTCGATCACGAAGGGCTGATCGATGCGGCGACGGCGGTGTCGGGCTCAGGCCCGGCCTATGTCTATGCCTTTGCCTCGGCGCTGGAAAGCGCGGGCCTGGCGACGGGTCTGACGCCTGCCGATGCGAAGACTCTGGCGCGGGCGACGCTGATTTCGGCGGTCAATCTGCTTGATGCGACCGGCGAAGAACCCGAAGACCTGATCCGGAAGGTGGCCTCGCCCGGCGGCACGACCGAGGCAGCGCTGAAGGTTCTGCGCAAAGAGGGCAAGGGTCTCGACGAGCTGATCAAGGCTGCGGTTCTAGCCGCACAGAAGCGCTCGCAGGAACTGGGCTGATTTAGATCCGCCGCACCCTTTCAGGATTGCGCGTGTTAAGGGGTCAAGGGGCCTGAGGCCCCTTGCCTTTGCTTACTTAATCTGAAGCTTCGCTTCGATCTCTTTCCAGTCAACGATCTTGAAGTTCTGACGGCCTTCGACGACGGAGGGCGCTTCACCCGGCGTGTCCATATCGTCCTGCATGACGACGACGCCCTTGCCATAGGGGCCGACCGGCCCACCGAGCGCGGCAACGCCATCCGTGCCGGTCACCGCATCGATGCCATTACCCGGAAACACCGAGAAGCGGCCCTGATAGACCGGCGCGCCATCGATCCGCCAAACGGCGAAGGCCGAATCGCCCTGCGACGAGGCGATGAGGAAGGTTTTGTCGCCGTCGCGCAGCAGAGTCAGGCCCTCGGCATCGGCTTTCACGATTTCCGACGGCAGGCTGACCAGAGCCGTGCGCGCCGAACCGGTGGCCGGGTCGAGGCTATAGATCCAGATGCCGACATTTTCTTCGGCAATATAAAGTTTCTGGGTCTTGTCATCGACGACGCAGCCTTCGGACTGCGTGCCGACGTTGAAACGGCGGGTCTCGGTGAGGACCGGCTTGCCATCGATGACCTTGGCGGTCGCCTGAGCCACATCGCCGTTCTTGCCGATCATGACGGTGACGAGATCACCAGTTGTCGTCTTACCGAGGCAAAAGCCGTAAGCCTCCGAGGTCGCCAGCGGCGCGAAGCCCCAGTCGCTGGTTTTCAGCGTCTTGGTATCCAGCTTGAAGAAGCGCACGCCGTTGCCGACGCGGTCAGAGGCGGCCACAACGACCGGCAGACCCAGCGCGTCGTTGCGCAGATCGACATTGTTCATCGGTCCGACAGCGAGGAAGTCGTTCACCTTGCCGTCGATCGTATAGCTGTACAGACCGGCCTTCTTGTCGGTGCCGTAGATAACGACGCGCAACGGGTCGGACGGATCGGCCCAGATTTCCGGATCGTCGGCGGCATCGAGATTGGCCGTGCCGACGGCGACGGTTTCCACCGCGGCCAGAACCGGTGTGCCGGTGCCCTGAGTCATCTTCGCCGAGTCGGAAACGAGTTCGGAATGCACGCAGCCGCTGAGAGCGCTGCAAAGTAAAGCACCAGTGGATGTTGTCACAAAAGCTTTATAAAAATGCCGAAAATCCATCATAAATCCTCATATTTGCCAAATTTGACGCTTCATAGCAATATTTTCGGATTTTGCACTTCAATTTGACTGAAATAAAAGTCGATATTTTGGACACAGTGTGTGCAAGGATTAAGATTGTCGCCACATTTGTTATAAAACTGTCACGCCCCCTGAGTATCAGCCCGCCTCAAGTTTAACCTGCCTGATGGGGCCACTTATGTTTTCGAAGTTCCGTTCCACCCGCCTGAGCGTTGCCCTGCTGGCAACGACGGCGCTTGTTTCCGGCACCGCCGCGGTCGCCGCCGATGCCGCTGACGATGTCACCGAAGTGACCGTCGTCTCGCGCCGTCCGCTGGCCGAATCCGACGCCGCCGCGCTCAAGGTGCAGCGCAATTCGGACTCGCTGGTCAGCGTCCTGTCGGCCGACGAAGCCGGCAACCTGCCGGACCAGAACATCGCCTTCGCCATTGGTCGTCTGCCGGGCGTCGGTCTTGAGCGCGACCAGGGCCAGGCCCGCTACGTCAACCTGCGCGGCATGCCGCGCAAGTGGGCGACGATCTCCTTCGACGGCCTGAGCGTCGTGTCGGCCGAAGGCCGCGACTCGCGCTTCGACAACATCCCCTCGGCCATCGCTTCGCAGGTCATGGTTCAGAAGGCCATCGTGCCGTCGATGCCGGGCGATACGGTCGCCGGCAATATCGACATCCGCACGCGCCGCGCCTTCGATTACAAGGGCCAGAAGATTTCGGGCAAGCTCGGCATCGGCCGCGTCGAACTGGGTGGCGGTGAAGAGATCGACTCGAACCTCGTCTATTCGAACATCTTCATGGGTGGCAAGCTGGGCATCGTGGCTCAGGGCTCCTACTACCGCCGCAACATGGCGACGGAAAACTGGGAAGTCGATCCGTACCTGACGCAGCGCGCTGCCGCGCCGGGCAAGACCTTCGCCCGCGAGTTCGAGTACAAGAACTACCGCCTGACGCGTTATAACTCGTCGGCCTCGCTGCGCGCCGATTACAAGATCGACGAGAACAACACGCTGTTCGCCTCTTCGATCTGGACCATCTTCAAGGACGACGAACTGCGCGACAACTGGATCGTCCGTCTCGATCAGGGCACCAACGCCGCGGGCGTCGCCTACAATTCGGACGCCAACTTCACGGCCGCCGATCCCAAGTTCGGCACGGTCTATGGCGCGCGTCTGAACGCCCGCGTCGATTACCGCGACTCCGAAGAAATCCTTGCCACCAACACGGTCGGCGGTGAGCACAAGAACTGGTACGGCTACGACGTGTCGTGGCGCCTGAACTATACGGCTGGTCTGAACGGCGCTGACACCCCGGTGACCGCAGCCTTCCAGAGTCCGTCGACCTTCACCGACCGCCCGACCGCCGTCTATGATTTCCGCAACGGCGAACAGAATATCGTTCGCCTGTACCGCACGACCGGCACGACCTCGGCCCGTGTTCAGGGCGACCGCGTTCTGGCCGCCGAAGAATTCAACACGCCGCTGCAAACCTTCGGCCGTAGCGCCGGTGGTGAAACGACGCAGGCCTATACGGCCAAGGTCGATTTCGATCGTCAGAGCGAACTGTTCGGCCTGCCGACCAAGATCGAATTCGGCGGCCTCTACACCAGCCGCAACAAGAAGAACGAGCTGGAAACCTATACAGCGACCCCGACGACGCTCGCCGCCAAGGGTCTGGCCGTGCCGACCTGGGCGACGCTGGCCATCGACGACCCGTACAAGGGCAAGCAGGTTCTCGGCTATACCTTCCGCTATACCAACCAGGGCCTGACAAACGGCCTGATGGACAGCTACATCAATACCGGCGCGGCCGTTCGCGACAACGCCGCCTCGACGACCAACTACTGGAAGGTCGGCGAAGACCAGATCGCTGCCTATCTGATGGCGACGACGACCTTCGACTGGGGTAACATCGTTTACGGCACCCGCGTCGAAAAGATCAAGAACGACGGTCAGGCCTATGTGAACTTCAGCGCGACTTCGACGGCGGATTACCGTCTGGTCAGGACCTCCAGCGACGACACGCTGTTTTACCCCAGCGCGCACCTGAACTGGAACGTCACGGACAAGCTGAAAGCGCGCTTCTCGCTGAACCGCACCGCGTCGCGTCCAGACTATGACGACCTGCGTCCGAACTACACCTATTCGGACTCCAACCAGACAGTGTCGGGCGGCAACCCCAACGCCAAGCCGGAAAAACAGACGGGCTTCGACGCCTATCTCGAATATTACGGCGAGACGGGCTTCCTGTCGGCGGGCTTCTTCTACAAGGACATTCAGGACGTCCTGTTCAGCCAGGCAGGTACCTTCGGTTCGTCGGTCCTGAATTCGGGCACCACGGATCGTTCGAGCTACACCCTGACGACGCTGCGTAACGGCGGCGACGGCAAGCTGTCGGGTGTCGAAATCTTCGCCTCGCAAAGCGCCGAAAAGCTGGTTGAAGGTCTCGGCTGGCCGGAATGGCTGGGCGGCTTCGGCGTCAAGGCGTCGGCCACCCTGTCGGACTCCGAAGTCACCGTCCCGTCGGTCGGCGGCGTTCCGGCTCGCAAGGTCTCGCTGCCGGGCACCTCGGACGGCGTTTATAACCTGCAGATGATCTACGAAAAATACGGCCTGACCGTCCGTCTGGCCTATCAGTACCGCACGACCTGGATCCAGGACATCGGCACCTATACGCTGGTGGGTGGCGCTGTGGTTCCGACCGACAACGGCGACGTCTACTGGGACGACGATGAAGAAGTCGATCTGTCGGTCCGCTATCAGGTCAGCAAGAATCTGGAATGGTTCATCGACGGTTCGAACTTGCGCAATCAGGGCGCCCGTCGCTACGGTTCGGTCTCGACCAACCCGATCGAGTTCGAAAAGTTCGGCCAGCGCTACGTCACCGGCCTGCGTTTCAACTTCTAATTCCGAAGGGTGGGGAGGCCCGGGATATCCCGGCCTTGATCCCGGAAAGAAAGCGCCTGTCTCCCCACGGAGGCAGGCGCTTTTTTCGTCAGGCCCGATGTTTAAGCTTGGCCCGGACGGGTCGTCCTGGGCTTACGGTTGCGGCGCGCCCACCATACGATGGGCGCGGCGACCAGACCGATCGGCAGCAGGTAACCGAAAACGGTAATCATCACCGTCAGGACCGACACGAAATTTGGCCCCAGATTGCCGATGGCGGCGCTGAACGGTGCCCAGGTCCCCTTCAGGGCGACCGCGGATGCCGGTGTATAGGTCAGGGTCAATTGCGACATGGCCACGCGCTTTTTCATCGTCGCCAGAGACGTCTGCGCCGCATCGATACCGCTCTGGACCTCGGCCAGTTCGCGGCGGATGTCGGCGACCTCGGTTAACTTGCCCTTATGGGTGCGCAGGGTCTGCTGAAGGTTGTCGCGCAGGGCGATCTGGTTTTTGATATGGGCTTCACGGTCGATCATCGCCACGCTGAGGTCTTCGGTGGCGATCTGCTGGGTCTCGATCTGGCCACCGACAGCCTTGAGTTCGTTGGTGAGGTTCTTGCGGAACAGGCCGATCCACTGCGGCGTGGCGCGCAGAACCAGAGTGTGCTGGGCCTGCCCGTATTCGCTGCCCGTTCGTGTGTTGAGCGACAGAACCTGACAGGTGGCCGGACCGGCGACGGTGCAGGCCTCCTGATGGCCGGTGACCATATCCTGTAGGTTCTTTTCCGGGGCGCTGAGGCCGAAGCTGTAATCATAGGCCAGTTGCGGAATCGACGGGGCTTCGGTCTTAGGGGCGGAGGGTGCGCCTTCGACCGTCGGGGCGGTATCGGCCATGGCATCGGCGGGCGTGGTTTCTTCGGCCATGGGCGCTTCTTCGGCGGGTTTGGAGCAGGCGGCCAGAGACATCGACAACAGCAGAACGGCGGCGAGGGCGGACGCAGACTTTTGACGCAACATGATGAACTCCCCAGTATGAATGATGCAGGTCACCTCGACCTGTGCCATCAGTTTCGCGCTGGCATCACGGCATTTTCACGACAAAATCACGAAAATGTGATTTTGTCGTGATTTTTACGTTATTTAAATAATAATTTGTATTTAAACGAATTTTCAAAATTAAAAACGCCTAACGCTTTAATCTTCGCGGCAAAATTGTGGTCATAAGGCTCAGGCGGGGGTGCGGAGCGCCTGACCCAGAGCCTTTACCTGATCGCGCAGAGTCGTCAGATGGCCCAGATCGCCTTTCATGGCGCACAGCATGGCCGTCGGTATGCCCGCCGCCTTTTCGGCCAGGGCCTTGCCCGCTTCGGTGAGCGTAATACGCATTACGCGTTCGTCCTTCGCGTCGCGATTACGGTTAATCAGGCCCTGCGTCTGGAGCCGCTTGAGCAGCGGCGTCAGGGTGCCGGAATCGAGAAACAGAGGCGCGCCCAGTTCGCTGACCGAACGGTCGTCCTTTTCCCACAACAGCAGCATGACCAGATATTGCGGATAGGTCAGGCCGAGCGGCTCCAGCAGCGGCTTATAGGCCTGAGCGAAGGCGTGGGCGGCGCTATGGATGGCGAAGCAGATCTGATTGTCGAGCCGCATTTCGGGAGGGGTGAGGGAGGTGTTCATAGTTTTATCCTTTAGAATCAACGCATAGCATAAAATCTCCAAAAAATCCATTAAATTGCGCACAATTCAATTGACATTATATTGTGCACAATTTAATTAAGCGCCATGTAATCAAGCGTTCCCTCCAATCTCAATGAAAGGCAATTATCATGACCACCCTGATCACCCCCGTCTATACCGCCCACGCCACCGCCACCGGGGGCCGCGAAGGCACCGCGTCCTCGAACGACGGCCGCCTGTCGGTCAAGCTGTCGACGCCCGCCGAACTGGGCGGGAATAACGGTGACGGCACCAATCCGGAACAACTGTTCGCCGCAGGTTACGCCGCCTGCTTCATCGGTGCCGTGAAATTCGTCGGCGCGCAAAAGAAGGTCGCCATTCCGGCGGACGCGTCTATCAATTCGTCGGTCGGCATCGGTCAGACCCCGGCCGGTTTCGGTCTCGAAGTCACGCTGAAGGTCAATCTGCCCGGCGTTGCCGACGACGTGGCCAAGACGATCATCGAAGCCGCCCACGGTGTCTGCCCCTACTCGAACGCGACGCGCGGCAATATCAAGGTCACCGTCATCCATAACGGTGATGCGGGCGAGACAATTGTCGCCGAATAGGCTGATGTGATACCTGATCAAAAGCGCCGCCTCGAAAAGGGGCGGCGCTTTTTTGTGTCTTCGCCTCCAGTTTGCCGTCATGCCGCCTGAAGGATTGCGTCCACAGAGAATCCCCTTTACGCAAAGGGTAAGAGTGGAAAACATGATGACGTTGAAAAACTGGACGCCGAGGCCAAGGCCGGGGGGTGTGACCATGCCGGGCCGTTTCGGACGGCTGGAGCCGCTCGACTGGCAGCGGCATCGCGACGGGCTCTATGCCGTGGCCGGAGGTGAGGTCAATGCCGATCTGTGGCGTTACATGCCGCTGGGGCCATATCTGAGCCCGGAGGCTCTGCAGCGTGAATTCGAGGCCGCGCGCGTCGCGGACGGCTGGGAAACTCTGGTCATTATCGGCGCGGATGAGACGATCAAGGGCATGGTCTCCTTCATGCGTATCCGCGAAGCGCAGGGCTCGGCAGAGATAGGGGCGGTCCTGTACGGTCATGCCCTGCAACGTACGGCGCTGGCGACCGAAGTCCTGTACATGACCGCGCGCTACCTGTTCGACCAACTGGGCTACCGGCGCTACGAATGGAAATGCAATGCCGCCAATCAGGCCTCGGTGCGCGCCGCGCAGCGGTTCGGATTTACCTATGAGGGCACCTTCCGCAACGATATGGTCATGAAGGGCGATAACCGCGACACGGCATGGTTTTCCATCATTGATTCCGAATGGCCGGCGATCCGTGCGGCCTATGAGGCATGGTTATCGCCATCGAATTTCGATGCGTCGGGGCAACAAATTTTCAGACTGAAGACGAAATAAATCACGCCGCGTGTCACACTGCATGTGAGCCGCTCGTCTTACCTTCGACATCGCGACTGTGCGATGAACCGAAGGAGAATTATCATGTCGCAACGTATCAATGGCTATGCCGTCGCCCCCGAAGCGTATCGGATCAAGGCGGCCCTCGAAGACTATTTCAAGACCACGGCGCTGGAACCATCGCTGATCCATCTGATCAAGGTCCGCGTGTCGCAAATCAATCATTGCGCCTATTGTCTGCACATGCACCGCGAAGAAGCGCTCAAGGACGGCGATACGGAAAAGCGCCTTCTGCTGCTCGATGCCTGGCGCGAGTCGGGCATGTTCAGTCCACGCGAACGGGCGGCGCTGTGCTGGGCCGAAAGCCTGACCCACATCGCCGACAGCCACGCCAATGACGCCGACTACGAAGCCATGCGTGCCGAGTTCAACGAAAAGGACGCGGTCGATCTGACCTTTGCCATTGCGCAGATCAATGGTTGGAACCGTATTGCCGTGCCTTTGCGTCAGGTCCATCCGCAGGATAAGCTGCGTTGATGAACGTCGCCGATTTCGAGTTGCATCGCCGGTATCTGGTGGGCGTCGCCTACCGGATGCTGGGCACGCTGGCCGAAGCTGAGGACGTCGTGCAGGACGCGTTTCTGCGCGTACGCGATCAGCCGCCGCCGGAGCATCCGCGTGCCTATCTGACGCGGGTGGTGACGCGGCTGTGCCTCGATGTGCTGAAATCGGCGCACCGTCAACGGATGACCTATGTGGGCCCGTGGTTGCCGGAGCCGTTGCACGACGTCAGCGACTTCACCGGGGCGAGGGCGGGCGATGATCTGTCCGATGACCTGTCGATCGGCCTGCTCTACGCGCTGGAGCGGCTCAGTCCGTTGGAGCGCGCCGCGTTTCTGTTGCACGATGTATTCGGCGTGGGCTTCACCGAGATCGCGTCAACGCTTGATCGTTCGGAGGCCGCCTGTCGGCAACTGGCGGCCCGGGCGCGCAGGGCCGTGCGGCAAAGCCACGCGCCGCAACCGGCACGGTTTGCGGTGACGGAAGCCGACGAGCGCGCCTTCTTGCAGGCTTTTCTGGAGGCCTCGCAATCGGGCGATGTCAGCGTTCTTGAGGCGCTTCTAACGCGCGATGTGAAACTGCATTCGGACGGCGGCGGCAAGGCCTCGGCGGCGATCAATATCCTCGAAGGCCGCGACCGCGTGCTCAAATTCATGATCGGAATCTATCAGAAGTTCCGCCAATATACCGTTGAAAGCGTTGAGTTTGTGCGCGCCAACGGCGCGCTGGCGGTCCTTAGCTATCACGCCGACGGCACGACCGATCTGCTGACGATCGAGACCGTCGAGGGCCGGATCGCGAATGTCTATTTCATTCGCAATCCGGACAAGATGAAAACTTTTCATCCTCCCCTGCATAGCGGGGGAGGTGGCGCTGAGTGAAGCGAGGCGACGGAGGGGACAATACCTCGGTAAAAAATGCCCCCTCCGTCTGCTCACTTGCGTTCGCAGCCACCTCCCCCGTACGCTTCGCGACAGGGGAGGGTGTCTTAGGTGACGGCCAAGGCCCGGTCCAGCGCCGCGATCAGGTCGTCGGCGTCTTCGAGGCCGATCGACAGGCGCAGCAGGCCTTCGGTGATCCCCGCCGTGGCCTGAGCCTCAGGCGACATGGCCGCGTGGGTCATCGAGCCCGGGTGGACGATCAGGCTTTCGACGCCACCCAGGCTTTCAGCCAGGCTGAACAGTTCGACGATATCAAGCACGCGCTTGACGGCCTCGACGCCACCGGCCAGTTCGAAGCTCATCATCGCCCCGAAACCGTTCTGCTGACGCGCCGCGAGGGCGTGCTGCGGATGCGATTTCAGGCCGGGATAGAAGACCTGCGACACGGCCGGGTGTTGATCGAGGAATTCCGCCACGCGTTGCGCCGATTCCTGTTGCTGCTTAACGCGGACGAAGAGGGTGCGCACGCCGCGGATGGTCAGGTAGCTGTCGAACGCGCCCGCTGTGGTGCCGAGGCAATTGGCCCACCAGCGATACAGCGTCACGTCTTCCGGCGTGGTGCAAACCAGCGCGCCGCCGATGACGTCCGAATGGCCGTTGATATATTTGGTCGTCGAATGGACGACGAAATCGGCGCCGAATTTGATCGGGTTTTGCAGCGCGGGCGACAGGAAGGTGTTGTCCACGGCCACGCGCGCCCCGGCCTTATGACCCAGCGCAATCAGCTTTTCGAGGTCGATGACGCGCATCAGGGGGTTTGATGGTGTTTCCAGCAGGAGCAGACCGGCAGGGGTCGAGAGGGCCGCTTCGATGGCGGCATCGTCGCCCTGATCGACATATTCAACATTGATCAGGCCCTGTTTCGTGCGGGCATTCAACAGGCGCTGCGTGCCGCCGTAGCAGTCGTGCGGAACGATGACGCGTTTATTGGGAAGGTCCTGCCACAGCAAGTCCAGAGCTGCGAGACCCGACGCGGTCATGACCGCACCGGCACCGCCTTCAAGCTCGGCAATGACGTCGGCGATGATTTCGCGCGTCGGATTGCCGGAGCGGGCATAGTCGTAGGTTCGCTTCTTGCCGAAGCCCTCGAAGCTGAAATTGGTCGAGAGGTAGATCGGCGGCATGACCGCACCGTGCGCCTTGTCGGTGTCGATGCCGATATTGACGACCTTGGTCGCGATGCTGGCGGTTTTGAGATAGTCTTTTTTGGTCATTTTCAGTCTTTCAACGATGTACGAACAATGTCCGACACCAGTTTGATTTCCTTAAGAAAAGCATCGTGCCCATAAAGTGACGGAAAGTCGATGAACACGCTGTCCGATAGCGCTTCTGAAAACGCCTTCATATCCGAATAGGGCACCAGGCGGTCGGTCGGGACGGCGGCCAAAAATACCTTTGCGGTGATTTTTGCCGGGTCGACGCGGTGACGATCAAGCGAGTCCGACATCGAAATCCAGCGGTTGGCGTTTGACACATAGGCATCGCCGCGCGCCCGCAGATAGCCGCAGACGGTGTAGTTATCGCCCGCCAGATCCGGCGCGGGACCGTCGAAACGTTCTCCGAACTCGGCTTCGGAGCGATAGGTCGTCATGGCCAGTTGCCGGGCCAGCGAAATGCCTTCCTGTTCGCGGCCATTGTCCAGTCCGAATTGCAGCAGGCGGCGCTGAAGGCCGCGCATGGCGGTGGCCATCGGATGCGCCCGGTGAGCGGCGGAAATACAGCAGACGCGCTCGATATAGTCGCCGTATAATTCCGCGAAGGCCAACCCGATCATCGCGCCATAAGACGCGCCGATGAAGGCGAACACGCGCTCGACCTTCAGATGATCGAGGATCAGCTTTACGAGCCGCGCCTGATCGTGGGTGGTGATGGTATAGACCTGCGACGCGGGCAGGCGTGGGGCAAATTCGATACTCAGGACGCGGAACTGATTGAGGTCCAGCGCTTCGGCGGGGCCGGCGACGCCTTCCCACCAGCCGGGGGCGGTGTCGGTCGAATCTTCCTTGGCGAACAGGATGCGTCCGGCGGAAATCCCGCCCGCAGCCACAACCATACGTCCGTCGGCCGGGCCGTAAAGGCGCGCCACGACGTCGGTTTGCTCCAGTTTCTGCCCGCTGTGCAGACGGAAATCGTCGGGGATATCGACGCGGATATCGGTCCCGGTCAGGTCAGGCGCGGCAATGGGTTTGATAAAGCTCATGGTGGTCCGGTCGGCTCAAAAACACGCGACCCATCTTGACCAGTCGAGAGAAGGGGGGACGACCGGTCAGACAACCGTGGCGTCGCTTCTCTCATCTGTCGGAATGCGAAATTCCGCAGGAGTTGGCACCATTCCAGAGGCTAAATGAAGCACCTTGGCGGTTGCCCCAGCGTCGTCGGGCCTGTCCCTCGGCTGGTCTCGATGAGTTTATCCGGCCCTTATGCGCAAACCGGCCGCCTTCGTCAAGAGGTGCGTCACAGTCAGGCGGCCCGTAACCATCGAGAGAAAAAACGCGGTTTGTCGATTCTGCGACGCCTCAATCCATAACGCATTTGCGAAAGGAAGACGTTGAAAGCGTTTCGGTTTTAAAACTTTGCACTGAATTATCCCACGCTTAATCCCGCATGGGGTGTATTTGAGAGGTTATCGCGTTAAGCCTTGATTAAGATTTGCAGCTTAACCCATAGCGTCAAAGTTGCGTTTCTCCCTTAAAATTTAGCCATTTCAATCTCATGGAGTCATTTATGAGGGCGCGTACCTTTTATGGCGTAATGGGTCTCTGTTTGCTCGCCCTGATTGCATCGGCTGCGTGTCTCTGGCCAGCCGACATGGCGGGGTCGCGGGATGTGACCAAACCTGACAATGTCGCGAGCTTGCGTCCTTAAACTAATCCAAACGGCGGGGCCGGGCGTAATCCTGTCATGACCCATGTCACTCGCCCCCTTGACCGTCGTCTGTTCCTGATCGTTGTGACGGGGTTGGTTGTGGTGCCTCAGGCCTTTGCTGCCGTCCCCGGCGTGGCGGATGCGCAAAAAATGGGCACGGCGCGGTACAGCGCGTTCGGCCTGTCGATCTTCGATGCGACGCTCTACGCGCCGGGCGGCACCTACAAGACCGATGCGCCGTTCGCACTCAGGCTCGACTATCTGAAATCCTTTGGCGCGGCGCGGATCGTCGATAATTCGGTCAAGGAAATCCGTAGGCAGGGCTTTGCCGACGAGGCCAGACTGGCGGCGTGGAAGCGGCAGATGAGCGCCATCTTTCCCGACATTCGCAAAGGCGACCATATTGTCGGGGTGCGCGATCAGGGCGGTAACACGGCTTTCTATCACAATGGCAAGGCGATCGGGTCGATCAAGGACGCGCAATTCACCCGCCACTTCTTCAACATATGGCTGGGGCCGAACGCGCCTGCGGCCTTCCGGCAGAAGCTCTTGGGGGGCGCATGACGACGACCTGGATTATCGGCGCGTCGAGCGGCATCGGTGAGGCGCTGGCTTTTGAGCTGGCCCGTCGGGGCGAGACCCTGATCCTCAGCGCCCGCAACGACAAGGCCCTAACCGCGATTGCGGGGCGGCTGGACGGTGAAGGCCACCGCACCCTGCCGCTGGATATTACCGATGCCAAGGCCGTCACCCGCGCGGCCCTGGAAATCGCCGAGGTGGTGGGCCACGTCGATCGCGTGCTGTGTTTCGCCGGCGCCTATACGCCGATGAAGCTGGGGGCGCTCGATTTGAAAGAGGTCCGGCAAATCATCGAGACCAATCTGCTGGGGGCCTTCAACGTCACCGAAGCGGCCCTGACGCTCCTCAAAGCGCAGGGACGGGGGCAGATCGCGCTATGTGCCTCGGTGGCGGGCTATCGCGGTCTGCCGAACGGTCAGCCCTACGCCGCGACCAAGGCCGGGGTGATCTCGCTGGCGACGTCGCTCAGGGCGGAGCATGGCGATGGGCTCGACATCAAGGTGATCAATCCGGGCTTTGTGAAAACACGCCTGACTGACAAGAACGGCTTTGAGATGCCGATGATGGTGACGCCGGAGCAGGCGGCAAAGGCCATCGCCGACGAACTGGATTCGAAGCGCTTCGAAATTCATTTCCCCAAGCGCTTCACCCTTCTCGCCAAGCTGTTGAGTGTCCTGCCGGATGGGCTCTATTTCAGAGCCGTCAAACGCATGGTATAAGGCGCTTCAGCTTGAGGCGGGGCCATGCTTACGAAGCGTTTTCTGGTGGTATCGGGACTGGCTGTATTGGCCATGCCGCAGGTCGTTTCGGCCGAAAATACCTACAAACCTAAGACGCCGCAGAAATATATTCGCGGCAAGCGCGGTGGTTGCTATTACATCAACAAAAACGGCAACAAGACCTATGTCGACCGGTCGCTATGTAAATGAGGCTTTAGGCCGTCCCCATTCGGCCAGAACGATCCCCGCGACGATCAGGCCCAGCGCCGTGAAATGAAAGCCGTGCAGGGGCTCGCGCAGGATCAGCACCGATAAAACGACGCCGAACAGCGGG
Source organism: Asticcacaulis aquaticus (assembly GCF_028550415.1). Lineage (GTDB taxonomy): Bacteria > Pseudomonadota > Alphaproteobacteria > Caulobacterales > Caulobacteraceae > Asticcacaulis > Asticcacaulis aquaticus. The sequence continues at coordinate 124,441 of NZ_JAQQKX010000008.1, forward strand.
ATGGTATTGATGAACAGGCCCGCCCGGTTGGGGCCGATCAGTTCGACGCCGCGAATATAGGTCACCTGCGACACCAGCGACGGCAAAAGCCCGCAATAGAGGACGATCCACCAGCCCGTGGCGTCTGGCCAGACGATGCCCGTCTCGCGCGACATCCACAGCAGATAGGGGATGGCGGCCATCAGTGCGCCGAGCGTCGGCACGGCCATCAGGCTCTGCCAATGGATGTCGGGCTTGTATTTCAGCGTCACCGTATAGACGCCGTAAATCAGCACGGCGAGCAGCATCAGGGCGTCACCGATATTGAGATCAAGCTGCGCGATACGGCTGAGGTCGCCGTGCGTGGCGGTCAGGCCGACTCCGATCAGGGTCACCAGAAAGCCTGCGATCTGCGCCCATGAGGCCTTCACCCGGAACAGGGCGAAATTGACCACCATGATGACCAGCGGAATGCCGGCGTCTTCGATGACGACATTGATGGCAGTGGTGTGTTCCAGCGCCGTATAGAGGACGATATTGAACGCCGCGAAACCGAAGAACCCATAGGCCAGCAGCAGGGGCAAATGCCGCCGGATCACGGGCCAGTCGCGTTTCAGCGGCTTGATCGATACGGCAAAGATGACACCCGCCGCCAGCACCCAGCGCGCCGCCGACAGCATGGCGGGCGTGATGTGCCCGACGGCCAGCTTGCCCGCGACCATGTTCCCGGCCCACAACAGGCTGGCGATCAGCAGAAATCCGTAGGCTTTTAGGTTCACGCGAAACTATCTCATGGGCGGCACAGCGAAGATGCGTCGCGTAGCATGAAAAACCGGCCTAAACGCATCTTTTTTCTTTAAATTTCGGCGAAAGACTTATAACGCCATTCGCTTACCCGCCTGCCGTAAGGGCGATTGGAGAAGAGGAATTACATATGTCTACGTTGGTTGTGAAATTTGGTGGTTCGGTCCTGACGTCGGAAGCGGCGCTGCACCGGGCGGTGTCCGAGGTCTATCGCTACGTGCGCGACGCGCACAAGGTGATTGCCGTGGTATCGGCCTTCAAGGGCGAGACGGACCAGATTATGCGGCTGGCGGTGGGCTATACGCAGGCCTCTGCCTCCTCGGCGACGCCGCACCTGCTGGCGACCGGCGAAATGAAGGCCTCGACCCTGTTTGCCATGGCGTGCGAGCGGTCGGGCATCGTGACCCGTTTCCGCTCGGTGGCCGAAATCGGTCTGGTGGCCGAAGGCGACCATTTCAACGCCAATCCGGTCAGCCTCAAGACCGACGTGCTGCTGAACGACCTGCAAAAGGTCGATCTGGTGGTTGTGCCGGGCTATGTGGCCGAAAACGCCGCCGGTGAGCCGGTGCTGCTCGGCCGTGGCGGGTCCGACCTGACGGCGGTGTTTATCGGCAAACACCTCAAGGACGCCGGTGTGGACGTCCGCGTGCGGCTGAACAAGGACGTCGACGCGGTCTACGACACCGACCCGAATACCTACTCGGATACCGCCAAGCCCTTCGCCGCCCTGTCGTGGGAAGAGGCCGAAAAGATCGCCTTCCCGATCGTGCAGGCCAAGGCGATGAAATACGCCCACGAACACGGGCTTGAGGTCGAGGTGACGGGCCTCGCCAAGGGCTATGAGACCGTGCTGGGCCGCAAGACGTCCGAGCGCAAGTCGCCGGTCGCGAACCGTAAGCTGCGTGTCGCCGTGATGGGGGCGGGGGGCGTCGGCTCGATGTTCCTGCAACGCGCCATGGAGTGGTCGGATCTGATCGAGATCGACCGCGTGCTGGTCCGTGATCCGTCGAAGCGCCGCGATCACCCGCTGGCCGGGAAATTCACTTCTGACGCACGTAATTTTGCTCGCGCCGATGTCGATGTGTTCGTCGATATCGGCACCGGCGTATCGCCCTCGGCGGAACTGCTGGAGCAGTTCCTGAAACTCGGTGTTGGTGTGACCTCGGCCAACAAGCAGGCCGTGGCCTCGGTGCAGGGTAAGCTGAAAGACGCGGCGAAATCGTCGGGCGCGCTCCTGACCTATTCGGCGAGCGTGGGGGGCGGCGCGCCGATCATCGAAGCCCTGACGCGGGCCGTAAAGTCGCATAAAATCAAGAGCATTGCGGGCGTCGTAAACGGCACCTCGAACTTCGTCATCGATCAGGTCGAGGCGGGCAAGACGTTTGATGCCGCCATGGACGAAGCCCGTCGTCTGGGCTTTGCCGAGCCGGATTCGACCGCCGATCTCGACGGCACCGATGTGGGCGCCAAGCTGAAACTACTGCGCGAAATCGCCTTCCCTGGTGTGACTCCGGTCCATGTCGAGGTCGGTGCGATCACCGACGAATCTCTGGTCATCCCCAAGGGTAAGGGCCTGCGCTACGTGGCGCGCGCCATCATGACCGAGAAGGGGCTTGAAGTGTCGATGAAGCTGGAAGAGCTTGAGGCCGATCACTATCTGGTCGGTGCCAAGGGCGAGCAGAACCGCGCCATTATCGAGCTGGACAACGGCGAATTCTGGTACGTGACCGGCAAGGGCGCGGGCGCGTGGCCGACCTCGGAATCGTTGCTGGCCGACACGCTCGAAATCGGACGGCATGTGAAGTAAGAATTATACCTCCCCAACTTGTTGGGGAGGGGGACCGCACGACGCTTGCGGAGCAAGCTAGATGCGGTGGTGGGGGCCGTCGCTGTAGTACGGTCTACTCATCGGGCCAGACATTCGTCCGTAACTCCGACGCGAGCCCCCCACCGTCTGCTCACGTCGTTCGCATCCACCTCCCCCAGTAAACTGGGGGAGTATGCTTTAAAGTGGTCGTCATGAATGGAGGAGGGAGTTGCTTGCAGCGTCGCGTAAATTGCGGCAAAGACGCTGCATGACCCTCGACGATCTCAATACTTTTTGTGCAACCCTGGCCGCGACCCACCACGTCGTTCAGTGGGGCGATCACGACGTATGGAAGGTCGGCATCGAGGGTAAGGGCAAGGTTTTCGCCATCGCAGGCACGCAGCCCGATGGCCACCTGTCGGTCAGTTTCAAGGTCTCGGATATGGCGTTCGAGATTCTGCGCGACCATCCCGATTGCCGTCCCGCGCCCTATCTGGCGTCGCGCGGCATGAAATGGATTCAATACTATACCGGCGACCAGATGACCGATGACGAGGTGCGCGATCTGTTGCAAGACTCGCACCGGCTCGTCGCGGCGGGTCTGCCGAAGAAAACCCAAAAGGAATTAGGCCTTTGAATTATCGCCACGGCTTCCATGCCGGGAATTTCGCCGACCTGGCCAAGCACGCGGCGACTTTAAGCTTCCTGCGTGCCTTGAGGGCCGGGGCGCGACCGCTGAAGGTGGTCGATACCCATGCCGGGGCGGGGTTCTACGACCTCTCGGATGAGACCTTTGCGCGCTCGAAAGAGGCCGAGGCGGGGATCAAGTACCTGCTGGGGCAGGATGTGCCGACCAGTCTCAAAGCCTTGTCGGACTATGTGTGGGCCAAGAACAAGCAATCGGGATTCAGCACACGCATCGGTATCTATCCGGGCTCGCCGACCCTGATCATGGACAACCTGCCGGCGGGGGGCGACTATGTCGGCTGCGAATTGCGGCCCGATGATTACGAGTTGCTGAAAGATCGTATCGCGGTCCGTGGTGGTAAGGCCTTGCATGCCGACGGGTATGACACCGTGATCGGCATGGCGGAGTCGCCGAAAGACCTGTTCATACTGATCGATCCGCCGTTCGAGAAGTTCGAGGATTACGAGCGCATCAACGAGACCCTGGCGGCGGTGCTGGCCGTCAAGCCGGACGCGAAAGCGCTGGTCTGGCTGCCGCTGAAAGACCTTGAGACGCTCGATCGCTTCCTGCGGCACATGGAATGCGCCCTGCTGGAGGATCAGACGGGCCATGCACCGGTCATCGATGTGGCAGAATTGCGTCTGCGGCCGTTGACCAATCCGTTGAAAATGAACGGCTGCGCGCTGGTGGGAATCAACACGCCGCCGGAGGTTCTGGCCGATATCGAGGCCATTGCGCAGGACGTGACCACCGTGTTCGGCGAAGCGGGTGGCAAGGCGCAGGTCTGGCGGCTGGACTAGCCGCTCTCCGATCACGCGAGTTTTTATGCCCTGCGGCCCTGTGGACAATGGTCAGGGCCGGTTTTCTGTGATAGACATTTGTGCATTGCAGCAAACTTGACCCGCGAGGCCGAAAGATGTTGACCATGACCGATACCCCAACCCGTTTCGACGCGCCGAAATTCCCGACGCCGGAAGAGATCAAGGCGGCCTCCGAACGCCTGACGCATTTCTGGGTCGGCGCTTGTTCGCCCCTGTGGGTGCCGTTTTTCGCCGCGACGTCGTTCGGCGTTTCGACCTGGATGATGTCGAGCGCCCTGACCAAGAATGTGGCCGACAACGACCTGTACAAGGATCTGCCCAAGGGCTTCGTCGATATGATGGCTCTGCGTCACCGCTGGTTTCAGGCCGCCGATGAAGGCGCGCACGTGCTCGAAGACGTCGGCGACGCGGTAAAGGAAGCGGCTGCCGCACCGGTCACCATGGTGCTGGAGGCCGAAGCGGCGGTGATCGAGTCGCTTAAGGAAACTGCACCGGTCGTCGCCGAAGCGGTCGAGACGGCGCAGGCCGTGGTCGAAGAGACGGTGGCGGAGACATCGGAGGTCGTCGAAACAGCGATCGTCGAGTCCGTCGAAGCACAGGACGTCGTGGCGGAGACCGCTGAGCCGGTGGTTGAAGCGGTTGCAGAGTCCGTCGAAGACACGATCGCCGCACCGGAAACGACCATCCCGGACGATCTGCCGGAATTCGTTGTGGAACCCGCCTTCGAACCCGTGCCGGTCGTCAAGGCGCTGCCGAAGCGCCGTCCGGCCCCCAAGAAGTAAGCCTATTTGTCGCGCACTCACCGGCTCGGATAGATATCCACGCGCACCGGGCGATGGTCGGACCCGTAATAGGGCCCGGCCTTCCGGTGTTGCAGGGACAGCTTTTTACCCGCCAATATGTTGTCGATACCGACGCGGAACATGCCCGGCAGCACGGCAGGCCATGTGCCGACCGGTGCGGCCGCGGGCGTCAGGCCGACCTCGTGACTGAAATCGCGCATGGCCGAGGCCGACGGTGTCGTATTGAAATCCCCCACCAGAACGATGTCTTCCGGCGTTTCGTCTTTCAGATCGGCGGCAAGGCGGTTGAACTGCGCCGGTTGATCATCCGGTGCCGTAAATGGCCATGGTCGCGTCAGATGGGCGACCGCCAGCGTGAACTTGCCCGACGGGGCGCTGACCTCGGTCGTGATCAGGCTGTAGCCGACCGGGCGGGGGCGGCCCTTGCTCAGGGGGTAGCGCGAAAAGATCAGGGTATCGTAACGGCGCACCACATGCGGGTAGCGTTTTTCCAGTGAGGCGGCGAGCGTGGCATTGGCCAGCGGCCCGGCCTCGACCACGGCGACGATGTCGGGGTTTTCCGCCTCGACCCAGTCAAGCAGACGCGCGGGCGTCTGGTTCTTGATCCACAGATTGGCAAAGATCATTCGCACGGGTTGCGCGTCTTTGGCGGGGGAGGGTTGCGCCGGGAAAACCTGCGGCCCCAGACTGAGACCTAGAACGATTGTCGCTATGACCGAGATCAGGGCGGGCAGGCGTTTGCGTACCTGCATAAAGATGAACGCCGCGATCAACGCTCCGAAGAAAATCGGCGCGCTGAAAATGTCGATCAGATAGCCTTTGGCAAAATGCGGATCAATCAGACACAGTCCGGCCAGCCCCAGAAGCGCAAGGCTGAGCAACATGCCCAACAGTGAAAATAGCCTTAAAGTAAGCACTTAAATCCTGACGGCCGTGCCGGAGCAGGTGACCATCAGCATGGTGCCCTGAGAGACGGTTTCATAGTCGAGATCGACACCGACGATAGCGTTGCCGCCCATCTGAGCGGCCTGATCCTGCATTTCGCGGAAGGCGGCTTCGCGGGCCTGACGCAGGACCTTTTCATACGACCCCGAACGCCCGCCGACGATATCGCGAATGCCGGCGAAGAAGTCGCGGAAGATATTGGCACCCAGAATGGCCTCGCCGGTGACCACGCCCAGATAGGTTTGGATCGGACGGCCTTCGATGGTGGGCGTCGTGGTGACGATCATGGTCGATTCCTTATTCGCGAGTATGGTTAATGCGCGTTGACGTGCCCGCCTATCACGGGCAATCTCTAACCAATCCGAGGCGGGGGGAGCAAGTGACATGTTCGTAAGGACCACCTACGACGTCCAGCGCGTGTACGATTCTGTCGGCACGATCAAGCGCCTGTCCGACCGCATCATAGGTATCGGTCCGATCAACATTATCGGGCTGGACGGCATTCTGGCGTGGGTGCCGGGGGTGGGGACGGTCTATTCGATAGGGGCCAGCCTGTTCATCATGGCCAACGGCATCCGTGTGCGTATGAGCCCGATCACCTTCGTCCAGACCTCGATTATCCTTCTGATCGACTCCGGCGTCAGCGGACTGGAAAGTTTTATCCCCTTCCTGCCGGCAATTACTGACACTCTGTTTCAGGGGCATCTCTATGCCTCGCACATCGTGCAGAAAGAGATCGAAAAGACACTGTATCTTGAGGAAAGTGCCCGCGCCGCCCACAGCAGCGAGCGTCATCATGACAATCTCGCCCTGATGAAGGCCACGAAGGGCAAGAAGCGTCTGGTCTATCTGCTACCGTAATTATCCCCGGTGATATAGGCTGCGCGACACTCGACGGATCGAAACGTTCCGTCGAGGTTTATATGTCCCTGCAAAATACGCCCCGTCTGGGTTTGCCCCTGCTCCAGTCCGGGCAGGCCCAGAAACACGTCACCCTCAATGAAAGTCTGTGGCGGCTGGAAGCGCTGGTCCAGGCCCGCGTCCTTAGCCGCGCGGTTGGCGCTCAACCGGACAGTCCCGCGGACGGCGAGGCCTATATCCTGCCGGAGGGGGCCGCGGGCGCCGCGTGGGATATGGCCGAAGCGGGGGATTTCGTCGTCTTTCAGGCCGGTTACTGGGAGCGGCTACCGGTGCCGGTTGGCGCGCTGGTCCATGTCGCCGACGAAGACCGCTATTATCGGCGCGGTGTGTCGGGCTGGGCGGCTCTGCAATCGACCTTCGGCAGCCTGCAGAACCTCGACCGGCTCGGTGTCAGCGCCACCGCCGACGACAGCAATCGCCTGAGTGTCAACAGCCCGCAGGTCCTGTTCAATCACGCAGGCAGCCACAGCCGGGTCTTCGTCAACAAGGCCGGCAGCGACGACGACGCGGCGGTGGTGTAGCAAACCGCGTTCGGCACCCGCGCCATCGCCGGGCTTCTGGCCAATGACGTGCTGAGCGTGAAGATTTCCGGCGATGGGGCTGCATTCCATAAACGTCTGAGCCTGGGCGCGCGCGGTGCCGCCAACGGCGCGACCTTCTATGCTCAGAACGCCGACAATCCATACGGGGCGCAGCTCAATCTGGAAGTGGACGGCACGGCGACCGGGCAAACGGCGGCGCTCAGCTTCTATCCGAATTTCGGTGCCTATCCGGACGATATCGCCCCGCGTCGCTGCGCCGACCTGCTGGCGGGGTTCACCGGGATCTGGGGCACCGAATATCTGGCGGTAAAGGTCGGCAACGGCGGCGCGCCCAACGATTCGGGTGATCTGGGTATCGAAATCGCCCGCTTCACCCACGCCAGCGTGGACGCCGGACGCGACAATGCCGTGTCGATGGGGACGGCCGACCGGCGCTGGTCCGTCGTCTATGCCGCGACGGGCACCATCAACACCTCGGATGCCCGCGACAAGATCGTCGATACAGGCGGCTCGGTGCGCCTGAGAACCGCCGCCCCGATGATCGTGGCGGCCGTTGATCCGGTCCTGTTCCGCTGGATCGATGGCGGCGAAGTCACAGAACCGACAGGCGAAACCGGGGCTGACGGCTGGCCGATCGTGCAGACGCGGCGCAAGGCGGGGCAGAGGCTGCACGCGGGCCTTCTGGCGCAGGACGTTCGCGCAGCGCTTGTGGCCGAAGGGCTCGATTTCGGCGTGTGGGGGCTGGACGACATCGACGATCCCGATAGCCGTCAGTGGCTGCGTCCCGATCAGCTTATTCCCGTCCTGTGGGCGGCGGTACAGGACGTGTCGGCGCGGGTGAAGGTGTTGGAGGAGCGGTAAAAATGGCGAAGGCCCGGTCGTTTCCGAACCGGGCCATCATAGTGCCGTATGGCAGGATTGAACTGCCGACCTCAGCCTGACCAAGGACGCGCTAAGACTTGCTCAATCCCTTGCTCGATAAGGAAGTTCAAAGCGTCAATGTCTGTATATGCACGGATATTGTACGGATTTGCCAGCAAAGACGGATTACACCGAGAGAAGGGCCGGGTGGGTTCGTTGTGAATTTTTAGGGGAGGGTTTAGGAGGCTCAAGCTGGAACATCCCCAGCCCGAGCCTCCCCGATCCATAACAGGACTCGAACCTGTACCTCGACCTTCGTTAGGGGTCGGCTCTACCGTTAAGCTATATGGGTTCAACTACACGTAAATAGGTAGGCTCATTCGCAATTCAAGATGTGAGTTATTTTATTTTTCGATTTGCCGACTTGGCCTCGCCCCATATGTCGTCGATCGAGGCGCGCAGGTGGTCGCGATTGACGTGCGTGTAGCGCATGACCATGTCGAGTGACTTCCAGCCCCCCAATTCCATCAGCTTCGCTACGTCGCGGTTGGCCATGTAATGCCAGGTCGCCCATGTGTGGCGAAAAGTGTGCGGGGGGCAGTCGGTGACGCCCACGTTTTTGCATAGGGTGGTCCAGATTGTCTTAATCTGCCCGCCGTCCCGACTGGAAGGGTTCGCCGATCAGTTCGGCTTCCTTGGTGGGGTTCTTGGCCTTGGGGCCATTCTTCGGGCGCCGGAAGGCCCCACCGTCGCGATGGGGCAGATTCGCCAGCGCAGCGACGACGCGGGCCCCTAGACATGGCGAAGGCCCGGTCGTTTCCGAACCGGGCCTTCATGGTGCCGTATGGCAGGATTGAACTGCCGACCTCAGCCTTACCAAGGATGCGCTCTACCACTGAGCTAATACGGCTGAGCCGGTCCGAAAACCGGCTGAGGCGGGCGTCATAGCGAAGACCGTTCAAAACGCAAAGCAAAAAGTGCGCGAAACGACGATTTATCCCTCGCTTTTTGTGGATGGCGCGCTAAATCGAGGCGATACACCGAGGCCCGTCATGACCAACGACCCTAAAAAGAGCGAAAAAGACGAGAAGGCGGCCCGCGTCGCCGCGGCTCTGCGCGCCAATCTGCAACGCCGCAAGGCCGCCGCGCGCAAACCTGACCAAACCCCGCCGTCCACTAACGATAATGTCAGCGAATAGCTTTCTTATTGCGCCATTTGCGTGGTGATGTAGAACCGCCTATTCAACCGATTGCCGTTATGAATCGCTTTCAGGCGAGGCGGCGCACCAACGAAGATTAGGCGTACATATGGATCGCATTGCCCTGGAAGGCGGAACCCCGCTTCACGGAGACATCCCCGTCAGCGGAGCCAAGAACTCTGCCATCAAGCTGATGGCCGCGTCGCTGCTGACCTCCGAGCCGGTGCGCCTGACCAATATGCCGCGTCTTGCCGATACGCGCCTGCTGGGCCGTCTGCTTCAGCGCTTCGGCACGCAGATTACCGAGTCCATCGGCGATGACGGGCAGGAAACCCTGCTGCACACGCCGGAAATCACCTCCGCCTTTGCGCCGTATGATCTGGTGCGTCAGATGCGCGCCTCGTTCAACGTGCTAGGGCCGCTGCTGGCGCGGACCGGCCACGCCAAGGTGTCATTGCCCGGTGGCTGCACCATCGGCGCACGTCCGGTCGATCTGCACCTGAAAGCCCTTGAGGCGCTGGGTGCCCATATCGACATGCACGAAGGTTACGTCTTCGCTCAGGCCCCGCGCGGCCTGAAAGGGGCGGAGATCGAATTCCCCTTCGTCAGCGTTGGCGCGACCGAACACGCCCTGATGGCGGCAACGCTCGCCCACGGCACGACGGTCTTCCACAATGCCGCCTGTGAACCTGAAATCGTCGACCTGGCCGAATGCCTGAACGCTATGGGGGCGAAGGTCAGCGGGGCCGGTACACCGACCATCACCGTCGAGGGCGTCGCTTCACTCAAGGGCACCGACTGGTCGGTCATCTGCGATCGCATCGAAGCGGGCACCTATGCGCTGGCGGCCGCCATGGCCGGGGGCGAAGTGCGCCTGACCAAGGTGCGTCCGGAACTGATCGGCATTCTGCTCGACAAGATGCGGCAGGCGGGTTGCGAGATCACCACGGGCGACAACACCGTGACCATCAAGCGCGGCCCGGGCCGTCTCAAGGCCGTCGACATCACCACCGAGGTCTATCCCGGCTTCGCTACGGATTTGCAGGCGCAGTTCATGGCCTTGATGACCCTGGCGGACGGCGAATCGACCGTGCGCGAGACGATCTTCGAGAACCGCTTCATGCACGTGCCGGAACTGAGCCGTCTGGGCGCCAGCATCTCGGTTCAGCACGGCGGCGAAGCGAAGGTCACCGGCGTCGACGAACTGCGCGGGGCGCAGGTCATGGCCACCGATCTGCGCGCCTCGGCCTGTCTGATCATCGCCGGTCTGGCGGCCAAGGGTGAGACCATCGTCAACCGCGTCTACCACCTCGATCGCGGCTTCGAGAACTTAGAGGGCAAGCTGTCGGCCTGCGGCGCGAAGATCCGCCGCCTCAAGGGCGACACGCCCATCGAAGAGATCGACGAGTAAGGCGCGCGGGTGTTCGGCTTTTTCAAAAAACCGCACAAACCCTTACGACTGCTGGCGCAGCACGCCGAAGACGTGCTGCCGCTGGCGGCGCTGCTTCAGGATGCCGCTCTGCGTGGCGACGACGTACATTACGATCAGCGTTCGCGTGCCCTGACCCTGCGCATGAACCGGTTCTGTCATGAGCATCAAAGCCGTCAGCCGTTGCGCGCTAATTGCGCCTTGCAGATCGGCTCGATCACCGGGCTGAAATCGCGCGGTTTCGACCTGGCCAAACCACCGCACGGCATGGCACTGCTCGACCTCAGCCTTGAAGCGCTCGACGCCCCGGCCTATGTTGTCGGTCTGACCTTTGCGGGCAAATCGGCGGCGGAACTGCGCATTGAGGTCGAGGCGCTCGATATTTTGTTCATGGATCTGGCGGCCCCGCACAGGGCGCGCTCCACCCCCAACCACCCGGTGTAAGCTATGAAAATCGCCCGTATCGAGATCGATCCCGACAGCCTGTCCTCGCCCTCGACCGAGGTCGAGCACGAACGTCAGGTGGCCATGTTCGACCTGATCGAAAAGAACAGCTTCAAGCCCGACGGCGGGACGGCGGACAAATACGACCTGCGTCTGGCCTATGAAGACGGGCGGCTGGTCTTCGACGTGACCGGCGAGGGCTACGCCAAGAAGATCATGCTGTCGTTTACGCCGCTCAAGCCGATCATGAAAGACTATGCCATGATCTGCGAAAGCTATTACGAGGCGCTGAAAAACGCCACGGTAGGGCAGATTGAGTCGATCGATATGGGCCGTCGCGGCGTGCATAACGACGGCGCGGAGCTGCTGACCGAACGTCTGAGCGGCAAGATCGATATCGACCACGAAACCGCGCGTCGCCTGTTCACCCTGATCCACGCCCTGCATTTGCGGGCTTAAGTCCGGTGAGCGCGGCGGACCGGATCGAGATCGTCGTCGGCAATATCGTCACGCTCGATGTCGATGCCATCGTCAACGCTGCCAATACGTCATTATTGGGCGGCGGGGGCGTCGATGGGGCTATCCACCGTGCCGCCGGTTCTGAACTGGTTCAGGAATGCTATGGGCTGCATGGATGCAAGCCGGGTCAGGCCAAGCTAACCAAGGGGTATAAGCTTCCCGCAGGCCATGTCATCCACACGGTGGGGCCGGTCTGGAATGGCGGCGACAAGGGCGAACCGGAAACGCTCAAGGCCTGTTACGTCAACAGCCTGACTATCGCTGCGGAAAAGCGATTTACGACTGTGGCGTTCCCGGCGATCTCGACCGGCATCTATCGCTATCCGCCGATGGCTGCCGCCGCGATTGCCTTGAAAACGACGCTGGCTTTTCTGCATGATCACGCATTTCCGCAACAGGTCATCTTCTGTTGTTTTGATCAGGAAATGCAGCGTGTCTATAGCGCCGCACTTCAGGAAATTTGCGCCTGACACGGATCGGTTCATGTTCGGTTCATCAACATGGCAAAAGCGCCTCAATTGAGGTTAAATTGATGATATCCTTATGAAAAAGGCCAGAAATGGCCTTTAGCTCGGCGCAAAGCCGCCCCTTTACGTCTCCATATTCAACTCATCGAACGGGCATTGAACCCGTCGGTATTTAGCGCCTCCCAAGAGGGGCGCGGCACATGAATAAAGAGACTAAGGAGCCTATCATGAAGACCATGCTTTTTGCGACCGCCGCGATTGCCGCTGCCGCCTTCGGCGCGACCACCGCTTCCGCGCAGTCCCTTTCGCAGCCGCAAGTCTATGGCTCGATGGGTGCGACCGCGACCGATAACAAGAACTCCGATTCCAGCCTGAACTCCATCAATGGCCGCGTCGGCGCCAAGTTGACTCCGCACTTCGGTGTCGAGGGCGAACTGGCCGCCGGGACCAACGGCGACTCGACCAATTCGGGCCGTTACAAGCTGACCAACAAGAAGGCCGCCTATGCCGTGGGCTTCGTACCGGTGAGCGATAAGGTCGATCTGATCGGTCGCGTGGGTGTCTCGGACACCAAGCTTAAGAAGTACAATAACCAAGCCATTGCCGAAGACGGCACCGCGCTTGATGTCGGCGTCGGCGCTCAGGTCCACCTGAACGACTCCTACGCCATCCGCGGCGACTATACCCGCTCGTCGTTCAAGGACGACAAGGGCGACGCCGACAACGTGACCGTCAGCGTCGTGAAGAAGTTCTAATTTCTTCCAGTTCTCGCCTGAGTGCGCTCCTCAGGCCATCAGGCGAAACTTAAGGGCGGTGTCTCCGAAAGGCGGCACCGCCTTTTGCTGTCCGTTTTAGGCCTTTCCTCAAAACCCGTTTGGGTATAAAGGGAGCGCCACGATTTTACCGGGCGCTGCCGTGTGGCAGATTCGCCTGTTTTTCCTGTTATTGTGGGACCGAATGGCAAAAGAAGAACTTTTGGAGTTTGCGGGCGTTGTGGTTGAACTGCTGCCGAACGCGACCTTTCGCGTGAAGCTCGAAGACTCCGGGCACGAAATCATCGCGCATACCGCGGGCAAGATGCGCAAGAACCGCATCCGCGTGCTGGCCGGCGACAAGATCATGGTCGAAATGACCCCTTACGACCTGACCAAGGGTCGCATCACCTATCGCTTTAAGTAAGGAGGGCGCGCATGGCGCCCTTTATTCTGGCCAGCGCCAGTCCCCGCCGCGTGGATTTGCTGGCCCAGATCGGGTTGAAGCCCGATCGGATTATCGCTTCCGACATCGATGAAACCCCGCTCAAGGGGGAGACGCCGCGCGAACTGGCGCTGCGTCTGTCGCGCGCCAAGGCCGAGGCCGTGGCGTCGTCGTTTGGCGCGCCCGCCTTTGTGCTGGCCGCCGATACGGTGGTCGGCGTCGGCCGCCGCATCCTGCCCAAGGCCGAGAGCGAGGCCGAGGTGCGGGCGTGCCTCGAACTTCTGTCGGGCCGCAATCACCGCGTCTTTACCGGGGTCGCCCTGATGTCGGCGAAGGGCCTGTCGCATAAGGTCGTCGAGACGCGCCTGCTGTTCAAACGCCTGAGCGCTGCCGATATCGACGGCTATATCGCGTCGGGCGAAGGAATCGGCAAGGCGGGCGGCTACGGCATTCAGGGCCGCGCCGGGGCCTTTGTCATCCATATCAACGGCTCCTTCCCGTCGGTGGTCGGCCTCCCGACCTACGAAACGGCGCTGATGCTGAGCGGGGCGGGCTACCGTTGAAACTCTTCTATGAGGCCCGCTTTGGTCTGGCCCGCGCCTGTGTGGTGCAGAATGGTCAGCCGTGGCTCTATGCCGAAGGCCGCGTCGATGATCCGTCGCTGTGCCTGTGGGGTGTGCGCTCGGTCGCCCGCCTGACCGCCAAGACGGGCGGCGTCGGTTTCCTTAAACTGGCCGACGGTTCTGAGGCCATGCTCGACCTGCCCAAAGACGTAACCCTGAACGAAGGCGCGGCGATCGAGGTCGAAATCGCCGCCGAGGCGCGCGCCGAAAAGCGCCCTCGGGCCCGCTATATCGGCCCCGGCGATACACCACGTCGGGTGTCGACGCCGCTCGATCTCAAGGGCCGTCTGATGGCGCAGGCGCGGCACCTGATCGACCCGAAAGCGACGTTTGACCTGATCGAGGGTGAGGACGCCATCGACGCGCTCGATATCGCCGAGGCTCAGGCGCTCAACCCCAGTACAGATTTACCCGATGGCGCGTTTCTCACCATCGAGCCGACGCGGGCGCTGATCGCCTGCGATGTCGACCTTGGCGGGGCGGGGGAGGGGCTGGCCAGAGCCCCGAAGCAGGCCATCAAGGCGACCAACGAACGCGCGCTTTCCGAAGTCGCCCGTCGGCTGAGGCTGGCCAATCTGGCGGGTCTGGTCGTGGTCGATCTGATCGGCTCTAAACATAACGGTGAGAAACTGACCGGCATTCTGCGCGACGCCTTTGCGACCGAGGGGCCGCGTATCATCTCCGGACCGATCACGCGTTTCGGGACATACGAATTCACGCGTCCCTGGGGGGCTGCGCCGATAAACGACCCCGGCACGGCAAGCCTGCGTGCGGCCCGGCGCCTGTTGTGGCAGGCCGTAGCCGAGGCGCGCTCGGACGCCGGAGCCATGTTCATCCTGCGTGCGCCGCAGCTTGTGGCCAGCGTCGTGCGTCAATGCCTAAAGGACAGCCTCGACCCCCTGTCACCGCGCCTGAGCGTCGAGGTCGTGGACCGTGCGGACGCGACGGTTGTCCGCGCGCGTTGAGACGCATATATAAAGAAAATGACCGAGAAATCCTGCGCGCTTTGCCATAAGCCCTATCATCTGCCCGATCCGCTCCTGCCGAATGCGGCGAAGAGCTATGCGCCGTTCTGCTCGAAACGCTGCGCTGATATCGACACGCTGCACTGGCTGAAGGGCGACTATGTCATCGGCGGCGAAGGCAATCTCAGCACCGAAGGCGGTGATGAGGGCGAAGCCGCACAGTTATCCTCACCTTTTGACGGCGAAGACGCGGATTAGAGCTGATTTTTCAGCATTTCGTCCTTTTGAGCGCTTGCCAAGCCATTTGGCCTCCCTTATAGAGCGACCTCCCGACGCGGCGCACCAAGGCCCGTCGATGTAGAGAGTGCCTGGATAGCTCAGTTGGTAGAGCAGCGGATTGAAAATCCGCGTGTCGCTGGTTCGATTCCGGCTCCAGGCACCATTCTCCTTTGAGATCGAACCAGCACATATGGCTTTGTTTGCTGACGCAAACGGGGTTCGATTCCGGCTCCAACACCACTTCCTTTCCCCATAATCTGTATGTGATTTCGCCGCTTGAATTTCGCGCGGCAATCTGGCCTTCTCCGGACATAATAAGGTTCAGGGACGATTTCAGATGTTTACCAAAGCCTGCCGTGTCGCCGGTTGCCTTGTTGCGGCCCTGTGGCTGGTTGCTCCCGCACAGGCCGGGGCGCTGCAAAGCTGGGTGCCGACGTGGTACGCCGCGCCTGAACCTGCGGGGAAGGCCGACAAACCCCTCGAAGATATGACCTTGCGTCAGATCGTGCGCGTCAGCGCGGGTGGCGGACAGGTGCGCGTGCGTCTGTCGAACGCCTATGGCACGGCGCGCCTGCGGCTCGACGAGGTCCGTATCGCCCGTCGGCTGAGCAGCAGCCGCATCGACCCGACCAGTGACCGCGAACTTACCTTTAATGGCCGCGCCGGGGTGACGATCGCGCCGGGGGCCTATGCCATCAGCGACCCCGTGCCGCTGAAGGTAGCGGCGAACAGCGATCTGGCCCTGTCGGTATATGTCGCGGGACCGACGAAGATCACCACCCTGCACGACATCCAGCGCGGGGTGCTTTACGGGGCACCGGGACGGCAGGCCGGTGCACCGGAACTGCCGGAAGGCAAGGTTGATATCGGGATCGGACGCGCCTTTCCCTGGCTGGCCGAGGTCGAGGTGGCCGATACGCCGGCGCGGGCGACGATCGTAACCTTCGGGGATTCGATCACCGACGGTTTCGGCATCCAGCCGGACAAGGGCGGCACGTGGCCGGAGATCCTCAGCCGTCGGCTGGAGACGTCCGGCATGAAGCTGAGTGTCGTCAATGCCGGCCTGAGCGGCAACCGGCTGCTGCATCACGGGCAGTCGGCGCGTTTCGGCGACTCGGGCCTGTCGCGCTTCGATCGCGACGTGCTGAACCAGCCGAACGTCGGGGCGGTGATCGTGCTTTTAGGGATCAACGATCTGGGACACGCCGAAGGGCCGGGGGCAGCGGAATACGTATCGGCCGAGGATATGATCGACGGTTACCGGCAACTGGCGGCACGGGCACACGAACGCTGCATCCGCATCTATGTCGCGACCCTGACGCCGTTCAAGGGGACGGTGTTCAGGAACTACTATTCGGATGAGAAAGAGGCTCGGCGCCAGCGGATCAATATCTGGCTGCGCCAGGGCGGCGTCTTTGACGGCGTGATCGATTTTGACAAGGCGCTGGAATCTGCCCCGGGTTCGGGCGTGCTCAAAGCCGACTATGACGTAGGAGATCATCTGCATCCGGATGATGAAGGCGCAGCGGCGATGGCGGCGGCGGTACCGCTGAACCTTTTCAAAGGACTGAAGCCCGGCACCGCGCCGGGCGCCTGTCCGCGGAAACATTAAGTCCGCTTACGGAGTAAATCGCGACGATTCGAACGTCGGTTACGGCATGAATTTACCGTGTCTGTGAAGGGTGGCGCGCGCAATCCTTATAAAATAAGGACGTTTTCAGTACGGATTTTTTGCCTTCGTTTCGCAAATCGTCGTTATAAAACTGACATAGAGCACGGAGAAGTCAGGCTTTTTCCCCTGCGGCACGTAATGCCGGCAGGGGGCGATCACGAAGGTGAAAAAAAATTCACGTTTCGTGAAAATAATTTTTGCTCGCATCTTGTTCTTAACTATCGGACAAGGTTGAGTTTTTAGAAAAAATGCCTAGAAATGAGCTTGCCTGTTGCGGAAATGATACGCCAAGTGGCGTGATAAGCACCTTGACGTTCCCGGCCGGGATAGGCTCTTTTAGGCTCAAATCACTTTGTAACCACCAGTGTAACAAAGCGATCGCTTTTTTTGACTTCTCGGTCATAATGGCAAAAGTTTGTGCGCAGCGTGTCTGGATGTGAGCGAATAGAAGTCGCACCGGCACGAAACACACGAGAGGTTCACGAAGGAACATGCTCCTTGCGGTGTCATGTTTTTTTGGGTGCCATGGTTTTAACACGTCTTAGGTTTTAACTGGGGGTCTACGCTGCCCCTATAATCCTTGGTCAGCCTCCTCATACCGGGGGTCATCCTTATTCAGGAATTGGCGAAAAATGCTCGAACACAAGAAACACAACCCGCTTATCGCTCTGCTCGGTGCCGCCGCACTGTTCGTGAGCGTCCCGACGTTTGCGGCCGCTGCCGCTGCCACGTCGCCGGCTGCTGCCGAAGCGCCCGTCGCCGCTCCGGCCGAAGAATCCGCCGAGTCCTCTTCCGAAGCCTCGAAGTCGGGCCACGACCTGACGGTTGCGGGCATGTTCGCTCAGGCCGTGCCGGTCGTTAAGGTCGTCATGATCGGTCTGGTGCTGGCCTCGATCATCTCCTGGACCATCCTGGTCATCAAGCTGCTCTTCTTCGCCGGTCTCAACAAGGCGACCACCAACTATCTCGAAGGCTTCCGTGGCGCCCGCTCGATCGCCGACATCAACCGTCTGTCGACCTCGGACGAGTTCGCTGGCAACCCGCTGGCCGACATGGCCGCCGTCGCCACCGAAGAAGTCCAGATCTCGAAGCAGGCCGGTCTGGCCGTTTCGGGTGAGCACCGCGACTCGACCCTGCACCGCGCCTCGTCCTCGATCAATGCCGTTCAGGCCGGTCTGGCCAAGCGTCTGTCGGGCGGTCTCGTCTTCCTCGCCTCGGTCGGGTCCATCGGGCCGTTCGTCGGTCTGTTCGGTACGGTTTACGGCATCATGAACTCGTTCATCGGTATCGCCAACACCAACACGACCAACCTGGCCGTCGTTGCGCCGGGTATCGCCGAAGCCCTTCTGGCTACGGGTCTGGGTCTGGTTGCCGCTATCCCGGCCGTCGTCATGTACAACGTCTTCAACTCGGCCATCGCGGCTTACGGCACCCGTTCGGAGCAGTTCGTTTCGGAACTCCTGAACTCGCTGTCGCGCCAGCTGGACAAAGGGGCGTAATCTAGATGGGAGCCAAGCTATCCTCTGGCAGCGGCGGCTCGAAATTCCACATCGAGCAGAACAGCGAAATTAACGTTACGCCGTTCGTCGATGTTATGTTGGTTCTTCTCATTATCTTCATGGTGGCGGCTCCGCTTGCCACCGTGTCGGTTGAAGTTAAGCTTCCAACGGCAGTCGCCCCGCCGCAAGAAAATCCACCCCAGCCGGTGTTCATTTCCATTCAGGAGAATGGCAATGTCTTCATCGGTGACTTCCCCACCTCTCTCGACGCCATGGGCGCCGATCTGAAAGTCCAGATCCGCACCCGTGACCCGGAAAAAGAGCGCATCTTCATTCGCTGCGACAAGTCCACGCGTTATGCCGACTTCATGCAGGTGATGAACGTACTGCAGGACAACGGGTTCTACAGTGTGGCGCTGGTCGGCGAAGACGGTAACAGTTAAGAGGATTAAGAGATGGAAGAGACCCCCCACAGGCGTCGAGATCCTATTCTTGATCCGCCCGTAAACAAAGACAAGAAGCCGCTTTTCATCGGTATCGGCGTAGCCGCCGTCGCACACGTGGCGCTCGGCTACTACCTCTACAAGGAAAAGTTTGAGATCAAGGAAGTCAAATACGAAGACACCAAGATCGATACTGAACTTGTAGATCTGCCGCCGCCGCCGCCGCCTCCACCGCCTCCACCTCCGCCGCCGCCGGACATGCCGCCGCCGCCGCCGAAGTTGCAGGTTCGTGAACCGGTGATCAATACCGAAGCGCCGCCGCCGCCGACTCCGATCCAGATCGAGCCGACGAAGAAGGAAGAACGCGTCGAGTATAAAGGCCCGCCGTCGATCGTCCCGGGACCGCCGCCGCCGCCTGCGCCGCCGGCACCTCCGGGTCCGCGTTACGTGGATGCGCAATGGACCTATCCGTCCAACGACCGCATGTACGACCTGTACCCCCCGCGGGCTCAGGACGCGGAAATGGAAGGCGAAGTCGTTATCGACTGCGTCCTCAACTCGCAAGGCCGCGTGACGGGCTGCGACATCGTTAGCGAAAAGCCTGCGGGCTATGGCTTCGGTGCCGCCACCGTTAAGGGTTTCATGCGTTTCGCCAAGGCATCGCCTGGCGGTGACGGTGCGATCCGCGACGGCGACCGTAAGAAGTTCCGCTATAAGTGGACCCTCGAATAGGTCGTTGCGACACATATATAAAAGACCCTCCGGCCTTATCGCCGGGGGGTTTTTTTATGGGTCGAACCCCGCATCCGCACGTTACTGTGATCACTGAAAATAACGCTGTACACTTAGCGATGCTAAGTTTACATTATAACAACTGACAAGGTTTCCCGACCGATGAAGGGCTTCGAAGCGCGGGGGTTTCGAAGGCATCGGATCAATCACAAGCGTTCAATCAGACGGGCACCGCAAAGGCTGCGGTATCGTCAGCTAAAAAAGGGAAAGGATACGCCCATGGCGTCGGCAGCTAATCATCACTATCGCAATCCGGTTCTGGATCGTCTTCCGCAGAAGCGCCTGTCGCCGACCGTCATGGGGGGCGTGAGTATTGCGATCCTGATTCATGCGGGTCTGGCGGCCTATATCATCCATGAACGCTTCCAGATCAGTGTGCCGGAAGAGGTCGAGGCACCGCCTTTTACCGGGGCGATCCTGAATATGGAAAAGCCGAAGCCCAAGCCGGAACCGACGCCGCAAAAAGAGGTGCGTCAGACGCCGGTGGTGGTTCACGCCCCCGCTGATCCGGTGATCAGCGAGGTGGCACCTCTGGAGGTGACGCCGACGCCCCATGCCGATGCGCAACCGGGGACGGGCCCCGTCGTTGTCCTCGACGGCGCGCCGGGTAATTCGCCCACTATCGTCGAGGCGCCGGCCGGACCGGTCTATGTCAAGGCCATATGGAGCAAGTTCCCGGATGCGGCGGCGATGATGCAATATTATCCGGTCCGCGCCATGGACGCCGAGACTGACGGTTCGGCAACGCTTGCCTGCACGGTGACCGACACCAAGGGCCGGGTACGCTGCGACATCCTCGCCGAAATGCCCAGAGGCTATGGTTTCGGTGACGCAGCGGTGCGGGCGGTCGAAGCCAAGGGGCGCGCCGACACGTCTGCGGGGGCGGTTCAGGTCGGTGCCGTTATGAAGGTACGCATGGGCTTCACGATGGAATAGATCGTCGTAGCGTAGCGACGATGGCCTCCGGACTATGTGCCGGAGGCCTTTTTTATGCGTCCTTTGCGCCGAAAGACCCCGGCGCGATTGACCGACGCCGTCGAACTGAGCAGTATCGCCCGGATTTCAACACTGACATATTCGGGAAGACTCGCCATGACCCTTCGTTCGATCAAGCCGAAATACCTGCTGCTGGGGGCTGTCGCCCTGGGTGCGGCGACACTGGTGGCCTGTGAGACCAATGAAACCCTGGGCCGCAGCCAGTTTTTGCTGGTCGACAATAAGGATCTGGAGCCGACGGCTTTGCAGGGCTGGGCCGAGATGATGAAAACGGCCAAGTTGTCGAACGACGCGACCCTCATCCGCCGCGTGCGTACCGTCGGGGCGAAGATCGTCACGGCGGCGGGCTATAATGCGGCGGAATGGGAATATGTCGTCTTCCAGAACGATCAGCCGAACGCCTTCGTCATTCCCGGCAACAAGGTCGGCGTCAATAGCGGCCTGTTCAAGGTGGTCAAGAACGACGATCAGCTGGCCGCCGTTCTGGGGCACGAAACCGCACACGTCATCGGCAAGCACGCCGCCGAGCGGGCGTCTCAGCAGCAGGCGGCGGCGATCGGCCTGAGCGTGGCGCAGGGCGCGACCTCGGGCCGGGCGCAGCAGATCATTGCCAATTACGGAGGCATGGGGGCGCAACTGGGCCTGTTGCTGCCCTATTCGCGCAAGCACGAACTGGAGGCCGACCGCATCGGCGTCGATATCATGGCCAAGGCCGGTTACAAACCGTCCGAAGCCGTGGCCCTGTGGCGCAACATGCAGGCTCAGGGCGGGGCCGGAACGCCGGAATTCGTGTCGACCCACCCGTCGGATACGACGCGCATCAATCAGCTTGACGCCTATATCAAATCCAAGGGCTATAACTGAGGGCGTGGGGCGTAAGTCTGATGACGCGGGTGGGGTTTCTGTGTGTGGGGTTGATGCTGTACGCCGGTCAGGCGGCGGCGGGGTCGGGTTCTGACGGCACGCCCACCCTGATGATCGCGCCGCGCGCCTCGCAGGTGCTCAATTTCGTGCCCCGGGACGTTATCGACGCGCACAGTAGCGGTGAGGTGTGGCTGCGCTGTGGCTGGACGATGGCGCGGCGTCTGACGAAGTGCCGCGTCATTAAGGAAATCCCCGAAGGGGTGGGATTCGGCGATGCCGCGATCAAGGGCTTTGAGACCTACGGCTATCTGAAAAAGGTAAGGTCGGCGTCACGCGACGGTGAGGAGATGGCATTCCGCTTCGTTTGGGACGTCAAATAGAGGCATGCGTTGTGCGGCTTGACCCGTTGCGCTGGGGCAGGTCATGTAGGGCAGAGTAAAGAGGAGGGGACTATGTGGGTTTTATGGCTTATGGTTGCCGTGCTGACGGGCGTAGCGGGTACTGTAGCGGCGCAGGATGAGACCTCTACGTCGCGCCCTCAGCCGACAATGAAAAAAGCGCCGCCTGCCGATGCGATGCTGAAGCTTTACCCCAAAGCCGCAATCAATGCCAAGATAGGTGGGGAGGTCATCATCACCTGCGGCTGGACGGCCAATGGGCGCTTGAAGGATTGTCGTGCCTTGAAAGAAGAGCCCGAAGGCTACGGTTTCGCCGATGTGACGATCCGGGGATTTGAAGCCTATACGGAGTTGCAAGGCATGACCGGGGACTCTGGTCCCGGCGAGGAAAAGAAGTTTCGCTACAGGTGGACCATCGAATAGACACAGGGTCATCCGGGTTTTTCACCGTTAATATGGCTCCCCTCTGAAATTATCCCTTGATCGGCGGGCCGCTGCACGTTAGAGACACGGCCTTCGCGATGACGTGCCGTCTTAGCTCACTTGGTAGAGCGCCAGATTGTGGCTCTGGAGGTAGCTGGTTCGAAACCAGCAGACGGTACCATCGCGTTGCATTTTCCTGAAAATTGAACTTTGTGCGGACGGATTGACGCAAGGCGCATCCGGCCTCTGGCCCTGCGTGGAAATCACGCTATATAGCGGGCCAAAGGATAAGCGTCATGGTTTCAGCCTACAGTGTCATCGTTATCGGCGGCGGTATCGTCGGCCTGAGCGTCGGGTTGCGGGCGCTGGATCACGGCCTCTCGGTGACCCTCGTGGCGAAGGATGCGGTCGAGGCCTCGACCTCGGCCCTGTCGGCGGGGATGATCGCCCCCGCCATGGAGGCCCTGACCGAGGCCGATCCCAAGCTGTCCTATGCCCGCTATATCGAGGCGCAAAAGCACTGGCCGTCCTTTGCCGAGGACCTTGGCCTGTCGGAAATTCTCGAACTGGCGCAACCCGCCGTCTGGCTGTGGTCGGGCGACAGCGGCCCGTCGCCGGACGAGATGATGCAGCGCTTCAGCGACATGGGTGCCAAGGGACAGGTGATGCGCGAGGAGGATCTGGCGAAGCTGGGCTATCACGCGCCGTTTCAGGCGATCGAGATTGTCGGCGAGTGGCTGATGGCCGCCGAACCGGTGCTGGCCTATATGAAATCGGTCTTTGTCGAACGCGGCGGCCGGTGGATCGCCGATGAAGTCGTGCAGGTCGGACCGCAGGCGGCGACCCTGAGCGACGGCCAGCACCTTGAGGCCGCGCATGTCGTGGTCTGCGCCGGGTTCGATTCGTCGGCCTTCACGGAGACCGCGCCGTCACTCGGAGCGCTGAAGCCGATCAAGGGACACCTGCTCGATACGCCTCAGAAGGCCGATCCGGCGCTGGCCGGACGCATGGTTCGCTCGCCGTGGGGTTATTGGGTGTTTTTCGACGGGCTGACAAAGTTCGGGGCGACCATGCAGACGGGCCGGGCCGATCTGGATATCGAGCCGGGTGTCGTCGCGTCGCTGGCTGAAAAGGCGCGGAAATTCACCCCTGACTCGGTAGCAGGCCTCAATGACGCGGTGCCGCGCGTCGGGGTGCGGGCGGCGACGCCGGACGGCTGGCCGATGATCGGGCGCGATCCGGGCGGCGTCTATGTGGCGACCGGGATGCGCCGTAACGGCTGGATTTACGGCCCCTATGCGGCGGATGTCCTGATGGCGCAGATCGGGGGGCAGGGCGCGCCGGAAGGTTCGGAAATCTACGATCCGCAGCGATTCACACCCCATTAACCATAATGCGGCAAAATTTGCCGCATGACTTCGTATGCGTCCCCTTATCCGTCGACTGATGGCGTCTCGTCCCGCAAGGGCGGAGTCGTGGCCTCGATCACGCGCGCTGCGCAACGGACGGGGGTCGATTTCACCTATCTGCTGAAAACCGCGCAGCGCGAAAGTTCGCTCAACCCGACGGCCAGGGCCCCGACCTCGTCGGCGGCGGGGCTGTTTCAGTTCATCGAGCAGACCTGGCTGGCCACGATCAAGCAGCACGGCGCCAAGCACGGCTATGCGAACTATGCCGATGCCATCCAGCAAGGGAAAAACGGCCAGTATTACGTGGCCGACGCCCAGACGCGGCGGCAGGTGCTGGGCCTGCGTTACGATCAGGACGCGGCGGCGACCATGGCGGCGGAAATGACCGCCGGCAATGCCGCCTATCTGAAGGGCCGCACGGGCCGCACGCCGACCGCGGGGCAGCTCTATGCCGCGCATTTTCTCGGTCCGGCAGGGGCGGCGAACCTGATCAAGACGGCGGAGCAACGGCCCAATGCCTCGGCGGCGGCGCTGTTTCCGGCGGCGGCCGGGGCCAACAAATCGATCTTCTATCGCAACGGTCAGCCGGTGACGGTGACGCAACTGATGGCCAATCTCGATTCGAAGGCGGGGGGATCGGGCGAGGTGCAGATGCCGCAAACCGACGATACCGGGCCCTATGAGGGGCCTGAGGGGTTCCTGGTCGCGCGGGCCCAGCGCCTGCAATCGGATGCGCAGTTGCTCAACATGGTCTTCGGCGGCGGGGCGGGCGAACAGAGCCTGCTGGTGGCGACGCAACTTCTCTCGGCCTTCGGTCCCGGCAAGGACGACAGCGCCGACAAAGACAAGTCGTGGTTCGGGTGAGTTTACATCCTTCCCCGTTTACGGGGCCAAGGACATTTAAATCCTTCCCCGTTTACGGGGAAGGTGGCAGGGCAGCCGACAGGCTGAACTGACGGAAGGGGGAAGCGGCGTTTCAGCTTGAACGGACGAGGTTTGCGAGTCCTACGGTTCTCCCCCCTTCCGTCACTTCGCTACGCTCAGCGCCACCTTCCCCGTAAACGGGGAAGGATGCTTTACGCTGCCATCAAGGCGCGGCGCAGGGCGTCCTCGGATTGCGGCATCAGCAGGGGCCGTATGCCCAGCCCGGCCAGAGGTTCCGCCTGATGGCCGTCGGGCAGGAGGGCGAGGATGGTGAGGGTTTCGGACTCCTGCGTTGATCGCAACCGCCCGAGCCAGTCGGACAAGGCTGTGCGGTTGCCGTCGTCGCTGAGATCTTCGAACGCGCCGGTGGCGACCAGCAGAGCATCGATCTCACCCTTGGCCGCCAGAGACAGGGCGCGGTGGCGCGTCGTGGCCGTCAGGCACTTATGCCCCAGGGTTTCCAGCGTATCGCGAAGTTGCGCCGAACGCAGTGAATCGTTGGACAGCAGAAGGACGCGCAGGCCCGTAGCGCTTTCGGCGGCGGGGGCGGGCGATAACTCGACGACCGGGCGGGGGGCGACCGCCGCCGGATCGAAGGGCAGGTCGAACCAGAATTTCGAACCGACATCGGGTGTGCTCTGGGCGCCGATGCCGCCGCCCATCAGTTCGGCCAGGGTCTTCGACAGGTTGAGCCCCAGACCGGCACCGGAATGGCCGGCCGAGGTACGGGTAATGCGTTCGTGCGGGGCAAAGGCGCGCACCAGTTCGGCGGCGTCCAGACCGGGGCCGGAATCGACGACCTCCAGCCGGATCAGTCCGTGGGCCGGTGGCAGAAGCTTCACCTCGACCTTGCCCTTCGGGGTGTATTGAAGGGCGTTCGACAGCAGGTGTGAAAGGATCTGTTCGACGCGCGCCGGATCGCCGATCGCCGCCCCTTGCAGAGGGGCCGAGCCGGAGACGGTCAGTTCCAGCCCCTTGATCTGCGCCATCTGATAGAAGCCTTCGGTGACATCGTACACCAGACCGTCGAGGTCGAGCGGACCGGTGTCGACCGTCATCTGACCCGAGCGCGCCGTGTCGTCGTCCAGCGTGGTGGTGATCAGGCCGAGCAGATGCTCGACGCCCGCACGGGCGTTTTCGACATAGTGGCGCGGCGCCGGGGCGCGCGTGAGCAGGGTCAGGCCCTGTGTCAGGTTCTGGTCCAGCCCGCGCAGGCCGGTGGTCACTTCACGCGACAGGGTCTGCATCAGGGCCATCTGGCTATGGGTCAGGGCGTCGCGCGCCGACAGGGCGGCTTCGCGATCCTGAGACAGGCGTAACTGATTGAATTCGAGGCGGTAATGTTCCTGAAGGTGGCGATTGAGGATCAGGCCGAAGGCAAGCGCCAGCACCAGACCGGCGCTGACCAGATTGGCCAGCTCGACATAGCCATCCATCAGGTGCAGGGCGATGATCGGTCCGATCATGGCCAGCGGCGCCAGAGTCAGCAGGTACAGCAGCACCGGCGCGCTGAAGAAGATGACGCCGACCGCTGCGCCCGCGCAGATCAGGACGAAGATATGGGCCGAATTACCGCCGGTCAGGGCCGTCAGCGACAGGCTGAGCAGGCTGATGGCCCACAGGCCGCCGCACAGCCATTGCCGCCGGGTGCGCACGCGCAGGTCGCGCGGGGTCGGTCGGGCATCGCCCTGCAGCGCCGGTTTGATGAGGAAAAACGCGGCCCAGACGCAGGCGAACAGCGCCAGATTGAGGACGATCTGCCAG
Source organism: Asticcacaulis aquaticus (assembly GCF_028550415.1). Lineage (GTDB taxonomy): Bacteria > Pseudomonadota > Alphaproteobacteria > Caulobacterales > Caulobacteraceae > Asticcacaulis > Asticcacaulis aquaticus. Next base: position 150,918 of record NZ_JAQQKX010000008.1, read on the forward strand.
CCGCTGAGGAAAAACTGCGCCGCCCAGATATAGACCGGCAGGCCGATGCCGAAAAAGCCCAGGGCATAGGGCAGAAGACGCACCTGCGCCTTCAGGCCGTAGTCGAGGACGATCTGCGGGTCGGTCAGGTCGGGCGGGGAGTCGGACGGCGCGGGGGACATGGGCAAACCCTATCAGCAAGACCTTGCGCGAGCGTTACCGAGTACAAACTTAACGCGAAAAATTAACAATTATACGCACAGGCGCGTGAACAGGACGGCTTTGGTAAGGTTTCGTTAGGAATTGGGGCGGAAAATCGAGGCAAGCCGTGCTCCCATAAGGGATTCGGATTCAGGGAATTTCCGCATGTCCGCCTCACGTACCTTTCTGTCCGAGCAGGATATTGAACGTCTCGTCAAGAGCGACAATGCCGACGACCGCGCGGTCGCGACGCACAAGGTGTGCCGCCTGATGGAGCGCAGCGACCTGAGCGAGGTCGAACGCGCCGCGGCGCAGGAAATCATCCGTCTCCTGTCCGACGATGCCGCCGAGCTGGTGCGCCGCGCCCTGTCGGTGACCCTGCGCACCTCGGGCCTCCTGCCGCACGACGTGGCGATGAAGCTGGCGCAGGACGTCCATACCGTAGCCGTGCCCGTCCTGTCGCACTCGCCGGCCTTTTCCGACGACGACCTGAGCGAGATCGTCCGTTCCGGCGGCCCGGTCCGTCAGGTGGCCATCGCCAAGCGCGATACCCTGGCCGAAATCGTGACGAGCGCGCTGGCCGACTGTGCCGTCGAAGAAGCCATCGTCATCGCCTGCGCCAACGATAATGCGCGATTTTCCGACACCGGCATGACGCAGGTCCTCGACCGTTTCGGCGCGTCCGAGGTGGTGCACAATACACTGGTCAACCGCAAGGCCCTGCCGGTGGCGGTGACCGAGCGTCTGATCCACATGGTCAGTCAGAACCTGCGTGATCAGCTGATGACGCGCCACGCCATCCTGCCTGAAACCGCGCTCAAGGTCGCCGACGCGACGCTGGAGCGCGCCACGCTTGACATGGCCGACCAGACGGGCGCCAGCCGCGACCCTGCGGGTCTTGCCCGGCATCTGGTTACATCGGGCCGCATGACACCATCCCTGATGCTGCGGGCACTGGCGCGCGGCCATATGGGCTTCTTCGAACACGCCCTGGCCGAATTGTCGGGCGTGCCGCACGACCGGACGTGGCTGATGGTGCACGATGCCGGACAACTGGGGCTGCGGGCCATCTACGACCGGGCCGGTTTGCCCGCGCGCATGTTCCAGACCTTCCGTATCGCGGTCGACACCTACCATTCGCTGTCCAGCGAGCAGTCCGACCTCGATCCGGTCCGCTTTCAGGAGCGCCTGATCGAGCGCTTCCTGACTCAGGTGCCGTTCGCGCCGCGCGAGGATCTCATCTATCTTTATGAACGTCTCGACCGCGATTCGAAGGGGCAGCGCTGGGAGAAGGCGATGACGGAAAAAGGCCTGACGCAAAAAGCCGCCTGAGGTAGATCAATATTGAAAAGGCCCGAAGATCGCTCTCCGGGCCTTTTTTAGTCAATGGGTTTGATCAGTTCTTGATCTTGTCCAGATGTTCCAGCACGCGCGCTTCCAGCGTTTCGGCCAGGGTCTTGCCGACGGGATGCGTGTCTTCCTTGATGCGGCCGCGGACGACGGCGCGGATAGCGTCGATATGGGCGTCGATCAGCAGCTTGGGCGACAACATGCGGATTTCCTCGTCGTCCAGCATCTTGCAGATCGAACCGGCGATGCGCGTGATCAGCGGGTAGCCGTAGGTGGTGCCCAGCCCCTTGAGGTCATGGCAGCGAAAATAGAGCGCCTCGGCGGTATGCGTCGTGAAACCGTCCCGTCGGATCGTTTCCTGAGCGGCTTCCAGCTTGGTGACCTCTTCTTCCAGCCAGCCTTCGAACTGGTCCGACAACGAGGTAAGGGCCTCCTCGGCCTTGGCGATGGCGGCCTGATCCAGCGCGCCCAGCTTGCCGCCCACCTTGGCGCGCAAGGTGTTGGGGATTTGGATGATCTGGGCTTTTTCCGACATGGTTAGGTCTGGTCCTGAGGTCTCTTTGGACGGCAGGTTAACCTAAACGGATTTAAGAATGCCTAATGAGGTCCAAGCGCATCCCAAAAAGTGTGCAGCGGTTTTTGGAATCAGATGCGCGCCCACTTATGAAGTGAATTGTTCGGCCATGACGCGTTCGTCGTAACCGTTGCCGGCGTCGAAGAGGATCGTGGCCGACAGGTGGGGGGCTTCGCTGATTTCGACGGTGCGGATATGGCGCACTTCGAAGGTGTCGGCGGACGCTGCCACCGGGCGTTTGTCGAACTCAAGCACTTCGAAACGCACCTCCGCCGTATGGGGCAAGATGGCGCCGCGCCAGCGTCGGGGGCGGAAGGCGCTGATCGGCGTCAGGGCGAGGGCCTGAGCGGTCAGGGGGATGATCGGCCCATGCGCCGACAGATTATAGGCGGTCGATCCGGCGGGTGTCGCCAGCATGGCGCCGTCGCAGATCAGTTCCTCCAGCCGCTCGGTGCCGTCGATCAGGATGCGCAGCTTGGCGCTCTGATGCGTCTGGCGCAGGAGCGAGACTTCGTTGAAGGCCAGCGCTTCGTGCACCTGACCATCGCCGGTGGTGGCGCGCATGTGCAGCGGGCTGATCAGGGTGCGCTCGGCGTTCTCGATGCGCTCGATCAGACCGTCTTCGTTATAGTGATTGAGCAGGAAGCCGACCGACCCGCGGTTCATGCCGAAGATCGGCAGTCCGTCGCGGAAATGGGCGTGCACGGTTTCCAGCAGCCAGCCATCACCGCCCAGCGCCACGACCACATCCGGCTGGGCCGCCTGTCCATAGCGGGCGCGCAGCGAGGCGCAGGCCGCCAGGGCTTCGGGGCGTTCGGAGGCGACAAAGGCGAGTTTCAGCGACATGAGAGGCCCGTATCAGGCGATAGGCTGAAACGTGTAAAGCGGTTTCAGCGGCGATATCGCGACAAATCCAAAAGGGAGATCGCTCTTACCTTAAAACCGCTCAGGTCGGAACGGCTAAAATCGCGGTCAGGCGGGCGCGGGCTTCGTCCGGCGTCAGATCGAATATGTGTCTCAGCCACGGCCAGTGCGCCGGGGCGACCCGGGGGCGGCTGTCATTGACGGCCTGCAGCCGGGTCAGGAGCGTGGGAAAGGCCGCGCGGTCGATCCCGGCCACGGTCAGGAGCAGAGCCAGCGGCACGCCTGAAACCTCGCGCAGGGCGCGGCGGATCAGGCCGGGCTCAAGCCCGGTCGCCCGGGCGAGGCCGGTGCAGAACCCGGCGAAATCGCCCTGCTGCAATCGGTGGAGGGTCTGAGCCTCGTCGACCGGGACGGGCGCGGTGAAGTCGGTGGCGTACAGGCCCTCGAACCGTCCGTTCAGGTCGTCGCGCAGGCGGGGGCCGACCAGGCCGAGCAGGGCGCAGGCCTGACGGTGCGACAGGGCCGGATGACGGACCAGCGCCGACCGCAAGCCTATATCGTCGCGCGCGGCAGCGATCAGGCGGTCCAGATGCGCGGTCGAAAGCGGGGCATGGCCATTATTGAGCAGGGCGAGGTTTACCGCCGGGACGTTCAGATCCAGCAGCGCCCCGATCAGCGGGGCATCGAGGTCGGGACGCCGCGCCGCCAGAATCGCCTTGTCCTCAGGGCCTTCCGCGATCAGGGCGCGCAGGCTGCCAGTAGAGAGTACGGGAGAATGCAGGATGAGCGCCGCGCTCGACTCGACCGGCAGACGGCACAGGGCGGCGATCAGCAGGGGCTCGGCCCAGTCGGCGCGCGACAGTTCGGTCAGGATCGGAAAGCGGTCCGCGTCGTTCAGATCCAGGATCAGTTCGCCCAGCCGAAGCGCCAGCGTATGGTGCGACGCCGGCGTCGGCGTTTCATTGGGGCCCGTCAGCCGCCGGGCCATGGCATTGAGCTGCATGAGGCGCAGGAGGGTGCGCACCTGTGTCAGGGGCTGGAGCGTACTGGACGGCACGGCCTGCGGCGCGCGCACCTCCGCCCGCGCCGTGGCGGCGGTCGGAAAAGCGGCGGCGGGGCGGGCGTGAGGCAAGGCAGGGTCCGGGTGACGTGATTCGCAGCAGAGTTTACAAAGTCTTGCGGCTTAGGGTGAAGACTTGCTTAAGATTAACGCCGTGGGCCGTGATCACAAAGGCGTGGGCGGCGTTGCCGCAAGGTTTTGAAAATTTTATATTATAAGCTGGCATTGCCCGGCCATTTTTGACGGGGCCGTTAATCTTGTTTCAACGGTGCGTGCTTAGGTTGATACGCCAATGTACTGTTTAATGCAGGGCCGCCCATGTCCGGAGTATCTCCAGAACGCCGACACGACGCCTCGGTCGAAGAACGGCTGGTGATCGAGCGTGAAGACGCCGTCACTATCGTCGAGCGCCTGCGCGAAACCCATGCCGATGCCGACGGCCACGCCTTTCTGCTCAAGCTGGATGCCCTGATCGTGCGGCTGGGGGCGAAGTGGGACGCCAAGTCCGAACTGGTGTTCGAGCATCTCAAGACCGGTTTCGAACGCCGCTTTCAGGAACCGAACTGGTGTCTGCGTATCAATGACGACGCGTGGCTGGCCATCATCCCTTCTGTCGGTGCCCGGCGCGGGGCCCTGGCGGTGACCGAGATGTGGCGCGAACTGGGTAATTTCTTCGTCGGCGACGTGTCGCATCTGGAGACGCCGCTTTATGAGGTGCTGGTCGAGGATGTCGACCGTTTCATGCTGCGGCCGATCGATCTGAAGACCTGGTTCGACCGTCCCGAGGTCGAAGCCGCCAAACTTAAGCCCATTGCCGGCGAAACGACGCCTGAGGCCGTGCGCGGGCCGGGCACGGGGCCGCAGATGACCAATATCCAGCGCCCGGTCATCGTGGCGGCGACCGTCACCCACGCCAATCGCACCCTGCGCGTGGCCTCTTCCAACGAACCCTTGTTCGAGATGAAGAAGATGGTCATGATCGGCCATCGTCTGGAGCCGATGGTCATGGAGGCCATCGACAACGCCCTGCTGGATCGCAAGGCGCTGGCGGCGATGGACTGGGGGCTGCGCGAACAGATCGACATCACCAATATCGAGCAGGGTCTGAAAATCCTCAAGATGCGCGAGGCCGAACAGCGCAAGATGCTGATGGTCGTTCCGGCGGCGTTTTCGACCTTTGCCTCGCAGCGCGCTCGGCAAAAGATCATGCACGACGTGTCGAAGGCCGCCGCCGAGATGGGACTCAAGGTTCTGTTCGAGATCCGCGGCCTCGACGGCGTACCGCCGCACCGGGTGCTTGAAATCGTCTCGCTGATCAAGCCGTTCTGCATGACGGTGGTCGGCCACGTCTCCGCCGACCGTAAGGCGATCGCGGCGCTCAACAAGTGCGGCCTGTCGGGTATCTGCGTCGAATATGACGGCCAGAAGCGCGACGACGAGGCGCTGCAGGAATATCTGACGCAGTTGTCCGTTGCGGCCAAGGCCTCGGCGGGGGCCTGCATGGTACAGGGCTTCGACAATTACCGGCAAATGGCGGTGGCGCGTCTGGCGGGGGTCACCCACGCCTCGATCAAGGCGGCGGCGATGATGAGCCCGCGCGGCGCGGTGGCGGCGGCCAGGACGGTGTCGGAGGGCCTGACCTCCTCGGCCCAGGCTCAGGCGGCGCTGAGCGCTCTGGAGCGACCGGAGTAGGGTGCTTTTGGCTTCGCCGAACTTCGTTTCGTGGTAAATCCTTAAACTACGCGAACGTATTGCACGCGTTCGGATCGCCGGACGAATAGCCCGCATTGAACCAGTACATCCGTTCCTTCGACGTGCCGTGCGTGAAGCTGTCCGGCATGACCTGACCGCCCGAGCGCTTTTGCAGCGTGTCGTCGCCGACCGCCGACGCCGCGGTGATGGCTTCTTCCAAATCCCCCGATTGCAGCCAGTGGTTTTTGGCGTCGGAACGTTTGGCCCATACCCCGGCATAGCAGTCGGCCTGAAGCTCCAGCTTGACGGAAAGCGCGTTGGACTCGCTTTCGCCCAAAGCCCGGCGGGCGTTCTGTACCTTGTCCGACACGCCGGTGACGTTCTGGACGTGGTGGCCGACCTCATGGCCGATGACATAGGCAAGCGCGAAGTCGCCCGACGCGCCCAGATCGCGCTCCAGCGTATGGGCGAAGTCGAGGTCGAGATAGACCTTTTGATCCGCCGGGCAATAGAACGGCCCCATGGCCGACTGCCCCATGCCGCAGCCCGTCTGGGTGCCCTGCGAATAGAGGACGATGGTCGAGGGCTGATAGCCCTGAATGAGGCCCGCCCACACGTCGTTGGCCGAGGTGTGCATGACGTCGGCGAAGTCGCAGGCGGTATCGCCCTGAGGGCAGGCGCTGACGGCGGCGGGACCCGACGCACCGGTCTGGCCGGACTGGCTTAGCAGGACCTGAGGGTCGATGCCGAAGACGAAATAGCCGATCAGCGCGATGACCACGGCACCGATCCCGCCACCACCGAGCGCGACACCTGCCCCCATGCCGCGGCGATCTTCAACCCCGCCGCGCCGTCCGCCCTGCCAGTCAACCATGTGCCCGTGTCCCTCTGCTGTCTTCGCGCCAGTTTACCCGGCTTTCGTAAGGAGACAATAGGGGCTCGTGCATCATCGCGTGTGTGGATTTAGTTGCATTGCATATTTTTAATGCACGCTTCGTTGACTGTTCGTTCAGTAAAACGATAGATGAGAATTGATATCAAGCCGTTCAGGAACCCGCTTATGCGCGCCGCATTTCCCGCGACAACCAATCTTATATCGTACCGCACCGTATTGAGGATTTCGGCGATCGCCACCTTCGCGCTGCTGGCGGCCTGTTCCGGTGGCAAGAAAGAAAAAAAGGACGCCGACAAGGGTGCGGCTCACCATAGCGCGCTGGTCGAGGTGGCGGTGGCCGGGGAAATCCGGGCCCCGGGCCTGATCACCGGTTCGGGCAGCATCGGCGCCTGGCAGGAAGCACCGATCGGGGCGGAAGTGGGGGGGCTCACGGCCACGGCGGTGCTGGTCGACGAAGGCCAGTACGTCAAGCAGGGCCAACCCCTGCTGAAGATGAACGATGCCGGTCTGCGGGCTCAGTACAGCCAGGCCGAGGCCGGGGTGTCGAGCGCAAAGGCGCAGGCCGTCGAGGCCCAGCGCGCCTATCAGCGTTACAAGGAACTGTTCGACAAGGGGTACGCCTCTCAGGCGGCGCTGGACCAGAAAGAGGCGGCGCACAAGACGGCTCTGGCGCAGGTCGCCACCGCCGAGGCGTCGCGCACCGAAGTCGGTACGCGCCTCAACCAGACGGTCGTCCGGGCACCGGTGTCGGGCCTGATCACGTCGCGCACTGCCGTGGCGGGTCAGATCGTCAGCCCGGGCGTCGAGTTGTTCCGCATCGTGCGCGATAACCGCATCGAGCTGAATATGGAAGTGGTCGAGACCGAACTGAACCTCATCAAGCCGGGCATGAGCGCCACCGTCACCAATGACATGGGCGATACCGTGTCCGGTACGGTCCGCGTCGTCACTCCGGCGATCAATGCCGAGACGCGTCTGGGCTATGCCCGTATTGCCATCCCGGCCACCGCAGGCTTCAAACCCGGGCAATTCGGCCGTGGCAGCATCAATGTCGGCGATCGTAACGTCGTCAGCATTCCGCAAAAGGCCGTTGTCTATAAGGATAATCGTTCCGGCGTCTTCGTCATCGACACGAAAAACAAGGCGGTCTTCCGCGCGGTGACGCTCGGGCCGGTGACCGGCGACACGGTCGTCCTGCGCGACGGCGTAACGCCGGGTGAAAAGGTCGTGACGACCGGTGCGGGCTTCCTCAACGATGGCGACACGGTCACAGTCGGTAAAGCCCCCGCCGTGAAGCCTGCCGGCAGCGAGGCGAAATAGTCATGTCGACGCCTCCTGCTGATAAACGCCCGGCTGGGTTCCAGATATCATCCTGGTCGATCCGCAACCCGATCCCGACTCTGGTCTTCTTCATCCTGATGACCTTTCTGGGCATTGCGGGGTTCCAGAACATGCGGGTCAATAACTGGCCCGACGTCGATTTTCCCTTCGTCGTCGTGACGGTGGTACGCTCCGGCGCCGCGCCGTCGGAACTGCAGAACCAGGTCACCCGTATCGTCGAGGACTCGGTCTCCGGCCTTGGCGACGTGCGCCATATCCGTTCCGTGGTCAGTGAGGGCGCTTCGACCACCATCGTGCAGTTCCAGTTGGGCACCGACCTCGAAAAGGCCACCAACGACGTGCGCAATGCGGTGGCCGGGGTGCGCGGCAATCTGCCCGGCGACGTGCAGGATCCGATCATCTCCCGCGTCGACAATGCCTCGGGGCAGCCGCTTCTGACCTATACGATCCGCGCCTCGAACATGTCGCCGGAACAGTTGTCGTGGTACGTCGACAACGATATTTCCAAGCGCGTTCTGGGCGTCAAGGGCGTGGCCAAGGTCAACCGCAACGGCGGCGTGGATCGTGAAATCCGCGTCGAGCTGGATGCCGGGAAACTGGCCGGGCTGGGCGTCACCGCCGCCGACATCAGCCAGCAACTGACCGCCTTCAACGTCAACATGCCCGGCGGCCGCTTCAATTCCGGCGGTTCGGAGCAGACGATCCGCACGCTCGGCAATGCCGACACGGTCGCCGCCCTGTCGGAAAAGCGCATCACCCTTTCGAACGGCGGCAGCGTCCGTCTCGGCGATCTGGGGCAGGTCATCGACACCTGGTCCGAGCCGCGGTCGCGCGCGCGCTTCAACGGCAACGAGGTCGTCGGCTTCAATGTCGAGCGCACCCGCAATACCTCCGAAGTCCACGTGGCCGAAGGTGTCCGTGCGGCGCTGGACAAGCTGCAGAAAGAAAACCCGGGCGTTCAGATCGTGCAGGTCGCCTCGTCGGTCGACGAAGTGCATCGCTCCTACGAAGTATCGTTCGAAGCCCTGATCATCGGGGCGCTGCTGGCCGTGTTCGTGGTCTGGCTGTTCCTGCGCGATCTGCGCGCAACCTTCATCGCCGCCGTGGCCATGCCGATGTCGCTGTTGCCGACCTTCTACGTCATGCACGCCATCAACGAGTCGTTCAACATCGTCTCGCTGCTGGCCCTGTCGCTGACCGTCGGTATCCTGGTCGACGACGCCATCGTGGAAATCGAAAACATCGTCCGCCACATCCGCGAAGGCAAGAAACCCTATCAGGCCGCCATCGAGGCCGCCGACGAAATCGGCCTCGCCGTCGTGGCGACCACCGCGACCCTGGTGGCCGTCTTCGCGCCGACCGGCTTCATGCCGGGGATCGTGGGGCAGTTCTTCAAGACCTTCGCCATCGCCGCCTGCGTCTCGGTCATCTTCTCGCTGGTGGTGGCGCGTACCCTGACGCCGCTGATGGGGGCCTATCTCCTGCGCGTCAAGCCGGGCGACGAGCACAAGCACGACGAACCCTTCTGGATGAAGGGGTATCTGAACTGGCTGGGGTTCTGCCTGCGTCACAAATGGCTGACCGTTCTGGCCGCCATCGTCTTCTTCGTCTCCTCGACCGCGCTGGTCATCGTCATACCGTCCGACAACATCCCGGCAGGCGATCAGTCGATGTCGGTGATGAGCATCACCTATCCGCCCGGTACGCCGCTGGCCGAGACCGACGCCACGGTGCAGGCCTTTATGGCCGAGCTGAAAAAGCGCCCTGAGGTCAAGAGTACCTACGCCGTTGTCAATACCAATACGGCGACCCTGACGGTCAATCTGGTGCCGATCAAGGACCGCAAGCTGTCGCAGACGGAGTTCGAGCAGTCCTTCACCGAAGTCCTGCACAACTATCCGGGCGTTCACGCCTCTTTCGGTCAGGAAGGCGGCGGGGGGACCGGCGTGTCCTATCTGCTGGTCTCCGACAACCACGAAGCCCTGCGCGAGACGTCGATCCAGCTGATCCGCGAAATGCAGGGGCTCAAGGAACTGACCAACGTCCATTCGGACGATAACGTCACGCGGCCGGAAATCATCATCACGCCCAAGGCCGATCAGGCGGCGCTGATGGGGGTTTCGACCCAGGCGATTTCTCAGGCCGCCCGCGTGGCGACCATGGGCGACATCGATCAGGTGCTGGCCAAGTTCAACGACGGCGACCGTCAGGTGCCGATCCGCGTCCTGCTCAAGGAAGCGACGCGTCTGGATATCAATAATCTTGATACCCTTATGGTGCCGACCCGTTTCGGGACCTCGGTGCCGCTGACGGCGGTGGCTGACATCACCTTTGGCGCGGGGCCGATCGAGATCAACCGCCTCGACCGGACGCGTTCGGCCACCATCAAGGCCGACCTCAACGGCGTGCCCAACGGGACGGCGGACAAGGCGATCAAGGATCTGCCGACGATGAAGAAGGTCATGGCCGGCGAAGTCCCCGGCGTGCGCAGCGTCGTCTCACCCGACAGCGAAGACTTCGCCGATATGGGCAAGAATTTCGGCATCGCCATCGGGACCGGCATTATCCTGATGCTGATCGTGTTGATCCTGCTGTTCGGCAGCTTCAGCCACCCCTTCACCATTCTGATGGCTTTGCCGGTGTCGTTCGGCGGCGCCTTCATCGCGCTGGTCGTGTGCCGGATGTCGATGTCGATGCCGTCGATGATCGGCCTGATCATGCTGACCGGTATCGCGGCCAAGAACTCGATCCTGCTGGTCGAATACGCCATGGTCGAGATGAAGGCCGGGGTGCCGCGTCAGGCGGCCTTGATGGATGCCGCCCGCAAGCGCGCCCGTCCGATCATCATGACCACCATCGCCATGGGCGCAGGGATGATCCCGGTGGCAGTCGGCACCGATGCCTTCCGTCAGCCGATGGCCGTGGCGGTGATCGGCGGTCTGATCACCTCGACGCTTCTGTCGCTGCTGTTCATCCCGGTAATGTATATCCTGATCGACAAGCTGTCGAATGCGGTCGGCAAGCGGATTTCACCGTTCTTCCATGCCGACGGCAAGGCGGAGGATGAGAAGCGGGTCCTGACGGCGGATGAATATAATCACCTCAAGGAAGACTAAAAAAAGCCCGGTCAGACGACCGGGCTTTTTTCTTCTTATGCCTCTCCCTCAGGGGGAGGGTGAAATTACGCCGTCGCCCCTTCGGCGATCAGAAACTCGCGGATCGAGTCGGCGGGCACATCCTTGGCGACAAACGCCTCACCGATGCCCTTGACCAGTACGAAGACCAGCTTGCCACCCTCGGCCTTCTTGTCGTGGCCCATATGCTTGATCAGCACATCCGCAGCGAACGCCGCATTGCGGATATGGTGCATGTGGGTCGGCAGACCCGCCTGAGCGATGGCCGCCACGGCGCGGTCGGCTTCGGCCTGATCGCAGAGCCCCATGCGGGCGCTGTAGCGGAAAGCCATGCCCATGCCGATCGCCACGGCCTCACCGTGCAGCAGCGTAGCGCCAAAACCCAGTTCGGCCTCCAGCGCGTGTCCGAAGGTATGCCCCAGATTGAGCAGGGCGCGCTGACCGCCTTCGCGCTCATCTGCGGCGACGATCTCGGCCTTCATTTCGACGCTGCGCGACACGGCGTATTCGATGGCCGCCGGTTCGAGCGCCAGCACCGCCTGATCGTTGGCCTCCAGCCAGTCGAAGAAGGCGCGGTCGCCCAACAGGCCGTACTTGATGACCTCGGCATAGCCGCAGCGGATATCGCGCACCGGCAGGGTCTTGAGCAGGTCGAGATCGCACAGGACCAGACGCGGCTGATGGAACGCGCCGATCAGGTTCTTGCCCTTAGGGTGATCGATGGCCGTCTTGCCGCCGACGCTCGAATCGACCTGCGCCAGCACGGTCGTCGGGATCTGGATGAAGTCGATGCCGCGCATATAGACCGAGGCCGCAAACCCTGTCAGGTCGCCGATAACCCCGCCGCCCAGCGCGATGACCACATCCTTGCGGTCCAACCCGGCATCGACCATGGCGTCGGTCAGGTCTTTCAGACCGTCCCAGCCCTTGGTTTCTTCCCCGGCGGGCAGGGTGACGACGGGGGCTGTGATGCCGGAGGCCTCCAAGGCTGCCGATAATGTTCCCGCGTGCAAAGGGCCGACACGGCTATCGGTGATGATCAGGGTGCGTTGGTTTTTGAGGAACGGCGTCACGCGGGCGGCGATATCAGAGGTCAGGCCAGAACCGACCTCGACGTCATAGGCGCGGAAGCCCTCACCGGAAACAGGGATCGTGGTCATAGAAGCGCTTTCCAAAAAGTGGGACGCACTTTTTGGATTCAAAAGCGCGTTAAAGCAAAAAATTAGAACCTGTGCCGACGGATGCAATCAGATCGGGACAGGTTCTAATTCGTCTCGATAAAGGTTTTCAGGGCCGCCAGTACCAGTTCGACGCTTTTGGCGTGCGACTGATCGCCGGTATCGACCGTGATGTCGGCCTCGGCATAGAAGGGATAACGGTTTTTCTCGTGCTCGCGCAGAACCTCCATCGGGTCGCGATTGTGCAGCAGCGGACGGTGCGAGCGATTGGCGACGCGCCGCGCGATGGTGCGCAGATCGGTCTTCAGCCAGACGGTAATGGCTTTCTGCTTGATGATCTCGCGCGTGGCGGGTTGCACGAAGGCGCCGCCGCCGGTCGCCAGCACGTGCGGGCCGTCATCGAGCAGGCGCGAAATCACCTTCTGCTCGCCGTCGCGGAACCCGGCCTCGCCAAAGGCGGCAAAGATATCGGCTACGGTCAGTCCGGCGGCTTTCTCGATCTCTTCGTCGGCATCCTTGAACGCCAGACCGAGCGCATCGGCCAGCCGGCGGCCTACGGTGGTTTTACCCACGCCCATGAGGCCGATCAGGGCGATCGGACGCGGCAGAATCAGGCTGGAGCGCGGCTCAGAGGTGTTGGGCATGGGTCAAACGCGTCCCATGCGGTGGAAAATCGTCGTCATGTCCTGTGCTTTACACGATGTTTAGGGGATTAGGCCAGAAATAAGCGGTTAACTCTGTATTTGAGTGTCAGAATGCCCCGCGATCCCGTCAGTACTTTTCTGCAAATGCTCAGCGTCGAGCGCAATGCCTCGCCGCGCACGCTGGAAGCCTATGGGCAGGACCTGCTCGATTTGCAAACCCATGCGCAGGTCGCGCCGCAGGGATTATTGAGCCTCAGCGAAACCCATATCGCCGCGTTTTTTGAACATCTTGATGCGCGGGGACTGGCCTCGTCGACCCTGCAGCGCAAGCGTTCGGCCGTGCGGCAGTTCTATCGGTTTTGTGTGCTGGAGGGCCTGAGCGAGACCGACCCCAGTCGCAAGATCGCCGCCGCGAAAAAGGGCAAGCCCCTGCCTAAAATCCTCAGCCGTGCCGAGGTCGAGGCTTTGATTACCGCCGCCGACGCGAAGGACGCCCATCAGGCGATCCGGCTGCAATGCCTGATAGAGATGGCCTATGCCTCGGGTATGCGGATTTCCGAACTGGTATCGCTGCGCCTCGACAGCGTGCAGAAAGACCCGGCCTTCCTGATCGTCAAAGGCAAGGGCGGCGTCGAGCGTCTGGTGCCGCTCAACCCGGCGGCGCGGGCGGCGATTGCCGAATATCTCGACATCCGGCCCCTGTTTCTGGGGGCGAAGGACAAGGCCAACCCTTATCTCTTCTGCTCGCGGGGGGCCGATGGCTATCTGACGCGGCGTCGGGTCGGGCAATTGCTGGACGAGGCGGCGCTGGAGGCCGGGATCGACCCGGCGCGGGTGTCGCCGCACGTCCTGCGTCACGCCTTTGCCACGCACCTGCTCGAAGGCGGGGCCGACCTGCGCGTCGTGCAAACCCTGCTGGGTCACGCCGATATTTCGACGACGCAGGTCTATACCCACGTCGCGACCGAACGCCTCAAAGCGGTGGTGGAAACCCATCATCCGTTGGCGCGTGGCCTGAAATCCTGATTTTACACTTTGCCTGCACTGATTTTACACTTTGAGTATAAGCCGGATTGGGGTAAAGCGCAGGGTTCGCTACGTCAGTATCTATAAAGAGATTCAGCCTCCCCATGCGTCATTATCTCGAATTTGAACGCCCGATTGCCGACCTCGAAGCCAAGATCGAGGAACTGTCGGCCCTGTCGTCGTCGGGCGGCGCGAATCTCGATGCCGAGGTGAAGGCCCTGCGCGAACGGGCGCTGGTCCTGACGAAGGAAACCTATGCCCAGCTTGAGCCGTGGCAGAAGACTATGGTCGCCCGCCATCCGGAACGCCCGCATATGGTCGATTACCTTGAGGGGCTGATCGAGGATTTTGTCGAACTGCGCGGCGACCGTAAATTCGGCGACGATCAGGCGATCATCGGCGGTCTCGGCCGTTTTCGCGGTCAGTCGGTGGTCGTCATGGGCCATGAGAAGGGTAACGACACCAATTCACGCCTGCGCCACAATTTCGGCATGGCCCGCCCTGAAGGCTATCGCAAGGCCGTGCGCCTGATGGATATGGCCGAACAATACGGCCTGCCGGTCATCACCTTTGTCGACACCGCCGGGGCCTATCCCGGCATCGGCGCCGAGGAGCGTGGTCAGGCCGAGGCCATCGCGCGCTCGACCGAACGCGGCCTGACGCTGAAAGTGCCGTTCATTTCGACCGTGACGGGCGAGGGCGGCTCCGGCGGGGCGATCGCCCTGGCTGCCGCCAACCGCGTCCTGATTCTGGAGCACTCGATCTATTCGGTCATTTCGCCCGAAGGGGCGGCTTCGATCCTGTGGCGCGACGGATCGCGCGCCAAGGACGCTGCCGATCAGATGAAGATCACCGCGCCGGACCTGCTCAAGGTCGGTATCGTCGACCGGATCATCGAAGAGCCGGCGGGCGGTGCCCATTCGGACAAGGACGACATGATCCGCCGCGTCGGCGATGCGCTCGATGCCGAGCTTCAGGCCCTGAGCTACCTGTCACCGGACCAACTGGTCGCCCAGCGGGCGGAACGGTTCTACAAGATCGGCGAGACGGGGCTCGTTTAAAACAATATCCGGGGGGAAATAATGAATACCATAACCTATAGCTTCAGGCCCTTGCCGAAGCTGACCAAGTGGGCCCTGCGTCTTATGGGGGCCTTGATCGTGACGACCGTGCCCACGGTTATAACGCCTCTGTTTATCAATTGGCACGATCCGAGCTATGCCGAATCGTCGGCCTATACGATCAACGCCATTGGCATTCTGATCTGGTTCCTGTTTTGGGCCATATCGGGTGTCATATCTCTGATTTGGGTGTACAGGGCGGCGAAGAACGCCCGGGTGCTTCAACCGGGTCGGATGACGACAACGCCCGCCTGGGCTGTCGGCTGGTTTTTCATACCGTTTGCCAGCCTTTGGAAGCCCTATGTAACCTTGAAGGAAATGTGGATCGCCAGTCGGGGGCCCGGTGCTCAAAGCGTGCCCCTGATCAACATCTGGTGGGCGACCTATCTGACCGGGAACCTCATTGGCTGGTTCGTCACGCGTCAGACCTTCTCCAGTGATCAGGCCTATATCGACATGCCGTTTCTGGTGTGGGCGGAAAGCGTCGGCAATATCAGTTCTTTGATGGCAACCCTGTGCTTTTATCAGATGGTGCGGCGGATACATCGCTTCCAACTGGAGCACGACACGGCGGCCGCCAACGTCTTTTAATCGAAGGTCGCCGTCTGCGGCGCGGAGCCATGCGCGAAGGTCAGGCTTTTGGTCACGCCCCTGACGCGGACATTGACAAGGCCGACGCCGGTCTGGCGCGAATAGGGGAACAGGCCGTAGTCGATAGTTACCGACTTGGGCGCTTTCGGCAGCTTGCCACCGTAAACCAGAATGATGTCGTCGCCCGCCATGTCGTTCGACACGGGTTTGAAGGTCTGGCCATTGACCTTGAAGGCCGTAGCCAGATGCGCCTCCAGCGCCTTGAAGGCGTCCGGATCATCGACCGAGGGCTGGGCGTCGGGGGCCAGTTCGACTAGCTCCGGCTCCGTATCGTGGGCGGAGAGGTTATGGGTGATGGTGACCTTACCGGTCGCGTCGATTTCCACCACGGTCAGGGTGTGGTGCCCGCGATGGGCAAGGGCA
This sequence comes from Asticcacaulis aquaticus, assembly GCF_028550415.1. Lineage (GTDB taxonomy): Bacteria > Pseudomonadota > Alphaproteobacteria > Caulobacterales > Caulobacteraceae > Asticcacaulis > Asticcacaulis aquaticus. Next base: position 166,991 of record NZ_JAQQKX010000008.1, read on the forward strand.
GGGGAAGCGAGAAGCAGGCTGGCACATCCCACAAGCACTGTTCGCCTTAAAACCCCCTCTCCCTTGAGGGAGAGGGTTGGGGTGAGGGGGGAATGGTTGAAACGCATAGTATATTTCCTCTATTTCCCCCTCACCCGGCACTTCGTGCCACCCTCTCCCTCAGGGAGAGGGTAACTACTTCTTCTCGACCTTTTTCGGCTGCGTCTTCGTGCTGTCGGGTGTCACGACCACGTCGTCGTCCTTCATGCGGTTCGGCAGTTCCTCGGCGTCGGTAACATTGGCGCGAACGTCGTCGATCTTGCGCGGGAAGGCATTGTTCGACGGATCGACATCGGCGGTTTCCCAGTTCGGATCGATCTCGGCCTGTTTCAGCGTCTTCGCCGTCACATACTGCCACGTCACCTGCTGCGGGTTGTAGCGCCAGACCTCGGCCGGGATACGCACCGTCTCGGACGTGCCGTCGGTGAAGTCCATTTTCAGGATCACCGGCATGACCAGCCCGCCCTTGTTGCGGAAGGTGAAGTTATAGAAGCTGTCCTTGACCGCCAGCGCCTCTTTCAGCTCCGGATCGGCGTCCTTCATCAGGTCGGCGTATTTCTTCTTGTCCTTCGCCGTCGGTTCCCACTTGTCGTCGAGGTCGTAATAATCCTTCGTCACGGGGTCGGTTTCGACCACGGTCTTACCGGTATTGCGTCCGGCGGTCAGCGAGTCGGGCTGTTTGTCGTCCTGAAGCTTGTCCCACGCCTTTTCCACGACCGGATCGCGGGTGTTCAGACGCGCCTTCTTGATGTCGGCCAGTTCGATATCGACGTGGTCGGTCGAATAGAACCAGCCGCGCCAGAACCAGTCGAGATCGGTGCCGGACGCCTCTTCCATGGTGCGGAAGAAGTCATAGGGCGTCGGGCGCTTGAACTGCCAGCGGCGCGAATATTCCTTGAAGGCGAAGTCGAACTTTTCGCGCCCCAGCACTGTTTCGCGCAGAATGGTCAGCGCCGCGGCCGGCTTACCGTAGGAGTTGTTGCCGAACTGCGGGATCGATTCCGAATTGGTCATGATCGGCACCTGATTTTCGCTCAGCATGTACTCGATCATCGATTTCGGCTCGCCACGGCGCGACGGAAAGTCCTTGTCCCACTCTTTCTCGGCCTGGAACTGAATGAAGGAGTTGATGCCCTCATCGAGCCAGGTCCATTGACGCTCGTCGGAATTGACGGTCATCGGGAACCAGATGTGACCGATTTCGTGGATGACCACGCCGATCAGGCCGTACTTGGCGCGTTCGGTATAGGTCAACTCGCCTGTCTTCTTGTCCTTCACCGGGCGCGGGCCGTTGAAGGTGATCATCGGATATTCCATGCCGCCGACCGGGCCATTGACCGACTGCGCGGTGGGGTAGGGGTAGGCGAAGGCGAACTTGCCGTAGACGTTGAGTGTATGGGCGATGGATTTGGTCGAATAGGCGTCCCACAGGGGGCGGGCCTCCTTGGGGAAGAAGGACATCGCCATGACGACCGGATGCGCCGGGTCGCCGTTTTTCACCCCTTGCGCATCCCAGATGAACTTGCGCGACGAGCCAAAAGCGAAATCGCGGACGTTCTGCGCCCTGAATTTCCACGTCTTGGTACCGGCTGCCTTGCTTTTTTCGGCGGCGGCGGCTTCGTCCGGCGTCACCACATAGATCGGCGCGGCGGCGGTTTTGGCGTCATTGAAGCGTTTGGCCTGAGCGGCGGTCAGCACCTCCGACGCATTGGTCAGTTCGCCGGTCGCCGAAATGATATGGTCGGCCGGGACGGTCAACTCGACGTCGTAATCGCCGAATTCCAGCGTGAATTCGCCCGAACCGATGAAGGCCTTGTTGTGCCAGCCTTCGTAGTCCGAATAGACCGCCAGACGCGGGAACCATTGCGCCCCAAGGAAAATGCAGTTGCCGTCTTCGCCGGGCTTGGTGAAGCACTCATAGCCCGAACGGCCACCGACGACCTTGGCTTCGGCGATGGGGAACGACCAGCCGATATTGAAGGTCAGGGTCTCGCCGGATTTCAGCGGCTGCGCCAGATCGATGCGCATAAGCGTGTCGTTGACGGTGAATTTCAGCGGCTGACCATCGGCGCCCGTAACGGTCAGGTCGTTGAAGCCGCCTTCCCATTCCTGCATCCGCTTGGCGCGGCGCACAGCACCGACCGAGACATCCTTGCCCGAGGTGGTGGCGGTTAGTTCGCTGATCGAATTGCGCTTATAGCCGTTCTGGTCGAGCAGCAGCCACACATAGCGCAGGGTGTCGGGCGAATTGTTGGTGTAGGTCACCGTCTCCGCGCCGGTGATCGATCTGGCGGCCTCGTTCAGGCTGGCCTTGATCTTATAATCGACCTTCTGCTGCCAGTAACGGTAGCCCGGCTCACCGGCGGCGTTGCGGTAATCGGTCGGCGTCGGCCATTCTTCGCCCTCAAGCTGGCGGAACTTGTCGACGAACTTGCCCTTGGTTTGCTGAACAGGATCGGCAATGGCCGGGGAGGCAAGCAGGACGCAGGAGGCAAGCAGCAGACGTTTCAGCACGGGCACGGGTTCCGAAGATGACAGAAAAATGATCCGTTGAGTTTGAAACCATTTCCGTGTGCGGTGCAAGGGCGAAAGCGGCTTTAATTGGCCTTGGCGATGTCTTCCGTCTTCGGATACTTCTCGATACCGACCTGATGCGGGTAGGGGATCAGGATCCCGTGCGCGTGGAAGGTTTCCTTGATCGCTTTCAGAATATCGGCGCGGATCTGACCGTGCTTGGCCACCTCGACCTGAGCCGTGACCTTGAGCTGCACGCCGTTATCCATGAAGTTCTCGACGCCGGCCCAGACCGCCGGCGTGCCCAGGGTTCCCGGGTGATCGGCGGTGATTTTTTTGAGAATCCCCAGCGCTTCATCAAGGTTTGTGGCGAAATCGACCGTCACCAGCAAAGCCAGGGTCCGGTGACCATAGTGGGTCTGATTGATGATGCGGTCGGAGAAAATCTTGGCGTTGGGGATATAGACCTTGTGGTTGTCGCCATTGGTGATCTCGGTCAGGAACAGGCCCAGCCGCGCCACCGTACCCGAACTGTCGCCGATGGTGACCGTATCGCCGATACGGTAGGGTTTTTGCGCCAGCAGCATGATCCCCGACGCCACATTGGCCAGCGTCCCTTGCAGCGACAGGCCGATGGCCAGAGACGCCGCCCCCAGCACGGTCAGGATCGAGGTCGTCTGCACCCCCAGCCGGTTGAGAATGACGACAAGGCCGACGATCATCACCAGCCACCAGACCAGCTGCGACAGGAACTCCGGCAAGGTGCGGTCGGCGTCGGAATGGGCGTAGCGCTTGGCCGTCCGTTTCACCGTATTCGACAGCCATTGCGACAGGAACAGGGTGACCATCAGGATCAGGGCGGCGATCAGCAAATTCGACAGGAAAACCGAATGCTGGGTGATGTCCCCCCAGGCATTTTTCACATTGGTGACGAAATAGCCGAAGCGCGTGGTCAGTTCAGTCATATCGAAGGTCATGGGCGGTTATCACTCAAAACACTGGAACGATTAAGGTATAAAAATGCAGGGGTTTAAAACCGTATGGGCCTAAAGATTCGGAAAATAGGCCTTGGCTTCGGGCCGCCACAGCGCTTTCAGTTCGGCATAGGGCACCACGTAATAGACGCCCATACAGGCACCGAGAGCGTGCGGCAGATCGGTACGCGAGACGACAAGGCCCTTGGCGTTGAACGAGAAACTGTAGCCGCCGCCATAGCTGTCGACATCTTCGCCCAGACATTCCGGGTCGACGTCGGCGGCAAACCACGGCGATTTCGGATTCAATTTCGCTTGTAAGGCCTTGTATTCAGCGGTTTCCGGCAGGTCGTCGCCATCCTTCCAGCCAACGGGCCTATTGTAGAGTTTCAGCACACGGTCGAAGTCGAGCTCGCCGCCCTGACGGAGGTCATAAGTATGGATGACCCAGTAATTATTGGGGTGCGCGCCGCCACAATAGGTCGAGCCGGAGTCTTCGACCGCCATCAGGGTTGGCGTAATATAAACAACCTTTTCCGTCGTCTCATCGTAACCGCCCGTGGTCCCGGCACCGGTAAACCCCTTCATCGATAAACAATCGAGCGCGCCTTCCAGACGGAAATAACGCTCGATGTCCAGCGTGGCATTGACCTTTTTCATGACCGCGGCGTCGGGATGGCGCGTCAGGTTGAGGTAATGCACGCCGGTCGCCTTGTCGGTCACGGTGCGGTAGGCGACGGGACCGGCCACGGTTTCGGGGCCATAGAGGTTGTCCTGATTGAGCCTGCGAAAGCGGAACGGATCATCGGCCACGGGCTTGCCCGGCGCTTCCATGACGGTATCCACGACCATCAGATCGCCCGCCTCGCGCACAGGGTTTGGCGACACGATAGCGTGCGTCGCCACCTTCTTGAGAGCCACGTCCACGGAGGTTCGCTTGCCGCTGGCCCGCCACTGGCCGCTCAGGCCCGCGCTGGTGGGCGTCAGGGTGAACGTGCCGGTAAAGGGACACTGAGCTTCTTCGCAATAGGGGCGTTCGCCGAGCATCAGACCGTCGGCTATGGCTTCAAGCGGGATCAGGCCGCGATATTTCGTGTAATAATACTGACCGGCATAAAGCGTCTTTCCATCCACCGTAGCGCTGCGCACCTCCATGACGATGGGGTTCTTGCCGAGCGTGCCTTCATAGACGGTCTGCGTAATCGTGTCGGCGGCGGCGGGGAACGCATATACACTCAGCAGCACGGCAATCAGGCGGCGCATGGCTTATCCCTTTGATTTACGTCTCTGGCGGAAGAAGTCTTTTAGCATCGTCCCGCTCTCGGCCTCAAGCACGCCGGACGTTACCTCCGGGCGCCAGTGACAGGTCGGCTGGGCGAAGAACTTCGGGCCGTGATCGACCGCGCCGCCCTTGGGGTCCGCTGCGCCATAGATCACCCGCCCGATACGGGCATGTGACAAGGCTCCGGCGCACATGGCGCACGGCTCCAGCGTCGCATAGAGCCACAGATCGGTCAGGCGGTAATTGCCCACAACCTGCCCGGCCTCACGCATGGCCAGTATCTCGGCGTGAGCGGAGGGGTCGTTAAGGGTAATCGGCGCATTTTTTGCGCACGAAACGATGGTTTTACTTGACGGATCGTAGATTAAAGCGCCTATCGGCACCTCGCCGGCCTCCGCCGCCTCCTGGGCGAGCGATAGCGCCAGACGCATCAGGGTTTCATCTTCGTCAGCCATAGGGCTTTAGACCGGGGAAACACCTTATTCGTCAAGTCAAAACGGCCCTGCGTGAGCAGGCCCAGCCAGAAAGTCACGACGATGACACAAGACAACGAGAACCCGACTCCCGAAGCCACCCACACGCCGCCGGTCGAGACGCCCCCCGAAGACTTCACACCGCGTGCCGATCCCGGTGCCGAGGTCGATAAACCCGCCAAGAAATTCGACAAGAAGCCCTTTGATAAAAAGGGCGGCGACAAGAAGGGCGCGAAAAAAGCGCCGCTGCCCGCCGAACGCATCGCCAAGGTCCTGGCCCGCGCCGGTCTGGCCTCGCGCCGCGAAGTCGAGCGCCTGATCGGTCTGGGCAAGATCGCCGTCAATGGCCGCATCCTTGAGACCCCCGCCGTCACCGTGACAGCCGAAGACGTGATCACTGTCGAAGGCAAGCCGATCCGTAAGGCCGAGCCGACCCGCGTCTGGCGTTACCATAAGCCCGTCGGCCTGATGACGACCCATCAGGACCCGCAGGGCCGTCCGACCGTCTTTTCGTCGCTGCCCGAAGACCTGCCGCGCGTGATCTCCGTCGGTCGCCTCGATCTCAATTCCGAAGGCCTGCTGCTGCTGACCAATGACGGCGAACTGGCCCGTGCGCTGGAACTGCCGACGACCGGCTGGAACCGCGTCTATCGCGTCCGCGCGCTCGGTCGCACGACGCAGGAGGCGCTCGACAAGCTGGCCAACGGCACGACCGTCGAAGGCGTCACCTATGGCCCGATCGAAGCCAAGCTCGACAAGGCGCAGGAAAAGGCCGACGGCCGCGCCAATCTGTGGATCACGGTGTCGCTGACCGAAGGCAAGAACCGCGAAGTGCGTAAGGTGCTGGACAGCCTGGGTCTCAAGGTTAACCGCCTGATCCGCATGGCCTACGGGCCGTTCCAGCTCGGCGATCTGGAGCATGGCGAGGTCGAGGAAATTGGCCCGCGCGTCATCCGCGAACTTCTGGCCGACAAGATCGACCCGCGCAACCTGCCGCCGGAAACCGCCAGCCAGACGCAATCGGGCTTCAAGGCGCGCAGCGGTGGTGACACGGGCCGTCGCGGCGGGGGTGATCGTTTCGCCGCCGGTGGCCGTCCGACTAGCCCGACGCCGGGGGCCGACTTCAAGCGCGGTTCGCGCGGCGATTTCAAACCGCGTGGTGATCGTCCGGCGGGTGCCAAGCCTTTTGGTGCCAAGACTTTTGGAGATCGTCCAACGGGTGACCGTCCTGCGCGTCCGTTCAGCGACCGCCCGTCCTTCCGCAAACCGGCCCCTGAACGTGATTTCAAGGATCGCGATTTCGATGAACGTCCGCGCTTCAGCGGTGACGGCGAAGCCCGCGACCGTCGCCCGGAACCGCGTGGTGAGCGCGAATGGACCCCGCGCCCGGAACGTCCGCGTGGCGAATTTGCCCCGCGTGGTGAGCGTCCCGCCCGTTCGTTTGGTGATAAGCCGCGCTTCGACAAGCCGCGCGGTGACTTCAAACCGCGGGAAGGTGGCGAAGGTCGCGATTTCAAGCCGCGTGGCGAACGCCCCGCCGGTGCTCGACCTTCTGCAGATAGACCCGCCCGTTCGTTCGGCGATAAACCGCGCTTCGACAAGCCGCGTGGTGAGTTCAAGCCCCGTGACGGTGGCGAAAACCGCGATTTTAAACCACGTGGCGATTTCAAGCCGCGTGGTGACCGCCCGGAAGGTCGTGGTTTTGGTGACAAACCGCGTTTCGATAAGCCGCGTGGTGACTTCAAACCGCGCGGGGATCGTCCCTCGGGTGACCGTCCCGCCGGTAAGTCCTTCGGTGGCAAGCCGGGCGGCTTTGGCGGCAAACCGTCGTTCGCCGGTAAGCCCGGTGGTCGTCCCGCCGGTGGTCCGCGTCCCGGGGGCCCGCGTCCGGGTGGCGCCCGTCCGACCGGTCCGCGTAAGCCGCGTCCGGAATAAGCGATGCGCGTCGTCGGTGGAGACTTTCGTGGCCGCGCGCTAACCACGCCGGACGGGCAAAACACCCGTCCGACCTCGGACCGCGCGCGTCAGGCCATTTTCAACATCCTCGAACACGCCGACTTCGCGCCCAATCTTAGCGGCGCGCGCATCATGGACGTATTCGCCGGGTCCGGCGCGCTGGGCATCGAGGCCATGTCGCGCGGGGCGGCCTTTTGCCTGTTCGTCGATACGGATGACGCCGCGCGCGGTGCGATCCGCGAAAATGTCGAAGCTTTCGGGCTGTTCGGCAATACGCGTATCCATCGCCGCGACGCCACCCAGCTGGGGATCCGGCCCGGTAATGCGGCGGAGGCCTTCGATCTGGTCTTCATGGACCCGCCCTACCGCAAGGGATTGGGGCCGATGGCGCTTGAGGCCCTGCATATGGGCAAATGGCTGGCGGATGACGCCCTGATCATGCTGGAAGTGGCGGCCGATGAGGACTTTTTTGCCACGGACCTGTGGCAAATAATCGACACCAGACTCTATGGTCAGGCGCAGGTCATCTTCCTGAAACAAAAAATTTTTACGGAATTTTAATAACGCAAATATTTGAAATGATTTGTATAATTTTTTGGACCACCTGAATCTGTGGCCAAATTAACCCAATTTTGAAAATACCGTATTGACGGTTTTTTTATTATGGCCCCACTATGTCCTTAACAAGGCGTAAACATAACGCCGGTGGCTCTTGAATGAGAGCCTAGACCCCTGAAGAGGGGATGACTTGGGTTATAATTGGGGTGATGTTATGACTACGGAAACCGTTTCGGTGAACAAGCGTCGTGGTGGCCTGCGGGTGCTGCTAATGGCCGGTCTCGGGGTTCAGGCCTGGGCGCTGGTGATGGGTGTCGGTATTATCGTTCTCAATATTGCACGTTAATGAGCCTGTGGCGTTTGCCGCGGGTTTTTTTGTGCGTTTTCTGTGCCTGATCTAGCAACCGGGCACAGCCGGGCCGACGGGGGAGTGGGACAAGGGGCGGCGGCGCACGGGGTGCGCGCCGTCCCTGTTGTCGGCAGATTCAAGCAGGATTTTAGCCACGGATAAGGCACGGATCGCGCTACGCGCGACACGGATATCCGAACTACCAACTGGCTATAACGAAGAAAATGAAATCCGTGTCCGTCGTCGAAGACGACGATCCGTGTCTTATCCGTGGCTAAACTTTACCGTCGCCCGAACAGTTTCTCGATATCCTTGAGCTTAAGCTCGACATAGGTCGGGCGGCCGTGATTGCACTGCCCCGAATGCGGCGTTGCCTCCATCTGACGCAGGAGAGCGTTCATCTCACTGGCCGTCAGGCGTCGACCGGCGCGGACCGAATTGCGGCAGGCCATATTGCCGCATATTTCCGCCATTTTCTCTTTAAGAACAAGCGCCTGACCGTTCTCGGTGATGTCGTCGGCCAGATCCTTGATCAGACCCGCCACATCGTCGTCGCCGATCAGGGCCGGGACTTCGCGCACCAGAATCGTGTTCGGCCCGAAGCTTTCGATCATCAACCCGAAGCCTTCCAATTCCTCGCGGCGACCCATCAGGCGCGTGACATCCGAGGCTTCCAGATCGACGATTTCCGGGATCAGCAGGGTCTGACGTGCGACATTGCCTTCGGCCATCATGGTCTTCATGCGTTCATAGACGAGGCGTTCATGGGCGGCATGCTGATCGACGATGACGAGACCGTCGGTCGTCTGGGCCAGAATATAGGTCTCGTGCAACTGCGCTCTCGCCGCGCCCAGCGGATAGGCCTCGAACTCCGGCGGCAGCGGTATGGCAAAAGCGGCGGATAGTTCAGACACGCCGAGGTCGTCTAATACCGCGGTGCCCGAACCGCTATCGACGCGCGCCGACGGCATGAAGGCATCGGGTTCGCGGTTATAGACCGGTTGAAAATTCGGGTGCGGTTGATCGGATGTATAGGCGCGGGGGGCATAGCCACCGTTCAGCTGCATCGACGACAGCGACAGGGTGGGTTGCACCGGCGCACGATAACCGGACGACAGCGGATTGAACGCATTCAGCGCCTGATCGGCAACGGTCGTCGCGGCGCGGTGACCGGCGGAGGCCAGGGCGTGTTTCAAGGCGCCGATGATCAAACCGCGCACCAGATTGGGATCGCGAAAGCGGACCTCGGTCTTGGCCGGGTGGACGTTGACGTCCAGTTCCTGCGGGTCGATCTCGACATAGAGCACGGCCATCGGGTGCCGGTCGCGGGCGAGGAAATCGGCATAGGCCCCGCGCAGGGCGCCGGTCAGCAGTTTGTCGCGCACCGGGCGGCCATTGACGAACAGGTACTGATGCTGGGCATTACCGCGCGAAAAGGTCGGCAGACCGGCATAACCGGTGAGCCGCACGCCTTCGCGCTGCTGATCGATGAGCAGGGCATTATGGCCGAAATCGTCGCCCAACAGCGCGGCCAGACGTTTCAGCCGTCCCTCGAAGCCCTTTGGCTCCGGATAGAGTCGTAGTGAGCGCTTGCCGTCGAGCGTCAGGGAAAAGCCGACGTCTTCGTGGGCCATGGCCTGCCGCTTGACCTCTTCGGAAATGGCCATGTTTTCCGAACGATCGGACTTCATGAACTTCAGTCGCGCCGGGGTGGCGTAGAACAGGTCTTTCAGTTCGACCCGCGTACCGTTGGGGCGTGAAAACGCCGCCGGGCGCAGGGACGACACGGCCCCGGCATCGACCGTAATCGCAATCGCGCCCTCCATCTGGGCGGTGCGCGAGGTGATGTCGAGCCGCGCCACCGAGCCCATCGAGGGCAGGGCTTCGCCGCGAAAGCCCAGAGTCTGAATGTGCAGCAGATCCCAGGTCCCGTCGGGCTGCGGCTTGAGCTTGGAGGTCGCGTGGCGCTCGACGCTCAGCGGCAGGTCGTCGGCGTCCATGCCGCGCCCGTTATCCTCGATCAGGATGCGCGACAGACCGCCCATATCGGCGCTGATGTCGATCTGAGTCGCCCCGGCGTCGATGGCGTTTTCGACCAGTTCCTTGATCGCTGAAGCCGGACGCTCGACCACTTCACCGGCGGCGATGCGGTTGACGGTATCCTGAGGGAGGCGAGCAATGACGGACATGGTGTTAATTTAGGTGAGTCCGGTGTCTGCGGCAATGCAGCCCCACAAAAAGAAGCCCATGACTAAGGCTTCTTGAACACCAGCACGAAGCGATCGGTCTTGCCGCGCACGGCGGGATCGAAGACGTTGAGGTCGCGTTTGTCTTCCGGATGCGACAGGATGTCCTCGTCATCGACCAGCAGGAACCCCGCCTTGTTCAGGTCGTCGATAACGATCTTTTTGTCGATGCGGTGCGTGGTATTGGTCGCCGTGGTGCCGCTGCCGGCAGGGGCATGGTGATCGACGATGATATAAAGCCCGCCGGATTTCAGCTGCCCGAACAAAGCCTTGTTCATGGCCAGGGCGTCCTGACCCTTTTCGTTATAGGTGTCGTGATAGATCATGCTCGACACGATGACGTCGTAGGATTTCAGCGGCGCAGGGATCGCGGTGAAGGGCGCTACGACCACCTGTACGTTGGGGCGTTTGGCCTTCATCTCGTCCAGCGCACCGGCCATCTTGTAATAATCGACCCAGCCTTGCGGGTTCTGGACATAGACCGTGCCGGTCGGGCCGACGGCGGAGGAGAGCAGATATGACATGTATCCCTGACCGGCACCCATATCGAGGACGCGGTCGCCGGATTTGACGTGGTGCAGAATGAAGGCGACCTCGGCTTTGCGCACGGCGTCGCGTTCGACCTGCGCGGCCGGGCGGTCGCTGGCGGCAAAGGCCGCTTCGGCGATCTTGGGATCGACCTCGTGGGCGGTGACGGCGAGGGCGGTCGTGGCGAGCAGGAGGCTCAGGCCAAGGGCGCGAAGGGTTTTCATGGTGGTCTCCCTGAATTTGCGGGGAGGGTGCCGCAAACCGTGCACTCAGGCAAATGACATCGGCGTAATGAAGGTTTGGCCACGGATAAGGCACGGATATGATCCGCTATGCGGATCATGAACACGGATGACCGGAGACAGGGGGCAAAGCTATGCCGAACGAAAAGGATATCCGTGTTCGCGGGCGAAGCCCGCATCCGTGCCTTATCCGTGGCCAAAACAAAAAGACCGCCCGAAGGCGGCCTTTTCAGAATTATGTCTGGTCTTACAGCCCCGGCAGCTTGAAGGACTTTTCCTTCTTCTGCTGGATGGTGACCGGGTTGTTGCCGATCAGCGCCTTGATGCGGACAGCTTCGGCATCCGGGTCGATGGCGTTGGCCTCGTTGCCCAGCACCGTATTGCTGTTCGGGGTCACCGACGGCTTGTCGTCCTTCTTCCAGAACAGCACCTTGTTGGCGAAGCCTTCGTCCTTATAGGCCAGATCGCCGAACTCATCGTCGACGACGTAGCGCGCCAGCGGATCGGCCTTGTCGGCACCGGCCTTGTTGGCGAGAATCTTTTCCCCGTCCGAGCGGGTGAAGGCCTGACGCTGACCCAGAAGGGCCTCGCGCGCGGCGGAATCGGGCATCAGTTCCTGCGGGCGCGGCTCACCGGGGGCGGGCGGACGCAGGGCGAAATCCGGCGGTACGACCAGCGGCGCCTTGGTGACGATGCGGAATTCGTCGGGCACGACCTTGTTCAGGCCCAGCGCGCTCTTGGTCGATTCGCAGCCCGTCAGACCGACACCGGCGACCAGCACCAAACCCACCATTAAGGAAACCGACTTCATTCTTCGCTCCGATTATCGTGTCCCGTAATGACGGGTCCGAGAGTGTTACTTGCTTTTGTCGCCCCTGCCAAGAGGCGGCTTAACCCTGTTTCCTGTCTTCCTTATTGAGGAAGAAGACGTCGATGAACAAAAGCGCGACCCCGACATTGATGGCGGCGTCGGCGACGTTGAACACCCACTTGAAGCCCAGTCCCGAAAAATCGAGGAAATCGACCACGGCACCATAGGCGATACGGTCGATGGCGTTGCCGATCGCGCCACCGGCGACCAGAGCCAGACCGATCGCCAGAACCCGGCGCTCGGCACGGCGGACCCAGTCGAGCAGACAGACGGCAACCCCCAGAGAGAACAGAACCAGAAGCCAGCGCCCGATCCCGTCGGATGACAGGAATCCGAAGCTGACGCCGTTGTTCCACACCATGCTGAACGAAAAGAACGGCCAAATCTTGACCTGTTGCAGACTGGGGAGTTGTAAACCGTACAAAATCCAGATTTTCGAGGCCTGGTCGAGGATCAGCGCGATCAGCGACAGCCACAGGACGCGACGACCCAGCGGTGTCGTGTGCGGCGGCGCGAAGTGGGCTTTGAGTTTGGTTTGGAAATCAGACATGGATTTACCCGGCATGAGCAACAATCATACCTCCCCAGTTTACTGGGGAGGGGGACCGCACGACGCGCGAAGCGCTAGATGCGGTGGTGGGGGCTCGGAGCGGAGCATCAAAAACCGAGGGCGTAAATTCGGGCGCGAGCCCCCCTCCGTCAGCTTCGCCAAGGCTCGCTGCCACCTCCCCCGACACGCCGGGGGAGTATGAAAGAGGGTTATCCATGCGTCGCGTCCCATTCGGCTACGGCGTCGGCGTCGCGAAGGCTGAGGTCCGGATAGCGCGGGTCCGTGCCGACTTCGGGCAGGATGCGCCACGACCGCTGGCACTTCTGGCCGTGGGCGATGTGGACCACGACCGAGATGTCCTTAACCTCGGGCACGCGGAAGGCATCGTCCGGCCCGACCGAATTGCTCAGAAGCGCCTGAGACGTACGGAAGACCTCAGCGGCGTCGATGCCGTCGAACGCCGCCATCAGCGGGTCGGAATCGATGAACACGGTCGGCGCGGCTTCCAAAGCCGAACCGATGACCTTCTCGCGACGCTTTTCTTCCAGTGCACCGGTGACGACCGTCAGGACGTGTTCGATCTTTTCCCAGCGTGCGGCCTCGGGTGCATTGTGCCATTCGGCGGGCACGGCGGAGAGCGTCCGGTAGAGGTTTTCCGGTGCGTCAGGGTAACGCGACGCCCAGGCCTCTTCCATGGTGAAGGTCATGATCGGCCCCAGCCACGCGGTCAGGCGGTCGAACAGGATATCCATGACGGTCCGGCAGGCGCGGCGCTTGAGATCCGACGGCTTGTCGCAATAGAGGCTGTCCTTGCGGATATCGAAATAGAGCGCCGACAGGGTCTGCGAGGCGAAATCGGCGACCGGACGGATGACGGCGGCGAAGTCGTAGGCGTCGTAGGCGGCGCGCACCTGTGCGTCGAGCGCATGGACGCGGTGCAGGATATAGCGTTCCAGCGACGGCAGGTCTTTGTAGTTGACGGCTTCGGACGCGTCGTAGCCGTTCAGCCCGCCGAGCAGATAGCGGATCGAGTTACGCAGCTTGCGATAGGCATCGACGGTGGTCTGGATGATCTGCTTGCCGATGCGCAGGTCTTCGGAATAGTCCGACAGGGCGACCCACAGGCGCAGAATTTCGACGCCGGACTCCTTGGCGATGTCCTGCGGGGCGACGACATTGCCCTTGGACTTCGACATCTTCTCGCCCTGTTCGTCGAGGACGAAACCGTGGGTCAGGACGGCCTTATAGGGCGCGCGACCGCGCGTACCGCACGATTCCAGCAACGACGACTGGAACCAGCCGCGGTGCTGATCGGAGCCTTCGAGATAGAGGTCGGCAGGGCTTTGGGTGTTTTCGCGGCCCTCAAGGGTAAAGGCGTGGGTCGAGCCGGAATCGAACCACACATCGAGGATGTCGGTGATCTTTTCAAAGTCCGCTGGGTTGTAGGAATTGCCGAGGAAGTCTTCGTCCGGGCGCGTGAACCAGGCGTCGGCGCCTTCCGAGGCGATCAGCTTGATGATGCGGTCGTTGACGGCCTCGTCTTTCAGCGGCTCGCCGGTTTTTTTGTCGACGTACATGGCCAGCGGCGTACCCCAGTTGCGCTGACGGCTGATCAGCCAGTCGGGGCGGGTCTCGACCATGTTACCGATGCGGGTCTTGCCGGAAGCGGGGTAGAAGGCAGTTTCGTTGATCGCGGCGATGGCGGTGTCTCTGAGCCCGCCGTCCATCCGGATAAACCACTGCGGCGTGTTGCGGAAAATGACCGGAGCCTTCGAGCGCCACGAATGCGGGTAGGAGTGATCGACGCGACCGCGCGCCAGAAGGTTACCGGCCTCGATCAGCTTGTCCATCACCGCGCCGTTGGCCGGGCCGAACTTGCCGGCCTTCTTGCCTTCGGTTTCAAGGACTTTGAGGCCGGCGAACAGCGGCACGTGCGGGTAATAGGCACCGTCCGGATCGACCGTGTCGGGGATCGAGTCGAGCGAACGGCCCGACTTCAGCCACACCAGATAGTCGTCCGCGCCGTGGCCGGGGGCCGTGTGGACAAAGCCCGTACCGGCGTCGTCGGTAACGTGATCACCGGCCAGCATGGGGACATCGAAGCCGTAGCCGTCGTCGAACGCGGCGAGGGGGTGGGACAGAGTCAGGCCGTCGCAGTTGAAATCGCCGACGCGTTCCCATTCGGCAACAAGGGCATTTTTCCTGACGTCCTCGGCCAGTTTGTCGGCCACGACCAATTCGTCGCCCGGCTTCGACCACGGCTCGAAGGCGAGGTCCGGTTGCATCGACACGACGCGGTAGCGGCCATAGGCGATCTTGGGGTTATAGCTGACGGCGCGGTTGGCCGGGATGGTCCACGGCGTCGTCGTCCAGATGACGATCTTGGCGGTGTCGCCCTTGACCGGGAACTTCACCCAAATGGTCGGGCTTACATGCGGATGGTACTCGACCTCGGCGTCGGCCAGGGCCGTGCGCTCGACCGGCGACCACATGACGGGCTTGGAGCCGCGATAGAGCTGCCCCGACATCAGGAACTTGTGGAACTCCTGCGTCACCTTGGCCTCGGTCGTGAAGTCCATGGTCGCATAGCGTTCGGCCCAGTCGCCCAGCACGCCCAGACGCTTGAACTCCTCGCGCTGGACGCCGATCCATTCGGCGGCGTATTCGCGGCAGGCCTTACGGAATTCGGCGGCAGGGACCTCGTCCTTCTTGCGGCCCTTCTGACGGAACTGCTCCTCGATCTTCCATTCGATCGGCAGGCCGTGGCAGTCCCAGCCGGGGACGTAATCGACGTCGTAGCCCATCAGGAACTTCGAGCGCACCACGAAGTCCTTGAGGATCTTGTTCAGCGCGTGACCGATATGGATATTGCCGTTGGCATAGGGCGGGCCGTCGTGCAGCACGAACAGAGGCGCGTGTTTCGCCTGACGGGCCTTGCGGACGCTGTGGTAGAGCGCGCCGTCTTCCCATTTTTGCAGCATGACCGGCTCGGCCTTGGGCAGACCGGCGCGCATGGGGAAGTCGGTTTCGGGAAGGAAGACGGTTTCGCGGTAATCGCGGCCAGAAGCGGTGGAAGCAGTCGTGTCGGACATGAAGCCTGAAATCTCTTGAGGGGGAAAATAGGGGGACGCGGTCAGTAACCCCAGCGCAAGGCCTCTCGATCGGGCGGCTTACGCTGGGCTGAAAATTCGCATTTTCACCCGTATCGTCATCATGGCTGTGCGTTTATCAGACAGGGTTTGCCTTGCCTAGCCAAATATCGGGACCGTTTGACGTAAGAGCCGGGATTTGCCACTGTCGGGACTCACAGGGGAGGGCGGACATGAAACGGATTTTGCTGCTGGGGGCCTTGGCCCTGATGGGGTGTGCACCGAAGATGGCCGAGAAGGCCGAGCCGACGCCGGGCGCGAAAGAGGTGTTTTCCGATTGCAAATGGGGCGAGGTCAGGGGCGCGACCCTCTCCATTTGGAGCTATGCCTGTCCGAACGCCCATCTGGTAGCTGACGAGACCCTGCCGGGGTTCGGTGTGGTCGAAGGCACGGCAGTGGACGGTTTCGGCTATCGCCCGGTGATCCGGACCTTGCCTAAGGCGAAGGACGCTTCCATCGACGCGGTCTTGCCGGAAATCCGCAAGCTGTCGCCCGGACCGGCGACGGCCAGTTGCGTTCTGACCCCCGCAAAGGACCCGACCGACCCGGCGTCGAAACGGGCTCTGTTCGAACTGGTGCCCACGGGCGAGGCGAAAACCGCATGGGACAAGACGATCGAAACCGGCGAGGGCGAGGCCCAGCCGTGTGGCGCTTTGGGAGTCGGTCTGGCGGGCAACCGGGTGTTCGAGGTGCTGTCAGGGGATCCAACGCGCGTGGTCTATATCGACTACGGTTCGGAGATTCAGATTTTCGATACGCGGACTCTCAACT
This sequence comes from Asticcacaulis aquaticus, assembly GCF_028550415.1. GTDB lineage: Bacteria > Pseudomonadota > Alphaproteobacteria > Caulobacterales > Caulobacteraceae > Asticcacaulis > Asticcacaulis aquaticus. The sequence continues at coordinate 183,493 of NZ_JAQQKX010000008.1, forward strand.
AAATCCCCCTCTCCCTCGAGGGAGAGAGCTGGGGTGAGGGGGAACTGTTAGTTACGCACTCGGTTCCACCATTTCCCCCTCACCCTGCGTTGCGCGCTTTCCCTCGCCCTCAGGGAGAGGGATGAGTCAGGCGAAATACGCTTTCGCGGTTTCCGCATCTTTAGCGATCTGTTCTTTCAACGCGTCGAACGACGGGAATTTCTGTTCCGGGCGGATATAGTGCAGCAGTTCGACCTCGATCGTCTGGTCGTAGATTTCGTGATCCAGCCCGAAGATATGGGTCTCGAAACGCTCGCTTAAGCCCCCCACCGTAGGGCGCTTGCCGAAATTGGTGACGCTGCCCAGCACCCGCCCATCAGCGAGATGCGTGCGCGTCACATAGACCCCGTACTTCGGGCGCAGATAGTCGCCCAGTTCGATATTGGCCGTCGGAAAGCCGATCTGACGGCCGATCTGGTCGCCACGCGTGACGACGCCCTCGAACGCTTGCGCGCGACCCAGCACGTGCCCGGCCAGTTGCGGATTGCCGCTATCCAGCGCATCGCGCACCGCCGAAGACGACAGCTTGTGGCCGGTCTCGTCGCTCTGGCACGCGGTGATGAAGGTGGTGAAGTCCATCTCAGCCCCGAAGCCGGCCAGAGCCTCCGCCGTGCCGGTGCCTTTGGCGCCGAAGCGGAAATCGAAGCCGCAACTGACGTGGCTGAGGTGCAGGTGATCCCTGAGGATGATGCGCGTAAAGGCTTCGGCGGTTAGGGCCGACAGGTGTTCGTCGAAGCGCAGGACCAGCGCATAGTCCACGCCCAGCGCCTCGAACGCCCGCAACTGCTGCGCCAGCGACATCAGGCGGAACGGCGTGACGGCGTCACCGCTGCGGCTCAGGAAATAGGTCTGCGGGTGCGGATCGAAGCAGATCACCGCCGACGCCTCGCCCAAACGGCGCGCGGCGGCGATGGCGTTTTCGATCACCCGCTGATGACCGCGATGGACGCCGTCGAAGCTGCCCAGAGCTGCCGAGGTCCGCACGGGCAGGGGCAGGCCTTCGGCAGCGGCAGTGAGCGCCGTCGTGCGCAGGCTGCCGTCGGCATCGACCGCCAGACTGAAGGCCTTAAGCATCAACTGGCTTCCGGGGCGCGATGACTTCGGCGGTGCCGTCGGCATAGGTCTTGTTGCGGACCTTGGCCGTGGTACCGATAGTGACGTGGGCAGTCTTCAGGTCGATCTCTTTCACGGTGAGAATGATCGTCACCTCGTCGTCCAGCTTGACCGCGCGTTTGAAATTGAGCGCCTGCGACACATAGATGGTGCCGGTTCCGGGCAGCCCGCCGGCGATGGTCGCCGAAATCCATGCGCCCAGCAATGCGCCGTGGGCGATGCGGCCCTTGAACGCCGTCGCCGCCGCGTAGGTCTCATCCATATGGACCGGATTGTGGTCCTGTGACACCTCGGCAAAGGCACGGATCGCAGCGTCCGACGCGATGAAGGTGCGCTCAAGGGTCTGCCCGACGGTAAGGTCTTCGAGATAGACGGTGGGGAAATCGGTCATGGAAGCGTCCGTAAATACAGTTCAAGCATCGATCTAGGCCCCCCGCCATGCTTTGCCAAGGGGCGATATGTGCGATTCCCCAATACGAATCCCGTCACGAATCTGTGCCGTTCTGACATTCTTTTTCGTATCAAGGTTCACAAATGGGACATTTTTCGTGGTTAACGAGGTTTATATTATTGAAAAATATAAGAAAATTTAGATATGCGCTTTAACCCTATTTTATCGGGTTGTCGTCATGATGGTGACTGTCTTGATGTGAAGGGCCTGCATAAGGCGGGCCCGGTTTAATTAAAGGTGGGGCTTACTCACATGGCCGTCGATATGTCCATGACGATCCTGGTGGTTGATGACTACAAAACCATGCTGCGGATCATTTCCAACCTGCTGAAACAGCTGGGTTTTGAAAACATCGAAGAAGCTTCGGATGGTGCCGAAGCGCTCGAAAAGATGAAGAAGACGAACTATGGTCTGGTCATTTCCGACTGGAACATGGAGCCGATGACCGGCTATGAACTTCTGCTGAAGGTCCGCTCGGACGATTCGCTGAAGCGCACGCCCTTCATCATGGTCACGGCCGAATCCAAAACGGAAAACGTGATCGCCGCCAAAAAGGCCGGTGTGAACAACTATATCGTCAAGCCGTTCAACGGCGCGACGCTTAAGCAAAAGATCACCGCCGTTCTCGGCGAATTCTAAGAATTTAAATAATAAGCAGGTTCCCCCACATGGGCCAGGTTGCACCAAAATTATCAGAGTTTCCGGAGCTTGAGACCGCTGACGCGGCCATGGTCAAGGAAATGGAGCCCAAGCTCATCAATCTGATGCAGCAGTCCGAGGCCCTCGTCAGCCTGATGCGCGACTTCTTCCAGCAGCTCGACAAGCGCCGCGCCGAAGAGTTCCGGATCATCGCCGGCTATATCGCCAAGGCCAAGGAAGAGATCCGCGAACTGCGTCCTCAGGACCTGTCGCAGGAACGCATCCCGACCGCCGGGGCCGAGCTGGAAGCCATCACCCGCGACACGGAAAACGCCACCCACACCATCATGAACGCCGCCGAAGCGATCATGGGCATGGATGTGTCGGACCCCAAGGCCTATAAGGCCGCGGTCGACGATCAGGTGATGCAGATCTTCGAGGCCTGCTCGTTCCAGGACATCACGGGGCAACGCGTCTCCAAGGTGATCAATGTCCTCAAGCAGATCGAGGAGCGCGTCGGCAAGCTGGCGACGACCCTCGGCGTCGAGGACAAGGAAGTGCCGCTGACGGAGAAGGAAATCCGGGCTCGCGATCTGCTGCTCAACGGTCCGGCCATCGGCGGTCCGGAAACGCGTCAGGACGCCATTGACGCCATGTTCGATGAAGCCCCCGCGGCGCCGGAAATCAAGGTGCAGGCGCCGAAACCGGCTCCCAAGCCGGAACCCGCCCCAGTCGCCAAGGTCGAAGCGCCTAAACCGGCGCCGGCACCCGTAAAGGCCCCCACGCCTGAACCGGAAGCGGCCCAATCTGCTCCCCAGTCGCAGGACGATATCGACGCCCTGTTCGACACCCCCAATTCGCAGGAAGATATCGACTCGATGTTCGATATGTCGCCTGAGGACCTCAACAAGACAAACTCTCAGGACGATATCGACGCCCTGTTTGACTAAGAATATCCGGTTACCGCGAAAACGCGGATCATAAAAAAGTTTGGTGAGGTGGAAACCGGTGCGATGGAAATCGCGCCGGTTTTCGTATGTGCTATATGTAATATAAAACAAGCACAGGAAACGCCATGACCTCGATCAACCGCCGCACATTCAACATGGCCCTGATGGGATTGCCTTTAGCCGGATCGGCCCTCGCCAAAGGCAGCGGCGCGTTTCCGTTCCTGATCGGGGCCGACGTGTCATGGGTGCCGCAGGACGAGGCGGCGGGTGCGGTCTATTACGACAAGGGAGTCAAAGGCGACATCCTCGATATCCTGAAAGCCAATGGATTCAACGCTATAAAGCTGCGCCTGTTCGTTAATCCGGAGAAGGGTTATGCGCTGAAAGCGCCGCCTTATCCGGCAGGCGAACCGTGGTGCGGCCTGACCCAGACCATCCGCATGGCGAAACGCGTCCGGGCGGCGGGGATGCACCTGTCGCTCACCTTCCATTACAGCGACACCTGGGCCGATCCGCAGAAACAGTCGAAGCCCGAAGCCTGGGCCGGTCTGGCGTTTCCCGATCTGGTCAAGGCCGTAGGCCTGCATACGCGGACCTCGCTCGAAGCCATGAAGGCCGCCGATGCGCTGCCCGACCTGATCCTGATCGGCAACGAGATTACGTTTGGCATGCTGTGGCCCGACGGGCGCGTGCCGCTGAGCGTGCCGACCGGCAATCCGCAAACCGACGCGGTCCATATGAACGTCCCTGATGCGGGCGGCTTCGACAAGCTGGCGCAGTTGCTGAGTGCGGGGCTCGACGCCTCGCGCGCGGTGGCGCCCAAGGCGAACACCGCCGTACATAACCATCTGGGGCGGCACTGGCCGATCGTCAAAAACTGGACCGACAACCTGTTGTCGCGCGGCGTGCGCTTCGATTCCGTCGGCTTTTCCTGTTACCAGCAGGCCGAGCAGGGCGACTGGGCGCGGACCTTTTCTGAGTTCGTGAAAGCCTATCCGACGCACGACTTCTTCGTCTCGGAATATTCGAGCCGCAAGCGTTACCTGAACGATCTTGTCCACAATAATCCGGGGCGTCCGGGACGGGGCACCTATATCTGGGAGCCGACGCGGCATCAGGAGGCGCTGTTCGACCGCGACGGCGTGACGATGGGTGAGGGGCCGAAGCCCGACCTGCTGCGCGACGGCGTCAACAGCGCCGAAGCGCCGGGCGCAGCCCCGGCCCCGGCGGGCGAACCGCGCAAACGGCGTCCGGCGGGTGGACGCTACGATGCCAATGGCTTGATGGAGATTTACCGGAAGATGGCGAAGGACTACCGCCTTTAGACTTTTGCTTGGTCGCGCATTTGATTCCGAAAACCGTTACACACTTTTCGGAATGCGCTCTAGGTTCGAGACTCAATCAGTCCACCAAGTAATTGCGATAGCAATAGCGATGGCGGCAGCAAAATTGGCTGCGAGTTTGTCGTATCGGGTGGCGATGCGTCTCCAGTCCTTTAATCGGC
>NZ_JAQQKX010000009.1 GCF_028550415.1 Asticcacaulis aquaticus
TTGCCGACCATTGCACGTCACTAAGCCAGAACTCATGAGCCATAGCTTATCTCCTCGAATAAACGAAGAGAATCAATGTTTGCACCTTAAATCAATAGGATGATTAGGTTTTAAACCTAATCCTTCAACCCGCCCAGACGGCGGAAGATCAGCCACACCGACACGCAGACGCAGAAAATACCCGTCAGGGCCAGGGCGATCGATAAGGTGGTGAAGAACTCGTCATTGCCGTCCCCCAGACGCAGAGATTGCAGCATCTTCTGATAGGCCCCCGCCGCACCGCCCAGCGCTGCCAGACCGATGATCGAGATAAAAATCCATTGCAGGGTCGAGGCGATCATCTGCCACAGGCTGCGCTCATTGGCCTCGGACTCTTCCGCCGAGACCGCGATGCGGCCGTCTTCGCCGATCCACTCGTCCTCGTCGTCGAACTCGTCCGCCGGCAAGCCGACCGGCTGAACCACGGGGGCCGTCGCCAGCGCCGCCCCATGCGCCGCCCCGTGCGCCGTGTGATGATGACCGAGGCTCAGGGAATCGTCGGACTGCGTCGCACCGGAGACCGGATGCTGAAGCTGCTCGCGCCAGTGGACGCCCGGTGCCGGCGATTGCGGTGGCGACACAACCGGTTGCGGCGGCGCGGCGACCACGGTCGGCGGCGCCATCAGCGACGGGTTGGGACGCACGCCCGGCTCGATCTTGTGATGCAGACGCAGGACCTGCGGTGCTTCGTCCACCTCCGGCGCGGGGGCCGGTTCGGACTTGGTTTCCGGCCTTACCTCGGCCTTTGCCTCCCCTTGCGGTCTGGACGAGATTTCAAAGGCCGGTGGCGTTTCGGTTACCGGTGGTTTTGGCTGGGGTTGCGGCTGGGCTTGAGGTTCGGGCGCTTGCGGCTTCGGCTTGACCAGCGGCCCCATGCTGGCATAGGGCGAATAGAGCCGCATCAGCGCGGCCGCGGCCTCGGCCTTGCGGATCTCCTCGGCCTTGCGCGCCGCGTCGTCGGGCGTCGGGGCTTCCTTTGCCACAGCCTGCGCCTCGGCTTCGGCCTTGAACTGAGCTTCGAGCTCGGCCTTGCGGCGCGCCTCGTCCAGACGCACCTGCTCCAGACGCTCGGCCTCGCGGCGCACGATCTCGGCCTGTTCGGCTTCCTGACGCGCGGCTTCGGCCCGTTCCTTTTCCAGACGGTCTGCTTCGAGTCTGGCGGCTTCGAGTCTGGCCGCTTCAAGGCGCGCGGCTTCGAGTTTGGCCGCTTCGAGACGGGCCGCCTCCAGGCGCGCCTGATGTTCGCGCTCCAGACGCTCACGCTCCAGGCGGGCGCTTTCCTCCAGACGACGCGCCTCGTCCTCAAGGCGCAGCCGTTCCAGACGCTGCTGTTCCAGGCGCGCCTCTTCCTGACGGCGGAATTCGGCCAGACGCGCCTCTTCGGCCACCCGCGCGGCAGCCAGGGCCTGCGCCTGACGCAGGGCTTCCTCGCGCAGCAGGGTCTCCTGCCGCAGGGCCTCGTCGCGCAGACGGCTATCCTCACGCAGACGCGCCTCCTCCCGGACGCGCGCCTCTTCGCGCTGACGCACCTCTTCGCGGATACGGGCTTCCTCGCGCTGACGCAGTTCGTCACGCAGGCGGTTTTCCTCGCGGATACGGGCTTCTTCCTGCGCGCGGATCGTCTCGATACGGCGGGCTTCTTCACGCAGACGGGCGTCTTCGCGCGCGCGCGCCTCATCGGCCAGACGCTGCTCTTCGACGCGACGGGCCTCCTCCAGACGGCGCGCTTCCTCGGCCCGGCGCTGAACCTCGGCGGCACGGCGGTCGTCTTCGCGCTTCTGCTCCTCGGCGACACGCACAGCTTCGAGGCGGCGGAACTCTTCCTGAATGCGGGCTTCCTGCTCGGCCTTGAGCAGGGCGGCCTGAGCGTCGAGACCGGAGGCCGCCGATGGAGCCGTCAATGGGGCGGGGCTGGCGGCGATATCGGCTACCCGGACGATGGTCGGCTTGAACGGCGTCGGTTTTACCGTGTTTTCAGGCGCCGCCTGAGGGGCGTCCGTCGCCGGATCGGGCTCTGCCTTTACAGGCGTTTCCATTACAGGCGTCTGGGTCGAGCGAATGGTCATGCCCGGCTGCATCAGGTTGCCGTCCAGCTCGATTCCGTCCGCATCGGGCGTCAGGAACAGGCTCTTTTCGGCGGCGCGGCGGCGGATCAGCGGCGCCAGCACATAGGTCTGACCGTTGAAATCGGCGCTGGTCCAGTTGTCCATGGCGAGCGCCGCCTCGGTCGAACGGCCCTCATTGACACGCCGCAATACGTCCGACGTCGCGAAATGATCCAATCCCACATTGAAGCAGAACGACACCAGCGCATCGAACTGATTCTGGTTCAGGGGCGTGACGGCAAGGTTGTTGACCCCGTCGACGACCGGCAGCAGGTCGAAGCGCAGCAGAGCATCGGCGTCTTCCGGGGTGACGCGCGCGCCCTCACGCGCGGAAAAGGTATGGCCATAGCCGATCATCCAGCGCCCGTCGGGCAACTGCGAGGCCTGCTGACGCAGCCCCTCGAAACTCTTGATCAGCTCGACTCCGGCGCGGGAGACTTTGTGTCGCGCTCTCATCAACTCTTCCTGACCCAAAACGGCACTACCTGCGAGGTTAGGTCACCCCCCGAGCAAGATTCGCGCCTCACGCGTAACCCGGCCGGTGGTCTTTCATCCCGCCCGATCAGGTCTAGCACCCGATCCGTTAAGCTTAAGAAAAGAGATTAACCCCGCAGGTGCAGCATTCCACACAGTCCGTTAATTTTACAACAGAATTATCGCGGCCAGACCGAGGAAACTGAAAAAACCGACGCAATCGGTAACCATGGTCACGAAAATGGGCGACGCCGCGGCCGGGTCGCGGTCCAGTTTCGACAGGGTCAGCGGCACCAGCGTGCCGGCCAGCGCCGCAGCCGTCAGGTTGATCATCACGGCCAGAGCAATCGTGATCCCCAGCATCGGACTGCTGAACACCACGCCGGCGACAACCCCCAGAATTGCGGCAATCACCGCGCCATTGAACCAGCCGACCCTCAGTTCGCGCCACACCGTGCGCAAAGCGTTGGCCGTGGTCAGTTCGCGCGACGACAGGGCGCGCACCGACACGGTCAGGGCCTGCGTGCCGGAATTGCCACCGATCGAAGCGACCATCGGCATGAGCACCGCCAGCGCGACCAGCTTTTCGATCTCACCCGAAAAGACCGAGATCAGCGACGAGGCCATGAAGGCCGTCAGCAGGTTGACGCACAACCACGGCAGGCGCGACCGCACGACGTCGAAGACGGTCGAATCGCGGCCTTCGTCGTCCGACACACCGGCCAGGGCCAGGATGTCCTCGCGGTTTTCTTCCTGAATGATGTTAACGATGTCGTCGACCGTGATCTGACCGACAAGGCGACCGCCCGCATCGACGACCGGGGCCGAAATCAGGTGATACTTTTCGAAGATGTAGGCGATCTCTTCCTGATCCATGCCGACTTCGATTTCGGTGACCGGTTCCATGATCGCCGACAGCTTCACGTCGCGCGGGCTGCGCATCAGCAGCGACACCGGCAGGCCGCCGATGGGCTTGTGCGTCGGGCTGATGACATAGACGTCGAAGAACAGCTCCGGCAGGTCGGCGGCATGGGCGCGCATGTGATCGATGGTGTGGCCGACGTCCCAGAAATCCGGGGCAGCGACGACCTCGCGCTGCATCAGGCGCCCGGCGGTCTCTTCCTCGAAGGCCAGCGACGTGACCATGGCCTCGCGGTCTTCGGGGTCCATGGCCGCCAGAACGGCCTTCTGCTGATCGGCCTCCATGTCCTCGAACACGGCGGCGGCGTCATCCGAATCGAGCTCCTGCAGCACCTCGGCCAGATCGACCGGGCGCAGGGTCTCGACCACCTCTTCGCGGATGCCTTCGTCCAGTTCGGACAGGATGTCGGCCAGGGCGTCGGCGGGAATCCACGGAATGACCTGCTCGCGGTAATCCTCGGACAGGAAGCCCATCAGGTCGGCGACATCGGCCGGGTGCAGGGCGTCGAGCAGTTCGCGCAGGCGCATCCCGTCATTACGGTCAGCGGCGTCGATGACCAGCTCGATATATTGCGGATTGAGCGCGTAGTCGTCCTGAAGCGCGAAGTCCTCGATCTGCTCGGGCGTATTCAGTTCCGGCAGGTCGCTGTCTTCACCGGCGTCTTTGGCGGTTTCGCGGGCAACGGCCTCGGCAAGGGCTTTCAGCGAGCCTTGCATTTCATCGGTGGGGGTGGCCAGCGTATCCAGTTCGGCTTCGGTTTTTTTGACCATGGTCCGCCTCCCCTAAAACACTGAAATAGACGCTGAAATGAACGGGCTGAAAATATCGCTTTGAATGGGGAAGGAATGTGCCCGAATCCCTAATGTTTGCAAGCCTTTTCGGACTTTCCGTTATCAGGCACAAAAAAAGGTTCTGAGGCGAACCTCAAAACCTTTTTTGATCCGATTGGTGCGGTCAAGAAGACTCGAACTTCCACATCTTGCGATACAGCGACCTCAACGCTGCGCGTCTACCAATTCCGCCATGACCGCACACACCGGAAGGCGCGCCACTTAGCAAGCCCTGAGGGGTTTGTGAAGCGGCAAATGCGCTTTATCCCCGAAATTTGCGAAAATTCCAACATCGCCTGCTGTTATCGGCCTAAAGGAGGCGATCAGCTAAAAGCAACGACCAAAACTCAGCATATGAGGGCGCAATGATGCTTCCATCAAATGTATTGATAACAGAGCCACCTGTTAAAGGATTAAATCCAAAGACAAATGAACTCAAAGACCAGTCGGCAAATGCCAGAATTGGTTGTTTGGACCCATTATCCTGCATGGCTTGATCCATCGACCACACCGAAACAAACGAATCCGCTTCAAAATCACCATCGGTGAATCCGTCAAACTCGTTCATCAATCGTCGGACATCCGGATGAATTACACCACCTGCCCAAACCATAAGCCGGTTCAGAGTTTCTTCCTTTGCAGGAGGATTAAGCGCTACGTTTTTAGCTAACAACGCCTCTCGAATAGCCTTTGGATCAAAGGGCTGCATCTATAATCCGTCAATTCCCCAGCGCCATATAGTCGTAGACATTGGCGGGACGGGTCACCACGATCGATATCTTTTCTTCGAAAATCTGGATTTCGCCGCGCGCCACCGGGTGATTATTGGCCAGAATCCACACCTCGTCGTGTTCGCGCGCATCGAGCGGAATCACCGCGCCGCGGCCCATGCGCAGCAATTGCTGCATCGGCAGGACCGAACGCCCCAGAAGCACCGAGATTTCTACCGGTACGGAATTGACCTGATTGGCTGACACGCTCGACTCGGACCTCTAAAACACCCATATAGGGCCCACTGACGCCCTTATCGCTTCAAAATGACCAAACATGCTTAACGACACCCTAAATGCGGACGCCCTCCCCGACTTTTTCTTGCGTGACCCTGAGCGCGGCCTGCCGGAATGGCGCGTCGAGCCTGCGCCCGTCGCCTATCCGGACGCGGTCGCCTTCATGGATCAGCGCGTCGAGGCGATTCAAAAAGGCGAAGCACCGGAGCTGATCTGGCTGATCGAGCATCCCCCGCTCTATACCGCCGGCGTGTCGGCCAAACGGGAGGACCTGCTGACCCCCGACCGCTTCGAGGTCTTCGAGTCGGCGCGCGGCGGGCAGTTCACCTATCACGGGCCTGGCCAGCGCGTGGTCTATGTCATGCTGGACCTCAACCGCCGCACCAAGGACATCCGGGCGTTTGTCAAAGCGCTGGAAACCTGGGTCATCGACACCCTGTGGCGCTTCAATGTCGAAGGGCATATCCGCGAGGGCCGCGTCGGTGTCTGGGTCGAACGCCGTGACCGGGGGGTAACGCCGCCGCCCGAGGATAAAATTGCGGCCATCGGGATCAAGCTGCGCCGCTGGGTCAGCTTCCACGGCATCAGCCTCAATGTCGAACCGGACCTCAGCCACTTCACCGGCATCGTGCCGTGCGGCATCAGCGAACACGGCGTGACCAGCCTCGTCGATCTGGGCCTGCCGGTGACGATGGACGAGGCAGACTACGCCCTGCGCGCCAGTTTCATGGAGATTTTCGGACCCGTAGCCCCTGCCTCGCAACGCCGTGGCGAGGAGAACAACCTCACCGTCGGTTAGACGCGTCTTCGACGATGGACGGCGCGGGTTCAGGTGCGGACGGTTCCGGTTCCCCTTCTCCGTCCGGGCCACCCTCCGGCGCATCCGAAAAGGTACGCGTTGTGGCGGGTGTCTTCTTCCCGAACAGCTTGCCGAACCACGCCTTGACCGCGCCCGCAGCCAGGATCAGCAGGAACCAGCCCTTTTTCAGCACCACCAGAAGCAGGGCCAGCAGGCCGAACTTCTTGGCTGCCGCCAGCCCCAGCCCCGCCGCCACCATGCCGCCGACGCCGAAGGCTGCCTTGGCATCGCCGGGCTTGTACTGGGCATAGAGGAAGCCGTCGTCGAACTGACCGGTCCCCGCCAGTTGCCGGGCCTGTTCGCGAATGACCGGCAATTCCGGCAGGGTCGCGATCATGTTGATGCTGAGGACGCCCTGACGCCCCAGAAGCCGGATGTCGTAGTTGAGCGAATTGACCTCGGACCCTTCGAACTGGATATTGCGCGCCCAGACCATGCTGTGGCTGGCCTTGTCGTAGGACGGTGCCTGAGCCCAGCCGACCAGATGGGTCGTACCGTAGCCCGCCTCTTTGCGCGCCTTGTTCTCCTCGGCCTCGCCGGCCTGAAGGTCCTTGATATATTTGTCGTAATCCGTGCTGTTGGCGTCGTGATCGGAGACGTAGCCCGTCTCCTCGTAGGTGACGATGGCACCCCAGTCGTTGATCGGCGAACGGCCTTCCGGCACGATCATGCCCAGAACGCCGTCGGCCTGATCGGGCGGATTGCCCCAGATATCGACGATGACCTTGCGCGCCTCGGCGGCATTGAGGAAATAATAGGCCTTGCCGAGATGCAGGGTGGCATGGGCCTCCGACAGGGTGACGTCGCCGCGCATCGGATGCAGCCCGGCCATCAGGGCATCCGAGGCTTTGGCGAGTTCGGCTTCGGCGGAGGCCTGCGCCGCTGCGTCGGGCACAGGCGCAGCATGGACAGCGCCGGAAAAGGCCACGCCTGCGGCCATGACGGCCACGGCCGCCCATCGTGAAATCTGTGGAAGCATGTTTCCCCCGCCCCTATCTTAGAGACTGCTTGGGAAGTCTTCGGGTCGCTCCCGTGGTTATTTATTTCCGCCCGCTATGTTGGAAACTTGCCCCGATGTTCACATCGAGGCTTCGTTTCCGCCTTGCGGCCAAACTACGTTTTGCGAAAAAAATCCCTCACGGGCGCTCAACCGCTGACTTCCCAAACAATCTCTTATCGCGGGGAACCGTGCCATCGATTGCACGGCGAGGCAACGAAAATTACCGCAGGGCGTTAGCGGCCCGCGATTTCATCCACAGCGCAAGTCGCGCAAGCCTTGAGGAATCAGAGCGCTTCGGGCGCTTCGACGAACCGCGTGGCAACGCCATACCGGTTGGCACCGCGCTCACCGGGCATCAGCGCCAGATCGATGATCGCCCAGCCCAGCACCACCACCCCGACGAAATCGAACAGGCCTTCCGGCCGCGGCCACGCCATCATGAAGCCCAGCAGGATCACCGCCGACCACCAGCCGGACCGGCCCCGGTCGTGCAGGCGCTTGGACAGGACGCAGGCGGCGCAGAACAGCAGGACCGGATAGACGATCCACCCGGTCAGAACGCGCGGCGCGCCGGTGATCGCCGAATCGTAGATGAAGAACGCGATCAGCAGAACCGCCATGGCGATCAGGAACGGCATCTGCCGCACGCGTCCCGTCGAGGAGAAGAACAGTTCGCTCCAGTCGATTTTCTGGTTCATGCGCGGCATCCTGACAAAAAGGCGCAGGTACGGGCCCTGCGCCTTTTCGCTTAACATTCCTGTTCGCAGGGGAAAAGACATTACTTCGATCTGGATACGCCCTTTATACTCCCCCAGTTTACTGGGGGAGGTGGCGCCGAGTGAAACGAGGTGACGGTGGGGGGCTCGCATAGATGCCGCAAATAATTCTGTAGCCCATCGTCTACGTTACGACGACAGCGCAGGCCCCCAACCACCACATCTCGCTACTTCGTAGCTCGTGCGGTCCCCCTCCCCACGCTGTGTGGAGGTATAAAGCGCACACTACTTCGTCAGGCGCGTCTTTTTGATCGCCTCGAACACGTCCTTGAGCGCCTGATTGAGCTGCCCCGCATTGGTCAGGTCGTAATAGTATTCAGGCTTGGAGGCACATGCCTTGAGCAGGGCCGAATTGCCTTCCATCACGCGGATGACGAAGACCGTGATGCCCTTGTCCTGCGCCGCCTGACAGGCCAGCTTGGTGCGGGCGTCGATCTGGGCCGACTGCGCCGAATTGGTGATCCAGCGGTTGCGGGTATTTTCGCCATCTGTGACGACGATCATATATTTCAGCGTCACATCGTCCTTGAAGGCTACGCCACCGGTCATCGGTTCGCTGGGCGACAGGACCTCCATACCCCACTGCACCCCGATGGTGATGTTGGTATAGGAATTGGCCCCGCCTTCCTTGAGCGCCTGCACATAGGTCCGCGCCCCGGCGATGTCGGTCGACAGCGGTCGCACCACGCCCAGGGTCGCGGTGACGCAGGGCCGCGCCGGATACAGCGAGGCCGTCGCCGCGCCGGGCGAATCCGCCGAGATGTCGTAGGGCTGGGTCCGGTCGATGAAACAGCCGGTCCAGGCCGCGCGGTTGGCCGGGACGGCGGGCATGTAGATGGTGCGCGGCTTGCCATTGGTCGTGGTGGTCGTCGTCGAGGACGGCTTGCCGTCGTAGCCGTTGCTATAGCTGGCCGGATAGGTCAGGACGCTGGACGCGGCACTGGTATAGCCCGCCGGGGCGGTGCTGTAGTCGGTGAGGTTCGACTTGACGGTCGTCGTGCCGCTTTCGCCGTTATAGGTCGTCGTCGTCACGTTACGCGTACCGCCGGACGTCGTGCTGCAGGCCCCGGTTTCGGCGTTGCAGCTTGTCCCGCCCGAATAGTCCTGGGTCGTGGTGGTGGTATAGGTGCCTTCGGAATAGGTGCGGATCGTGTAGTTCGACCCCACCTGCTCATAGGCATACACCTTGACGTCGTAATAGGTCTTACCGCCGCTGGTCGAGGTCTTGTAATAGAGTTTCAGCGTCGACCGGCAGGCTTCGATATTGACGGCCCCGGTGCACACCTTGTCCGCCGCGTCGATCATGATCGAGCAATAGCTGCCGCTCAGGCCGGAACAGGATTGCGAGCTGGACGCCTGCCCCCAGTCGACCCAGTTATAGGACGTGCCCGGCGTCACGCGGACCTGCGTGTCGAACGGCACCATGCCGACCTTGGTTTCGGAGACATTGACCCCGCCTTCGAGCAGACCGGCCAGCACGGCGTCGACCGACGAGCGCAGATTGACCATCCGCGAATCCTTGGCCATCGAGCCGGTGGAATCGAGCACGAAGACGATCTCGGATTTGCGCATCTGCGCCTTGGCTTCGGCGACGATCTTGAGATTGAAGGTGCTCAGGCCGATCAGGCCCAGAAACAGGTTCTTGTTTGTCGCCTCGACATTGTAGGTCAAGCTGGTATTGGCGCCTTCGGTGACCCGCACCAGATTGCGCGACACGAAGCTCAGGCCCGACCGGTTCATGCCGGTGGCGTTCAGATTGGCGTCGAAGGCCTGATCGGCGGCGGTCTGCTGCGCCGCAGTGGTCGTTCCGCGCGCCATGGTCGCCGCGCGCAGCACCGCCGCGTCGGAGGCATCCTGAATCTTGGTCCGCATATTGACGGCGCGCGTGACGTCGATGCCGCCACCGACGGCCGCCAACAGCGCAAAGGCCGTCAGGCCGAAGATCATGGCGGTATTGCCACCACGGTCGCTACGAAAAGCCTTCAATATACCCATGTCGCGGTGCAGCCTCTTTCGACGGTTCTTCAGGGTGCGCTAAAAAACGACCCTGCCCCCCGACAAGGGGACAGGGTTCGAGGCTAACGCGAAAACCTTAAAATTCCGGCAAATGCGAAACCGATGGATTATTGAGTCAGGCGCGTACTCTTGATCGAGTTGAACACGTCGCTCAGAGCGCTGTTCAGGTCGCTGGTGCTCTTGAGGTCGTAATAGTAGGCCGTCTTGCTGGCGCAGTTCTTGAGCAGGGTCGAATCCCCCTGAAGAACTCTAACTACATAAACCGTGATTTCCAGATCCTTGGCACGCTGACAGGCCAAGGCCGTACGAGCATTGATATAGGAGTTATAATTTTCACCTACATACCAGCGGTTAGCCGAATTTTCTCCATCGGTTACGATGATCATGTATTTCAAGACTTCTGTGTCTTTGAACGCGACGCCGCCTGTGTACGGTGCCGACGGCGAAAGGGTTTCAAGCCCCCACTGGACACCGATGGTGATATTTGTACCACCCGACGACTTCATGTTCTGTACATGCGCGCGCGCCGCAGCGATATCTGTACTCATCTCCCGAACCAGCGACAGATCGCTGCTATCTTGCAGATTCCCGGTGCAGGGGCGAGCTGGATACAAGGCCGTCGTGCCCGAAGGGGCGGTTTCATTCACATCATAGGCCTGATCACGGTCAATCAGACACCCTTCCCATTTCGACTTAGCGTCGGCGATGGCCGGCATGGTGATTGTCTTATTGTTCCCGTTCGGGTTTTTAAGCGTAAGGCTGTAGGCCGCGCGCGCACCGTAACCATTGGCATAAGTAACGCTATATGTTGTGTTCGAGCAACTTGAATTATTACACTGGATATTAGTATAAGCTGCCTGACCATAGTCAACCCAAGCATAGCTTGTTGATGGTGTCACCTTTATTCGACTATCGAAGGGAACCACCGAGACCTTTGTTTCCGATTTATTTACGCCATTGGTCAACAAATCCGCCAAAACACTATCGACGGATGACTTGAGGTTGGTCAGGCGAGAGGGGTCATTGCCCATCGAGCCGGAATCGTCCAGCACCAGCGCGATTTCGGCCTTGCGCATGATGGTCTGGGCCTTGGCCACGGCGCTGATCTTGAGGTTCGACATATTGACCAGGCCGAGGAACATGGTCTTGACCGAGGCCGAGGCCGTATAGGTCGCCGTCATCATATTGCCGGACGTCGTCAGGGCCAGCGATCCGGTCGCCCCGGTCAGGTCGGTGCCGACCAGATTCTGCGCAAAGACGGTATTGGCGGCGGTCTGGGCCGTCGTCAGCCCTTGCTTCGACAGCAGCGCACCGCGCAGCACGGCGGCGTCAGCGGCGTCCTGAAGATTTGATCGCTGCGACTCTGCCCGTGAAAAGTCGATGCCCGCCCCGGCCGCCGACACAAGCGTCAGGGCCGACAGACCGAAGATCATGGTCGTATTGCCACGACGGTCCCGCCAGAGCGCCTTCACGGCCTGTGCCAATTTCGTCATCAAAGGCTTGTTCATATGTTCAGACACCCGACCCGACACACCCAATACGCAGCGTTCACGCGAGAAAATTTACTGAACAATGCTTAATAAGAGGCGAAGGAAAAAAGGTCTTATCGTGTCCAAATGACGTATTTTTGAATATATTTTTAATCAATACGGCACATATGATTTACAACATTCAAAAAAACAAGATTAATTCTCGTTTACTTTAACGACCACTTACCGTGAGCCCCAGCGCCGCGCAAAGCGCCTGTATGTCGTCGTTCAGCGGTGCCTCCAGAGTCTTGCGGCCGCCGTCGGGATGCGGAAATTCGATGGCGCGGGCGTGCAGCATCAGGCGTGGCACCCGTGTCCCGTCCAGACTCAAAGCCCCGCCATAGCGCACGTCCCCGGCGATCGGCGCGCCCAGATGCGCCAGATGGACCCTGATCTGGTGCATCCGTCCCGTAAACGGCTCGCACAGAACCAGCGCCGAGGTGTCGGTGCGGTCCAGCACGCGGTACGTCGTCTTCGCCGTCTGGGCGTCCGGATGATCGGCGTCGCAGACCCGTGAATAGGCCTCCTTGCCGATTTCCTCGCGGCGCAACGGTACGTCGATGACGCCGGAATCGGCCAGCTTATGCGGATTGCCAACGACGCACAGATAGGTCTTGTGCACGTCGCGACCGGCGATAGCCTTGCCCATGAAGGCCGCGCCCGGCTTGGTTTTCGCCGCCAGAATGATGCCCGAGGTATCGCGGTCCAGCCGGTGCAGCAGGCGCGGCTTCTTGCCGTTCGACCTGGCGAAGGCCCACAGCAGGTCGTCGAGATTGTGAAAATCGCCGCGCCCGCCCTGCGACGACAGGTTGGACGGCTTGTTGAAGCCCATGATCGCCGCGTCCTCATAGACCAGCATCGATTTCACCCACTCGATGGCCTCCTGAGGCAGGGTGATCGGACGGTCGATGGCCTTGGGGTGTTTCGGCACCTGTTTTGGGCGGCCGCCATTGGCCTCGCGACGCGCTACGGCTTCGGCGTGCTGCGGCGAATTACGCGACGCCTTCTTGCGGTTGAACTTGGCGATGCTCTTTTCGGTAAAGGTCTTGCGCGGGGTCATGCGCGGGCTTTAGCGCATTATGGACATATTGCCCAGACCTCAGTCGAAAACCTCGCTGACGGTCTCTTCGGGTTGAGATGGCGTCGCCCACATGAAGATCAGAGGAATGACACCCAGACCGAAACTCAGCAAAACCCACCAGCCGGAGCGGTTTATATCGTGCAGTCGCCGTACAGCGACCGATAGCAAGGGGATCACAAACGGATAGGATAAATATACCGGCCACGAAATGTTCGTTAGGGCACCGATACCCGTCAGACCGATATTCAGCCCCGCATAAAACAGATAGAACCACCAGAACTCGGACCGTGAGGCGCGGCCATAAAAGATGGCGTACTTTTTCAGGCAGACACGGATCGCGTCACTAAATTGAAGCGGCGACGGCATATAAGGCGTGTAGCGATTGGCACCGAGAGGCCGTTTGATTAACAATGGCAGGAAGGCCGGCAGAACCATAGTGGCCATTGGCACAAGCTGAAGCAGGGCAGTCACAAGGTTCGATTCAGGCACTATTCCCCCCGTTTACCCGATTTACTAAACGACCCGATCAGCGCCGACAGCACGATGATCGCGCCGATCAGAAACGCGGCCCAGATCACCAGATCCTGAATGCCGACCGTCAGATTCATCCCTCGCAAAAGCTTTACCAGAAGGCTCGGTTCATAGAGGGTCAGCAGAACGCCGACGGCAAATATCCCCGCCAGCGTCCACAGCAGACCCTTAAAAAAGCTTTGCACAATCTTAGGCACAATCATACCCCAGCCTGCGGACGAGCGCTTTTGCCCGAATGACAACGGGCATAGTTGTCATCCCACCCTTTCAATGCGCCTCTGGCCATTTCAGGCGGCATGGTCGTGTATTCACTATCGTTGCGAAGATGCGACCCGGTTGCGCGCGTCCAAAGAAACTTCTGAAATTCACCCCCCGCTCGCGCATATTCACCACAGACCATGCCCTTCCCCGATCGCAAATCCCGAAAGCGGAGTTGCCCCTCAGCCGCTACACGCCTCGATACCGCATCGCGGGCCGCGTTCTGATCAACGACGTTCATAAGACCGAATCCATCGAAGTACGAGAAAGCTGAAATGGCGGCGGCCGTCAGCACGCACCCCACGATAAAATTTCGCATCACCGCCCCTCTTTCGTCATAACTATTCCCCCCGCTGACGTTGCTTTGTGTCCCGCAGTTGCGCCCAATAGTCCAGGCGTTGCTTCGTCTTGCCCTCGTGGCCTTCGCCCTTGGGGTCGTAGAAGGTCGGGCGTTGCATCCCATCGGGGAAATAGTTCTGACCCGAAAAGCCGTCCGGATCATCAGGGTCGTAGATATAGCCCTCGCCGTAACCCAGTTGCTTCATCAGCCTGGTCGGCGCGTTACGGATGACCTCGGGCGGGTCGAGGGTGGCCGTGTCCTTCGCCGTCTTCATCGCTGCCTTGAACGCCGTATAGACCGCGTTCGATTTCGGGGCCGAGGCCATGTGGACCAGCGCCTGAGCGATGGCCAGTTCACCTTCGGGCGAGCCCAGAACCTCATAGGTTTCGCGCGCGGCATTGGTCATCAGCAGCGACATGGGATCGGCATTGCCGATGTCCTCAGAGGCCATGCGCTGCATCCGGCGGACGATATACAGCGGGTCTTCGCCGCCCTGAAGCATCCGCGCGAACCAGTAGAGCGCCGCATCGGGATCGGAACCGCGCACCGACTTATGCAGGGCCGAAATCAGGTTGTAGTGGCCTTCGCGGTCCTTGTCGTAGTTGGGACGGCGCTTTTGCAGGTTCTGCAACAGAGCTTCGGCATTGAGGGGCGCCTCAAACCCCATCGAGTCGAGCGATTCGATCAAGGTCAGCAGGTAACGCCCGTCACCGTCGGCCAGCCCTTTCAGGGTTTCGCGCGCCTCCGCATCAAGCGGCAGCGGGCGTTCCAGATGCGCCTCGGCGCGCTTCATGAGCTTTTCCATCGCCTCGTCATCGAGGCGTTTCAGCACGAAGACCTGACAGCGCGACAGAAGCGCCCCGTTCAGTTCGAAGGACGGGTTTTCGGTCGTCGCCCCGATCAGGGTCACCACGCCTGCCTCGACATAGGGCAGGAAACTGTCCTGCTGGGCGCGGTTGAAGCGGTGGATTTCGTCGACGAACAGGACCGAGCGCACGCCCTGATTGCGGCGCAACTGCGCGTGTTCAAAGGCCTTTTTCAGATCGGCAACACCGGAAAAGACGGCGGATATCTGCTGGAACTCATAGCCGACGGAGGTGGCCAGCAACCGCGCGATGGTCGTCTTGCCGACCCCCGGCGGGCCCCACAGGATCAGCGACGGCAGAAACCCGCGCCCAACCGCCCGCGCGATGGCGCCGCCTGAGCCCAGCAGATGGTCCTGACCGACGACCTCGCTCAGCGACTGCGGCCGTAACCGGTCAGCCAGAGGTTTGAACCCTTCCGGGGCGGCGGTGAGCGTTGGCGCTTGCGGGGTCAGACCGGCGGCCTGAAACAGGTCATTGGAGGCAGAAGACATGCGAACAGGTATAGAACAAAGCCGCTCTGTGCGAAACAGGAAATGACATGGCACGTCGCACGGCGTAGACTAGGCTCACACGGGGGTGGTCATGTCGCAAAAACGCGCCGTCTGGTTCCGGCCTATCCGGTTTTATTCAAGTTACTGGTGGGTACGTACCTTTATCAAAAAGCCGGTCGAACCTGACGAACTGTTCCTGTTTCCGTGCACCTGGCAAGGCGCACTGATCTATTTGTTTGCAGGGGGACTGGCCTATGGAACGGCGCGGCTGGCCTTGTATCTTTATACGATAAAGCCTGAATATGGTTGGGCGGGATGGGGTGGTTTCGCTCTGGTTTGTCTCGCGACAATGATGGTCGCCACCCATTTTTCCGATAGACGCTAACCCGTCCTCACATAGGGTGTTCCATCCGGCCATTTGCCCGTGCGGGCCGCGCGCTGTTCGCGTAAGGCGGCCTGTTTGTCGGACCAGCCCTTTTGCCATGCAGGTGGATCTTTGTCGGATGGGGTTTGCGGCTCCGCCGACACCTCGCCACTGCGTAGGGAGGAGGGAGTGATATCGACAGGCATCGGCGTCTTGTCCGTGGATTTCGTCTTCGTCAGCGGCGTGTGCAACTGCCGGATCAGGCGCGTCGCCACGCACAGGGCGCTGAGAACGGCGACGACCTCTTTCAGGGTCGAGGGTGTGGCGCGCTCGATCTCGGCGAGCATACGCTGGGCCTGAACCATCAGGCGGTCGTGCAAGGGGGCATAGGTACGGTCATGCCCCATGATGCGCACGGTTCGAAACGATGGGGATATATAGGCCTGTGACGCCCCCTCACCCTCGCCGGGCCGCGCCTAACCCTCTCCCCACGGGAAGAGGGGATAAGTCAGAGGCTCTCGAAATCCTCGCTCAGGCGCAGGTGCTCCATGATCGTCTCGCGCGCCTCGTCGTCGATCACCGACAGGTCGAGTACGGCGTCGCCGTTTTCCAGCACTTTCAAGGGGATAATCTCACCCAAAAAGCTGAAACGCGACACCTTGGGCCCGAACAGGCGCTCGCGACGCGCCTCTATGTGCACGTCCAGAGCCCGCGACAGCGCGGCCTCGACCGGTTTCAGCGAAATGACGGTCTGCCCCTTTTCACGGGGAAACCGGATCACGCCGAAATCCCGGCGATCCAACTCGTAGCGCACACGCGACATGCTCAAACAGGCCCGAAAAATACCCATCTACGACATTGAAGTGGTCGCGCATCTGATTCCGAAAACCGCCTGACACCTGACATAAGGTAACTGGGCACTTTTCGGGATGCGCTTAGGGTTCCAATGGCGTATCCCAATACAGATAATCTACCCAACTTTCGTGAAGATAGTGAGGTGGAAAACGACGGCCAAGGTCCTGTAGCTGATACATTGTTGGCCGGTGTGGGTTTTTTGTCAGGTTCATGTGCGCCTGCTGGGGTGTTTTTCCCCCTTTGCGCAAGTTGCACGGGGCACAAGCGGTGATGATGTTAGTCCAGCTCGACCGGCCGCCCTGCGACACGGGCAGCACGTGGTCGAAGGTCAGGTCCGACCGGCACCCGCAATACTGACAGGTGAACTGATCGCGCAGGAAGACATTATAGCGCGTAAAGGCCGGGGGACGGTTCTGGTCGATATAGGATTTCAGCGAAATGACGCTGGGCAGGCGCATCGACATCGACGGCGAGCGGATTTCGATATCGTAGGTCGAAACCACGTCGACCCGGTCTTCAAAGACCGCCTTGACGACCTCCTGCCACGGCTTGGTCGACAAAGGATAATAGGAGAGCGGCCTGAAATCGGCGTTCAGGACCAGGGCACGCCGGTCGGACGGCGGGTTTTTCAGGACCTGCATGACGTCCCTCCATGAAAAGGGTCTGCGGCATGAGGCGGAACAGGATAAGCGTACCGGAAGACGAAGCTCCTTCTGCTAAAAATAGTCCACAGACGAAGTAAGACCCTGATTCCGGCAAAAGGATAGTGAAATTTGCATGACGCCCCTGTAATCGTACGTGATGACCTATCGCACGCGCTTTGCCCCCTCGCCGACCGGCTATCTGCACCCCGGCCACGCCTTTTCGGTGCTGACCGCCGCGGCCGCCGCGCGTGACGCCGGGGGCGAATGCCTGCTGCGTATCGAGGATATCGACGCCACGCGCTGCCGCCCGGCATACGAAGCGGGCCTATACCAGGATCTGCGCTGGCTGGGGATTTCATGGCCTGAACCGGTGCTGCGGCAGTCGGAGCATCTGGCCGACTATGAGGCCGCGCTTGAGACCCTGAAGGCGCGCGGACTGGTTTATGCCTGTTACAGGACCCGCAAGGAACTGGCGCAGGCGGCTCAGGGCGCACCGCAGGCGGGCGATCCCATACTGTCGGACGATGGCGAGCCGGCCGCGCGCGAGCCGGCCTGGCGATTGTCGCTTGAGGCCGCACGCGAACAGCTTGGCGCCGATTGGGACCGGCTGAGGTTTAGCGAAACCGGTTCGGGGCCGGACGGTGAGACCGGCTGGCAGACGGCGCGCCCCGAAATGAACGGCGACGTGGTGCTGGGGCGCAAGGATATCGGCATCGCCTACCATCTGGCGGTCGTTATCGACGACGCGCGGCAGGGCATTACCCATATCCATCGCGGCCACGACCTGTTCGCGGCGACCCACACACAGGTTTTGCTGCAACACCTGCTGGGCCTGCCGACACCGGTCTATTGCCACCACGCCCTGCTGCTCGACAGCGACGGTCGCCGCCTGGCCAAGCGCAAGGGCTCGAAGGCCCTGCGCGACTACCGCGCCGACGGATGGACCGCCGCGGACGTCAGGGCGATGATCGCCGCGTCCGCGAAAGCCTGAGCAAAACACGCAACTGGACAAAACAGCGTCACAGTTTTATGTCCGTTACTGTAGAGACCATAAAAGACTGCCGGGGTTCCGGCGCAAGAGTGCACCCGTCAATGCCGCATCCCGATACCGCCCTCCCCGGCGCGCCGGTTCTCGACACGCTCGAGACCCCCGACGCCATCCGCAACCTGACGCCCGCGCAGCTGAAAACGCTGGCCGATGAGGTGCGCACGGAAACCATCGATGTGGTGTCGAAAACCGGCGGGCATCTGGGCTCGGCGCTGGGCGTGGTCGAACTGACGGTTGCCCTGCACCACGTGTTCGAGACCCCGCGCGATATCCTGATCTGGGACGTCGGCCATCAAACCTATCCGCACAAGATCCTGACCGGACGGCGCGACCGTATCCGCACCCTGCGTCAGGGCGGCGGCCTGTCGGGCTTCACCAAGCGGTCGGAAAGCGTCTACGACCCGTTCGGCGCGGCGCACGCAGCGACCTCGATTTCGGCGGCGCTCGGCTTCTGCGCGGCGCGCGACCTCAAGGGTGAGGACAACCGCGTCATCGCCGTCATCGGCGACGGCTCGATGTCGGCGGGCATGGCCTATGAGGCGATGAACAATGCCGCCGAGACGACGAAGAACCTGACGGTCATCCTCAATGACAACGACATGTCGATTGCGCCCCCCGTCGGCGGGATGAGCGCCTATCTGGCCAATCTGGTCTCCGGCGGCGCCTATCAGGCCGTCCGTCGCTGGGGCAAATCCGTCGCCGAACGCCTGCCGCGCTCGCTGTTCGAACTGGTGCGCAAAGGCGAGGAGTTTTCGCGCACCTACGTTACCGGCGGCACCTTCTTCGAGGAACTCGGCTTCTACTATGTCGGGCCGATCGACGGCCACGACATGGAAAACCTGCTCTCGGTGCTGAAGCGCGTGCGCGGCATCACCGACCGCCCGGTGCTGGTCCACGTGGTGACGCAAAAGGGTAAGGGCTACGTCCCGGCTGAGACCGCTGCCGACAAGTATCACGGCGTGGCGAAATTCGACGTCATCACCGGCGAGCAGTCCAAGCCCAAGGCCAATGCGCCGGGCTATACCGAAGTCTTTGCCGCCGAACTGATCAAGCGCGCCCATATCGACCCCAAGGTCGTGGCGATCACCGCTGCCATGCCGTCGGGTACGGGGCTTGACCGGTTCAGTGAGGTCTTTCCGGATCGCACCTACGATGTCGGCATCGCCGAACAGCACGCCGTGACCTTCGCGGCCGGCCTGGCGGCGGACGGCATGAAGCCGTTCTGCGCGCTCTATTCGACCTTCCTGCAACGCGGTTACGATCAGGTGGCCCACGATGTGGCGCTACAGGACCTGCCGGTGCGCTTTGCCATCGACCGGGCGGGCCTTGTCGGGGCCGACGGCGCAACCCATGCCGGGACCTTCGATATAGGTTATCTGGGGACGCTGCCCGGCATGATGATCATGGCCGCGTCGGACGAGGCCGAGCTGGCGGCGATGATCGCCACGGCCACGGCCTATGACGATGGGCCGTCGGCGTTCCGCTATCCGCGCGGCGAAGGCGTCGGGGTCGAGATTCCGGCTCTGGCCGAACCGCTTCAGGTGGGCAAGGGTCGTATCGTCCGCGAAGGCTCCAAGGTCGCCATTCTGTCGCTGGGGGCGCGTTTGCAAGAGTCGCTCAAGGCCGCCGATTGGCTGGCGGCGCGCGGCCTGTCGACCACGGTCGCCGATGCGCGCTTCGCCAAACCGCTCGACCGCGATCTGGTCATGCAACTGGCGAAACACCACGAATGCCTGATCACCGTCGAAGAAGGCGCGATGGGCGGCTTCGGGGCGTTCGTCCTGCATTATCTGGCCGCCGAAGGCGCGCTGGATCATGGGTTGAAGATCCGCACCCTGACCCTGCCGGACGTCTTCCAGGACCACGACAAGCCGGAGAAGATGTACGCCGATGCGGGCCTCGACGCCCACGGTATCGCGGCGGCGGCCATGAAGGCGCTGGGGTTCAGCGATGCGGACATCGCCAAGGCAGCGGTGAAGGGGTAGATTCTATCTGGCTCGGGGGGATTATGAACCGGTGGTTTAACGCGTTGATCGCGCTGTTTTCGGTTACCTATTTCGGTAATATTTTGCTTGTTCTGCTATTTTCACCCAGCTTTCCTATAGGGTCTGCTGGAGGTTACGATTTGGCTTTGAGTCAAATTTTCGCTGAAAACGGTGATGATTATAGCGCCGCTTTCTCCAGTCTTTATTGGACTGTCTATTATGTAAGCGTGACGCTTCTGATCGGTGGCTTGATTTTTCTGGGGCTTCGCAAAGCTATCGGCATATGGCTTTTCATCGCGTTCATATGTCTGGATGTGCTGGTTTTCTATTGGATGAATACCAATACGGTGATGGTAGCTCACAAAGTGCTTACGATATCCGGTGTGGTAACGTATCCGCTGCAGGGCGCTATTATTGCGCTATATTTTGCATGTAAAAAACAGCTTGGTTTTATAAGGAATTCTCCGGAATCAAGCTTCTGACGCAAAAACGGCGCTCCCGGAAAAGAGCGCCGTTTTGTTTTAGAGCCCTTAAGCCTTAGTGGCTCAGAATGATCGCGGTAATGATGCCGGTCGCGGCGGCGGCCAGGATGTAGCGGTTATCGACCTTGCGCCATTCATAGCCCTTTGGCGGCTTCGACAGGCCCCGGACCTTGCGGTAATCGACCGAGCGACCGCGCTGCCAGTCGTTGTAGGCGACGTGGCCGCCCTTGCGGAAATCGGACTTTTTGTGCCAGCCGCGATTGTCGCGGTCGTCACGGCGATCGTCGTGACGGGCGGCGGGCGCACGGTTGTCGTTATGTTGCGGCTGGGCGGCGGCGATATTGGCTGTGGCCAGCGAGGCCGTCATCATCAGCAGGATGGAAGCGGTAGCGATGCGTTTCATAAGGGTCTCTCCTTTGGTTAGGTCTTTTCGACACCCCCAGAATGCGTCCCGCGCGCTGAACTCTATATGAATGATTAAAGGTATCAGTGTGTTGCTTGTGTAAGCGCGGTGAAATGTTGCCGCAATTTTGACGTGGATGACGCGTTGTATTTCATACCTCCCCAGCTTGCTGGGGAGGGGGACCGCACGACGCGGCGCTTGCGCGGCTAGATGCGGTGGTGGGGGTTCTTGCTTACTTAAGACAGTGGCCGTTGAACCTCCGCAAGATACCCCACCACCACGCCTTTCAGGCGCGGTCCCCCTCCCCGACAAGTCAGGGAGGTATAGGGTGGGTGCACGCAAAAACGGCGCCCCTTGCGAGGCGCCGTTTCCGTTAGACTATGGCCGGTTTAGTGGCTGAGCACGATGGCCGCGATCAGGCCCGTGGCGACGGCGGCGAGGACGTAGCGGTCATCGACCTGACGCCACTCGTAGCCGCGCGGCGGGGCGTAAAGACCGCGGTGGCTGCGATATTCGACGTAGCGGCCGCGATCCCAGTCGCGATAGCCGACATAGCCGCCGCGGCGCCAGCTCGAATTGTCGCGCCAGCCGTCGCGATAGCCATCGCGGTAGTAGCGGCGGTCGTCGCGACGATCACGGCGGTCATCCCGATGGTCGTAGCGATCATAGCGGTCACGGCTGTCGTAACGGTCGTGGCCGTAGGCGTGACCTCGCGGCTGGGCCTGAGCCACATCGGCGATGGCGACGGAGCTGACCATCATGGCCAGAACAGAAGCGGTAACAAAGCGTTTCATGCCAAAATCTCCTTGGTTAAAACCCTCCCAATGACAGGCATCATACGCGCTTCGGCATGAACCCGACATGAACCATGCTGTCAGAATTAATCAAAAATACACCAAGGGTTCCGCTTCTTTTGCCGTGCCATCGATTGCATTTTGTCACCCCCATTTACAGACGCCGATCCTTGGCTAAGGCTGGGATTTTTGCGGGACGCGGACATGGCCAACACCCCTCTTCCGGACGATGCGGCACGACGCAGCAAGGGTTTTCTCGGCGTCATAGAACGCGTCGGCAACCTGCTGCCGGACCCGGTGATGATCTTCGTCTGGCTGATCTTCGCCCTGATGATCCTGTCGACCGTGGGTGCGTCGCTCGGCTGGTCGGCCTCGATTCCCTACACCGGCGAAGAGGCCCCGCACTGGGCGACGCTCGATAACGGCGTGGTCACCTATAGCGCCGAAAGTCTGTTCACCGCCGAAAATATAGGCCGTCTGTTCGTCGAGATGCCCAAGACCCTGACCGGGTTCGCGCCTCTGGGCGTCGTGGTCGTGGTGATGTACGGCGCAGCGGTGGCCGAACGCTCGGGCCTGTTCTCGGCTCTGATCAGATCCAGCCTACGCAATGCGCCGCGCGCTATACTGACGCCGTGCGTCATCGTCACCGGCATGGTCTCGCACCACGCGTCGGACGCCGCCTATGTCGTCTTCATTCCTCTGGCGGGTTTGATCTATGCCTCGGTCGGGCGTCATCCGCTGGTGGGGATCGCGGCGGCGTTCGCGGCGGTGTCGGGCGGCTATGCCGGTAATCTGACGCCGGGTCAGATCGACGTCCTGCTGTTCGGCTTCACGCAGGAGGCGGCGCGCATCATCGACCCGGCCTGGACGATGAACCCGGTCGGCAACTGGTGGTTCATTCTGGCCATCGTCGGCCTGTTTACCCCCATTGCCTGGTTCGTCACCGACCGCATCGTCGAGCCGCGTCTGGGCAAGTGGGGCGGCTCACCCGATACCGAGTTACAGGCCGAACTGGCCAAGTCCGAGGTCACTGCCGACGAGCGCAAGGGCCTGCGCCGGGCGGGCATCGTGGCGCTGATCGTCGTCGCCCTCTTCGCGGCGCTGGCCCTGTGGCCGGGCTATACGCCGCTGATCAACGAAGAGGCCACGGGTCCGGCCCAGCTTCAGCCCTTCTATCAGGCCCTGATTGCCGGGTTTTTCCTGCTCTTCATCACCACCGCCATCGCGTTCGGCACGGCGGCCGGAACGATCCGCTCCGACAACGATGTCGTCCGCATGATGGGCGAAGGCATCCGCTCTCTGGCCCCCTATCTCGTCTTCGCCTTCTTCGCCGCGCATTTTGTGGCCATGTTCAACTGGTCGCGGCTGGGGCCGATCACGGCGATCAACGGCGCGGAGATTCTGAAGGCCTGGGCCCTGCCGACGCCGCTGCTGCTGGTCAGCGTCCTGCTGTTTTCCTCGATTCTGGACCTGTTCATCGGCTCGGCCTCGGCCAAGTGGTCGGCCCTGGCCCCGGTCGTGGTGCCGATGTTTATGCTGGTCGGAATCTCGCCGGAAATGACCACGGCAGCGTACCGGATGGGCGACAGCTACACCAATATCATGACGCCGCTGATGTCCTATTTCCCACTCATTCTGGCCTTTACGCGCCGCTGGGATAAAACGATGGGCGTGGGATCGCTGCTGGCGCTTATGCTGCCCTATGCCCTGTGTTTCATGGTGGCGGGGATCGCCATGACGGCGGCGTGGGTGGCGCTCGACCTGCCGCTCGGGCCGGGCGCGCAGGTACATTATCAGGCGCCGTAACTACATCCTTCCCCGTTTACGGGGAAGGATGTAGGCACTTATTCCTCAACCCCGATCTCCGTCGTCAGGTCGCTCCACAGCCGGGCGATGTCCCGCGTTGCCTCGGCGGCATGGTCCGACACCCCGGCAAACAGCCCGAACCCCAGCGGCAGGGTGTCGTAGCGACGATAGACGACCCGCGTCCGCGCCTCCAGCAACCGTTTGACGTAGCGCTCGGCCTGATCGGCCAGCGGATCGAGCCCGCCCGACACGACCAGCGTGCGCGGTTGGCCGCTGACCAGACCTTCACGCAGGGGGGAAATCGCCGGATCGCTCAAATCTATCCCCGCCCCGGCATAATGACCGATGGCGATGTCGATATCCGCTGCGCTGACCGGCCAGCTTTTGGCATAGGGGCTGGTCCGCAGCCCGGCGTCGCTCAGATCGAGCAAGGGTGAGACCAGCAGTTGCGCCGCCGGCAACGGCTTGAAATCGCGGCGCAGATCGAGGCACAATCGCGCCGCCATGTTCGCCCCGATCCCGGCCCCGCCGACGGCGATCTGATCCGATGTCGCCCCAAGCTTCGTCAGACTGGTCGCCGCCCAGTCCCATGCGGCGCGGGCATCGTCGTAACCGGCGGGAAAGCGGTGCTCCGGCGCCAGCCGGTACTCCGGCAGAAAGACCGGACAGCGCGCCTCGGCGGCCAGCCCGGCGGCAAAGGCGAGGCTCAGGTCCGGCCCGCCCAGTACCCCGTTGCCATCGTGGAAAAAGACCAGCAGCGGCGCGTTGGCGCTGACCTGTGCCGGACGGATCAGACGCCCGCCGATCAGGCCGCCATCGCCGACCGTCTCGACCCTGACCTTGAGGGCTGAGGTATCGCCCATCAGGGTCGCGGCTTCTTGCCAGTCCTCGCGCGCGCCTTCGACCGAGGTGCCGGTGAGCGACAACGGCGTGCGGTGGTCCTGACGCGCGAAGAAGGTCTTCCATAGAAAGGTGATCTGGGTATCGAGGGTGCGGCCCTGCACATGGACCACCCCGCCGCCCGACAGGAATTTCAGCACCGAAAACGGCAGCGACAACAGGCCCCTGAGCCCCCAACGGCGCAGAACGGATTGACGAGGCAGGGGTTGTTTCAGGGAGGGCAGAGGCATAAGGGACCGTCTTGAAATCAGTGGCCTTAGTGTTATGCGTGTTCTTGAGAGCGGGGACAAGCGGGGACGCATCGGGTGCAGCGCGGCGATTTCTACAATACCACACCAAGGTTTTATCGTCGCCGCAACGGGGTGACGACGTTGTGGGGCAATGGCGTCCTGTCGGCGACGGGTATATTGAATATCCTCATGGTGACGATCGCCTTCGGGTTTATCGGCGTCGCGGCCTGGTTCTGCGTCACGGCATTGGCCTACGATATCGTCGTGCGACAGGTATGGACTCCCGGTGTCATGCTGGGGGTTCTGCTGACGGTCCCGGGGTGGCTGATCGCCAGCCGGTATATGGTGCGCGTGCACGGCCTGTGGTGGAAGGCGCTGTTCACGATCGCCGGGCGGCGCCTGCTGATATTCAACAGCCGTCGTCTGTGGGTGCGCGGCCTGACGCCGGGGCTGGGCGTGTCGTGGTCCGACGTTGAGGTGCGTTTCCTCAGCAAGCGCTATATGTGGATGGCCCCGTCCTACAGGGGGTATGGCCTGAAAACCAAAATATTCACGTCGTCCGGGCACCGGTTTTTCAGAGAATGGGACATCTGGCTGGCCGTTGGGCGCGACCTGAAGCCCATGCTCGTTTACGACCTCTGGCGTTATGCTCAACGCAACGGCAATGCGGCCGATCTGATCGATCTGAACGTGAAGCCGCCAATACCATATCCCGAAGGTTACGATTAAGCATAGTCGAACGCCTATACTGCGCAAACGATTGCGCAGCGGAGATTTCCGGCGATCACAGCGAATGTGAGGCGCAATCGGGTCAATAACGACGATTTTTCGTCGTTAACGACCAATCTATATGGGATTTTTATTTGACGGTTGCGGAAAGCTGCGGCTTACTCTCTATCGCAATTCGTTATTCTGGCTGCCGACTAAACGGCGTTAGGTACGTCTTTCCCGACGCCCGACACGCTCGCTATCAAACTGCTGCTACCGAGATACGACTTGTAGAGGAGGTATGGTCCTCCCGAACACCTCGATACTGGCTTTGTTTGATCTAAGGAGCGCAATATGGCTGAAGGTACGGTCAAGTGGTTTAACAGCACCAAGGGTTTTGGTTTCATTCAACCGGCGGAAGGCGGCAACGACGTGTTCGTGCACATTTCGGCGGTTCAGCGCGCGGGTCTTCAGGGTCTGGCCGACGGCCAGAAACTGTCCTACGAGCTGCAGACCGAGCGCGGCAAGACCGCCGCGGTTAACCTGCAAATCCTGTAAGGCGACGACGCCCTACAGTTTTAAGCCGTCCGTGTCCGCACGGACGGCTTTTTCATGCCTGTCTTTCAGGGCTAAAGCCCAAATCAACTTTGGCGTTTCAGCACGAAATCGACGCTGTCGCGCAGGATTTGCGCGTCGCTGCCAAACAGGTCGAGCCGCGCCTTGCACTGTTCCGACAGGAGCTGCACCCGCGCCTTGGCCTCGTCCAGCCCCAGCAGAGTGACGAAATTGGTCTTGCCCTTGGCCGCGTCCTTGCCCCCGGCGGCCTTGCCCAGCAGGTCCGGGTCGCCCTCGACGTCGAGCAGGTCGTCGGCGATCTGATAGGCCAACCCCAGATCCTGCGCGAAGTGGATCAAGGCATTGGCCTCGCGCTCGCTGGCATCGGCAATGATCAGGGGAATTTCGAAGGCATAGACGATCAGGGCCCCGGTCTTCAGGCGCTGCATCCGCGCTACGCCGCCGAGGTCGTCGGAGACACCGATCAGGTCGATCATCTGCCCGCCGGCCATGCCCTGTGCGCCGGACGCCAGTGCCAGACGCGAGATCAGCTCGACGCGCACCTGAGGATCTTCGTGCGTGTCTTCCGAGGCCAGAATCTCGAACGCCACGCTTTGCAGGGCATCCCCAGCCAGCACGGCGGTCGCCTCGTCATAGGCGCGGTGCACGGTCAGTTGCCCGCGGCGGATATCGTCGTCGTCCATGCACGGCAGGTCGTCGTGGACGAGGGAATAGGCGTGGATGCACTCCAGCGCGCAGGCCGCCCGCAGCACCGCCTGAGGGTCGGCGTCGAACAGCCGTCCGGCCTCCAGCGCGAAGAACGGCCGCAGACGCTTGCCCGGCCCCAGCGCCGCATAGCGCATGGCCTCGGTCAGGCGCGACTCGAAGCCTTCGGCGCGCGGCAGAAGCTCATCCAGCGCCATGGTTACCAGGTCGGCCGTCTCCTGCATCCGTTGATGCAGCGGCGGCAGGTCGGAATTGGCGGCGATGATCGTCGTCATGCGTCAGTTGAACTCCGCCGGGGCGACGGACTCGACCTGACCGGCCTTGTTCAGGGTAATCTTTTCGACCTGCAAGCGGGCGGCTTCAAGGCGTTGTTCACACAGGGCCTTCAGCTTCGCACCACGCTCATAAAGCTCCAGCGACTTTTCCAGCGGCGCCTGACCCGATTCGAGCTCCGACACGATACGCTCAAGCTGGGCCAGCGCGTCCTCGAAGGACAGCGTCGACAGGTCGGGCGTGGCGGAATCAGTCATGGAAATCTCACTATCTTAAAGACTAGGCGCGCATTTCGTAGCGGCGGCAGCCCCAGTACTTAAACCCCTGCTCGCAGGTTTGGCTATAGCCTAATTTTTTCAGCTCCAGCGAAATGGTGAAGTTGAAATAACCGTGCGCCAGCAGCAGAACGTCTTCGCCGGTCAGGGCCTTTTCGTGCAGCAGAAGCGCCGCCTCGCGGGCGCGGGCCTCGGCCTGGGCGCGGGTTTCCTCGCCCTGATGGTGATTGAAGGCCCACCACCACCAGCGCGAAATCCCGCCCCAGTATTTCGGCGAAAACTTCATGAATTTCGGGAATTTCGGCGGCGGCAGGGGGGCCTCGACAAAGACCGGCAGCGACACGAACGGCTTGCCGCGCGTCACAGCGCGGGCGGTCTCGATCGAGCGCAGAAGCGTCGAGGAGAAGATATAACCCGCCTCTTTGGCAAATTGCAGC
Source organism: Asticcacaulis aquaticus (assembly GCF_028550415.1). Lineage (GTDB taxonomy): Bacteria > Pseudomonadota > Alphaproteobacteria > Caulobacterales > Caulobacteraceae > Asticcacaulis > Asticcacaulis aquaticus. The sequence continues at coordinate 27,610 of NZ_JAQQKX010000009.1, forward strand.
AGCATCGGCGGCGGCATCTGACCTTCGAGCAGGCCTGCCTTTTCGTAGCGCGCCCACCAGTCGCGATAGCCGTCGGAATCGAGCTTCACGCGGCGCGACAAAGCCGGTTCGCCGTGGCGCACAAGCGTAATCGCCCCCACCTTTTTCCGCTCGCTTCCACCCGTAGCCAAACCGACGCCCCGCCGCGAAAACCGATGCAAACGATTCCCGCCAGAAGTTAATAGAACAGGTGTGGTAGCCCGCCCGCCCTGGGGTGACAAGTGTTTTTAACCCGGCCGGCGACACGGCCTGTTTGCAACCGCGCTTATCCACCCTCACCTTTCGGCATTTGTAATTGGCTGGCTTAGGGCTCACCGGATACTCTTGCGCCCTCGGCAAGGGGGATATGACATGCGCGGTCTGATCTTTAGTCTGACTCTGGCAGGGATGCCTGTGGCGAGCATCGCGGTAGCAGAAATTCCCCCAGCACTCCTGCCCGATCGCATCGAACCGGCGAAGGCCACCTTCCTCGCCTATCATCTGGCCCGCCTCGACGGAAAGCCACCCGAAGGCGACCGGGTCGAGGGGCTGGCGCTCAACATACTGATGGTCGACCCGGACAATGGACGGGCCATTGCGCGCTATGTGAATGCCGTGGGCGAAGACACGGACCGGCGCGTGCTGGAGCTTCAGGCCCGTCATCCGGACAATGCCGACCTTAACTACGCCCTTGGCCGCATCCTGTGGCGCGACGATTTCAACGCGTTTTCCGTCCCCTATCTGAGGAAAGCTGCCGATGCGACGGGCAATCGCGACTGGCTGATGGAGACGGCGCTCACGGCCTATTTTGCCGAAGATTACGCTACCTGCGTCGCCTATTACGACCGCGCCTTTGTCGGCAATCAGGCCCACTGGAGCGACCGCATCAAGCGCGGCGAATGCCATGCCTTTCTGGGGCACAAGGCCGAGGCGAAGGCCGATTTCGATCAGGTCGTCTCGGAGAACGAAGGCCAGAAATGGGCCTATTCGGTACGCATGTTCAAGGACGGCGTATTCAACGGTTGCAAGGGCAATCCGGACGGCAAGGTCGAGAGCGGCTGGCGTAACCGCCGCAGCGGCAAATATTACGAAGCCTATCGCGACGCGCACCTGGCCCTGATGTGCAATCCCAAACACATCGGCGCGCTGGAGCTGCGGCTGGAGATCGAAAGCAATGACCGAAACCTGCGTCGGCATCAGCTGTCACACGCGGTGGCGCTGGCCAATGTGAAGGACAATGGGGCCACCTATCGCGACCGCGCGGCGAAGCTGGTGCCGCCCAAGCCGTCGGAAACCCTGAGCGAGGCACTGGCCATCGACATCCTTTCCGGCGGACACGACGCCAATTTCCGACGCCGTAAGGCCGCCTATCTGGCCACGATCGTGCTTCAGGCGGAGCCGGACAATGCGCAGGCCCGGCTATGGCGGGCGCGGGCCCTGACCAATATGGGGGTGGCCAATCTGGCGCCACTGGCCTTTGCCGATGCCACGGCGGCGCTAAAAACCCCGGCCACCGCGGCGGCGGCGCACAATGTGCGCGGCGTGCTCCTGTGGCGGAACAAGGCGACGGCCGAGGCGCTCAAAGAATTCGACACCGCCATCGCCCTTGCCCCCGACCGGCCCGGTCCCTATGGCAACCGGGGAACGTTGCGCGCCGAACTGGGTCAGACCGACGCCGCCCTCGGCGATCTCAACCGAGCCATCGCCGATACGCCGACGGAAGGCCTTCTGATCGTGCGGGCGCAGGTTTACCTGAAAAAGAACGATCCCACCCACGCCCTGGCCGATGCCGAAGCCGTGCGCAAATTCAACAGCCGCAATCCCGTTGCCCGCCGCGTGCAGATCGAGGCGCTGGATCGTCTGGGGCAGAAGGACAAGGCCGACGGCTGGCACATCGACTTCGTCATCGAGGACGAAAAGGCCGCTCGCGCCGACCCCTATCTGAGCCAGCGTGACCCGACCATCTATGCGCGCGCCACAGAGGTGGACTCCAAGATGCAGGCCTATCAGGCCGCCCAGCGCATCGTCGCGACGACCAACGGCATGTTCGAGGATGTGGGCACCGTTACGCGCTATATCGACCGGGCGCGCGGCGCGTCGTCGGCTGCTGCCGCCGTGCGTCCTCTCAGAAGCGCCCGAAATCTGGCCGAGAACTGCGTCAGTCGCGGCAAGGCGCTGCTGGCGCGTGACGGTGCCTATTTCACGGCCGAGGACCGCACGCGCTACGATCAGGCCTTCGGCGCGTGTCAGAAAATGGTCAGCGAACTGGGGCCGATGATCGATCAGCTGTCCGGCACGGACGGTGACGACGGCGATTACGACTGACCGCTATAGTCTTACGGCCAGCCAGATCGTCGCGCCGCCGCAGCTGGCATCACCAACCACGCGCTCAATCAGCCGCAAACCGTTATCGGCCAGCACACCCTCGTAGTCGCTGAGGTCGAGGCTGGCGTGATAGAGCGGTTCGCCACGCCACTGCCCGACCGTTTCGCCGCGTTCGGTGCCGCTGGTAAACATCAGCGGCGCACCGGGCGTCAGGTGCCGGGCAAGGACGGGAAACATCGCTGCCTGATCGTCCGGCGGCAGGTGAAACAGGCTGTGCCAGAGCAAAAGCCCGCCGAACCGGCCCAGATCGATCCGCCGCATATCGGCTACGACCCAGGCCTGATCGGGAAAGCGCTCACGGCACAGGGCGATCAGCGACGGTGAGGCATCGACCCCGGTCACCGTCAGACCGGCCGCCCGAAGGTCCGGCACGATCGGCGCGCCCGATCCGCAGCCCAGATCGAGGACCGATGCGCCCGACCCGGCCAGAGCGGCGAACCGGGTAATCCATGCGGCCTCACCGTCCGGACGGCGGTGACGTCGATCATCGTCCCAGCCCGCCGCGTGGCGGTCATAAAGCCCGGCAATGGAGTCGGCGGCGGTGGTCATGCCGCCACCCTAACCCGGAACTCAGGCTTTCTGAATGCCGAAATGCACGACGTCGGTGCGGCCCGTGCGGAACCCGGCCTCGCAATAGGCCAGATAGAACAGCCACATCTTGCGGAAGGCGGCATCGAAGCCGGTAATCCGGCCCTCGTTCCACGCCGCGTCGAAGCGCTGGGCCCACAGTTTCAGCGTATGGGCATAGTCGTGGCCGAAAGCCATGTCGGACATGACCGTCAGACCGACCTTGTCCGTCTGCTGCCTCAGTTTTTCCAGCGACGGCAACATGCCGCCGGGGAAGATATATTTCTGGATGAAGTCCGGCCGCTGCCGGTACTCCTCGAACAGGTCGTCGCGGATGGTGATGATCTGCAACGCTGCCTTGCCCCCCGGCTTCAGGCAAGCCTGCACCTTGCGGAAATAGTCGCCCCAGAACTGCTCGCCAACGGCCTCAAACATCTCGATAGAGACGATGGCGTCGAATTGTCCCTGCACGTCGCGATAGTCGAGCATCAGGACCTCGACCCTGTTGTCGAGACCCAGCCGCTTCATGCGCTCGACCGCGTAATCGTGCTGAGCCTGAGAGATGGTCAGGCAGGTGGCGCGGGCGCCCACGACCTTCGCCGCATATTCGGCGAACCCGCCCCAGCCGCAGCCGATTTCCAGCACGTGCTGCCCGGCCTTGAGATCGACCATACGCGCCAAGGCGGCGTATTTAGCGGTCTGCGCAGCCTCCAGGTTATTGGTGTCGCGGAACAGGGCCGACGAATAGGTCATGGTCTGATCCAGCCACTGACCGTAAAAGGCGTTGCCGAGATCGTAGTGCGCGAAGATATTGCGCTTCGACCCTTCCTTGGTGTTGCGGTTGAAGAAGTGCGCCACGCGGTTGATCATCTGCACCAGCGGATTGCCGGTCAGGAAGCGCTTCAACCGGTCGATGTTCAGGGTGAACACCTCCAGCAGGGCGGCCAGATCCGGTGTGTCCCATTCCCCGGCCACATAGCCGTCGCAAAAACCGATATCGCCCGCCGCCAGCACGCGCTTGAGGAAACGGAAATCGCTGACCTTGAGCACGCCCGCCGGACCAGGCTCATGACCGCGAATTTCGAACACCTTGCCATTGGGGAAGACGATGTCGAGGCTGCCGCGATGCCAGTTGTGGCGCAGGACTTTCAGCGGTTGCCTAAGCGCGGGTGGCACGATCTTGAGGTCTGCGATCAGGGTCGTCTGATCCAAGGTCGTCGCTATCATCCGTCGCCTCCATTCGTATTTATTAATAAGGGAATGCCAGTCGGCATAAAAAATCTATAGGCGGAATAGTCGCGCTACCATGACCGCCGCATGGGCGCTCGCGGTCGTGATGACCATGCCCCACGCCGTATCGATGAGCGTCAGTTTGAGCGACCAGTCGCGGATCACCGCCAGCGCCGTCAGATTATAGGTACCGTAGGCCAGCAGCCCCAGAAGGGCCGCATTGATCGTCAGGGCGACGCCTGCCGATAAACCGTTGGTCGGCAAGGTGCCGTTCAGCGCCGGAAATACGAGGAACCACGTCACGCCAAAGCCGTACATCAGGTAAAAAGCGACCGCCGCCACCATGTTGAATTTGTCTGCCAGCAGACTGCCCATCAAGGGGCGATAGAGTCGTCCGGTCATGGTCCCGAGCCACAGGCCATCGAGGATCGCAAGGGCAAGAAGGGTGAGAACGAGGGCGATCAGGAACATCTTCATTTCTCACCTATCAAAAGCATTTGATTTAGATACGTGCGAACGGCTTGAGCAGTTTACCCAAAAGCGTTTTTGGCGCGATCGGTGCCAAGGCCGCGATCAGGCACAGGCAGTCCTCGCCCGCCGCGATGGCCGGGGCATGGTGGTCGCCTTCGGCGCAGCTAATGCAGTCACCGGGTCGATAGACGCCATTGTGGTCGCTGAACGTCCCCGTCAGGACGAGCGTCATTTCCAGTCCGTGGTGATCGTGGACCGGCATTTCCATGCCGCCCTTGACGTGCATCAGATAGGTCAGCGACTTGCCGTCCTTCGGCGTATCGACATGCGCCATCCAGACGCCGGGCGCGGCCCAGTAGCGCTTTTTGAACGCCGTCTGACGCAGAGTTTCAGGCAGGTCGATCCCTTGCAGATAGGGAGGCACCACCGGTGCCGCAGGCGCTTCCCCCTCTTCAGGGCGCTCGATCCGCGCCAGAGCCAGTTCCAGCGCGTCGGCGCGCATCGCTACTGGCGGCATATCCTGCAACAGCGCCGCGCCAATGGCATCGAACAGGCGCAATTGCGACCGGCAATGGCCGCACATCTCTACATGCGTGGCGACCAGCAGGCTTTGACCGGCATTGAGCCGTCTGTGGTGGTAGTCGAGCAGCAAAAGCTCGTCGATGTGATGGGATATTTTACTCATACGCGGGTACCTGTATCGAAAGCGGTGCGCAGGCGCATCATGGCCAGTCGGAGGCGCGACTTGACGGTCCCCAGCGGGATCGACAACGCCGTGGCGATATCGCCGTGCGACAAATCTTCAAAAAACGACAGCCGGATGACCTCGATCTGCTCCGGCGGCAGGGTGTCGATCAGGACGGCCACGGTGCGGGCGTCCTCGGCCCCGATCACCGCGACGTCAGCCGCCGCATCGGGTTCCGGCGCCCACAGATCCTCCGGCAAATCGCGGGCGCGCTTCTGCTTGCGCACCCCGTCGATATGCAGGTTACGGGCGATGGCATAGATCCAGGTCGTGGCCGCGGCCTTCGACGGATCGAAATAGCCGGCCTTGCGCCACACGCTCAAAAGCGCGTCCTGCGCCAGATCCTCGGCCTCGTTGGCGCTGAGGCCGCGCCCCATCATGAAGGCCTTCAGTTTCGGCGCGTAAAGGGTGAACAGCTGCGCATAGGCGTCGCGGTCGCGCGTTGCGGCAATGCGGACGATAAGCGCTTCGGGGGAACCGTCCGCCCGGCCCGTCGAGGTGTGGTCGCTGACGATCATGGCGACAGATGACCCCAGAAACGTGTCCGGGTCAAAAGGCTTTTTGTCGGCATGAGCGGTCATTCGCGTGGTCATGCCGGTTCTACGCGGTTGGGCGGCCTGCGGATCAGTCCCTATCGAAAACAGATAAAAATAACTGCGTTGTCAAAGGCCTCATGATCCGTGCGCGGTGTCCGGGCGTACCAGTCGTGAAAAAAGGAAAGACGCCCGCATGTACGATTCCCGCCAATATAATCGCCGCCAGAAGATTGCCATTGTCGGCACCGGCATTTCCGGTCTGTCGGCGGCGTGGCACCTGCATAGGCACGCGGACATCACGGTTTTCGAAAAGGACAGTGCCCCCGGCGGTCACAGCCACAGCGTCAATGTCGGCACCGACTCTGAACCGCTGTGGGTCGACATGGGGTTCATCGTCTTCAACACGCCGTGCTATCCGAACCTGACGGCGCTGTTCGACCATTTGGGCGTTACGCATCAGCTGTCGGATATGTCGTTCGGCGTTTCCATTGATGAGGGCGATCTGGAATATGCCTCGGTGTCCCTGTCGGGCCTTCTGGCGCAATGGCGCAATGTCGCCCGCCCCCGCTTCCTGAAACTGCTGTGGGATCTGATGCGCTTCTATAAGCAGGCCCCGATCGACAAAGCCTCGACCACCTGCGATGACCTGACTCTGGGGCAATATCTCAAGCGGAAACGCTATTCGCGCGCCTTTGTCGAGGACCATTTGCTGCCGCAGGCCGCCGCCATCTGGTCGACCTCGGCGGCGGAAATCATGGACTACCCGTTCCGCGCCTTCATCACCTTCTTCGAAAACCACGGCCTGCTCAAACTGACCGACCGCATTCACTGGCGCACGGTGACCGGCGGGTCTCAGGCCTATGTCAAGGCGCTCATCGCCCCGTTCCGCGATCGAATCCGCACGGGCTGCGGTATCGTCTCGGCCACGCGTCACGCGGGCGGCGTCACCCTCACCGACCAGCACGGCGAACACCACGACTTCGATCAGGTCGTCTTCGCCAGCCACGCGCATGATACTTTGCGGATACTGACCGATGCCGATGCGACCGAGCGCGATATTCTGGGGCAATTCCACTATACCGACAATACCGTCGTCCTGCACACGGACGAGGCCTTGATGCCAAAGCGCAAACACGCCTGGTCGAGCTGGAACTATATCGGTCGCGAAGACGAGGTGAGCTCGGGCCGGATGCTGTGCGTCACCTACTGGATGAACCTGTTGCAGGGTATAGAGCGCATTCCGAAAAGTGTGCAGCGGTTTTCGGACTCAAATGCGCGACAAAATCAAAATCAGGGTCGCGATCTGTTCGTGACGCTCAATCCGGTGCGTCCGGTCGATCCGGCGAAAATCATCAAGACCATGCAGTTCGACCACCCCCTGTTCAATCAGGCCGCCATCGCCGCGCAACACCGGCTGGGCGAGATTCAGGGCGCGCGAAAGACGTGGTTCTGCGGGGCCTATTTCGGGTCGGGCTTCCACGAGGACGGCCTTCAATCAGGCCTCGCCGTGGCCGAAGCGATCACCGGCGTGGAACGTCCATGGGCCTTCGATTGGGGCCGCTCGCGCATCCACTGGCGTCCGGAAATGTCGGTAGCGCTGGAGGCGGCGGAATGAGTGAAGACACCATCTTACTCCCCCGCCACGCGGGGGAGGTGGCACGCTTTAGCGTGACGGAGGGGGGCCTTGCTGGCGTTTCAACAAAGGCCCCCACCACCGCATCTAGCGCTGCGCGCGTCGTGCGGTCCCCCTCCCCATGGCATGGGGAGGTATCAAGGAAGGCCAGGTTTCCCTGCCTTCACCTATCGCGACGGGGAGGCGAATTATGATCACACCTGCCCTTTATGCCGGTCCGGTGACGCACCACCGCTTTGCGCCGAAGGTCCACCACCTCGAATATTCGATCTTTCAGATTCTGCTCGACCTCGACCGGTTAGAGCAAACGATCCGTCCGCTGAAAACCCTCGGCCTCAATCGCTTCAACTGGCTGGGCTTTTATGAGCGCGACCACGGCCCGGTCAAAGGCGACACCACAGCACCGCTGCGCGACCGCATCGTCGCGCTGCTTGCACCAAGGGGCCTGTACAAGGCCACCGATAAACTTTTCCTGCTCGCCATGCCGCGCGTTCTGGGCTTCGTCTTCAACCCCATCGCGCTCTATTTCGTGCAAAAGGCCGATGGCGGCCTGCGCACCGTCGTCTATCAGGTCAACAACACCTTCGGCGACCGTCATTGCTACGTGCTGCCCGTGCGCGAGGCAGGGCCTATCCATCAGGCCGCCTCCAAACGCCTGCACGTCTCGCCGTTTATGGATATGGACATGGCCTATCGGTTCGACCTGATCCCGCCGGAAGAACGGTTCAGCCTGCATATTCTGCTGGAGCAGGTGACCGGCGACCGGCGCGACCGGATGCTGACCGCGACCTTCAAAGCCAGACGCGAGCCGCTGACCGACCGCGTATTGATGCGTTATTTCCGCTCGATGCCGCTGATGACGCTCAAGGTCGTCTGGGGCATCCACTGGGAAGCGCTGAAGCTCTGGCTCAAGGGGATAAAATATCGTCCCGGCCCGAAATCGCCCCCTGAACCGTTCAGCGTCGGCGATAAAACCCCTGAAAACGCCTGATTTTCAAGTCATCGTATGATTGGTACTGGACATTGCGGATAAAATTTGCCGTTTAAATAGCCTATAAAAAGACTCATCTGACGACAGGGCTATTTATCCTCATGCGTACTCCCCAAGGCGTCAGCCTGACCTACGGACTTCTGGAAACCCTGGGACAATCCATCGTCTCCGGCTTTTACGATGGTCGCAGCTTCCCCACCGAAGCCGACCTGTGCACGCAGTTTTCGGCCAGCCGCACCGTGGCGCGCGAAGCCGTGAAGATGCTGACGGCCAAGGGTCTGCTCAGCGCCCGCCCGCGTCAGGGGACCAAGGTCGAGCCCGTCGCCAAGTGGAACCTGCTCGATCCCGACGTCACTCGCTGGCTGATGGAACGGCCCTTCTCCAATACCATCTACCGAGAATTCACCGAAGTGCGTCTGGCGATCGAGCCCGTGGCCGCCTATCTGGCTACTCGCCGCGGTGACCGGGCCGATATCCGCCGTATCCGCGACGGATTGAACGCCATGCGCGACCACGCCGCCGAACCCGATCAGGCGCTGCAGGCCGATATCGACTTCCACGTCTCGATCCTGCGGGCGTCGGGCAATCCCTTCTTCTGGCAGTTGCGCGAGCTGATCAATACGGCCCTGCGTCTGTCGATCGGCATCACCAACAAGGTGTCCGGCCATACGGCCTCGATCCCCGCGCACGAAGCCGTCCTCATCGCCATCGAAAAAGGCGACGCCGACGGTGCCCATGCGGCCATGCGCGCCATCCTGCTGGAATCTCTGGAACTGATCGAAATCTACGACCCGACCACCACGGCGGAATGATTTAGGGCGGCGCCTTATGAAAACGGGTAATTATGGTGTTGTAATCACTTATATTATCGGACTTTTCTCTGCGGGCGTTTTTGCTTATCAAGCCGCTTTGAAGGGCTTTGATGCTGCCTTTTTCAGTCCATACCAGTTGGCGATTTTCATATCCGCTCTATGTATTCCAACCTCTTTGCAGATTAATAAAGATATATCGGCAACACTTAATTCTCAGAAAAATAAGATAAGTGCTCATGCACTCATTTGGATACCAACATTATTAGGCTTAATCTGTTTTTATTTTGCTGTAAGCGACTATCTACCCCTTTCAAAAGACAGAATATATTTCTTCGCCGCAGGCATCGCGTTTTCTGGTCTTATGTGGGCGGCTTACTTCTATTTAAGATTCAAGATCAAGCCGCCAGCTGTTCCTTGACCTTTTCGGCCAGAGTCTTGATATCGAGCGGCTTGGGCAGGAACGACACGCCCGTCTCGTCCTCCAGCAGGTCCGAGAACTCCGCCTCGGCATAGCCCGAAATGAACATCACCGGCACATTGCCCAGATGCGGCCGCGCCTTCTTGAGCATCGACGGCCCGTCCAGCCCCGGCATGATCACATCGGAGATAAGAAGGTCGAACTTGCCTCCGCCTTCGATGATGTCGAGTGCCTCTTCGCCGTCGCAGGCCTCGGTCACCTCGTAACCACGCTGACGCAGCAGACGGGCGGCGATACCGCGCACGATCTCCTCGTCCTCGACGAACAGGATGCGGCCCGCCCCCGACAGGTCCTTAGGCGTGACCTTGACCGGCTCGGCAGGCTTCACCTCACCGGCCGGCTTTTCGACGCGCACCTTGACCGGCAGGAAGATTTTGAACGTCGCGCCGTGGCCTTGTTCGGGGGCCACCACCGACCGAATGACGATGTGGCCGTCGGCCTGATTGACGATGCCATAGACGGTCGCCAGCCCCAGCCCGGTCCCCTCGCCCAGCGGCTTGGTCGTAAAGAACGGCTCGAAGACCTTGGTCATGATGTCGGGCGGGATACCGGGTCCGTTGTCCGACACCTCGATCAAAGCCGCGCCCTGTACCGGCGCATCGGCCCAGCCCTGCGCCACGGCTTCGGCCTGTGACAAGGCCGCCGTCTTGATCTTGACGCGTCCGCCGCCTGCGGTGTGCACCGCGTCGCGGGCATTGACGACAAGATTCATCACCGCCATCTCCATCTGCCCCTTGTCGGCGTGGATATCGGGCAGGTCGCGGCCGTATTCGGTCTCCAGCTTGACGTCTTCGCGCATCAGGCGGCGCAGCAACACCTCGGACTCCGAGATAAGTTCGCCCAGATTGTGCGTCACGCGCTTGACGGTTTGCTTGCGCGAGAAGGCCAGCAGCTTGCGCACCAGGTCTTCGGCGCGGACGCTGATCTGACGAATTTCGTTCAGCCCGTCATAGGACGGATCGCCGAGCGGGTGATTGTGCAGCAGGTCTTCGACGCGAAGCTTAAGGCCCGTCAACAGGTTGTTCAGGTCGTGCGCCACGCCGCCGGCGAATTGCCCGATGGCCTGCATCTTCTGCACCTGAGCGAGGCTCTGCTCAAGCTGCTTCTGCTCGCTGATGTCGAACAGGTAGAGCATGTAGCCGCCGTCAGAGGGCGCGAACAGCACCTGCAACGGCAGGTCCTTGTTGCCGTCCAGCCGCACCTCGAACGGACCGGTGGATTTCAGGTCGAGCTTGGTCTGCATCTCCTCGCGCGCCCCGGCCTCCAGCAGGTCGCCCCACACCGTACCCGTCAGGTCGGATTGAGAGCGCCCCATCAGGCGGGCAAAGGCCGTATTGAGATGGACCAGTTCGCCCCCCAGCAGGGTCTCACCGCGCAGCAGAGCCTGACCGAAGGGCGCCGCCGTCCCGTCGAAGGTCGCGGGCGCGATATCGACCACCGGCGCGCGCGCGTCAGCCTCGCTCTCGACTTCAGTGTCGAGGAAGGCCGGGCCGCTGACCGCCGCCGGGGCGACCTCGTGATTGAGCAGAAGCCCGGTGCCGAGCACGCCCTGCGACCCGGCGCGGACCAGCACCTGTTCGTCGCCCAGCCGCGAGACCAGCATCTCGAAATCGAAGCTGCCGAGGCGAACCAGGGCGCGCCCCGTCCCCTGAGAGCGGGCTTCGCGCATGGCGGTGAACAGGGCGGGTGCCTCGTCGCCCTGAGGCAGACGGCGCAGATGGCCGCCCGCGTCGCGCCACGCCGGATTGACGGACACGATGCGCCCGTCAAACCCGGCAATCGCCGCGGGTTCGGCCAGCGCGTCGACCAGCTGCTGCGTCCCCAGACCGGCGTGGTCGTCATCGGCATCGGTGGTAAAGGTGAACAGGCCCAGCGACACCACGATCCCCATGGCGATCAGCAATATGGCCAGCACCACGCCCGCAGGCAGGTCTCCGGCGATGACCCAGACCGCCGCGCAGGTGACGATAACCCCGACCGCCACGGCGCCCAGCACCCACGGGCTGGCGAAATCGCGGATGCGCTCAAGCGCCGATGCAGGGGAAGCGGACGGGCGCGCAGCGGAAGCGGCAGGAGACGACAGAGACAAGGCCGGACCTCAGTATCAGAGCCCTTTAAGGGCAAACGAATCGGTCGATATTAACCTGTTTTGCCCGTTCTGACTGCTTATTCTGCAAGGTAATCTTTTTAGGAAACGCGCATCTGATCCAAAAACCGGTACCCACTTTTTGGGATGCGCTTGGCCAGTGTCTAAAAGCCACGTTTCTTCCGCGTCATGACGAACGAGATGATCTTCGCCACCGCCTGAAAATGAGCTTCGGGGATGATCTCGTCGACATCGATCGCCGCATAGAGGGCGCGGGCCAGCGGCGGGTCTTCGACGATGGCGATGTCGTGCTCCCCCGCCACTTCGCGGATTTTCAGCGCCACGGCATCGACGCCCTTGGCGACGCAGGTCGGTGCCGGCGTATCGTTATCGTAGCGCAGCGCCACAGCGTAGTGGGTCGGGTTGGTGATGACCACGGTCGCCTTTGGGACGTTCGACATCATCCGCTGGCGCGACTTTTCCATGCGGATCTGCTTGAGGCGGCCCTTGACGTGCGGGTCGCCTTCGGCCTGCTTGTACTCGTCCTTGACCTCGGTCTTCGACATCTTCATCTTCTGCGCGAAGCGGAACTTCTGGATGACGAAATCGGCCCCGCCCTCCACCGCCAGAAACAGGCACACCGCCACCGCCAGCGAAATGAACACCTCGCGCGAATAGGGCAGGATCAGCATCGGCGACGCCCCCGTCAGGCCGTTGATGTCGATCGCTCGCGCCTTCAGGATCAGGTAGGTAATGAAGCCCACCGCGACCAGCTTGATCAGGGTCTTGGCGAACTGAATCAGGGCATCGACCCCGAACAGGCGCTTGAACCCCGCCATGGGATTCAACTTGGTCCAGTCGGGCTTGAGCTTCTCGGCATTGAACATCAGGCCGGTCTGGGCGACATTGCCGATCACCCCGCCCGCCGCCGCGACCAGCATGATCAGCCCGATGATGGGCAGGACCTTCATCATCACCGCATTGGCGATGGTCAGTCCGCCGTCGCCACGCAGCGAGTCGAGCAGCTGGTGCGGCATGGCCACGAAGACCGTCAGGGTCTCGGTCAGGGAGAGGGCGATCTTCTCGCCGTACATGATGACCAGGGCGCAGGCAAAGATCAGGGACAGGGCCTGCGGAATATCGCCTGACTTGGCGACGTCGCCCTTTTTTCGGGCCTCGGCCAGTTTCTGTGCCGAGGCCTCTTCTGTTTTGTCTTCACCTTCCTCAGCCATCTATCACCTGCTTCTGATGAAGATGTTGAGGAACTCTTCGTAGTGTTCGATGAACACCATGCCCGTTGCCCCCAGCCCTACGGCGAAGATGGACAGGCCGAAGAGGACGCTGAGCGGCGACACGGCAAAAAAGACCGGAAAGGCCGGCATGATGCGGCCGACGAACCCGGCGGCGATATTGAAGACCAGCCCGAAGACGATGACCGGGGTCGACATCTGAAGCGCCAGCATGAAGGTATCGGCCACCGTGCGGATCATCAGGCTGCCCGCGTCGCTCACCATGACGGGCTTGAGCGGCGGAAAGACGGCATAGGAATCGAGCATGGCGGCGATGAACATATGGTGCAGATTGGTCGCATAGATCAGGACGAGGCCGAGCATGGCCAGAAAGGTGGCCACGCTGGCGCTGGGCTGCGCCTGGGCCGGATTGGCGGTTTGCGCGAACGACAAGGTCGTTTGCAGCGAGACGATTTCCCCGGCGATGAGCAGCGCCGCGATGAAGGTGCGCATCAGCATCCCCAGCATCAGACCGATCAGCACTTCGTGGATGACCAGTCCCGCCATAGCCCCCAAAGTCGGCGGCAGGGCGGGCATCTGGGTCCGCAGCACGGGAATCAGCATCAGGGTGAAGACCGCCGCGAACGACAGCCTGATCCGCGGCGGTACGGCCTGATCGCCGATGCCGGGCAGCAATGTCGCCACGGCCCCCAGCCGTATGAAGATCAGCATACCGGTGAACACGATCTGCGACGTCCCGAAAAAGGAAGTCACCTCGGTCGCGAAATCGGGCGAAGGCGCGGTGGGGATCATGACCGCGCCTTAATACTCCCCCAGTTTACTGGGGGAGGTGGATCGGAGCGAAAGCGACGAGACGGAGGGGGGCTCGCGTAGACAACATGAAACTGAGCCAGTGGGTGCTTTTCCGAGCCCCCACCACCACATCTCACTTGCTGCGCAAGCTCGTGCGGTCCCCCTCCCCAATGAATTGGAGAGGTATGAAGAATGGCACTTCTGTTCACATTCCGCGTCATAAACGCCACCTATGCCGCGATTCCCGCGACCGGACTACATCCCGGCGATCTTGCCGGCGATCTCCTTCATGAACCCCGTCAGCAGCGCCCCCATCAGCGGCAGCACCAGCAGCAGGGTGACGAAAACGGCAATGATCTTAGGCGCATAGATCAGGGTCTGTTCCTGAATCTGGGTCAGGGCCTGAAACAGGCCGATCACCACACCGACGACAAGGCCGACGATCAGCACCGGCGCACAGAGCTGAATGGTCAGCCAGATCGCATCGCGGCCCACGCCCAGAACTTCGGTACCCGTCATCGCAAAACACCCTTGATTACTTTATAGGCAGATTTTGCCGCCCTCACGGTTAATTTGGAGTTAAGACTTCGCCGCATTGAATAAAGGCCATCGACCTTTCCAACCAGCCGCGCCCGATCTAAACTGAGCCAAACGGGGGAAATCATGAAAATCATCGCAAGTCTGTCGCTGGCTATCGGCATCGTCTGGGCAGCCCCGGGACTCGCCGCGGACCAACCGGCGATTTCGGCGGAAAACCTGCTGAGCGCCCCTCTTCGTCTGGCCGAAGCCGAGACGCTGAAACATCATAGCGACGTCGCCCGCCGTGAAGGCTCTACCCTTATCATTACCCGCTTCGCCGGGACGTCGAGCGCCCGGGAGGCCGGACGTTTCACCGATGATGACGGTGCCTGTGAACGATACCAATTCGTCGGCGTGAAGGCCCTGTTCAGCCCTTACCTTCATGCCATTACGCAGGTACCGGAACTCAACTGCGACAACGGCGACATCGCCGCCCGCTTTCTCCTGCGCGACAGCGGAAAACCTTTCTATACGTTCGGGCGCTCCATCGCGTCGTCGGATGGGCAATTTCTCGTACTGGAAGGCAATCCCGTCTATGCGGCGCGTCCATCGACAGAGGTTATCAACTGGCAATACGCCTTTGCCGAAGCCCGCTTCGATATCGCCTGCCGCGAGGTGACCGCGCAGCCGCAAAACCAGTTCATGGCCACGTGTCTGGATTTCTACGGCATTATTTCGGAGGACAAGAGCTGGAACGTCCGGCTGACGCGTTATTTGAATGGAGACGAACCCTACCAATCTACCCGTTTCGACAGCCGGACCATATCCATATCGAATGGCGGTAATGTCTTCGAAGACACACAGCGCGAAGCGACCCGAATCGCTCTGAAACCCGGCATGGCCCGCCGCGACGGCCCCGACCTCATCATTCTGGATAAGGGCAAAGAGATGCGACGGCTGACCGACGCTCAGGGATGCGAACGGTACTGGTTCGACACGACCATGGAGCTGTACGACGCGGACCTGAGCAAACGTGTCCCGGTCGCCGTGGTGACCTGTCAGCAAGGCGAGTTCGAGATGTCGCAACTGGTGCCAGCAAAAGGCGATATCCTGCAAATCCCGCAGGGCGCGGTAGCGTCGGACGATGGGAAAACCGTTCTACTGATGTACGGATCGACGGAAATCGTCGACTGGCCGACGCGCAAGGTGTTACTCAGGCTCCCGGAACGTTGCGTGGATGCGCAGTTCGTCAGGCCGGGGCTGTTCACGGCCAAATGCGAAAACTACGAAACACATATATCGCGGCGAGTGCGCTTCGAGCGCGATGCTTCCGGCACATGGACGGCGTCTTAAATCGGCATCCGCAGGATTTCCTGATACGCCGAAATCACCTGATCACGGATAGCAATAACGCTTTCCAGAGACGCCTCCGCCGAAGCCACCGCCGTCACCGCGTCGATCAGTTCGGCCTTGCCCTGCGATTGCAGGGCCATCTGGGTTTCCGCCGTCTGGGTCGATTTGTAGGTCTGCTCGATCGCGCCTTGCAGCACCTTCGAAAAATCGGCGCCGGTGCCCGACGCGGCCTTGCCTTCGTCGTTGAGGTTGGACACCTGCTTCTGAACGGCGCCATAGGCGCGGGCGGCGAGTAACGGGTTCATCTATTATCTCTTCAGGATGTCGAGGGTCTTCTGTTCCATCGAGCGCGCGGTCTCGATGACGTTCAGATTGGCCTCGTAGGCGCGCTGGGCCTCGCGCATGTCCATGGTTTCGATCAGACTGTTGACGTTCGGGCGCTTGACGTAGCCATTGGCGTCGGCCGCCGGATGGCTGGGGTCGTAATCCATCTGAAAATCGCTCTGGTCCTTCTTGACCGAGGCCAGCTTGACGCCGGTCGCGCCGTCGATCTTCGAGGCCTCGAACACCGGAATCTGACGGCGGTAGGGCGTCGCCCCCGGCGTCTGCCCCGTCGAATCGGCATTGGCGATGTTTTCGGCGATGATGCGCATCCGCGCCTGCTGCGCCCTGAGCGCGCTGGCGGCGACCGTCATGGCCGGATTGGTTTCGGGCACCTTATTAATAGGCATGGTCCTTACCTTTTACTATCTGCCGGGCGGCTTGGCGGCCATGCGCAGCAGGCCGAGCGATTTCTGATAAAAGCCGATGGCGGCTTCGTACTGCATCCGGCTTTCGGCCATCTTGAGCATCTGTTCTTCCAGCACGACCGAATTGCCGTCCATGGTCGTTTCCGAATCCGGCGTCACCACCGATTTCGGCGCGAAGGTCCCCGCCCCTTCGATGTTCATGTGCCCGCTGCTGGTCAGACTCAGACCGAGGCCGGTCTGTTCCGCCTGCCCCTTCATCATGCCGGCGAAGTCCATCTGCTTGAGATCGCGCGGCTTGAAGCCCGGCGTCGAGGCATTGGCCACGTTCTGCGCGACCAGCTTCTGGCGCTGGGACAGCCAGCCCATCTTGCCTTTCAGCGCGCCCAGAAGGCCGATATCGTCGATACTCATCGCGGGCTCCTTCTGGCTTGGCGCGACTCACCTTAGAGACAGGTGCATCGGCAAATTATGCCCCCTTCTTGGTTAACGAGCCTTTAAGGTTTGCGGCGTAGCAGTTTTTGCAGTTTTAGAGCGCGCATCTGTCCCAAAAACCGCCATACACTTTTTGGGATGCGCTTAATGAGAGGGTTGGCCCGATGGATTTCTTCCTGAGCCTGTTGCGCGCGGCGTTCGCGCTGGTGCTCGTGATCGGGCTGGTCGTCGGCCTTGCCTACGCCCTGCGCCGTTATGCCCCGCAACTGATGGCGAAGCTTCAGGCCCAGCGCGGCGAGCGGCGGATGAACGTGGTGGAAACCCTGGTGCTCGATCCCGCGCGACGGCTGGTGCTGGTGCGCATCGACGATGAGGAACGCCTGCTGCTGCTCGGCGAAGGCCACGAACTGCTGGAACCGCGGCAACTGCCGAAACCGAAACCGGTCGCCGCCCCCCTTCAGCCTAAACCTGTTCAGCCCAAATCGGTGATCTGACCATGGACACCGTTGCCGCGCCCAAACCCTCGAAGCGAGCCTATGCCGCCGCCCTGCTCGGCGGCATCATTGGCTTTGCCCTGCTGATCTTTCCGGTCGACGTGCTGGCGCAGTCGATCAATCTCGACCTGGGTCAGGGCGGCACCCTGACGGCGCGCGTCGTGCAGATGGTCGGCCTGCTGACCGTTCTGTCGCTGGCCCCGTCGATCGTCATCATGACGACCTCCTTCATCCGCATCGTGGTCGTGCTGTCCCTGCTGCGGACCGCGCTCGGCCTGCAACAGAGTCCGCCCAACGCCGTCCTGATCTCGCTGGCCATGTTCCTGTCGGCCATCGTCATGGCCCCCACCTATCAGGCGGCCTACGATTCCGGCATCCGGCCCCTGATGGATCAGGAAATGGAACTGCCTCAGGCGTTCGATGCGGCGTCGGAGCCCGTAAAGGCCTTCATGCTGTCGCAGGTGACCAAGAACGGCACGGGCGATCTCGACCTGTTCATCCGCCTGTCCAAGGTCGAAAAGCCCGCCAACAATATCGACCTGCCGATCACGGTCATCACCCCGGCCTTCATGATTTCGGAGCTCAAGCTGGCTTTCCAGATCGGCTTCCTGCTGTTCGTGCCGTTTCTGGTGATCGACCTGGTCGTCGCCTCGGTCCTGATGAGCATGGGGATGATGATGCTGCCGCCGGTGGTGGTCTCGCTGCCGTTCAAGCTGATCTTCTGGGTGCTGGTCGACGGCTGGCGGCTGGTCTGCGGCTCGCTGGTCGAAAGCTTCCAGCGCGCAGGCGGGGGATAGGGTTTTCAGGCGGCTTTATAGATCGCCTTCGTCAACATGGCGTGTGCTGTGCAGAACCCGGAAAATGGTTACGGTTTCGTCCGTGACGCCATAATAGATGTTGTAATTTTTATGGGGTAACAACTTCACCCCTGCAATCAGGGCCGATCTATTTGCCCCTCGTAAAGGAAGGTCCTTTAAAGATCGGCATTTATCTCGCAATTCCTCGACAAACGACTGCGATCTTCCCGGATCATCAAACGCTATATATCGCCCGATAGCCATCATATCCTGACGCGCAGAGCGGGTGAATCTGACACGCATCAGGCAGACTTTTTCTGTTCCACGCTTGCTATGTCTGCCAACACATCGTCGAACACATCTTCCAGGTCATAAAATTCGGTGTCGTCCATCCCTTTCTGGATCTCCGCACGCAAGGCCTCCAGCCGGCGTTGCTTTTCCGCCTCGCGGTCTTCCAGCATCCTCAGTCCGTCGCGCACGACCTCGCTGGCATTGTTATAACGCCCGGACGCCAGCTGGTCCTTGATGAACTGTTCGAAATGCGCACCCAGCGCCACGGAGGTCGGCATGGTCGTCTCCACTAACTGTTATTAATAGATAATACCATGCCGCCGGTTCAGCGCCAATCAGAAGATATCCAGATTGGTCTTCTTGCGCGCCAGGGTCTGATAGGCCGACACCGCTGCCCCGTGGATCAGGGCATAAAAGACGCCCGAAAGCAGACCGCCAACGACAAGCTGGATCACGAAACCCGGCGTCAGCAGCGCCGACAGAGACGTTACATCCGGCTGGCTCATCTGCTGAATCGAGGACATGAAGTCGCCGCCCGCGCCCATAGTGATCCCGAACATGACGCCATAGACGATGATCATGAGGATAATCGTGGCCAGGACCAGCAGAAGGTAGCCGCCCAGCAGGGTCCAGCCATTGCCCTCGGTCAGCTTGAAGCTGCCGAAGATATTGATCTTACCCTCGGCATAGGTCTGCACCATGACCAGCGACCAGCGGCACAGCACGTAGAAGAAGGCCACAAAGGCGCCAACACCAGCGACGAAGATCAGCAATCCCCCCAGAATGCCGCTGATCTTTGTCACCAGACTCAGCAAGCCGATCACAATCCCGACCGCCAGAGCAAACAGAAGATAAAATACGAAAAACGCGAGCGTCCAGAGAATGGTCGCCAAAATCTGCCGGATTTCGGCAGCGCCCAGTTGAAGATAGGCAAAACCACGGGCCTCAGGTTCAAGCTGGCTTCGGAACACCGCGCACTGAATGACGGCCGCGACGGTTAGCCCGATAATAACACTGAGGATGATCGCCGGTGCCATGTCGCCAATCGCCCCGAAAACGGCCATCGGATCGCTCGGCGGGGACTGTTCATAACCTTTCAGGGTCGACAAGGCGGAACCCGCCAGCACAATCGTAACCACATTGGTCACCACACTGACCACAAGGGCCACCGCCCCCCAGATCAAAACGGCAAGCGGGTTTTTCTTGATAATTTCAATGCCGGCAAAGGCAAAATCGATCGACAGTTTCATATGTCCCCTCATGAATTACCTGAGCGATATGCCAAAAAGTGTACAGCGGTTTTTGGCATTAATATCGCGACAAATTGATAATCTGAGCGGCATGACGATTCTATCCGAAGTCGTGCCGCTCAGGAAGCCTGCAGCCCCCTCCGGGGCGGCAGCCTAACCTAAAGGCGAACCCCGAACAAGGTCGCCTGACGAAGGGAAGAGACTCGCGCCCCTCCCCCATTTGCGTCCTTAATCCGCCTTCTTCAGGTCGATGAACGGCGTGGCCGAACCGGTAACCTGAGGCAGCTTGCCGTCCCACTTTTCGATCGCGCGCAGCTGCACGACCTGCGGGCTGGACGCGATCGACTGCGCCAGCAGGCGGTTGGCCTCGGCCTGACCACGGGCTTCTTCGATCTTGGCGTCGGCCTGCGCCTTGGCGACGGCGACCTGCGCCTGAGCGGCGGAGGCGTCGGCGTCGGCCTTGGTCTTGGCCTGGATCGAGTCGAGGATCACCTGCGGGTAGCGGATGGTGCCGATCCAGTCGAGCTGACTGACATTGACGCCCTGCGGCTCCCACTTGGCGCGCACGCGGGCCAACGCCTTCTGGATCACCTGCTGGCGACCGCCGCGATAGAGGAACTCGACGCTGACCAGTTCGGTTTCCGCCGCGATGGCCGAACGCACGTCATTACGCAGCGGGCCTTCGAAGATCTGATCGAAGGTCAGACGGTAGCGTTTGTAGAGCGCCGGGGCCTTCGCCTGATCGATGCGCATGACCAGCTGAACGTCCGCCGTCATCGGCAGGGCGTTGTTGTCCGAGAAGGTGACCTCCTCGTTTTCCGGTCCGCGCTCGTCGTGTTCGCGCGTATAGGTATAGGTGCGCTGGATCACCGGGAATTCGGCGATGCGTTCGCCCGGCAGGTTGATGTGCCAGCCCGACGGCAGCGGCGTCGGATCGACCCCGGCGCTGGGGCCCAACGTGCGGATCTTCACCCCGACATTGCCAGGCTGGATCGTCTGGCCGCAGCTGGCCAGACCGAAGATGCCCAGAAGGGCTATGCCGCCCAACGGGGCCAGGACCTTCCAGCGGGCGGGGATCGACACCTTGGGGCGGAGGGTATTCATGTTCATATGCGTGTTTCGCAGCCTTGCTTCGGCCGCGACCTTTCAAAGGGTTGAGGTTGAGAGAAAAACGCAAGGGGTCGCGCGCGCGTTCTGATGGTCGCGCATTTATTCCAAAAACCGCTATACACTTTTTGGAATGCGCTTACAGTGAAGCGACAAAATCGTCTTGGTTTCGGGGGCTTGATCGCGAGTAAAGCAAATATGGGCTGTGGCCGAGATTTCGACTACCGGACGGTCTGACAGAGATTTGGTAAACACCCTGACTCTTCGCCTTGATTTTGAGGCCGCGCGTCTAAACTTGCGGCGATGCTTTTTAACTAACGATCATATTCCTTCACTTGGTTCATATTCCCCAAACCTTGGAGAATGGAAATATAATACATGGCCACATATCCGCCTTAAAGCGAAACCGGACAGCGATCACGCGGATGTGATCCTCCCACTTTCAGACAATCGCCAAGCAATCGATTGTATAAGGCCATAATTCCGCCGCCTTGTTTTCGGCTCATCGCGCAAGACCACGCCCTGAGGATTCCCCGACATGACCACCCTGATCGTCCGCCGCTCTGCCCTGACCGGCCTTATGGGGTTGACGGCCCTGAGCCTTGCCGCCTGCGGTCAGTCGGGCCCCACCGGCAAGATCAGCGTCGATGAGATTACAGCTGGCAAGGCCGATGCGCCGGTAACCGTCGTGGAATATGCCTCGGTCGCCTGCCCCATCTGCGCGCAGGTCAATGAGACGATCACGCCCGCCCTGATGAAAAAATATGTCGAGACCGGCAAGGTGCGCTACGTCTATCGCCCGATGATGACCGGCAATGCCGCCGTGGCCGCCGCCGGGCACATGCTGGCCAACTGCGTGGCGAAGGACAAGGCCCTGACGGTTGTCGACGCCATCATGCGCGCCCAGCCCGAGATGGATCAGGGCGGTGCCCCGGAGCAATACGCCAATGCCCGCCCGGTCCTTTTGCGCATCGCCCAGTCGACGGGGATGAACGAGACGCAGTTCAATGCCTGCGTCACCGATCCCGACGGCCTCAGCAAGCTCAACGATCTCAACCAGGACGCCCTTTCGGCCGGCGTCACCGGCACGCCGACCTTCATGGTCAATGGCAAGACGGTCCAGATCACCCGCAACGACGCCAGCGAACTCGAAGCCGCCATCGAACCGCTATTGAAGAAGTAGAAGCTCTGTGCGGACCTGCATGAGGATTTCGCCCAGCCGGTTCAGGCCCGAACCATCACCGCCCGCACCCCAGTAGAAATCATTGGGCGAGGCCTCGGCGAGGGTTTCGTCGCCGGTCGAGAGCAGCAGCGTTTTCAAAGCTGGATGGGTGGTGAATTTCTTCCGGACGGCCTCAAGCATGACGACCTCCCGGCGTTCGTCCCAATCGGCATGGATCGGATGGGCGCGCGACTGTCCCATCGCCTTGGCCATTTTGGGCGTCGAAGCCTTGGCGATTTTCAGCCGGTAATTGGGATCGATGAACTTCTGCGCCTGAAAATAATGCTCGACGGTCGGCCACCACACGCCGTCCATCTCGATACCGTGCGGCGAGAAGTTGGAAAACTCGCCGTAGGCTTCCCCTTTCGAATAGAAGTACAGCGTCAAGCCCTAGGCCTTCTTCGGCGCAGGCGCGGCGGCCGGGGCCTGAGCCTGTTGGGCGGGCGCGGGTGCGGCAGGCGTCTTGCCCTGTTCGCGGAACTTCTGCTTCATCGAGGCGACCCAGCCGGTGAAGCTGTCGGTCTGCGCTGCCGCCATGGCGAAGTCCGACGCGCGCAGCGGACCGTTGTCGAGTCCGGCCAGCGCCACGCGCATCGCGTCGCCGTTCTGCGCCGTGTCGGCGAACTTGCCGAAGCGTTGCGACAGGCGATCGAGCGATTTCTGATCGGACGCCAGACTATAGGCCACACCCGCGCGGATCAGATTGGCCTCTTCGGCGAGGCTCAGATTGCCGTCCTTCTTCCAGCGCTCGCCCAGACGCTTTTCGAGCAGCGCCCCGGCCTTGACCCAATCCTTTTGCCGCCAATAGATGTCGGCGCGCACGTCAAGCGCTTCGGGCGACATGTCGGTCCCCAGCACCTCAAGCGCATTGTCGGTGCGGTTCAGGTCGTTGAGCGCCCGGGCTTCCAGCACCCGGCGCTCGGCCATGACCGCTTTCGGCAGCAGCGTCGTGCGGGTCTTCCAGATGGCTTGCAGGGCTTTTTCCGGCTGACGGTTCATCAGGTGGATGGCGGCCAGATCGGCGGCGACCTGCGACTTCGCCACGCCCTGTAAACGGTTCTCGACCTGATAATCGAGCAGGTCGGCGGCTTGCGACAGCAGATCGACCTCGACCAGACGCCGCGCCATGCGCCGCACCATCAGATCGCCGTCGGCCCCCACCGGCGTCAGATCGCGGAAGTCGTTGAAGAGGCCCAGCGCCTCGACCGGCTGCAGACCGTCGGCCATACCGTCGAGGAACAGGCTGCGGAAGGCGGCGTTGAGCTTCTGGTTGATCTCCACGGCTTCGGGGCGGCTGAAGAACGACATGCCGCCGCTTTTCAGCACCTCCAGCGCCTCGCGATAGCGGCCCTGGGTGAGGTAGATGTCGCCGACCGTGCGGATCAGCTCCAGTTCGGTATCGTCGCCGCGCCAGCGGAACCGCAGGGCGTTCATGGTCGCTAGGGTCTCGTCGGGCTTGGCCTCGCCCAACTCCAGCTTCAGACGCGCCGCGCGCATCTGGGCCGGGGTATTGAGGCGGTCGGAGGTCGATTTGGCGATGGCCGTATAGACACGCAGGGCGCGGCGTTTGTCGCCCTGCGCCTCGATGATTTCGGCCTGCACCAGCTGTGCCTCAAGCCGGTCGAGCGGCTGTACGTCCTGCGTCACCGCATAGCCGATGATCTGCGCCGCGCTGGCCAGATCCTTGGTCGCCAGCGCCGCCTGCGCATTGGCCGTGGCAAAGCGCGTGCGCCATTGCGGCGGGAAACCATCCAGCGCCGGGGCCCCGGCAGCGAAGGCCTTGCGCGCCTCCTCATAATGGCCGGTCTTTTGCGCGATATAGCCGCGCCACAGATTGGCGGCCGGATCGCTGATCAGAGCCGTCGAATCGAGATCGGCCTGCGCGTCGGTCAGACGGCCGGACAGGACCTTGGCCACCACCCGCAGGCCGCGCATCTGCGGGTCGCCGAGGCTGCGCGGATTGGTCTTGCCCAGCAGGTCGAGCACGCCCTGCGCCTCGAAATTCATCCCCTGCCCCACCAGAAAGCGCGCCAGATCAAGCCGCGCCGTATAGGGGCCTTCGGCGCCCAGGCCCTGCTCCTCGGCGGCGCTGACCTGAAGGGCATTATATTTCTTGAGGAAGCCGTCGGGCGGCGTCTCGCTCCACGAGGCGTCAGGCGCGGTCGGGAACAAAGCCGCGCGATAGCCGGTCTGGATGGTGCGCGCCTCGGTGCCGTTGTCGTCGGAGGACATGAGCAAGCCGCCCGGACGCGTCACCGCCACGCGGTCACCATCAAGCGTCACGGTCACATCGGGCGCCATGCGCTCGATCATCACGCCCTGAGCGGTCGAACCGATCGAGGCCTGCACGGTGGATCGATCGTCGCGGACGGCCTTGACCGGACCCGGCGCGGTCACCACGGCGATGCGGTCGCCGACCATCGGGTCGCGAATCCACGCGACTTTACGCGCCCCGGCCAGATTCAGCGTCAGGGTCGCTGCGCCGGACGTATCGTCGCGCTTGACCGCCACTTCGGACAGCGGTGCATCCAGCGCCTTGCCGCCGATACGCACGCGCCACAGCGCCCCTTCGGTATCGACCGACAGGCTGCCGCCCGCCGGCGCGATCAGGCGCAAAGCGGTAAAGCCGTCATTGCGCGCCCAGTTGGCCTGTTCGATCACGACGCCGTCTTTCAGAGTCGGCGGCAGGCGGAAATCGACCTCCTTGTCGAAGACCATCCACACGGCTTCGCCCCGACGGAAGACGGCAGCCCCGGTCACGTCGGGGAATGGAAAATCGATCTGCACCCCGTCTTCGAGTTTGACGTGTTTGAGCGCCACGACGGGATAGGTGGTTTTCGCCGGGGCTTGCTCCGACGCCGACGATGAGGCACTGGCAGACGGGGTTTCGCCCGCCTGTTGCATGATCAGCTTCGCGGTATCGCCTTCGACGTCCTTGGTTTCGATCTGGACATAGACCGCACCGTCCGAGCGCCCGAAACGCGCCTTGGCCCCTTCGGCCAGGGTCATGACGATCTCGCTGGCGCGGCTGTCCTGACGCAGGGCCACCGCCGTCACGCCCATCGGCGGATTGGCACGGAAATCGCCGATATCGGGCGTCTTTTGGCCGGGCAGGCGGATGACAACTTGACCTTTTTCGCTGCGCACCGAGGCGCGCGAGCCGACGCTGCCGTAGATTTCCAGCCGCCCCATCGAAGCGTTGCGCCCGACGCGGAAATCGATCTCGGACTTGGGCGCGATAATCCCTGCGGCCATTTCGGTCATGGCAGGCGCCGACACCGCCAACCCGGCGGCAGCGGCCCCCGACAGGGCGACGATGGCGGCAGTCGATCTGATGGCCTTCACGGACCAGCCCTGCGTCTCGCGCGCATCGTCGCGCCAGCGCGCCTGCGTTTCCGCAGTCAACGCCGCTTTCAGACGGGACAGGTCGGTGGTGGGACGGGTCATGACACGACTATCTTTGGCCCGATGCGGCTTAAACTAGGGTTAATTTCCGCGTAACAGGAATTAAGATTTTACTTCTTCGGCGGGGTTTGCGTATTCGCGGCGGGCTTGGGCGCGTTCGCCGCCTGATTGGCCGCACCGGGGGCCGTGGCCTTGTCCAGCTTGTTTTGCAGGTCGTCGGCCTTCTTCATGCGCTGCGCCAGCTTTTCTGTCAGGTCGCGCGCCTTGTCGGGCGTCATCTGAGCCAGAACGGCGGCCAGATTGCGCTCCTTCATCTTCGAGGCAATTGGCAGGCGCACATCGTCTTTCAGTGTCTCGAACACCTTGGCGGCGTCCTTCGGCTTCATCGATTCGTAGACCTTGACCATGCGCAGGACGTCCTGGTCGCCGGTCTTGCTGGCCTCATCGAGCAGCCCCTGCACCTGACCTTTCAGGTCGGTCAGTTGCTTGATGCGCCCGTCGAGCTTGGCCTCGGCCGTCGCGATCAGTTGCTCCTGCGTGGCGATCTGCTTTTCGCGCGCATCCAGTTCGGCACGGCGTTGAGCGAGGCTTTGCAGAACTTGCAATTCCGACGGCGACATCCCGGCCTGCTTGGCCAGATCCTCGACCGAGGTGGCGCAGACGGGGGCCGCCTTCGCCGCGGCGGGCGAGGCCATGTCGAGGATGCTCAGGGCGTCGTCGCCCGAAGCCGAACCGGCGTCGGCGGCCTCTTCCGTGGCACCTTCGTCACCGGCGGGCTTGGGGTCTGCCTTGGCGTCTTTCTTGGGTTCGGGTTTGGCCTTTTCCGCGCCTTCGGCCCAGGCCGTGGCCGATTTCAGAAAGGCGGGCATGGCCTCGATCGAGCCTACGGCGCGCACGGCGATAACGCCGCCCACGGCGACGGCGATCAGCGGCAAAAGGCGAAGATTATAGGCCATAAAACTCTAACTACTCGAATTAACGCAAGCGCCGGAACAGCGGGCGCGGCGGGGTCGGATCGGCGTCCTCGGCCTTACCGCCGAACAGTTCGTCGTCGAGCACGGACGGCTGACGGCTGCGGGGGCTGGCGGGGCGCGGTGCGGGCTCCGGCTTGCGTTCTGGCAAATCGTCACGCGCGGATGGGCGCGACGAACCGGTCCCCTCAGGATCGGCGAAGGCCCTCAACATTTCGTTAATAGCTTGCAGCCCGAATTCGGAAACCTGTTCCTCATCACGCTTCGGCGCCGATTCCCGACGCGAAAGCCTGTCGTTCAGATCGCGCAACCGCCGCGAATCGGGCAGCGGCAGGTCGTCGTCCTCGATCTCATCGTCGAAGGCCGGACGGCGGTTCCCGGCATAGGTTTGCCGCGCCTCAGCCCCCCGAACGCGGGACCATTCTTCGCGCTGTTGGGCCTCACGCTGTTGCGTTTCGCGTTGTTGGGTCTGCACCCGCAGCGGTGGCTCTTCGACAACCTCCACAGGCTCGACCCGTGCGGTGGCAATCCCGCTTTCCAGATCGCGCTGCGCCCGTTCGGCGCGGTTGATCTGGCTTTCCAGCTTGTTGAGCAGGTCGCGTGCCGCCATGATCCGCCCGTGCAGCAGCTCCTGCGACTCTTCGGCATTGTGGTGCAGTTCGCGCAAGGACGCATGCGCCTTGATCGCCGCCTGATCCAGCTCGCCCACCGCCTTGATGAAGCTTTCCTGTCCGTTGCGCAGGTTTTTCAACCGACCGTTCAGGCGCACGCCGAACCACAGGGCGGCCAGCAGCAGCCCCATCAGCACGACATCCATGATCAGACCGGCAGCGGTCATTATTTCTTCTTGAACTGGGTCAATCGACGCTTGGTGGACGCCGCCAGGGGCTGATCGACCCGGACGGCGATATTGTGGCCCTTGCGCCCCATCCTTCCTTGCGTCAGCGGAATATTCCCGCAACGCAGCTGGACCGGAGAATCAGCATTGGCATTGAGCACGATGGTCTCACCCACCTTCAAGTTCAAGACCTGAGACAGCGGCAATTGCTGTTCGTCGAGCACGGCGCGCACTTCCATCTGAGTCGTCCACAGTTCCGTGGCCAGGTGGCTTTCCCAGATATTATCGCGGCCGAACTTTTCACCCATGAACTGCTGAAGCAGCATCTTGCGGATCGGCTCCAGCGTCGCATAGGGCAGCAGCAGCTCGACGCGCCCCCCGCGGTCTTCCATGTCGATGCGCAGCTTGACCAGAATCGCCGCATTGGCCGGACGTGCGATGGCGGCGAAGCGCGGATTGGTCTCAAGGCGGTCGAGGTTGAAATTGACCGGCGTCAGGGGCTCGAACGCCATCTTGGCGTCGTTGAGCACGACCTCGACCATCCGCTGCACCAGCACGCGCTCGATCGTTGTATAGGGGCGGCCTTCGATACGCAGGGCTGCCGTGCCGCGACGCCCGCCCAGCAGCACGTCGACGATCGAATAGATCAGGTTGGAATCGACCGTCAGCAGGCCGTAATTATCCAGTTCCTCGGCACGAAACACCGCCAGAATCGCCGGCAGCGGGATCGAGTTCAGATAGTCGCCGAAACGGATCGAGGAAATATTGTCGAGCGACACTTCGACGTTGTCCGACGTAAAGTTCCGCAGAGACGTCGTCATCAGGCGCACAAGGCGGTCGAAGACGATTTCGAGCATCGGCAGACGCTCGTAAGAGACCATTGCCGAATTGATGATCGCCCGGATGCCCGAGCGCTCGTTATATTCGTCTTCGGAAAGGTCGAAGCCCAGCAGGCTGTCGATTTCGTCCTGATTGAGGATGCGTTCGGCGCCCGTCGGCACGGCAAAGCGCGCATCGCCGCCCCCGCCGCCGACCATGGCTTCCCATTCGGCCGCCAGATCACCCGCGCCGTCGCCCCCGCCCCCTCCGCCGCCCCCACCGGTCGAGGCCTCGGCCTCGGCGGCAAGTTCGGCCTCCCACTGGGCCATCATAGCTTCCTGATCGACGTCAGCCATATACTCGTTTACTCACTCAGTGGGGTTGAATAGAACCGGATCAGGTGATCAGCATTTCCTCGATCAGCACCGCATTGATCTTGTGCGGAGCCAGAACGAGGTTGACGCGGCGCAGGATTTCCAGACGCAGCTGGTAATTGCCCTGCGAACCCGCAACGTCCTCTGGACGCAGTTCACGCAGGAAACCCTGAAGCACGTCGTCGATGCGCGGCAGACTTTCGGTCAGAAGTTCGACCGTTTCATGGTCGGCGACCTCGAAGGTCAGTTTCAGCTTGAGATAGGTCGCCTTGCCGGTCGTGCTCTGGATATTGGACAGGGTGTCCGGCAGGGTGAAATAGGTGATACCGTCCGGGCCTTCGGCGATCACCGGCTGGGTCTTGGGGTCGACCTTTTCGCCGCCGCCGCCATGACCGCCCTTCTCTTCCTTCTTCTTGCCGTGGCCGTCGTCTTTTTTCTTTTCGCCGTGGCCGTCCTTGGCCTCTTCGCCGTGCGCACCGGCCTCGGCGGCGGGTTTGGGCTTGAGGAACAGGAAATAGGCCGCGGCCCCGCCGCCGCCCAGCACCAGAACCCCCGCCGCGATGGCGATGATCAGGATCGGCGGGCCTTTTTTCTTCGGGGCTTCGCCTTCCGCACCTTCGGCGGGCGGGGCTTCGGCTTCCTTTGCGGGTTTTTCTTTCTTGGCCATTATGCCGGGTACACTCGATCAGGCGTGGCATGGCCACAGACGTAAGGGATGCCGCATCCTCACAAACTATGGTTAATGAAGTGTTGGGATTTGGCCGCCGCCGTTAACCTTTCGCCAGATTCGCGAACCGACGCGACCAAAATTAAATCTTTCGCGCGCACCCAAGCAAAAAGCCTTCAATTTGGATGAGATGGCAGGAGCCTAGAGCCGCAGGTACATAAGTACCTGCAAGCGACGGCGACGAACCAGATCGCCAAATTGAAGGCTTTTTAGAGTTGGTGCTTGGTGCCGATGAAGTATGCCGCTCCGGTCCATACGGAAATCACCGCCGCCAGCCACAGGGCGATATAGGCACCGACAAAGAAGGGGTCGTACCAGAGCGGCATAAGGTCCGTCAGCTTGAAGGCGGCCCAGCTTTCGGTGAGCAGAAGCGCCCCCAGCGCCACCATCTGGAGCGTCGTCTTCCACTTGGACAACAGGGTCACTGGCAGGGATATGCCGCGTCCGGCGACCGATTCGCGCAGCGACGATACGGCAAATTCGCGGAACAGGATGATCGCGCCCGGCAGGACGAAAATCGGGTCGCCCTTGTGCATGGCGAACAGGCCCAGAATGGTGCCGCAGACGAGAATCTTGTCGGCGATAGGGTCGAGGATGGAGCCCCACTTCGAAACGGCATTGAGCCGGCGCGCCAGATAGCCGTCGAGAAAATCGGTCGACGCCGCAATGACAAACAGTGCGAAGGCCCAGCGCTGAAGACCGAAGATCATGTCGGGCATGACCGAAATCAACGGGACCGCGTCACCTGAAACCGCCATGAGCAGAAACATGACAATGCCCAGCAGCAGACGCAGGCTGGTTAGTATGTTGGGTATCGGGTTGACGTTCTCGCTGGTCATGACGGATCGCTCCTTAAGGCACGCCCCGTTCGAGGCTGCGCCTGTTTGGCACTTTTACCGCCAAATCTCAAAGGCAAAATGCGTTTATCCCATAAAGGGAAGATGTCGTCTTAGCCCAACCGCTCGGCGATCCACAGCTTGATGAGCGATTGCCGCGTAACACCCAGACGCTGCGCCTGCCGGTCGAGGCCTTCCACGACCCAAGCCGGAAAATCGACATTAACCCGGCGCGATTCCAGATTGGGACGCCGTGCCGCCGACCAGTCGATCTGAGCGTCGATGTCGTCACCGTCATCGAATTTTGTGTCGAATTCATGCGCCTTCATAATAGTTTATCTCCTGTTTGCGGGCGCGCCGCACCGAAATGATCCGAATGACTTCACCGCGCCGTGCGCATACCGCCGACCAGTGTTTGCCAGTGATTTTCCCAATCACCAGAAACCGTGGCTCGTCACTGGTCAGGGCGGGGGCTTCGACATAGCGCTCATCAAGCCACAAAGCTTGCGCTGCATCGAAATCGATACCGTGCTTGATCAGATTGGCCGTGCTCTTGGCCGGATCATATTCGAATGACATGGGTTATTTTAGCATAAAAACTATACCATTTTCAACTCAGGTTACCCATGAAAGAAGTCGTATATGCGCTGAGCCAGCGCCTCGTTGATACCCTCGACCTTGCGCAGGTCCTCGATCTGCGCCTTGCCGACCTCGCGGCCTGAGCCGAACGCGGCCAGCAAAGCCCGCTTCTTGCGCGGGCCGATGCCTTCGATTTCGTCGAGCGGGTTCTTGGTGATCGCCGCGTCGCGCTTTTGCCGGTTGGCGCCGATGGCGTAGCGGTGGGCCTCGTCGCGCAGGCGTTGCAGATAATAAAGCACCGGCGACTTCGGCTCCATCATGAAGGGCGCGCGTCCCGGCATGAAAAAACGCTCCATCCCCGCGTCGCGGTCCGGCCCCTTGGCCACACCGACGATCTTTATATCTTCCATGCCCAGCTCGCGCATGACCTCCAGCACGGCGTCAAGCTGCCCCTGCCCGCCGTCGACCAGCACCAGATCGGGCCGCCCGAAACCCTCTTCGTCGGTGGCGGTATCCGAGCGATTCTTCAACCGCAGGAACCGGCGGCGAAACACCTCGCGCATCATGGCGTAGTCGTCGCCACTATTGATCTTGTCGAGGTCCTTGATGGTGAACTTGCGGTACTGGCCCTTCATGAAGCCGTCAGGCCCGGCCACAACCATGCCGCCGACGGCATGGGTGCCGCCTAGGTGCGAGTTGTCATAGACCTCGATGCGCTCCGGCGGCGCGGGCAGCTCGAAGATATCCGCCACACCTTTGAGCAGCCGGGTCTGGGCCGAATGCTCGGCCATGCGCCGCCCCAAGGCCGACCTGGCATTATTGAGGGCGTGGGCCACGACATCGGCCTTTTCGCCGCGCTTGGGCGTATGGATCTCGACCTTGCGGTCGGCGCGCAGGGATAACGCCTCCATCATCAGGTCGGGCTCCGACAACGGGTGCGACACGAGGATCAGCTTCGGCACCGGGCGGTCCTGATAGAACTGCCCCAGAAACGCGTCGAGGATTTCGCCCTCACCGCTGTCGGCTTCCTCACCGCTATCGGGCACGCGCGGGAAATAGGCGCGGTCGCCCCAGTTCTGGCCCGCCCGGTAGAACACCGCCTGGACGCAGGCCGAGCCACCCTCCGAGACCACGGCGAAGACGTCAGCCTCGGCTTCGCCCAGCCCGATCGAGGACGACATGGTGATATGGTTGAGCGCGCGCACCCGATCGCGCAGGAAAGCGGCCTTTTCGAAATCCATATCGTCCGAAGCGCGCATCATCTGCTGCGTCAGATCGTCGATAACGACACGCGAGCGGCCCCGGAGGAAGTCCTGCGCCTGCCCGACCAGCCCGTTATAGTCCTCAAGGCCGATTACCCCGGTGCACGGCGCGGAACAGCGGCGGATCTGGTGCAGCATGCACGGCCGGGTGCGCGCGGCATAGACGCTGTCGGTGCAGGTCCTCAGCAGAAACGCCCGTTGCAGCGTATCGAGCGTGCGGTTGACCGCCTGAGTCGAGGCGAACGGTCCGTAATATTCGCCCTTGATCGAATGGGCACCGCGGTGCTTAGTGATCTGCGCCGCCTCGTGGTCCTTGCGCACCAGAATCTCGGCAAAGGACTTGTCGTCGCGCAAAAGCACATTGTACCGCGGCTTGAGCGCCTTGATCAGGCGCGCCTCCAAAAGCAGGGCCTCGCCCTCGGTGCGGGTGCGCACAATGACCATCGACCGCGTCAGATAGACCATCCGTGCGATGCGCTGGGCGTGCACGCGGCCCTGCGCATATTGCAGGATGCGTTTTTTCAGCGACTTGGCCTTGCCGACATAGAGCACCTCGTCGTTTTCGCCGATCATGCGATAGACGCCGGGCTTGTCCTCGGCCAGCCGCGCCTCACGCAGGATCAGGGCCGCGCCGGTCAGTATCGCTTCCGTATCCGGTATGGGCTGGTCTTCTGTCAACGAGTCAGGCCTCAATGTACACTTTATGTTCGCATAAATGCCCTTAGCCGTGTCACGATACAAGCCGCCCTACAGTAAAAATTACGCGCCGAGAGTCATTTCATATTCAAAATATTTCGCACATATAAATTGTAAGTCGCTTTTCCATATGCCATTTAGAGCTGTTTTCCGGCGGTCTGGGTAGATCGCCTGCGTAGAGGGGGCGGGGGAATGAAATCCAGAACATATTTGCTGGCGACGGCCATGCTGATGGTCGGCGCAAGTTTGTCTGCCTGCGGCGGCGGAGGTGGAGGCGGTGGCGGTGACGTCTATACGCCTCTGCCATCCCCACCACCGCCTCCACCTCCACCTCCACCTCCACCTCCACCTCCACCTCCACCACCACCTCCTCCTCCGCCGCCAGCGGGTATCGGTAGCAACGACTGTGCGACCAAACCCGCTGCTATTGCCTGCTTAGGCACGCCTCTGACTCTGACTGGGGCGACGGCCTTCACGGTGAACGCCCTGGCATCGGCATTCAAGGCCGATGATCTCAATGCAAACGCGACAATTACGATGACCGCGGGCAGCGCCGGGACAGCCGGCGACGAGACCTATCGCGTCCTCTATAAGCTCAACGGCCAGACCTACGATTTCGAGGTCGGCGGCGCAGGGGAATCGATCACGGTTTTCGGCTTTCCCACCAAACGCCTGAGCTGCCTCAACCCGGTCAACTGCCCGGCGACGGTAAACCTTATCTACGCCACTACGTCGGAATCCGGCAGCCTGGATTACGTCCTGCCCTATATGCTGTCGAACACCATGACGCAGATATATGGGATCGCCGGTCGCGAGACGGGCGTTTTCAGCCCAGCCATGCAGACGGGTACAGCCCTGTATGCCGGGACGGCCTTCGGTACCTATGGCACGCCGACCAGCGGCGGCACCGCTCAGGGTCGTCTGCGCATGGATGTCAATTTCGGAACCGGCGTTCTGGAAGGCGGCATCGTCGATTTCGTGACGTCGTCTTCGACGCCGATCGTGCTCGATTTCCTGTTTACGGGGTCGCTGAACAACAGCAATGGCAGGTTCACCGGCTCGGCGCTAGCCCGTCAGTCGGGCAGCGCGCTGGTCGGCAATGTCTACGGCAGTTTCTATGGTCCTTCCGGGCAAAAGCCGGACGAGGTCGGGCTCAGCTATTACCTGACCTCGGCGACCTATCAGCTGACCCTCACGGGCGTTGCCGTCGGCGGAGCTGCCAGCGCAGCGGCACCCCTGCCGCCACCGCCACCGACGGCAACGCCGCCCGTGTCACCTCCGCCTCCGCCACCACCACCGCCGTCTCCGCCGCCACCGCCACTGCCTGGCACACCCGTTCCAGGTTCCGACGCTACCTGCGCCAAGTCGAAGTGCCTGACCGGGAAGACCTATTTCAACGGCCCCTCGACCCTGATTCAGGTGCGCAACGCCAATCCGGGTTCGGCGACGCCTATTGCGGGAACGCGTATCGACAACCTCTCAAACATGGTCCACGTCATGATCGATCCGGGCAGCAGCGCCTCGGAATCCGACGACGTCTACAGTGTGCGCTACATGATCGGCGGCAACAGCTATGAGCGCAATTTCAGCGTTCTGGTGCCGGTGACCAATGTGCTGGGGACGCTGAAAGTTGCGCTTCTGGCCGACGGATCGACCGATAGCTTTTTCCTCGTCGACCTCGACTCCGCACTAGCGGGGGCGGCGGACTACGTGCAACTGGCGGCATTCAGTCGCGAAGTCGGCAGCACCGGCGCGGAACTCGGCTTCATAACCTTCGGTCGCCTGACCGACGCCAAGGACATGCCCACCACCGGCAGCGCTACCTATGTCGGTCAGACTCGCGGCATCTATGTCACCACCACCGGCGAGGTGTTCGATACAGCCAGCGCCATCGACATGACGGCAAATTTCGGCACCGGCAAGGTCACCGGCCTGGCCTCGAACTTCAAATTAATGAACGGCAGCGGGAATCTGGTCACGCGACCGGAAAAGCTCGACTTTCTCTATTCAGCCGACATTAACAGCGGTACGGCAACCTTCAGCGGCACGGCCTTCAGTGCCTTTCCAGGTAGCGCCGGCGGGCTGGGAATCACCGGTCAGGTCGAGGGCGCGTTCTTCGGCCCGAAGGATAAGCCACCAGCAGCAGCGGGACTGACTTACAAGCTGGGGGTGCCGGTCACCGGTTCGTTCATGTCTGGCGGCGCGGTGCTGGGTCCCAAGCCTTGAGGTCAGAATATTTCGGCATTGCGCTCGCCTTGGTGGCGGGCGTAGCGGCCATACCGGTCGAGGCACAGACAACACAGACCTCGTCGGCGGTCGCGTCTGCCGACGAAAAGGCTTTTGCCGACGAACTGATGCGGCGGTTGCGGGCAAACGACTATGCCGGTGCGCTCGACTGGCTCGATGCGCGCCCCGATATCGCCGCCCGGCCAGAAGGTCAGAAGCTTCGCATTCAGTTGTTGATGTTTCTCGACCGCGACCGTGAAGCTCAGGCCTTAAGCGAAGCCTATCTGTCGGTGCACCCGGACGACGCCACGGCCCGCTTTCAACTCGGCGAAATCCATTTTCGCGCCCGCCAGGATCAGCCCGCGGCCTTCGCCTACCGGTTGGCTGTCGCGGGCGATCTCGACGAAACCCGGCGTCAGGCGGCATTGGCGCGGCTGACGCAGATCGACGGGCGCAAACGGTGGCGGTTCTGGGTCGGCGGCTCGGTCGCACCAGACTCCAATCTCAACTCCGCGACCGATGCCACGCGTGTCGACCTGTTCGGCCTGCCCTTCGCCCTGAGCGACGATGCTCGCCGGCGCAGCGGCGTATCGGTCAATGCCTTTGGCGGCGTCGATCGCACCGTGCAACTGTCGCCCACCCTTGCCGTGCGTCTGAGCGCCATCGGAAGCCTGACCGACGTGCCGGGTGAGGAGTCAGATCTTCAATACCTATCCCTGCGCGCCGGTCCGCAATGGCGACTGGGCCCCACAACCACGGTGTCGGTTCAGGTCAAACAGAGTCGCCGCTGGTACGGCGGCGCCGTTTGGGAAGATGCTCAGGGCTTCGGCCTGGAAGGCGACACTTACGGCAATAACACCCGCTGGACCGGAGCGTTCAACGCCGAAGGTATCGATGCTAAGGTTAATCCCGCACGCAACGGTCGCCTGTTCAGTATCGAAGGGGCCCGTACGCGGTATCTCGGCACCTCGTCTCTTTGGCGGCTGGGTGCCGTTGCCGTCCGACGCGAGGCCGAATCGTCGACGGAAGCCTACACGCAGGGGCACATCAGTCTCGGACGCCTGTTTCAGGGTCCGCATGCGACGTTCATCTACGCCGAGGCATCGACCGGCCTGCGTCGCTATGACGTCGCAGCCATCGCCTTCGGCACGCGGCGCGAAGATCGCGAAGCCTCGCTCGAATTGCGCCTATCTAAGCGCGACTGGTTTATCTGGGGCGCGCATCCGTTCGTGTCGATGTCCACGTCGCGCAATCGGTCCACCATCAACATCTATACCTACGACCGGACGCGTATGGAGTTCGGTTTCACACGCGAATTTTAGCCACGGCTCGTTCGTAATATTTGCCCGTAATATTGGGTTGTCACAATTTTGTTGGCCCACGGCCACGAATGACCTGCACAGAGCCAGCATCCAGTCGATATAGTGGCTGGGCGACCGTCTTTACCGGCTATCTTTCCTTAAGCTTGCAGCCCTGCGCCAATCCCTCACCGCACCGATCATATCGCCGGTCAGGGCACGCGCCCAGCCCCGGTCCAAAACGGTGCGCGCGAAATCCGGCTCAAGCTCTATGGCGCGCGTAAAGGCCGCGACCGCCGAGGGAAACCGCCAAGCCTCACCAAGGGCATAGGCCAGACACCGCCACAGGGGCGCATCCTCCGGCTCAAAACGCAGGGCCTCACGGAACATCTCCGCCGCCTCCGCCGGGCGTTTGCGCAGCGAGAGAAACTGACCGAAGGCATAGAACGGCAGAGAATCGTCAGCCCCCTCGGCCAGACCAGCCCGGTAATGCTGCTCGGCCTCGGCAAAACGGTCACGGGCAAACAAGGCCTGCGCCCGATTGTGCAGGGCATAGCGATTGCGCGGGTCGCGGATCAGGTGCGCCTCGGTCGCCGCCAGCACGTCGTCCCAACCCAGGTCGTCGTCGATAAAGGCGAAAAAATAGGTCTGGCCGAGCCGTTCGGCATTGGAAGGCGTATCGATATCCATGCCACAGTCTAACCGCTTTCACCGCGCCTGTAACGTTCCGTTGTCACAATTTTGTTGGCCCACGGTCACGAATGACCTATGGGAGACGAACCTCCCTCCACCCGGTTCTCATAAAAAGTGTCGCGTTCCATGCCGGACTCCGCCGTCCCCGTTGCTGCCAAATCCGGTGAAATCCGCGCCCTGACGGGTCTGCGCGGCGTGGCGGCGCTCTATGTCGTGCTCTATCACGCCACCGGCTATTTCCGCTTCCCCGAGCCGTGGCAGCATTACATCAAGCACGGCTATGTCTCGGTCGACCTGTTCTTCGTCCTGTCGGGTTTCGTCATGGCCATGACCTATGGTCGGATGTTCGAGGGCAAGTTCGAAGCGAAGGCGTTCGGCAGGTTCATCCTCCTGCGCGTCGCGCGCGTCTGGCCGCTGTTCGCCCTGATGACGGTGATCACCGCCCTGCTGATCCCGACGGTTCTGGGGACGCGCTACTATTTCGAAGACCTCGGCCACGCGATCCTGCCCAATCTGACCATGACTCAGGCCTGGGGGCTGGCCAATTCCATCGTCCGCCCGTCGTGGTCGATTTCGACCGAATGGGCGGCCTATCTGCTGTTTCCGCTGATGGTCATGGCCGCGCTCAAGCCCACATGGCAAAAGGCCCTGCTGGCCGCCGCCGGGGCCGCCGCCCTGCTGGCGCTGGTCGCTTACGGGCCGCTGTGGTTCGGGCAAGGTCCGCGCCGCACCGGCCCGCTCGATATCGCCGCCTCCTATGCGTCCGGCACCATGCTGCGCTGCCTGCTGAGCTTCTTCATCGGCATGGTTGCCTTCCGTTTCCGCGCCCTCATCCCGTCGCGCGCCGCTCTGCTGATCCTCGGCCTGTCGCTTGTGCTTCTGGCGTGGCGTCCGTCGGACCTGATCCTTGTCGGCCTATTCGCCCTGCTGGTGATGGCCCTGTCAACCGACGAAGGCCCGGTCGCCAAGGCTTTGGGCAGCGGCGTCGCCTACTGGCTCGGCCTGTGGTCCTACGCGATCTATCTGATCCACGATGTCGTGCTGTTCGGCATCTATCGCACGCTGCCGAAGTTCGGTCTGGCCCTGCCGGGCGAGCGCGTCCACTGGCTGTGGGCCTCGATCGCGGTGACGATCGCCCTGTCGGCGCTGGCGCACCACGGGTTTGAAAAACCGTCGCGCAACTGGCTGCGTGCCGTGATCGGGCGGAAAAAGGCCCCTACCACAAAGGATCTGGGGGAAACCCTTGGGTCACTTCCTGTATCCGCCGCAGAGACCCCCCGTTGATATTGTCGGGCAAGGCGTCGAAGTCGAAAAAGGCGGCGTTCTTGATTTCCCCGTGCGACGTGAGTTCGCCCTTTTCGAAGCGGTCGATGCGATAGATCAGCACGTGGTCGCCCGGAAAAAAGCGCTCGTTCGAATGGATCGAGATCAGTTTCGGCGGCTCAAGCACCGTGATACCGGCCTCTTCGCGCAGTTCGCGCATCACCGCATCACCGGTGGTTTCCATGGCATCCACGCCGCCACCGGGCAGCCACCAGCCTTCGAGATAGGTGTGTTCGACCAGAAGCACCCGCGCATTGTCTTCGATGACCATACCGCGCACCCCCAGCGTCTTGCCGCGCGTCATGCGCGAATGCGCAAAGAACAGAGGCCGCGTATAGGGCTCGACAAGGCGTTTCCAGTCTTCCATGTCTTTAGAATGAACGCTGCGCCGCCATTTCTCAAGTCACAGTTGTCGTGCGCACGATTTTAATCCGGCAGCGCCTCTTGAGTTGCGATCCGCACAGGGTTAAGCACGTAAGACAGATTTATTCTCGGAGCGCTTTTCCATGCTGGCCATCGCAATCATGCTGGGTTTCCTCGGCGTCGTCGCCCTGATCAACTTTATCGACTTCGGCCGCATTGACTAAAACGGCGCTCGTTACGGGTGCGGCCAAGCGTATCGGCCGCGCCGTCGCCTTTGCTCTGGCGCGTCAGGGCTACGCTATCGGCGTGCATTACGGTACGTCGGACGCCGCCGCATACGACCTGGTGCGCGAACTCCGGGCGCTGGGCGTGCGCGCCGAAGCCCTGCAAGCCGACCTGTCCGAACCTGACAGCGTTAAATCCCTCGTTCCCGCCGCCGTCAGCGCGTTTGGGTCCCTGAGCCTGCTCGTCAACAATGCGTCGGTGTTTTTCGATGACCGGCTGGGCTCGATGACCGTCGCGTGCTGGGATAAGCACATGCGGACCAACCTGCTGGCCCCGGTGCTGCTGGCGCAGGCCTTTGCCGCGCAAGGCGATGTTCCCGATGGGGCGGCCGTCATCAATCTGATCGATCAACGGGTATTGAAGCCCTCGCCGCCGTTCTTTTCCTATGGATTGTCCAAGGCCGGCCTGTGGCACGCCACGCGGACTCTGGCGCAGGAACTGGCGCCGCGCATCCGCGTCAATGCCGTCGGCCCCGGCCCGACCCTGCCGTCGATCCACCAAAGCGCCGAAGCGTTCGAGCTTGAGGCCGCCTCGACCCTGCTGCAAACGCGCGTGACGCCGGACGAGATCGCCGACGCCGTGGTCTATCTGGCGCAGGCGCGCTCGGTCACGGGGCAGATGATCTGCGTCGATTCCGGCCAGCATCTGGGCTGGCAAACCCCGGATATGGAAGGGCTTTAAACATACCTCCCCGGCTATGCCGAGGAGGGGGACCGCACGAGATCGCGAAGCGATTGAGATGTGGTGGTGGGGGTTCTTGCTTTCTTAAAACCGAGTTTGTTGAAACTCAGAAAGACACCCCACCACCATTTGCTCCGCAAATGGTCCCCCTCCCCGCGCAAGCGCAGGGAGGTAGATTTTGTTGGCTTACTTCGTGCGTTCGACGCTGTAATCGGCCAGAGCTTCCAGCGCCGCTTTCCACTCGCTGGCCCCGAATACCTTCAAGGCATCCTTAGCCTTGCGGGCATAGACCTTCGCGCGATCGATCGTCTGGGCCATGGCACCGGACTCGATCATCAGAGCCTGCGCACGGGCGAAATCGCCCTCCTGCTGCTGACGCAAGCTTACCGTGCGGTGCCAGAAGTCTTTTTCCGCCTCGCCCGTCGCGGCGATGGCGAGGATCAGCGGCAAGGTCGCCTTACCTTCCGCGAAGTCGTCACCGGCGTTCTTGCCCAGCGATGCTGCCGTGCCGCCGTAATCGAGCGCATCGTCCTGAATCTGGAAGGCCAGGCCGAGGTTCATGCCGTAATCGCGCAAGGCTTTCTGCTTCTCAACTGAAGCCCCCGCCGCCACCGCGCCGCTCTCGGACGCCGCCGCAAACAAGGCCGCCGTCTTGGCCGAAATGATGTCGATATAGATGGCTTCCGACAGGCCGACATCGTAGGCCTTCATCAATTGCAGCACCTCGCCCTCGGCGATGACGCCCGCGGCTTTCGACAGGATTCCCAGCGCCTGAAGCGAGTCGGTTTCGACCATCAGTTCAAACGCCCGGGCGAACAGGAAGTCGCCGACCAGTACCGAGGACGGCGCGC
Organism: Asticcacaulis aquaticus; assembly: GCF_028550415.1. Taxonomy (GTDB): domain Bacteria; phylum Pseudomonadota; class Alphaproteobacteria; order Caulobacterales; family Caulobacteraceae; genus Asticcacaulis; species Asticcacaulis aquaticus. Next base: position 68,045 of record NZ_JAQQKX010000009.1, read on the forward strand.
CCCAGATCAGGTGGGCGGCGACCTTGCCGCGGCGCAACTGGCTGGAATCGACCACGTCATCGTGCAGAAGCGTGGCGGTGTGGATGAACTCGACGGCGGCGGACAGCTTGTGATGGTGCGCATTGGTCGTCCCGGCGATGCGCGCCGCCGCCACACAAAGCAGCGGGCGCAAACGTTTGCCGCCGGCGCTGATCAGGTGCTCGGCCAGCGCCGGAATGATCGAGACGTCGCTTTGCATCCGTTCGGTGATGGTGGCGTTGACCGAGGCCATATCCGCTTCGCACAGGCGCACGAGCGCGTTGACGTCTGCTTTAGAAGACGTTTCTGCATAACGGGTTTTTTCGATATTGGCCGTATCCAAGGCTACCTGCTCCGGCGGTACAAACACATGATTTCCCCACTTAAACCCGCTTTTCGCCTTAGTCCATGCCCGCGTTAAGACTTTGTGGTATATCGCGGTAAAAGTTGCCGTTACATCACCCTCTATGCACAGCCTTACTCCCCCTCCCTTCCCCGAAGTCGTCGAAACCACCCTGCTGGGCGGTCGCGTCCGGCTGCATCAGCCCGCCAAAGGCTACCGCATCGGCATGGATGGCGCACTATTGGCGGCGGGCGCGGCGGGGATCATCGCAGAAAAAAAATCACGCGAAAGAAATGAGGCACCATACTCCAACAGGGCCCAAGCGGGCCCCGGCGACACTTCGCCGCCCTCGCGGAGGCCTGAGCGTAGCGAAGTAGCCGTGAGCGTATTAGAACTGGGCTGTGGCGTCGGCGGGGTGTTTTTGTCGCTGGCGGCGCGTTGCCCGCAGGTGATGGCCACAGGCATCGAGCGCGACGCGCCGACCTTTGCCCTGACCGAAACCAATATCGCGGCCAACGGCGGCGGACACAGCGCCATCAATGGCGATATTGGCAGGGGATACAAAAGCTTCGACCTGCCGCGCTTCGATATGGTTCTGAGCAACCCGCCCTATTTCGACGATCCCGACACCCTCCGCGCGCCGCATGAACTGAAACGCCCGGCGTGGATCGCCGACGACGGCCTGGCCGCGTGGCTCGACTTCGCGCAGGCGGCAGTGAAGGACGGCGGCGAGATCGTCTTCGTCCACCGCGCCGACCGGCTGGGGGATATCCTTAGCGGTTTGAACAAATGCGGTTCGTTTATCATCCGCCCGATCCAGCCGTTTATCGATAAGGACGCCAAGCGCGTCCTTATCCGCGCCAAACGGTTGGGCAAGGCCCCGTTGCGGCTCCTGCCACCGCTGATCCTGCACGACGACGGCGAGCGCAAACACACACCAGAGGTCGAAACGATCCTGCGCGGGGATGCGGTTTTGGGTTGGTGATTAGGTAAGCGGTAAAAGGCGCAACCGTGAACGTTGTGTATCTATGGTCAACAACGCGCCAGCTTCCAAATCCAATTGCACTTGTCGAATCGCATCGATAACCGCTGCGCCAATGACCTCCGGACTGACATTGTCAGCGCGGATTTGCACGACACTCGGCTTGAGACCCTTGGTCGCCGCCAGTATAGCGCTGAAATCAAGATCATGCGTCAGGACTACAAGATTATGCCCGTGAGCATATTCCATGAGTTCAGTATCTGGTGCATCCATCGCACCTAACTGCGACCAGTGTGACGCTTCATGACCAGCAGCCTGTAGCACAGCGCACCAACGTGGCGTCAGGTTCATATCGATGAGAAACTTCATGCGCGGATCAGGTCGATCTCTCGCTCTTCGGAACGCCACGCCGCGTAAAGCAAGGCTTCCATAACATCTTCGCGTTCAAGGTAAGGATAATCTGTCAGGATTTCGTCCACCGATCGACCCGCACCAATCTGCCCGACCAGCGTACCAACGGTCACTCGCAAACCCCGAATACAGGCTTTACCGCCCATGACATCAGGCTTGAATGTGATACGTGACAAGGCGGGCATAACAAACTCCTATTGGAACAAACTATACCATCTCGGAATAAAATATTCCATCTTGGATTACGGAATACCATTTCGGAATAAACAACCCCGCCGCGTAAACCGCGACGGGGCCATTTGCTCCAACTAACGGGTGCAGGGTCCGCGACCCTGCATTTTTGTTTGTCGCGCAATTGAGTCCAAAAACCGCTGCGCACTTTTTGGATTGCGCTTAGTTCACCGTCGGGCGACCGATCAGCAGATGATCACCGTCGAAGCCCACGCTGATCACGTCGCCGTCGCCGAACTCGCCATTGAGGATGCGTTTAGCGATAGCGTCGACCAGTTGCTTCTGGATCACCCGCTTCAAAGGCCGCGCGCCGTAGGCCGGTTCGTAGCCCAGTTCGGCCAGATGGTTCAGCGCCGCGTCGTCGATGGCCAGCGTCATCTCCCGGTCGCGCAGCAGCTTTTCCAGACCCTTGAGCTGGATACGGACGATATTGCCCATATTGGCCCGGCCGAGGCGCTGGAAGAGGATGGTCTCGTCGATCCGGTTGAGGAATTCCGGGCGGAAGTGGCGCTTGACCTCGTCCATGACCAGCGGGCGGACCTGTTCGATATCGGTGCCGTCCTCCATATTGACGAGGTACTGCGAGCCGAGGTTCGAGGTCATGACGATCAGGGTGTTGCGGAAATCAACCACACGCCCCTGCCCGTCGGTCAGCCGCCCGTCGTCCAGCACCTGCAAGAGGATGTTGAACACGTCCGGGTGCGCCTTTTCGACCTCGTCGAACAGGACGACCTGATAGGGCCTGCGGCGCACAGCCTCGGTCAGGGCGCCGCCTTCGTCGTAACCGACATAGCCCGGCGGGGCGCCGATCATGCGCGAAACGGCGTGCTTTTCCATATATTCGGACATGTCGAGGCGGGTGATCGCCGCTTCGTCGTCGAAGAGGAACTCCGCCAGCGCCTTGTTGAGCTCGGTCTTGCCGACGCCCGTCGGGCCCAGGAACAGGAACGAGCCGATCGGACGGTTGGGGTCTTTCAGCCCCGCCCGCGCCCGCCGCACGGCGTCGGAGACCGCGACCAGCGCCTCGTCTTGCCCGACCACGCGCTTGCGCAGTTCGTCTTCCATGCGCAGCAGCTTGTCGCGTTCGCCTTCGAGCATCTTGTCGACCGGGATGCCGGTCCAGCGCGACACGACCTGCGCGATCTGCGACGCGTCGACGACCTCAGGGGTCAAAGGTGCCGCTTCCGACTTGGTTTCGGCCTCGGCGACCTGCTTTTCAAGCTGCGGGATCTGGCCATAGAGGATTTCCGACGCCCGTTGCAGGTCGCCATTGCGCTGCGCCGCCGCCAGTTCGATACGGGCGCGGTCCAGCGCTTCACGGGCGCGCGAGGCGGCCCCGACCTTGTCCTTTTCGGCCTTCCAGCGCGCGGTCAGTTCGGCAGATTTGCCCTCCAAGTCTTCCAGTTCGTCGGTCAGCTTTTCCAGCCGCGTCCGCGACCCGGCGTCGGTTTCCTTTTGCAGGGCCTCGCGCTCGATCTTCAACTGCACGATGCGGCGGTCGAATTCATCGAGTTCCTCCGGCTTGGAATCGACCGCCATGCGCACGCGCGAACCGGCCTCATCGATCAGGTCGATGGCCTTGTCCGGCAGGAAGCGGTCGGCGATGTAGCGGTTGCTCAGCGTCGCCGCCGAGACGATGGCGCTGTCGGAAATCTTGACGCCGTGGTGCAGTTCGTACTTTTCCTTCAGCCCGCGCAGGATCGAGATGGTGTCCTCGACGGTCGGTTCCTGCACGAAGACCGGCTGGAACCGCCGGGCCAGAGCCGGATCCTTTTCGACGTGCTTCTGGTACTCATCCAGCGTGGTCGCGCCGACGCAGTGCAGTTCACCGCGCGCCAGGGCGGGCTTGAGCAGGTTCGAGGCATCCATCGCGCCGTCGGACTTACCGGCACCGACCAGGGTGTGCATCTCGTCGATGAACAGGACGATCTGGCCTTCGGCCTGAGTCACTTCGTTGAGAACGGCCTTCAGGCGCTCTTCGAACTCGCCGCGGTATTTCGCCCCGGCGATCAGCGCGCCCATGTCGAGCGACAGGAGCTTCTTGTCCTTGAGGCTTTCGGGCACGTCGCCATTGATGATGCGTTGCGCCAAACCTTCGACGATGGCGGTCTTCCCCACACCCGGTTCGCCGATCAGGACGGGGTTGTTCTTGGTGCGGCGGGCCAGCACCTGAATCGTGCGGCGGATTTCTTCGTCGCGACCGATGACCGGGTCGATCTTGCCATCGAGCGCGTCCTGAGTGAGATCGCGGGCATAGCGGTTCAGCGCGTCGAAGCCATTTTCGGCATTGGCCGAATTGGCGGGCTTGCCCTTGCGGAACTCCTTTTGCGCGTCCTTGAGTTGCCCCAGCGACGTCCCCGCCGCCTTGAGCAGGTTCGCCCCGTCGCTGTTGTTCAGCGCCGCGACCAGCAAACGGTCGGCGGTCACGAAGGCATCGCCGCCCTTATTGGCGTCGTTTTCGGCCTCGGTGAACAGTTTGGCCGTGTCGTTATGCAGATAGAGTTGCGTATTGCCGCCGGTCACCGACGGCAGTTTGGCCAGCGCTGCATCGACTGCGCCGATAAAGGCTTCAGGTCGACCACCGGCGCGTTCCAGCAACGGACGCGCGACGGACTCACGGTCCTCGGTGAGCGCTTTCAAGATATGCAGCGGGGTGAAATACTGATGGTTGCGGCTCTGGGCGATGGCCTGAGCGCTCTGGATAAGCTTTTGAGTTTTCTCGGAGTATTTTTCGATATTCATGGCTTTGGGCTCCCCATTTCGGCGGATGAATTCGAGTGGCCCTTGCTCAGAAGCAGCCTCTCATGCTCATCGATATGGTGTGATTATTGCGCCACACAAGAGGCCCTGCCATGGGAATTTTGCCGCAGGTTACGCGCCGATCTTCACCTTGTATTGCGCCATCAAAAACGCTGCCGTGCGCTCGATGGTGGGTGTGAACCACGGCTCGACCAGCCAGAACGGGTGCGGTGTACCGGCGGGCATGTCGATGATCTCCGACACGATACCGAGTGCATTCAGCCGCGCCTTCATCTCCGGACGGCCGGGCAGGACCGGCGTCGGACGGTTGGAATTGATGAACAGGGTCGGCGCGCTCTGCCGACCGACATAGGTCAGGGGTGAGGCCGCGAACCACGTTTCGCGCCGCGTCGAATAGTTGCCGCCCAGATAGCGCGAGGTCGCCCCCAGCCGCTCCTCTTCACGCTTGATCAGCACCGCATCCGGAAAAGACGCCGCGCCGTCGATATCGACTACAGCATCAATACGGCTATCGCCGGGTGCATCGTCGAACGCCGTCACACCGTTGCTGGCCCCCAGAAACGCCGCCAGATGCCCGCCAGCCGAACCACCGGCGATAGCGACGAAGCGGGAGTCGATATCATATTCCGCCGCATGGGCGCGGACCCAGCGCACCGCGGCCTTGAGGTCGAGGACATTGCCGGGAAAACGTCCGCCCTCGCCCAGACGATAGCTGACCGGGATGGCGACGAACCCCAGCGCGGCCATGCGTTTGCAAAAACTGCGTTCCATCTGGCGTGACCCGGACTCCCAGCCGCCGCCGTGGACCATCAGAACCGCCGGGCAGGCCCCGGCCTTGGCCGGACGATAGATATCGAGCGCCAGCTTTTCGCTGCCCCGCGTCAGATAGACCACGTCTTCCTGCGCCGTGATCGTCCGCGTTGGCGGCAGGTCCGGGGCGCGCACATTGGGAAAGTCTTTGCTCTGCTGGCTGATTACGCCTTCGACGGTGAACGGCGACGATCCCGATACCGGGGTTTGCGCCGCCGCGGCCTTGGCCACGACCATACCGGCGGCCCCCATGAGAAGGGTTCGTCTGTCCATTTGTTTCTCCTGATATGCAAAAAGGCTCCGGTTGAACCCGGAGCCTCGTTATTTTGTAAAGCTTACTTCGGCGCCAGGATCATGATCATCTGGCGACCTTCCATCCGGGGCTCGTATTCCACCTTGGTGGTTTCCTCGAAATCGGTCTTGACCTGATTGAGCAGCTTCATGCCCAGTTCCGGGTGCGCCATTTCACGGCCGCGGAAGCGGAGCGTCACCTTGACCTTGTCGCCTTCTTCGAAGAAGCGCGTCATGGCCTTGGCCTTCACTTCGTAATCGTGCTTGTCGATATTCGGACGAAGCTTGATTTCCTTGATTTCGACGACCTTCTGCTTCTTGCGCGCTTCGGCCTTCTTCTTCTGCTCCTGGAAGCGGAACTTACCGTAGTCGAGAATCTTGCAGACCGGCGGGTCGGCGGTCGGGGAGACTTCGACCAGATCAAGACCGGCTTCTTCGGCGGCTTCAAGCGCGGCGGAGGTCGGCATGATGCCTTGTTTCTCACCGTTCTGATCGATCAGGAGGACGCGGGGCACCTTGATGTCCTGATTGATACGGGGGCCGTCTTTAGCGGGCGGGGCTTGCATTGGGCGACGAATAGCAAAGTCTCCATGGACTGTTGATGGGGTTTGGACTCATGTCCGAATTTGGGGCCTAATTATAGGAAGGGCACGGGGGTGATCAATCCCCTTTGTCGCAACCGCGATTTTAATTTTGGTCTGTTGTAAGCGCATCCCAAAAAGTGGGCACCGGTTTTTGGATCAGATGCGCGTCCAGAATAGGCTACCGGCTATATAAGCAACGACCTGTAAACCGCAAGAGTGGCTTCGCACATGGCCTCTAAGCTGAAGTGTTCGCGCACGCGTACCTGACCGGCAGCGCCCATTTCGGCGCGGACGTCGGGCGTGGTCAGGGTCGCGGCCTTCATCGCATCGGCCCAGGCCAGTTTGTCGCCCGGTGCGATCAGCCACCCGCTCACGCCGTCTTCGACCGTTTCGACTGTCGCACCGTGTTTCGCCGCCAGCACGGGCTTGCCCATGGCCTGCGGCTCGACCGCCGTGCGTCCGAAGGCCTCCGGCTCCAGCGACGGGGCCAGCGCGAAGTCGCACAGGGCATAGGCGGCAGGCATATCGGAGCAATGGCCAGCCAGCGCAACCTGATCACCGAGCCAATGGGTTAAAATCCGTGCCTTAAGTTCAGTGGTGTACTCGGCTCGCCCCTGATCATCCCCCGCCAGAATGAGTTGAACCCGGTTATCGGCCAGTTGCGCCAGAGCCTCGATGACCAGCGCCTGCCCCTTCCAGCGCGTCAGGCGACCCGCCAGCAGAAACCGCGTCCGGCCATCGGTTCGATCGATCCCCCATGCCTTGGCCAGCTTGTCGAGGCGCGCTTCATCGACCGCTGCCGGATCGAATTTGCTGAGATCGACGCCGCGCGGAATAGCGATGACCTTGGTCGGATCGACGTCGTAGGTTTTGAGAATATGATCGCGCGTGTAGTTGGAATTGGCGATGGTGATGTCCGCCGTCGTCATCCGTCCGTTGTACCAGCGCTTGGCCGCCGACCCGGCATTATAGATGCCGTGATAGGTGGTCACGGTCTTCACCCCCAGCGCCTTCGCCGCAGGCAACGCCGACAGCGCCGGGGCCCGCGACCGTACATGGACGATATCGGCTTTTTCCTGCTTGATCAGGGCCTTGAGCGCGAAATAGTTCTTCCACTGCACATAGGGGTTCTTCGAATGGACCGGCAGGCGATGCACCACCGCCCCGATCGATTTGAGATACCCTTCCAGCCGCCCGCCTTTCGAGACGACGACGGCCCGCCCTCCGGCCTCGATCACCGCGCGGGCAATATCGACCACGGTCTGCTCCACCCCGCCGGTGTCGAGTTCCGGCACGACTTGCAGCACGGTGTAGGGAAAGGCGTTCGGCATCGGGACTTGTTCGCAGGCAACAGCAGGATTATGGCTTATGCGCATGACCGATAGCGCAAATCAAGACACTCAACTGTTTCTCACCGGCTCCGACGGCACCGAAATCGCCTTCCGCCACGTCGCGGGTGACGGCCCCACCGTCGTGTGGCTGGGCGGCTTCAAATCCGACATGACCGGTTCGAAGGCGCAGGCTCTCGCCGATGCCGCCCGCACCGATGGCTGGGATTTCCTGCGTTTCGACTACGCCGCGCACGGCGCCAGTTCAGGCACATGGGAGGACGCCCGCGTCGGTCAGTGGCGTCAGAACGTGCTGGACGTGGTGGATAGCCTGACCACCGAACCGCTGGTGATCGTCGGCTCCAGCATGGGCGGCTGGATGGCCTCGCTGCTGATCCGCGACCGGCCAGACCGCGTCAAGGCCGCCGTGTTCATCGCCCCGGCCCCCGATTTCGCCACCGAACTGATGCTGCCGTCGCTGTCGCCCGAAGACCGCCGTGCGCTGGAGGTGTCCGGCTTTTTCCACCTGCGCGGCTATGATTACGACGTGCCGATGTCGCAGGCCTTTTTCGACGAGGCGCGCGACCATCTGGTACTCGATAAGCCCCTGCCCTTCGACGGCCCGGTGCACATCCTGCACGGCCTGAACGACGAGGTCGTACCGTGGCAACACGGCGTGCGACTGGCGCAGCATATTTCCGCGAAGGACGTCACGATGACCCTGATCAAGGGCGGCGACCACCGGCTGTCGAGCACGGCGGACCTGACGCGACTGGTCGAGACAGTACGCGGCCTTGCCAAATCGTAAAATCTGATACCACATGGGTCAAACCGGAGTTTGACCCATGCACCGCCGCAGCTTCCTCGCTACCTTGCCAGCCCTCGCCGCATCGCCCGCCTTCGCGCTCGATCCGATCAGGGGCGGCGACCGCGTCACCGGTGCGCAGTTCGCCGGGCGCTCGACCGTCTGGGGGACGCAGGGCGCCGCCGCCACCGCTCACCCGATGGCCAGCCTGATCGGTATCGACATCCTGCGTCAGGGCGGCTCGGCCATCGACGCGGCCATCGCCATCAATGCGGCGCTGGGCTTTCTGGAGCCGATCTCGTGCGGCATCGGCGGCGACGCCTATGTCATGCTGTGGGACCCCAAGGTCAAAAAGGTCATCGGTTTCAACGGGTCGGGCCGCTCACCGAAGGGCATGAGCCTTGAGCACGTGCGCTCAAAAGCAAAAGACGGCCATATCCCGTCGTGGGGCAGCGTCTCGGTCTCGGTGCCCGGCGCGGTCGATACCTGGGGGCAGATGCACGCCAAGTACGGCAAGCTCAAATTCGCCGAGGTGCTGGCCCCGGCTATCGCTTTGTGCGAACGCGGCGTGCCGGTAGCCCAGACCATCGCCTATTACCTCAATGCCAGCTATCGCCGCTTTACCAACCCGGCGTCGGGCATCGAGGAGGTGCAGAACTTCCTCAAGACCTACGCCCCCAACGGTCGCGCCCCGCGTGAAGGCGAAATTTTCCGCAATCCGGATCTGGGGGCGACCTATCGTTATCTCGCCGCCAACGGCCCACGCAGCTTCTATGAGGGCCAGATCGCCGACACCATCGATACCTATTTCAAGCGCATCGGCGGGCACTTACGCAAATCCGACCTCAGCGCGCACAAGGGTGAATATTCTGAGCCGCTGAAAACCACCTATCGCGGTGTCGAGGTGCTGGGGCTGGGGGCCAATACGCAGGGCCTGTCGACGCTTCAGATGATGAATATTCTGGAGAACTTCGACCTGAAAGGCATGGGATTCCAGACCACCGCCTCGCTGCACACCCAGATCGAGGCCAAGCGGCTGGCCTTCGAGGACCGCGCGAAATTCTTCGGCGACCCGGACTTCTCGAAGATGCCGGTCGAGGCCCTGCTATCGAAAGCCTATGCGAAAGAACAGGCGTCGAAAATCAGACAAGACGCTATCCTGCCGCGCGTCGTGCCCTATGAGGCTCCGGCGCGCGGCGATACGACCTATTTCACCGTCTCGGACAAGGACGGCATGATGGTCAGCTGGATTCAGTCGAACTATCGCGGCATGGGCTCGGGCCTCGTCGCCGACGGGCTGGGCTTCATGTTTCAGGATCGCGGCGAGCTGTTCTCCTTGCGCGACGGCTCGCCCAATATCTACGCGCCGGGCAAGCGGCCGTTCCATACGATCATTCCGGGTTTTGCGTGCAAGGACGGGCAGCCGTGGCTCAGCTTCGGCGTCATGGGCGGCGACATGCAGCCGCAGGGTCAGGCGCAGATCCTCGTCAATATGATCGACTACGGACTGGGCCTGCAGGAGGCCGGGGATTCGCCGCGCTGGCACCACGAAGGCTCTTCCGAACCGACCGGCGAAATGGCCACCGGCACCGGGACGCTCAATCTGGAAAACGGCGTGCCGCTGGAGACGCGGGCGGGGCTGGAAAAGCTCGGCTGGGCGATCAAGGCCGCCCCGGGCGGTTATGGCGGCTATCAGGCGATCATGACGCAGAACGATCCGCTGGGCCGCGCCTATGCGGCGGCGACCGAGATGCGCAAGGATGGCTTGGCGCTGGCCTATTAATCCCATCTCCCCGCAAGCGGGGAGAGGGGGTTGAGTTGCCGCCATACCTCGGTCAGCCCCTCACGATAGGTCGGATATTGCGGTCGCCAGCCCAGTTCGGCCTTGGCGCGGGCGTTCGAGACACGCTTGTTTTCGGCATAGAAACGCTTCATGCCGGGGCTTAAGCCCGGGTCGTCGAAGGCGATTTCCGGCGGCACGTCGAAGCCGAAGGTCTGCGCCGCCCAGACCATGACCGCATCCGCCGGGGCCGGTTCGTCGTCGCACAGATTATAGGTCGCGCCCGCCCGTGGCCGCTCAAGGCTGCGCGTCAGGGCGTCGGCGCAGTCTGTATCGTAAAGCCGCGAAAAAACCTGGTCCGGTTTGTGGATGCGGCGCGCCGTACCCTCTCTCAAACGCTCGATGACGCTGCGCCCGACGCCATAGAGGCCAGGCAAACGAAACACGGCGACATCGTGCAACAGAGACAGCCCCAGCCATTGCGATTCGGCCAGAACGCGGCGGCGACCTTCGACTGATAGCGGCGTCGGGGCCTGATCCTCAAACGCCCAGCCCCCGCCCCGGTCGCCATAGACGCCCGTGGTCGACAGGTAACCGATCCATTTGCGCGGGACCGTTTCGAGCGCTGTCGACACAGCCGCAAAGGCCGGACACCCCGCGTCGTCCGGTGCCGGCGTGATCAGAATGGCCGAGGCGGCGCGGGCGGCGGCCTTCAGGGCCTCAGCATCGGTCGGATCGATGGCCGCGATGCCCTGCGCGGTCAGGCAGGCGCGCTTGGCGGCGTCCCGGGCGGTGGCGGTTATGGCGTAGCCCCGCGCGCGGCACAGCTCGGCGAAGGCCGCGCCGATAAAGCCGTAGCCGAAGATAAGGACGGCGGTCATGAAACGGTTTAGTTGACGGGCGCCGCAGAGGCCGCGTCGCCTTCGGCTTGCGCCTGAGCCCGGGCGGCGCGTTCGGCCGCTTCCTCGGCGTGGCGCTTTTCCTTGCGTTCGGCGCGTTCGCGTTCGGCCCGCACCTGATCGGGCAGTTCGATCGCATGACCGAAGGGCGCGGGCGAGCGCACCCCCAGCCCCTGCGGCCAGACGAGGCTGAGAGCCACCATGCCCAGCGCAATCAGCGCGGCGACGGAATAGAAGACCTTGTCGTTCATGCCTTAGCTATAACCGCCCTATCCAACCTTGAAAAGCCTAATTCCCCGGTAAATCATTCCCAGAACTCCTCGACTTCCGGCACACGGTTGAAGGCGATCTTGGCGCCGACGAAATCGTGCAGCTTCGGTCGTGGCCCTATGCTGACGCGGTCCTTGCCGAAGCGCTCGTTCAGGCCGTCCAGCGCCTTCAGAAGCTTCATGTGCCGACCGTCCTCCTGCACCGCCGGACTGTAGCCGAACAGATCCGGCGGCGTGTCGGCGGGGATCATGCGCAGGCACGTCACCGACACCTTCTGGATGCGCGGCTGGTTCAGCGCCCCGACGCACTGGTGCCACATATCGTCGATGGCCTCCAGCAGCCGAAACGTGTCCGACGTCGCCGGAAACACGCGCTCGGCCTGCGCCCGGCCCGACGCTGTGCCGCGGATCGACAGATGCAGGCCGCCGCACCTGAGCCCCATCCGCCGCAGCCGCGTGCCGCACTTGACCGTCAGCCGTCGCGCCACCGGTCGCGCCGCCTCCACAGGCCGCAACTCGGACGCCAGCACGTGCGAATGGCTGATCGAATGGCGCTCGGTCACGGTTTCCGGCGGATCGACCCCGTGCAACGCATACCAGAAGTTATCGCCGCCGATCCCACCCCACAATTGCCGCATCCGCGACGGGCTGAGGTGCCACAACTGCCGCACCTCCGAAATCCCCGCCTTGAACAACCGCCCCTTCATCGCCGCGCCGATACCCGGAAAATCATCGACCTCCAGACCCAGCAACGGCCCCGGCAGGTGATCCATACGCAGGACGGTCATCCCCAGCGGCTTCATCATGTCCGCCGCCGTCTTGGCCAGCATCCGCGAGGGGGCGATGCCGATCGAAGCCGTCAGGCATTCGCCGATCCGTTCCAGAATGCGCTTTTGAATGCGGTGGCCCAGCGCCCGCGCGGCGGCCTCGTGCCGCTGCGGTCCCATCAGAAGGCAGGCGACCTCATCGATGGAGCAGACCTTTTCTACCGGCATGACCGTATCGACCACATCGAGAATACGATGATGGATATCGACATAGAGATCGGGCCGCGCGTCAACGATGGCGAGCCCCGGACACATCTGTTTTGCCAGCTTGACCTGCGTGCCGGTCTTGATGCCCAGCGCCTTGGCCTCGGCACTGGCGGCGATGGCGCAGGTATAGTCGCTCCTGACCGGCACCACGATCAGAGGTCGCCGCCGCAGTTCCGGCCGCATCTGCTGCTCGCAACTGGCAAAAAAAGCGTTCATGTCGAGATAGAGCCATTTCAGCCCACCCCCGTCGTCTCCTGCCTGTCCCGTGCCTGCTTTTTGCATTTTAAGAACATAACAAGAACATGTTTCGCAAGTCAAGTCATTGAGGCGTCTCAAGGGAAAGGCTCTAAAAACTCCGTGATAAGTGCGCCCACAGCTAATCAGACGTTCGCAATCGCACACAAATGGATTATAGGGGGCAAATGTCAGTTACCCCGCCCCAGCCGCACCTGCCGGAACCGGACGCCGAGACGCCTTTGGACGAATCGTGTGCCGAGCCTGCCTCAAAAGCGGCAAAAGCCAAAAAAACCACAATAAAATCAGCCATTCAGGACAATAGCGCCCTCAGCGTCATGTTCGGCGTCGTCTTCATCAATCTGGTGGGGTTCGGCCTGCTGGTGCCCTTGATGCCGTTCTTCGCGCAAAAGCTTCAGGCCGATGCCTGGCAGGTGACTCTGATGTTTGCCGCCTATTCGTTGGGGCAGTTCTTCGCCGAACCGCTGTGGGGCTCGCTGTCGGACAAGTGGGGCCGCAAGCCCGTTCTGGTCATCACCACGGCGTCGAACATCCTGCTCTATGTGTTGCTGGCCTTCGCGCCGAATATCTGGTGGGCGATCTTCATCCGCTTCTTCAACGGCATGGGGTCGGGCAACGTTTCGTGCATCCAGTCCTATGTGTCCGACATGTCCGAACCGCACCAACGGGCCTCGCGCATGAGCCTGATCGGTGCGGCCTTCTCGCTGGGCTTTGTCATCGGCCCCGTGATCGGCGCCATGCTGGTCACGCGCGACACCGGCCCGGCGGGCTACCATCTGCCGCTGTTCGTCGCCGCCGGCTTGTCGGCCATCGCGACGCTGGGCGTGCTGTTCTATGTCCGCGAAAGCCGCGTCCGCACGCCGCAATCGACGCCGTCGGTCAGGTTCGCCGTCCTCTTCGCCGAGGCGCGCAAGGACCCGATCATCAGCCGCCTGATCCTGGCCACCCTGTGTTACATGGCAGCCTTCGCAGGCCTCGAAGCGACCTTCGCCCTGTGGGCCGAGGCGCGCTATGGCTGGCAGGAAAAGGAGGTCGGCTTCATCTTCCTGTTCATCGGCGTCACCGCCGCCCTGATGCAGATGGTCTTTACCCGCCCGCTGGTCCGCCGCTATGGCGAGGCGCGGGTGCTGGCACTGGGCCTGACCGTGTTCGGACTGGGCTTCGTCCTGCAGGGGATCAATCAGTCGCCCCTGCTCATCACGCCCCTGACCATGTTCGCCACCCTGGGTCAGGCGGTAATCTTCGCCTCGATCTCGGCGATCATTTCCAAATGGACCTCGCCCGACCGTCAGGGGGCCATGCTGGGGCTCAACATGGCCACCGGCGCGACCGCACGCATCGCCGGCCCGATCGTCGCCGGATTCCTGTTCAGCCAGATCGGCCCCAACGGCCCGCTGTGGTTCGGCGCCCTGATGTGCTTCCCCGCCGCGCTGCTGGCGCTTCAGGTCGAACGCGTCGAACGGCGCATTCGCGGCTGAATAAGAGGTTTTGACAAAAAAACGCAAAAACAGGGGAAAACTTGGTTTTGGGCCTTGCGTTTGAAAATCGAAAAGACTAATTGTCCGCCCTCGCCGCCGCGGAGGTCACTCACCGGCAGCGGACACGGAACGGTAAGCACTCGTAGCTCAGCTGGATAGAGCATCAGACTACGAATCTGAGGGTCAGGAGTTCGAATCTCTTCGAGTGCGCCATCCAACAAAAAAGCCTCCCTTCGGGGAGGCTTTTTTGTTGGATCGTACCGCCCACGGCCTGAAGATGGCGGACGCGCCCTGATTTAGCGGGCCTCACGATCAGATAAAGGGCTTTTCATTTGCCCTCACGTCCGACGCGCCTATATTGAACCTTGAGTTCAAGAAATGAGGCCGCCATGCGCTCCCCCGCCCTGATGACGCGCCGCCTGTTTGCTTCCGCCCTGCTGGTGCTGGGCCTGAGCGGCTGCGCGACCCTGCCCCCGAAATCCGAACCCGCCACCTTCAAGCCAGTGGTGGCCGCCGCCAATCCGCTGGCGGCGAAGGCGGGTATGGACATACTGGAAAAGGGCGGCACGGCCATCGACGCCGCCGTGGCGGTGCAGGCGGTGCTGGGGCTGGTCGAGCCACAAAGCTCCGGCCTCGGCGGTGGGGCCTTCATGGTCTATTACGACCACAAGACCGGCAGGACGACCGCCTATAATGGCCGCGAGACTGCGCCGAAATCAGCGACCGGCAAGCTGTTCCTCAAGGACGACGGCACGCCGCTCCCCTTCGGTGAGGCCGTCGTGTCGGGCCGCGCCACAGGCGTTCCCGGCGCGATCCTGATGCTGGAAATGGCCCACGCCGAACACGGTAAGCTCAAGTGGAAAGACCTGTTCGGATCGGCGGAAACGCTAGCTGATGAAGGCTTCATCATCTCGCCGCGTCTGGGCGACTATCTGGCGTCGGCCGCCTTCCCGCAGAGCAAAACCACCGACGTCATCGCCTATTTCGGCGACGGTAACGGCGGATGGAAAAAGACCGGTGAGCGCCTGAAGAATCCGGCCTATGCCGCCACGGTACGCACCCTGGCCGACAAGGGCGCGGTGATCTTCCACGAAGGCGCTTTGGTCGACGCCATCATTACCAAAACGCACGAGGGCCCCCTGCCCGGCGATTTGCAACCCGACGATTTCAAGACCTATTTCCCGAAGCAGGGCGAAGCGGTCTGCGACACCTACCGCATCTATATCATCTGCGTCCCGCCGCCGCCGTCGTCGGCCGTGTCGCTGCTTCAGGCGTTGAAGATCGTCGAAGCCTTCCCGATGCGCGACTATGGCGCGGGTGACGCCCGCGGCTGGCAGGTCATCATCGAGGCCGAACGCCTGATGTATGCCGACCGCGATCAGTATCTGGCTGACGACGAGTTCGTCGATGTGCCGGTGAAGGCCCTGCGCGATCCGGACTATATCAAGAGCCGCGTCGCCTTGATCACCATCGGCAAGGCGTCGCCCGCCCCAACGTTCGGTATGCCGTCGAAGGCGGTCGCCTGGGCGAAAGACAATACGCATGAGCCGGCCGGGACGACGCACATGGTCATCCGCGACCGCTACGGCAATGCCGTGTCGATGACCACGACCGTCGAAAGCATCTTCGGCACGGGCCGCATGGTCGGCGGCTTCTTCCTCAATAACCAGCTGACCGATTTCTCGTTCACGCCGGTCACGAAGGACGGGCAAAAGGTCGCCAACGCCGTCGAAGGCGGCAAGCGTCCGCGCTCCTCGATGGCCCCGGTGCTGATCTTCGACAAGGACAAGAATTTCATCGGCATGGTCGGCTCGCCCGGCGGCACCTCGATCCTGTCCTATAACCTCAAGGCGCTGGTCGGTGTGCTCGACTGGGGCCTGTCGATGCAGGACGCCGTTGCCCTGCCCAACGTCGTGGCGCGCGGCGAGGCCATCCGCATCGAAGCCCCGCTGATGAAGCCGGATATCCTGCAAGGGTTGAAAGGCATGGGTTACACGATTCAGGAAGTGACCGGGGAAAACTCCGGTCTGCACGGGGTCATGTTCCGTGGCGATAAGATCGATGGCGGCGCCGATCCGCGCCGCGAGGGCGTGGTGCTGGTAGGGCAATGAAACCGGCAATCGTCATCCTGACCGGGGCCGGGATCTCGGCGGAATCGGGGGTGCCGACCTTTCGCGCCTCTGACGGTCTGTGGTGCGGCCACCGCGTCGAGGCCGTCGCTACACCGGAAGGCTTCGCGGCCAATCCGGTGCTGGTGCATGACTTCTACAATCAACGCCGCGCGCAGTTGAAAGATGTCGCGCCCAATGCCGCGCATGAGGCGCTGGCAAGGCTTTCAGCGGAATACGACGGCGACGTGCTGCTGGTGACGCAGAATGTCGACGACCTGCACGATCGCGCGCATCGCAATATCGTCCCGAAACGCGGCTTCGGCCTGATCCACATGCACGGCGAGCTTTTGCGGGCGCGCTGCGTCGAGACCGGTAAAAGCTGCGACTGGTTGGGCGATATGCTCATTGACACGCCGTCGCCGTTCGGAGCCGAAGGCCTGCGCCCGGACATCGTCTGGTTTGGGGAAATGCCGTTCGAGATGGACCGCATTTACGACGCCCTGTCGGGATGCGGGTTGTTCATCTCCATCGGCACGTCGGGCAATGTCTATCCGGCGGCGGGCTTCGTGCAGGAAGCGACCCGTGCCGGAGCCCATACGGTCGAGCTTAATCTGGAACCTTCGCTGGGGCAGAGTTTGTTCGATGAGAAGATCTACGGACCGGCGACCGAGGTCGTTCCGGCGTTTGTGGAGCGGTTGTTAAGTTAGGGGGAACGCAATGCGCTTAGGTCTTATAGTTGGGCTTTTCGCTTTCGGCCTTGTTGCCTGTGTGGGAACGCGTGGCGACAATATTCAATTGAAACAGGGCTCGGAAGAGCAAATGTCGGGGCAGGTTTTCTCGAATTTTGAGAACTTCGTCTTCATTACCTGCAAACCCGGCATGCCGGTATGCGATCTCGCCTCTCAAACCG
This sequence comes from Asticcacaulis aquaticus, assembly GCF_028550415.1. GTDB lineage: Bacteria > Pseudomonadota > Alphaproteobacteria > Caulobacterales > Caulobacteraceae > Asticcacaulis > Asticcacaulis aquaticus. Next base: position 85,344 of record NZ_JAQQKX010000009.1, read on the forward strand.
AATACTATTCGATCAAATGCGAACCCGAAGTTTGTACCAACCTATTGGCTTACATCAAAACGCATGAAAAAACGCCCGATCAAGCAGTCAACCTCAAAGTCGTTTTGACGGGGCAACGCGATCTGACGAAATCAGAATCTCAATATTTGGGTGATCCCGGCCAGACTGTTCATATTAAACGGATCGATAGATTTGAGCTTTTGGGCAATTGAGGCTTAAAACACCTTCACGCCCGCGCAGCCGTTCATCTCGATCAGCAACAGCAGGTCGATCAACGCCTGAACCGGCGCGGTGCCGAAATCGACGTGCAGATTATCCCCGTCGATGATCAGCGAATGGATATGGCCGGAAAAGCGCGAATCCAGATCGACATTGACGTCTTCCGGGTCGAACCAGGTCTCGAACCATGCCTCGATCCCCTGCACGCCGCCACCTTCGTGCGGCATGGGCGCGTCGACAAGCGTCAGGTTCATGTCGTGCCAGCTCAAGGCCTCGACGGTCATCTCCATCTCGCCCAGCGTCACCTCGATCGGCTCGAAGGTGACCTCTTCTTCGGGGGCCAGTTCGATGATGCGCGGGGCTTCGGACTCTTCCGGATCGACGGTGATAAAGTCGGCACAATAGAGCCCGCGATAGAGGCCGGAGTCCTCGGCGACCATGACCTTGATTTCCGGCGTCCCCTCCGGATAGGTCTTCAACTGCGTATCGGCAAAGTTTACGAATTGCCCGACATAGGAGTCGCGCGCCAGTTCGATCAGTTCTTCAAATTCCATAGTCTTTTCTTTCGCGCTTCTGATTCCAAAAACCGCTGCACACTTTTTGGGAAGCGCTCTCCTCTCTCACGCCCTACTCGAACTGCGCGAAGAAGGACTGCGAGCGCGGCAATTCCTGATAGCGGTGGACCTTGACACCCATGACGAGGCCGAAGCCGATCATCACCGTCATCATGACCGAGCCGCCGTAGGACAAAAGCGGCTGCGGCACGCCGACAACGGGGGCCAGACCCATCACCATCGCCCCGTTGATCAGAACGTAGAGCGCAAACGTCGCCGTCGTGCCGGCCGCCGCCAGCCGCCCGAAATGGCTGTGCGACAAGGTGGCGATCCGTAGCGCCATATAGACAGCCAGACCGTAGAGCGCGAACACCGTGAAGCCGCCGACGAAGCCCAGTTCCTCGCACACCGCCGCCAGAATGAAGTCGGTGTGCTTTTCCGGCAGGAAGTTGAGCTGCGACTGCGACCCCAGCCCCAGTCCCTTGCCCAGCAGACCGCCGGAGCCCATGGCGATCTTGGATTGCAGAATGTGGTAGCCCGCCCCCGACGGATCGGCTTCGGGGTTGAGGAAGGTCAGGACGCGGTCGCGCTGATAGTCGTGCATGACGAAGATGACGAAGAACGGAATGGCCACCGCGCCCGCCGCCGCCGCCGCGCCGATGATGCGCCAGTCGAGGCCCGCCACGATCATCACCGTGACCCCGGTCAGCAGGATCAACATGGCGGTGCCGAGGTCCGGCTGGTGCGCCACCAGAAGGACCGGCACCATGATCATGGACAGGGGAATGATCAGCTTCCACGACAGGGTGGCGTCCTTCACTCCCGCTTCGTGATACCAGCGCGCCAGCGCCATGACGATGGCCAGCTTCATGAATTCCGACGGCTGCATCGAAAACGACCCGATCGACAGCCAGCGCTGCGCCCCCATGCGCACGTCGCCGAACAGTTCGACCGCCACCAGCAGCAGCAGCGAAACGGCATAGATGGGATAGCACAGTTGCAGCCACCAACGCAGATCGACCAGCGACAGGGCGATCATCAGGACGAAGCACAGACCGAAGCGCAGGAGGTGGTTATAGGCCCACGGCTCCCACGACATGCCGCCGACGCTGTACAACACCAGCGCCCCGATCCCCGCGATCAGCGACAGGACCAGCGCAAAGCCCCAGTCGACCTGAAGCAGCTTGACATCGTAGCGTTCGCGTTCACCCCGCCGGGTCATTGCGCTTTCGGCCATGGCGTCCTCAGTCGGCAGGAGGGATGGTGGGGTCGGGGTTCGGCACGTCGGTGATGTCGGGCAAAGCCTCGGCGGAGGCCGCCGCCGCATCCTCGACCGGCACCGGACGCACGATGCGCGCCTGCATGGCCGGGTCCTTGAGCAGGGCCACCTTCATGATCTCGCGCGCCTTGGGTGCCGCGAAGGCCGCGCCGCCGACCCCGTGCTCCAGCACCACGGCCAGGGCGTATTTAGGGTTATCGGCGGGCGCGTAGCAGACGAACAGGCCGTGGTCCTTGAACTTCCAGATACTGGCCTTGCGCGTTTTGGCGTTATCGTAGGAATGGACCTGCGCCGTCCCGGTCTTGCCGCACAGCTTGATGTCGCCCAGATTGAGCTGGGAGTTGCGATAGGCCGTGCCGTCGGCGTCGTTCGACACCATGTACATGCCGTCTCGGACGACCTGAAGATGTTCGGGCGGAATGTCGATCGGCTTGAAATCGAAGTCGGTATCCACCGCCCCCACCTTCTTGATGAGGTGCGGGGTGATCGCGCGGTTGCCGTTGGCGATGCGCGCCGTATAGACGGCCAGTTGCAGGGCCGAGACGTGGGTATAGCCCTGCCCGATGGCCACCGACAGGGTCTCGCCCGGATGCCATTTCGGGTCTTTCTTGAAGGCTTCGCGCTTGTAAGCGGTCGACGGGACAAGGCCCTTCTTCTGACCGCTGATCTCCAGATCGAACAGTTCGCCCAGACCCAGCTTGTGCGCGGTGTCGTGGATGCGGTCGACCCCGGCGCGGTTGCACATGTGGTAGAAATAGACGTCGCAGGAATATTTGATGGCGTGCCGCATATCGACCGGCCCGTGGCCGCTCTTCTTGTGGCAGTAGAAGGTGCGGTTGCCGAAGCGGTAGGAGCCCGGGCAGTTGACGCGCTCGGTGTCCGACACCCCCGCCGCCAGCAGGGCCAGCACCGTGTTCATCTTGAAGGTCGACCCCGGCGCAAAGGTCGAGCCGATGGCTTTGTCGAGCAGCGGCAGACGCTCGTAATCGGCCAGCAGGCGGTACGCCTTGCTGGAGATACCCGACACGAACAGGTTCGGATCGAAGGCCGGGGCCGAGGTCATGCACAGGATTTCGCCGGTATGGATATCAAGCATGACCGCCGCGCCGGAATCCTGCTCGAAGACCTCCAGCGCGCGGGCCTGAATCTCGGCATCCAACGTCAGGGTGATATCCTCGCCCGGCGTTGGCGGCTTGGTGCCGTTGGGGTCTTCGGCGACGATATTGCCGCGGGCATTGACCTCGATCTTCTGCGCGCCCGAAACACCGCGCAACTGCTTCTCGAAGGCCTTTTCGACGCCCTGCTTGCCGATGCGGAAGCTGGGGTGCAGCAGCAGCGAGTCGGGGTTCTCGCCCTCGGCCTTGACGTCTTTCTCGGACACCTTGGACACATAGCCGACGACGTGGGCAAAGGCGCCGCCGTAGTGATAGACGCGGATTTCGTCCATCACCGCCTGCACGCCCGGGATTTCCGAGGCGTAGAGATTGACGCGCGAAAAATCTTCCCAACTCAGGTCCGAAGCGACGACCGTCGGCACGAAGCGTTGCGACTGGCTGACGTCGCGCACGATGCGGCGGCGGTTGGCCTCGGTCTGCGGCAGGACGTAGGAAATCTGATCCAGGGTCTGATCGAGATCCTCGATCTCGTTGCGGATCAGCAGCACCCGGAAGCTGGGACGGTTGCCGGCGATGACATTGCCGTTGCGATCGAGGATCTGCCCGCGCGGCGGCGGCAGGATACGGAAATTGAACTGGTTCGCCGCCGACAGCTTCTTGTACTTGCCGCCCTGCACGATCTGGAGCAGGCCCAGTTGCCCGACCAGCGCGAAGATGCCGAGCGCCGTCACCCCGCCCATCAGGAAGATGCGGCGGTGGAACGTCCCCTGCTTCTCGTTGACGTCCTCGAAAAAGATCGAAGGCTCGCTCAATTGAACCTCACATCGGCGTGGAGATACCGCTCAAGCAGGGCATGGACGAAAAAGACCAGCACACCGGTGGCCAGCATCTGCTCAAAGACGCTGATCAGGCGCGGCACCATGCCGGTGTCGATGACCGTCAGGATCGTGCCCAGAGCGAAGAACAGGAAAACCGCCAGACCATAGGCGACGGTGACGACCCACAGGTCCTGACCGACGATATAGCTGCGGATCAGCAGGGTGACGCCATAGACCGCCATCAGGCACAGCACGTAGAAACCGATCGGTGCGCCCCAGAAATAGTCGAGGAAAAACCCCAGTCCGGCCAGCAGGAACGGCGCGATATAGCTGGGGCGGATCAGCGGCCAGCTGAAGGCCAGGATCATCGGCCACACCGGCTCCGGCAGGTCCCAGCCGAACGGCAGGGGGATGTCGGTGGCCAGAACGAAGGTCGCTACGATACACAGCAGCGCCGGATACAGCAGCCAGTCCTGCGGCCCGATGGTGCGGCCGCCGCTGGTCCGGCGCGGGGCGCGCTTGTCGAAAACCGCCTTAGCCAGACGCGCGCGACGAAGGGCGCGGCTGGCGTTCTGATTGCCCCGACGGGTGCGCGTGGTGTTTTGACGATGACGGCCCTGAAGCACGGCTTTAGCCTCCGCTGGAGGCGCTGGCCGAAGTCTCAGCGGGCGGGGGCGGATTGCTCGCGGAGGACGACGACGCGGCGTTATTCACCGGGCGCGGTTTGGGGCGCGTGACGGGGGTCTGCTGCGATGACGCGGCGGAGGACGAGGACGCGCCATTATTGACCGGCGTAAACCCGGGTGCCGCGCTGGACGCCGAGGCGCTCGACCCGATGCCGGTAATGTTTACCGGCGGCGGGGGCGGCAGGACGTCGGTCACCAGCGGCGTGCGCAGCACCTCGTCGGCGCGCGGCAATTGCGAGAAGTCCTCGAACTTCAGCACCTTGACCATGTCGATGGGGGCGCGGTTGGTATAGAGATCGACGCGCCAGACGCCGTCGACGCCGCGCCTGGCCTCGCCCACCGGCAGGCCGCGCGGGAAGATGCCGCCGTCACCCGATGTCAGGATCTGATCGCCTTTTTTCAGCACGTCCTTGCCGCCGCGCACGAACTCAAGGCGCGGGAAACCACCGCCGTCGCCGACCATCATGGCGCGGGCGTCAGAACGGGCGACCATGACCGGGATACGGCTGACCACATCGGTGACCATCAGGACGCGGCTGACGTCCGGGCTGACGCCGACGACGCGGCCGACAAGGCCATGCTCGTTGATCACCGGATTGCCGAACTTGATCTTCTTGGACGCGCCCGCATCGATCAGGCGGTTATTGTTGAACGGGCCACGCGACACTGAGACCGAACGCGCCGTCACCGTATCGACCGCCGGTTCGGTGCGCAGGTTGAGCAGCACCTCGTAGCGGCGGTTGAGCTCCCTAGCCTGAATGTAGGAGTCGCGGTATTTTTCCAGCTCCGCGACCTTCTTTTTCAGGATGCGGTTTTCATCGGCAGCGAAGAAATAATCGTCGAGCCAGTTGGCCCCGTCTCCGACCACGTGCGCCGGCGTCGAGAGCAGGTTATTGCTCTTGGCCGCCACGCCGTCGAAACCACCGCGATTGCCGTAGGACGCCGCATCCAGCCCGCCGCGCTTGTCGCCGAGGAACATCAGGGCCCCGACGACGCAGACCCCGGCAACGATGATCATCACCCCCCACGTCAGCGGGAGCTTGAGATTCTCGAATGGCTGATTATCCCCGTATGACACGCCGGTTTCCTCAAGAGCCCACCCAGACTCTTTACTTACAAACTTGATATTGAGGGCTTCACAGCCCCAATATCAAGGAGATTTTCGTCAATTGAATGACGGCGCCGATGTTCTTATTAGAACATAGCCCGAGCCGGTCACGGCTCAGAACATCGTCGAGTCGAGGATGCCCTTCATCCAGCGCGGATGCTCAAGCACCTTGCCGCAGCCGATGGCGACGCACGACAGCGGGTCTTCAGCGATGGTCACCGGCAGGCCGGTCTGGTCGCGGATTTCCGAGTCGAGGCCGCGCAGCAGCGCGCCACCGCCGGTGAGCATGATGCCCTTGTCGGCGATGTCGGCGGCCAGTTCCGGCGGGGTGGCTTCCAGCGCGACCTTGACGGCCTCGATGATCTGGGCGACCGGTTCAGCCAGGGCCTCGGCGGCCTGACGTTCCGAGATGCGGACTTCGCGCGGCACGCCCTGCATCAGGTCGCGGCCCTTGACCTCGATGGCCAGACCTTCGCCGTCGTGCGGCACGCGGGCGGTGCCGATGTCCTTCTTGATGCGTTCGGCGGTCGTTTCACCGATCAGCAGGTTGTGGTTGCGGCGCATGAAGTTGGTGATCGCCTCGTCCATCTTGTCGCCGCCGACGCGGACCGACTTGGCATAGACGACGCCCGACAGCGACAGGACGGCCACTTCGGTGGTGCCGCCGCCGATGTCGACGACCATCGAACCGGTCGGCTCATGGATCGGCAGGCCCGCACCGATGGCGGCGGCCATGGGCTCGGGCAGCAGGCCGACGCGGCGCGCCCCGGCGTTCAGGCACGAGTCGTTGATGGCGCGGCGCTCGACGGCGGTGGCGCCCGACGGCACGCAGACGATGACCTTGGGGTTCACAAAACCCTTGCGGTTATGGACCTTGCGGATGAAGTACTTGATCATTTCCTCGGCGACTTCGAAGTCGGCGATGACCCCGTCGCGCATCGGACGGATGGCTTCCATGTGGCCCGGCGTCCGGCCCAGCATCTGCTTGGCCTCTATGCCCACGGCGTGGACGACCTTGCGGCCGCCGACGTTACGCAGCGCCACCACCGACGGCTCATTGAGCACGATCCCGCGCCCTTTCTGATAGACCAGCGTATTGGCCGTGCCGAGGTCGATCGCGATGTCGTTGGAGAAGCTGCCGAAAAAGGGCTTTAACATTGAGCACTACCGCTTGAGAAAGTCTGTCTGGGGGGCGCCGGAACCTCCGGCATACGGGTATTCGTACAGGCAACGCCCTCATATCCAAGCCCGGACTGTACGGAAAAACCTCCCTTGCCCGTATCTGGAGTCAATTTCAAGGCCCTCAATGAAAAACTTGGATTCAACCCCTTGGGGAAAAAGACAAGCCTTTGATTCGCTTTGAAATTACCCCGCGTGACAGCGCATGATCACACAAAATGTCATCGAAAAGAGCGCACCCTTTGCGAAACAATCGCAATTGCGGCAAAACCTTGTCCGCAAATGACTTAAAAGGTTAACCGCGGCGTTCCTGCCACTTGGCGATCAGATGCCGCGCCGCGACGACCAGCGCCAGCCACAGGAGCCCGATCACCGCGATCAGCAGCGTCCCTTTCCAGTCGCCGCCTTCAGTCAGGCGGGTGAAGAAGGTGCCGAAAATGGCCACCAGCGCCGTCTTGGGGATCGAGCCCAGCGCCATGCCTAGCATGAAACCGACGAACGGCGCATTCGATACGCCGAACGCCATATTGACGATGATGAACGGCGCCGACGGCACGTTACGCACGATGAACGAGGCCGAAAAAGCGTTTCGTCCGATATAGTCCGACAGGCGCTGCATGTGACCGCCGCCGATCCTGGCGAAGGTCTCCGCCCCTACCAGCCGGCCGACATAGAAGGTCACCGCCCCCGATACCACCGTCGCCACCCACGAATAGACGAAGCCCCACCACGGCCCGAAGGCCACGACGCAGGCGGCGATCAGCACGAACTGCGGCGCGCCGATGAAGGCCGACAGGGTAAAGACAGCGATGACGATGAAGACGCCCCACGGCGAGTCGCGGTACTCGGCCATCCAGGCTTCGAATTCGTGGGTGACCTCGTGGCCGAAATCGGTCTTGCCGATCAGGAAGACGACACCGATCATGGCGAACAGGGCCAGCGTCACCCAGATGGCGCGCACCGTCTTCGAATCCATCTCGACGAGGAAGTCGTAGCCACGCCGCCAGAGCGGGGCTTTGGGGGGCGGCTTCTGAGCTTCAGGCAGGGGTTCGGGTGCGTCGGTCATGAAAGCGGTTTGTGCGCCTCACGCGCCGTGAAATCAAGACAAGACGTGTTACCGTTTTGTAAAGCCGCTCAGCCGATGCCGGCACAGTGCTGTTTGACTATATTTTCCGTCTCCTGGATTTTAGCCTTAACCTGACTCAGTCCTCTTTCGCCTCCGGCACCGGCGTAGATATCGGGCACGACGGTCCTGGACTCGACCAGCAGCGCATAGGCATTCTGCATCGTGACGACCTGTCGCCGCGCCGTGCGGCAGAGCAGAGTCATATCCTTATTGGCCGCCGCCTTTTCCATCGTGGCCGAGGCCATATCCAGCTCGTCCTTGAGGAACCTTAATTCCTGCCTGATCTCTTCCGCCCGCGCCGCCTTCGACACCGGTTTAGGCTGCGCCAGCACCGGTCCGGAGAGACCAAGGCAGACAGCCAACATGATGATGGAACGAAACGTCATAATATATTCCCCCTCTATGACACCTGTGTCTTAACACCGGGCCATAGCTCTGTCACCCGTCTCCCTGTATGGGGCTCTGCCCACGGATAAAAAACCGCCGCCCCGGAGGAGGGGGCGGCGGCAAGGTGGTTCTCTTGCTAAGGAGATCGAGCGCGTCCAAAACGTGGGTAACAGGTTTTGGACTCAAATGCGCGACAGGAACACCTATTCGAACTTGGCGCGGAAGCCGATATAGAAGCGGCTGCCGTTGTCGGCGGTATCGTAGGTGATGGGGATCGAACCCGACTCGTTGAAGAGCAGGTAGTCCGAGTTGTCGCGGCTGATGACTTCGCGGGTCAGGTTCTTGCCTTCCCAGAACAGCTCGATCGTGCGGTTGACCTTATAGGCGACGCGGGCATCCAGATATCCGGTTTCACGACGGAAGATCGGCGCACCGGGATAGAAGGTGGTGCTGACCGAGGCACCCGACGTTCCCGTCAGAGGCGTCAGGCCCGCCGCGTTACGCACACCGCTGAAGCCGGTACGGTATTCGGCGCGCGCCTGCCAGGCGATACGGGCATTGAGGCGACCATCGTCGTACCACAGGTTGACGTTGTAGTAGTATTTCGACTGCGACAGCAGCGGCAGGTCACGGCCCGTCACCGGGTCCTTGTCCACGGCGCTGCCGGCGACTTCCGAGGTGCCCAGGTTGAAACCACCACCAGTGTAGCGCAGCTTCCACGGCAGGTAGGTGAAGGCCGTGCGGGCGGCGACTTCGTACCCTTCGGTAATGCTGCCCGGACCGTCGGCATAGGTCGGAATATCGTACTTCTTACCGTTATATTCCATGTTGTAATAGGTGACGGCGATCGGCGCGCCGACGCTGGTATTGATGCGGAACACCCCGAAGCTCAGCTGGGTGTCCTTGTTCGGGTACCATTCCAGCGACAGGTTGGTCGTGCGCGCCTTGTAACCCTGCAGGTCCGGATTGCCGAGGCGGCCGGAACAGGTCGAATCGATATCCTCACCATTGGCGTCGGTCAGTTGTTCGTACTGCGCGGCGATTTCGTTACAGGTAATGACCGCGCCACCCGTGACCTGCGTCATGCTGGGGCGGGCCGCGACCTTGGCCAGCGAATAGCGGACGGCCAGCTTGTCTTCGATCGGCCAGACGGCCAGGTTGAAGCTGGGCAGGACGTCTTCGGTGCTGCGATCCGCCGAACGCTTTTCCGTCGACCTAAGGGTGTAGGTATAGGTGTAAACCCCCGCTGTCGACGTCGCCGCCGGCACCGCATCGCGGAAGATGACATAGGTCGTGCCGGTGACGTTCCACTTGTTATAACGAACCCCGAGGTTGCCGGTCACATCCATGCCCAGCAGGCGTTGCTCGAAGTTCCCCATCAGATAGGCGGTCTGAGCCGATTCCTGACCCGAATAATAGGGCTGTTCATAAACCTTGCCGTCCGAGGCCGTGCAGACCTTGAGGCAGTTCATGTTGTAATTGTTCAGCCCGAACCAGTCCTTCATCATGCTGAAGGCCTTGTTGACGTCGATCGAGGTCCAGGTCGTCGGCAATGAGCCGCGGTTCGAATAGCCCGACATGAAGTCCTTGCCCGGCAGGTCGATCAGGGTGTTGGTGACCAGCGACAGATACTGATCCGGCGTCAGCGTATAGACGTTACGCAGCGAGCTGGTGCCTGTACCGGCCGTCGTCCCGTAAACGCAGGGCACGGTCGTCGTGGCATAGGCGGTGTAGCAGGTGCGGAAATTGTCCTGAAGGATGGCGGTCGGCAGGGTGACGCCATTGCCCAGTTCCGCGCCGACACCGCTCCAGGCCGTGTTCTGGTATTTACGCGCCTGAACGCCGAACTTGATGCTTTTCAGCGGCCCAAGCGACTCGAAATTCTTGGTGACGTCGATTTGCGCCACGTCTTCGGTCGTTTCCGACATATAGGGCGTGTAGTCGATCCGCACATTGGAGGAATAGGGGTTACGCGCCGTGCCGACGCCCGCCGGAGCGACCGCGCTGGGCATATAGAGTGCCGGATTGCTGGTATCGACCGATGACGGCAGGGTGTAGGTCCACAGGCCGTTGGTGGGATCGACCTTCCACGAGATCGAGGAAATGCCCGACACCGAATAGGAGATGACGTTCGATTCCGACTGATAATCGGCCGAGGAACGCCCGAAGCGGCCCGTGATCAACCAGCCGTCCTTCTTGTAGTCAAAGCCGGTTTGCAGATAGGTCGTGCCGGTTTCCGCCGCGAAATCGCGGTTCTGCGTCGTCAGACCGGCATTGGCGATATCCGCCGACATCAGGAAGTGATTGTCGCTGAACGTCATGTTGGTCATGGTCGTTTGCACGACACCGGTCGAGACGAGCGTGGTCACCGGCGCCGTCAGACTGAAATTGTTATCGTTCAGGCGACGTTCGATCTTGTTCGGATTATAGTTCAGGAACACAGTCAGGGCGTCGTTGACCTTATAGTCGAGACGGATCTGCAGCGACTGACGCGTGTCGTAGCGCAGCCAGCGGCTATAGCGCGGCAGCGAAGGCACATAGTCGTTCCACTGGTTGTAACAGTTGGCGCGGCTGTTGGTGCCGCCGTTCGACGTGCTGTTCGACAGCGCGGCGCAGCCCGCCTTGGTGGTAACGGCGGCTGCGGCGGCGTCCCACGACGCCGGGATGGTGTAGGTCTTTTCCGCCGAACCGTCGAGGTCTGCGGTCTGGATATAGCCCTGCTGGTTGTTGGACGTGCGGGCGATATCGCCGCCATAGACCGTCTTGTCGTAGCTGTAGTTGACCAGAACCCCCAGACGGCCATCGAGGAACTTGCGCGAGGCGACGATGGTCGCGCGCGGCGTCCAGCCGTCGATCAGACTCATCTGCTGGTATTGCAGATTGAACTGTACATAGGGCTTTTTGAAATCGAGGCCGTTGCGCTGTTCGATGCGCACCGTACCGCCGATGCCGCCCGAGGTCATGTCCGCCGTCTGGCCCTTGACCACGTCGACGCTTTTGATCAGGTCGGACGACAGGTCGGTCAGGTTGGCCGAACGCCCGTCCGCCGACGCTGCACCGAGCGTCGACATACCGTTGACTTCGATGCGCACCAGATCGGCGCCCATGCCGCGGATGCTGATGCCACCGGTCGCGCCGTCTTCTGCACGATCCAGCGCCACACCGGCGATGCGCGAAATGGCTTCGCCGACGTTCTTGTCCGGGAACTGCGCCACGTCGTCGGCGACGATCGAATCCTGGGTCGTCGCGGCCTTCTTCTTACGCTGAATGGCCGACTGTTCGGACTTGCGGACGCCCACGACGACCACGTCCGTGACCTCGTCGCCCTTGGCCGACGTTGCGGTTTGGGCCGGCGTTGCGGTTTGCGCCTGGGCTACGCCCGACGCGCTCAGAATGGCAACCAGGGCCAGCCCCGTGCCACTCATCAGATACCGGGCAAAAGCGCCTCTGGGTAATGTGTGCATTTATATTCCCTCTCATACACCGCCTGTGCGGCGTGCCTCTAAGCACTACGGTCCACAAGGCGGCAGGAAGGGCGCGACAGGAAACGACAGGGCGCACGCTCCCGGCCCCGCGAATGCAGGTCACGAAAGGCACACGACCGGTACGCCAAAAACGGCGAGCAATACGGTCGTCCTGTTCAGAATCGCTGGTTAACTCACTCCCCGGCCAGGACCCTTGTTTTTATGCGGGCCTCAGGCTGACACACCTTGTCGGATAACCGTGATCATTATTGATCGATTTTGAAATGGTCAAGCTACACTTCGACCAAATTCGACAATAATATAACAAATGCTGCAATCTAAATGGAAAAGTGATGAAAATAACACAGACAATAATTGTTTAATTGCTGAATTAATGCTTCATTTTTGAAATAAAAAGCAACTTTATTACTTATTTCTACATGGAAATAGAATTGCCATATTTCATTTCAATTTTGAAATAAATTATTATATGCGTCTGAATTTGCGAAATTATATAGGACGCGCAATCCCTTTTCTTGCGCGAAAATATGGCGCAGCCCATTGCACGATCGATCATGATCGATTTTGCACTTTTATGCCTTAATTGACTCAGGCACGGCCCCCGGCCGCCGCCCTTTGGATACCGTTGCAACCATTTCCCGCCACCAAAGCCTACCTCAGGGAACACACCCGGAGAAAATGTCGCAAAAGCGGCTCATCAAGGCTGGACAAACCTCTCCGCGCGCGCAAAAGAGAGGGCACTTTCCGTTCATACTTCCAGCAGCCAAGAAGCGAAGATCATGACCTTCCTCGAATCCGATACCCTCAAGCGCGTCAAGCCGTCCCCTACCCTCGCCGTCACCGCCAAGGCGCGTGAACTGGCCCGTCAGGGCAAGAAGGTCATTTCGCTGGGCGCCGGTGAGCCGGACTTCGATACGCCGGAAAATATCTGCGATGCCGCCATCAAGGCGATCAAGCGCGGCGAAACGCGCTATACCGACGTCGACGGCATCCCCGAACTGAAGGCCGCCATCGTCGAGAAGTTCAAGCGCGAAAACGGCCTGACCTACAAGACGACGCAGGTTTCGGTCTCGCCGGGCGGCAAGCCGGTCATCTATAACGCCATGATGGCCTCGGTGAACGTCGGCGACGAAGTGATCATCCCGGCCCCTTACTGGGTGTCCTATCCGGACATGGTCCTGCTGGCCGGCGGGACGCCCGTCTTCGCGGTCGGCGAGATGGCCGACGGTTTCAAGCTGAAGCCGGAAACGCTCGAAGCCGCCATCACGCCCAAGACCAAGTGGCTGATCCTCAACTCGCCGTCGAACCCGTCGGGTGCCGCCTATACCGAAGCCGAACTGAAGGCCCTGGGTGAAGTGCTCAAAAAGTATCCGCACGTGTGGATCCTGACCGACGACATGTACGAGCACCTGACCTTCGATAACTTCCACTACACCACCATCGCCCAGGTCGTGCCGGAGCTTTACGACCGCACCCTGACGATGAACGGCGTGTCGAAGGCCTATTCGATGACCGGCTGGCGCATCGGTTACGCCGCGGGCCCCGAGCCGCTGATCAAGGCGATGTCGAAGATCATCTCGCAATCGACCTCGAACCCCTGCTCGATCGCGCAGTGGGCCGCTGTCGAAGCGCTCAACGGACCGCAGGACTTCATCCCGCAACGCGCCGCCGTCTTCCAGAAGCGCCGTGACCTCGTCGTCGCCGGTCTGAACGCCGCCGAAGGCATCTACTGCCCCGTGCCGGAAGGCGCCTTCTACGTCTATCCGTCGATCGAAGGCCTGATCGGCAAGACCGCGCCGTCGGGCAAGGTCATCCAGACGGACGAGGACTTCGCCTCGGAACTGCTGCAAACCGAAACCGTCGCCGTGGTGCATGGTGCGGCGTTCGGCCTGTCGCCGTTCTTCCGCATCTCCTACGCGACCTCGGAAGCCGTGCTGACCGAAGCCTGCGAGCGCATCCAGCGCTTCTGCGCCTCGCTGAAGTAAGATTGCCCCCCCTTCCCCCTCTCCCCTGCGGGGAGAGGGTTGGGGTGAGGGGGAGTCTTAGAACTCCGACCTTTTATTTCCGCACCCTTGCCCCCTCCCCCGGCCTTTCAGGTCACCCTCTCCCCGTAGGGGCGAGGGGTTTTGAGGTGCGCCCATGATCGAAGTGTGGATCGTACCGCCCCTGATCCTGCTGGCCGCGTTCGTTCTGTCCGCGCTGCTCGCCGCCGGATTCACGCAACTGGCCATCCGTGGCGGCCCCGTCGACATCCCGCGCGACCGCGGCGCACACAAGGCCCCGACCCCGACCAGCGGCGGGCTGGCGGTCATGGCCGCCGCAGGCCTGAGCCTTGGCCTTGTCGTCTGGCTCTGTATCCCCGGTAAATCCGACAGCGTCCATTCCGGCGCGCTGCTGTTCGCCTTCGCCAGCCTCGCCGGATTGTCCGGTGCCATCGACGATGTGATGGACCTGCCCGCCAAAGGCCGTCTGCTGTTTCAGGTTCTGCTCTGCCTCGGTTTTGCCTGGCTGTTTCCGGCGCGGGAGCTGGTGTTCGGCCCCGGCCTGTCGCTGGCCCTCCCCTTGCCCGTCGGGATCATCGGCTCGGCCCTGTGGCTGGTGGTCGGCATGAACGCCATCAATTTCATGGACGGAGCCAACGGTCTGGCCATCGGCACGCAGATCGTCTGCCTGCTGATCTTCGCCGCCTTTATCGTCGTGCTGGGGCCGCAGACCTATTCCGGTCTGCTGATGAGCGGCGTCCTGCTGGTCTGCCTCACGGCGGCGGGCGCGTTCAGCGGCTTACTGCCGTTCAACCTGCCGCTCAACAAGGTGTTTCAGGGCGATGCCGGGTCGCTGTTCGGCGGGGCGCTGGTCACCGGCAGCGTGCTGGTACTCAACACTCACGAAATCGCCTCGGTGTGGCTGGGCGGGTTCCTGCTGGCACCCTTTCTGGTCGACGTCATCCTGACCCTGATCTGGCGTAGCCAGCGCAAGAAAGACCTCTTCACCGCCCACAAGGACCATCTGTATCAGCAATGGCTGATCCATCGCGACCCCAGCCATTTCCGTCTGGCCTTACGGGTATGGGCCCTGTGCGCCCTGTCGAGCGCCATCGGCGTCGGCGCGCGGGTTCTGGACGAAGTGTTCAGCACCGACCTGCGTTTCGCCGCCCTGTGCCTGGTCATCGCGCTCTATACGGCGGGCTGGTTCTGGGTGCGCCGACGGCTGGTCAAAGCCTGAGGCCGAAACAGAGGTCGTCCTCGACCGTGCCGTCAGCCAGTCGGACGCGGCCGCGCAACCGGCCTTCGAGACTGAATCCCAGGCGCTCATAGAGTGCAATTCCCCGCTGGTTACCTTCGCGACAGAGCAGTTCCACGCGCCTGATATGCGGCAGGTTCGTCCGGACCTCCGTCAAAAACGCCGAAAACAGCCGATGCCCCAATCCTTGTCCCTGAGCGGCAGGGGCAATGGCCAGGGTCAGGTCGCTCAGAACGTGCGCGAACTGACGCGGAACCGGCGCACAGGCGTGGATTTCCCCTACACAAACACCGTCCTGCACGGCCACAAGGCACAGACCGCGCGACAGGGCGGCGCTGAGATTACCGTCAATATAGTCCGGCGTGATCTCCGACTCGGTGCGCGCCAGTCCCCCGCTGACACGGGCGACCTCATGATACAGCGCCAGAATGGCCGTAGCATCGGCGGCGGTGGCGCGGCGGATCTCATTCGTCATCGTCGCTGACCTTCTGACGATTGGATTTCACCGTCGCCCGGATCGATTTGGCGACCAGACGACGGCGCACCGCCCCTTGGGTCGGTTTGGTTTTGATGCGCGGTGGCGGTGGCGGTGCCGCTGCCTTTTGCAGCAATTCGACAAAGCGTTCGCGCGCTTCTTTGCGGTTCATGTCCTGTGTGCGGTGGGTCTGCACGAAGAGGACCAGAACCCCGTCCTGCGTCACGCGGCGACCGCCGAGTTTGATCAGGCGTTCCTTGACGTCATAGGGAATGGTCTGGTTTTCCCAGATCGAAAAGCGCAGTTCGACGGCGGTCGAGACCTTGTTGACATTCTGCCCGCCCGCCCCCGACGACCGGACGAAGCTTTCGCTCAGCTCGGCGTCGTCGATCGAGATTTTGGGCGTGATGAAGATCATTGGGTCTTGTGCGGGATTTTGGCTGTGGCTTCAACCCCGGCCCGCCATTTCAGATCGAGCATGAACAGGGGCGCCAGACCATCGATCATCGGCGTCGTCGGCAGACCCGCTGCGTCGAGTTGGTCCGCCGTCCAGTGATTGCACAGGCGCAGGATCGAAAAATGCTCCGTGCTGTCGAAGAAGGTATCCGTGGTGGCAATCTTCGCTCGAACGGGTGCGCCCTTGTCTTGCGCAAAGGAGGCTTCCATGCGCTGCGCCAAAGCTTCGAAACCGGCTTGCGAGATTATGACCGGCACGACTTCGGCATCGAAGGCCTCATCCGGGCGTCGTCCGACGCCGAATACGCGCACAACCGACGGATTGCCCGGTTTGAACAGGGCCCGCAGACCGTCGAACGCGCGCGCCACCGAAAAACCTTTGGCTGTATAAAACCCCGCATCGCCCCAACCATAGACGACCCATGCCTTATCACCGGCGGCCCGCCCGGCTTCGGCCAGAAGCCCGCCATGCGCCTGCACTACTTCGCTGGGTAAGACGATGTCCGTATGGAAACCGTTATTGATAACATAAAGGGTCACATCGCCATTCGATGGCGGATAAAGTCCCAGATCACCCGGGCGCGACGTCAGAACGACCGCCACAAAAAACAGGCCGAAAGCGATAAGCAGCGCCTTGCCCGTGCGACGATAAGAAAGCTTCATTTTCCCCTCCCTCAAGGTATCGCCCACCAATATCACGAAACCGTGATCAAAATTAAGGCAACAAAAAACCCGCCGGTTAAGGCGGGCTCTTAATCTCTTAATCTCTTAATCTCTTAATCTTCCAGCGTCGCCGAGATCATCCAAAGGAATTTTTCGTGTGCCGCAAGGCGCGTGGTCAGGAGGTCGACCGTCGGATCGTCACCGGCATCGTCGGCGACCTTGAGCGCGTTTTTCAGCGTGGCGATCAGGGTCTTGTGCCCGTCGGCCAGTTCTTTCAGCATGGCATTGGCCGAGTTGGTCGCATCGCCTTCCTTGATCGAGGACAGGTTGCCGAAGGCCGAGCCCGACATGGGGGCCAGTTCGCCCAAAGCGCGGATACGTTCAGCGATTTCGTCGAGCGCAGTCCACATCTCGGTATATTGCGTCATGAACATGGTGTGCAGGCTATTGAACTGCGGCCCGCGCACGTTCCAGTGATAGCCGTGCGTCTTGAGATAGAGATTATAGCTGTCGGCCAGAACCTTCGACAGTTCGAGACAGACCGGGGTATCGGCCAAATTTTCAGACGCTTTCGCCATAATGAAATCCTTTTGAAATAGAGCCCTGCTGATATGAGCAGAGGCCCATAAACTTTCAATGATAATTCCCGCTTTCACGACATTTTGTCGCGGGGGATGGTGGGAATATACCGCCACGCCCCTCACCGATCCTCCGTGTCCGACACAATAGGTGATCACTTTTTTATCGCCGTCCTCTTGCATTAAGCGGTCAAAGGCGTATTTTAATGCCACTTATGCTGAATTTGAGCATAAGGGTCGAGCGCAGAGACGAACGACCGCACAGGAGACGAAGACATGCTGCACAGCAAAAACCCGATCGTGGATGAAGCGCTTGGCGCGCTCAGCTTCACCGCCGAGGTCGAGGCCGAAACCGCCGACATCTATGCGCGTCTAAAGGGCAAGATTTCGCCGATCGAATGGCAGCTTCAGGCCCCGCTGATCGCTGCGATCAATCGCAAGAAGCGTGAGCTGAACGCGGTCGTGCTGGCGCATAACTATATGACGCCCGAGATTTTCCACGGGGTCGGCGACTATGTCGGCGATAGCCTGGGCCTCGCTCGCGAAGCGGCGAACTCCGATGCGAAGATCATCGTTCAGGGCGGCGTGCACTTCATGGCCGAGACCTCGAAGATTCTGGCGCCGGAAAAGACCGTCCTGATCCCCGACCTGCGCGCGGGCTGTTCGCTGGCATCGAGCCTGACGGGTGAGCAGCTGCGCCTGATCAAGCAGCGCTATCCCGGCCTGCCGGTCGTCACCTATGTCAATACCACGGCCGACGTGAAGGCCGAAACCGACATCTGCTGTACGTCTGCCAATGCCGTGCAGGTGGTCGAATGGGCCGCGAAGGAATGGGGCGTCGACCGCGTCATTCTGGTGCCGGACGAGTTTCTGGCCCGCAACGTGGCGCGGCAGACCAATATCGGCATCATCGCCTATAAGGGCTCGTGCGAAGTGCACGAACGCTTCAACGCGCAGGATATTCTGGACGTCAAGGCCGCCAATCCCGGCGCGGTGGTGCTGGGTCACCCCGAATGCCCTCCGGACGTCATCGCGGCCTGCGATTTCACAGGATCTACGACGGCGATGGCCGACTATGTGACGCAGCATAAGCCAAAACAGGTGGTGCTGATCACCGAATGCTCGATGGCCGACAACGTCACCGCCGATGCCGGTCCGGACGTCGAGTTCCTGCGCCCGTGTAACCTGTGCCCGCACATGAAACGCATCACGCTGGAAGGCATCTATGCGTCGCTCCTGACCCTGACGCATGAGGTGACGGTGGACGCAGCGATCATCGACAGGGCGCGCCTGTCGGTGCAGCGGATGATCGACATGCCGCCGCCCGCCAGGCCCGCGCGTTATGACATGATCAAGGCACGGCACCATGTCGATGTCGAGTTGATCTCATGAGCGGGGACGCACTTACCGTGACCATTTCCTCAAAAATGATCCGGATAAAGGCCACCGATCCCAAAACTCTGGAGCAGGCCTATCGTGAAATCAGTGACGTCAACATCTTGAAAAATTACTCGCCAATCTTTTCGGAGGCGGTGTTTTTCAAACGAACCCACACTGACATAAGCATCGAAGCGCTTCCTCGTGGAAACAATACGCTTTGGCACGCATGTTATTTTGAGTTCCTAAGTTATGCAGAACACCTTAGGCGGCAAGAGAAACCATTCACACCGTCTGACTTACGCATGTGTGTATGGGGTATTGCCGACAGAGTGCTTAAAACAAACGAAGCACATAAATATTACTACGATGTCACTCACTAACCCTCTCCCTTCGCCCCCCAATTCTTAACTTCCGGGGGGAGAAGGTGGCTGACGCGCAGCGGAAGCCGGATGAGGGGGAGTCCGGGGCACAAGTGTTGCCCCCTCACCCTAACCCTCTCCCCACAGGGAGAGGGAATTTAGGAAAGGCGCTAAAATGCCTGAAGTCTATATCCACAACGGTCCCCTCGTTATCGGGGCCGGTCTCGCCGGGCTCTCCGTCGCACTCAATACCGCGCCGCAGCCGACGCTGGTCCTCGCCCCCGTCGCTCTGGGCGTCGCCTGCTCGTCGGCCTGGGCACAGGGCGGGATCGCCGCCGCCCTGTCCGATCAGGACTCCCCCGCCGCGCACGCCGAAGACACGATGGTCGCCGGCGCAGGCATCAACGACGCCAATGCGACGCGCCTTTTGACCGAGATGGGGCCGGGCGTCGTCCATCGTCTCAACGACCTTGGCGCGCCCTTCGATCACAATGCCGACGGGACCTTCGTCCTCAACCGCGAAGCCGCCCACGGGCTGGCGCGCGTCGCCCGCGTCGGCGGCGATCTGGCGGGCAAGAAGATCCTCGAAGCCGTGGTCGCCAGGGCCAAGGCCGCGCCGCACATCGAGATATGGGAAGGCGCGATCGCATCCGGCCTGATCAGGTCCGATGCCGACACGGTGATCGGCGCAGTCGTCGAGCTGGGCGGCAAGGTCATCGAAGTCTTCGCCCCGGTCGTGGTGCTGGCGTCGGGCGGGTCCGGCGGCCTCTATGCCGTCACCACCAACCCGGCCAATCTGCGCGGCGAAGGCATGGCCATGGCCGCTCTGGCCGGGGCCGAGATCGCCGATCCGGAATTCGTGCAGTTCCACCCGACCGCGCTCAAGGCCGGGATCGACCCCGCCCCGCTGGCGACCGAGGCCCTGCGCGGCGAAGGCGCGACCCTGATCACTAGGGACGGCTACCGGTTTGCCTTTGACGATCACCCGGACGGCGAACTGGCCCCGCGCGATATCGTGGCCCGCGCCGTGCACCGCGCCAATCTGACGCTCGGTGGGGCTTTCCTCGATTGCCGTGAAGCCATAGGGGCGCATTTCCCGCACGAGTTCCCGACCGTCTTTGCCTCGTGCATGGCGGCGGGCATCGACCCGCGGGTGGCCCCCATTCCGGTGGCTCCGGCGGCGCACTACCATATGGGCGGCATCCGCACCGACATCGATGGCCACACCAGCCTGCGCAACCTGTTTGCCGTCGGCGAATGCGCCTCGACCGGCGTGCACGGGGCCAATCGTCTGGCGTCGAACAGCCTGCTCGAAGCCGCGGCCTTTGGCGAACGCGTCGGCCATGCGGCGGCGCGCGAGCTTGAAACCTTCACACCCGACACGACGAACGCCCTGCGCCCGGCCAGGCCGCCACGCCTGACGCCCGACGCCGTGCAAACTCTGCGCGATGGCATGGCACAGCACGCGGGCGTCATCCGCGACGCGAAAGGCCTCGAAACACTAATCGGGCTTATCGGAAGTCTCGAACTTTCGTTCAAAGGTGCGTTACCTCTGGTCGCAGCGCGCCTGATCGCCGAATGCGCCTTGCAAAGGCACGAGAGTCGCGGTTCTCATTACCGTCAGGACTTCCCCGCTACCGCGTCCGAGGGTGAACGCACCTTCGTCCGGCTGAAAGAGGGTCGCCTTATACGGACGGAAATGAACAGAGAGATTGCCTGATGTACATCACCGGATTGCCCGACATCCTTGTCGAACCCGTCGTGCGCGACGCCCTGCGCGAAGATCTCGGCCTGGCGGGTGACGTCACCGCCGACGCCGTCATTCTGCCCAAGGCGCGCTTCCGGGCCGAGTTCAACGCTCGCGAAGCCGGGATCGTGGCTGGGCTCGACTGCGCCCGCATCGCCATGAACCTGATGGACCCCCATATCCGTTTCGAAGTCCTCAAGCCCGACGCCGCACACGTCGTCGCCGGTGACGTCATCGCCCGGGTCGAAGGCAGCGCCCGCGCCATTCTGGCGGCCGAGCGTGTAGCTTTGAACCTGCTCTCGCACCTGTCGGGGGTCGCCACCCTGACCCAGACCTATGTCCGGGTGCTGGACGGCCTGCCCGCCCGCATCGCCTGTACGCGCAAGACCCTGCCCGGCCTGCGCGGTCTGCAAAAGCACGCGGTGAAGTGCGGCGGCGGACACAATCACCGCTACGGTCTCGACGACGCCATCCTGATCAAGGACAACCACATCGCCATCTGCGGCGGGGTCGAAAAGGCGCTGGAACTGGCCAAGGCCGCCGCCGGCCACACCATGAAGATCGAGGTCGAGGTGGATTCGATCTTCCAGCTCAAGCAGGCTTTGCCGTTCAAGCCCGACGTCATCATGCTCGACAATTTCGATCTGGAGACCCTGCGCGAAGCGGTCGGCATCGCCGGAGGCAAGACCATTCTCGAAGCCTCGGGCGGCGTCAACCTGACCACCGTGCGCGCCATCGCCGAAACGGGGATCGACGTGATCTCAGTGGGGGCGCTGACGCATTCGGCGCCGGTCTTCGATATAGGGCTGGATGCGGTATAAGCGCATCCCAAAAGAGGCTGAAGCGGTTTTTGGGATGCGCGTCAGAGAGAAATCTGGACTTCCGTTGAAAATTATTGTACAAGTATACGTACAGGAAATTTTCATATGAAACACGTTACCTATTCCGCCTTCCGTGCCGACCTCGCCAGCCATATGGACAAGGTCAACGAGGACCATGCACCGCTGCTGATCACGCGTCAGAACGGCAGCCCCGCCGTGCTTATTTCACTCGAAGACTTCAGCGCCTGGCAGGAAACGGCCTATCTGAAAGCCAGCCCGAAGAATGCGGCACGCCTCGATGCCGCGATCAAGGAGCTACGTGAAGGCCGCGGCATTGTACGCGACCTCATCAAAGACGAATGAAGATCGTGTTCTCAAGTCAGGCGTGGGACGATTATCTTCACTGGCAATCGACCGACAAGGCTATGCTCAAGCGATTGAATGCTCTGATCAAGGACATCACGCGCCATCCGTTCGAGGGCATCGGGCAGCCGGAACCGCTCAAACATGAATGGTCGGGCTTCTGGTCGAGGCGGATCGATCAGGAACACCGGATCATCTACGAAGTAAGCGACGATTCGATTTATCTGGCGCAGTGCCGCTACCACTACTGAGCCGTTGCGACACCAACTGGCTCAAGGGCATGTCGATCAGGGCATCGAACGCAAACGCCACGACGATAGCGGCGACGATCGACAAACCCCACAGCCCCCAGTGCGCGACCGGGTCGACGCCGATGCGCGCCATCAGCATGCCGTCAAGGCCCAGCGCAATCGCACCGACCAGTGAGTGGGTCAGGAACAGCGAGAACGACGCGCGGCCCATGCGTTTCGTCAGGTGGTTCTCATTCAGGGTCACGCTGGCCGACAAGGTCAGCACACCGGCCAGCAGGCTCAGGATCACCACGTCACAGAATGCGTGGCGCGGGAGGCTGGCCAGGCCGATAATGCCCAGCAGGCAAATCGTCAGACCCGCCGCATAGACACGTTTCGGTACGCGCATATGAGCGACCATTCGCTCCAGCAGGCTTCCCGCGATGAACAGTGGAATGGCGCGTACCAGTCCCCAGCGGAACGGCAGATCGACAAAGGCATGATCGGCGAAAGCGGCCACGACAAAGCCCAGAGCCAGTACGGCAACGATCCCACCCGCCAGCGCCCACGGCTTCCAGCGACGCACCATCGGCACATAGAGCGTGAACAGCACATAGCACAGGATCAGGGCCGACAGGGTCCAGGTCGGCACGTTCCAGCCGGGCTCTTCGCTCAGGCCCCAGCCGTGGATCAGGAAAAACTGCTCCCAGAACGACCAGACGCCGTATTTTTCCATATGGCCCGGCGGATGGCCTTTCAGCGTCGCCAGAGTCACCACGATAAACATCAGTAACAGCACGACCACGTGCGACGGCCACAGGCGCAAGAACCGCTTTTTCACGAAATTAAATGGCGACACGCGGCCTTCCTGCAAACGCGGTCCATAGGCGCGCATCAGGATAAAGCCCGATAGCATCAGGAAAAAGTCGGTCGCCAGCCAGCCCTGCGCCAGAACCGGCGACACCTCATGCAGGTCGCGCGGGGCGGATTCACCGAAATGAAACAACAGGATAAACCCGGCCGCCAGAAACCGCAGCACGTCGAGGCTGGCCCCACCGGCGCGCGGCGTATCGGCAGTCTGAGGATGGGTCGGGGCAGGCACGCGGGAAATTTCCTTGGTCACAGAACATTAGGCTTAACGCACCCGGGTTAAGATTTCCCTTGTGGCGCAAGGCTTTCATAGTGACGTGAAACGACCGAAGCATGTCAAGTCCGACACAATACACAAAAAACTCTGGACACAAAAAACCCCGGATCGGTCGACCGATCCGGGGTTTCGATGCCTGAGCAAACGGCTACCTATTTCTTGACGGGGGCGACCGGCTTGGGCACCTCGCGCTTGATACCGGCCTTCTCGCCCGGCTTCATGAACTTGACCAGCACGCGCTGACCAATCAGGAACGGCGCGTCGCCGGCGGTGATCACCACCTCGACAACGCGTTCGTCAGAGGCTTCGTTACCGGAGTCCGAGATCAGCTTGCGCGCGCCGAAGGTGGCGGCCACGCGCTTGACCGTGCCGACAAAGGTCTTGGTCTGGTCGGTTTCCGGGATGATCTCGACCTCCTGACCCGGCGTCACGTCGGGGATAGAGCTTTCGACGATTTCGGCACGGATGATGCGCTCGGTCTGGGGCTCAAGATCGAACATGGTCGAGACGTTGAGCGTCGAGGCGCCCGCCCCCGGATTGGCGTAACGGCGCACGATGCGGCCATCGACCGGCGCGCGGACAAGGGTCTGCTCCAGATCGAAATTGGCCTGATTGAGGGCCGCCTGCGCCGTCTGGACCGAGGCCTGCTGCGCCGCCAGACGGGCCTCGGCTTCGCGGATGGCGTCGCGCTGCTGATCGAGCTTCTGACCGGCGACGAAATTGGTCGCCGCCAGCTTTTCGTAACGCTCATATTCGCGACGCGCGGTGTCGAGATTGACCTGGGTCAGGCGCATCGAGGCCTGAGCCTCGTTGACATTGGCGCGGGCGCGCTGCACCGACAATTGCGCGGAATCGGCCTCCTGACGGGCGAGGATCTGGCCCTTCTTGACGACGTCGCCTTCCTGAACCAGCACCTCCTGCACCACACCGGCGCGGCGGGCGGCGACCTGAATGACGCCACCTTCGACGTCGGCCTTACCGTTAGCGATGGCCGCATAGGGCGACGGCGGAGCCTTGACCTCGGCGGCGGCGTCTTTCTTGGCACCGGGCTTACCGGGTTCCCCCGGCTTGCCGCCACAGGCCGCCAGCGACAGAACCGCCGGAAGCAGGACCAGAGCGAGAAGCGATTTTTTGTATGACATGGGTATTTCTCTGATCACGAAACAGGCGTCTCAACGACGTCTTGAGGTTGATTGACGAAATGATCGCTGAGGATCTTGCCGTCTTCCATATGGATGACGCGGTCGGCATAGGCTTCGAGGCGCGGATCGTGGGTCACGACGATCACCGCCGCGCCGTGTTCCTTGGCCGCGCGATGCAGGAGCTTGATGACCACCTGACCCGACACCGAATCGAGCGCTGAGGTCGGCTCGTCCGCGAACAGCAGTTGCGGGTTTTTCGACAGGGCCCGCGCGATGGCGACGCGCTGCTTTTCCCCGCCGGACAGGGCCGACGGCGTCTGCTTGAGGCGCTTTTCCAGCCCGACCTCGGTCAGGGCGGCCACCGCGCGCTTCTTCGCTTCCGACTTTTTGACCTTGCAATATTTCAGCACCTGCTCGACCTGCTGGGTGGCATTGAGCGCCGGGAACAGGTTGAAGCCCTGAAAGATAAAGCCGCAATGATCGAGACGGAACCGGTCGATCTTGCTTTTCTTCTTCTTCCACAGGCTTTCGCCCAGGGCAATGACCTCGCCCTCATCAGGTTTCATCAGGCCGGACAGGGCCGCGATCAGGGTCGATTTGCCCGATCCCGACGGCCCCATGACCATGGTGACCTGACCGTGATAGGCGTTGAAATCGACGTCTTTCAGGACGGATTGCTTCTGCTTGCCGATCTTGTAGGCCTTCGACAGGCCCTTGGCGTCTATGGCTAGTTTTCCATTCATCGCAACAGATCCGCAGGCTGGCTCTTTTTCAGGACGCCGAGCGACAACAGGCCCGACAGGACGGAGATAATCAGAAGCATGATGGCGATGGTGATGACCGACCACAGGGGATAGAACATGGTCAGGCCCATCGCCCCGGCCAGCGCCGTGACGCCGACCAGCAGGATCGCGGTCATGCCAAGGCCCGCCACGCCGACCCAGAAACTCAGCTCCATGATGATCAGATTGAGGCTACCGATCGATACCCCCAGCGCCCTCAGCGAGGCGAACTCCTTGATATTGGCCAGAATCGCCCCTTGCAGGGTCTGCCAGGTGATGACCACGCCGATGAAGACGCCGACCACCAGCATGAAGCCGAGCAGGATCGAGATGAACGAGTTCTTGAACATCGATTCCTGATTGCGCTTGGACAACTCCGGCTTGGTCCACGCCTTGAACTGACCCTTGCCAATGACGTTCAGTTCCGCCGCGACCGTATCTGTGCGCGCCGGGTCGCTGACCTTGACGAGGATGGCGCCGACGCGCGGCCCTTCGCGGACGAGGCCCAGAAGCTTCGCCGACTGACGCGAGGTGAAGATCATCGAGTTGAACAGGCTGGGGTAGCCGCTGATCGTGGCGCGCACCGTCACGGTACGACCGTTGATCTTGGCCTTATCGCCGACCTTGACGCCCAGCTTGTTGAGCGAGGTTACGTCGAGGATGACCGAATAGGGCTCCTGCAGCGCCAGGATCACGTCTTCGGGGAAGTCGGTCGGCAGGGTCACCGCGCCGGGGATCGGATCGACGACGTAGATCTGTACGCCTTCGCGAACGGCCTTCTGCTCGCCCTCGGGGAAGTTGGTGAACTGCCCCCAGGTGACGTTGAACGGCGTCGCCTCGACGACCTCGCTATGCTGGAACAGCAGCGGGATATTGCGGCGCGGCTGGCTGGTGCCGAGCCCTTCGGAATCCGGCGGCAGGATCATGATATGCGCCGGCGAGCGGTCGATCGTGGCGCTGAAGTTCTTGCCGATGCCCATGAACATGCCGACCAGCGCCAGCACCAGCAGACCGGCCACGGCCAGCGCGATCACAGCGGCCATATAGCGCCGCCATTCGTAGATCAGCGTGGATAACGCAAGTGACATAAAACAGGTGTCCCCAAACAGGCTTTCGGGGAGGCAACGATCCGCGATCTAAAGATACAGATGGCACCCCGCCCCTCGTCCCGCCACCTTGGATAGTTTCAATCCATACGTCCAATTAAATCGCTGTAACCCAGCCGC
This sequence comes from Asticcacaulis aquaticus, assembly GCF_028550415.1. GTDB lineage: Bacteria > Pseudomonadota > Alphaproteobacteria > Caulobacterales > Caulobacteraceae > Asticcacaulis > Asticcacaulis aquaticus. Next base: position 111,909 of record NZ_JAQQKX010000009.1, read on the forward strand.
CATCTTCCGGAATTGAGCGGTCTGTCATCTGAAAGCCCCAGACGGAGTCGCGGCAGAATCTGCCGCCCTTTCGCCACGCCGAATTCGAACACCCATCATTATTCATTATTTTCAACGTATTACGATTTTTTATCCATCTGGCACGGCTCTTGCTTCTTGAAAAACATGGTTAACGCCGTCGCTTGAGACGCGTCATGAAAGGAGAGCCCGCATGGATAACGCTACCTACGTCGCCTTGTCGCGTCAGCTCGTCCTGCGCCGCGAACTGGACGTCACCGCCAACAATCTCGCCAATATGAACACCAGCGGCTACAAGTTCGAGCAGCTGCTGGTCGAGGCCGAGCCCGGCAAGCCCGCCTATAACCTGCCGATCCGCGCCCCCGCCAACTTCGCCTTCGACAAGGGCATCGGCCGCGACTTCTCGCAAGGCGCGTTCATCCAGACCGGCAGCGATTACGACCTCGCTATCGAAGGCGAAGGCGCGTTTTTCGTCGTCAATGGCCCGAACGGCCCGCTCTATACCCGCGACGGGGCCTTTACCGTCAATCAGGAAGGCGTCCTGACCACGCAGGAAGGCCTGCCGGTGCAGGGCGACGGCGGTGAAATCCGCCTGAACGCCGAATTCGGCGCGCCGAGCATCTCCGCCGACGGCATCGTCTCGCAACGCTCCGCCGACGGTACGATCCGCGTCGGCAAGATCAATGTCGTGCGGTTCGCCAATCTGTCCGACGTCGAAAAGCGCGGCGACAACATGTTCGCGGCGACCACCAACGCCACCCCCGACCCGGCCGCCGATGTCCGCATCCGTCAGGGGATGCTTGAGGCATCGAACGTCAACGCCCTCAGCGAAGTCACCCGGCTGGTCGAGATCAACCGGTCCTACGCCTCGATCTCGAAGGTCATCGACCAGAATCAGGAACTCAACCGCAGCGCCATCGAGCGTCTGGGCCGAGTGGCCTAAGGAGTAAGAACACATGCGTGCTTTAAGAACCGCCACCACCGGCATGGCCGCCCAGCAGATGAACGTCGACGTCATCTCGCACAACATCGCCAACATGAACACGGTCGGCTACAAGAAGCAGCGGGCCGAGTTCCAGGACCTGATGTATCAGAATGTCGAGCGCATGGGCGCGCAGTCGTCCGAAGCCGGGACCGTCGTGCCCACCGGCATTCAGATCGGTGCCGGTGTGAAGACGGGCAGCGTCTATCGTATCCTGACGCAGGGCTCGGTCACCCGTACCGACAATTCCTACGACCTGATGATCGACGGTCGCGGCTATTTTCAGGTGCTGATGCCGTCGGGCGAAACCGCCTATACGCGCGCCGGGAACTTCGCCATCAACGATCAGGGGCAACTGGTTACCGACGATGGCTACCTCGTCCAGCCGCAGATCACCCTGCCGCAGGACACCAAGGAATTCACCGTCTCCAAGACCGGTCAGGTCTCGGTGACTCAGGACGGCGTCACCGCCCCCACCGTCATCGGTCAGCTTCAGCTCGCCACCTTCTATAACGAGGCCGGCCTTGAGGCCATCGGCGACAACCTGTTCCTCGAATCCGGCGCATCGGGCGCGGCGACCATCTCGGCCCCCGGCGACACCGGATACGGGACGCTGTTGCAGGGCTATACCGAAGCCTCGAACGTCGACGCGGTGTCGGAAATCACCGCCCTGATCGTCGCCCAGCGCGCCTATGAAATGAATTCGAAAGTCATCACCACCGCCGACGAAATGCTGTCGGTGGCCGGCAGCCTGCGTAACTAGGGAAATACCTGATGCACCGTTCGGTTTACATGCTGATGCTGGCTGGCGCGGCCACCGTGTTCGCCGCCGGTCACACCGCAGCGCAAGACGCCGTCACCCTGCGCGCGCCGGTCACCGACGCCGACGGTCGCGTCACGCTGGGCGACCTGTTCGATGGCGCCGGCAAGGCTGCGGACGTGGTCGTCGCGCAACGCCCGGGCCAGACCATCGTGCTCGATGCCGGACAGGTGCAGGCAAAGGCGCGTCAAGCGGGCCTGTCGTGGAGCAACCCTCAGGGCCTGCGCCGCATCATCGTCTCCGGCGGGTCCGAAGGCGTATCGAATACGCCAGCCAAGGCGCAGGCCGGGGCCACGAAAGACGTCCTCGTCTTTACGCGCACCATGAGCGCCGGTGAAATCGTCAGCGCTGACGACATCGCCTTCAAGCCGGTGCAGGCCCATATGGCGTCGGGCGCGCTGATGCTCGATCCGCAAACGGCCATCGGCAAGAGCGTCCGCCTGCCTGTCCGTGAAGGCGGCATCGTGAAGACGTCGGACCTCGCCTCGCCGATCGTCATCAAACGCGCCGAACTGGTCAAGGTGACCTGGGCGATGAACGGCATCAGCCTGAGCATGACCGGTCAGGCGCAAAAGGACGCGGCCATCGGCGACATCGTCATGGTGCAGAACCCTCAGTCGAAAAAGCTCATCGAGGCCGTCGTCACCGGTCCCGGCACGGCGGTCACCGGCGAAGCCGCGCTGGCGCTGCGTTCCGACAAACTCTATTCCAGCCGATAGGTGAACAGTATGCGTATCCCCTCCCTCGCCGCCCTTGTTATCGCCGCCGCCTCGCTTACCGCCTGTGCCAGCGTCAACGAAGCCGTTTCCGGCCCGCAGCTCAATCCGATGGGCTATCCGGCGCAACTGGTGCCGCAGCAGCAGGTCTATGCGCCTACCCCGCCCGCCGCCTCGGCCAATTCCCTGTGGCGCAGCGGTGCCAAGGCCTTCTTCAAGGATCAGCGCGCCCGCAATGTCGGCGACATCCTGACGGTGCAGGTCGATATCGACGACAAGGCCCAGACCCAGAACACCACGGCCCGCTCACGCGAGAGCGATTACAACGCCTCGATCCCCAAGGTCTTCGGGCTGGAATCGTCGCTGGGGAAAATTTTGCCGAGCGAGTATAATGCGTCGAACGGCTTGTCGACCAATGGTTCGGCGAACTTCAGCGGCTCGGGCAGCGTCAATCGCGCGGAAAAGATTTCCCTGACCATCGCCGCCGTCGTCACCGGCGTCCTGCCGAACGGCAATCTGATCGTGCAGGGCTCTCAGGAGGTGCGCACCAACCGCGAAGTGCGCGAACTGACCGTGTCGGGCATCGTGCGGCCCGAGGATATTTCGTCGGCCAACACCGTCCGCCATGCTCAGATGGCCGAGGCGCGTATTTCCTACGGCGGCCGCGGCGACGTGACCCGGATGCAGGCCGCCCCGGTAACACAGAACCTGATGGAAAAGTTCTCGCCGTTTTAATCCCCCTCTCCCCGTAAACAGGGAGAGGGCAAACCACGGTAAGCTTTTTTACCTTTTGCCTTTACCCTAAGGCCATGCCCGCCACGCCCGCCTACGAAGATGACGACTATGTCGCGCCCGCCGCGCGGCGAAGCCTCGTGCCATCGACGCAGGATGCCCCGCTGGACGGGCTGGCCCTGTGGATCTATCGCGCCGAAATTCTGCTCGCCTGTGTTTGCGTTTTCATGTTCACCGAGGCCCTGTGGGCGCCATTGTTCGCGCCCAATCAGGAAAACGGCGGCGACGTGGCCTGGATGCGTTTGCTCTGGCTGCCGGTCTATGGCCTGACCCTGATGCTATGCGCGCTCAGGGCCGACAAGTTCCTGCGCATTTTACCGGCCCTGTTCATGGGCGGGCTGCTGATCGGGCTTTGCTATGCGTCGGGCTGGTGGTCGATCGACCCGGCGGTGACCAGCCGACGGTCATTGGCGCTCGCCTTTACCACCCTGTTCGGGCTTTATCTGGGGATGCGGTTCAAGGGGCCGGACCTGACCCAGATCGTCGCGCTGACCTTCACCGTTCTGGCGGTGGGCAGTATTCTGGCGGCGTTGTTCTATCCCACCATGGGCGTCCACCACGACATCAATGCCGGGGCCTGGCGTGGGCTGTGGCACGAAAAGAACCAGATGGCCTCGCTGATGACCTTCGGCTTCGTCGCCGCCTGCGCCAGCGCCTTCATCGTCCCCGAACGCCGCACGGCGTGGATCGTGGCGGCGGCCCTGATCTTCTTCCTTGTCGTCATGTCGCGGTCGAAAACGTCGCTGCTGGCCTGTATGCTCAGCCTGTTCGCCATGCCGGTCCTGATGGCGCTGAAACGCGGCGGTATCCTCAGCGTCCTGTTCGTCTGGGCCGCCGCGACAATCTCGCTGATCGGTGGCACGATCTTCTTCCTGATGCCCGAAGCGATCTTCAAGGCGCTAGGCAAGGACCCGACGCTCACCGGCCGCACCGAAATCTGGGAGTCGCTGCTGCGCCTGTCGGACAAGCGCCCGTGGCTGGGCTATGGATACAAGGCCTTCTGGGGACCGGACTCGGTGCCCAACAAGATCGTCAAGATGGAGACGCACTGGGACGTGCCGTCGGCGCATAACGGCTGGCTCGATCTGCTGGTGCAACTGGGCTGGCTGGGCGTCATCCTGTTCGGCAGCGTTCTGGCCATCACCTTCTTCTGCGCCCTGTTCCGCTTTGCGCGGGTGAAGGACGGGTTCTTCTCGGTGCTGACCCTGTGCCTGTTCAGCTTTCTCATCCTATCGGAGAGCTTTATTCTGGGGCAGAACAATCTGATCTGGGTGTTGTTTGCCTGCGCGATGGCACGGCTGACGGCGAACCGGTTGCAGGATTCATAGCGCCTACTCCCCCGGCGTGCCGGGGGAGGTGGCATTTGCGCAGCAAATGACGGAGGGGGGCTCGCGTAAGCATCGCGAATAAATCGGCTGGCCCGATGTGTATCTTACGGCGGCTAAGCAGGCCCCCACCACCACATCTCACTCACTGCGTTCGTTCGTGCGGTCCCCCTCCCCAACACGTTGGGGAGGTATGATTCAGGCGTCGGTTCCCACGGCCTGCGACACATGCGTGAAGCCGTCGCGCAACAAAAGCGTGATCAGATCGCGCTTGATCTCATCGACCAGACCCGGCCCTTTGAACACCATCGCGGAGTACAATTGCACCGCCGAGGCCCCGGCCCTGATCTTGGCATAGGCGTCCGCGCCCGATGCGATCCCGCCCGCGCCGATCAGCAGCAACCGCCCCTCCGATACCTGCCGCGCGGTACGCAGCGCCGCCGTCGACAGTGCAAACAGGGGCGCACCCGACAGGCCGCCGGTCTCGCCCTTCTGCGCCGATTGCAGGGTTTCGGCCCGCTCGATCGTCGTGTTTGACACGATCAGCGCATCGAGCCCGTGCGCCATGGTCGATTGCACCGTGTCGGCGATTTCGTCCTCAGTCAGATCCGGGGCGATCTTGAGGAAGATGGGATAGTTCTGCCCCGTCACCCGCACCAGATCGGCGCGCGTCGCGGCAATCTGCGCCAGAAGCTCATCCAGATGCGACTTGCCCTGAAGCGCGCGCAGGCCCGGCGTATTCGGCGAGGAAATATTGGCGGTGAAATAGCTCGACAGACCCCACAGACGCTTAAGCCCCGTGACGTAGTCGGCCATGCGGTCAGTCGCGTCCTTATTGGCGCCGATATTGGCCCCCAGCACAGGCCGGTTCGACCGTCCGACATAACGCTCCAGATGCCCGGCGAACACGTCGAGCCCCTTGTTATTGAAGCCCATACGGTTGATCACCGCCTCGTCCTCGCTCAGGCGGAACAGACGCGGGCGCGGATTGCCGTCCTGCGGCAGGGGCGTCACCGTGCCGCATTCGACGAAGCCGAACCCGGCGCGCGACATGGCCAGCGGCACGTCGGCGTTCTTGTCGAACCCGGCGGCCAGCCCGACGCAGTTGCGCGCCGACACGCCACCGCCGTTGCAGGGAAATTCGACCGTCAGTTCCGGCGGATCGTAGGACGACTGCGGTCCTAACCCGGACTTCAGCGCGAGAATCGTCGCCGCGTGGGCGTCTTCCGGATCAAGGCCGTGCAGGGCCTTGGTGGCCAGTTTATAGATATCCATTATTCCGCACCGATAAGGTCTTTGGGCTTGAGCACGCCGTCGTAGAGCGGGCGGCCCGCCACATCGACGTCGAACACGGTCGCCGCCGCCGTCGGATAGGTGCCGCGCACCTTGTCGATCTCGGTCATTGAGGCCGCGCCCTCGGTCATATAGTCGAGGATCAGGTACTGGATGCCCGGATTGTGCCCGATGACCAGCAGGCAGTCGCCCGCCTCTTCGTGCGCCTCGACCAGACGGCGCAGGTCGTTGGCCCCGGCATTGTACAGATCGTCGCGACGCTCGACGGGGATTGGCCCCAGCACAGCGCTCACCGCATCGAAGGTCTGCGACGTGCGATGAGCCGAGGAGACCAGCGCGAAGTCGGGCTTCAGACCCCGCGCTTTCAGGGCTTCGGCAACCGCGGTGGCTTCACGTATCCCGCGCTGCATCAGGTCGCGGTCGAAATCCTCGCCCGACTCCGCGTCCTTTTCGGCCTTGCCGTGGCGCATGACGATCAGATGCTTCATCATATCAACTATCCTTATTCCCGCGCATATGGCCGCGACTCCATGCGGGTTTCAAGCCTGTTTTATATGCGTTTTATAAGGCCGTGCGACAGAGCTGATTTACCAAGTAATAAAGCCCCTCCGCCCAAATGCAGCCCGCGCGCAGACCTTACATTGCGAAAAAAACTTACCGATATGTAATCTATCGACACCAAAAAGCCTTTGTGGGGCGGTGCTTTATTACGCTTCACATTACAAAAACTTAAATCCCGCCCCGCTTCACATAAATCCGACAAAACTATATAAGGCAGGTAACGACGGGGGCGGTAAAAACGCGCGTAAAACAGTTTTGCGCCCTCCCGGCACCTTATTTCGTTTTACAGAGACCGCTTCCATGTCCTCCTCCAAACTGTCCACCCTGGCCTCCACGGCCAGCTTCGCCGTTCTGGCCTCGCTCCTGCTGGCGTCCGGCACACAGGCCCAGACGGCTCAATCTGATCCCAAGGCCGACCCCAAGGCTGAGGTAAAGACCGAGGCGAAGAAGGCCGACGAGGAAACCACCACGGTCACCGTAACGGGCGCCAAGGCGCAGAACCGCATCGACCGTCAGGTCTATGACAATACCAAGAACGCCGACGCCGCCGTCGGCACGGCGGGCGACACCCTGAACAAGGTGCCGGGCGTCACGGTCGACGCCAACGGCAACGTCGCCCTGCGCGGCAACACCAATGTTCAGGTCTATGTCGACGGCAAGCCCTCGGCCATGATGTCGGGCGACAACCGCGCCGGCGCCATTCAGGCCATGTCGGGCGGCGACATTGCCTCGGTCGAGGTCATGAACCAGCCGGGCGCGCAGTTTTCCTCCGAAGGGTCGGGCGGCATCATCAACCTTGTCATGAAGAAGAACCGTCGTCCGGGCGGCTACGGTTCGGCCAATGTCGCCGTCGGCGACGGACGCTATAATGGCGGCGTCAGCGGCAGCTATACGGCGGGCAAGGTGTCGGTCAATGGCGGCATCAACTACCGCGAAGACGGCGGCACCGGCAAGCAGACGCGCCGTCAGCGCGCGCTCGACGCCAATGGCAACACCACCTCGCGCACGGAATCGAACACGCTGGGTTCGGCCAAGTTCAAAAATCTGGGCGTCAATGCGGGCGTCGATTTCAATCTGGACGACACCAATACCCTGAGCGCCGCCGTCTCGTACAGCAAGCGCGACGTCACGATCACCGGCGCCGGCGACAACGCGACCTATAACGCTGCCGGTGTGGCGACGCGCAAATATACGAACTTCCTGCGCGCCGAAAGCCCCGGTCAGGACCAGAGCCTGGCCCTGACCTGGAGCCACATGGGCAAGCTGGCGGGCGAAACGCTCAAGGCCGACCTGCGCATCAGCCGCTCGACCGGCGAGAACGTCACGACCAACGCCTTCAGCTACACCCTGCCCAGCGTGTCGACCGCCACCGATCGCAAGACCTCGGCGCGCGACCTGTCGAGCGCCGTGTTCAGCCTCGATTACAACCGCCCGATCGGCACCGACCAGCTGACCACCGGCATCCAGATCACCCGCGACGACAGCGATGTGCGCAACGAATCGACCGGCACCGGTGCCGACGGCCTCGGCAATGCGCTGCTGACCAACGCCTTCCAGTACAAGCAGACCCTCGCCGCCGCCTATATGACCTATCAGAAGCCGTTCGGCGAAAAGTGGGTCGTGCTCGGCGGGCTGCGCATGGAAAACCTCGACCTCGACACCTATCTGGTCAATACCGGCACCTACACCAATATCAACTACACCAAGTACAGCCCCAGCCTGTTCGCGACCTATCTGATCTCGGACACCGCCAAGCTGCGCTTCTCCTATGCCCGCCGCCTGCAGCGCCCCAGCCCGCAATCGCTGAACGCCGCCCTGACCTATAACGACCCGACGAACGTTACCCAAGGCAATCCGAACCTCAAGCCGCAGGAAACCGACTCGTTCGAACTGGGCTACGAAGTCGCCAAGGGCAAGATCAACTACCAGATCCGCGGCTATTACCGCGACAATCAGAACGTCATCACCCAGACCAGCCGCTTCCTGACCGGCAATGTGCTGCTGACGACGCAGGAAAACGGTGGCGAGAGCCAGGCCGGCGGTATCGAGTTCAACTTCAACGGTCAGATCACGCCCAAGCTGAACCTGACTCTGGGCGGCGATGTGGCGCATACGGAACTGACGACGCCGTCCACCGGTTCGCAGGAAGCCGATTCGCTCAACGGACGCGTGAACTTCACCTACACCCTGACGCCGAAGGATTCGTTCCAGGTCTTCTTCTTCTCGCGCGGCAAGACCCTCACCGGTCAGGGCTATACCGAGCCGTTCGGCATGGGCAACTTCACCTATGTCCGCAAGCTGACCCCGAAGGCGAGCCTGACCCTGACGGTGCGCGACCCGCTCAATACCGGCAAGTCGGTCACCTATACCCAGACCAAGACCGTCTATTCGGAATCGAGCCGCAGCCAGCAGGCCTCGGTCATCTATCTCGGTCTGCGTTACAACTTCGGCGGCGCGGCGCCGGCCAATGCCAACCAGCCGCAGATGCGCATCATGGGCGGCCCCGGCGGTCAGGGCGGCGGCCCGCGCCCCGGCGGCTTCTAAAGAGATGAGCCTCAGATTCGTGGTCTGATGCTCTATGTAAAACGCCCGGCCTCATCCGCCGGGCGTTTTTATGTTTGCGTTCTGCCGGCCACCGGCTGAGCGGGTTGCGGCACCGGCACCCCCAGCGCGTCGCGCAGATCGTCGATGACCGAGGTCGCCGTGCCGCGGATATTGGAGCGGATGGCGCGCTTACCCGCCTCCATCAGGATCAGTCCGCCCGGATAGGGCCAGATGCGCGGTGCCCAGGTCTCGAACGTCTGGGCCCAGCGCAGGAAAGACCGCATCGGCGGCACGAACAGGGCGTGCGACCAAGCCAGCGGCTCAAGCTCCGCCGCGCGCAGCAGGTTTTCAAGCTGCGAGCGCGAAAAGGGCTGACCATGGCCGAACGGCGTCTTTTCGGCGTGGGTCCACAGGCCGCCGCGCGCCGCCACCCCCAGAATCAAGCGCCCGTTGGTGGTCAGCAACCGCGAGGCCTCCATCAGGACGCCTTCGGGATTGGGGGCTTCCTCAAGCCCGTGCATGATGAAGATGCGGTCGAACATCGCCGACGGGAACGGCGTATAGTGCTCATCGACCAGCACGCAGCGGCTTTTCAGGCCCTCGGGCCAGATTTCCGCGCCCTGCGCCGCCGGCATGGCCGCGATGACGCGCCGGGCCTCGGCCGGGAACAGGTCCAGCCACGGCGTCGTATAGCCCAGCCCCAGAACGTCGGCGCCCGTCAGGTCCGGCCATGCCTCGTTGAGCTTTGCGGCGACCATGCGCCGGGTCACCGCCCCTTCGGGGGTCGAATAGAAACGGCTCAGTTCGGAAACGGTGCGACGCAACAGTCAAACCTCGGCAAAGGCGGTAGTGTTCCCTATATATAGGATAGATTCAGCCTGCGATCAGAGGAAATCGTCGTGTCCGGTTTGCAAATTCACCGCCTCCCCGCCCTGAGCGACAATTACGGCTTCCTCATCCGCGACACGGCGTCAGGCAAGGTCGCCTGCATCGACACGCCGGACGCCGGGGCCATCGCGGCTGAACTGTCGCGGCTGGGCTGGGGGCTGGACTATATCCTCAACACCCATTGGCACCGCGACCATGCGGGCGGCAATCAGGCGCTCAAAGATCAGTTCGGCTGCGCCATCTACGGCCCTGAGGAAGTGACGAAGATTGCGCCGCTGGACCATGTGCTGACCGGCGGCGACCGGTTTGCGTTGGGGGAAACCGTGTTCGACGTGCTCGACCTGAAAGGCCATACGCTGGGCCATATCGGCTACAGCGCGCCTAAGGAAAAGGTTGCCTTTGTCGGCGACTGCCTGTTCCCGCTCGGTTGCGGGCGGTTGTTCGAAGGCACGCCGGACGACATGTGGGGCAGTCTGCAACGGCTTATGGCGCTCGATGCCGGGACGCGGCTCTACAGCGCCCACGAATATACGCTGTCCAATCTCAAATTCGCCGAAAGTTTAGGGACGTTTGCCGCGCTCGACGCCCGCGCTGCATGGGTGCGTCAGCAGCGCGATCGGGGTGAACCGACCGTGCCGAGCCTTCTGGCGGACGAAATCGCGACCAATCCGTTTCTGGTCTATCCGTTGCAGGAAAGCGGTTTTGCGGCTCAGGCCGCCCGATTCGGCGAGATCAGAAAGCTGAAGGATCAGTTCTGATTTTCGCTTTTTTCTGGTTTTCGCTCTCTCAGGCGTCAATGCCCGCTGGTCAGGACCTTGGTCACCATCTTCGACGAGGGACGACCGCCCCATCCGCGCTTGAGATCGAGCTTGAGGACCAGCACATTGCCCTCGACCTTGGCGCTGGGCGGGCGGCCCTCGATCAGGCGCACCTGCTGCACCGGCGCCAGAAGCTGACGGCCCTTGCTGGTGGCCGACATCTCGACCATCGCGTCGGCGGTCACCGTCGCGGCATCGGCAAAGAGGAAATCGGCGCCGGGCGTCTGCACGTCGGCCTCGAAGCGGATCAGCCGCGTCAGGGCCGCCGAGGCGCGCTTGGAGGTACGCACCAGATGCTGGAAAAGTTGCGTCGGTGACATATGCCCCGGTTCAAACGCGTCGGCGCGACCGGCCACAGCGACCGGGTCGCCGGTCGGGCGATCCTTGGAAAACAGGATCATGCCGCCCCAGCGCGTCGCCTTGAGTACCGGCTCGCCCAGATCGTTCTTGAAGATGATGTCGCCCATCGGGCCGGGCGTCGGCGTCAGGGCCCACACCTCATTATCGCCGTCGAACTGGATGAGCGGATTGCGCTGACTGCGGTCGAGGACAAAGCCCTGCCCGCGATCGGTGGTAAAACGGGCCACCGGCGGCGCGCTGGTGGTGCGGCCGTCATTGCCGCCGCCCGGCCCCAGCAGCGAGTCCCTCAGCGCGCGCTCGGACTGCGCCACGGCCTCAGTCGGGGCCATGCCCGCCAGCGGCAGACACAGAGCCAGAATCAACAGGCAGAGATTACGCAGGAACAGGGGGCGGAGAACCAGGCGCAACGATTTTAACCCACGATATGTCATTGACCCGAGAAGTAGGGGCTGAAAGGGGCGGAATTTGGACGCGGATAAGATGATTGAAGGGCACGCGGCGTTGCCCGAAAAGCCTGTGGCGGTTTTGCCACAAGATCGCCCGCGATTGACAATCGCTCGTGGCAAAAGCTTGTGAAAAACCCCTCCCGGCGGCACCGGAAGGGGTATAATATAACAGGTTCAGTAACTTAGGACGCCATGTGCTGACCACCGTTGACCGCAATGGTCGCGCCGGTGATGAAGCTACCCATGTCCGACGCGAGGAAGGCGACGATTTCGGCGACTTCTTCCGGCGTGCCCAGACGACCGACGGGAATGCCCGACACGATCTTGTCCAGCACCGCCGGGGCGATGGCCGAGACCATTTCGGTCGAGGTATAGCCCGGCGCCACGCAGTTGACCGTGATACCCTTGGCCGCCGATTCCAGCGCCAGAGCCTTGGTGAAGCCGATCACGCCCGCCTTGGCGGTCGAATAGTTGGCCTGACCGGCCTGACCCTTCTGACCGTTGATCGACGAGATATTGATGATGCGGCCATAGCCGCGCTCGCGCATGCCCTCAATAACCGGACGGGTCATGTTGAACATCGAATCGAGGTTGGTATGGATGACTTCCTGCCATTGCTGCTGGCTCATCTTGTGGAAGAAGCCGTCGCGGGTGATGCCGGCATTGTTGACCAGCACCTCGACCGGCCCCAGCGCCGCTTCGACCTCGGCCACCGCGCGCTGGCAGTCTTCGAAGCTGGCCACCGAGCCCTTGACGACGAAGACGTCGAGTTCTTCGGCGACCTTTTTGGCCGCTTCTTCGTTACCGGCATAACCGGCCGCGACCTTGAAACCGGCGTCCTTGAGACGCTTGACGATGGCCTTGCCGATACCGCGGGTGCCGCCGGTGACGAGTGCTACTCTGCTCATTAGTGTGTTTCCTGTTTATTATGACCGGCCCCCTGAGCCTTTCAGGTGAGCCGAAAATTATTAGCTCTTGAGAACCGGAGCGCAGCGTACTTCAGTACGTGAGCACCGGCTCGCAGAGAGATGATGATTTGCAGGCCGCCTGAAGGGCTCAGGCGACCGTCTCGACCGTGAGGGCGACGCCCATCCCGCCACCGATACAGAGGGTTGCGAGGCCCTTGAGCGGCTTACCGGCCTCTTCGGCGCGGCGGTTCAGTTCGAACAGCAGGGTGGTCAGGATGCGCGCGCCCGAAGCCCCGATCGGGTGGCCGATAGCGATGGCGCCGCCGTTGACATTGACCTTCGACGTATCGAGACCCAGTTCCTTGACGACGCACAAAGCTTGCGCCGCAAACGCTTCGTTCGATTCGATCAGGTCGAGGTCGTCGATGGTCCAGCCCGCCTTTTCCAGCGCCTTTTTCGAGGCCGGAATCGGACCGGTGCCCATGATCGCCGGGTCGACGCCCGCCGTGGCCCACGACTTGATGCGGGCCAGCGGCTTGAGACCGCGCGCCGCGGCTTCATCCGCCGACATCAGGACCAGAGCGGCCGCGCCGTCATTGAGGCCCGAGGCATTGGCGGCGGTGACCGAACCGTCCTTGGTGAAGGCCGGCTTCAGACCGGCGACACTCTCGACCGTTGCGCCGTGGCGGATGAATTCGTCCTTGTCGACGATGGTGTCGCCCTTGCGGCCCTTGATGGTGACGGGGGCGATTTCGGCATCGAACTTGCCGGCCTTCTGGGCGGCCTCGGCCTTGTTCTGCGAGGCGACGGCGAATTCGTCCTGCGCCTGACGGGTGATCTCCCACTTGGTGGCAATGTTCTCGGCGGTCTGTCCCATGTGGTAGTTGTTGAACGAGTCCCACAGGCCGTCGACGATCATCGTGTCCTTGAATGAGATATCGCCGAACTTCTGACCGTTGCGCAGGAAGGCCGCGTGGGTCGCCTGCGACATGCTTTCCTGACCGCCCGCGATGACGATCTTCGAGTCGCCCAAGGCGATTTGCTGGGCGGCCAGCGCCACGGCGCGCAGACCGGAGCCACATATCTGGTTGAGGCTCCAGGCCGGGGTGCCCTGATCGAGACCCGCCTTGATCGCCGCCTGACGGGCCGGGCCCTGCCCCTGCGCCGATTGCAGCACCTGCCCCAGAATCACTTCGTCGATGTCGGCGGGCGTAAGACCTGAGCGTTCCAGCGCCGCCTTGATGACGTGGGCCCCCAGTTCAGCCCCCGATAGCGAGGCCAGGCTGCCCAGAAACGATCCCACGGGGGTGCGGGCCGCCGCCACGATCACCACGTCCGACACAGAATTCACCGACATTGAAATTTTCCTATCATTATGACCCACCGGACATCCTTTGGAATCAGCGCCTTGCGCGCCTGCCCGGCCATGAAACGCAGGCGAACCTGCCCCAAAGGCATGACGGTGTCACGACACAAAATGTGTTTAATCCGAACTGAACACGTGATTTTGACCACAAATTCCTTCGCACCTGCACACGCTTCACGGTTGATTTACCGCTTTGTGCGACCGCACAAAGGATAAGCACTTGAACATTTGCAAAAATAGCCATTTATTGGAATCAAGCGTTCCGCATAAGCACAAAAAGCCGCGGAAAGAGCCCTTCGTTTCGCTGTTGCGCCCATTTTCATGTTGCGCAACATGACTGCGAAACGGCAGGGCAAGACACAACCCAACAGGGGGAGCAGGACGAATATGACCGAAACCAAATCCAAGTCGAAGCGCGCCGAAGGCGAACGCGTCGTCATCAAGAAGTACGCCAACCGCCGCCTGTACAACACCGCCACCAGCTCCTATGTCACGCTTGACAACCTGTCGGACATGGTGCGTCAGAACATCGACTTCGTGGTCTATGACGCCAAGACCGGCGACGACATCACGCGCGGCGTGCTGGCCCAGATCATCTTCGAAGAGGAGAGCCGCGGGCAGAACCTGCTGCCGATCCAGTTCCTGCGTCAGCTGATCTCGTTCTATGGTGACTCGATGCAGAACCTTTTGCCGACCTATCTGGAAATGTCGCTCGACGGTTTCGCCAAGCAGCAGGAGCGTTTTCGCTCGCAGTTCTCGCAGGCCTTTGGCGGCGCGCCCAGCCTCGGCTATTTCGACGAGCAGGTGTCGCAGAACCTGGCCATGTTCGACCGCGCCATGCGGATGTTCTCGCCGTTCTCGTTCGCCCCGGGCGCGACCCCGGATGCGACTACTGCACCCGCTCCCGCTGCGGCCCCGGCCCCGGCAGCACCCCCTAAGGACAGCGATCAGGTCTCCGAACTGCGCGAACAGATCGAAGCCATGAAGGCGCAGATCGATCAGCTGGCCACGCGCAAATAGGCTTTTAACGAACTTGCTGTATAGTATGCGGACGCAGGGTCTAACCTGCGTCCGTTTTCACATCCGGAACCCCGCATGTCCGATAAGCCGAACCTTCCCGTCCCCGCCGGTCCCGTGATCGATCACGCGATCCCGCGCGCGCGCCGGGCGAACAAGGCCTATGAGAACGCCGATTATGCGGCGCAGGTGCTGGGCGGCGGCGAAAAGCGCGGCCTGCGCGGCGGGCCGGAAACGCTCGACCGGGCAAAAAGCACCTATCTGAAGTCGGAATATTCCGGGCCGAACGATCGCCGCCCGGCGCCCGGTCGCATCAAACAGGAAAAAATCTAGGGTTAACCGCGCTTAACCAAACGGCACGGGTCTTGCAGCGCTTTTCGCACCTATTGCGGAGCGTCCCATGCCTACCTTGTTGCCGATTTTGATGAAAACCTTCGACGTGCTTCTGGTGGCAACCATTTTCACTCTGTTTGCGTAATCTGCTCCAGGTTACGGGTGCGGGGGCGATGCCCCTGCAAACTCTGGAACGCGCTTACCCGAACTCGAAGTCTTTCCGCGCCGTGACGATGGTCACGATAAACCCGGCCAGCACGTCGAGCAGCGTCATGGTGGTCAGCAGGAAAAAGACCGACGTCCCGAACGGGCGAAGCAGCAGGAATTCGACCAGGCACAGGATGAACAGGATCATCGACAGCGAGTGGTTGACGATGGCCACGCTGTCCGACCGCGTCGATTTCAGCATCTCGAAGAACAGCATGATCAGGCCGACGAAGACGACGACGTCGCCCATATCGACAATCCACTTCGTCCCGGCAGACGGCATGGGAATCTGGAACAGGATGTGTTCGAGCCCGTTATAGGCCGAGTTCGGATCGTTGCCGAACATATGGAACAGCGCCACCAGATTATAGACCGCTACGGGGATCAGCAGCATCGGGAAGGCGGTGAGAAATCCAGCTTCCTTCTGCGGGGGGGCACCGGCCATTTGTTTCTTACCTGCGTGGGCGACAACGGAAGTGGTTAATACCGCGTTTCGTTCTTCCTGCCTAGACTTGTCCGTCGCCATGTCCCCTCACGCAGCAATTTAAACTTCGGTTGTGTTCCCCGGATGACGGTAGCGGCGGTTCAGCCACATCACGCCCGGCAAATCCGACAGGGCGACCCACAGCCGCCCGATATTGGTATATTTCGACTGACCCGTCGTGCGGGGGCGGTCATCGACCGGTTCGAACAGGCTACCATAGCCTTCGCGGTTGACCAAGGCCGGGATATATCGGTGCATATTGTCGAAATAGGGCAGACGCAAAAAGACCTCGCGACGAATGGCCTTGATGCCGCAACCGGTGTCGTTCGACCCGTCATTGAGCATCTTCTTGCGGATGCCGTTGGCCCAACGCGAGGCCCATTTCTTGGAAGAGGTGTCCTGACGACGGCGGCGTTCCCCGGCGACGAGGCCGACGTCCGGACCGGCTTCCAGCAGACGCTTCGCCACGTTCAGCACGTCGGCGGCCGGATTTTGCCCGTCGCCGTCCAGCATGGCAATGATCTCGCCCTTGGCGGCGATCACGCCAGTGCGGACCCCGCCGGACTTACCGACGTTATTCTGGTGGTGAACAACGCGCAGATTCGGCAGACTGGCCTTGAGATCGGTGAGGATGCTCAGGGTGTTATCGCTCGACATGTCGTCGACGAAGATCAACTCGTAGGCGTCCTGACCCAGACCGTCGTTAAATACCGCTTCCAGTTCCCGCGCGACTTGTACGCACGAGCCTTCTTCGTTATGAACGGCAACAACAACGGACACGGTTATAGGCATTGGTCAGGCACTCGGTTTAGCAAGGAATTGCTTGAGAGAATTGGAGTCTGGCGTCTTAACAGGTTTGGGTTTAAGCGTAAACAGAACACTCGGTTACGGTTTTTTTCAGCCGCGTGCGCGTCTTTTTACCGGTATTTTGGCAGGTTTTATGTCTTCAAACGTCTTCAACAGCCTGACAAAGGGCATGCGCGGTGCGTGGCTGGCGGCGGTCGTCGCCTTTCTGGTCGGTCTGCCCTGCGCCATGCTGATTCCGCCGCTCGATCGCGACGAATCGCGCTTCGCTCAGGCGTCGAGCCAGATGCTGGAGACGAAGGACTTCATCAATATCAGCTATCAGGACGGCCCGCGGCACAAAAAGCCCGTCGGTATCCACTGGCTGCAGGCGGCCTCGACCGCCATAACGTCCAATGTCTCTGAACGCGATATCCTGTCCTATCGCTGGCCGTCGCTGTTCGGCGCGGCGCTGGCGGCCTTTTCGATGGTCTGGGGCGCGGGGATGCTGCTGGCGCGCAAGCGTGAGGACGATGAGGTGGTCGACGGTTTCGATGCGAAACAAACCGCGCTGATCGCCGGACTGACCTTCGGTGTGTCGTTCCTGCTCTCGTCGGAAGCCTTTATCGCCAAGACCGACGCGGTTTTGTGCGGATTTACCACCCTCTTCCTGATGGCGCTGGCGAAAATCTACGTCACCTATCGCGACCGCACCGACCCGACCGAAAAGCCGAAACTGACCAAGTACAAGCTGATCTTCTGGCTGTCGTTTGCCGCCTCGATCCTGATCAAGGGCCCCATCGGCCCGCTGATGTTCGTCGCCACCGCCGGGGCATTGGCCGGGTGGGACCTGCGCACCAAAGAGCTTAAGGACACCGGTCGCCTCGACTGGCTCAAGCACCTCGGCTGGGTCTGGGGGCTTTTGATCACGCTGGTCATGGTCGGGCCGTGGGCCATCGCCATTACGATTGCCACCGACGGCGCCTTCTGGGGTACGGCTATCGGTGATGACTTCGCCCCCAAGCTGGTCTCGGGCTCCGAAGGTCACTTCGCATGGCCGGGCCTGCATACGCTGCTGCTGCCCCTGTTGTTCTTCCCCGGCACCTTCCTGCTCGGCGGGGCGCTGCAAACGGCGTTCACGCGCTACAAAGACCCGGTGGTGCGCTTCGCCATCTGCTGGTTCCTGCCCGCGTTTCTGGTCTTCGAGGCCTCGCCGACCAAGCTGGCCCACTATCCGCTACCGACCTATGGCGGTCTGGCCCTGCTTGCCGCTATCAGCCTGTCGGTACCGCTGAAGACCTGGGCCAAGTTGACCAATGTCGCGCTGGGCCTGTTCGCCGGGGCGCTGATTACGCTTATCTCGGTCTATGGCCTGACCGAATACGGCAATGCGTCGATCGTACCGGTGGTGACCATCACCTCGGCGGCCGCCCTGCTGGTGTCAGGCCTCGGTGCGCTGTTCCTGTGGCGCAACCATAAGCTCACCGGCCTGATGTGCCTGCTGGGCGCGGGCGTCGCCGCCCACCTCGGCTTCGTCACCATCCTGTCGCAGCTCAAGCCCCTGTGGATGTCGCGCACGCTGGAACAGACCCTGGTCGATACGCGCCTCGATCCGCGCGAAGGCCTGCACCCCGGCCCGGTCGCGACGCTGGGCTATGCCGAGCCGAGCTTCGTCTTCGCCATGGGGACGAAGACCGAACTGGCCGACACCGCCGATCAGGCCGCCGCCGCACTCCGTCAGGGCCGCCCAGTCTTCGTCGAAGGCCGCCATGATGCGGAATTCAAAAAGAGCCTCACCGCCGCCGGGCTCAAGGCCCGCACGGTCAAGGTCGTCAAGGGCTACAACTATTCCAACGGCGACGACGTGACGATCACGCTTTATCAACTTCAACCGTAGGACCGTAGGGTTATCGCGAAAGGCGGCGTATCATCTTTGTAACAATAAGATGAGGATGCGCCATGACACCGGAAACACGGGCCGCCATCGCCTTCAGCCGCTTCGGGCTGGGCGTCACACCGACAGGCTATGGCGGCGCGCTCGGCGACCCGCAGGCCGCACTTAAGGCCGAACTGAAAGCGCCCAAGGCCCTGTCGGCGGAGCTGTCGCCGATCCAGAAAGACCTGAGTTTTTCGACCGCCCTGCCCGGTTCGCCGGAACTGCTGGTGCAGATCCGCGACTATAATCAGGCGCGCCGGATGATGCGCGAAAAGGCCGCTGAGGCCGAAAAACCCAAAGCGACGGACAACGCCATGTCAAATGATATGGCGGGGGGCATGTCAAATGACATGGCCAAGCCCGATCCCAAACGCCAGATGGCCGACGACAGCCAGAAACTGCCTCAGGCGGTATTGCAGGCCGAAGGCAAGGCGCGGATCGATGCGTGGATGAATGCGCCCGTGGGTTTCCACGAACGGCTGGTGATGTTCTGGGCCAACCATTTCGCGGTGTCGGTCGACAAGGGCATCCCCGTCCGCGTCCTCGCCGGGGCCTATGAGCGCGAAGCCATCCGCCCGCACGTGACGGGGAAGTTCCGCGACCTGCTGCTGGCGGCCGAACGCCACCCGGCCATGCAGACCTATCTCGACAATGACGCGTCGGTCGGCCCCAACTCTCAGGCCAACCGCAACGCCAAGCGCGGCCTCAATGAAAATCTGGCGCGTGAAATCCTCGAACTGCATACGCTGGGGGTGAATGGCGGCTATAGTCAGGCCGACGTGACCTCGTTCGCCAAGGTCATCACGGGTTGGGGCGTCGCCCGCACGCCGCGCGCTCTGGCCGACGGGGACAGCTTTCAGTTCAATGCCCGCGCCCACGAACCGGGTGCGCATGTCGTCCTCGGGAAGACGTACAGCGACGACGGCGAGCGGCAGGGCGTCCGCGTCCTCGAAGACCTTGCCCGGCATCCCGCCACCGCCAAACACATCGCCACCAAGCTGGTTCGCCATTTTGTTGCCGATCAGCCGCCGCCCGCGCTGGTCGATCGTCTGGCCAAACGCTTTACCGAGACCGATGGCGACCTGAGCGCGGTCTATACGGCGCTGATCGATGCGCCGGAAAGCTGGGAAGCGCCCCGCACCAAGTTCCGTTCGCCGCAGGAATATCTGATTGCTCTGCTGCGCGCCACGGGTTCGCCCCTGCCGCCGCAGCGCCTGTATCAGACCCTGCGCGCCATGGGTCAGCCCCTGTGGCAGCCGCCCGGTCCCAACGGATTCAGCGATATGGCCGCTGTCTGGGCCACGCCCGAAGGCCTCAGCACGCGCCTCGATGTGACCTATCAGTTCGCCGACCGCTTCGCCGCCAAGACCGACCCGCGCGAATTTGCCGAGTCCCGCCTGAGCGGTCTTATCACCGATGCCACGCGCAAATCCGTCGCGCAGGCCGAAACCCGCGCACAGGGCCTGTCGATCGTCCTCCTTTCCCCCGAATTCATGAGGCGCTGAACCATGCAAAATCGCCGCCATTTCCTCGTCACCACCACCGGCCTGTTCGCCTCGGCCTTCCTGCCCGCCACGGCGTTTGCGGCAGGCCGCGATCCCCGCCTGATCGTCATCATCCTGCGCGGCGCCATGGACGGCCTCGCCGCCGTACCGCCCGTCGGCGACCCCGACTTCGCCGCCCTGCGCCCGCCCGTCTTCGACGGCGATCCGCTGAAACTCGACGGCTTCTTCGGACTCAATCCGGCCATGCCCAATCTGGCGCGGATGTATCAGGCGAAACAGGCGACCCTCGTCCACGCCTCGGCGACGCCCTACCGCAACCGCTCGCACTTCGACGGTCAGGACGTGCTGGAGTCCGGCCATGAAAAGCCCGGCTTCGCCGATTCCGGCTGGTTGAACCGCCTGCTGACGACGCTCGGGACGTCCGACAAACTCGATGCCGCGCAGCTTAAGGCCACCAAGGGCCTGTCGGTCGGCACCCTGACGCCGCTGGTCATCCGTGGCGAAGCGCCCCTGCTCGGCTGGGCCCCGTCGCAGTTGAAAGACGCCGATGCCGACCTGCCGCCGCGTCTGCTGCGGCTGTACGGTGAGACCGATCCAGCCCTGATGCAGGTGCTGCATGAAGGGATAGAGACCGGCAAGATCGCCGGTGGCATGAAGGACATGGGCGGCGGTGGCGGCGGTCAGACCAAGGCCATGCTCGACATGGCCAAGGGGGCGGCGGCGCTTATGGCGCGCGACGACGGCCCTCGCGTGGCGGCCATGGCGTTTGACGGCTGGGACACCCACACGGCGGAACAGCGCCGCCTGACGCAATTGCTGGGCGGGCTCGATGCGGCGCTGGCGGCGCTGGAAAGCGGTCTTGGGGCCAAATGGAACGACACAGTGGTGCTGGTGGCGACCGAATTCGGCCGCACGGCGCGCTTCAACGGCACGCAGGGCTCCGACCACGGTCAGGCGACCGCCGCGTTTCTGGCGGGTGGCGCGGTCAAGGGCGGGCGGGTCGTCGCCGACTGGCCCGGCGTCAAGGCCTCGGCCCTCTACGAAGGCCGCGACCTTACGCCCACCACCGATCTGCGTGCGGTCGTCATGGGCGTCGCCCGCGACCATCTGGGGGCCGATGTGCGCCGGTTACAAACAGACGTGTTTCCGGGAGCCCTCGGCGTCAAACCGGTGGACGGGTTAGTAGTGTAATTCTTCATACCTCCCCAGCTTGCTGGGGAGGGGGACCGCACGAACCACGAAGTGGTGAGATGTGGTGGTGGGGGCTCTTGCTAACTTACGACGGTCGCCGTGGAAACTCCGCAAGACACCTCACCTTCCGGCCTTCGGCCTCCCTCCTCCCCGCACTAAAGTGCAGGGAGGTATAAGAGACCTACCCCGCCGTCGCCTTCAGCCCGATGATCGCGACGAGCAGCATGCCCAAAAATAGCAGCCGCATCGGCGTCACGGCCTCGTGGAACAGCACGATGCCGAGGATCGCCGCGCCCAGCGCCCCGATCCCGACCCACACGCCATAGGCCGTGCCGATCGGCAGGGTCTGCGCGGCTTTGGCCAGCAGGAACATGCTCCCCGCCAGCGTTGCCAGCACGAAGGCCGATGGCACGGGTCTGGTAAAGCCGTGCGTATATTTCAGCCCGATGGCCCAGCAGATTTCCAGCAAACCGGCGATAATCAGATAGACCCACGGCAGGGGTATGAACGTCGTCATGACGCGCTCCTTCAGTAAGATAACGATGTCAGGGAGCGTCGTCTTGTCTGTCCGGCTTATTTTGCCGCGCGTCTGTATCCCAAAACCGCCACGAAAGTATCAGGCCACTTTTGGGGATGCGCTTAATCCGGTCCCGGTACGGCGCGTCTCGTCGGGAGCGACATCCTTATAGCGCCCCCTCCCCTGAAAATAAAGCCTTGAAACGCCTCGTCAATTCGTCGGGCGACACACCACATTACATTCCGTTTAAGAATTACAATAATTTCATTAAATAAATCAAATGATTAAAACGAGTTCATGACGTTCATTTAATTTGAAACCATCACGGCCCTCAGGCATATCGCTTTCACCGGCGGCACACACACCGCCCGACACAAGCAACCTTAAAGGAATATTCAAATGCAAACCGCCCTGACCCCGACCCTCTTCCTGAGCTTTGCCGCGTTTCTTACCGCCGCCCTTCTTCTCATCTAACCGATTATTCAAAAACCCAAAGGACATCACCATGACCACCTATATGACCGCCATCGGCTTTCTGTCGTTCGCCGCCTTTGCGACCCTTGCCCTGTACGTCATCTGAACGTCCCTCACCGAGACCTCAGTTCAGCGTACACAAAGGGAGACAGCCGATGCGCCACGCACCGCTGCCATACAAAGCCAAACGGACGGAAGATCGCTCTTCTGTCCGTTTTGCACTTTGTATGGGACGGCTCAGACCCCGCGCCAGTCGAGTCCACCCGGCAGAGCCGTCGCGGCGTAGTCCACCTGCAACACCCGTCGGCGGCCCGGACTTTGCGATCGTTCCGACATGTGCAGGATCGGCGTCGCATAGGCCCAGACATCACCGGCCCTCGCAAGGCACGTCAGAACCGGACCACTTTCCGCCACACGCGAAGCCTCATCCGCGGCGACAAACCCCAGACGATGCGAGCCTAGTGCCACCTTGAGCGGCGCGTTGCTCTCATCGCAGTCATCCAGATGCAGCCGCAGGGTCACCATGCCGTTCAACACCGACATCGGCGGCGCGACGTGCAAAATCCCGTCTTTGGTAGACCATGGTCCGAAACCTTCGACTTCGATGCGTTCACGCACGGCAATGGTTCGGTCCTGATGCCAGCCCAGATGCCAGTTCGTAGCGGGAGATTTATCGAAGATGATGGCCCGTACCGGCCGCGCGGCCTCCCCGATCAGACCTGCAGCAATGCGTCCTAACGCGCCCGTCGCTTCCAATAGTGTGTTGCCTTGCGTCAGACGTTTACCGGGACGACCGGCGATCTGTGCGTCCAGGTCATCCCTCAGCGAGTCGATGATCTCTGACGCAAGAACGGCGCGATGAAGCACCGCGCCGTCCCTGGCAAAGTCCAGATTGTCGAGCGTAATCAACCCGGCGAGACCATGTTTTCCGGGCGGACGAACTGGTCGAACTCCTCGTTGGTCAGGTAACCGCCGCCGACGGCCTCTTCGCGCAGCGTCGTGCCGTTCTTGTGCGCGGTCTTGGCGATCTTGGCGCAGGCGTCATAGCCCAGACGGCCGTTCAGCGCCGTGACCAGCATCAGCGAGTTCTCGACGCCCTTCTTGATATTGTCGATGCGCGGCTCGATACCCACCACGCAGTTGTCGGTGAAGGACACCGCCGCATCGGCCAGCAGACGCACCGATTGCAGGAAGTTATAGGCCATAACCGGGTTGAAGACGTTCAGTTCGAAGTGACCCTGCGAACCCGCGAAGGTCAGGGCGGCGTGGTTGCCGAACACCTGCACGCAGACCTGAGTCAGGGCCTCGCACTGGGTCGGGTTGACCTTACCCGGCATGATCGACGAACCCGGCTCGTTTTCCGGCAGGGCCAGTTCGCCCAGGCCCGCGCGCGGGCCAGAGCCCAGGAAGCGGATGTCGTTGGCGATCTTGAACAGCGAGGCGGCGACCGTATTGATGGCGCCATGCGAGAAGACCATGGCGTCGTGGGCGGCCAGCGCTTCGAACTTGTTCGGCGCGGTCGTGAAGCCGAGGCCGGTGATGGCGGCGATCTTTTCGGCCACGCCTTCGGCAAAGCCGATCGGGGCGTTGAGGCCGGTGCCGACGGCGGTGCCGCCCTGGGCCAGTTGCATCAGCTTCGGCAGGGTCTGCTCGATGCGCTCGATACCGTTGGTCAGTTGTTGCGTATAGCCCGAAAACTCCTGACCGAGCGTCAGGGGCGTGGCGTCCTGCGTATGGGTGCGGCCGATCTTGATGATCGCCTTCCACGCCTCGGCCTTGTCGTTCAGGGCGTTGCGGAGCGTCTGCAGCGCCGGCAGCAGGCGGTGCGAGATTTCCTCGGCGCAGGCCACGTGCATGGCGGTCGGATAGGTGTCGTTCGACGACTGCGACATGTTGACGTGGTCGTTAGGGTGGACCGGCTTCTTGGTGCCCATCTCACCGCCCAGGATTTCAATCGCGCGGTTCGAGATGACCTCGTTGGCGTTCATGTTCGACTGCGTGCCCGAACCCGTCTGCCACACGACCAGCGGGAAGTGCGCGTCGAGCTTGCCTTCGATGACTTCGTTGGCGGCCTGAACGATGGCGTTGGTGAGCGTCGCATCAAGCTTGCCCAGCGCGTGGTTGGTTTCCGCCGCCGCGCGTTTCACGATCCCGAGCGCCCGCACGATCGGCAGGGGCTGCTTTTCCCAGCCGATCTTGAAATTGCCGAGCGAACGCTGGGCCTGCGCGCCCCAATAGACGCTGTTCTCGACTTCGATCGGGCCGAAGGTATCGGATTCGGTACGGGTGGTTTTGGTCATCTTAGGTGGCTCCACGCTTGCGGGGGTGTCCACCACCGGCGGCACGGCGACCGCCTTTTTCGACTTGGACTTTTTCTTACCGAACAACCAGCCGAACATGGAAACACCCCTCCTGAATTTCACCGAGGTTCAGTGGAACATTTGACCGGAAAGTGCAACGGTTTTTAGGGGGAGGAAGAGGTGGTTATGTTTTTGGTATGCGCAATCCCATGGCACACCAATCCACAACATCAATCAAAGTCGCGAAATTTTTTAAGCTTCAAGTTATAGACGAAATGTTGAAAACAACGTCGGATTGTGCAATTTTGTGAAACGACTCGCGCTGTGAGTTCGCGTCGGTTAAAAATCAAGGGCAACAACAGATAAAATCTGCGAATTTAATTACAGCTCACGCTAAAGATATGCGTTTAATTAAATAGGAAAGATAAAGTGGCTAAGCG
This sequence comes from Asticcacaulis aquaticus, assembly GCF_028550415.1. Classification (GTDB taxonomy): domain Bacteria; phylum Pseudomonadota; class Alphaproteobacteria; order Caulobacterales; family Caulobacteraceae; genus Asticcacaulis; species Asticcacaulis aquaticus. The sequence continues at coordinate 136,933 of NZ_JAQQKX010000009.1, forward strand.
GAAGCAGGAGGAAGCAACTTGTAGCTTTCACTATTTAGTTCGCGAAAAACGTGTGGAGGGTAAAGATCCAGAAATTGTTCCGTTTACAGATGAACAGTTTAAGGAATTTTGCGACATACTTTTAGCGCAGCCAAAAATTGATTTAAGTGATGATGAAACATGCAAGAGACTTAAAACTACAAATCTTGCACCAGTAGAAATGTGTGAGAAAGTAGATGATCGCACAGTTTTTGGTCGGTTCCGGTCACTGTATTCAGGTCACGCATATGACAACACTGACGTTGGAGAAATTCCAGATAGCAGCGTAAGTCTGCGGCCTTTCTTTTTCCTTGCATATCTTTCTGAAAGCGGGCGCATATATGTAGGCAGTCAATACCTTGGCCAATTCGGAGGCTACATGGGACTGTTTCAGACTCTACGGCTATTACTCCCGGAACCAGTTGTATCTATTTCGTTTCGACATGACGCTACATCTTACAAAGATGCCAAACCAAAAGAAGTGCGTGTCAATTTCTCACGCAAACCTAATGAAATTACCGGGAGTAATAAATTTGGCCAGCGTGGCGCAATGACATTTAAAAGCAATTCCAATAGCGACATTGAATTTAACGATACAGTAACAACAAAACTTCTAGCCAAAATTGGCCAACCTAATGCGGTAATAAAGAAGGCAGTGGCAGATATGTTATCAGGCAATGAAATTCTAGCGCTTCGTGATGAGGACATTGAGGACTGCACTGTCATCGCTACAGTAAATGGGAAAAAGCAAACAATCAATATCATTGAAGCTGGGCATTTTGCCACTCGCTTTCCGCTAGAAATTGCGGAATACATTAAAGGGCATCCAGACAGAGTCAAATCCAAAGCTGCAATGATGAAGCTGCTGAAAGATCAAATTATATCTCGAACCGAGCATGTTTAATGTCCGAGAAATAATTCGAAATAACAATTCGACCTTTTACGACTTCAACACTCATAAAAGGCATAGTCAAAAAACACGCCTATTAATCACATGCATTTCGGCATTTATCGCATCAATTTTGTGTCCGAAAGTTTCAGATAATTTACTTGCTGGATTTTTAGCCGTTCAATCAATTCTCCTGGGATTCACCGTGAACGTAATGTTCTTTTTTCTGGGAAATCCCGAAAAAGAAATACCAGAGTCTCAATCAATTGAGGCTCAATTGCGCTCACAGCGACTTCGCGACTTATATCACGAACTTTTTTATAATGTATCGTATTTCAATCTCATTGCGATCGCATCCATTATAGTCGCAACCGCATTACTTTTACCAACACCCATAGTTCCGGAATATATGAGGAGTTGGCCGCTTATCGAAGCTTACGTTCTTTGGCTTGATAAATCCTCGATCGCTCCGACTATTAGCACGGCTTTCCGTAATGGAATGATGTTTGTATTTTACACAATAGCAATTGAGGTCATTTTTTCAATCGCTCGTCTAATTGGCAGAACGTCTTTTTATTTCGAACGAAAAATAGGACAAGTACGTAGGAAAGATGATACAAAGTAGCTTAACTACGAATACCGCGCAATCAAATCTATCCCCGCCCGCTCAACCCCGTGCATCCTATTCGCATGGCCTTGGACACGCGCACCCCTGACGAAAAACTGAGCCCGGAGGCACGGCGCGGACATTTGCGCGCCTTTGCCGACCGGATGCTGCTCAGGACGGTGGCGCTGGACGATCCCGAAGACCTCTCCGGTGTCGAACGCGCCGTGCGCGTGGTCGCTGTCATCGAGCGCATCTACAGCCGCTGCGACCGCGACGAAGGGCAGGCCCCTGATCCGCACAAGCTGCAAACCGAACGCGCACGCCATCAGGCCAAGGCCGTCAAGGCCCGCGTGCATCTGGCAGGGACGCTGGAATGGGGCGAAAAGCGCCGCAAGGCGCTGGGGCCGTGGTGGGACGCTGCCGGAACGGCGGTCGAGGCACCGGTCAAGTTGGAAACGCCGGTGGAGGTGCGTGCGGCTGAGGCGGTGGTTCCGGTGAACGCGGTTGCGTCTAAGGCGGCGGATGAGCGTCCGAAGACCTTACCGGGGCTCACGCCTGCGGCTGAGGCGGGTTATGTCGATTATACGGATGCGATCCTCAAGGCGCGGTCGGCATTGGGGTTGCGCGATGTGTCGGTGACGGAGATTGCGGATACCGAGAAAAGGCCCCCACCACCCCGAGCCTGACGGCTCGCGGTCCCCCTCCCCGCAAGTGGGGAGGGGGACCGTCCGACGAAGCGTTAGCGTAGGCGGATGGTGGTGGGGGCTTTGCTTGAGCGGAAACAAGATGCGGGCTGAACTTCAAGAGCCCCCTCACCCGGCGCTTCGCGCCACCCTCTCCCCATAGGGGCGAGGGGATTCACGCGATTAATCGGCGATAAACCCGCCCGTTTGTCTGGCCCATAACCGCGCATACAATCCGCCCTGCGCCAGTAGTTCCGCGTGGGTGCCGGTCTCGATAATCCGCCCCTTGTCCATCACCACCAGCCGGTCCATCCGCGCGATGGTCGACAGCCTGTGCGCGATGGCGATCACCGTCTTGCCCTGCATCAGATCGAGCAGGCTTTCCTGAATCGCCGCCTCGACCTCCGAGTCGAGGGCCGAGGTCGCTTCATCGAGCACGAGGATCGGCGCGTCTTTCAGCAGAACGCGCGCGATCGCGATGCGCTGGCGCTGGCCGCCGGAGAGTTTGACGCCGCGTTCACCGACCTGAGCATCCAACCCTTCACCGCCCTTGCCGTCGTTGAGGCCGGGGATGAAGCTCCAGGCGTGGGCGCGTTCCGCCGCTTCGATGATCTCGGCCTCGGTCGCGTCGGGGCGGCCATAGGCGATATTGTCGCGGATCGAGCGGTGCAGCAGGGAATTGTCCTGCGTCACCATGCCGATGCGGGCGCGCAGGGATTCCTGACCAACGTGCGCGATGTCCTGACCGTCGATGGTGATACGCCCGTGGCTCAGGTCGTAGAGCCTGAGGAAGACATTGACCAGCGTCGATTTCCCCGCCCCCGACGGGCCGACAACGCCGATCTTTTCGCCGGGTTTCAGCGTCAAATCGATGCCGTCGAGCGCGACCGGCCCGCCCTCGCCGGCGCCGTAATGGAAGCGCACATCGTCGAAACGGACCTCGCCGTCGCTGACGGTCAGGTCACGCGCATCGGCGGCATCGGTGACGCTGTGCGGGCGGGCGATGGTCTCCATGCCGTTCTGCACCGTGCCGATATTCTCGAACAGGCCGGTGATCTGAAACATGATCCAGCCCGACATGTTGAGCAGCCGGTTGGTCAGAGCGGCAATCATCGCAATCGCGCCGACCGTGATGGCGCTGATCCCCCACAGCCAGATGGCCAGCACGCCCATGCTGATCAGAAGCGCCGCATTGATCACGGCGACATAGGCCTCCAGCGACGAGATCAGCCGCTGCTGGATCTGCCAAGTGGTATTGTTGTGAAGCAGGCCTTCGCGGACATAGTCGTCCTCGAAGCGCGTATTGGCAAACAGCTTGACGGTCTGGATATTGGTGTAGCTGTCGACTGTGCGCCCGACAAGCGAGGAGCGCGCTTCGGAGCCGGCCTTCGACGCCTCGGCCAGACGCGGGATGAACCACCAGCAACCGACGGCATAGAGCCCGCCCCACAGGACCAGTGGTCCAATCAGGCGCAGGTCGGCCTCGACGAACAGATAGACGGCGCTGACCACATAGACGACCAGATAGAGGAAGGTATCGAACAGGCTGGTCAGGGTATTGCGCAGCGCGCCCGCCGTGTCGATGACTTTTGAGGCTACCCGTCCGGCATAATCGTTGCTAAAGAAGCTTAAGGATTGGCGCACGACGTGGCGGTGCGACTGCCAGCGGATGAGCGAGGAGAAGTTGGACTCGACCGCCTGACGCAGGATCAGCGAGTGGAACATGATGGTCAGGGGCCACGCCAGCCCCAGCATCAGCAGCATCCGCACAAAATCCGACCCGTGCCGCACCCACAGATCGGCGGGCTTCGTCGTGGTCAGGATGTCGATGACCTCGGCGATGTAGCGGAAGACCATGACCTCGGTCAGGGTGGCGAGAAAGCCTGCGACGATCAGGACGATGAACACCGGCCAGGCCTGAACGATGAAGCCCCAGTAGAAGCGCCACAGATTATCGGGCGGCGTCCCTTCGGCATAGGTGCGGAACGGGTCGATCAGGGCTTCGAAGCGGCGGAACAGGAATTTCATGGCAGTATCTTGGCGCTCGGCGGGTCAGGGGGTGTCAGTAGCGCAAACCGCCGCATCGTGCCATGCTGCGCCAAAGATAAAGAGGAACACCATGCCCAATAGCTTGCTTATTCTCTGGCCGGTCGGCGCGCTGGCCGCCCTGACCTTCGTCATGCTGGCAGGGATTTTGGTCACCCGCATCGGCGCGGTGCGACGGCGTGAGGTTTCGCCGCGCGACTTCGCTCTGGGTGAATCGAAGCGCGTACCGGCGCGTTTGACTCAGATCAGCCGCAACTATGCCAGTTTGCTGGAACTGCCGGTGCTGTTCTATGTGATTTGTCTGCTGATGATCGTGACCAAGACCGTCTCGGACGTGCAGTTGGTGCTGGCGTGGCTGTTCGTCGCGTTCAGGGTCGTGCACACTATCATCCATGTGACGATCAACCATATACTGTTCCGGCTGTTCGCTTTCGGCAGTTCGGTGACGGTGCTGGTCGTGATGTGGGTGCTGTTTTTCGTGAGGCTGGGGAGCCAATAAAAAACGCGGACGTTGCCGCCCGCGTTTTTCAAACGATCTTTGAAAATCAGCCTACTTCTTGCCGAACAGCCAGTCGAAGAAACCCTTCTTCTTGACCTCGGTCTGGGCCTTGCGGACCTCGGCCTGAACCTTTTCGGCCTCGACCTGAGCCTTCGCGACGGCTTCTTCGACGGCTTCCTTGGCGTCGGCCAGAACCGGCTTGGCCTTCTCGACGGCCTCGTCGATCTTCACCTTAGCGGCCGCAGCGACATCCTCAACCTTGGCTTTCGCCTCGGCGATCTTCGGCTTGGCGGCCTCGACGGCGTCTTCGATCTTGTCTTTCGCGGTATCAACCGCCGTGTCGAGCTTGGCCTTGGCGTCGGCGACGATCGGCTTGGCCGCTTCAGCGGCGTCCTCGATCTTGTCCTTGGCGACGCCGACGGCGGCCTCGGCCTGAGCCTTGGCCTTTTCGAGCACGGGTTTCGCCTTCTTCACGGCCTTGTCGACCTCGGCCTGAGCGGCGTCGATGGCCTTGGCCGCCTGAGTCTTGGCCTTGGCGACGGCAGGGGCAGCCGCCGCCTTGACCTTGGTCGCCTTGGTCGTCGCCGCAGCGGCCTTCCTGGCTTGCGTCTCGACGGTCTTTTCGACCTTTTCGACCTTGGCCTTGGCGACCTTGGTGGCCTTTTCGATCTTGGCGGTTACGGTCTTGGTCGCCGCCTCGGCCTTCTTGGTTGCCGCCGACGCGGTCTTGACGGCCTTCTTGGCGGTCGCCTCGGCAGCCGCGACGGTCTTTTCAGCGGTCGCCTTCACGGCCGGCGCCTTGCGCGCGATCGTCTTTTTCACGCCCGCATCCGCTGCAATCTCGTTGACCTGTGCCTTGGTCGTCTTTTTTTCCGTCGCCATCACTTACTTTCCCATTGGCGTAAGGGGCCCCTTACGCGTAAAGACGTTTGAAATTTTTTCGTCACATCGAATCGGACGTTTCGTATAGCCGTCATGACTTATAATCCACAACAAATCATAGCAAAAGGCCCTCGCCAAGTCGCCGAAACCGCCGCCGAGGCCATCGACGGCGACGCCTGGCTGGAAGGCGCGACCTATTCGATCCTCGAAGAGGACGAAGACCGCAATATCTGGCGCATCGACGCCTTCCCGACGACCGAGGAAGAAGATCAGCGTTTACAAGAACTTTTGAGTGAATATCCGGAACTGACCGTCACCGCCGATCAACTGGCCGATGCCGACTGGCTGGCCATGGCGCTGTCGGGTCTGCCACCGGTGCGCGCCGGTAGATTCTTCGTGTACGGCATTCACGACCGCGGCAAGAAGCCCCTCAATGCCGTCAATCTGCGCATCGAAGCGGGGGCGGCCTTCGGCACCGGGCACCACGGCACGACCGTCGGCTGCCTGTGGGCCTATAACGATCTGCTGAAAAAGCAGCGCTTCGAGCGCGTGCTGGATGTCGGCGCGGGCACCGGCGTTCTGGCCATCGCCGCCGCCAAGACCGGCACGAAGTTCGCCGTCGGCACCGATATCGACGCGATCAGCGTCCGCATTTCGAATGAGAACGCCAAACTGAACTCGGCGGCGGCCCGCTTCGTCTGGGCCAATGGCCTGGATCATAAGGACGTGCGTAAAGACGCGCCTTATGACCTCGTCTTCGCCAATATCCTCGCGCGTCCATTGGTAGGTTTGTCGCAGTCGATCAAGACCGCGCTTAAGCCCGGCGGCACGGTGATCCTGTCGGGTCTGCTGCGCACGCAGGAGCGCTTCGTCAAGGCGGCCTATCTGTCGAAGGGCTTTCGCGTCGTGCGCCGCCTCCACCGCGATGCGTGGTGTACGCTGGTTTTAAAGCGCGGCGGGTAAAACCCATCGGAATTTTGCAGGCTCCGGTTTAGGTTTTTGGGCTCAAACCGGAGCCTTTTGCATGAGCGATACCCACCTGACCGAACTGGAGCGCCTGGCCGCGCTGCGCCGCGACGGCGCCCTGACCGAAGAGGAATTCCAGCGCGAGAAAGCCCGCCTGCTGCACGACGGTCTGCCGCCGGTCAGGCCCGCGCCGGAAACCGCTCCCGTTCGGCGGCGGCGCGGCAGCTTTTTCGGCTTCCTGTTCAGCCTGTTCTTCATCGCCCTGATCCTGATCGCCATCTGGCTGTTCGTCAAAGGCCGCGACATAGATACCCCCGCCGCGCCGGACAGCGATACGATGTCGGCCTCGATATCCACTTCCGCCCCGGCGGCGACCGTCACCACCCTTTCGCCCGATCAGCAACTCCGCAAAGCCAGCGAGGCGGCGTTTAAGGGCCAAACCACCCTGCGCGCCTCTGAGAACGTCACCTATACGCCGAAGCACCTGATCGCGGCACCGTTCGGTCCGGTCCTGATCAGCGAGGGTAAGGTCGACAATCCCGGCCACGCCAGCGCGGGTAAGATCGCTGTCCATTACCTCAAACCCGAAGGTGACCATTTCACCGTGACGAAAGCCTTTCTCCCCGCGCTGGAAAGCGGCAGCTTCGGCGCGGTCGCCGGGACGCAGATACGCAGCGAATTCGCCAGCAACCCGACGCTGGAAACCGATGGCGGCGGCACATGGCAGGGCTATACCTGTTCATGGACGACCCTGACCGAACTGACGCCCGACGGCCCGGTGGCCCGCGCGACTGTACCGATGGTCTATAGTAACAGCGGCGCCACCGACGCCAACCCCGTCACTATAGAGGGCAAGATCACGAAGATCGTCGCCAATGCCTCGTTCGATGTGACCTATGGCGGCACGCGGTCCTTCGTCGATCACTATGTGCGCAAGGGCGAGACCTATGTGCTCGATACGGGCCGGGCCTCGACCATGGAGACGTGTTGAACCGGTTCAAGTACCGTTTGAAACCATCCGACAAAGGTCTATATAGGGACGAGATTCAGGAGCCTCTACATGACCGCCGACACCGTCTTTCAGACCTATCACGTCACCACCACCCCGGCGCAGGGCGTGACGAATGTGGCGGCCTTGCGGGCACAGTTGACCGCTCTGGGGCTCGACGGTCTGCTCGTCCCGCACGAGGATGAGCATCAGAACGAGTATCTACCCGACGCCAACGAGCGTCTGGCCTGGGTGTCCGGCTTTACCGGTTCGGCGGGCGCGGCGGTGGTCATGCAGGACTCGGCGACCCTGTTCGCCGACGGTCGCTACACCCTGCAATCGCGCGAACAGACCGACCCGTCGGTGTTCGATGTCGTCGATTTCACCGCCACGGCCATCGCCGACTATATCGCGGAGCTGCCGTCGGACACGGTGCTCGGCTACGATCCGGCCCTGCACAGCCCCAGCGCTTTGCGTGATTTTGAAGCCGCCGCGAGCCTGTCCGGCGTCACGCTCAAGGCCGTGGCCCCTAACCCCATCGATCTGGCGTGGACGGATCGTCCGGCCCAGCCGGTGACACCGGTCGTGCCGCAGCCGCTCGAAAACGCCGGCGTATCGAGCGCCGACAAGCGCGCCGAACTGGCCGCCCATCTGAAGGCGCAGGGCGTCACCGCCGCCCTGATCACCGCCCCGTCGTCGATCGCGTGGCTGTTCAATGTGCGCGGCGGCGACGTCATCCGCTCGCCCCTGCCGCTCGGTCAGGCGATCCTGCGCGACGACGGCTCGGCTGAATTGTTCCTTGAGCCCGCCAAGGTCACCGAGGGCCTCGGCGAATGGCTCGGCAACGAAGTCACCCTGCTCACCCCCGCCGATATCCCGGCCTCGCTCGGCGCGCTGAGCGGTCAGGCCGTCCTGATCGACCCCAACCTGTCTTCGGCCTACTGGCTCAATGCGCTGAAACGTGCGGGCGCAAGGCCCGTCCCCGGCGACGATCCGTGCCTTGTCCCGCGCGCCTGCAAGAACGCGGCGGAAATCAGCGGCACCACCGAGGCCCATATTCGCGACGGCGCGATCCTCAGCGAATTCCTCTACTGGGTCGCCACGGAAGCGCAAACCACCCTGCCCTCGGAAATCGAGGTGGCGCAGAAGCTGGAAACCTTACGCATCGCCTCGGGCGTCGTGAAGGATCTCAGCTTCGACACCATTTCTGGCTTCGGGCCGCACGGGGCTCTGCCCCATTACCGCGTCAATGAGACCAGCAATATCCGCATCGCCCATGGCAACCTGCTGCTGGTCGATTCCGGCGGGCAGTATGTCGACGGTACGACCGACGTGACGCGCACCATGGCGATCGGAACCCCCACCACCGAACACAAACGCATGTTCACCCTGGTCCTCAAGGGTCATATCGCTCTGGCCACGATCCGTTTCCCGGCGGGTACGACCGGCACGCACCTCGATGTGCTGGCGCGGCAGTTCCTGTGGAACGCCGGTTTCGACTACGACCACGGCACCGGCCACGGCGTCGGCGTCTATCTCGGCGTCCACGAAGGCCCGCAGCGCATCGCCAAGGCGCTCAACCGATACGCCCTGCAACCCGGCATGATCGTCTCGAACGAGCCCGGCTTCTACAAGGCCAACGATTTCGGCATCCGCATCGAGAACCTGCAATACGTCACCGACGCCGCGCCCATCGACGGCGGCGAGCGCCCGATGCTGGGCTTTGCCAACCTGACCTGGGCCCCTATCGACCGCAGCCTGATCGAGGTGGCGCTGCTGACCGAAGCCGAGCGCACCTATATGGACGATTATCATGCCAAGGTGCTTGAGCTTCTGACGCCGCGCGTAAAGCCGGACGTTGCAAACTGGCTGAAAGCCGTCTGCGCTCCACTCTAGGTTAAGGTTGAGATAACCAGCTTACGCCGCCTTTATCTTTGTTCCTCCGGTCTCCGACTTACCTCTTATCCCCGACTTCGTAAGGTGGAGTAAGTTCGTAGCGTTCCGGAGGGACATCATGCCTGCCACAGCTCATATCGACGGCGTCTTCCAACCTGCCACTGACCGTTTCGGTGACTTCACCGTCGGCCACACGCCGCACAGCGTCGTCACCCCGACCGCGCCGCATGTCAGCCACCGCCTGATCGGCCTGGGTTTCATCGCCGGTCTGGTCGCCTTCTTCGGCGCGCTCAGTCTGCTGGATCAGGCGCTGTTCGCCGAACCGGCCCTGAATGCGCAGGAGCAGGCCTATTTCGCGCAGGCCTACGATTGAGGTCGATGCGCAAAGCCGCCCTTGCCCTGCTGACGATGTCCCTGCTCTGCATGAGCGCCTGTTCGACGCCGTGCGACAGCCAGCGTGGGGGCAGCCAAAAGCCGGGCACCTGCTGGCCCGGCTATTCACCGAAAAGCTTAATCCCCTCTACCTGAGGGTATAGCGCAGCGAAAGTATAGCTTTCGCAAGCGATGGGTGGTCGAGCATAGCGAGACCGGGTGAGGGGGAACTGCTGATTCCGCGCTCGCTCTAACCATTTCCCCCTCATCCGGCCTATCGGCCACCTTCTCCCTCAGGGAGAAGGGATTACGAAATAAACGCCAGCCACTCGTCCTCTGTCATGACCTGAACGCCCAGTTCGGCCGCCTTCTTGAGCTTTGAGCCCGCGCCGGGCCCGGCCACCACGATATGCGTTTTGGCCGATACCGAGCCCGCCACCTTGGCCCCCAGCCGTTCGGCCTGCGCCTTGGCTTCGTCACGCGTCATCTTCTCCAGCGTGCCGGTAAACACGACCGTCTTGCCCGAGACCGACGAGTCGGCGGCGACGGCTTCGGCGTCCTGCACTGCCACCTGTTTGCGGAACCGCTCATAGATGCCGATATTGTGGTCGTTGCCGAAAAACTCGATCAGGGCCGCGACCAGAGACGGCCCGACCTGATCCATATTGGCCAGGGCCTCGCGCGTCGCCTCATCATCCGCCAGACCGCGCATCGCTTCATGGAAGGCGGCCTCAGAGCCGTAGGCGCGCGCCAGCAGCCGCGCCGTCGTCTCGCCGACCCCCTTGATGCCGAGCGCCGCGATGAAGCGGTCTAGCGGCAGGGTGCGGCGGTCCTCGATGGCGGCGAACAGGTTGCGCGCCGAGGTCTCGCCCATGCCTTCGCGATTGCGTAGCGGCGTCAGGGACAGCTTGTCCCGCGCCTCCAGCGTGAAGATGTCCGCCGGTTCGCGGATCAGGCCCTCCTCGCTGAATTTCTGAAGCTGCTTTTCCCCCAGCCCCTCGATATCGAGTACCTTACGACTGACGACGTATTTAAGATATTCGACGCGCTGATGCGGGCAGGCGTGATCGCCCGTACAGCGCCGCGCCACACCTTCCTCGCCCTTGAGGTTGGTTTCGCGCACCACCTCGGTTTTCAGCGGGCACGGACAAAGGGAGGGAAATTCATAGGGTTCGGCGGTCGCGGGGCGCTCACTCAGTTCGACCCCGACGATCTGCGGGATCACGTCACCGGCGCGCTGCACCCGGACCAGATCGCCGATGCGCACGTCCTTGCGCGCGATCTCATCCGCATTGTGCAGGGTCACGTTCGACACCACCACGCCGCCGACCGTCACCGGTTCCAGCCTTGCCACGGGTGTTAGAGTGCCGATACGCCCGACCTGAATGTCGATGGCCTTGAGGTGAGTCAGGGCCTGTTCGGCGGGGAATTTGTGCGCGATGGCCCAGCGCGGCGAGCGCGACACAAAGCCCAGCCGGCGCTGATAGTCGAGGCGGTCGACCTTGTAGACCACACCATCGATATCGTAGCCCAGCCCGGAGCGGTCGAGCATGATGGCGTCGTAAACCTTGAGCAGACCTTCGGCATTTTCGACGCAGGCGGAACGCGGATTGACCTGAAAACCCCACTCGCGGAACCTAGCCAGCGCCTCGGTCTGGGTGGCGACGAAATTGGGGTCCGATATCTCGCCCCAGGTATAGGCGAAGAAGCGCAAGGGCCGTGAGGCAGTGATCTTGGCATCCAGTTGCCGCAGCGCGCCCGACGCCGCATTGCGCGGATTGGCGAAGGTCTTGGTCCCCTCCTCCACCGCCTTGGCGTTCATGTCGGCAAAGGCCTGCAAAGGGTAATAGACCTCACCACGGATCTCGATGCGTTCGGGGTGACTGGTGCCGCTCAGGACGTGCGGGATGTCGGCGATGGTGCGGACGTTCTCGGTGATGTCCTCGCCCGTGCGACCGTCACCACGCGTCGCCGCCCGCGTCAGCGTGCCATTGACATAGAGGATCGAACACGACACGCCGTCGATCTTGGGCTCGGCGGCAAAGCCCAGCGCCTCGTCGTCGGGCAGACGCAGAAAGCGGCGGATACTCTTCTCGAAATCGGCCACGTCGGCGGCGGCGAAGGCGTTGTCGAGCGACAGCATCGGCACGCCGTGGGTGACCGGCGCGAACTTGGTGCTGATCTCGGCGCCGACCTGCTCGGTCGGGCTCTCGACCGTATGCAGGTCGGGATAGTCGGCCTCAAGCTGACGCAATTCGCGCTCCAGCGCGTCGTAGTCGGCGTCGGAGATTTCGGGCGCTTCCTGATTGTAGTAGAGATCGCGGTGATGCTTGATCTCTGTCGAAAGCTGTTCGTGGTGCGCGCGCGCGGTGTCAGGTGTCTCGGTGGTCATTTTCTTATCTTCCCCCTCTCCCTGAGGGTATAGCGTCAGCGAAAGTATAGCTTTCGCCAGCGTTGGGTGGGCGTAGCCCAGGTGAGGGGGAAAGGTTAGAATGAGCCGTGGACGAGCAGTTCCCCCTCACCCGGCCTTGCAGTCCACGGCACGGGCCGCCCCGCCTCTCCCTCAGGGAGAGGGAAAAGTTTTACCCCTTCACCAGTGCAATGGCCGCCGCACGGGCTTCGGGGGTGATCTCGGCACCGGACAACATCCGCGCCAGTTCTTCAAGCGTCTCGTCCTTCGTCAGTTGCACGACACGCGACCGCACGCCCTCGCCCGTATCGGCCTTGGACACTTTCAGATGCTGATCGCCGCGTGCCGCCACCTGCGGCGAGTGCGTGACGACGATAACCTGAGACGCCGCCGCCAGTTTACGCAGACGCAGGCCCACCGCATCGGCGACCGCGCCGCCGACGCCCTGATCGACCTCATCGAAAATCATGACGGGACCACGTGTATCTTCGCCGCCACGGGTGGCAAGCGCGGCTTTCAGGGCCAGAGCAAAACGCGCCAGTTCGCCGCCCGACGCAATGGCTGCCATGCCGCCCCACTCTGCCCCCGGATTGGTGCGCACTTCGAAGGCCACGACGTCACCGCCATTGGCCGTGTATTTTTCGGGTTCAAGCGACCGGATCGCCACTCGAAACGCCGCCTTGTCCAGTTTCAGGGGCACCAGCTCGGCCATCACCGCGCGGCTCAGCTGCTCGCCCGCCGCCGCGCGTTTGGCGCGAAGAGCCTCGACCGCCGCGTGGAAGGCCACTTCTGCCGCCTTGATCTCGGTCTGGAGCTTGCGCAGTTGCGCGTCGGCGTCCTCGATCTGGCCCAGCGACTGCGCCATCTTCGCTCGCGTCGCCGGCAGGTCCTCGACCAGTACGTTCAGCTTGCGCGCCATGGCCCTGAGCGCGAACAGGCGCTCCTCGACCTTGTCCAGCTTGCCCGGTTCGACATCCAGCGCATAGCCCGCCGCGTCGATCAGGGCGATGGCCTCGTCCGCCGCGATCAGGGTGCGATCCAGCGCCTCGGCGGCTTGGGACAGGGCCGTCAACACGGCATTGCCCTCGGTCGCCCCGGCCTGCTGGGCGCGCGTTCGGGCGTGATCAAGCGCGCGGAAGGCCTTGGCCAGACGCTGCGACAACTGGTCGCCGCCGATGGTCGTCCGCGCCTCGTTGATATCCTCCAGCGCCCGCTCGGATGCCCCCAGCAGCGAGCGTTCCGAGGCCAGTTGCGCCTCTTCGTCCGGCTGCGGGTTCAGGCGGTCTAACTCCTGTAAACGCAGGGTCAGTTCCTCGATTTCGGCGGCGGCGTTTTCCGATTGCCGCTTGAGGTCGCGATACTGATCGCGCAGGCCCTTCAGCGTGCGATAGGCCGCCGAGGTCGCCGCCAGCGCCCCTTCGCAGGCACCATAAGTGTCGAGCATGGCCCCGTGCGTACGCGGATCGAGCAGGCCGACCGTCTCGTGCTGACCGTGGACCTCCAGCAGGCTGTCGCCCAGCGCCTTCAGCACGGCGACCGACACGGACTGGTCGTTGACGAAGGCTTTGGAGCGCCCGTCGCGGCTGACCACGCGGCGCAGCAGCAGCGGCTCACCGACGGCCAGCGCCAGCCCCTTGTCTTCGAGGAAATCGTAAAGGGGATGCTCCGTGCCCAGCTCAAATTCCGCCGTGACCGAAGCCTGCGGCGCGCCACTGCGGATCAGGCCCGCGTCGCCGCGCGCACCCGTCGCCAGACCCAGCGAATCGAGAATGATGGATTTACCGGCGCCGGTTTCCCCGGTCAGCACCGACAGGCCGGAGCGGACATCGAGGTCCAGCCGGTCGACAAGCACGACGTCCTGAATCGAAAGGCGTGTAAGCATGGAGTCCCTGATACCAAAAGGCCTTCGGTTTTCACCGAAGGCCATCAGATTACATCGGGTTGATGCGGCTTAGCCAGCTTTTTTTCTCTTTTTGTTCTTTTTTCGCCGGTTTATCCGTGGTGCGTTCCGCGATCGGCAGCGGTTTGACGTCCATGGCCTGACCGCGCTCCTTCATCAGCTTGTAGGCGGCGGCGTACCAGCGGTCACCGGGGTAGTTATAGCCCAGCACGGCGGCGTTGCGGTTGGCCTCATCCGTGATGCCCATCATCAGATTGGCCTCGACCAGACGGTACAGGGCTTCCGGGGCGTGGCTGGTCGTCTGATACTTGGTGATGACCGTCTTGAAACGGCCCAGCGCCGCCAGAGGCTGGTTGTCGGAGAGGTAATACCGCCCGATTTCCATTTCCTTGCCGGCCAGCTGATCATAGACCATGTCCAGCTTCACCTGCGCGTCGCGGGCATATTCGGTGCCCGGATAGCGCTGAACGATCTCGCGCAGATAGGACTGCGCCGTTTCGGTATAGGCCTGATCGCGGCCCACATCGACGATCTGCTCGAAATAGTTGATCGCCCGCATGTAGTAGGCATAGGGCGTCAGGGTCGAGCCGGGATAAAGCTTGATGAAGCGTTCGGCCGCTGCGGTCGATTCCGCATAGTTGTTCGCCTGATAATTGGCGTAGATTTCCATGACGATCGAGCGGCGCGACCATTCCGAATAGGGATGCTGACGCTCGACCTCTTCGAAATAGTCGATGGCCTCGTTCCAGCTCTTCTGGTCGAGGCGGGTCATGCCCATATTGTAGAGGGATTCGACCGGGCGCTCTTCATAGACCAGACGCGTTTGCGGACGGCCCTTTCCGGCGCAGCCGGACAGCGCCGTCGTCGCGGCCAGAGCGGCCAAGGCAATGAGGCCCGCTTTCTTGAGAGAAGAGGTCGACTTGGAGATGGCCGGCACGGTGTATCCTCACTTCATCGGGCGATCGCACCCGACAGGCTTAACGATTTATGGAGGATAGCTCTACAATAGGCATTAGCAAACGCCAACTGCTTTTCGTGAGCAGCCTTACCCCGCCTGTTGCAGCGACGGGGCGCGGGTCACCACGCGGTAGGCCTCCGGTTGCGACAGTAGTTCGCGAACGAGGGCATTATTAAGGCCGTGGCCGGCACGAATTCCTTCAAACCTGCCAAGAATGGGCATGCCCAGAACGTACAGGTCGCCGATAGCGTCCAGCGCCTTGTGACGGACGAATTCGTCGACGAAGCGCAGGCCTTCGGCGTTCAGGACGCGGTCGCCGTCGATGACGACGGCATTGTCCATCGAGCCGCCGCGGGCCAGACCGGCGGCGCGCAGGGCCTCGACACCTTCGATGAAACCGAAGGTACGGGCGGCAGCCAGTTCCGTGCGGAAGCTGTCCTCGGTGATGACCAGATCGACTTCCTGATGGCCGATGACGGCCGACTCAAAGTCGATTTCGAAGTGCATTTCAAAGCGATCGGCCGGGGTCAGCGAGGCGCGCTTGTCGCCTTCGATGACCGTCACCGGCTTCAGGATTTCGATGAAGCTCTGCGGCAGGAACTGACGGCGGAAACCGGCCTGATCGAGCAGTTGCACGAAGGGCAGCGACGAGCCGTCCATGATCGGCACTTCCGGACCGTCCATTTCGATCTGCGCATTGTCGACGCCCAGCGCCGACAGAGCCGCCATCAGGTGCTCGATGGTCGAGACCGAAACGCCGTCGGCATTGGTAATGACGGTGCCGAGACGCGTCTGCGTGACGAGGTCGGCACGCGCCGGGACGCGGTTGTCGCGATCGGTAATGTCGGTGCGCACGAAGACGATACCGGCACCGGCCTGAGCCGGGCGCACGGACAGACGCACACGCTGACCGGTGTGCAAACCGACACCGGCGCAGATGGCGGGAACCGCAATCGTATGTTCGTGATGATCAGGCGACATGTACGCAAAACCTAAATAAGAGACGCGGAATCCTTCCGCATGGGTCATCTTATACCCCCGCACGGGGGGTGGGCTCAACTAAACATGAATTACGGTTTGTAACGCTGAAAATAAGGCCAATTAAGGCTTTGCGGCCACAGGTCGGTCAAAATCGTTGAGGAATTATTACTGTGTTTACCGTAAAGCGCATCCCGAAAAGTGTGTAGCGGTTTTCGGATAAGATGCGCGTTAAGCAAAAGCCTTAAACATGAAAAAGCCCGCTGTTTCCAGCGGGCTAGATCAGTATTTATCGTTCGTATCCGGCTTAGTTTGCAAGGCGGCGAAGAAACGACGGGATCTCAAGATCGTCCTCCACCTCCGCAGTTTGTTGCGGCTCGACGCGCGGTTGAGGGGCCGGTTGCGCTTGCGGTGCCGGGGCATAGGACTGCGGCTGAGGGGCCGGCTGACGATAGTCAGGGGCCGGCGCTTCGTTACGCTGACGGTTCGGGAACAGGCCGCGCCACAGGCCGCCACGGTTGTCGTCTTCGGCGAGCGGGCGCTGTTGCGGCTGCGGCGCGCGAATCGGCTCCTGCGGGCGCACAGTGCCGTAACCGGCGGCCGGACGTTGCGGAATTTCACGCGCCACCGGGGCGGCGGGGATATCGAACTCGTCCTCGACCGACGGATCGACGATCTTGGCGATCACGCGCGGTTCCGGCTGCGGCTGGTATTGCGGCTGCGGTGCGGGGGCCTGAGCGGTCACCGTCGGTTCGTCAAACAGGTTGGGACGCGGCGTAGAAATGGTCGGCTCCGGGCGCAGTTCCGGCTGAGGCGCGGGCGTGTGTTGCACTGGTGCAGGTTGAGGTGCCGGTTGCGGCGCGGCAGCTTGCACGGGTTGCGCTGCCGGAACAGACTGAGCGGTGCCCGGACGGCCCGGCGTGATATAGACCGACTGACGCGGGTTCTGCGACACGGACGGCTGCTGAACCGGCGGCTGCTGCTGGGCGGCGGCGGAGTCCATGCCGGTCGCGACGACCGAAACGCGCAGCTTGCCTTCCAGCGTCGGATCGAAGGCCGCGCCGAAGATGATATTGGCGTCCGGATCGACTTCCGACGAGATGGCGTTGGCCGCTTCGTCAACTTCGAGCAGAGTCATGTCGAGACCGCCGGTGACGTTGACCAGCACGGCCTTGGCGCCCTTGAGCGAGGTTTCGTCCAGCAGCGGGTTGGCGATGGCGTTCTGAGCGGCTTGCAGGGCGCGGTCGTCGCCCGAGGCTTCGCCCGTGCCCATCATGGCCTTGCCCATTTCGGACATGACCGAGCGCACGTCGGCGAAATCGAGGTTGATCAGGCCCGGCAGGACCATCAGGTCGGTGATCGAGCGGACGCCCGAATGCAGGACCTGGTCGGCCATGCCGAAGGCTTCGGCAAAGGTCGTGCGCTCGTTGGCGATACGGAACAGGTTCTGGTTCGGGATGACGATCAGGGTATCGACATAGCGTTGCAGCTCGGCGATGCCCGCATCGGCCAGACGCATACGGTGACGGCCTTCGAACATGAAGGGCTTGGTCACCACGCCGACGGTCAGGATGCCGCGTTCACGCGCCGTCTTGGCGATGATCGGGGCCGCGCCGGTGCCGGTGCCGCCGCCCATACCGGCGGTGATGAAGACCATGTGCGCGCCTTCGAGGTGCTCGGCGATCTCATGCGCCGACTCTTCGGCGGCGGTCATGCCGACTTCGGGATGCGCGCCCGCGCCGAGGCCCTGCGTCAGGGAGACGCCCAACTGCACGCGGCGGTCGGTCTTGGCGAACTGAAGCTGCTGGGCGTCCGTATTGGCGACGACGAATTCGACGCCTTCCAGACCGGCCTCGATCATGTTGTTGACGGCGTTGCCCCCGGCACCACCGACTCCGAACACAACGATACGAGGCTTGAGTTCCGTGGCGCGCGGCGCCGAAAGATGAATAGCCATGTGATCAGACCAACCTTCTATTACCCCCGGGCGGGGAACCCTGTCATCGGGCGTCAAAGCTTTCGCTAATTCTTCGACCTTGGCGCTTTCATTGAGAAGCTCCATCAGACATCGAATATGCTTAATGAATAGTTACCGGATAACTTGAGTCGCGCCGTTTTGAAGGGGGAAAGATAATAAAATTTAACAAAAGTTACCAACTTATGAATCCTGCGCGACGATTGAGTCGAAGGTGAGTCAAAAATGACTCACAATACCGGTCAAGTTCGCCATTTTGCTGACAAAATGGTTAACGCCGCTTCACCATTATGCGCAAAATCCTTAACGCCAAATCATCCACAGGCTACCGCAGACCGATCACAGATGCGCGATCAGGCCACGCCCTTAGCTGTGGATGAATACGGTAGGTGTGGACAGGCCGAACGCAAAAACGCCCGCTGAACCAGCGGGCGTTTTTGCGTAGCGAAACCGAGTTGTCTCAGAGGTTTTGGCGCAGCCAGTCCATGACACGGGTGACGATCGGGCCGGTTCCGGCGCTGGCGGTGTCCTTGGTCGACAGGCGCGCGGTCATGATCTTGCGCGCCGGGACGACGTCGCGCGGGCCATAGAGCGTGCGCAGAATGACGCCCGCGCAGGCCGAGAAGGCCGGACCGGCGGCGGCATCGGCCAGATGCGGCACGCGCTTGGGCTTGCCCAGACGGACGGGACGATCAAAGACGCGCACGGCCAGTTCGCGAACGCCCGCCAGTTGCGACGCGCCGCCGGTCAGGACGATGCCTGCACCGGGATCGATCATGACACCAGAGGCCTTCAGCTTTTCGCGCAGCAGTTCGAAGGTTTCCTCGACGCGCGGCGCGATGATGCCTTTCAGGATCGAGCGCGGCACGGAGATGGGCGCGGCCCCCGCGTCGTCACCGCGTGGCGGCGCTTCGACCATTTCGCGGTCTTCGTTGGCCGAGGCGATGGCCGACCCGTGCAGGGTCTTGACGCGCTCGGCACCGGCCAGAGTGGTCGACAGGCCGCGCGCGATATCGGCGGTGACGTGCGCCCCACCGACGTTCAGGCAATCGACGTGGATCAGCGAGCCGTTGCAGAAGACCGCCGCCGTGGTGCACGACGCGCCCATATCGATGCAGATGGCCCCCAGTTCCTTCTCGTCCTCTTCCAGCGCGGCCACCGCAGCGGCCAGCGGCGCCGAGACGATGGCCTGCACCTCAAGGTGCGCCATGGCGACGCACTGCATAATATTGTTGAAGACGTTCTCGTCGATGGTGACGACCAGCAGTTCCAGCCCCAGCGCGCGGCCCGTCAGGTTGCGCGGATCGCGCACCCCGCCCTGCCCGTCGACTGACCACGACACCGGCAACAGGTGGATGGTGCGGCGGTTGGGGAAGCGTACCTGCGCCAGACCCGAGGCAATGGCGCGGTTGAGGTCTTCGTCGGAGACGGGTTTCAGGCCCAGCGACACCTGCGCGAAGACGCGATGCGAGGCGGTCTGCGCCCCCGGCACCGAGACGCGAACGCCCTGCACCGAAACATTGGCCATGGCTTCGGCGCGTTCGACGGCCTGAGCGATGGCGGTGGCGGCGGCTTCCATGTCGATGATGCCGCCAGCGCGGATGCCGCGCGACTGCACGTAACCGACGCCCGCCACGCGGATCGAATGGTCGGAGGTGCGCACCCCGTCCGGCTTCATGATGAAGCAGCCGATCTTCGACGCGCCCAGATCGAGCGAGGCCACGATGCCCGGCGTGACCGCCATGCGCGGCGTCGTATCAGGACGGGCATGGTTCTTGCCGCCCGACTTGGCGATGTCCTTGGCCAGTTTACGATCTTCGAGACGCGACATGGGAACTTCCTAAAGCGATATGCCGAAAAGTGTGAGCGGTTTTCGGCGGCAATATCGCGACCAAAAACCTGAGGCGTAATCAGGAGTTTTCAAAGGGTTTGACGACCAGGGCACCGGGGTCGCGCAGGTCGATGACCGCCAGCCCCTGATCGAGGATGCGCTGCTGGCTGATAAGGACGTCGAGGCGGTTGAGCGCGTCTTCCTGATCGAGGGCCGGCAGCTTGATGATGGTGTTGTTCTTCAGGCGGATGTCCCAGCGGCGCGTGTCGACGCGCACATAGGCCCAGACGCGCGATTGCAGGTCCGGACGCGCCTGCAGCAGTTGCACGATCTCGGACGCGGACTCATTGGCCCCCTCGCCGACCAGCAGCGGCAGGTCGCGGAACTGCGCTTCATGCGCTTCGGGGATGACCTGACCGGTGTCGTCGATGACCTGGGTCTTGCCCTGAAACTGCCAGACGGCCAGACGCGGGCGCTCGGTGACGGTGATGATCAGCTGATCCGGCAACTGACGGCGGACGACGGCGGACTTGACCCAGCCGATGGATTCGACGTCGGACTTGACCTTGTTGAGGTCCATCAGGGCGATCGGCTGACCGCGTTCGAATTTCAGTGCGCCCTTGATGTCGCCGCGCGCCACGTCGGACACGCCTTGAAGGCGGACATTCTGCAGATTGACCCCGATCGCCGCGATGCGTCCGTCGGTGAAATTGACGATACCGGTGCGAAGGGTTTCCGCCCGGCCGCCGGTTAGCAGCACGACGCTCATCAGCATACCAATACCGCCGAAAGCCAACCACGCCGTCAGCTCGTTCGGCATGGGCACGCCGCCGATCAGGCGCAGCTTGCCGGTTTCGCGCGCGCCCGAACGTTTCGGTGCGGATTTGGCGGGAGCCTTGCTTTGCGGAGCGGCCATGCCTGAATTAGGCTGGCGACGACCCCCTCTGACGACGGCGGGCATATTCTGTCCTTGCTTCGTGGTACGATGGCACCCTCTACACGGACCGCCGCCACCGGCTCATTCAGGGCCAATGCGGGCGGACCAAACGCAGGATGCTAAGCGCCCCAGAAAACCAGAACGGCCTTAACAATGTGATAACGGAATCGAGTCCGATAAGGTTTTCATCAACCATGTTTGCAGGTGCGTCATAAATAGCGGTGATAGGTGGGCACCTATTCAAATTGGCGCAGAGCGTCTTCCAGATCACTCAGCGCGTCCTGAACGATATTCCAGATAATCAGAGGTTCAGTCCGCTGATATTCATGTCGCAGGACATTGCCGATAGCCGCGATGTGCGGCCACGGAATATGCGGGTTTGCCGCCTTCCAGTCTGCCGGCAGGGACCGGCTAGCCTCGGAAATGATTTCCAATCCTCTTTCCGTGGCGCGTTGCAACAACCACGAACCACAGTAAGTCTCGAAATCAACGCCGTTCAAGGTTTCACGGATACCGGTTATGGCATCGCGCATATCATCGACCCGCGCCTTAACCGACCGCGCCATCAGAAGACCTGTATGGCCGAGCGCTCAATGTCCGATCGAAAGCGCGGATGCAGGCTGTTGCGCGTCATAAGGTCGACGCTTCGACCTGTCTGATCCTCTACAAGCCGCTTCACATCCATCAAATCAAAGAGATTGAAGCGGGGATCGTCAAAATCCAGAAACAGGTCCACGTCGCTGTCGGCAGACGCTTCATTGCGCGCATGTGATCCGAAAAGAAACAGATGCGCAACCCCCTTCCGGCGCATATCAGGCGCCAGATTATTCAGGGTTTCAATAAGGGCGTCGTATCCGGACATCGGCGCAATATGCGCTGAAATCGGGTAAAAGAAAAGCGGACAGGTTTCCCTACCCGCTTTCGTGTCTTAAGCCTGTTCCTTGACCTCAGGTACGCCGGTATCGGGCACGACCGGCACAGGGACCGGATCGTCGGTCGTCGGCACCGCCAGATGCGTGGCGTTTTCGATCAGTACGCCGGTTTCCTCGTCGCGGATGATCTCTTCGCCACGCAGCACCTTCTCGATTTCTTCACCGGTCAGGGTTTCGATATCGAGCAGGGTTTTCGCCAGACGATGCAGCGCCTCTTCGTTTTCGGTCAGGATGCGCTTGGCGTCGTCATACCCGGCCTGAACCAGACGGCGGATTTCCGAGTCGATGGTCTGAGCAGTGACTTCCGACACGTCGCGGCCAAAGGCCCCGTGCTCATCCTCGGAGTCCTTGTAATTGACCAGACCCAGCTGGTCCGAATAGCCCCAGCGGGTGACCATGGCTTTGGCCAGACGGGTCGCCTGCTGGATATCCGAAGACGCACCGGACGTGATCTTTTCCTTGCCGAAAATGACCTCTTCGGCGACGCGGCCCGCCATCAGGATAGCCAGACGCGACGTCATCTGCACGTAGTTCTGCGAATAACGGTCGCCTTCCGGCAACTGCATGACCATGCCCAGCGCGCGACCCCGCGGGATGATCGTCGCCTTGTGCACCGGATCGGCTTCGGGGGTTTTCAGCGCCACGATGGCGTGGCCCCCTTCGTGATAGGCGGTCAGCTTCTTCTCTTCTTCCGACATGGCCATCGACTTGCGCTCGGCACCCATCAGGACCTTGTCCTTGGCGTCTTCGAAGTCCTTCATGGTGACCAGCTTGCGGTCCTTGCGCGCCGCCATCAGCGCCGCTTCGTTGACCAGGTTGGCGAGGTCGGCCCCCGAGAAGCCCGGCGTACCGCGCGCGATAACCTTGACATCGACATCGACGGCCAGCGGCACATTGCGCATATGGACGCGCAGGATGGCTTCACGACCGGTCAGGTCGGGGTTCGGCACGGTCACCTGACGGTCGAAACGGCCCGGACGCAGCAGCGCCGAATCCAGCACGTCCGGACGGTTGGTCGCGGCGATAATAATGATGCCTTCCTGCGCCTCGAAGCCGTCCATCTCGACCAGCAACTGGTTGAGGGTCTGTTCGCGCTCATCGTTACCGCCGCCATGACCGGCGCCGCGATGGCGACCGACGGCGTCGATTTCGTCGATGAAGATGATGCACGGCGCGTTCTTCTTGGCCTGTTCGAACATGTCGCGGACGCGCGACGCGCCGACGCCGACGAACATTTCGACGAAGTCCGAACCCGAGATCGAGAAGAAGGGCACACCCGCTTCACCGGCCACGGCACGGGCCAGCATGGTCTTACCGGTACCCGGAGGGCCGACCAGCAGCGCGCCCTTGGGAATCTTGCCGCCCAGCTTCTGGAACTTGGTCGGGTCTTTCAGGAAGTCGACGACCTCCTGCAATTCTTCCTTGGCCTCGTCTACACCTGCCACATCGGCGAAGACGACCTTGTGCTTGTGCTCGGTCAGAAGGCGCGCCTTCGACTTGCCAAAGCCCATGGCCCCGCGGCCGCCGCCCTGCATCTGGCGCATGAAGAACAGCCAGATACCTATGATCAGAATGATCGGCAGGAGCCCGGACAGGAGCGAGACCAGAAACGGCGTGGTGACCGTCTTCATCTTGACCTTGACGCCCTTGGAATCGAGCCAGTCGGCAGTATCGCTGTTCGGATACGGCGTGACGACCTTGTACTTCTGCTTCTGGGTATCGATGATCAGGGCCTGATCGCGATCGAACTCGGCCTCGGCAATCTCACCCTTGTTCACGCGCTCCTTGAGCACGGAATAGGTCATTTCCTTGGGCGCCGCCGAATAGGTGTTCTTGCTCACCACCGCATAGCCGACCGCCAGAATGGCGAGCAGGATACCGACAATCGTCAGTGCACGAAAATTCATTCCCTAGCCTTTTCAACAGGGCCCCGAACCGGCGACCCGAATAACTGTTTTCCCTATATAGGGGTGCTTTTAGCGGCGCGCTACAGGTTCGACAGCGAAATCTCGTTCCGAACCTGTCCCAGCGCCGCCCCCAGTGCCGCCCTAAGACGCGCTGACACAAGACAATGCAAATCCCCTGCCGCCATGAGCCTCGGGGTATCCCCGGAGAGCACAATCGGCAGGGACGCCCGTGCCACCGGCGGCAGATGCGCGATTTTTTCACGATCGGCGCGCTGCAAACGTTTGGCGTGGCCGCGCAAGGGCCTGATTTCGCCCCCTTGTGCATAAGATAGCAATCGGAAACGTCCGTCCCAGATATCGCCCACGACCGCCGGGACCGTGCCATTGCGGGTCATGTCGCCCGGCTCGCGGCAGATCAGCACGCCGTCGCGTGTCACTTCGATCCGCGCCCCGCACAGGGTGAACACCGTGCGTCCGGCGCTGATGCCGTCAAGGATCGCCGCAACCTCACGCGCCGACGGCAGTTTTTCGCCGCCGCCCGCGCACACGATCATGGCCGCCAACCTGTCGGCAGGTGGAACCTCACTGAGTTGAAACGCGCCTACGTGGATCAGGTGATTTGCCCCCTCCGACGGGACTTCGCCCGCCACCTCCCCCGTACGCTGCGCTACAGGGGAGGAGATATGCGCGATCATCCTCCCCTGCGAAGCGGGGGAGGTGTCAGCGCGCGTAGCGCCGCTGACGGAGGGGGCACTCGCTTGTAAGACCTGACGCACCTTCGCGCGCAGATAGGCGGGGTTATCATTGGCCGGGTCGTCGATATAGGGCACGCCAGCCGCCGTCAGCCAGGCGCGCAGCCGCGCCCGCGCCACACCGATCAGCGGACGGAAATAGAACACCCCCTCCCCTTCGGGCCAGAACGGCGACGCAGACCACAGGCGTGGCGTGCCGACGGTCGAGCCTTCGGCGCGCATAGCCTCGGCCTCCGCGCCGTCATCGGCATTGTGACCCAGACAGAGCACCTTAATCCCCTTGGCGCGGGCGGCTTTCAGAATAAGGTGATGTCGTGCCCGTCGCGCCGCCGCCTGCACACCGGTTGCGGGCTTATCCCCCGTCCAGTGCAGGGCGGTGAAGGACAGGCCCAAATCGGCGCCCAAATCGGCACAAAGATCGGCGACGCCCTGCGTCCAGTGCGCACTGGCCGGATTGAGGCCGTGATCGACACAAAAGACTTCTAACGGCCTTTTACCCCACAGGGCCAGCAGCATCAGAAGCGCCACGGAATCTCCGCCGCCGGACACCGCCACCCCAATGGGCGTTTCCGGCGCGCCATTCATATATTCCGGAAACAAAGAAAGGCTGGCGGCAACATCGGGAAAGTCCCCCAGAGTCGCGGCCAGCCTTTGCTTCATATCTTCAGGATTTAAGCGCACTTGCCCTTGGTCGCCAGCGCCTTGGCCTGCGACTTGATCGGCGCCGACGCCGTTGCCGCATAGCGCTTGTTGAATTCGGTCAGGGCGACGCAGGCCTTGGGCGCATCGGTATTGCCGAGAGCCGCGGCCAGCTTGACGGTGGCTTCCGGGGCCCAGCTTGTCTTGGGCCAGCCCTTGAGCGAGGTGGCATAGGCCGCGACCGAGCCCGACACGTCGCCGCGCGTCGAACGGATCTGACCCAGACGGAACCAGGCTTCGGCGGCCTGAGGCGCAGTGGCCCATTTGGTGGTGAATTCGGTGAAGGCGCGCTCGGCGTCTTCCATGCTGCCATTGGTTAGCAGGGCATAGGCCTGATCGAAGTCGCCCTCGGCGGTGCCCGTGGTCGGCGGGGGCGGCGGCGGACCGGCCAGAGCGGCGTCGATGTCTTTCAGGTGCGCGTCCTGCAGATCGACGCGCTTGGTCAGGGTATCGAGGCGCGCTTCCAGCGCCTGATTTTTCTGCGCCAGCTGAGTATTGGCGTAACGCGCCTCTTCCAGCTGACCGGTCAGGGTGGTGATCTGCTGCGCCTGATCGTCGACCTTGCGCGACAGGTTGGCCACGGTCGCCTGCAGGGCCACGACCTCCGGGTCCGGCTCGATCAGGGCCGGCGGGCCCGGGTTTTTCGAGTTACGGCCTTCGTACTTGCTGATGGCGTTTTCCAGCTTGCGCACATTGCGGTCGAGGCGCTCAAGACGCTTCTTGTCCCACTCGATCGGCGGCCCCTTGTCGGCCTCGTCCTGATCTATGGAAAAGAGTTGAGCCTGCGCGGGAACCGCAACCGTCAAGGGCATAGTCACCGCGAAGCTCAGGGCCAGTCCGGCCAGTGCCGCTTTGTACTTGGTCATGGTCATCCTAAACATGCTCACCGCCGTCCCCTCGACATACCCGCTACGCCGTTTTGGCAAAGGTTCCTGAAAATGTGTAACGGCGGGATTTTATATTGTCGAGCCTAGTTGTCCAACCCGGCGAAATTAAGACTGATGAGTCCATTAAAAAAGGGCCGGTTCGCACCGGCCCTTCCTGTCTGTCGCTGCCGGAAAGCTTACTTGGCGCCTTCGGTCAGGGTCGTGTGACCGTTACGGTTTTGCGCCCAGCCTTCTTCGTTGGCCGCCGTATTGATCGGGTTTTCCTTGCCGTAGGAAATGGTGGCGATACGTGCCGGGACCACGCCCTTGGAGGTCAGGTACTGCGACACGGCCTCGGCGCGGCGAGCACCCAGAGCGAAGTTGTATTCGCGCGTGCCGCGTTCGTCGGCATTGCCTTCGATGCGGATCTTGACGGCCGGATAACGGACCAGCCAGGCGGCCTGCTTGTCGAGGATTTCCTGAGCGTCGGCGCGGATCGACGACGAGTCCAGATCGAAGAAGACGCGGTCGCCGACATTGACGACGAAGTCCTGCTGCGAGCCCGGCACCACGCCGACCGGGGCGATGGGCTTTTCGATCGGATCGGCCTTCGGCGGCACGTAGGGCGCGACCTCTTCCTTTTCGACCGGCTTGGTCGGGGTGACGACCTCTTCCTTTTTCTTGGTGGTACAGGCGGCCACCGACGCGGTGACAAAGGTCACCAGCATGAGTTTCGTAATCGTCTTCGCGGAGATGGACATAAGAAATCCCTTCATCACTATATTAAATTTGGTCCGATCACCGAAAAATACGGTCACCGAAGGTTCAAACTCTACAAATGCCGTGGCGGGACTGAGCCCCCTCCACACCTATAGTTACAATTTGTAACACGCACATTACGGCCATATTGCGGCGCACACTAGATTCTATTGAGACCATCGTTACGCTCAAAAGCCAATAACAAAGGTGTTATTCTGTTATTTTCCGCATCCCTTTTTTACGGGGTGCGGCTTTTAGGACGCCTTATTGGCCCCTACTTGAGCCTAGGCGACCACGCCGGATCGGACGCACCACCAGGATAAGGAACCGCCCGCTCGATGCGGCCCGTCACCTCGACGGTCCACAGCGACGGCATCGCCCCCGGCGGCTCACGGAAGAACATGATGTAGCGTCCGTTAGGCGCCCAGGTCGGGCCCTCTTCGAGGAAGGACGAGGTCAGCAGCTTTTCGCCCGAACCGTCCGGATTCATCACGCCGATCGAGAAGCGGCCGCCGGCCTGCTTGGTAAAGGCGATCAGATCGCCCTTTGGGCTGAACACGGGCGTCGAATAGATGCCGCCGCCGAAAGAGATACGGCGCACGCCCGACCCGTCGAGGTTCATGGCGTAGATCTGCGGCGAACCACCCCGGTCGGAGTTGAACACGATGGTCGAACCGTCCGCCGAGAAGGACGGCGAGGTGTCAATGGCCGGTTCGCGTGTCAGGCGCTTGGTCGAGCGCGAGCGCAGGTCCATCAGATAGATGTCCGTATTGCCGCCCTGCGCCACCGAGAAGGCCAGCTTGGTGCCGTCGGGCGAGAAGCGCGGTGCGAAGACCATGCCCTGAATCTGGCCCACCGATTCCTGACGGCCGGTTTCGATGTTGAAGATGTAGATGCGGGCGCTGTCGTCGCGCAGCGCCATATAGGCCACTTCCTGCGAGTCGGCGGAGAAGCGCGGCGTCATCACCTTGTACGAGCCATCGGTCAGGTAGGACGGATTGGCCCCATCCTGATCCATGATGGCCAGACGCTTGACGCGCTTGCCACGGGCGCCGCTTTCGGCAACGAAGACGATGCGCGTGTCGAAATAGCCCTCTTCGCCGGTCAGTTTCTCATAGATGGCGTCGGCGATCTTGTGCGCGATGCGGCGCCAGTTTTCCGGCGTCGCCGTCAGCGACATGCCCAGCAACTGCTTTTCGGAGAAGATGTCCCACAGGCGGAAATCGACCTGCAAACGCCCGCTGGCGTCGACGGTGGCCAGACCGTTGGCCAGGGCCTGAGCATTGATCGTCTTCCAGCTGGCATAGGTCGGCGTCGCATTGACGTCGAGGTTCTGCTCGATGAAGGCGTTCGGATCGATCGGCTTGAAGAAGCCCGAACGCTCCAGATCGGCCATGACGACGCGCGAAATCTTGTCGCCGAGATCGCTGCCCGAGGCGTTGATGTCGATGGCGATCGGCATGGGCTCGATGACGCCTTCGGTCACTTCGCCCTTCAGCGGCGTCTGGGCCACCGCGACGGTTCCGACCAGCGGTACGAACACCACCACGGCGGCGGCAAGCCAGATATTCAGACGTTTCATAAACGGTTTCATGACGTCTCCCTTAGAGCGCATCCAGATTAGCGGCCCTTACAGGCCAGGTCGCCACGGAAGGTAATTTCCAGCGGTCGGTTATAGAGTTCGTCGGGCAGGCCCGTAAACAGTTCGCCCTTTTTCACCGCGGCCTGCGCCCGCACGGCGGCGGCTTCCCACAGGGGATCACTGCGGCGGTTGCTCCAGTCCGGACCGCGAACGACGCGGCCATTGGGCGAGATGGTGAAGGTGATTTCCGGATTGACCTTGTCCGCCCCCGGCACGTCGCAGTTGGGCGACCACAGGCGTTGCAGCTTGGCCACCACCTGATTGAGCGCCACGCCAGCATCGACCTGCGCCGTGCCACGCTGCGACGATCCGTCGGTCGGCTTCGGCGACGGACGCGCCGGGGCCTTGGTGTTCGACTTCGGCGGCGACGACTTGGTCTGGCTCAGGGCGTCGAGGTCGAGCGTTTCAGGCTTCGGCTTCTGCACCCCCTTGGGGTCAGGCTTCTTCGGCGTTGGCTTGACCGGTTCGACCTTTTTCGGTTCCGGCTTTTTGGTGTCCTTCTTGACCTCCTGGACCGGCTGTTTCGGCGCGGGTGGAGTCGGTAGCGGATCGGGTTCCGGCTCAGGCACAGGCTCGGGCGGCGCCGGTTCCGGCACCGGTTCCAGCACGGCCTGTTCATCCTTCGGGGCAGCCGCCATGGCCTGTGCCGGAATTTCCGTGACCAGCTCGACCGGCACCGACGATACGGGCACGGCGTCAGGCAGGCTCTGCCAGTTCAGGAAGGCAAGCGCCAGCAGTCCCGCGTGCAGGAGGATCGATCCGACAAGGGCGCGTCCCATCTTCATGGTTAGGGCGCCACCTCGGATTTAGAGTCCGCCTTACCCACATTCTCGGTCAGCAGGTTGATCTTGACGAAGCCCGAGGTCGACAGGCGCGCCATGACCTTGGCCACCACCTCATAGGGGGCGGCCCCTTCGGCGCGGACATAGATCGGCTTCGACGTATCGTTATCGGTGATGGCCAGCAGACGCGGCGACAACTGCTCGAAGGTGGCGGCGTCGTCGCCGACATAGAGCGAGCCGTCCTTCTGGATCGAGACGGTGATCGGATCGCCCTCGTCCTTGAGGGCGGCCGCTTCGGTCTTCGGCAGCTGAATCTTGATGCCCGAGGTCAAAAGCGGGGCCGAGATCATGAAGATGATCAGCAGCACCAGCATGACATCGACCATCGGGGTGACGTTGATTTCCGACAGCGCCCCGCGCCGTCCCCGGCGTCTGCCGCGCCGTGTGCGTCCGGCGCCTCCGGCTGAACCCATGGCCATGGCCGTACCCTCCCCTTACCGTGCGCCGCCGAGCTTGTCGCCCAGACGGCGGGTGACCGACACCATCAGTTCGTCGGCAAAGCCTTCGAGACGGCCGGAGAAGCGCGCCACCTTGGCGTTGAACAGGTTGTAAGCGATATAAGCCGGAATGGCCGCGCCCAGACCGATGGCGGTGGCGAACAGGGCTTCGGAAATTGCCGGGGCGACGGTGGCCAGATTGGTGTCGCCCTGAGACGCAATGGCCGAGAAGGCGTTCATGATACCCCACACCGTGCCGAACAGGCCGACGAAGGGCGAGGCCGTGGCGACGACGGCCAGCAGGCTCAGCCCGTCTTCCATGGCATCGGCTTCGGTGGCGATGACGTGGTTCAGTTCACGGTCGATCTGCGCTACCAGAAGATCGCCCTGAGTGGCCGAAATCGTCTTGCCCTTATAGTCGCTCCAGGCCGAGGTGACCGCCACCAGCAGCTTCGGGAACGGGGCCGAAGGCTGGGTGCCATGCTTGGCGGCGATATCTTCCAGCGCCCGACCCGACGACAGTTCGGCCTCGAACCCGGCGGCTTCCTTGTTGAGCTTGCTCAGTTTCAGGGATTTGTCGATGATGATCGCCCACGACCACAGCGAGCCCAGCGCCAGCAGGATCATGACGCTCTTGACCACCCAGTCGGCGTGCACGAACAGATCGATAAAGCTGAGCGATTCAGCGACGGGGGCGGTTTCCATGGACGACTCCTCGAACGGTCTGGTGAGCCCTGAATTGGCATAAGGTACGACGCGACGGATAATGCACGACACGCCCTCGAACGAAGGCGATACCTTAACCATGCTCAAAAAATTTTAAAGGCGCAAAATAGACAAATGAAACGGGTTTACGACCGTGCGGGCGGCGCAAACCCTTATGGATTCACCATGCCCCAAATATGGCGACATTAATATGGCGAAAGCGGTGCAAATTTCCGGATAACGGAGATTGTAAGGGTTTACCCGGCCAATTAACTGGCAGCTGTGACATCACCGCGACGGTACTCGGGCAGGAATTTCGTCCGCACGATATCGAGCAGGCTTTTCGGCAGACGGCGCGGACGCGACGCCATGTCGATACAGACCAGTTGCAGTTTTCCGGCGCACAGAAGCTTGCCCTTGCACTCGATACGCTGCGTCAGATAGAAGCGCGCGCCCTGCCCGTAATCGATTTCGGAACGGACCCACAGGACGTCGTCGATGCGCGCCGGGGCCTTGTACTGCACGGTGACTTCGGCCACCGCGAAGGCCAGCGGGTCTTCGCCCTTGGCCAGTTCGGAGTGATGGATGTCGAGGCAGCGCATGAAGTCGGAGCGGCCGCGCTCGAAATATTTGAGGTAGTTGGCGTAATAGACGACGCCGGAAAAGTCGGTGTCTTCGTAATAGACCCTGATCGGCAGGGAATGGGTGCGTCCGTCGATAAACCCCGACAGCGCGCCTTCGACCAGATAATCGATATCCTTCATCCGTCGCCCCGCCTGCAAACACAAAAATACAGTTAGGGGAATCCTAACGCGGCGCAGAGGATTCGGCCATCTCTTTTTGCACCGCAAATCAAACCGTGCGGCAAAAGCCACAGGCTGTATCGTTATGGATCAGTTCTCGAACAGATCACCGGTCGAGGGGGCAATGGAACCGTTCGGCGGCGGCGTCAGGCCCAGATGCGTATAGGCCCGGGCACAGGCCATGCGGCCCCGTTGCGTGCGCTGGATAAAGCCCTGCTGCATCAGGTACGGCTCGATCATGTCCTCGACGGCGTCGCGCGCTTCGGCGATCGCTGCGGCGATGGTCTCAAGCCCCACCGGCCCGCCATTATAGTTTTCGATCATGGCGATAAGATAGCGCCGGTCGAGCTGATCCAGTCCCGATGGATCGACCTCCAGCCGCGCCAGGGCGCGCGCAGCGACCTTCTTATCGATAATCCCCGCCCCTTCGGCGGTGGCGAAGTCGCGCACCCGGCGCAGCAACCGACCCGCCACGCGCGGCGTCCCCCGCGACCGCGTGGCGATTTCCAGCGCCCCGTCTTCGCTCAAGGTCGCGCCCATCTTGCGCCCCGTGCCCATGACCACGCGGATCAGTTCTTCGGGCGTGTAAAACTCCAGCCGCAGCGGGATACCGAAACGGTCGCGCAGGGGCTGAGACAAAAGCCCGGCCCGCGTCGTCGCCCCCACCAGCGTGAACGGCACCAGATCGATGCGCACCGTGCGCGCCGCCGGGCCTTCGCCGATGATCAGGTCGAGCACATAGTCTTCCATCGCCGGGTAGAGGATTTCCTCGACCTGCGGGCTCAGGCGGTGGATTTCATCGATGAACAGGACGTCGTTCGGCTCAAGGTTCGACAGGATCGCCGCCAGATCGCCCGCCTTGGCGAGCATGGGCCCCGACGTGGCGCGAAACCCGACCTTCAGTTCCTTGGCCACGATCTGCGCCAGCGTGGTTTTACCGAGACCCGGCGGGCCGTAGAAAAGGACGTGGTCCAGCGCTTCCTTGCGCGCGCCGGCTGCCTGCACGAAGACCTTGAGATTGGCCTTGAGCGGCCCCTGCCCCACAAAGTCGTCGAAGGTCTGCGGCCGCAAGGCGCGATCCTGCGCGAAACGCTCGACCTCGTCGTCGGTCGGCTCGCCTGAGATTATTCTGGCCATTATCTACCGATCGCCTTCAATGAGGCGCGGATCACGGCCGCCAGTTCCGCCTCGGGGCCCAGTTCGCGCACGGCGGCCTCGACCGCCTGACGCGACTGCGCCTCGGAAATGCCCAGCCCCATCAGGGCGGCAACGCTCTCGCCATTGACGCTGACCGGTGCGGCAGCGGCGGGCGCGCTATGACCGATCACCGGTACAAAGCCCTCGGTCACGCTGAGCGACTTGCCTTTCAGTTCGATGACGATGCGTTGCGCCAGCTTCGGCCCCACCCCATTGGCCTTGCCGACGCGGCTCTTGTCCTCGGTCGCCACGGCCTGAGCCAGATCCTGCGGCGTCAGGACATCGAGCACCGACAGCGCGGCCTTGGGGCCGACGCCCTGCACGCCAAGCAGTTGCTGAAACGTCTTGCGCTCGTCTTTCGACAGAAAGCCGTAGAGCCGCGTGCCGTCTTCGCGCGTCTGGCTCTCGATATGCAGGATCACCTCGGCGCCATTCGCCATATTGGCCAGACTGCGCACACCGCATTTGACGATGTAGCCGACGCCGCGCACCTCGACCAGCGCCTCGTCGTCCTCGATTTCCAGCAATATGCCGCGCAACCGTCCGATCATGCCGCCGTCCTTTTAGCTAAAGCCTTCATTTTCCGCTTGTGCGCATGGGTGATCGCGCAGGCCAGCGCATCGGCCATGTCCGCCGTGAGACCGTTTTCCGCCGTCGCCGCTCGCGGCAGCAGGCGCTTGACCATGAAGAGGATCTGATCCTTGTCGGCGCGCCCGGCCCCCACCACCGACTTCTTGATATCGAGCGCCGCATACTCGGCCACGCTCAGGCCTGCGCGCGCCGGGGCCAGCATGGCGGCGGCCCGCGCATGACCCAGTTTCAGCGTCGAGGACGGGTTCATATTGACGAAGGTCTCCTCGATCGCTGCCTCGTGCGGGCGATGTTCGACAATAACCTTTTCCAGTTCCTCGAACAGATAGAGCAGTCGCACCGACAGATCGGCCTTGTCGTCGGGCAGGATAACGCCATGCGCGACCCAGTTGAGCCGCGCCCCGTGCATGTCGATAATGCCCCAGCCCAGCCGCCTCAGGCCGGGGTCGAGCCCTATAATCCGAATCCCGTTGTTCTCCATTCGTTCAGACTAGCCGAGGCCGATCCCGCGCGCAATCGGCAATTCTTGCCGCTAAGCATCTTGCAAAATACCCGTCTGAATAGTTTCAGCGACATCAGGGCGTTTTCGGCGGACCATAAGAAACGTCCCGGTCATATCATCCACGGTCCAGATGCCGGAAATCTCGTATCCCTCATCTTTAATCATCCCTCTATAGCTGACCGTATGACTCCACCCAGCCGAGCCGTCGTAAGTCTTGCTGAACGTCACCAACGATCCCTCGCGGGAACCATCGACAAACGCATTGACGTCAGTCGCCTGAGCGACGAATTGCAGGACGGTTTCATGAATAGTGCCACTGATCCCACCCGCGATATCCATAAGCACCGCCGTAAAATGCTCGTCGCCCCAGCCATAGGGATAGGTATAACGTCCCGCCCACACACCTGTCAGATTTGAATCTGCCATTGCATTCCCCCTGATTGGCACTCTAAGGACTTGGCCCCAAACCTGCAACACCCAACCCAAATAAGGCCGAAATCGGGCGTCGCGCGCCCCTTTGGCACAAGAAGCAATTGTCAACAGCCCGTCCTTGGGGTTAAGGT
This sequence comes from Asticcacaulis aquaticus, assembly GCF_028550415.1. Lineage (GTDB taxonomy): Bacteria > Pseudomonadota > Alphaproteobacteria > Caulobacterales > Caulobacteraceae > Asticcacaulis > Asticcacaulis aquaticus. The sequence goes on from NZ_JAQQKX010000009.1 coordinate 170,965, forward strand.
TTCGTTTATTACTGAGTTTGGGGGTTTATGGGCATGCCGGAGACCACGGGTCACAGCCGCGCCAATGCGGGATTGTTCATAGGTTTGAGCGTGATCGCCGCCGGTCTGGTGGCGTTGGCCCTGATCAAGGGCGGCGCACCGCTGAGTGCCGGTCTGTTCCTCGGCGACTGGATCGACTGGGCGCGCATCGCACCGACCATGTCGGGTCTGCTGGTGCTGGGGGCTTTGCTGTTTCTCGTCGGGGTGGTCGGCACACTGGTCAGCCTGATGACGCCGAAGTCGATGAAGCCAACACGCAAGCCGCGTGCGCGCGTCGACCGCCCGGCCCCCGCCGAAACCCCTGCGCCGGTCACTTATAGCGCGCCGGAACCGATGGCCGAGCCCGTCGCCCCGCCCGTGCCGCAACTGGTCGCCGACAATACGCGCAAGGCCTCGCTGCGGTTCGAGGCCCCCGCCCCCGCCTCCTATGTGCCGCCGGTCCCGACTCCGGTCGTCGAACCGAATGAGGCCGTCAGCGCCGAAATCATCCCTTTCCGCCCAGAACCCGTCACTGACCCCGTCACCGAGCCCGCGCCGGAACCTGTCGTGGAAGAGGTAGCGACCGAAGCCGTCGTCGAGGTTACCGAGGCCGAAGCCGCCGACCCCATCGCCGCCGCGCTTCTGGCCGAGGCACCGGACAAGGCGCACCCCGCTTCGCCGCCCGCCGATATCAATGCCGTGATCAATTCGGCCATGCGCTTTATGGAATCCCCGGCCCCCACCGTGGTGACCAGCGTCGCCGACGTCCACGCCGCCCGCGTCGAGGCGGAAGAGCCGGTGAAATCGACCGCCGAATACAAGGCCCTGTCCGAGGCGCTCGACCTCGATGGCCGCGAAGCCCTGCTCGATTCCGTCGTGCTCGAACCGAAAGCGCCCGTAAGCGCGCCCGTCACCGAAAGCGATCCGCAAAGCGACATCGCCGCCGCCGTGCAGGCCGCTCTGGCCGCCTGGCCGGACAGCACCCGCCCTATCGCCGAGGCCGAGCTGAGTGTGCGCATCGGGCAGCTCTATTACGACAATGCCGTGACCAGCCGCGACGCCTTTGCACGTCTGAAAAGCGGCGACCTCGACGGCGCGGCAGGCATTATAAAAGATCAGGCCAGCGAATGGGCCGCCGCCGGACTGCCCGGCAAGGCGGCGGATATGTGGCGCATATTCGGGGCGCTGCATATGGGCCGCGACGACGCCCACGCCATGACCGCCTACGAGCAGGTGTCGGCGCTCGACCCCGCTGACGGCAATATCCATATGTACCTCGTCCACCGCTACCGCATGTCCGAAGACACCGCGAAACTGCTGCCGGTGATCGGCCGGGCGCTGGGCGTCGTCACCGACCGCGATCAGCGGCTGGACCTGCTGACGCAATATGCCGACCTGACGCAAAAGGCCGGTCACCTCGGCCATACGGCGCAGGCGCTGGAGGAACTGAGCCAGATCAAGGGTCTGCAATCGGCGGAGACGCCGGACAATCTGCAACTGCGCTCGGCCCACGCCATCTCTCTGGCCAAGCTGGCGCAGGTGCGTGAAATGCAGGGCGAACGCACCAAGGCCGCACCGCTGTATCAGCATGCTCACCGCGTTTTTGCCGAATTGTCGGCGCGGGTGCCGGATCATGCGGGCCTTAAGGCCATGGCCGAAAACGCCCGGAAAGATGCTGAACGCCTTACGGCATAAGCGTTTATTAAATGTGTCATTATCGTCACATTAATTCTGATTAATTTTTTACTTGCGGCTTTTTCACAACAATGATTACCTTCGTGACAGCGTTATAAGTTTAGCGTTTTCAGGGGCTATCCTCCATGCGACTTTCCTTGGCTATTCTGACCTTGTCTCTAGTCACGTCGTCAGCATCGGCGGCAATCAATCCGTTCGACGGTAAGGCCGATACCTATAACCCCAGTCCGCAGGCCTATACCTGCCTCGGTGCTCTGACCTACGCCATGAAGCACCCAGGGGCCGGCACGAAGCTCTCGCCTCAGGACTATATGAAGGCGCGCAATCACTGGAGCGTCCACCCCTCGCTCAGCACCAGCACCCCGATCGAGGTGCAGTCCGAAGATTCGGCCGTCACCGTGATCGACATGGACCCCAAAAAGCGCGACAAACTGATCAAACGCTGCGTGCAGGATTCCGGCTACCAGCCGCCCCGAGCTTAAGACCTGAGAGCCTAAGCCCTGAGAGCTTGATTGCGGTCAACATCATAATCGATAGGATGACCGCGTTCATCGCCTGAGTCGTCCATGCCTTTCTTTTCGAGTCTCCACCCCGCGCTTGCGACCGTTCTGCTGCTGATCTGCTCGAACGTCTTCATGACGTTTGCCTGGTACGGGCACCTCAAGGACAAGTCGCAAAAACTGTGGGTCGCCATCGCGGTAAGCTGGGGCATCGCCTTCTTCGAATATTGCCTGATGGTGCCGGCCAATCGCATCGGCTACGGCACGTTCAACGCCGCGCAATTGAAGACGATTCAGGAGGTCATTACCTTAAGCGTCTTCGTCGTTTTTTCCGTCTTTTACCTCGGTGAAGCGATCCGCTGGACGCATGTGGTCGGTTTTGTGCTGATCGCGGCGGGGGCCGGGTTCATCTTCTATAAGGGCTGAGGCACGTGCATATCCTCGACCGCCCGGTATGGAACGCGCTCAATACCGGCTGGGCGCATTTAGCGCTTGGTTCGGATCGCGTCCGGCAACTCGACCCCGCGTTCGGGCCGTTTGCGGCGACGGCGGACGGGACGCCGGAGGCCCTGAGTGACCTTTCACCCGGACCGGACGGCCTGTGGATCGTGGAGCGAGACGCCATGAAACCCCGAGGCGGACTGACCGTCGCCCGCACCGCCCCCCTGCATCAGATGATCGCGCCTGCGGTGCCGGATTTTCCACCGCCTGATTTTGACGTCGTACCGCTTGAAGCGACCGATGGCCCTGAGATGCTGGCTCTGGCGCAGTTGACCAAACCCGGACCTTTCGCCGAACGCACCCACGAACTGAGCGCCTTTATCGGTGTCAGGCAGGACGGGCGACTGGCGGCGATGGCGGGCGAACGGATGCGTGTCCCCGGCTTTGCCGAGATCAGCGCCGTGTGCACCCATCCCGATTTTCGCGGACGCGGCTATGCGGCAGGGCTGATGCGACGGGTCATGCAGCGCATCGCCGCACGCGGGGACGTCCCGTTCCTCCACACCTATCCGGACAACGATGCGGCCATTACGCTTTATAAGGGGCTTGGCTTTGAATACCGGGTCAGCATGGTCGCGACCATATTCATCAGCGAATAGCGGTAATTTCGACCGTCGCGCCGGAGACCTGCCCTTCGTCACCAATTTCACGTCCCATCAGGGCGCGAGCCATGGGCGAAACATAGGAGATCAGGCCCTGCGCCGGATCGGCCTCGTCTTCGCCGACGATGCGATAGGTCTGTTCGCGGCCATCTTCGCGCAGGATATCGACCGTGCAGCCGAACACCACCTTATCCGGTGCCGCGACCGGTTCAATGCGCTGGGCCGACCCCAGCCGCGCGGTATAGTAACGCAGGTCGCGCGTCGCCCGCGCCATGGCGGTGCGGTCATCGCTGATGTCGGAGGCCCCTTGCGCGGTGGTATAGGCCAGCCGCGCGGCGGCAAAGGCGGCCTCAAGCTGCGCCAGACCTTCGGGCGTCACCAGATTGGGATGCGGGGATATGGGTCGATCCGGCAGATTGGCGGCGGCCGCTTCGTGGTCTTCGTCTTTGGTAAAGGCAACGCTCATGGCGCATCATCGCAATTCATACATAAAAGCGCCAGCCCGAAGGCTGACGCTTTATACGTTTACGGATCAATCCGCTCCAAGTTAGGGGTGCAGGGTCCGCGCCCCTGCATCTTCCCCTCTTATCTGGCGAACTTCTGGAACTTGATGCGCTTGGGGATCAGGCTGTCGGTGCCCAGACGGCGCTTCTTGTCCTCTTCGTACATTTCGAAGTTGCCTTCGAACCATTCGACGTGGCTGTCGCCTTCGAACGCCAGAATGTGCGTCGCCAGACGATCGAGGAACCAGCGATCGTGCGAGATGACCACGGCGCAGCCCGCGAATTCTTCCAGCGCCTCTTCGAGGGCCTGAAGCGTTTCGATATCGAGGTCGTTGGTCGGTTCGTCGAGCAGGATGACATTGCCGCCTGCGGCCAGGGTCTTGGCGAGGTGGACGCGGTTGCGCTCACCGCCGGACAGGAGACCGACCTTTTTCTGCTGATCGCCACCCTTGAAGTTGAAGCCGCCGACATAGGCGCGCGAATTGATTTCGCGCTTGCCGACGACCATGATGTCGGTGCCGCCGGAAATGGCCTGCCAGACATTGTGGTCGGGGTTCAGATCGTCGCGCGACTGATCGACATAGGCGAGCTTGACCGTTTCGCCGAGCTTGATCGTGCCCTTGTCAGGCGTTTCCTGACCAGTGATCAGCTTGAACAGGGTCGACTTACCGGCGCCGTTCGGGCCGATGACACCGACGATGCCGTTGGGCGGCAGACGGAAGGTCAGGTCCTTGAACAGCAGCTTTTCGCCGAATTCCTTTTCGAGGTCGGTGACTTCCAGCACCACATTGCCGAGGCGCGGCCCGGGCGGGATGGTGATGGTGGCGTAGGTTTGCGCCGCGCGGGCGTTTTCCTGTTCGCGCACCATGTCGTCATAGGCCGCCAGACGGGCTTTCGACTTCGACTGACGGGCCTTGGCACCCGAACGCACCCACTCCAGCTCCTTGGTCAGGGCGCGCTGACGAGCCTCGGATTCGGATTGCTCCTGCACGACGCGCTTCTGCTTCTGCTCCAGCCAGCCGGAATAGTTGCCTTCATAGGGCACGCCCTTGCCGCGGTCGAGTTCCAGCGTCCACTTGGTCACCTGATCGAGGAAGTAACGGTCGTGGGTGACGAGGATGACGCAGCCGGGGAAGTTTTCGAGGTGGTGCTGAAGCCAGGCCACCGACTCGGCATCGAGGTGGTTAGTCGGCTCATCCAGCAGCAGCATGTCGGGCTTCGACAGCAGCAGTCGAGCGAGCGCCACGCGGCGCTTTTCACCGCCCGACAGCTTGGTGACGGCGCTATCGTTCGGCGGGCAGCGCAGGGCGTCCATGGCCATTTCGATGCGCGAGTCGATGTCCCACAGGTCACCGGCGTCGATCTTTTCCTGAAGGGCGTTCATCTCCTCCATCAGTTCGTCGGAATACTCCTCGCCCATAAGGGTGGCGACTTCGTTGAAGCGGTCGAAGATCTTCTTTTCCTCGCACCAGTCGATGACGTTTTCCCAGACGGTCTTGGAATCGTCCAGATGCGGTTCCTGCTGCAGGTAGCCCATCTTGGTGCCATCGGCGGCGCGCGCCTCGCCCGAGAACTCCTTGTCGAGACCGGCCATGATCTTGAGCAGGGTCGACTTACCCGAACCGTTGACCCCGACGACGCCGATCTTGGCGTCGGAATAGAAGGAGAGCCAGATGTTTTCAAAGACCTTCTTACCGCCGGGGTAATGCTTGGTCAGGCCCTGCATCTGGAAAATATATTGCTGCGCCATGCGTGCGGCACCCTTTGAATATGCGTGTGGGATGAGTTGTGCGCGGTGTAGCCGCCCCAAGGCAAAATCTCAAGGTATTAATGACGATCAAGTGGCGAAGACGGCGGCCAGAATGTCTTCCAGATGGTCGCGGTCGGTCTCGTCGAAGGTCGCGTACGATTCCGAATCGACGTCGAACACCGCGATCAGTTCACCGGCCTTACCAAAGACCGGCACGACGATCTCGGAATTGGTGCGGGAATCACAGGCGATATGCCCCGGAAAGGCGTGGACGTCCGGTACGATTTGCGTGGTCCGTTCGCGCGCCGCCGCCCCGCAGACGCCACGTTTGAAGTCGATTCTCAGGCAGCCCAGCGTCCCCTGATAAGGCCCGACGACGAGTTCATCGATGCCCTGCGCCTTCTTTGTCTGATCGACGACGTAGAACCCGGTCCAGAACCATGCTTCGAAGGCCTGCGAGGCCAGACAGGCGATCGAGGCCATCTGCGCTACCCGGTCGGGTTCATTGTCCAGAACCGACAGAATTTCCTTTTTAAGGGACTGATAGATTTCTGTTTTCTGAGACGCGGTAAGCATGGACAACCTGTTTTAGATGGAGTTGACGCGCGTTTTTCGCGCATACGGGGAAATTGTAAAGGCCCGATACATATTTGTCAGCTTTGACACGAAATCGGGCACTAATCGCCGTTTCATTAACACTTTTTTCTAGCCAAGGCCTGCGATTTAACGCATGTTACCCCCGTTATTCGAGGGGTTGAACGACAGTTCGGGGCAAGGACGTTTTCGCGACAATCTGGCAACGCTTGACCGCTATATCGGCGGCCTGCCGGTACGGTGCTTGACAGTCCACGCAATCCCTCAGAAAAGATTTTGTTAACCATATTTTGCCGACGCATGTCGGGGCGATGCGTGATGTCAATGAGCAGGGACATGAGGTCCGGCGATACCGGTCGAAAGACCAGCCGCCGTGCCGAACGGACGACAGCGAACCGCGCGCCGCTTCGGGCCGCGTCCCTGTTGCTGTTGACCGCCCTCACCTTCCCGCTGGCGGGTTGTGATGTCTTCGTCGACTGGCCCGGCGGCGGTGGAGCCGATGCCTCGCGCGGCATGACCGGTTGCCCGCGGCCGCCGATGGCCGATGCCGGTGGGTTCAACGATCAGGAACGGGCGATCCGCTACTTCCGCAAGCACGCCTTCGCCAACGACTTCTTCTCGCAGCTTGAGCTGGCCAACCGCTATATGGCGGTGCGCGCGACGGACAAGAACCTCGAAGACCCGATCGAGGCTTCGGTGTGGCTGGTCATGGCCCTGACCAATCCCGAAGGCTTCGCGCCGATCAACCGTACGCTCAAGAACGGGCAAATGGCCTCGCGCTTCGACAAGTGCCGGGCGGTCGAACGCGCCAACGCCTATCGTCAGCTTGAGCGCAACCTTGAGCGCATGGACAATTCTGAGCGCGACAAGGTCCGCGACCGCGTCATCTATATACAGGCGCAACTGGGGGCCGACGGTTTCCGGACGCTGGGCCGTCTGTACGACGCGCAATACGGTCCGATGGGCGAGCCCGCCGACAACCGCGAAGCCGTACGCGCCATGATGCGCAATCCGGTCGATGGCCGTCCGAACGTCATCTCGCTGTTCCAGCGCAATGACGTCGATGCCTATCTTTATAACTACAAGGCGTCCGAAACCGGCGATGTCGGTTCCTACGTGATGCTCAAGGATTTCGAGCGCTCGTCGCCCGACCGCAACCGCTATGGCGCCTTCGTCGAGGCCAAGGCCAAGCGCTGGGTCGCGCCGTACGAGTTCTATCCGCCGACGGCACCCACCGGCGGCGTGCCGCATTCGGACGAGAGCCGCCCGCGCAACGACGCCTACGAATACGCCCTGTCGCGCATGGACGAACTGCCGTTCATCCACGTCTGGCGCGCGCTGGTCTATCTCGATCTGGCGCAACCCGGCCCGCCGCCGGGCGGTGCCTATAACCGTGTTAACGATCAATATCACGATCAGGGACCGTTGGGGCCGAACGACGGCGATCTTCAGCCGGTTCAACGCCCCGAAGCCCCGGTCAGCAGCGGCCCCGGTCGCGTGTCGCCGCAAACCCTGGCGGCCCTGCGCGGGATTCTGGGCCGTCCCGACGGAGCGCGCCTGACCAATCTCGACAAGGTGCGCGCCATTCAGCTGGCCGCGACCAACGGCTCGAAGGACGCGCAACTGGTGCTGGCGGTCATGTATTCCGAAGGCGTCGGCGTTCCCGCCGACTATGCCCGCGCCTATTACTGGTATCAGGAGGCCGAAAAGCAGGGCTCGGCCGAGGCGCGCTTCGCCATGTCGACCTATTTCGCGCTGGGCTTAAGCGGTGTCGCCGATCAGGACAAGGCGTCTGCCGTCGTGCTGCGCCTTGATTCGGCGCTGGCCGGGTACAAGCCGTCGGCGTCGCGCCTGCAAGCCGTTCTGGCGCAGGTGTCGGCCAATCCGGGACGATGAGGGACATGACCATGACAACCGCCATTACCCGCCTCGTCACCGTTATCGCCGCCGCGTTCGCATTGGCCGCCGCCGGTTTTGCCACTGCCCCCGCCGTCGCGCAATCGGCCTATACGGGCTATAATGCCGCGCGCACCGAAGGCCTGACCCGTCCGTGCTTCGGCGTGTTGCTCGACTATCAGCTCAAGACCTGCCACGGCAAGGTGTACAAGCCCAAGCCGCGCTACGGCTATTACGGCTCGACCTGGAATGCGACGATCAATTGCGATACCGCGCGTCAGGCCTATGTCGAAGAGACCGTGCGTCGCCTGCGTCCGGGCGGCGTCGTCAAGCTGATCGCGCGCAACCGTTCGTGCGTCGCCAGCCTGCTGATCAACAACCGCATCACCATCATCGGCGAGAGCTCAGACCCGCGCCTGCCGGTACTGGTCGCGCCGGATGGCGAATCCTGCCTGCGTATCAATCCAGCCGCCGATCGCGTCGTGCTGAAAAACATGATGATCGAGTCGCGCCGCGGGGGGCAATCGGCCTGCATCTACGCCTCGAACGCCGAAGTGACGCTGCAGAATACCACCGTCCGCTATGAAGGCGACTCAGCCGCCCTGCACATTGCGGGCGGACGGCTGAACCTCATCTCGTCGTTTGTCGTCGCCAAGACGCGCACGGTCGCGGTCGCGGTCAATTCGGCGCAACTGTTCGCCGAGCAGACCGGCATCACCTCGACCTCTGGCGGGCTCTATGCGGTGCTCAACGGCGACTCGCAGATGCAGGGCGTCACGGTGCAGCAACTGGCCGACTGGCGCGGGTTCGAACGCGGTGAAGGCGCGGTCGGCATCGAGATCAAGCTCGACTCCGGCGACTCGATCCTCAATATGGATGATATGCGCGTCGAATTCTTTGCCGAAGCCGTTCAGCTTTCCGGCGCGGGTGAGGCCCTGCTGTCGCGCTCGCTGATCGACTATTCGACGCACGGCATCACTTCGGCGCTCAACCGCGTGCGCATCATCGACAACAAGATCCTGTCGGAGGAGATCGCCATCAATATCGACAGCGGCACGGGCTTCATCGGCACCAACCAGATCGCCCGCGTTCACACCGCCGGTATCCTGGCCTCGTCGCGTGGGGAAATCCGTGCCGTCGATAATCAGATCGACGCCTCGCCCGACGCCTGCCCTAACCTGAAATGGGGTAATCTCGACCCGGCCCAGCGCACCTGCACGCCGTGGTACAAGGGCTCGGAGTTCGACATCCCGTCCGACGCCACCAAGCAATATATGTTCAGCGAATACTGGCCGCGCTTGCTGGTCGCCTCGAAATAAGTCGCTCACAACAGCCCATAAAAAACCCCGCCTCACTGAGGCGGGGTTTTTTACGTATCGATAAGGGAGCCTACTTCTTCCACCACCAGCTGCTCTTGGTTTCCTTCGGCGCCGGGCCGCCGCGCGCCACGGTCGCGTCGGTGCAGGTGGTCGGACGCGAGCCGCCGACCTTGCCTTCCATGCCGAGCGCGGTGGCATCGGGCTTGTTCTGAGCGGTGACGGTGACGACCTTGCCCTCCTGATTGAGGTGGACCTCGGTCTTGCTCTGCGAATCATAGGTCATGACCTGCGGGGCCTGACCGGTCGGCTCGAACTGCTGAACGCAGGCCTCAGCCTTTTGCGCCTGAGTGCGGTTATCAACCGGCACATAGGCATAGTTGGGATCGCTGCACGCCGACAGGCCTCCACACAGAAGCCCGGCTCCCCCCAAGATTACGGCAACGCGTTTCATACCAATCCCTCGAAAATGGTTAACGGCGCATAGTGACACAGATTGCCGCCGTTACAAGCCTTTGCTGCCAGTAAACCTCGCCTGTCGCTTCCGGGCCACGAAACGAAAAAGGCGGGACCGTCGAACGATCCCGCCTCCCTAATTACGAATGCGGAGACCTTACGCCCCCAGCGCTTCCAGCTCTTCGTCCGAGATGTCGAAATTAGCGTAGACCGCCTGCACATCGTCATCATCGTTGAGCGCATCGAGCAGCTTCATCAGGGTCTTGGCCGGATCACCGGTGATCGGCGACAGGGTCTGCGGCTTCCAGATGAACTTGGTCGACTTCGGATCGCCCAGCACCTTCGAGATCGCTTCGGTTACGGCATTGAGATCCTCATAGGCGGTGAAGATCAGGTGACCGCCCTCTTCCGGGTCCTCGTCGGTTTCGACGTCGGCGGCACCGGCTTCGATGGCGGCGTCCATGATAGCGTCGGCCGAACCGGCCTTCAGCGGGTACTCGATCTGGCCCAAACGGTCCCACATGAAGCTGACCGAATTGCTTTCGCCGAGGTTGCCACCGTGCTTCGAGAAATACGAACGCACATTGCCGCCCGTGCGATTGCGGTTATCGGTCAGGGCCTCGACGATGATGCCAATGCCTTGCGGACCGAAGCCTTCGTAGCGGATGTCTTCGAGGGTGTCGGCATCGCCGGCGACGCCCTTCTTGATGGCGCGGTCGATATTGTCCTTGGGCATGGACTCGGCCTTGGCGTTGTTGACCGCCAGACGCAGGCGCGGGTTCATCGCCGGGTCGGGCATGCCCGACTTTGCGGCAACCGTGATGTCGCGCGACAGCTTGGAAAACAGCTTGGAACGCACGGCGTCGGCGCGTCCCTTCTTGTGCATGATGTTCTTGAATTTACTATGGCCGGCCATGGTTAGTCCTTATTCGGCGCACTAGGCACCCTCGTCTTTAATTGGCGCGGTTTTAAACCGAAACCTGCAACTCTGGCAACACCGTCTTGAGGCGGCCACCGACGCGGATCGGCTCGATGCGCGTGGCCAGCCCGGTCCTGTCGTCGGTTTCGACGAAGACACCGCACACGGTCGCCGGACCCGAAGCGGGCTTGTAGCGCTCCTTGCCGATGCGCGTGGTGAAGCGGCGCAGCGGCTCTTCCTTGTCCATGCCGATGACGCTGTCGTAATCGGCACAGGCCCCGGCATCGGTCTGATAGGCGGTGCCACCGGGCAGGATCTGCGCATCGGCGGTCGGGACGTGGGTATGCGTCCCAATGACCAACGAGGCGCGACCGTCGCAGAAATGGCCCATGGCCATTTTTTCGGATGTCGCTTCGGCGTGCATATCGATCACAACCGCATCGGCGACAAGGCCCAGCGGCGCGCCTTCCAACGCCTTGTCGACGGCGGCGAACGGGTCGTCCATCGACTGCATGTGAACCAGACCCAGCACGTTCATCACCACGATGCGCTTACCCGACGCCGTCTCGAACAGATTGACCCCGCGTCCGGGCACATCGGCCAGCGGCGGATAGTTCAGCGGACGGATCAGACGCGGTTCGCGCACGATATAGGTCAGGGCTTCCTTCTGATCCCACGAATGGTTGCCCAGCGTCAAGCAATCGGCCCCGGCGTCGAACAATTGCCGCGCGGTGTTTTCCGACACGCCGAACCCCGAGGCGGCGTTTTCGGCATTGACGATGACGAATTCGAGGTCGAGGGCGCGTTTGATGAACGGCAGGTGCTCGGTCAGACCGTCACGGCCCGAACGGCCCACCACATCTCCGAAAAAGGCAAAACGCATCAAAAGGTCTTTCTAATCTCAACCCAGCCGCGCTCTGTCAGCACGGCGTCGAGACGCTGGTCGTGGGGTTCCATGGGGACTTTGGCGATTTCCTGACCGGAAAATCCTATGCCCCACAGCATCAAAGGTCTCTCCTTAACCGGTTTCACCGCCTTAAGATAGTGTAAAGCCCGGTCGTAGAATCCGCCACCATACCCCAGCCGCCCGCCCTGTTTGTCGAAGGCCAGCAGCGGCACCAGTACGATATCGGGCAGGACCTCCACCGCGTCATTCGACGGCTGCCAGATGCCGTAAGGTCCTTCGACCAGATGTGCGACCGGATCATAGGCCCGAAAGATCATTTGCAAACCTTCGGCGCTCTCGAACAAGCTCGGCAAGGCCAGCGGATAGCCCCGCGCGTGAAAACGCATCAGCAGCGGCAGCGGATCGATTTCGCTCTGCATCGGATGGAAACCGGCAATCACCACACCCCCTTCCGGCCAGTCGCCGCGCGTCTCGAACGCATCGGCCAGCGCCTCCCCCGCCTGCGGATCGGCCACCGCCAAGGCCGCGCGGCGCGCCTTCATATCCTTGCGCAAAGCGGCTTTTACATCCTTCACAGCAACCGCCCGCCCTGCTCCAGTTCCAACAGATAGGCCTTGGCCTCCAGACCGCCCGCAAAGCCGGTCAGCTTGCCTGACGCGCCGATGACGCGGTGGCACGGCACGATGATCGAGATCGGATTGCGGCCATTGGCGGCCCCTACCGCCCGCATGGCCGACGGATTACCCAGTTGCCGCGCCAGTTGCCCGTAGCTGCGGGTTTCACCGAACGGAATACCGCTCAAAGCATCCCAGACGCTTTTCTGAAACGGCGTACCCTGCGCATCGAGCGGCACGGTAAAGACGGTGCGCCGACCGGCAAAATAGTCGTTCAGTTCCTGTTCGGCCTGAGCGAGGATCGGCGTCGTGCCTTGTTCCAACGCTTTCAACGGCACACGGTCAGGCTTGTCGTCTTCCCACAATACCGCCGCCAGACCTTTATCACTGGCCACCAGAGTCAGCAGGCCTAACGGCGACGGCAGATATTTAAAAACAAAGGCCATTCCTACCTCGAATACAAAAAAAAGCCTCCGGCGAACCGAAGGCCTTTTAGATGTGGCGGCGCCGCGTATGAACCGTTGCGAAGCGTTTAAATCCACTCAGACCTGACAAGTCAGGTGGGAACCATGTGATAAGGACCACGGCCCTAGTCAGGGACAGCTCCCGTTCTAAGAGATTAAGGTCAGAAGGATTAGGTGATCGCTGACGTGAGCCGCAGCAAGACCCGCCGACGCCTAATTTAGGCCTTATGGGCACCGGTTACAAGGGGGCGACGTCAACATCCTTCCCCGTTTACGGGGAAGGTGGCAGGGCAGCCGACAGGCTGAACTGACGGAAGGGGGATGCAGCAGTCAAAACAAACTCTGACGGTGCGGATTATAGGTGCGGCTTCCCCCTTCCGTCTGCTCGTAAACTCGCAGCCACCTTCCCCGTAAACGGGGAAGGATTTATACGTTCTCCAGCCTTAAACCCCAGGCAGATTTATCAAACCTCGCCGACCAGCTTTTCCAGCCGTTCGGCAGCATCCGAGATCGCAAAGGCCGCCTTGCGCTCGATCTCGAACGCGCCCGCCGACATGCGGGCCTGCGCGGACTGCGCGGCTTCGAGCTGGGTTTTAAGCTCTTCCATCTCGTCGATCAGCAGCAACGACGCCATCAGGAACAGGCGCACCTCGCCGATCGAGCCGATGTCGGAGACCACCATCTCGACGTGCTCGTCGAAGATGCGGGCCAGTTCCTGCACACGCGCTTCCTGACCGTCGGCGCACCCGACCATATAGGGCTTGTTATTGACCTTGACGGTGACCTCGGCCATCTACGCTGCCTGTTCGCTGAGGATGTGACGGATGTCCTTGGCGGCGACGCCCAGCGCTTCGAACGCGCCGCGCGAGGCCTCTTCCAGAAGCTTTTCGCGCGATTTCAGCGCCGCGATCTCGGCCTTGAGGCGTTCGGCCTCCGCCGCATCGACCAGATCGAGCGAATCGGCCGGCAATTCGCCCGCCTTGACCTGAAGCGCCTTGATTCGGCCTTCCAGCGCGCCCAGCGCATTGTCCAGACGTTCGACCGCCGAGGTGAGGCTGGAGCCTGCGGGCACCGTGTTCTGAGCATTTTCCATGGCTTGTACTTTACTTCCAACGCGTCGCTTTCACAAGCCGTACAGCCTGTCAGGCGAAAAATGAACCCCGCGCCGATTTTGCTACAGTTAGATTATGGCCATTCCCCGGCAGATGGTCTAAAGGACCGCGCAAAAGCTCCCTTTCTCAGACAGTCTCTCATATCTACAGGTACCAAAGCCCATGTCCTCAGCCTCCGAAGGCCTGTTCGCCGCCAAGCCGTCGCCCGTCGTGATGGCGGATGCGATTCGCGTCCTGTCGATGGAAGCCGTGCACCGCGCCAAGTCCGGCCACCAGGGGATGCCGATGGGCATGGCTGACGTCGCGACCGTCCTGTTCACCAAGTTCCTCAAATACGACCCGAAGGCCCCCGACTGGGCCGACCGCGACCGCTTCATACTGTCGGCCGGTCATGGCTCGATGATCCTCTATTCGCTGCTGCACCTGACGGGTTACAAGTCGGTGTCGATGGAGGATATCAAGAACTTCCGTCAGTGGGGCTCCTCCACCCCCGGCCACCCGGAATACGGCCACACGGCAGGCGTCGAATGCACCACCGGCCCGCTGGGTCAGGGTCTGGCCACCTCGGTCGGCATGGCCATGGCCGAACGTCACCTGAACGCGCGCTTCCCGGAACTGGTCGATCACCGGACCTGGGTCATCGCCGGTGACGGCTGCCTGATGGAAGGCGTGTCGCACGAAGCCATCTCGCTGGCCGGGCGTCTGAAGCTCAACAAGCTGATCGTACTGTGGGACGACAACAACGTCACTATCGACGGCGTGGCGACCATTGCCGAAACCGGCGACCAACTGGCCCGTTTCAAGGCCGCCGGCTGGGCGGTCAAGGCCGTCGACGGCCACGACCACGGCAAGATCGCCGCGGCCATGCGCTGGGCGACGCAGCAGTCGAAGCCCGTCCTGATCGCCTGCAAGACCCTGATCTCGAAGGGTGCGGGTCCGAAGGAAGCCGATCCGCACTCGCACGGCTACACCCTCTTCGACTCCGACATCGAACTGGCCCGTCAGGCCATGGGCTGGACCGCCGAAAGCTGGACCGTCCCCGCGCCGGTCAAGAAGGCCTGGGAAGCCGCCGGTCGCAAAGCCGCCAAGCCGCGCAAGGCGTGGGAAGCCAAGCTGAAAGCTCATCCGAACGGTGCCGATTTCACCCGCGCCATGAAGGGTGAACTGCCCGCCGACGCCTTCACCGCGCTCGACGCTCACATCGAAAAGCAGTTGGAGCTTAAGGCCGGGGACGCCACGCGTTCGGCCTCAGGGGCCGCGCTGGCGCAACTGGTGCCGTCGATCGACGACATGGTCGGCGGTTCGGCGGACCTGACCGGTTCCAATAACACCTTCGTCAAGGGCATGACGGCGTTTGACACGCCGAACTACGACGGTCGCTACGTCCATTACGGCGTGCGCGAATTCGGCATGAGCGCCGCGATGAACGGCATGGCCCTGCACGGCGGCGTCATCCCCTATTCCGGCACCTTCTTCGTGTTCTCGGACTACTCGCGCCCGGCCATCCGCCTAGGCGCGCTGATGAACATCCGCACGATCAACGTCCTGACGCACGATTCCATCGGCGTCGGCGAAGACGGCCCGACGCACCAGCCGGTCGAGCATCTGGCCAGCTTCCGCGCCATGCCGAACCTTTTGACCTTCCGCCCGGCGGACATCGTCGAAGCCGCCGAAAGCTGGAAGGCCGCGCTTCTGTCGGAAACCACGCCGTCGATCATGGTCCTGTCGCGTCAGAAAGTCCCCGCTGTCCGCACCACCGGCGGCAACCTGACCGCCAAGGGCGCCTATGAGATCCGTCCGGCGTCGGGCGAAGCGAAGGTCTCGATCTTCTCGTCCGGCACCGAGGTTTCGGTGGCCGTCGCCGCGGCCGAGGCGCTGGAGGCCGACGGCATCCCGACCCGTGTCGTTTCGACGCCGTGCTGGGCGCTGTTCGACCGTCAGGACGCTGCCTATCAGGCCTCGGTCATCGGCACGGCTCCGGTTCGCGTCGCGGTCGAAGCCGCGGTGCAGATGGGCTGGGAGAAATTCATCGGCCTCGACGGTATCTTCGTCGGCATGTCGTCGTTCGGCGCTTCGGCCCCGCAGGACGTGCTGTACAAACAGTTCGGCATCACCAAGGACGCCATCGTCGAAAAGGTGAAGGCAAAGCTTGCCTGAGCCATCTGAGACCTGATCAAAAAGCGCAGGCCTTAGGGTCTGCGCTTTTTTCGTGCCCTGAAACCGTTTGCCTCAAGTCCGTGTGATCGCCGGATTGGGGTTTGACGCCTTAGCCTTATGCCTATAAGGTCCCGGCCATCGACTATTTGAACTGCAACTTTGTTTTTGCGGCTTTGAGACAAAACCGTAGCGGCGAACTTCCATTCAACTATCGAGATATCAAGTTACCATTGAAAGGGTTCGTCATGAGCACAGGTACGGTTAAGTGGTTCAATTCCACCAAGGGTTATGGTTTCATTCAGCCGGACGACGGCAGCAACGACATCTTCGTGCACATCTCGGCCGTTGAGCGCGCCGGTCTGCGCGGCCTGAACGAAGGCCAGAAGGTCTCGTTCGAGCTGGCCCGCGACAAGCGTTCGGGCAAGATGTCGGCTGAAAACCTGCAAGTCTCCTAAGACTTCACGGATTTTATCCAAGCTCTGAAAAGCCGCTCCGTCAGGGGCGGCTTTTTTGTTTTACCTCTTATACCTCCCCATCTTCGATGGGGAGGGGGACCGCACGAGATCGCGAAGCGATTGAGATGTGGTGGTGGGGGTTCTTGCTTACTTACGACGGTTCCTATTGAGCCTCAGCAAGATACCCCACCACCCCTTTGCTACGCAAAGCGGTCCCCCTTGTTTGTGAGAAGGCTGCTAAGTTTGTGATGGATTGAGGCGTTGGCGCGCCCCAATCCATCTGAAGACTGGACCGATATCCCCTGAGCTTAAAGGGCTGTTGGGGAGC
>NZ_JAQQKX010000010.1 GCF_028550415.1 Asticcacaulis aquaticus
TTGTCTATTAAGAGACCGCATCGACGTCGTGTATTCCAAATCATACTCAGTATCTCAACTGAGCCGCTGGACTACCGCCGCCTGCGTTTCTCTTTCCATATCTACAATGTCAAGGACCAAACCCGCCGAAGCGGAGGGCGGCTTTTAAAGGAGCCACAAAACCGTGTCAACCTTTTCTTTTTTCTTATCCCCAGCTCCGTAAAGAGCCAATTCAAAGTCAAAAAATCAACCCAAGCCAACTCAACTAAGAGCCAGCCTATTCAGGCCATTTTAAAAGGATGACTGACTGAGCAAACCCTTGTGTGCCTTCGGTTTCAACAACCGCCGGCGGGTGCGCCCCGTCGAGGTGCGGCTTATAGACAATCCTTCAGCGACTCTGCAAGCGCTAATTTTACTTATTTTTGATTTATCCCCCGACTTGCTAAAACGTGCCCCGTCGATCAGGCGGGCAACTGGCCCGTTCCCCCCCAGAAACGCACGATCTGACGCACGGCTTCGGCATATTTCTGCCCGTCGAAGGGCTTGACCACATAGCAACTGGCAAAGCGTTCGTAACATTCCCGGATATCCGTCGGGGATTCCGACGAGGTGAACATGACCACCGGAATCGCCCTGAATTCGGGCAGGGCCTTGACCTGGGTCAGGAACATCTTGCCGTCCATGCGCGGCATATTGATGTCGAGCAGGATAAGCTGCGGCGTCGGCACGCCTTCGAAGCGGCCTTCCTTCTTGAGGAACTCCAGGGCCTGCTGGCCGTTATTGGCGACCGACACGCGGCATGGCGGCTCGGCCGTCTTCAGGGCCCGGCGCGTCATTTCGACATCGCCCTCATTATCCTCGACCAGCAGGATCTCCAGCGCCATCAGACCTCCCATCATTGTGTCTATACGGCCTTTTTGTCTGGTAACGTGAAACTGAAGGTACTCCCCTCGCCCGGCACCGAGGTGAAGGTGATATCGCCGCCATAGAGACGCACGAACTTGCGGCAGGTCGACAGACCGATACCCGTCCCTGGATATTCGTCCTCGCTGTGCAGCCGCTTGAAGATGGTGAAGATGCGATCCGAATAAAGTGGATCGATGCCTATACCGTTATCCTTCACGTCGAACCGGCAGAAGCCCCCCTCATGACGTGCCGACACGTGGATTTCCGGCGTCCGGCGTCCATCCTGGAATTTGAGGGCGTTGCCGATGAGGTTTTGCAACAGCACACGGATCAGGGTCGGCGAGGTGTGCATGATCGGCAGCCCGCCCGACGTCACCTTCGCCTTGCGGAAGGCGATGGCCTCGGCAAACTCGGCACGGACCTCTTCGAAAATCTGCTGGCAGTCGACGGCCTCGATCTGGATATCCTCGCGGCCGACGCGGGAGAAGGTCAGGATATCGCCGATCATCTTGTTCAGGCGCACGGCATTGTCGCGGATATATTGCAGATAACGCTGGCCGTCCTCGTCCAGTTGATCCGCCGCATCTTCAGCCAGAAAGCCCGCATAGATGTTCATCATCCGCACGGGCTCTTTCATGTCGTGCGAACAGACATAGGCGAAACGTTCCAGCTCTTCGTTGGACTGACGCAAGGTCGTATTGAGCTGGAGGATTTCCTGCCGCTGAAGATAGAGGTCGAGATAGACCTGCACCTTCGATTTGAGGATGTCCGGATTGATCGGTTTGAAGATGTAATCGACCGCGCCGATCGCGGCGGCTTCGGTGGCGAAGTGATCTTCCTTGGATATCGCGGTGACGAAGATGATCGGCACACCTTGCATCGACGGTCGCGTCTTCATCAGGCGCGCGGTCTCGAAACCGTCCATGCCGGGCATCTGCACGTCGAGAAGAACGATAGCGAATTCACGCTCCAGCACAAGCGTTAGAGCCGCCTCTCCCGATTCGGCGGTCGTGATATCGGCACCCAGCGGCTTGAGCAGGGCCTCGGTCGCCAGCAGATTCTGCCAGCGGTCGTCAACAATGAGAATGTTGGGCTTGGTCGCGCCGTGCGTTTCCGGCTTCGCCAAACCGCGGCCCATAGCCGCCGGAGCCAGAACGGTCATGGGGTGAGACGCACCCGGTGGGCTGGCCCGACCGCGGATACGGTAAGGTTATAATGGACTTCCGGTAAGCACACGTATGATTTCGCCATGCCTGCCTCCTGAATCAATACACCCCTGTACCACAGATATAGACTACGCCCATATATGACGCGATACAACTTTTCATAGAAGTCACATTTGAGTTAGGATGTCTTGCTCAGGTCGCCCTCAGGCCGCGGCGCCGAAATAAACCTCGATCAGGGCAATCCGCCCGTCCTCGACGCAAAAACGTTCGACATTATGAAAGGCCGGCTGATCGGGCCATTTGGCCAGATAGCGCACGAAGACTTCGTTGCCGCTGGCGACCATATGGGTGACCTCGAATCGCTTCACCGTGTCGCCCGGCGGCCAGCACCGTTCGAAATAAGCCCGCTGGTCGATATGGTCGTCATTGGGGCTGGTAAAGGTAAAGGCTTCCCCCAGCAGGCGCGTGCAGGCCTCACGGTCGCGCGACCGGTACAGGCTCAGATAGCGCCGCACGATATGTAGGGCGGGCTCGGCCATCACTATCTTATCTCCCAGAGCAATATGCGCATCCGGGTGACGCCGCGCTTATAGATCCGACGGCTACGGCCCATAGCCCTTCTCCTCAATTATAACCCAATTCGACTCTATCCCGGTCACAGGTCAGGACGATATTCAAAGCCACCCCTCTGCGGTCAAATGGCGGTAAACGGCTACATCGGAGACTTCATACTGATTTTTTACACCCCCTCCGGCAAATGACGCGCACCGTGAAGGGCAATCCTTCACCGTGGTGGGGCCTCCGTCTTATTTGTGTTTTCAAGAGTTTAGCTATGATCGATTACCAGGAACGGCCGAGTGAGAGCGGCCGCAAACCCGGCACACTACGTGTTCTGGTCGTGGACGACAACGAAGCCTCGGCCCTGACGCTCATGTGGGCCGTGGAATCCTGGGGAGACGAGGTACGCGCCTGTCATGACGGGCGCACGGCGCTGGAACTGGCGCGTGAGTTTCATCCGGATATCGTGCTGCTCGATATCGGTATGCCCGGCATGGACGGCCTCGAAGTCTGCGCCGCCCTGCGCGCCGATCCGACTACAGCCAATGTCAAGATCATTGCCCAGACCGGCTGGGGCGATACCCGGATGCGCCAGCGCACCGCCGAGGCCGGCTTTGATCTGCATCTGGTCAAGCCGGTGAATTTCGAAGTGCTGGAGGATATGCTATCGCTGTTCCGCAGCCTGCCCGCCGGGGGCTAACCCGGTCGCTACCTTAGCAAATGCGCCCCTGCCCACGCGCAGGAGCCATACGATTTCAATCCATAACGCCACGCCCACACCCCTGCATGCGACTCCGATCAGAGGTTGCGCGTTGTTTCCACCCGCGCTCTAAGTTGATCGAATTTGACGCAATTGGTAGAATTTTTATCGGCAAAAAAGTATATTCAGAAACTTTTTTACACATCTGTCAAAATAGCATTTGCATATTAAATTATGTTTTAATTGTGATTTCTTAATTACGGCACATTATTCAATAATTCGTACAATATAGTTTTTATGAAAACAAAAATGAAGAATTAGTTTTATAAAAAAAGCCGCAATTACGCCATTATGCTCAATCAAATCCTGACACAATGAAAAATATTGTGTCTTTTCCGCCCATTCTGACGGAACAGTGAAGAATTTTTGACAATAACATCGGTATTTACACAAGATCACTTGACTGATCGTTTGTGATCATAAATGCTTATGACGCTGATAATTGATGATTGCGCCCTAATGGGAACGCAATACGGGAGTGCGAAACACCGGGGATGCCCCTCAGGGCCTTTTCGAGTGGCAAGTGAAACGAATGACATCTGATGCTTCCGCGGGGGGCAGCACAGACGGTCTTCATTTCATGCGCCCGACTTCCCGCCTCAGGCCTCAGCCGGCGTCACAAGAACCCCGGGACCTTTCCTGATGGAAAGCCTCCAGATGGGCGCGCCGTTTCACGAAGTTCGCTCAGGAGTAACGGGATATGCCATCCGACACGCCCCCCGCCCACAAGACCTTTGCCGTGCGCCTCAAGCGCGGCACAGCGCTTTCCGCCATCGCACTGATCGCCGCGACCGCTTTTTCCAGCACCGCCTTCGCGCAGGACGCCACCCCTGCCGCCGCATCGGCCAATGACGACATTCAGACCGTCGTAGTCACCGGCACGCGTTCGTCGCAGCAATCGGCCATCAACCGCAAGAAGCGCAGCGGCACGGTGTCGGATTCGATCGTCGCCGAAGATATCGGACAGTTTCCCGACAAAAACGTCGGCGAAGCGCTGGGCCGTGTGACCGGCGTGCAGCTGGCTCGCGATTTCGGCGAAGGCTCCGGCGTCTCGATCCGCGGGGTCGAGCCGGACCTGAACCGTATCGAAATCAACGGCATGAGCACCCTGTCGACCGCTGGCAATATCAGCGTTTATGGCGGCGGCGGCCGTTCCAACGACTTCCGCGAACTGGCGTCCGAACTGGTGCAGTCGATCGACGTGTTCAAAGGCTTCACCGCCGACATGACCGAAGGCGGCGTCGGCGGTACGGTCAGCGTCAAGACACGCAAGCCCCTCGATTTCAGGAAACCCACCTTCTCGATCACCGGCTCGCTGCAGAACCTCGACACGGTCGATGGCTGGAAGCCGCGCACCAACTTCTTCGGTGCGACCAAACTGCTCGATGGCAAATTGGGCATTATGGCCAATGTGACCTTCGACAATGTCGATACGCGCGGTGACTATCTGCGCAATACGGCGTGGGTGCGTCTGGCCGACTTCGACAATTCGGCAGAAAAGACATCGGCCTATTTCTCGTCGACCGATACGGCGGCCAATATCGCGGCCTATAACGCCATCACGACCCAGGCCGGGTGTAATACGGCCTATGCCGCCGGGACCCAGCGCAACAACTGCCTGTCGCAGTGGTACGACTACAGCCCCCGCGTGGCGCGCTACGGTGTATGGACCCGCAACGATCAGCGGATGTCGGCGGAATTCACGGCGCAATACAGGTTCAGCGACCGTTTCGACGCCTTCGTCAGCTATAACCGTAACACGCGCGACCAGACCCTGAACGACATCAACTACGGCACGGACTTCACTTCAGTGAACCGCCTGTACAACGTCACCTCGGCCACCAATGCCGCCTGCGGTTCGACCGTCCCCAGCGGTTCGACCGTTGTCGACGCCAGCCACAACGTCGTGCAATATACCGTCGGCAACTGCCTGGCGACGACGGGTCGTGGCGGTTCCAACGCGTTCAGCGTCAGCGCCCGCGACTTCTCGCAGCAAACCAAGAGCGACTATATCAGCTACGGCGCCAACTATAAGGGCGACACGCTTCAGGTCGAGTTCCAGGGCTCCAACTCCGAATCGGACGTCCTGACCCAGACCAACAATGTCAGCGTCAGCTACAATGTGCCGGGCCTTGTCGTGACGCTCGACTCGCGCGGCGCACCGACCTTCACCTTCCCGACCGGCTATAGCCCGAACGACGCCTCGGCGGTCAGCCAGTGGCAGATCCAGTACCGTCCGTCGAACGCCAAGTCGAAGGAACAGCAGTATAAGCTCGACTTCGATTACGAGACGAAGTTCCCGGTCCTCAACAAGCTGGAATGGGGTGCCCGCGCCACCAAGTATGAAACTGGCGGTTACGGCTACGGCGGCTTCCTGCTCAATGCCGGCAGCGACCTGACCTCGGCGACCGACGACACGGTCATCTACACCAACGCCGTCAACTCGACCGCTACGGTATCAGCGACCCAGACTGCCGATCAGACCGCCGCCGCCGCGGCTGCGGCTGCCTATCAGACCGGCTACTGGTCCTCGACCGAAACCTGGTCGAAGACCTTCTCGAACAGCGTCTTCAACAGCGCCATGACCGCCTTGCCCGCCGACTTCTACTTCGGCGGCGGTTCGATCGCCAGCAACTGGCTCTATCCGGACTTCAACAAGGTCGCGCAGTATCTGGATACCTCGCACTTCAATCTGGACAATCTGGAAAACACCACCGGCAATGACGGCAAGGCCTATTCGCAGATCCCGTATCAGGTCGAGGAAACAACCGAGGCCCAGTACCTGAAGGCCAATTACGCCTTCCCGTTCAACGGTTGGGACGTCAGCGGTAACTTCGGCGTGCGCCGCGTCCACACCGAAACTACGGCTTCGGGCACCATCACGCGTCAGGAAATCCGCTACAACGCGGCCAATGTCGCCACGACCTATGTCGTCGGCAACTCGCAGACCTCGATGACCAAGGATTACACGGTTTATCTGCCGAGCTTCAATATCGGTGTCTGGTTCATCCCGAACGAGCTGTCGGCGCGGGCCGGTTTCGCCAAGCTGATGGCGCGGCCTCTGGTCAACTATCTGATGCCGTCAGTGACCTGCACCATCAACTATACAAATGACGGCACCGCTGAAGACGACGCCGATAGCTGTGTCGGCGGCAACCCGGCGCTCAAGCCGTACCGCGCCGACCAGTACGACCTGTCGTTCGAATGGTATCCGAACCGCGATACCCAGGTGACTGCCGGTTTCTTCTATAAGGATATCAAGCAGTTCTACGTCTCGTCGCGCGTCAGCGTCGGCAAGATGGACTACTTCGGCGACGGTACGGAATACTACGTCCAGACCTATATCAATGGCGACGGTGCCAAGATTTCGGGTATCGAACTGACGGCCAAGACCGCCTTCACCTTCCTGCCGGAAGCGCTGTCGGGCTTCGGCGCGGACGTCAACTATACCTATCAGGAAGCCAAGGACGTCGGCCTGTACAGCCAGATCGACAATTCGCCCCTGCCCTTCCCCGGTCTGTCGTCGGACAGCTACAACGCGACCCTGTGGTACGACAAGGGGCAGATCAATGCCCGTCTGGCCTATAACTACCGCTCGAAGTGGCTGGTTAGCGCCGCCGACAGCTACGGTCAGCCGCTCTATCGCGACCCGACCGGCTATCTGGACGGCAAGATCACCTGGAAGCCGAAGAACGCCAACGGTCTGTCGCTGTTCGTCGAAGGCAAGAACCTGACCAAGGAAGAAGAGCTGACCACCGCCGGGGGCACGCGCCTGACGGAGCTGGGCTACTTCGGTCGCCGCTTCTTCGCCGGTTTCACCATCAAGCGGTAAGCCGCGCTTAAACCTTTCCTCCCTGAAACTTACGCTGCCAGCCTCAAAGCTGGCGGCGTTTTTTCATTCGAGGCGCTTCCAGTAGATCAGCGTCCCGGTGAGGCCACCATGCGGTTTCAGCGCGAAATCGGGAATCAGGCCGGTCAGTTGATAACCCAGCTTCTCGTACATCCCCGCCGCCCCTTCGTCCTCGGCGGTATCGAGCACCAGCAGCCAGCGGTTCGCCCTGAGCGCCTCGGCTTCCGCAGCGCGCAAAACAGCGGTGGCCGCCCCGCGTCCACGATAAGCGGGGTGCGTCATCATCTTGGCAATATCGGCGCGGTGCGGCTGATTGGGCTCCTGCGCCAGAGCCAGCGTAACCGTCGAGATCAAGCGGCCGTCATCGAAGGCGCCGAAGACCACCCGCTCACCGCGTTCCGCCGCCGACAGCGACCCACGCCAGTAGGCTCTTCGGCCTGCGCCAAAGGCAGGGGGTGCATGAAGCTGATCGAGCCGCCATGAGCCACGACCTCGACGATCAGGTGGCTCAAGGCGTCGAGGTCGGCAAGGCCGAGCGGGCGAATGGCGAACGATGGAGACATGACCGCATCATATGCGCCGGGCACGGACTGGCAAGGCCGGTTTATGATGCGTCCGGCCCACCACCTGTGCGGGCGGACAGGATATCCGACAGCTTGAGGCTCAGATCCTCAAGGCTGAACGGCTTGGCGACATAGTCGTCCATATCCGCCGCCAGGCATTTTTCCCGATATCCGTTCAGGGCGTGGGCCGTCATAACGATAATCGGGCACCGGTCGCGCCCCAGGGCCTTTTCCCGGCGACGAATACGGTACGTGGCTTCGAAGCCATCGATGTCGGGCATCTGGATATCCATAAGGATGAGGTCGAAATGACCTTCTTCCCACGCCACCACCGCCGCTTCGCCGTTTTCGGCCACCTCGACCGTATAGCCCAGACTGCGCAACAGGGTCGTCGCGACCAGAATATTGGGCGGATAGTCCTCGACCAGCAGGATGCGCGCCTTCTGCGGACAGGCTTCGCCATCGGGCGGACACGGCGCACCGGCGGTTGTCGGGGCCTGAACGCGGCGCATCGGCAGTTCAAGCGTGAACAGGGCGCCTTCGCCCGCCACGCTCTCCACCTGAATGCGGCCGCCCATGGCCTCGGCCAGTCGCCGTGAAATGGCCAGACCCAGCCCGGTGCCGCCGAACTTGCGGGTGATAGAGGAATCCTCCTGAGTGAACTTGTCGAAGATGTGCTCGATCTTGTCCGGCGCTATGCCTATGCCGGTGTCGCGCACCGCAATCCGGACACGCGTCGTCCCGTCCCCCTGGGGCACACCCCCGAGATGGAGCGAAATGGCACCTTCGGCGGTGAACTTCACCGCATTCGACAGCAGGTTGGTGACGATCTGACGCACGCGCAGGCCGTCCGCATGAAACACCGTGCCGGGCTCGAAGTCGTCGGTCAGCGTGACCTCCAGCCCCTTTTCCTGCGCCTTGACCGAGATGACGCTGAGACATTCGGCCAGCACCTGATGCAGGTGGCAGTCGCCATAGTAAAGCTCCAGCCGATCGGCCTCGATCTTGGCGAAGTCGAGGACGTCGTTGATCAGCTCCATCAGGGCTTCGGCGGAATCCTTCATGGTCAGCAGATATTTGCCCTGCCGATCCGGGTCGGTGCGATACTGCAGCATGATCGAGGTCAGGCCGACAATGGCATTGAGCGGCGTGCGAATCTCGTGGCTCATATTGGCCAGAAATTCCGACTTGGCGATATTGGCGGCCTCGGCCTTTTCGCGCGCCTCGACGGTGTCCTGAATATCGGTGCAGGTGCCGTACCAGCGTCCGACCGCACCCGCTTCGTCACGCACCGGCACGCCGCGGGTCTTGAACCAGCGATAGACGCCGTCGGCGCGGCGTATGCGGAACTCGGTATCGAACTGGTGTGCGCCCGCCACCGCCCGGGTCCAGGCGGTTTGCGTACCCGACCGGTCGTCCGGGTGCAGGCAGTCGAGCCAGCGATAGCCCCGCAGGTCGTCCAGCGGCTGACCGGTATAGGTGGTCCACTGGGCGTTCAGGAAGATGCACGGCCCGTCCGCCGCCGTCATCCACACCAGCTGCGGCATGGTTTCGGTCAGGCCCCGCCAGCGTTCTTCCGAATCGCGCAGGGCGGCATGGGCGGTCTTCTCCGCCGTGATTTCCTGAAAATAGATGGTCAGGCCCCCGTCCTCGACGGGGAAGACGCGCACATTGAACCAGCGCGACCAGCGCGGATAGAAGGCCTCGAACACCTCGGTCGTGCGCCGGTACATGGTGGCTTCGAGGTGGTCGCC
This sequence comes from Asticcacaulis aquaticus, assembly GCF_028550415.1. Lineage (GTDB taxonomy): Bacteria > Pseudomonadota > Alphaproteobacteria > Caulobacterales > Caulobacteraceae > Asticcacaulis > Asticcacaulis aquaticus. The sequence continues at coordinate 9,537 of NZ_JAQQKX010000010.1, forward strand.
GATCACGGTGCCGCGCACGTCGCCGAAGGCGTCCCAGTAGCTGCGCCCCTCGACTCCGTCCGGATCGAGCCCTTCCTGGGCGAAGGTCGTCCGCGCCGCCTGATTGAGATAGGTGACGCGCCAGTCGCCCTGCAGTACGACCACGCCGTCTTCCAGACTTTCCAGCACCCGCGTCACCCGGCGTTCGCCTTCCTGACGCAAGGCGACCATCTTGAGCTGGGAATTGACCCGCGCCAGCAGTTCACGGGCGCTGAACGGCTTGATCAGATAGTCGTCGACCCCGGCGTCGAGCCCTTCGACGCGCGCCTCCTCGCCCGCCCGGGCGGACAGCATGACCACGGGAATGTGCTGCGTCGCCTCATCCGCGCGCAGCCGCGCCAGCAGGCCGAACCCGTCCAGACGCGGCATCATCACATCGGTGAGGACCAGAGCCGGCGGGTCGCGCCGGATCGCGGCCCACGCCGCTTCGCCATCGGCCACGGCCTCCACGGCGTGATGCGCCGACAGCAGGCGTTCGACATAACCGCGCATGTCCGCATTGTCGTCGGCCAGCACGATGCGGGTCCCCGGAACCATGGGCTCAGGAACCATGGACTCAGAAACCATCGACTCAGGAACCAAGGACTCAGGCGGCGCATGGGGCCTGATCGCAGAAATCGCGTCGTCCATAAAGGTTTCGCGTCGCGCATCATGGTCGCGTGCTTCCGGCGTCGTACCGATCTGCGCATCGGACAGGTGTCCACGGCCCAGCGGCAATCGCACCGTAAAGGTGCTGCCCTTGCCTGAAACGCTCTCGACCGCGACGTCCCCGCCGTGCAGCCTCACCAGTTCCTGCACCAACGCCAGCCCGATTCCACTGCCTTCGTGGGTCCGCCCCGCCGCGCCCTCGATACGATGAAAACGTTCGAAGACATGCGGCAAGTCGCTGTCGGCCATACCGACGCCCGTGTCGCTGACCCGAAGCACCGCGTGATCGCCGTCCTGATGCAGCAACACCCCGACCCGGCCTTCCAGCGTATATTTGAAAGCGTTGGACAGCAGGTTGAGGACGATCTTTTCCCACATGTCACGGTCGACGAAGGCGGTGTCGCCCAGCGGCGGACAATCTACGACGTAATCGAGGCCTGCCTTGTCCATCATCGAGCGGAAGCCCGAGGCCAGTTCGGCGGTGAAAGCCGCCAGATCGGTGGGCACGTATGCCGCCGTGACCCGCCCGGCCTCGATGCGGGCGAAATCGAGCAGGCTATTGACCAGTTTCAGCAGGCGCAGGGCGTTACGGTGCGCCACCTCCATGCGGACCCGATTGGCGGGGATGGTGGCCGCGTCGGCCAGCGCGTCCTCGACCGGCCCCAGCAGCAGGGTCAGGGGCGTGCGGAATTCATGGCTGATATTCGAGAAGAAGGCCGTCTTGGCACGATCGAGTTCAGCCAGGGCCTCAGCGCGTTTGCGCTCGGCCTCCAGCGTATGGACATGGGTCAGGGCGGCGGCGATCTGCCCGGCGGCCAGATGCAGGCAGTTGCGATAGCCCTCATCGTAGAGACGAAACGGATTGAGCCCGACGACCCACACACCGCCCGAAGCCTCCCCGCTTCCGGCGATCGGCAGGACCGCGGCCTGTGACGGCGCGCGCGACCAGTCGCCCGTCGGCATTGCGGCAAAGGCCGAGAGGTCGACCACCTGCCCGGTCTGATCGGCCAGCGCTTTGTCGAGCGGCCATGTGTCAGGCGCAAGCGACGGGTGATCCGGGGCCATCCCGCTGTGTGCCGCAAGGGTGAAACCCTCCGGCCCGGCTACGTAGAACAGGGCGAAGGGCAGGTCGCGGCCATTTTCGGCCACGGCCACCGTCACGCCGTGATAGACCTCACCGAGGCTGCGTGCCGTACCGGTTCTCGCCGACAGGGCGCTGAGGAAGGCCAGTTGCCGCTCGCCGATCACGCGTTGGGTGTCGTCCGTATTGGCGCAGATCATGCCGCCGACGCCGCCCGTATCGTCGGGGATCGGGCTATAGGAAAACGTATAATGGGTTTCTTCCGGATAGCCGTTGCGCTCCATGATCAGAAGCTGCGATTCGACATAGGTGCCCTCACCCCCGGTCAGGGCTTCGGCCAGCAGCGGCGTCATATAGTCCCAGATTTCAGGCCATACTTCGCGCGTCGGCTTACCCAGAGCCTCGGGGTGCTTGCCGCCGATGATCGACTTATAGGCATCATTATAGAGATAGATCAGCTCCGGCCCCCAGCCGATCCAGATCGGCTGACGCGAGGTCAGCATGATGCCGACCGCCGTCTTAAGACTCTGCGGCCAGCGATGCGCCGGACCGATGGCGGTCCGCGACCAGTCGAAGGCGCGCATCAGCGACGCCAGTTCTCCCTTGCCGCGCAGAAAATCAACGGAAAGGGTCGTATGGTCCATTTATAAGGGCCCGTTGTGAAAAATACCTGCCCGCCCACACTCATCAGAATCTCATAAAGAAGCGATGGGCTTTTGGCGCTTTTGCGCCTTTCTTATCAACATTGAGATTCAGCCCATTTTAACCTTATGCCCGGCCCGGCATCCTGAACTCCGGTTTTATGTTACAGGTAAGGAGTTTCATTATGCAGGACAATCAAATCGGCTGGCTGGCCGCCCTCATCGTCGGTGCTTTCGCCGGGTGGATCGCCGAACAACTGATGAAGTCGGAACAGGGGCTGTTCATGAACATCATCCTCGGCATTATCGGTGCGGCCGTGGCCTCTTTCCTGTTCTCGATCATCGGCGTGTCGTTCGGCGGCTGGATCGGCTACCTGATTGCCGGTGTGATCGGCGCCTGCTTGCTGATCGGTGCCGGGCGCATGTTCCGCGGTCGCCGTCATTCGTAAGGCGCGCCCGTAAAACACGCACTGCCAACTGAAAAAAGCCCGCTCCCGTCTGGAGTGGGCTTTTTTATTAAGTCATCATACAACCTATTGCCATCGGACCTTCTTTCCCGTTTTGTAGCCAAAAATAAAACCGGGACGGAAATTATGGTTGTGCGCGCGATCTGGCTTTGTCTGCTGATGCTTATGACGGCGGGGCAAGCCCATGCCGAAGACGGTTATGAGCTGTGGCTACGTTATCGCCCGGTGCAAAGTGCCGTCGACCTGCCGCAACGCGTCGTTCTCTATGACGAGTCTCCGACCGGTCGGGCGGCGGCCAGCGAGCTTCAACGCGGCCTTTCAGCCATGACCGGACGGACGGTGTCTATCGATAGTCCCGTGAAGCGCGGTATCGCCATGAACGAAGACCCGGCGGAGGCGCGCAAAAAGCAGATCGTCCTGTCGCGCAACGCCCAACCTGACCCTACGCTGGGGGCAGAAGGCTACCACATCGAGACAGGGGCGGTCGAAAATCATGTTCTGGTCACCCGGATCAGCGCCAACCGCGATATCGGTCTTCTGTATGGCGCTTTCGCCTATCTGCGTCAGGTCCAGACGGGCCAACCGGTCAGGGACACGACCGATGCCCCGCGCCTCAAGCTGCGTCTGCTTAATCACTGGGACAATCTTGATGGCACGGTCGAGCGCGGCTATGCTGGCTCGTCCCTGTGGGACTGGTGGCGGTTGCCGGACCTCAAAAGTCCGCGCTATGTCGACTATGCGCGCGCCAATGCGTCCATCGGCATCAACGGCACCGTGCTCAACAACGTCAATGCCCGTGCCGAGTCGCTCACCTCGCCCTATATCGTCAAGGCGGCAGCGCTGGCCGACACCTTCCGGCCCTACGGCATCCGCGTCTATCTGTCGGTGCGTTTTTCCGCCCCTATTGAGCTGGGCGGGCTGAAAACTGCCGATCCCCTCGATCCCGCCGTGCGCGCCTGGTGGAAGGCCAAGGCCGACGAAATCTATGCGCAGATCCCCGACTTCGGCGGCTTTCTGGTCAAGGCCAATTCCGAAGGCCAACCGGGGCCTCAGGATTACCACCGCACCCACGCCGACGGTGCCAATATGCTGGCCGCCGCGCTGGGCGATCGCGGCACGGTCATGTGGCGCGCCTTCGTCTATAAGGGCGAGGTCGCCGAAGACCGTCACAAGCAGGCCTATAATGAATTCACGCCCCTCGACGGCACCTTCGCGCCCAATGTGCTGGTGCAGGTCAAGAACGGGGCCATCGATTTTCAGCCGCGCGAACCGTTCCATCCCCTGTTCGGCGCCATGCCGAAAACGCCGCTGATGATGGAGTTCCAGATCACCAAGGAGTATCTGGGCTTCGCCACCCACCTTGCCTATCTGGGGCAGTATTACGAGGAAACCTTGAGCGCCGACACCTTCGAGCGCGGACAAAAGGGTCGCACCGTCGCGCAGGTGATCAGCGGCATGGCGGGCGTGGCCAATATCGGCACGGATCGCAACTGGTCGGGGTCGAACTTCGATCAGGCCAACTGGTACGCCTTCGGGCGGCTGGCGTGGAATCCGCACGCTTCGGCCCGTGATATCGCCACCGAGTGGGCGCGGATGACCTTCACCACCGACGCGCGCTTCGTGCGACCCGTCGTCGATATGATGATGCGGTCGCGCGAGACAGTGGCCGACTATATGACGCCGCTGGGCCTGCATCATCTGATGGCGACGGGACACCATTACGGGCCGGGGCCATGGGTCGACAACCTGTCGCGGCCCGACTGGAACCCGGTCTATTATCACAAAGCCGACAAGGACGGCATTGGCTTCGACCGCACCGCCAAAGGCTCGGGGGCACTGTCGCAGTATGATCCTCTGGCACAGGCCGCGTGGGCCAATCCGCAAAGTATGGATGAGCGTTACCTGTTGTGGTTCCACCATCTGTCGTGGGACTATAAAACGCGCTCCGGTCGTCCGCTATGGGACGAACTGGTCCTGACCTACGACAGGGGTGCCAGGGATGCCGCCGCGTTACAAGACATCTGGGCCAAGATGCAGCCCTATATCGATGCCGAACGCTTCGAGGCCGTTTCCGCCAATCTGCGCATTCAGGCGCGCGAGGCGAAAGGGTGGCGCGACGCCTCGATCGCCTATTTCCAGTCGAAATCGGGACGTGCCTTGCCTGCGGGCGTCGCACCGCCGGACCACAGCCTCGACTATTATAAGTCGCTGAAATTTCCGTTCGCACCCGGGATTTAGAGCTCATCCCGTTCGGGACGGGCTCTAAATCTTTTCTGGTCGCGCATTTGATTCCAAAAACCGCTGCGCACTTTTTGGCATGCGCTCTTAAACAGGCAGCGCCAGCGTGCTCTTGACCTCTTCCAGCACCGCATAGGTCCGCGTTTCGCGCACACCCGGAAGCGATACCAGAGCGTCACCAAGAAATTGCCGGTAGGCAGCCATGTCCCTGACCCGCGCCTTGATCAGGTAATCGAACCCGCCCGCCACCATATGACATTCGAGGATTTCCGGTTGCCGCGTCACCGCCCGCCCGAAGGCTTCGAACACGTCTTCGGTCGTCCGGTCCAGCACGACCTCGACGAAGATCAGCAGCGCCCGGTCGAGCTTGACCGGATCGAGCACAGCCATGGTCCCCAGAATATAGCCATTGGCCTTGAGCCGCTTCACGCGGTCGAAACAGGCCGCAGGCGAGACGCTGACCGCCTCGGCCAGGGCCTGATTGGTCATCCGCCCGTCCTTTTGCAGGAGACGCAGCAGCTTACGGTCGATATCGTCAAGCATGATAATTTATCGTCAAAACTCCCTATAATCCGAATATCCTTCGCTCAATATACTCAAATTACCAAGGACATTTTCAAAATACCGGGCATACTGAGATAAGTTTCAGGAGACACCATATGAGCCCCGCCGACGCCCGCGCCACCATGTCTGCCCTTTATCGTGCGCCGGAGGACGAGGTGCTGGCGGGTCTGCTACCCACCGCCACGCTCGATCTGGCGGCGCGCGAACGCGTGCGCGCCGAGGCCCGGCTGATCCTGAAAGACCTCAAGGCGGCGCAATCGACCGGCTGGGTCAACCGCTTCCTGCAGGAATATCGCCTCAATACGCAGGAAGGCATCGCGCTCCTGTCTCTGGCCGAGGCGTACTTGCGCGTGCCGGACCCCGAAACCGCCGACCTGCTCATCCGCGACAAGATCAGCGACGCCGACTGGTTGTCGCACAAGTCGAAATCAGGCTCGAAACTGGTCAATACGGCGACCTTCGGCCTGATCCTGACGCGCGCGCTGGTCGCCGATCCGGAACAGGGCGGGACGCTGAAAAAGCTGGTCGCGCGGATGGGCGAGCCCGTTATCCGTCAGGGCGTCGCCGTCGCCATGCGTCTGATGGGCGAGGTCTTTGTCATGGGCCGCACCATCGAGGAGGCGCTCACCGTCGCCGCCAAACCGGAAAACAAGGGCTTCACCGCCTCGTTCGACATGCTGGGCGAGTCGGCGAAGACGTTTGCTGACGCCGAGAAGTATTTCGCCTCCTATGAGGCCGCCATTGCCGCCGTCGGACGCTCGCCGAAAGGGGCTGGCCATTCGATTTCGGTCAAGCTGTCGGCCCTGCATCCCCGCTACGAGGTGAGCCACGCCGACACCTGCGTGCCCGAACTGACCGCCATGATCAAACATCTGGCGCATCAGGCGGCGGCGGCCAATATGGACCTGACCATCGACGCCGAAGAGACCGAGCGCCTGATGATGTCGCTCGATATCATCGAAGGCGTGCTGCGCGATCCGGCGCTCAAGGACTGGGACGGCCTCGGCATGGCGGCGCAGGCTTATGGGAAGCGCGCCCGTCCGCTGATCGGCTGGGCGCAGGCCATCGGCAAAGAGACCGGCCACCAACTCAAGGTCCGCCTCGTCAAGGGGGCCTACTGGGATTCCGAGATCAAGAAGTCGCAGGTCGAGGGTCACAGCGACTACCCGCTGTTCACGCGCAAACCGGCGACCGACGTGTCGTATCTGGCCTGCGCGCACGACATGCTGGCGGCTTCGCATATCTGGCCGGCCTTTGCCGGTCACAACGCCGTCACGGTGGCCACGATCATGGACTGGGCCGGGCCGCGCCGCGACTTCGAGTTCCAGCGCCTGCACGGCATGGGCGAAGGCCTGCACGAGCGTCTGGTGCAGGACCTTGGCTATCACTGCCGCACCTATGCGCCCGTCGGCGGGCATAAGGAACTGCTGGCCTATCTGGTGCGTCGCCTGCTGGAAAACGGCGCCAATTCGTCTTTCGTCCACCAACTGGCCGACCCCACCGTCAATGAGGACATGCTGTTGTCAGACCCCGCCTCGCACATCGCCGCCGTCGGTGGTCGCCCGCACCCGGCTATTCCGCTCCCGGCCGATATCTTTCCGGGCCGCGCCAATTCCAAAGGCCTCGACCTTAACGATGCCGCCACGCTGAACGCAACACTGGCCGCCGTCGAAGAGGTGGGCCGTCAAACCTATCAGGCGACGGCGCTGGTGTCCGGCCAACCGGTCACCGGCACGCCGAAGTCCGTCACCCGTCCGGCCAACCGGTCCGAGAGCGTCGGTTCGGTCGTCGAGGCCTCTGCCGACGACGTCAAACGTGCTATCGTCGCCGCGTCGAACGCCGCCACAGGCTGGGCCGATACGCCGGTCGAAATCCGCGCTGCAGCGCTGGAAAAACTGGCCGACGCGTTGGAAGACAATCGCCTCGAACTGATCGGCCTGTGCGTCCACGAAGCCGGTAAGACTCTGGCTGACGCCGTCGCCGAAATCCGCGAAGCGGTCGATTTTTGCCGCTATTACGCCATCAATGCCCGTCAGCAGTTCCAGCCCGTCGCCCTGCCCGGACCGACCGGCGAATATAACGAACTGCGTCTGAGCGGGCGCGGTGTGTTCGCCTGTATCTCGCCATGGAACTTCCCGCTGGCCATCTTCCTCGGTCAGGTGACCGCCGCTCTGGTTGCCGGTAACGCCGTGCTGGCCAAGCCCGCGCCGCAAACGCCGCTGATCGCGTGGCGCGCCGTGCAACTGGCGCACGCAGCCGGGATTCCGGCCGATGTCCTGCACTTCCTGCCCGGCGGGCCGGAGGTCGGCGCCGCCATCACCGCCGCGTCTGAGGTCAAGGGCGTCGCCTTTACCGGCTCGACCGGCACGGCCCGCGCCATCGCCCGCACCCTGCTGGAGGACGACTCGCGCCCCATCGTACCGCTGATCGCTGAAACCGGCGGGCTGAACGCTATGATCGTCGATTCCACCGCCCTACCGGAGCAAGTCGTCAATGACGTGGTGACCTCGGCCTTCCGTTCAGCCGGTCAGCGCTGCTCGGCCCTGCGCTTGCTGATCGTGCAGGAAGACGTCGCCGACACGATCCTGCACATGCTGAAAGGCGCGATGGACGCCCTGACGCTGGGCGACACCGCCGATGTGCGCACCGATGTCGGTCCGGTCATCGACGAAGCCTCGCGCGATAAGCTCATGACTTATCGCGAATCCATGAAAGCCCAGTGGCTGCACACGGTCGAGGCACCGCAAACCGGTCTGTTCGTGCCGCCGACCGCCATCCGTCTGTCGGGTATCGAAGACCTGACGCAGGAATGGTTCGGCCCGATCCTGCACGTCGTGACGTGGAAAGCCGGTGAGCTTGAGGACGTGGTCGCCCGTATCAATGCGCGCGGCTACGGCCTGACCATGGGGCTGCATTCACGCGTCGCGGAGACCGCCGACCGCGTCAAGGCTCTGGCGAAAGTTGGCAATCTCTATGTCAACCGCTCGATGATCGGCGCGGTCGTCGGCTCGCAACCCTTTGGCGGCGAAGGCCTGTCCGGCACGGGCCCCAAGGCGGGCGGCCCGCACTATCTGCTGCGCTTTGCCAATGAACGCACGGTGTCGGTCGACACGACCTCGGCAGGTGGCAATGCCAGCCTGCTGTCGCTGGCCGAAACCGACGTGTAGGAATTTATTTGGTTTAATTTGAAACTTGTTTTACCGTCTGCCAAGCGCACCCCAAAAAGTGTGAAGCGGTTTTTGGATAAAGGTGCGCGCCAAAACATGAGGGTAAAATGAGTCTGGCGGAACCTCTTTCCAGCATCGACATCAAGATTCTGGCGCAGCTCCAGAAGGACGCGTCCTTATCCACCACCGAACTGGCCGATCGCGTCGGCCTGTCGCAATCGCCGTGCTGGCGGCGGTTGCAGCGTCTGCGCGAGGACGGGATCATCAAGGCCGAGGTCGCCCTGCTCGACCGCCACAGGCTGGGGCCGTCGGTCCTGATCTTCGCCTATCTCAAGATGTCGCCCACGCCCGACGACAAACGCGCCGAATTCCTGCGCAAGATCAACGCCACGCCGGAAATCCTGGAATGCCATGCCCTATTCGGGGAAAAAGACATTATGCTCAAGGTGCTGGCGCCATCGATGGAATGGTACGAAGGCTTTATCTTCAATACCTTATTGAAACTACCCGGCGTCACAGACATTCAGTCGAGCGTAACCCTCACCGAACTGAAATCGACCACCGCCCTGCCCTTGCGCGGCGTCATGGCGCTTTGAGGTAGCTATCGGATAGCCGATAAGCCGCCACGCACGCGAAAAGATCAAAATAAGAACACTGGCCGCTTGACTTATCCCCAGCGCGAGAACAATATAGGAACAATTGTGGAGACGGTCATGGGAAAACTATACGACGGAGCGTGGGTCATCGTGGCGGGGCAGCCCCTGGCGCTTCAGGCCATCGAGATGCTGAAGGGCATATTTTCGGTTGCCGGGGAACTTTATCGTGAGGACGGACGGCCTTTGCCGAAGCTTTTCAAAGCTCCGGCGATTCAGATGGTGCTCGATGCCGACTGGGCGCGCGAAAACGGCTTGATCACCGGTTAATTTTGGCGTCTTTAGGAGGATAGTAATCCCCGTACCGTAGGGTACGCGTCTCAGCCACAGTTCGGAAACCCCATGCCCGCCGCTCCCTTTATCGCTGCCAACGATAACCGCTCGCCGGAAGCCGAACTGATCGAGCAGACCATCGCCGAATACGAGGCCGAAGGTCACACCAAGGAACAGGCCATGGCCGATCTGCGCCACGCCATTCTCGCGCTGCGCCGTAACGGGTTGCGCTCGGCGCGCGCCATGAAGGGCATGGAGTAGCTACGGCTTTTCCGGTTTATAGACAAACAGCTTGAGGTCGGTCGGGGCCGGAATGGCCTCCAGCGGCCGATCGCGGTTCGGGGCCTTGGCCGCCCAGCCCAGACGATAAACCGTGCCGTCCGATGCGGTCGTTTCCGCCACATTGATCAGCATATCGGCCGGCGCATCCAGCTTGCCCCGTAAAGCTTCGGCGATGCTCTCGACCGGGCGTTCCACGATCAATTTCAGGGTCTGCGCATCGATTTCGAACTCGATCGGCTGCCCCAGTCGCACCACCGGCACAATCAGCTTACCCACCGCGCCAGGACGCACGCCCTCGACGAACAGTTCCGAATTGAGCGACCCCGTCCCCTTGAAATCCCAGCGGTAGTTCATCCACGCGCTGACCTGCGCCGTTTTCCAACCCTTGTCGTAACGGGCGACCCAGATCTGCGTGTTCCCGACTGCATCGTACTTGTGATAGGTGATCATCACCCGCCCCCGATCATCGAACCCGATGATCGTATTGTTGTTGATCATCCCGCCCTTGACCGGCACCGGATCGACGATTTCGGCGTCTTTCAGCCGGATTGGCAAGGGCAGAGGCGTCCCGTCGGCGCGCTCCCAATGGATAAGGTCTCGGCTGCGCGCATAGCTGAGGTCGTGATTGGTCTCGGCCTGCGGTGAGTCGCGCCACACCCAAGCGATATGGAAATAACCGTCGGCACCCTGCACCGGCCCCATGAAATAGGCGTTCATCCGCCCTTCGCCGTCGACCAACGGCGCGTCGGTCAAAGCGCGCCAGCTCTGCATCGCTTCGTCATAGATCGTATAGATCTCGTTGCCGCGTCCACTCGACCCGTCGCGATACTTCAGGATCAGCCGCCCCTCGGCATTTTTGAGGAAGATCGGATAGGTCATGGCCTGTTCGCGCGCCGCATTCACCAGCACCGGCACACGTTTCAGTGTCCGGACATCGCCGCCTGGATCGCTGCGGAAATAGGTCAGCGGATCGACGTGCATATTGGCGGCGACATGCACCGCTCCCGCATTATCGACGGCCAGGGCGATCAGGTTATGGCTGTCCCAGCCGAGCCAGGTATCGACCTTGTGATAGACCCAGTGCGCCGGATTGTTGAGCGGCCTTTGCGCCACCGTCAATTGCCGGTTGGCGTCGTAATAGGCGACGTAAAGATGGGTTTTGCTGGCCGTCAGAGCGAATTTGACACTGTGGCCGGACCACACCCGATCGATGGCTTCCGGCGATACATCGGCCCGGGCAGCCGTGGGCGGGCTTTCAGATCGCGACGATCCCGTCTGAGCGAAAGCCAGACCCGGACACAGTAGACAAACCACCCCGCCTAAACACAGCGCTCTGAATATCACGAATGCCCCCGACCCTTCTTTTCGCGATAGTGTAGGCGAAAAGGCCGGACAGGACCAGATCACGAATAACCTCTTTGGCGCGTCCGGGGTGGACTATTTGCTCTTGCCATGCGCCAGCTGCGCTTCGATGTCTTCCAGAGACTTGCCCTTGGTTTCCGGCACCCGCAGCGCGATGAACAGAAAACCGATCAGGCAGATGATCCCATAGCACCAGAAGGTACCGGCAGCACCCAGCCGTTGGTTCATGATCGGGAAGGTGTAGGTCACGCCAAAACAGGCGATCCACAGCGACGACACGGCGATGGAGATGGCCACGCCCCGGATACGGTTAGGGAAGATTTCGGAAAGCAGGACCCAGGTCACCGGGGCCAGCGAGGTCGCATAGGCGGCAATGACACCCAGGGTAAGGATCAGCACGATGGGCCCCTGGATATGGAAGAAGAAGGCCGCCCCCAGAAGCGCGTGCATGATCGTGATAGCCGCCGTGCCCCACAACATCAGGGTCCGCCGCCCCAGCCGGTCCACCGTCGCGGTCGCCAGAAGCGTGAAGGCCAGATTGATGGCGCCGGTGATGACGATATTGAACATGACGCCGCTGAGGTCATAACCCGCCCCGCGATAGATTTCTTCGGCATAGTTGAAGATGACATTGGTGCCGCTCCATTGCTGAAGCACCGCCAGACCGACCCCCGTCAGCAACAGTCCGAACACCGCCGGCGCGAACAATTCGCCGAAAGACCCTTTTTCGCTCCGTTCGCGTTCGATACCAGCCTCGATATCGCGCACCTCGTCCTCGGCATAGGCGTCACCGCCAATTCGGCGCAGCACTTCGGCGGCCTTGTCCCGGCGGCCCATCTTGATCAGCCAGCGCGGGCTTTCGGGCACCAGAAACGCACAAAAGAAGAAGATGACCGACGGCACGGCCACGGCGGTGAACATCCAGCGCCAGCCATATTGCCCCTGCCAAGTGTCGCGAATGGCCTCATGCGTGGTCGCGGACACATCGCCCGCAATCAGCATGTTGACGATCTGCGCCGCCAGAATACCCACGACGAGAGTCAGCTGATTGAGGGTCACCAGCCGACCCCGCCACGCGGCCGGGCTGACCTCGGCTATGTAGGTCGGCGATATGTTGGACGCCACGCCGATGGCCACACCGCCGATAATGCGCCAGAAGACAAAGGTATCGAACCGGCTCGCCCACCCCGTAAATATGGACGATACGGCGAACAGGACGGCGGCGATGATCAAAAGCTTTTTGCGTCCGATGCGATCGCTGAGCAGACCGCTGAGGATGGACCCCAGCAGACACCCCAGCAGCGAGCAGCTATTGGCCCAGCCGATCTGTTCTTCGGTCGTCAGGTGAAAGAAGGGTTCGTAGAAAGGCTTGGACCCGCCCACCACGACCCAGTCGTAACCGAACAGCAGCCCGCCCAGTGCGGCAATGGCGGATATCATCCAGATATAGGCCAGATTGAAACGGTAGGCTTTGCCCACACCGTCCGCGCCGGACGCACCCTCGGAGATCATATGCATGGATCGGGTCCCTGATTTTATCACGCTGACCGGTCATGTTACCCCGGTCCAGACGCCCTTATGAGGCCGATTTAACCGCATCGGCTCGGCAGGCGTCAAGAAATATATTATAAATAAGATAATTACACCCTCGCTTGGGCGGTTTGCCGCGGGGCGGCGGCACGTCGTATAGACCCCTGCCGCCTGAGATCGGACGCCGCACACCTGCCAGTAATAGCAAAAGTATCATTATAACAACCGGTTGAGTATTCTTCCCGTTTATACTATTCGTATGGCCAGCGATCTTTTATCCTGGATTTTCATGCGCCAACCGCTTTTCAGCACCAGTGTTACCCAGTCGATTGTTCAGGATCTCGGCGTGGGCATTGTCACAGGCCGCTTCGATAACGCGCCCTTTCCCACCGAAAGCGCCCTTTGCGACCATTACGGCGCGGCGCGGACCGTGTTGCGTGAAGCCGTAAAAATGCTGATTGCCAAGGGACTTATTACCACGCGCCCGCGTCAGGGTATCCGCATAGCGCCCGAATACGACTGGAATCTGCTCGACCCGGACGTGCTTCGCTGGTTGCTGGAGCGCAAGTTTTCCCTGCGCCTGCTGGTCGAATTCACCCAGATCCGACTGGATGTCGAATCGGGTGCCGCCGCTCTGGCCGCGCAATTCGCGACCGAAGACGACAAGGCGCAGATCCGGGCGGCCATCAAGCGCATGTATGCGGCGGAACTCGGCGACGACGACCCGCTGCATTCGGACATCGCCTTCCACGTCGCAGTGCTCAAGGCCAGCGGCAACCGCTTCTATCTGCAGATGCGCGACATGATCTCGACCGCCCTGCACGTCAGCATCATGCGCACCAACAAGCTCAAAGGGGTGCACCGGGCCAGCGCCGTCGATCACGATCGCGTCGCCCAAGCTATCCTTTCGGGAGATGCCGACACCGCCCGACGCGAGATGCGACGCCTCATCCAGGGCGCGTTCGACCTGATCGACACCCTGCCCAAACATCCATAAGTATATTATTTATATTATTTATTGACGTTAAGGGTCGCTGGCGGTAATTTCTGCGGCGTACGCAAAAGTGTGAGCGGCCGGCCCGTACGTGCGTACCGGTAAACCCGCCCCAAGGACTTCCTATGCCCGACGCCCATCCTTCCGCCGCGCCGGTGACGGCCCAAAGGCCTGCCGCCCACATTTCCACGGCCATAAAATCGATCGATCTCTTCCCGGTACCGCCGCGCTGGCTGTTCGTGCGCGTTGAGACGGAGAACGGTCTGATCGGCTGGGGCGAAGCCTCGCTGGAAGGTCACACCGAAGCCGTACAGGGGGCCTTCGCCTCATTGCGCGACCGCTTTATCGGCGCCGATCCGGACCGCATCGAGGATATCTGGCAGACCGCCTACCGCCTCGGCTTCTATCGCGGCGGCCCGGTCCTCATGTCGGCCCTGTCCGGCCTCGATCAGGCCCTGTGGGACCTGAAAGGCAAGTCGCTGGGCGTGCCCGTGCACCAGCTGCTGGGCGGTAAGGTCCGCGACCGGATGGCCGTCTATGCCTGGATCGGCGGCGACCGCCCGTCCGATGTTGTCGAAGCGGCGCGCGTCCGCAAGGCGCAGGGCTTCACCTGCCTCAAGATGAACGGTACCGAGGACATGGGCTGGCTCGATTCGCCCCGGGCCCTCGACGCCACCGTCAGCCGGCTTGAGGCCGTGAAGGCCGAAGGCATGGACGCCGGTCTCGACTTCCACGGACGGGTGCACAAGCCGATGGCCAAGCAACTGGCGCGCGCGCTGGAGCCGTTGCGGCCGCTGTTCATCGAGGAGCCCCTGCTCAGCGAACACCCCGAGGCCATCGCGCAACTGAGCCAGCTGACCAGCATCCCCATCGCGCTCGGCGAACGCCTGTACAGCCGCTGGGACGCCAAGCCATTTCTGGCTGCGGCCTCCGTCGATATCCTTCAGCCCGATCTCAGCCACGCGGGCGGCATTTCTGAAGTCCGCCGCATGGCGTCGATGGCCGAGGCCTATGACGTGGCCATCGCGCCGCATTGCCCACTGGGCCCCATTGCGCTGGCCGCCTGCATGCAGCTCGCCCTGGCCACGCCCAATTTCGTCCTGCAGGAAATGTCGCTTGGCATCCACTACAATACCGATGGGCACGACCTGCTTTCCTACATGACCAATCCCGAAATCTTCGACGTCAGGGACGGCATGGTCGAGGCCTTCGACGGAGCGGGTCTGGGCGTCGGCATCGACGAGGAAAAGGTTCGCCGCCTGAGCCACGACTGCCCTCCGTGGCGCAACCCTGTCTGGCGCGGCCCCGACGGCTATATTCGTGAGTGGTAGGATGCGCTTTCAGAACAAGACCGTTATCATCACCGGTGCCGGTAGCGGCATCGGTCGGGCGACCGCCGAACGCCTCTCGGCCGAAGGCGCCAATCTGGTCCTCGTCGACCGCGACGCTGCGGCGCTCGACGTCACCCGTGCAGGCCTTGCGGCACCCGACCGGGTGCTTGTCCGCGCGCACGATGTCTCCGTCGAATCGGAAGCCGAGCGCACCTATGCGGAGGCCCTGAGCCGGTTCGGCTATGTGGACGGGTTCGTCAACGTCGCGGGCGCCATGATCTATCAGCCTCTGGCCGAGCTGACCGGCAACGACTGGGCGCGGATCATGACGATCAACTTCTTCGCCGCGACCTATTTCACGCACCATGCGTTCAGGCATATGAGCCGCGGCGGCAGCCTCGTCTATGTGTCGAGCATCCACGCGCACCAGACCTCGCCTCTGGTCGGCCCCTACGCCGCCGCCAAGGCCGCGCTCAGTTCTCTGGCGCGCACGGCATCCATCGAAGGGCGCGGGCGTAATATACGCGCCAATGCCATCCTGCCGGGCGCGGTCGATACCCCCATGCTGCGCGAGAGCCCCAATATCAAATCGGGCCTCGAAGTCCTCGACCCGCTCGACATCGGACAGGCCGAAGATATCGCCGCCGCCATCGTCTTCGCTCTGAGCGATGACGCACGGTTCGTTACAGGATCGGAAATCACGGTGGACGGCGGACGACTGGCGAAACTCTGACGCCCGAAACCGCGCCGATTGAGAACTGTCAGCTCCCTTATTTCAGCGGGAATTTCTGCACGGCTTCGCGCACGCACTGGTCCGCCATGGCGTGGGGCACGTCGCCGATGGCCAGCCCTCCCGCCAGAACCTCGCCGCGATAGAGCGGGATCGATCCGGCATGGGCGTTGTAGAGATCGGGCTTCGCCGCGATCAGAGCGGCAAAGGCGGGATCGCTCTTCTCGCGCGGCTCCAGCTCCGAACCGGGGGCCCTGAACGCGACCGCCGTCGCGGCCTTTTTGGGTGCGGCGACCGGGGCTTTCGTCGCGCCGTCGGCCCTGAGCGTCACCTTGACCACGCCTTGGGTGTCCACCACGCTGACGCTCGCGGCGAAGCCCTTGGTCTGACAGATGTCGGCGGCGGCGGTCGCCAGATCGAGCGATTCCTTGAGCGTGACGTCGGGCGCGGCGGCAAGGGCCAGCACCAGGGCAAGCGAGAGAGACATGGGCATTTCCTTTATATATGACCAAGGCCTAGCACAGGTTTTTACAGACAGATAGAGCCAAGGCTTGTCATCCGCATATTCGGGATGCCAATATGAAATAATAAGACAAGGAGGACTTCCATGCCCATATCCCGGCGTCTCTTTTTCACGGCCGCCACGGCCATGGGCATAACCGGCCCCCTGAGCGCGGCGACGGTGACCGCCACCACCGGCGCTCAGGATCGCGCCTACTGGGTCGGTGTCATGGACCGTATCGCGCGCCCGGTTCTCAGCCATCTGGCGGCAGGCACCCTGCGTCAGGCCATGCCCGTCGAGCAGAAACCCAATGCCGGACGCGAAAAATACAGCCATCTCGAAGCCTTCGGGCGGCTGATGTGCGGCATCGCCCCGTGGCTGGCGCTCAAGGGCCTTGCGGGTACGGAACTCAAGCTTCAGCAGCAATATATCGCTTGGTCCCCCACCGCGCTCGACAACGCCACTCGCCCCGGATCGCCGGATGCCCTGAACTTCACCGACGGCGGTCAGGCGCTGGTCGATGCGGCATTTCTGGCCCAGGGCCTGTTGCGCGCGCCCGACGTCCTGTGGGCGCCACTGTCCGACCGCGTCAAGACGCAGGTGATCGAGGCTTTCGTCGCCTCGCGTAAGGCGAGCGACCCCAAGACGAGTAACTGGGTGATGTTCGCGGCCATGGTCGAAGCCTTCCTGCGCTCTGCCGGACAAACCACCGTCCCCAGCCGTCTGGAGGAAAATGTTCGCCTGATGCTGGGCTGGTATCTCGGCGACGGGGCCTATGGCGACGGCGAATTTTACCACCACGACTACTACAACGCGCTGGTCATCCAGCCGATGCTGGTCGATGTGCTGGGGGTACTCAAGGCACAGGATCCGCGTTTTACCCCCGCCTATGATCAGGTGCTGATGCGGTCCGTGCGATACGCCGCCGTGCAAGAGCGGATGATCGCGCCGGACGGCAGCTTCCCGCCGCTGGGGCGCTCCCTGACCTATCGGTTCGGCGCGCTGCAAACCCTGGCCCAGATGGCGTGGATGGACGCATTACCTGCCGAAATCACGCCGGCGCAGGTCCGCTGCGCCCTCACCGCCACGATCCGGCGCCTGAGCGAAGCCAGGGGAACGTTCGACGCCAAGGGCTGGCTGACCATCGGGTTCGCCGGTCATCAGCCGGGTCTGGGTGAGGCCTATATCTCGACCGGCAGCCTCTATCTCTGCGCGGCGGGGCTGCTGCCGCTGGGCTTGCCGCCTGCCCACGCCTTCTGGAGCGCGCCCGCCGCCCCGTGGACCAGCCGGAAGGTATGGGGCGGGGTCGATCAACCCGCCGATCACGCCCTCAAGGACGTGCGGCAGGTCGTGGTGCCGGACCTCAAGCGCTAACGCTTTTTGGCTTTCACCACCGGCTTGTCGAGATCGAGGTCGGCCACCGCCGTCGCCGCCAGCACGAACGCGCCCACGCCATAGAACTGCGTATCGTCCCAGCCGACATTGTTCGGGCGATCGGCGACCGGCTGCACATAGCCCACCTTGCCGTCGGCGTGGACCGAGCGGGCCAGCGCGGCCCAACCCTTACGAATCGCCGGTTCATAGGTTTTGCGATCGAGGATACCGGCCTTGACGCCCCAGGCGAGCGCGTAGGTATAGAAGCCCGTGCCGCTCGATTCGGGCAAAGCCGTCTTCGGATCGGATAGCAGCGATGGCGCCCAGTAGCCGTCGGCCTTCTGGATGGATTTGATCTTCGCCGACATCTGTTTGAAGACCCCGACCATATAGGCGCGGTCCGGGTCGCCTTCGGGCAGCAGGGCGATCATGCGCGCCAGACCGGCCAGCACCCAGCCATCGCCACGGCTCCAGAAGACCTTTTCGCCGTCCGGGCCCCGGCGCTCGAAGAAGCGCGAGTCGCGGTAATAGAGGTGCTCGTCCTTGTCGAAGAGATATTCGGTAACGGCGCGGAATTCCGACTTGGCGAAGGCTGCGTATTTCGGATCGCCGGTGACCTTCGACATCTCAAGCCAGGCCGCCGGGGCCATGAAGATCGCATCGGCCCAGCACCAGCGCGTGTCGCACCCGGCCCCGCCCGGTGCCGTATATTCGCCGTGCTTCAGATCGACGGTGGAAGGCGCGGCGAGGATCTTGTCGAAACTGTCGCGCATCGGTTTCAGCGCCGCTTCGCCGTCGCCGTGGCGGGCCGCCCAGAAATAGGACTGTCCGATGACGTGGTCGTCGGCGTGGTACAGGCGCGACCCCAGCGCCCAGTTGTTGGCACGACCGCGCGCGCGGATAAGCTGGCCGTAGATCGGGGCATCCGACCGGTCGGCCAGATCGATCAGACTGACGAAAAACGCCCCTTGAATCCAGCCGGTCGTGTCGGTCATTTCCTTTTTGGTGACGGGACCACCGGCGGCCATGGCCGCGATCTGATAATCGGCGGCTTTTTCCGCCAGGGCGATGATGCGCTTGCGGTCGAAGGGAATGGCATTGTCGGGCACGGCCCGCGCCGAAGCGGGCGGCGACGCAGGGGTTTGCGCCAGCGCGGTGGTGTGAAGGGCGCTCAGAACCGTCAGGGACAGGAGCGTGGATTTGATAATACGCGATGTCATGAAAGTTTCCTTAGCAAAGCTGGCAGATATCGAGCACGTCCATATCGTCATAGTCGAGGTTTTCGCCGCCCATCGCCCAGATGAAGGCGTAGCTTGATGTCGCCGCCCCCATATGGACCGACCACGGCGGGCAGATCACCGCTTCCTCGTTCTGCACGACGATGTCGCGCGTCTTATCGGGCTCGCCCATGAAATGGAAAGCCCGGTCGTTCTCGCCCAGTTGGAAGTAGAAATAGGCTTCCGAGCGGCGGTCGTGCGTGTGCGGCGGCATGGTGTTCCACACATTGCCGGTTTTGAGGATGGTCAGGCCCATCAGTAACTGCGCCGACGCACAAACCCCCGGCACGATCAGTTGATAGATAATCCGCGCATTGGAGGTCGCCTGATCGCCGCGTTCCAGTGGCACGGCGGTGGCGGTGGACAGGGCCTGCGTCGGATAGGCCGCATGGGCCGGGGTCGAAGCGAGATAGAAACGCGCGGGCACGGAGCTATCGTCGCTCCTGAACGCAACCTCACCGGCCCCGCGACCGATATAGAGGGCGTCGAGCGGGCCAAGGGGATAGTCCGTGCCATCGACCGTGACCACACCGGCTCCGCTCCCCACATTGACCACGCCCATTTCGCGCGCGTGCAGATAGGGCGCGCCCTTGGCCGACGCCGGTTCGTTGTGAACGGGCAGACGCACCACCGCCGTAACGGGTGCCGCGCCGCCGATGACCAGGCGCTCCTGATGCAGATAGTTGAGCACGACCTGATCGGCGACAAACATCTCGTCGATCAGATAACGGTCGCGCAAGTCGGCATTGGAGGCCCCGGCCATACCGTCAGGATGCGTTGCGTAATAGGTCTTTCGGTACATTCAGGGTCCCTGACTAAGGCCGCTCTGAGGGCGGCTTGAAGCGCATTCCGAAAAGTGTGCAACGGTTTTCGGAGTCAAATGCGCGACTTATAGCTACGACCTTAGCGGAACTATGCCGACAGACCTAGACAATTATCTCATAATTGAACGTAAAATCACCCATTTTTGAGACGGGTTGGTCATACACGCACCAAGGCCTTACCGTCATAGCGGAAGGTCGCCGTCTCGCCCTTTTTCAAGGCCACCGGCAGGACCACCTGACCGAAGACCAGGGTCGTCTTTTCACCCAGAGTGCTGGTCAGGATCACCGTTTCCGGCGTCATGTCTTTCCAGTGCAGATCGACGGTAAAGCCTCCGCGCGCCTTGAGCCCGGTCACCTTGCCCTGCGGCCACGCCGTCGGCAGGGCCGGCAGCAGGATGATCTCGTCATTATAGGACTGCAGCAGCATCTCGGTCATGCCCGACGTGCCGCCGAAATTGCCGTCAATCTGGAACGGCGGGTGGGCATCGAACATGTTGGGATAGGTACGTTCCGGCCCCAGCAGCAGTTTGAGGATACTGTGCGTCCGGTCGCCCTGCCCCAGCCGCGCCCACAGATTGATCCGCCATGCAATCGCCCAGCCGGTCGACAGGTCGCCACGGATTTCGAGTGACTTTCGCGCGGCGGCGGCCAGTTCGGGCGTACCGCGCGGCGTGATCTGGGTCGAAGGGAACAGGCCGTACAGGTGCGACACGTGGCGATGGTGGATGTCCGCCGCCTCCATATCCCAGTCGTCCTGCCATTCCTGAAGCTGCCCGGCCTTGCCGATCTTGTTGGGCGCCAGCTTGCCGCGCAGGGCGGTGATTTCCTTGCGGAAGGCAGCGTCGGTCTTCAGGATTTCCGACGCCTTGATCGTATTGGCAAACAGATCACGGATGATCTGCATGTCCATGGTCGGGCCGGCGCAGATCGAGGTGCCGAACGGATGCTTCGCTTCGGGCGACATCGACGGGCAGGTGACCATGTAGCCAGTGTGCGGGTCCTTCACCAGGGTATCGACAAAGAACAGTGAGGCCCCACGCAGGATCGGGTAGATTTCTTTCAGATAGGCCTTATCACGCCCGTAGTCGTAGCGGTCCCACAGGTGCAGGCACAGCCACGCCCCGCCAGACGGCCACATGCCATAGAAGCCCTTGTCGATCGGGGCTGTCGCCCGCCACAGATCGGTATTATGGTGGGTGACCCAGCCTCGGGCATTATATTGCACCTTCGCCGTCACCGCGCCGGTTTCGGAAATATCCTTCACCATGGCGATCAAAGGCTCGACCAGCTCCGGCAGGGCCGTCGGCTCGGCGGGCCAGTAGTTCATCTCGGTATTGATATTGATCGTATATTTGCCGCCCCACGGGGCGTTGAGCTTCTCGTTCCACAGCCCTTGCAGATTGGCAGGCTGCGTCCCCGGCCGCGAGCAACCGATCAGCAGGTAACGCCCGTACTGGTAATAGAGCGCGGCCAGCGCCGGATCGTTCTGCTTCTGCGACAGAAGCACGCGCTCATTGGTCGGCAGGTCGGCGAATTCGGTACGACCGAAATCGACGCTGACACGGCCGAACAACGCCTGATGGTCGGCGATATGGGCGCTCAACAGGGCGTCGTAGGCCTTGCCGGAAGCTGCTGCCAACTGAGCCTTGGTAATCGCCGTTGGGTCGCCCGACACGTCCTTATACGACTTGTAATTGGTCGCCGCCGCCATGAAGACGGTGACCGAATCGGCACCCGACACCAGCACTTCGTCGAGGCCGGTCGACTGCTTGCCGCCCTGCGCCAGCACCTTCACGCGGCTCTCGAAACGCAGCGCGCCGTCCTTGCCGTTGTGCGGGCCGTTCTTGCCGGTCAGGACGATATCCTGCGGGCCTTCGACCGTCACCGAAGCCACCTGCGGCGTCTCGAAGCCCAGTTGCAGCGACACCTTGCCGGGTTTGTCGGCGGTAATGCGGGTGACCAGCACCTGATCGACCGCCGAGATAAAGGTTTCGCGTTTATAGGTGACGCCGTCCTGACGATAGGTCACGGTCGAGACGGCGCGATTGAGGTCAAGCTCGCGGCGGTAACCGCTTGAATTGGTCGACGGGCCGAAGGTCAGAACCAGTTCACCGACCGTCTGATACGAGACCTGACGGTTGGGCGTGCCGAGGAACTTGTTATGGATGAGGGTTTCGGCGTCCAGATACTTGCCGTCGAAGATCAGCTTACGGATTTCCGGCAGGGCGATCAGGCCCTCCGGATTGGCAGGCTGATACGGGGCACCGGCATAGATGGTGTCTTCGTTCAGTTGCAGGCGTTCGCGCGCCACGCCGCCGAAGACCATCGCCCCCAGACGCCCGTTGCCGAGCGGCAGGGCCTCGGTCCATTCGACCGCCGGGGTCTTGTACCACAGTTTCAGGTCGTCGTTCGAAAACGCCTTCGTCTGGGCTTTGGCGGGCAGGCTGACGCCGGACAGGGCGGAAAAGGCGACGGCGGTTTTCAGCGCGTCGCGCCGGTTAAGCTGGGGCATCGGAAACTCCGGATTAATTCGAAAGCCAGTTGAGGGCGTTGATCAGGAAGCGTTTTTGCAGCGGCGCGACCATGTCGGGCAAACGCTGCACCAGCACCTTCATGCCGTCACGTTGGGCGGTGAAGGTCGCCGCACCGTTGTGGCGGTCGTGGTCGCGGCTATAGGCGGCGATGACCTCAAGCCCCTGCCCGTCGATGATCAGGCCGTTCGACGGCTGGCCTTCGATCTGATGCCAGACGGACGTCGCCTGATCGGCGGGGATGCCATCGAAGATGGCGTGGGCACGCAGATAGTTCCAGTTGCCCATCCACGGCGCACGCAGATTGCCGACCTGACCTTTGTAGTCGAACAGGCCGAGCGCCGAGAGTTGCTTCGCCACACCGTCGGCCAGACCGTCTTCCGGCACATAGGCCAGCAGCGGCGTGCCGGATTTCACGGCCTCCAGCACCTCAGCCGGCAGTTCGCCCAGAATCAGCTTGGGCTTTTCACCCGCCTTGGGCTGAGCTTCGAGGCCGGTCTGTTCGCCGACCTGACGCTTGGCAATCTCGTCGGCCTTGAGGCCCGAGGCGATGATGGCGTCGTATTTCGTCTTCGGTTTGACATCCTCGAAGGTGACGCCTTCGATTTTCGCCAACTGGTCGCGGAAGGATTTCGCCACGCCCGACAGGCCGATTTTCAGCGCCTTTTTGAAGACGGGTTTTGTATCCACCACCCAGATTTCGCGCACGAAGGCCGGATAGCCTTTCAGCTCAAGCTGGATCTTGTTGAGACCCGGCTGAGTCAGGGCCGGGGTCGCCACCTTTTCGGCCAGCAGATAGCTGAACTGATCCGGCGTGTGCTTCGGCGCATCGTAGGTGGCGATCTCGACAGCTTTATTGTCCGGCGTGATCAGCGACAGCTTGAGTTGCCCCGACACCGGTTCGCTGGTGTCATTGAGCAGGTAGATATCGACCTCGGCCACCTCTCCCACGGCATAGGCCAGCTTGCGCTGCTTGGCGACCGGGCGCACCGGCAGCAGGCTGTTTTTAAGCAAATCGGGATTGGCCTTGAAATAGCGCAGGTTATCGACGATGCCCGAATGGTTCTCGATGGCCGTCGTTTCCCAGCCGGAAATGGCCGCGATGTCGGTTTCATCCCCGATGCGGATGTTTTCGAGATAGTTCTGCCACGCGTCATAGGCCTTGCGCCCGACCGACAGGAACAGGCTCTCGGTCGTCGGGAACGCCTTACGGAAACCCCATTTGTCGAGGTACGTCGCGGTGTTAGCGATGATCACCGTGTGGTCTTCGAGATCGTAGGACTTGCCGCCCGAGGCCTTGATATCGGCGACCATCTTCACGTGATTGTCGGCGACGGCACAGCCCTGCATTTCACCGAATTCGACGATGAACGGCTTGCCGGTCTGATAGTGGATATATTTGTCCTTGTTCTCGTAGAACTTATCGTACCACTGATCGCCGGCGCCCTGGTGATTGACCCACCAGCCGCCCCACTGTTCCTTGTCCGAGCGGTAATAGTGGTCGTCATAGGCCAGATACATGGCCTGCGCCGCGCCGCGCGCCACGAAGCCGTCATTGAGGATGACCGTGCGCGACGGATCTTCGTCATGGATGGCCTTCAGGACGTTCTGCACATCCGGGTTTTCCAGATTGGCTCCGATCTCGTTTTGCAGGGTGTAATGCGCCAGAGACGGGTGCGACCGGAAGGTGCGCGCCATGATGCGGCACTTTTCGACCATGAAGTCGCGGCTGAACGTATCCGCCGCGTTCAGGGTCTCGCCGGGTTTCAGGTCCTTGCCGATACCGTGGCGACCACCGCCGGGCTCCATCACGCGCATCAGGCCGAGTTCGTCCTGCGCGGTAAAGACATCGTGCTTGCCGACATTACGGTGGGCGTGCAGCGTGTTGAGGCCCAGGTCCTGCGCCGCCTCGACCTCGCGCCGCGACAGGGCCTTGGTCGGCCACATGCCGTTATAGCCCCAGTAGCCCCACGAAATCGCCGAATAGAGCTTGATACGCTTGCCGTTCAGACGCAGCAGAGCGTTAGTCCCGATCCCTTCAACGGCGAACCAGCGGAAGCCGAACCGGACCTCCTTGATCGAGGCGTCCTTGCCCGCGGGCCACGCAAAGCGCAGACGGTAGAGGTTACGGCTTTTCAGATCCCACAGCTTGGCATCGGCGGCGGTCAGGGTGAATTTCACCTTGGCCAGACCGTCCTTGATCTCAAGGCTGTCGAGCTTGACGGCAGCCTTTTGCGGCGCGCCGAAATCGTCCAGCAGGGTCACGGTCGGCTTGCCGGTCTTCACACCCGGCGCGACACGGACCTGCATATGGGCGGTCACCGTGCGCGCGTGCGGCGTATTGAGCACCCAGGCGTCTTCGATATGGGCGCTCAGCGGGTGGACGCTGAGCGACAGGCCGCGGTCCATGCCGCCGAAACCGTGCGAGGCAAACAGCTTCAGCTTGCCCCACATCATGGTCGTCGAGTCGCGCCAGTCGTAGCGCCCGCCGGGATTGGTGATGCGGATGGCCAGACGGTTGGCCCCCGTCGTCATCGCGCCCGAGAGGTCGCAGTCGATCGGCTGCTCCGACATGATCGAATAGCCGACCAGCTTTTCATTGAGGAAGACCTCAGCCCGCAGGCGCGCGCCGCGGATGTGCAGCAGGACGCGCTTGCCCTTGGCCGACGCGGGAATATCGATCGAGCGGAACCACCACGACACGCCGCGATAGGCACCGTTCTGCGGTACGGCGTCGTCTTCGGCGTAGCGATATTCGTCGCCCGTATAGGGGCGTAGACCGTACTTGCCCCAGAAATACTGCTCGACGGTCGCCGGAAGCGTCACCGTCACATCGGGTTTCAGTGACGCCCAGCCGCCGGTCGGCGGATTGATCGGCAGCTTGGCCAGATCGACCTGCGCCGGCAGGTAGATGACGTCGTCCTTATAGGCGGCCTTGTCGTCGATCCAGATACCCCAGCCTTCATCGGGTATATCGATACGATTAGCCTGAGCGGCCACGGTCTGCGCCGCAGCGCTCCCGGCCAGTCCGGTGGCGGCGGTCGCGAGCCCGGCGGCCCCCAGAAAACGTCGTCTGTCCATTTGTACCTGGGCCATGTTCATCTCCCTCACTGGGGCGGCTACCGCGCCCCGATATTTGTTTTACGGGCTCTGGCCCGGTTGAATTTACTTCGCTTTCAGAACCAGACCGCGCTTCAGCTCCGGCACCACGGTGGCCAGATCTTCGGCCACCATCTCGGCAAAGACATCGGCCCCTTCGCGCCCGATATGGGTGTAGTCGAAGGCCGATTTGGTGCGGTTCATCGATTCCGTCAGATTGCGGCGCTCTTCTTCGGTCGCATTGGCCGGCACAGGCACGGGCGTCGAGGCCTCAACCGTCGTGCCCGATTTCGCCGCGTCACGGATATGAGGCGCGGGCGGCTCCTGTGCGAAACGCATGGCGTCGACCGGCCCCAGACGAATGACCTCGGCACGCGAACGGGCGTGCAGATCGATCAGCGGCACATTCAGTTCCCTGGCCACCTTGCGCGTCGCCTCGGCCCACGGGCCCAGATCATCAACCAGTTGCCCGTCCTTGAAGATACGCCGGGTCAGGGGCGTGACCAGCACCGGGATGGCTCCGGCGGCGCGAGTCTCTTCGACATAGCGTTTCAGGTTCTGCGGGAACTCGGTGGCCAGATCGGTCGAGCGTCCGGGCTTTCCCGGCTGATCGTTATGGCCGAATTGGATAAGGACATAGGTTTTCGCAAAACCACCGGATTTCATCTCGGCCAGAGCGATATCCCACGATCCTTCGACGCGGTAATTGCCGCTGGATCGTCCGCCGCGCGCCAGATTGATACAGGCGACGAACGAGGTCACACGATAGGCGCAGAAGCTGGGCCCCCAGCCGCCCTGCACCGCCGTCGTCGAGTCGCCGACAAGGATGATGCGGCTGGCGGTGATCTTGCGCGGCGCTTCCACGGGCGCGGGGCCAGGCGCCGGTGTTTGGGCCGCCGCCGATGTGGCCAGCAGAAGCGAAACCGCAAAGAACAAAGGCTTCATAGGGTTATCCTTTTGCCGTCGAGCGTGTCTGGTCCAGATACTGGATCAGGCGGCTCATATTATTGATATAGGTGCCGGTCGAAATGCCCATGACCGGGTCCTTGACCGTGTAGGGCGAGGTGTCGCGCGCATCGATCGACTGCCCCGTGGCGGTCTTCGACGGCGGCATCTTCGCGGCCGCCTCGTCCGGATGATAGATATTGCTGGTGGCATGGAGCGGCGTCGGCCAGTAGCCTTCGGCATTAAGCCCCGCGACCAGATCGGCCACAGGTTTGGCCGCCGCCTCTGAGATATTGAGGTCCGAACCGCGGACCTCGCGGACGACAAAGTAGCGATTCAACGGCTTGCCAGACTTCGCGAACAGCGGCGAATCCTTCGTCGCCTCGGCCTTCGGCATCGCCCGAAGCGCGGCCAGTTCCCGGCGTTGACGGGCGACGTCGAGCCGTCGGTTGAACCACGAACCACCCACGGGCTCATAACTAATCTCATTGCGCTGATCACCGCTCCACGTCCCGCCGCCTTTGAGATACAGGGGCCGGTTCGTGCCGACCTCGATAAAGGTCGGGTGCGTGAAGCCGTCGACCTGACGCTCTTTCGGCAAGGTCATGGCGTCGAGCCAGTCGAGCGCCTCGTCCAGCCGTGCCAGATACTTCGTGTCACCGGTCCAGCGGTAGAATGTCATCATCTGCCCGACGCAGGCCGCCGTGGTGTGGGTCGCCAGAGACGGCGGCTCGGACGAACGCGCCCCTGCCGGTTTGAGGTCGGTCGTATATTGCAGCGCCCAGCCCGGCTGCGGCGCACCCTGCTGGGCCAGAATGAAGACGCCCATGCCGCGCATCAGCGGCTCTAGGACGCGTTGCTCGCCCAGGGCCTGATAGATGCGCATCAGGAAGTCGGTATTGTTGATAGCGACTTCGTCGTTGAAGGTAATATTGGCCGTATAGTCGGGTAATCCGCCGTTCGAATATTCCCGGTTGATCGGAAAGCGCTGCGGCCAGCCGCCGACGGCGTACTGGCTGTCGATGACGAAATCGACGACCTTTTCCAGCGGTACGCGGTATTTCGGATCGCGTTTTTCGAGATAAAGCCTGAGCAGGAATTCGCCCGAGTCGATCGTGCCGCCGTCGTCGAAAGTGGCATTACCGTAATAGTGGCGCATCTCTTCGAGGCGTTTACCGTGCGAGCCGATGGTCTCGTACCAGTCCTTCAGCGACGCCTCGCCGGCAAAGTCGATCATATAGTGCCAGCCGCCCGACGGATGCTGACCCCAGATCAGGGCCCCGGCCACGTCCTCGGCGGCCCTGTAATACTGTTCGTCGCCCGTGGCATGATAGGCGTCGAGGAACAGATGGCCCATGCCCGGCGTGCCGGGCGCCTGCACCCAGATCATGGTCGCCTTGGCTTCCATCTCGCCCCAGCGGCGCGAAAAGTCGGGCAGGTACGACCAGACATAGCCGCCATTGACGGCCACCTTATCGGTCATGAATCGCGTGGCGCGCGACATGGTATTCAGTACCTTGTCACGCGACGGTGCGGCGGCCAGGGCCGGTGCGGCGATGCTGGCCGCCGTAGCGGTCAGAAGGAACTCACGCCGCCTCATGCCCCCGCCCCGATCCAGCTGCGGTCGGGGAAGACGGCCTCAAGCCGCCATTTCGCGGCCTGTTCGGCGGTCAGGGTTTTCGCCCAGAAGACGCGCTGGCTCATATCGCCATGCGGACCGCTGGAATTGTATTCCGAGAAGGCCGCGGTCGTGTAGGTCTCGGTCTTGCCCGGCGTCCATTCGCGCCAGCCTTCGGGATGGATATTCCCCTCGATCCGGGTGTCGAGGAACACCACCTGACCGTAGGCGCGCCACGCCCGGCCGAAATAATAGTCGCCGTCACCCGCCGTTGTGATACGGCAATGGTCGAAGACATAGGCCGAGGTCTCGGTTTCGGCATTACGGCTGTGCGCCGTGATAAAGGCGCTGCCGCGGTCGATGACGTGCAGATGGCAACGATCGAAAAAGGCCAGAGCATTGCCGAAGATGAAGTCGACATGACCTTCGATATAGCAGTCCTTATAGTACTGACGGCTTGGCTGCGGGCCCTTTTTGGACGAGGCCATCAGCGTGTCCTGCGCCCCCAGAAGCCTTACACCCGTCACCACCGCCCTGTCGGCATCGATGGACAGGGCCAGAGCCTGCGCCGGGACATCGGGCTGTTTGAGGTGGTAGTCGTTCTGGATCGTCAGGTTCGTCGCGCGGAAGCCGTTGCCCGACACGGTCAGGGTGGCGTTGGGGCGCGGGGTGTGGGCGTTGTCGCCCCAGACGATCAGCACCTCTTCGGCGGTCTTGCCCTGCCCTTTGAGCACCACGTCGGGTTTGGCGACGACCAGTTTTTCCTTATAGGTGCCGGTCGCGATCTCGATGGTGCCGCCGGTCTCCGGCAGAGCCGTCAGGGCTTCGGCAATCGTCTTGTGATCCTGCGGCACCTTGAGTACCATCTTCGATTGCGCAAAAACGGGTGCAGCCAGACCAGCGGCCAGGCCGCTAACGGTTAGACCACCGGCAAAAAGCCTGCGTGACAAGAGCATGGATTTCCTCACTGGATATTTTATTGTTACCGCTAACACGTGCGGTTTATCTTTATCCGTCGCCGCTTCCCTTATTAATTTATCCGATCCAGCTCCGGTCCGGGAAGACGGCCTCAAGCCGCCATTTGGTCGCCTGTTCGGCCGTCAGTTTTTTGGCCCAGAAGACGCGCTGGCTCATATCGCCCCCGATGCCGGAGGAATTATATTCGGCATAGTGCGCGGTCGCGTAGGTCTCGGTTTTCCCCGGCGTCCATTCGCGCCAGCCTTCCGGATGCAAAGGCGCATCGATCTGCGTATCGAGGAAAATCACCTGCGCATAGGGTCGCCACGCGCGACCAAGGTAAAAGGTCGCCCCCTCGCCCGCCGTGATGCGGCAGTGATCGAAAACATAGGCCGTGGTCTCGGTGTCAGCGGTACGGCTATGGGCCGTGATAAAGGCCGAACTGCGCGCCAGAATGTGCAACTGGCAGCGGTCGAAGAAGGCCAGAGCATTGCCGAATATATAATCGACGTGCCCTTCGATATAGCAGTCCTTATAGTATTGACGGCTGGGCTGAGTCGGCTTTTTCGACGCCGCATAGAGCGTGTCCTGTGCCCCCAGAAGCCGGACCTTCGTCAGGACGGCGCGGTCCGCCGTCAGGTACAAAGCGACGGCCTGCGACCCTTCGGTATTATTCAGATGGTAGTCGTTCTGTATCGTTAGATTCGAGGCGCGGAAACCGTCGCCGGTCACGGTGAACGAGGCGGATTTACCGGTGCCGCCGGCCATTTTCGAGCTGTCGCCCCAGACGATAACCACGTCGTTCGGTGTCTTACCCGTGCCGACGAGGTGCACGTCGGTCTTGGCTAGGGTCAGCTTTTCGCGATAGGTGCCCGGGGCGATCTCGATGGTCGCCCCGGTATCCCCGACGGCGGCAAAGGCTTCGGCGAGGGTCTTGTACTGCTCTGGCACCCTGATCACCGGGCGCGTTTGGGCTGTCGCCGGTAACGCAGCGAAAGCCGCTGCGCCCGACAAGGTCAGCCCGCCCAGAACGACTCTGCGCGATAATCTCATGTGATAGTCCCTGTTTTAACGTTCTGCGCGTTATCGCGCTTTTGTTAGCGCTAACTTTACATAACCGGCGACGTTTGACCAGACGAATTATCACCTGTGATAATTGTTTTTATCGCACCCTGAGACTGTATTCCGGTGTCAGGGTGAGCGATTCTATTTTCGCCACCTGCCCGTTTTCGAACACCGGTTTTACCGAGGCGTCAAGATAGACCTTGGAATCCTCGCGCAGCGGCATGATGGTCAGGGTCAAAGGCTTGTCCAGTTTCGCCGCATAACGCTTGAGCCCGATACGCCAGACCTGACCGTTGAAATATTCATCGTCGAGCATTTCAGGACCGGAGAACAGCCGCGCCACGTCGCCCTGATAGGTCACGTCCATATAGACGTCGGCCACGCCATCGAGCGCCCCCTTAGGGACCTCGATCGTCCATCCCGCCGACGCGCCGAAGCTTTCGGGTTCCGGCACGACCGGCGTGTTTTTCGGGCCATAGGTCTTGAGCGGCGGCGCCTTGCCCGCCGGACGCAGGACGGTGCGCGTCGCCGTCAGGGTCTTCGGCGTCGCCTGCGCCGTAAAGCCACGGAACACCCCGTCGGCCTTGCCGGATTTCAGGCTCAGCGTACCGGTCAGGTCCGCTGCCGGATAGATACCGAAGCTGAAACTGGCGTTGGTCGAGCGCAGTTCGAAGCCCTGAGCGTCGTCCCCGAAGACATGGGCGTCGCTGAGGATCAGGTGCGGCTTGCCCTTGATGTCGACCTTGGTCAGGTGTTCGGCCTGTGTATTGGTGAGAACCAGCACGCGCGCCGTCTTACCATCTTTCGTTTTGATCGTGACCACAGAGCCGCTGCCGGGTGTGACCGTCACCACCGCACGACCGTCGATAACCGCCTTTTTCGCGCCCTTGATCGAAGCAATCTGCGCATTGTCGAAGACCAGTTCCGGCGCCACACTCCCTGTCGCCTTGAAGACGTAGAGATCGCCCGCCCCGTCGGTAACTTTCGTCACCGGCTGCGCCGTTGCCCAGACCAGATTGACGCCCGACAGATCGAAATTGACCGGCCAGATAAAGGCGTCGCCGTCCCTGACGGTCACGCCCTTCGACGGCAAGGTCAGGCTTTGCGCCCCCAGTTTCACCGTGAACCGCGTATCGGTGTGTTCGGCCATGGCATACTGACGGACGTGGTTGTTGACGAAAACGAAGCCCGATGTCGCATCGCCGCGGAAGGCCCAGCGCAGGGTCTTCAGGTCTTTGGAATCAACCGCCTGCGTGTCGGGCGCATAGACGTGAGTGGGGGCCAGCCGATCGCCGAAATCCTGAAGGAAATAATGGATGGGCTTGATCTGATTCAGGACCGGATGCGCCTGACCGTACTGGCCCAGCGGTGCCTGAAAATCGTAGCCGCGCTTGGGGACATCGTTGAATCCGCCGGTCGCCACGCTTTCATCGCGCGACGGATAGCCCCCGGGATTCTGGCCGCCCTGGAACATGTAGTAGCCCATCAGGTTGACGCCGGAGCCGACCTTGGTAATGACCATGTCCACGATATCGTCGGGCTTGATGATCGGCCGGCGGCGGTACATCTGCGGCACGCCGCCGCCGTATTCAGCCCCGAAGAAGGGCGTGATGTCGGTGTCGCGCGCCCCGTCATCCAGTGTCGAGGTCGATCCCTGCGCCCCGAGGCCCTTTTCGTTGCGCACGCCAAACTGGAACATATAGCTCGATTTCGGTGGCAGGATGCTGGCCGAGGCCGACCACGGCTCGTCGACATAGGAGCCGAAGACCGGGATCACCTCGCCGCGCGGGAAGATGGCATTGTCCCAGCCGGTGACCGAATAGAGCGGTACGTCGAAACCGTCGGCGATGGCCATTTCCTTGAGCTTCGCGATATGGTCGCGCCCCTGATTGGGACCGTTGCGATTATATTCGTTCTCAAGCTGGAAGCCGATGATCGGCCCGCCATCCTTCCACAGAAGCCCCTTCACCTGCTGGAAGGTCTGTTTATAGAAAGCGTCGACATAGCTGAGATAGACCGGGTCGTTGCCGCGCGTCGGCACCGAATCGACGACCCAGTCGGGGATGCCGCCGAAGCGCACCTCGGCATGGGCCCATGGCCCCGGACGCAGATAGACGTACATGCCGTGTTTCGCACACAGTTCGACGAATTTTTTCAGGTCACGGTCACCGGACCAGTCGAATTTGCCCGGAAGCTCTTCGTGGTGCTGCCAGATGATATAGGTCGCCACGACATTGACGCCGGCGGCCTTCATCTTGAGGATTTGTTCTTCCCAGTAGGCGTGTGGGAATCGCGTATAGTGGAACTCACCCATCACCGGGATGACCGGCTTGCCACCGATCCTGAGATACTGGCTGTTGACCTCGATCGTTTCACCCGACGGGGCGCGATTGGCGCCCATTTTCAGCGTATTTTGCAACGGCGCAGGTGCGGCCTTGCTGGCATCGAGCGTGACGGTCTCGGCGGATGCCATGAAAGCGCCTTGGGCGGCCATCATCATGACCACCAGCGCCGTGGCGGTTGCCCAGTGTGTTTTCGACATTTGGTCGCTCCCCGTTTTATAAGATTATTTATAATATAAAAACTGATCTCGAAAAATCAAAGACAAAATAATCCTTCCGCAGGGATTATCGTTTGCATAAGGATTTGAGGCCGAATCATCGGGGGAACGGTGACCGGTTTACGGCGTCTCCGAGTAGGGCCCCTTGCCCCCATCCGTGATAAAGCGATCCACCCGCGCCGTTACCAGCGGCAAAGGCACGCTGCCCAGATCGAGGATCGTATCGTGGAAGGCGCGGATATCGAACCGGTCACCCAGTGCCGCTTCAGCCTTTTGCCGCGCCTCTTTGATGGTCAGATAGCCGAGATAATAACTCAGAGCCTGCCCCGGCCAGGTGATATAGCGATCGACCTCGGTCGTCAGTTCGTGCTCGCTGAGCGCAGTATTGTCGCGCATGAAGGCCTGCGCCTGTTCGCGCGTCCAGCCTTTGGCATGGATGCCGGTATCGACCACCAGACGCGCCGCCCGCCACATTTGGTAGGACAGGTAACCAAAGCGCTCATAGGGCGTCTCGTAGAGGCCCATTTCCAGCCCCAGATATTCCGCATAGAGCGCCCAGCCCTCGCCATAGGCCGAGATATAGGTCCGCTGGCGGAAATCGGCTAAATCCTTGTTTTCCATGGCCAAAGGCATCTGAAACGCATGGCCCGGCGCCGATTCGTGCAAGGTCAGGGCCGGTAGCGAATAGAGCGGGCGCGATTTCAAATCGTAGGTATTGACCCAGTAGGCGCCCGGCCCGCCGCGTCCGCTGGTGTAGAACGGCGCGATCTCCGGCGCGACCGGATAGATGCCGAACCTTCGTCGCGGCAAGCGGCCGAAATAGTCACCGGCCTTGGCGTCGAAACGTTTGGATACCCACGCCGCCCTGTAGAGCAGGTCCTGAGGCGTTTGGGCGTAAAACTGAGGGTCGGTGCGCAGGAAGGTCAGAAATTCGCCTAGCGAGCCTTTAAAGCCCACCTCGGTCATGATCGTCTGCATGTCGGCGCGGATTCTCGCGACTTCCCGAAGACCGATGGCGTGGATATCGTCCGGCGACAGGTCGAGCGTGGTATAGGCGCGTATCTGGGCCTGGTAATAGTCTTTGCCGTCGGGCAGGTCCGCGGCCGCCAGTCCGGCGCGGGCTTTCGGGATATAGTCGGTGACCATAAAGGTCAGTAGTTTTTTATGCGCCGGGATGACGCGCGTGGCGATGGCGGCCTCCGCCTGAGCCTGAAGGTCGGCTTTCAGCGAGTCACTGAAACCCGATGGCAGGTTCAGGAACGGCTTGAAATAGACCGTGTCGCGCGGTATGGCGTCGGCCACGCGAGCGATACTGGCCTCACGCCCCGTCAGGGTCACTTTCGGTGGCGTGAACCCACGTTTAAGGCCCGCGCGCATATTGTCGATATTCTGGTCGAAATAGCGCGGGACGTCGTTCAACTGCCTGATATAGTTTCGATAATCGGCCTCTGTGCGAAATGACGCCGAAGCCCCGTAAGCCAGATCGCTCCAGAACGCCGAGTCGGAATTGAGGGGCTTTTCGTAGTCGCGAAAGACCTGCCCGTCGATCAAAGCGTCGATCTGGGTTTTGTAAACCATGTAGTCGTCGCGTTCGCGCGGACTAAGCGCCGTCTGGTCGATAGCCTGTAGCTGCGCCCGCACCTTCAGCCAGTAATTGAGGCGCTGTTTTTGCGCCGCCGGCCCGACATCGGCCAGACGGTTGGCAATGCCGCTGCGTTCGGTCTCCTCGCTGTCGGCCTGCTGGGCCCCTCGCCACGCCCATTCAGCGCCGTAGATGGCTTTCAGGCGCGCGCCCTCACCGGTCGTCTGCGCCATCCCGGTGACCGGAAACGTACTTAAGGCAGCGGCCATTAAAACGGCTGAGAGGTTGGTCATCGGGATAGCCATAATCGGCGACACTGATGCCGAGTCTCGGCACCTGACAAGTTTTTTGATCGAGGCCACCGAAATGTCGGTTCAGGTTATTTCCAGTAAATCCCGGTGACGCCCCCCTCCCCTCGCCGATTGGCAGGCTTGGGCGACCCTCCAAAGGTCGCCAAAAGCCGGCCATTGCACGGTCATCACCGCAAATCTTCTGCGTTAAAGAGAAGTGTTAGTGAATCTAGTTAAGTAAGTTAAGGTTGGAAACGATCATATTTTCCCTTACAGATCAGGGGTGTAAGGTTTTATTAATCTCTGATACCCCGTCCTTGCGTCACTGTTCCCCCGCGTGAGCCGTCTCCGTTCCCCCGTGGGGCCGGTCACTCTTCCCCCGTTCGGGGTTACGGAAAATTCAAGGCTTTTCCACAGCTTGTGAACGGCATTTAACCATAGAACAAGCGGCAAAAGCGGTCACCGATCCCCCGAAAAGGCTTTGAGAGCCTAAAAACCCAAGGAAAAGTGTCAATAATGACTCCGAACCGAGTCCGGGTCACCGATCCCCCGACTCAGTGCTAGCGAATCGGTCACCATTCCCCCGATAGTTCGGTCTTTAATCCCCCGTGGCAATAGTCACCGATCCCCCGATAAAAAATCGAATCCCGGTCACCATTCCCCCGAGGATTTAATCGGCAAACCGTTTATGCATAAGGCCATCGACCTCCAGAGCGCGCTCGTCCTCAAGCGTCTGACGTTCCAACGCTTTCAGCGCATCGCGAACCTTGGCGCGTTCCTCGGCATTGCGGCGGATGAAGTGCACGGCGGGCGAACCGTCCGCCGTCTTGGTCAGGGTCATCTCGTATTCGGGCAAGGCATTTTTCACCAGAATGCGTTTCAGCAAATAGGTGAACTGTTTCAACGGGCTATCCGAACCAGTTTTCTCATGAAGTAAAGAGATTCGGCACGTCCAGCCGTCCGTCTGGTCACCGGCGTGTTTACGCGCCACGCGGTAGAGCGCCCGCTCCATGCCACCGGTTAGCAGAAAGTAGTCCGGGTGCATGGTCAGCAGCGAGCGCTCGGTGACAATACCCTGATAGACCCAGTCCGACAGAGTAATCGAGATGCCGCGCGGCGCCTCGGTCACCGGATCGACCTCAAGCTGGAAGGCGTCAATCCAGCCGAACTGCGCCTTGTCCTTGCGCTTGGGGGCGCGGATAGAGGTCTGGATCGTCGTCGATTCCAGCCGTTGCAGCGCTGCGTTCAGTTCCTGATAGGATTTGCCGCCGGTGTCGCGCTTGATGGCGCGTAGCAGGTCGTAGGAGGTCGTTTTTAGCGTCCGCGGCAGGTCGTTGACCCCCTGCTCTTTCAGCCGGTTGAGCGCCGAGGACGCCCAGATCATGATGTCGGCGTCCCAGATCGTCGCGATGCCGAATTCGGCGTTCCCGGAGACCTTGACCCAGGTATCGCCATCCGGCGACGTATATTCGATCGGCTTGAGGCGCTTGCGCTTGGCGAGCGAGAAAAAGGGCCGCTCCATGACCTCGCGCTGGTCTTTCAGCGACATGTCGCTGACCAGCGGGATAAACAGGTCGAACTGCGATTCCGAAGCGCGGCGTACCATGGCTTATAACTTACCTTCGGCTTTCAGCTTGGCCTCCAGCACCTCGACGGCCTGCTCGAAGACCT
The DNA here is from genome assembly GCF_028550415.1 of Asticcacaulis aquaticus. Classification (GTDB taxonomy): domain Bacteria; phylum Pseudomonadota; class Alphaproteobacteria; order Caulobacterales; family Caulobacteraceae; genus Asticcacaulis; species Asticcacaulis aquaticus. The sequence continues at coordinate 45,832 of NZ_JAQQKX010000010.1, forward strand.
GCCCCAGCACTAGACCCTGAGCGTCCGCCAGGGCATAGAAGCGGCGCAATGCTTCGTCGGTGACCTTGAGATTGAGCTGACGGTTGCGACCCGTGCGGTAACGGCGCTGCAGGACAGGCTCCGCGGCTACGGGTTCAGCGGCCACGGCTTCGCGCGACGGGAACCCCCGCGCCTCGGCTACCGCGCGCAGAGCCTCTTTGTCGGGCTTGGGCTTTGATTTGGGCGTGAAGGCCGACAAATCGAGATCGTCGTCAAAAATGGAAGCGCGTTCAGTCACTTATGCTACCTCTTGTTGAAGGTTTTGGCCTTCTTTCAGCAATTCGATGGCCTCGGACACGAAGTCGCGGGCATTGGCAATCGCCTTGTCGATATTGGCGACCTGCTTCGGATCGAGTGTTTCCAGTGTCCCGCCGAAGGAGAACATCGCTTTGAACGATTCACGTTCGTGCAGTTGCGTGTTGAACAGCTTGATGCCGTGGCTGTGCAGTTGTTCGTGGATGGCGCTGAGCGTGCGCGGCTTGATGACCGGATTGGTCCGCGTCAAAAGCACCGCGTGCGGGATCGGCCGGCGCGACTGGCGTTCGGTATTCTTGATAAGGCTCAGGGCCTTGGCCGCCTGCTTGGCATCCAGTTGCGAGCCCTGCGTCGGCACCACGACCAGATCCGACGCTCCGATGGCATAGGCGACCGTCAGCGACGCCGTCCCTTCGCAATCGACGACCACGAACGGGGCTTCAGCGGCCGCCTCTTCGATCTTGTCGAGGATGTTTTCCTGATTGGCGTCCGATACGATGCTGATATTGGCCGGGCAGTCGGCCAGTTGCGACCAGGCAAGGATCGGACGGTTCGGGTCGGCATCGATGACGATGACCTTTGCCTTGCGCGCCAGTTGCGTCGCCATCAGGGTCGCCGCCGTCGTCTTGCCGACGCCGCCCTTGGGCGAAATGAACGAAATGACCGGCATGGCGGGCTCCCGGATAGCTACCCGATAGCTTGCGGGCGCGCTCAAAAAGTTAATAGAGTGTTAACGCAAACTGCGCCGATTCGACCCGAGGGTCCAGCGAAGCGCTTACCGATAGATACAAGATAGCTACCGGTAAGCTGACGGAAACCTACCAGACACCCGTCCGATAGCCTTCGGTTAGCAATAATCTAGCTTTCGGATGGCTAACAGGAAGTTAACAGATTTCAGAAAGGTGCCAGAAAGCCTGTAGAAAGCTTAAGGGGAGCTGTTTGACGGCTATCCGATAGAAATAAGATATCTTTTGGATATCCGAAGTGAGCGACGTTAAGAAGACGTGGGGTCGCAGACCCCACACCCCGAAACTACAAAAAATATAAATTCATATAAATTAATGACTTAAATCAGATATCTGGAAGGTATCTGCTGGCTATCCAATGCCATTGCGTGAAGGCAGGTTGGATAGCTAATGGCTAGCTGACGGCAAGGGCTAGGCACCTTGTCAGGTTTGACAAGGCGCAACCGTCTCTGTAAAAATTGTCCGACAAAATTAGATTGCGCCGCGCGCAACAGCCCACAGTCAGGAGACGACATGACGCAGCCTAACCCTCCCTTTTCCCGTCGTCATTTCATTGCGGGCGCAACGACCGTCGGTGCGGGGCTGGCGATAGCCTCAGCCGTGCAGGCCGCCAAGGCATCGCCGATCGTCAATCCCGTCGTCCTGCAACGCGCCGACGCGCAAATCTTCCGCCACAGCGACGGCTATTACTATATGACCGCCTCGGTCCCGGAATACGACCGCCTGATCCTGCGCCGGTCGAAGACCCTGGGCGGTTTTACGACCGCCGAAGAGGTCGTGGTATGGAAGCGGCCCGCGGCGGGTCAGATGGGTGGCTATATCTGGGCGCCGGAGCTGCATTGGTTCGACGGTCAGTGGCACCTCTATTTCGCCGCCGGCAACAGCGACGACAAGTTCCATATCCGCACCTACGTTCTGTCCTGCAAGGAAAAGAACCCGCTCAAAGGCCAGTGGAGCCTGACGGGGCAGGTCGAAATGCCTTGGGACAGTTTCAACCTCGACTCGACGGTTTTCGAACACAAGGGCGTCCGCTATCTGTGCTGGGCGCAGAAAGAGCCGGGGATTGCCACCAACAGCAATCTGTATCTGGCGCCGCTGGTCTCGCCGACCAAGCTGGGGGCCAAGCCGGTACGCCTGACCGTGCCGACGCTCGACTGGGAAATCATCGGTTATAAGGTCGCCGAAGCACCGGCCTTTCTGGTGCGCAACGGGCGCATTTTCCTGACCTATTCGGCGGCGGCAACCGATGCCAACTATTGCCTGGGCATGTTGACGGCCAAGGCTGATGCCGACCTGATGAACCCGGAGTCGTGGGTCAAATCCCAGCAGCCGGTATTCAAAACCTCAGCGAAAAACAAAGTCTTCGGGCCGGGCCACAACAGCTTCACGGTCGATGAAAAGGGCAGGGACGTGCTGGTCTATCACGGGCGTGACTATGAGCAGGTCAAGAGCCCGCTGCACGACCCGAACCGTCACACCCGTATGCAGTATTTCACCTATCGTGCCGACGGTACCCCCGATTTCGGCGAACCGGTTGCCAACGGCCTTTTGAAATAGCTATCGGATAGCTATTTGGTTTCGGGGTGCAGGGGGTCGAGCCCCCTGCGTCCTGAATGTCTTGAAAATATACCTTGGTCTGACTTGCCAGAGCGTCAAAGATAGCGCTAACATCGTGCTTACAGGGACGGTGAACGCCGGCCAGATATAAACAGGCCAAAGGCCGGACCGGGCAATTTATAGTCTTTGATCCCTTAAAGATCGGGCGTCTTTGCCGTGGCCTAACCTTATGCCGCCAGCGAAGGGTCAGACCAAATGAAATTGCGCCTCCTGTTATCCGCCGCTTTGTGGTTGGCTATTGCCAGTGGCGTTACCGCCGAGGCGCCGACGATTTCGGCGGGGACTGACGGGCGGCTGGTCTATGCAATGACCACCGATGGCCAGCGGATGATCGACTTTTCGTCCGCAGGTTATGCGGGAGGCGGCGTGGCTTTGCCGTTGCCTGCGCCCACCCTGCTGGTAAAGCCGGTGCGTGGCGATGCGGGTGGAGCGATTCAGGCGGCGATCGATCTTGTGGCGACGCGTCAGCCGGATGCCAACGGTATTCGCGGCGTAATCCTGCTGGCCCCCGGCGAATATCGCATCAAGGGACAGGTGCGCATCAAAGCCAGTGGCATCGTTCTGCGCGGATCGGGGACGGGCGACAAAGGCACCATCCTGATCGCCGATGGCCATGACCGTCGCACCCTGATCGATGTAGCGGGTGAGGGGAGCCTGACGGAAACCGCCAATACCCGCCGCGCCGTGTCGGGCCGCGCGCCGACGGGCACGGTGACGCTGGAACTGGCCGACACGACGGGTCTGAAAGCCGGGGATGCCGTGGTGGTTCACCGCCCGTCGACCAAGGCGTGGATTGCGGCGCTGGGGATGGATCAGTTTCCCGGCTGGCGGCCGGAAAACCGCCTGCACTGGCAGCCCGGGACGCGCGACATCGTCTGGGAGCGCCGTATCGTCGCCGTTAATGACAAGACGGTGACGCTCGATGCGCCCCTGACGACGACTCTGGTGCCCGAAGACGGGGCCTATGTCTCGACCTACGCCTTCGACGGCCGTCTGCGTCAGGTCGGCATCGAGAACCTGCGGCTGGTGTCAAACTACGATACAAAGCGCCCTAAGGACGAGGACCATAGCTGGGTCGCCATCGGGCTGGACAAGGTCGAGGACGCCTGGGTTCGCGACGTCGAGACGCGCCATTTCGTCAGCTACGCTGTCCATATCGGGCCGGACGCGCGACGCGTGACGGTTCAGGATATCGCCGCGCTCGATCCTGTAGGCGAGGTGGGCGGGTTCCGCCGCCGTATGTTCTACACGGCGGGCCAGCAGACCCTGATTCAGCGCTGTTTCAGCCGCCACGGCGGCCACGACCTGTCGACCGGCCACGCCGCCGCCGGACCCAACGTCTTCCTTGATTGTCGCACCGAAGAGTCGCTCGACGACAGCGGGCCGCTGGAAAGCTGGGCCTCAGGGGTGCTGTTCGACCGGGTCAAGATCCGCGGCGACGCCCTGCGCCTGACCGACCGCGACACGGACGGGCAGGGCGCGGGCTGGACCGCCGCCAACTCCGTGGCGTGGAATTCGGAGGCCACCGATATTGAGGCACGCAATCCCCCGGGGGCGTGGAATCTGGCCTTCGGATCGATGGCCACTGTGCATGGCGACGGTATCGTCACCGACGCGCGTGCTGTGGCCTTCCGTGACTTTTATCGTGGCGAGCCGATCGGACCGTCCAGTCTGTACCGCGTGCAACTGTTCGACCGGCTGGGTGAGGCGGGTTTGAAGGCGCTGGAACGTCAGGCGGTATCGACGAATGCCACCGGTGTACCGGTGCTGACCGCCGCCGATATCAAGGCCTATGAGGCGCGTCAGGCGGCGGCCCAACCGGCACCCAAGGGACCGCTGAAGGTCGAAAATGGGCGCTTCGTCATCGACGGTCAACCGGCCTGGACCGGGGTGATGGGTTATTCGTGGTTTCAGGGTCAGATTCCGCCGACGCTCGCGCCGACCTTCGGGCATGCGCTGGTGCGCTACGTGCCGGGACGGACGGGGACCGGCTATACCGACGATCTGGAAGCCGTGGTCGAGGCGATGAAGCCCGGCATGGCGTTCAACCAGTTCTATCCGTTGTGGTACGACCGGCGGCGCGTCAATCACAATTACGACGGCTCGGCCGAACGCGATACGGGCGAGGTGTGGGGCCCGCTGCTGGAGCAGCCGTGGGCGCGTAGCGGCGAGGGCGTGGCGTGGGACGGTCTGAGCAAATACGACCTGACGAAATATAATCCCTGGTATTTCGACCGCATCGCCGACTTTGCAAAGCTGGCCGATCAGCGCGGGCGCATCCTCTATTACAACTTCTATTTCCAGCATAATCTGCTCGAAAGCCGCGCCCATTATGCCGATTTCGCGTGGCGACCGGAAAACACGATCCAGCCGACCGGCCTGCCGTTCGAAGTGCCTGCGGCCAATATCTTCTACGACGTGAGCGATCCGCTGCGCCGCGACCTGCACCGCCGCTACATCCGCCACAGTCTGGGTGTGCTGAAAGACCGGACCAATGTCGTCTATGGCATCGATCAGGAATATACCGGCGACGACCGCTTCCTCGATTTCTGGTTCGATGAGGTCACGGCCTGGTCGAAAGAAAAGCGCAAACCGGTCTTCATCAATCTCAAGATCCCGAAACCGCAACTCGATCGTCTTCTGGCCGATCCGGTGCGCGGGCCGAAGGTGGCGGCGGTCGAGTTCCACCACTGGGTCTATCGCCCCGACGGCAGCCTCTATTCGGTGAAAAGCGGCATCAACAAGGCCCCGCGCGAGCAGACCGACGACATCGTGCGCGAGTCCGATATCGCGGCCCTGAAAGCCGCCAATCCGGGTCTGCCTGCCGACCTGCCAAAACTGAAGGCGACCTCGCTGTACGGGGCCATGCGCGACGGTTTGTGGAAGACGACGAAACCCATGCAGTACCGGGCGTGGCGCGAATACCGCGACCGATATCCGCACATCGTGGTCCTGACGACGCAGGACCGGTATCCGGACCTGACGTCCGCCATCGAGACCGCCTTGCCCGACACTAAACGGGCAGGGCTGGTACCCGTCGATGCGGTGGTCGAAGGCCGCGAAACGGCGTGGATGTCGAAACACCCATCCGGGGCGTGGCTGGTCTATTCGCCCGAAGGTACGACGGTACGGCTTGATCCGGCGCAGGTCGCGGGTGCGTTCCGCGTGACATGGATTTCCCCGGCGGGTACGGTCGATGGCGGCGTCTGGCGCGCCGATCAGCCGCTTAACGCGCCTGCGGGTAAAAGCTGGGCGGCGTGGCTGACGCCGGAAACGGCGCAATAGGAGGATGATATGACCGATTTCAAACCCCGTCGTCGTGACCTGATTGCCGGGACACTGGTCGCTGCCTTGGTCACCCCGGCGCGCGCCCAAAGCCCCGCGCCGACCGCCGGTCCTTTGGTCGAGGAATGGCCTGAGCCTTCCGGAACTATCGATTTATGGCCGAAGGGGGCGCCCGGTGCGCCTAAGGTCCTGCCACAGGAGAAGACGACCGAACGCAGCAAGGACCCGGCGATACACGACCGCTTCACGGTGGGAATCAGCCAGCCGCGGATGGCGGTCTTTCGCCCGGCCAAACCCAATGGCGCAGCGCTCCTGATTACGCCCGGCGGCGGCTATAGCTGGGTGGTGGTCGACCGCGAAGGCTATGAGATCGCCGGGCATTTCGCGAAGCTGGGCTTTACCTGTTTCGTGCTGTTTTACCGTCTGCCCGCCGATGGTTGGGCCAAGGGCTACAACGCGCCTCTGGCCGACGCTCAGCGCGCCGTGCGCCTGATCCGGCAGCGGGCGGCGGACTTCGGCATCGATCCGGCGCGCGTGGCCCATATGGGTTTTTCGGCCGGCGGGCACCTGTGTTGCGACCTCAATGCACGCTTCGGCACGAAAGCTTATGAGCCTGTCGATGCTGCCGATGCCCTGTCGGCGCGGCCCTTCCTGTCGGCCCCCATCTATCCGGTGCAGTCGATGACGCCGGGCGTCGCCCATATGGGGTCGCGCAAGAACCTGCTCGGTGAGGCCCCGACACCGGAGATGGAGGCGCTGCTGACCGCGGCGCGCAATGTCACTTCTGCCTCGCCGCCGTGTTTTCTGGTTCATGCCGAAGACGATGCCGGTGTGCCGCCGGAGAACTCTGTTGAGTACCGCGCGGCGCTGAAAGCGCACAAGGTACCCGTAGCCTTGCATCTGTTCACCGAAGGCGGGCACGGGTTCGGTATCCGCAAGACCGTGGGTTTGCCGTGTGCCGCCTGGCCCGGCCTGTTCATGGATTTTGCCCGGAAACAAGGGTTGGTGAGCTGACCCGGCGAACAGTGTGTTGTGATGTCATATGAATAATGATGCGCAGGGGCAAGATTATAGGGGAGAACACAGGTGGCGGGTGCAATCAACGGTATCGTTCCCGTCATGCTGACGCCGTTTACGGCGGATGACCGCATCGATTACGACGGCCTGAGCCGTCTGATCGAGTGGTATATCGCCAACGGTGCCGATGCCCTGTTCGCCGTCTGCCTGTCGAGCGAGATGTTTTTCCTGTCGCCGCAGGAGCGGCGCGAATTGGGCCGGTTCGTGGTCGAGGCCGTCCGGGGCCGGGTGCCCGTACTGGTCTCGGGTCATGTCAGTGAGGATGAAGAGGCGCAAAAAGCCGATCTGCGTGCCGCCGCCGACAGCGGGGCGGATGCGGTGGTTCTCATCACGAACCGGATAGGCGAGGGGGCGTTTCTGTCGCAACTGGATCGTCTGGTTCAGGCGCTTCCGTCCGATATCGATCTCGGTCTGTACGAGTGCCCCAGACCGCAGCGACGTCTGTTGAGCGATGCCGAATTGCAGTATTGCCTCGATATGGACCGCTTTGTGATCCTGAAAGACGTGTCGTGCGATCTGTCGGTGGTCAAGCGGCGACTGGCCTTGGCCAAGGGCTCGCGGCTTGCCATCAGCAATGCCAATGCCGCCATCGCTTTCGACGCCATGAAAGCCGGGGCGCGGGGGTTTTGCGGCATCTTCGCCAATTTCGCGCCGGACCTGTACAAATGGCTGCTGACGCACGGCGAGCGCCATCCGCAGGTCGCGGCGCAGGTCGCGCCGACACTGGCGGTGGGGTCGTTGTGCGAGCTGTTCGGCTACCCGGCGCTGGCCAAACGCTATCATCAGCGTCTGGGCACCTTTGCCTCGACCCATACGCGCGCACTGGGGGAGGATTTCGACCTTTATGCGCGTTGCTGGGCGGTGGAGGACGTGCTTGATAATATCGAAGCGTCGATCGAAACGGCGCGGGCGGCGATTCAAAGCCTAAAAGTACCGGCTTAAGGTACCTAAAAATCAGAGGCCAAAAGGCCCGTGTGAGCGCATTCCGAAAAGTGTGCAACGGTTTTCGGAAGCAAATGCGCGACAAAACAAAAAATTAGAGCACGGTTCCGATCCAATCGGATCGGGACGTGCTCTAGACAGGAGACGAAACATGGCGAAGGGCATCAGCCGTCGTATGGCTATAGGTGCGGCCTCGGCGCTGGCCGGGGCGGCCAGTCTGCCGGCCGGCGTGTGGGCCGCTACACCGGTCACACCCGCCAATCTGCGTATCGAATGGCTGACCGCGCCGCTCGGTATCGACACGCGGCGTCCGCGGTTTCGCTGGGAGATTACGGCCCCCGAAGGCGCGCGCGACGTCATGCCGGGGATATCGCGCGTGATCGTCGCATCAAGCGAGGCGGCTCTGCGTCGTCGTCAGGGCGATGTGTGGGACAGCGGTCTGCAAAAGGGGCGTCTGGACACACAGCCGAAAACACCGCTGAAACTGGCCTCGCATACCCCCTATTACTGGGCGGTGGTCACCGACGGGCAATGGAGCGAAACGGCGTCGTTCGTCACAGGCATTATCGACCCTTCGACGTGGCAGGGTAAATGGATCGCCGCCAAGGCCGACCCGGCGCCGGGGACGCATGTGCGCGGGCAGAACATGGTCCTGACGCCGCCGGAAGAAACCATATTGCCGATTTTCCGCACCGACTTCGACGCCGGAAAGGTCGTGCGCGCCGTGGTATCGGTGACCGGGCTCGGCCATTTCGAACTGACCGTCAACGGCAAGCCCGTGACCGACAGCCTGCTCAATCCCGGCTGGACCGAATACGACCGGACGATCTACTACACGACCTACGACGTGACAAAGTTGCTGAACAATGGCGGCAACCGGCTGGGGGTGTGGCTCGGCAACGGCATGTACAATGCCGAACGCGTCAAGGGTCGCAAGACCAAGTTCAGCCACAGCTACGGCAAGCCGAAATTCAGCCTGCACCTCAGCTTGTTTATGGCCGACGGGTCGGTGAAACAGGTCGTCAGCGACAAAAGCTGGCAGGTCAGCGAGGGGCCGATCCTGTTCTCGTCGATCTTCGGCGGCGAAGACGTCGATGCGCGGCGCGAACGATCCGGCTGGGACACGGTAGCCGACACTGCGACCGATGGCTGGCGAGCAGCGCTGGAAGTGCCTGCGCCCAAGGGCAGGTTGCGCGCCCAGCCGATCCCGCCGGTGCGTCAGCACCAGCGCTTCGAGACGGTCACTATCACCGAGCCGAAACCCGGCGTCTTCATCTACGATCTGGGGCAGAACTTCGCCGGCCGGCCCGAACTGATCGTGCGCGGTCCGGCAGGGGCCAGCGTGAAACTGACCCCCTGCGAGGTCGTCGACGAGCAGGGCCTGGCACGGCAAAAGAGCTTCAATGCCGGGGGCGAAAAGGGGACGGTTGAGTATAATTACACGCTGGCCGGTCGCGGCGACGAACGCTTCGTGCCGCGCTTCAACTATCACGGCTTCCGTTTCCTTCAGGTTGAGGGCGCGGCACCGAAGGGCAGGGCAGGCATCGGTCAGGCCGAAGTCCTCTCGCTGTCGGGGCAGTTCTGCTACACCGACCTGCCGGAGGCGGGCCGCTTCGCGTGCAGCGATCCGCTGTTCGGGCGTATCCATCGCCTGATCGAACGCGCCGTGCTGAGCAATGCCTACAGCGTCCTGACCGACTGCCCGCACCGCGAAAAGCTCGGCTGGCTGGAGCAGAACCATCTCAACGCTCTGACGGTCTTCTATAACCGCGACGCCGTGACGATGTATGAAAAACTGGTCCACGATATCAACGATACGCAGAAGGCCGACGGCATGGTGCCGGGCATCGCGCCGGAATATATGCAGTTCCTCAAACCCGACGGCAGCGATCAGGACGCGCGCAATTCGCCGGAATGGGGCGGAGCGGTGGCGCTGGCGGCGTGGGCGGCCTACCGGCAATACGGTGATCCGCAATTGCTTGCCGACGGCTATCCGGCCATGCGCCGTTATGCCGACTATCTGGCTTCGCGCGCCGACGGCCATATCGTCGATTTCGGACTTGGCGACTGGTACGACGTGGCCCCCAATGGCAAGCTGGGGCCGTCGCAACTGACCAGCCGCGCCCTGAGCGGTACGGCGACCTATATTCAGGTGCTCGATACGCTGGGTAAGGTGGCGACGGTGCTCAAACGCCCGGCGGCGGAAATCGCCGACGCCGGACGCCGCCACGCCACGGTGCGCGACGCCTTCAATGCCCGGTTCTACAAGGCCGATGTCGGCAGTTATGATCGCGACAGCCAGACGGCCAATGCCATGCCGCTGGCGCTTGGTATCGTGCCGAAGGGACAGGAACAACGCGTGCTGGCGGCGCTGGTCAAGGCCGTGCGCGACAGTCAGAACGGCGTGACGGCCGGCGATGTCGGCTTCCACTATGTGGTGCGCGCCCTGATGATGTACGGGCGCGACGACGTGCTGTTCGACATGCTGTCGGTCACCGACCGGCCCAGCTATGGCTATCAGCTGGCCAAGGGGGCGACGGCCCTGACCGAGGCGTGGAACGCCGACTGGAACAAGTCGCTCAACCACTTCATGCTGGGGCACGGCGAAGGCTGGCTCTATGGCGGTATCGGCGGCATCCACGTCGATTTCGCCGATGCCGAGGGCCGCGTCATCACGGTCGCGCCGAAACCGGTCGGCAGCCTGACTTCTGCCGATGTCGCCCACACGACCGTCTTCGGCGAGGTGCGCAGCCGGTGGATACGCGAGGGTCAGCGTATCGAGATGGAGGTCGATATCCCGCCGGGGGCCAAGGCCCGCATCATCGTGCCGGGGGTGAAGGTCGCCCAGCTCATCGGGTCCGGCCATCATCGCTTTACAGGGGCCGTCGCATGAGATCCTTGACCTCCGTTCAGCGTCTGTCGCTGGTGCTGCTGGTAATTACCGGTGCGCTCAACTATCTCGACCGCAGCGCCCTGTCGGTGACCAATGCCGCCATCCGCGAAGAGATGGGCCTGTCGCTCGGCGAAATGGGGCTGCTGCTGTCGGCCTTTTCGTGGAGCTATGCGATCGCGCAATTGCCGGTCGGCGGCCTGATCGACCGCTATAGGCCGCGCCTGTTCCTGACGGTGGGGGTCGCCTTCTGGTCGATCGCGCAGGCCCTGTGCGGGCTGGTCACCAACTTTGCGACGTTTCTGGGTGCGCGCATCCTGCTTGGGGTCGGCGAGTCGCCGCAATATCCGACGGCTGCGCGGGTGGTCAGCGACTGGTTCCCGCCGGAAAAGCGCGGCTTCCCGACGGGCGTGTTCAACTCCGCCTCGCCGCTGGGGACGGCGATTGCGCCGCCGCTACTCAGCGTGTTTCTGGTGCTGTGGGGCTGGCGCGCGGTGTTCGTCGTGCTGGGGGTCGCCGGGTTATTCGTCGCGGCCCTGTGGTGGGCGGCCTATCGCAATCCAAACGAGGTGAAGCTGTCGGAAGACGACCGCGCCACGATCACGCAGGCGGCGGTCGAAACCAAAACCGGCGGCGGGATCAAGGCGTGGGGCGCGCTGTTCAAACACGCGACGACCTGGGGGATGATCTTCGGCTTCTTCGGCTCGGTCTATCTCAACTGGCTGTACCTGAGCTGGCTGCCCAACTACCTCCAGATGGAGCGCGGCATGGACACCATCCGGTCTGGCTTCGCCGCCTTCGTGCCGTTCTTTTTCGGCTTTATCGGGTGTCTGGTCGCGGGCGGTTTGTCCGACCGGCTGGTCAGGCTGACCGGGTCGACGGTCAAGGGGCGCAAATATCTGGCCATCGGAGCGATGTTCGGCATGGCGGCCTTCACCGTCCCCGCCGCGCTGGTTCAGAGCAACACCTTGGCGCTGGCCTGTATCTCCGCCGTCATCTTCCTCGCCAATGTCGCCAGCGTCGGCTCGTGGGCGCTGGTCTCCGCCGTCGCACCGCCACAACAGGTCGCCTCATTAGGTGGTTTGCAGAACTTCGGCGGCTTTATCGGCGGCGCGCTGGCCCCCATCGTCACCGGTTATATCGTGCAGGCCACCGGCAGCTTCGTACCTGCCCTTCTGGTGGGCGCGGCGGCGGCCAGCCTGTCGGCGCTGGTTTATCTCTTCGTGGTGCGCAAACCGATTGCGCCCGATCCTGATCTATCCGTGGAGTCGTTTACATGAGACGTCTGTTCCTGAAATCCGTCGCCGCCGGGGCGCTGGCCATGACGCTGCCTCTACCCCTGCGCGCGCAACAAACCGACGCCGAAAAGTTTGCACCCGAACCTGTCAAGCCCGGCGGGGCTATACTCAGCCGCGTCAATACCTACGATACTGCCCCCTATATCGAGCCGCACGCCTCGACCATCGTCGAGACGCGGGCCAAAACCATCCTCGCGGCGTGGTTCGGCGGCACCAAGGAGCGCAATCCGGACGTCTGTATCTGGGTGGCGCGGCTGCAAAACGGCAAATGGTCGCCCAGTGTCGAGGTCGCCAATGGCGTTCAGGCCGATGGGACGCGTCTGCCGACGTGGAACCCGGTCCTGTTTCAGGACCCGACCGGCGACCTGCACCTGTTCTACAAGGTCGGCCCCAGCCCCAGCGCCTGGTGGGGGATGGTGATCAGCTCCGCCGATGACGGCAAGACGTGGACCAAACCGCGCCGCCTGCCGGACGGTATATTGGGCCCGATCAAGAACAAGCCGGTGGTGCTGTCCGATGGCTCGTGGCTGTCGCCGTCGAGCACCGAAGGCGGCGAAGGCATGACCGGCGACACCAATGTGGGCTGGCGCTTTCACTTCGAACGTTCGACCGACAAGGGCAAGACGTGGACGAAGACGGCCAATGTGCCGTCAAAGGTCTCCATCGAAGCCATCCAGCCCAGCGTTCTGTTCCACAAGGACGGGCAGTTGCAGGCGATCGGTCGCACGCGGCAAGGCGTTATCGGCTCGACCTGGTCGAAGGACAACGGTCTGACCTGGAGCAGCATCACGGCCATCGATTTGCCGAACCCCAGTTCCGGCACCGATGCCGTGACGCTGAAAGACGGGCGGCAACTGGTGGTCTATAACCACTCCGGCCATCGCCCGGACGAGCCGGGCAAGGGCGACCGCTGGCCGCTCAATATCGCCCTCTCGGACGACGGTATCCACTGGCGCAACGTCCTGACGCTGGAAGACAAGCCGCTGGTGTCGGGTTATGCCTATCCGGCGGTGATCCAGACCTCGGACGGGTTGCTGCATATCACCTATACAGTAGGTCGCCGCCGCATCCGCCACGTGGTCGTCGATCCGAAAAAGCTGGTCTAACTCCAACTTAGGATCGTCGGCGCGTTCGGTGTCAGGGACACCGTGCGCGTCCGGTCACCGAAGGTGACGGTGCGTTGTCCGGCCCTTGTGGCGCGCAGGGTCAGGCGTTCGGGCTGGCCGTCTTTCCATATCAGGTCGGCTTCGACGTCGCCGCGCAGGCGGATGCCGGTCAGGCGACCGTCGGGCCACGCTTTGGGCAGGGCCGGGAGCAGGTGAACGGTTTCGGCCCGGCTCTGGATCAGCATTTCGATAATGCCACGGACGCCGCCGAAATTGCCGTCGATCTGAAACGGCGGATGGGCGTCGAACAGGTTCGGATAGGTCAGGTTCGGTGATAGCAGATTACGCAGGATCGTATGGGCGCGCTCGCCGTCACGTAACTGCGCCCACAGGTTCAGCCGCCAGCCGACGCCCCAGCCGGTGGCGTTGTCCCCGCGCAGATCGAGTGACTTTTTCGCGGCAACTGCCAGGTCCGGGGTCTCATCCATATTGATCTGCTGCGAGGGGAACAGACCGTAGAGGTGCGAAACGTGCCGGTGGCGCAGGTCGTGCGCGGTGTCGTCCCAGTCTTCCTGCCACTCCTGAAGCAGGCCCGTCTTGCCGATCTTGTCCGGGGGCAGGCGGCTTCGTGTAGTTTTTAACTGCGCGGCAAAAGCCTTGTCGGTCTTCAGGATCGTGGCGGCGGCTATGGTATGGTCGAAGAGGTCGCGCAGGATCTGCATGTCCATGGCCGGACCGGCGCACAGGGTCGAGCCGCGCCCGTGGTCGTTTTCCGGCGAGTTGGACGGATTGGTGACCAGCATCCCCGTCTTCGGATCGGTTTGCAGGGTTTCGACGAAAAACTGTGCCGCGCCCTTCATAAGGGGATAGATGCGACGCAGGAAGGCCATGTCGCGCCGGTAGTCGTAATGGTCCCACAACTGCACGCACAACCACGCGCCGCCGGTCGGCCAAAGTCCCGTACGCATGAAGTCGATTGGTCCCGACGCTCGCCACAGGTCGGTATTGTGGTGCGTTACCCAGCCGCTGGCGCCATAAAGGTCGCGGGCGGTGCGTGCCCCGGTCACCGACAGTTCCTCGACCATCCGCACCAGTGGCTCAAGACATTCGGACAGATTGGCCGGATCGGCGGGCCAGTAGTTCATCTCGGCATTGATGTTGAGCGTATATTTACTGCCCCAGGGCGGTCGGTTCAGCTCGTTCCAGATACCTTGCAGATTGGCCGGTTGCGACGTGCCACGCGACGACGAGATCAGCAGGTAACGCCCAAACTGGAAATAGAGCACGGCCAGCATCGGGTCTTTCAGGCCGACGGCGTTTTCGACGCGGCTGGCGGTGGTGCGGTTGCCGCCGCGCCCTTCGGGTAGCTCAAGTGCCACGCGCGCGAACAGGCTGCGATAGTCCGTGATATGGGCGGATTTCAGCGTCTCGAACGACGTCGCACGGACAGCGGCGATGTGGCTGCGGGTCAGGGCGTCGGGATCGCCCGATACATTGGCTGGGGATAGATAGCTGGTAGCTATCGCCGTATAAACGGTGATGTAGGTCGCGCCGCGCACGCGCAGGGTCGGGCCGTAGGCTTCGATCCTACCGTCGGTGACGACGCGGGTCCGAATCTGAAATTTCAGCCGTCCGGGATTGTCGAAATCGCTGTTGTTGACACCGGTCAGGGTCAGTTCGTCACCGGATGTTGTGACCTCGCCGCGCTGACCGCTCGACAGGCCGATGTCGGCATCGAGCGGCCCACCCGTGGCGGTCAGCGACACCGCAATGACATTGGCCGGGAAACTGGAGATGACCTCACGCACATAACCGATGCCCTCCGACGTGAAGCTTGTGCGGCAGACGGCGGTATTGAGGTCCAGTTCGCGCTTATAACCGCTCACGGAGGTTTCGTTGACGCGCGGCAGGTCGATCAGCAGGTCACCGGCGTTCTGATAGGACATCATGCGCATCGGCACGGCACGGATATCGGCGTCGGCCAGCTTTTCAGCCTCGGCATATTGACCCGAAAAGATCAGTTCGCGCACTCTCAAGATGGCCGCGCGACCCTTCGGATTGACGTTGTGATAGGGTCCGCCCGACCACAGGGTGTCTTCGTTCAGTTGCAGCCGCTCGCGCTTGATGCCGCCGAAGACCATGGCGCCCAGCCGCCCGTTACCGACCGGAAGCGCTTCGGTCCATACGGCGGCGGGCTTGTCGTACCACAGGCTCAGACGGGGGTCGTGCGGGGGTTCGGCTTGCGTTTCGGCGGCCTTCAGGGTGGGCGCTACGGTCCCGACAGCGACCGATGCCAGTACGGCGCGGCGCGACGGTTTTACCGGATCGATCATGGAATGCCCCCTCTTGTTTTCATCGACCCTAACCGAGCGACGTTTAGCTGTATAGATATAATACATATTATATTGACGATGTAGCGGCTTGGCCGTACCAAGACCCAAACACCCTCTTAAGGCGGTGAGGAAACATGATCCGGTGGTGGCTCGTGGCCCTGCTAAGTTTGATATCCGTGACGGTTCAGGCCGCGCCACGTGAAGAGACGCGTCTCCACGGGACGTGGCGGTCCGCGCTGTTCGTCACCGACGACAAGGGGCAAACGCCGGGCGCGGACGGTGCCTATCAGGCGACGGCTTTCGACGACGCGACATGGCAGGACGTCGAAGTCCCTCACAACTGGCAGGGTTACAGCTATAACCGACAGGTGGTGCGTGGGACGCTGCATGGGGTCGCCTGGTATCGCAAGACGATCGATCTGCCGAAGGTGGGTGCGGACGAGCGCCTGTTTCTGATGTTCGAAGGCGTCAATGCCTATGCCACGGTCTATCTGAACGGTCAGGTGGTCGGAAAGCACGGGGGTGGTCTGATCAGCTTTACGCTGGATATGACGCGCGCCGCGAAACCGGGTAAAAACCTGCTGGTCGTGCGGGCTGAAAATCCTGACGGTATCAAGGATTTGCCGTGGGTGCCCGGCGACGATCAGCCCGAAAACGGCTTTGCCGAAGGCTCGCAGCCCCTGGGCATTTTCCGACCCGTGCATGTGATCAGGACCAACAGTTTACGCGTTCGCCCGTTCGGGGCCTATGTCTGGGGCGGGCCGGGGCGGATCGACGCTCGCCGCGCGCAACTGACGGTACGCAGCGAGTTGCAGAACGCGTCGGATCGTCGGCGCGACTTTACCTTGACCAGCGACGTGATCGATGCCGGGGGCAAGGTGGTGGCGACGGTCACCACACCGCATATGCTCGGCGCCGGCGCCGAGGGCCACTTCGAGCAGGCCTTGCCGGAGATCAGAAATCCGCATCTGTGGTCGCCGGAAACGCCCTATCTCTACACCTTGCGCACGCGTTTGAGTGAAAACGGCAAGGTGGTCGATGAGACCGTAACGACGACCGGTCTGCGCACGGTTGAGATCACCGGGACAAAGGATAGCGCACGACAGTTGCTGATCAACGGCAAGCCGTTTTATGTCCACGGTGTCGCCGAGTACGAGCATCATCTGGGGGCGTCTCAGGCCTTTACCGACGCGCAGGTCGCTGCCCGTGTCAGCATGGTGAAGGCGGGCGGCTTCAACGCCTTTCGCGACGCGCACTATCCGCACAATCTGCGCTATCAGGACCATTTCGCCCGCGACGGCATTTTGTGGTGGACGCAGTTTTCGGCGCACGTCTGGTTCGACAACGACGCCTTTCGCGCCAATTTCAAGGCGCTGGCCGCTGACTGGGTACGCGAGCGGCGCAACAACCCGGCCCTGTTCCTGTGGGGGCTACAGAACGAGTCGAAACTGCCACCGGATTTTGCGCGTGAGGTGATGAATATCATCCGCGAGCACGATCCGATGGCTTCGGTCGAGCGCCTGATCGTGTCGTGCAATGGCGGCGAGGGGACCGACTGGAACGTGCCGCAGAACTGGTCCGGCACCTATGGCGGCAATCCGGATCGCTATGCCGAGGAACTGAAAAAGCAGGGTCTGGTCGGCGAATACGGCGCGTGGCGCTCGCTCGGCTGGCACGCCGAGGCTCCGTTCAAGGGGGGCGCGTTCAGCGAAAGCGCCGCGGCGGCGCTGCTGGAGAAAAAGGCGCGGCAGGCCCTGTCTGTCGAGGGTCAGGCGGTCGGCGATTTCCACTGGCTTTTGACCACGCATGAAAACCCGGGCCGTCTGATGCGCGCCGACGGAACACAGATCTTCGACGGCATCCGCCCGCTGGAGCAGGTCGGGCCGTCGAACAACAAGGGACTGCTGACCCTGTGGGGCGAGCCGACCGACGCCTTCTATATGTATCGGGCCAAGACAGTGAAAGAACCGATGGTCTATATCGTCTCGCCGACCTGGCCGGACCGCTGGATCGAGCCGGGCGTGAAGTCGGGTATCGAGGTCTATTCGAACTGCGATACGGTCGAGCTGTTCAACGATGCGAACAACACCCTGTCGCTGGGGTGGCGCGCGCGTCCGGCGGACGGTGCGCCCTTCCGCTGGGATGGGGTCGAGGTGCGCTATAACCGGCTGTCCGCCGTGTGTCGCAATGGCGGCAAGACGGCGGCGCGCGACCTGATCCGCCTGCATTATCTGCCCGACGCGCCGGGGGTGGTTCCGCTTGCCGCCAAAGCCGATACCCGCGCCTATCTTTACCGGGTCAATGCCGGGGGGCCGGATTATCGCGATGCGGCGGGAAATCTGTGGCTGGGCGACCGGCACTGGGTCGAGGGCGCCCCCAAAAATGAAAAAAGCTGGGGTTGGCAAAGCTGGGGCGACGATTATCCCGACCTTGATCCGGCGCTGGGCAGCCGTCGTATCGGCTATGACGAAATCGCGGGGACGGCGGACGGCGATCTGTACCGTACCTACCGTTTCGGGCGCGACCGGCTGCAATACCGGTTCAGTGTGCCCGATGGGACGTACGAGATCGAACTGCACTTTGCCGAGCCGTGGTATGGCCGCGCCGGGATCGACGCCAGGGGCTGGCGCGTCTTCGATGTCGCGGTCAATGGCCGGACGGTGGTGAAAAACCTCGACCTCTATGCCGAGGCCGGGTTCGGCAAGGCGATGACCAAGGTCGTGCGGGCCAAGGCTGAAAACGGCGAACTGCGCATCCACTTCCCGCGCGTCACGGCAGGGCAGGCGGTCATCGCGGCGATCGCTATCCGTGGCAAGGGGAGCGAGGCGCCGCCCGACGGCACCGACCTGATCGCGGGTCAGGGCCGTGCCTTCCTCGATAACGGCGAAACGATCTACGTGACCGGCGATCAGCGCTGGGCCGGACTACCGCCCGCCGTGCTCGACAGCGACTGGGTGCCTCCCGAAAGCGCGTCGGCAACCGGCAATACGACGGTGCAGGTACGCCTCGACAGCGCGCTCTATCTGGCGCTGCCGGACGGCACGGCGTCCCCTGACGGATGGGCACCGACGGACCTCAAGGCGCGTGGATTTGCCTTCGTTACCCGTCGCGTCAAGGCGGGTGAAACCGTGAGCGTGCCCGCCGCCTTGCCGCTGCTGGTTCGCCGGGCTCTGCCGTTGCCGTTTGCGCCGGGGGTGTTCACCTTTGCGCGCAACAAGAATCTTTACGAGGCCGAAACCGCGAAGCTGACCGGGGCCGTCGCGGCCACGAAGCTCAAGGGCTATGCCGGTCAGGCCTATGCCGCCATTGAAGCGAACGGCAGCGCGGAATGGAGCGTCACGACCGGTGCCGCCAGCCGTCAGGCCTACACCTTCCGCTATCAGGCCACCGCCCCGTTAACGGCCCGTGTGATCCTCACCGATATGAGCGGCATCGAGGTTGCCGACCTGCCGGTGACCTTCGCGGTCAGCGACGGCTGGGCCGAGGCGGTCATCGAAACCCCTTCGCTGATCAATGCCGGAACCTACCGGCTGAGCCTGCGCGTCGAGGGGGCTGTGGCCGTCGATTACGTCATCGTCAAATAAGGAGACACCGCATGAACTGGGTACGTGTAATGGCCGTTTGCACGGTTCTGATCGTGATGCCCCTGACGGTGCTGGCCCAGCGCGTCGAAACGCCCCTCGACGACGGCTGGCGCTTCGTGCGTCAGGACGTCCCGGCGGCCAAAGACACGGAGTTCGACGACACAGGGTGGCAGGCGGTGACCTTGCCGCACACCTTCAATGCCGGGGATGCCGGTTCGGGCGGCGATAAGGCGCGCGGTGAAACGGAGGGCAGCTATTACCGCGGGCCGGGCTGGTATCGCAGGATGCTCGACCTGACGCCGGAAGCGGGCCGCCGCTATGTGCTCAATTTCGACGGCGCGGCTCTGGTCACCGAACTGTGGGTCAATGGACAGTCCATCGGGCGTCACGACGGCGGCTATGCCGCCTTTCGCTTCGATATCACACCGGCCTTGAAACCGGGCAAGAACCTCATCGCCGTGCGCGTCGACAATAGGCGTTTTCCCCATATTGCGCCCCTGACCGGCGACTTCATCGTCTTCGGCGGCCTGTATCGCAAGGTGTCGCTGATCAGCGTGCCGGAGGCGCATATAAGTCTTGGCGACCACGGCGGGCCGGGGATCTATGTGACGACCAAGGCTATCGCGCCGAAGGCCATGATCGGTGTCAAAACCCTGCTGACCAACGACCGCGCGGCACCTGTCAAGGCCACCGTCTCGACGCGCATCCTCGATGCTACCGGCAAGGTCGTAGCGATGGGAACCACGCGTCATGATCTTATGGCCGGTCAGACCCTGCCGGTCGAAACCGCTCTGAGGATCGCCAGGGCGCGTCTATGGGCCGGACGCGCCGATCCGTACCTCTATCGCGTCGAGGTAAGCGTCACCGCCAACGGCAGGCGCGACACGGTGGCAGCGCCCTTGGGGATTCGCACGGTCGCCGTCGATAAGACCGGCACGTTCCGCCTCAATGGCAAGCCTTACCGCATCTACGGCACCAATATGCAGCAGCCGGGACGCTACGGCAAAGGCACTGCCGTTTCCGACGCCGAGATTGCCGAGGACATGCAGATCATGGACGAGATGGGCGTCACCGCCCTGCGTCTGGCTCACATGCAGCACCCGAAAAAGGTCTATGAAGAGGCGGACCGGCGCGGCATACTGATCACCACCGAGGTGCCGCTGGTCGATGAGATCGATAATTCGGACGCCTTCCGCGACACAACGGTCGCGCAGATGCGCGAACTGGTGGCGCAGAACTACAATCACCCGTCGGTCGCGACCTGGGGACTAGGCAACGAACTGCGCGTCTCAAGCCCGCAGTCGAACGCCGTGCTGGCCGGTCTTCAGGCGACCGCCAAGGGCATGGACCCCTACCGTCCGACCAATTACGCTCACTGTTGCCTTGATGACAACGACGCCATCGCCAACCATTCCGACACCATCTCCTATAACCGCTATTTCGGCTGGTACTGGGGTGAACACGCCGACATGGGCAAATGGGCCGATGACCTGCACGCCAAGTATCCCGACCGTATCCTTGGGGTGTCGGAATACGGAGCCGGGGCGAGTATCAAGCATCAGGAAGACCCGCCGAAACGCACCGTGCCGCAAAGCTACTGGCACCCGGAGCAGTATCAGGCGCTCTATCACGAGGCCAACTGGCGCGAACTGAACAAGCGGCCCTATCTGTGGTCGAACTTCATCTGGCTGGCCTTCGACTTTCCGTCCTTCCGCCGTAACGAGGGCGATCGCCCCGCGATCAACGACAAGGGCCTCGTCACCGAGGACCGCAAGGTGCGCAAGGACGCCTGGTACTGGTATCAGGCTAACTGGTCCGAAGCGCCGATGGTGCATATCACCAGCCGCCGTGACACGCCGAAACGCGCAAAGTTCGTCACAGTGAAGATCTATACCAATCAGCCCGAGGTGAGCCTGACTTTCAACGGCCAGCGGTTGTCGCCCAAAAAGCCCGATGATCACATCGCCACATGGGATATAGAACTGATCGAAGGCGATAATACCGTCACGGCGACGGCAGGCGCGGTGACGGATTCGGTGGTCTGGCAATGGACGGCGCGGACGGGCGGCCTATAAATCATACAAACATATTACATATTATATGTATTGCATGTAATTGAATGTTGTATTATGAATTTATCATCAAGGTGGCAAGTATCGATTCGGTCGTTTCCGGCGCCTCATCCCTCTCCGGAAGGGAGCGGATCACATACTTGCGACCCCTGTTTCCGGTGTGCGAAATCCTGATTTTGCCGCCGGGAGGTTCAGGGTTGTGGCCCCGTGTCGTGCATCTTCCGGCCACGGATTGATATGTGATCCTTTCCATCGGAGGGCGGCATCGCCCTCCGTTTTTTTATTCGGGCCGGACCCCGGCATTACGGATGACGGCCTGCGCTTCGGGCGGCCAGTTCTTGTCCGGCAGCAGATAATTGTCGTCGGCGACATTATCGATCTCTTTCAGCCAGCGGCCGCCGGTCTTGATCGAATTGTGCCAGTTGTGGCGCGCCGTATTGTTCGACGAAATCCGCTTCAGATATTCCTTGCCTGCGGTATTGATGTTCAGCCACATGCCCTGGGTGTCGACGACGTTATTCTCGATCAGGAAGTGCTTTGAGCCTTCATCGAGATAGAGGGCGACCTTGTTGTTGATGTCGGCGATATAGTTGTTGCGGATGACCGCGTTCGGATTGGCCGACAGGTTATAGATCGCACCGCCGTCCATGTACCACTGCTTAACGCCGTGAATGCGGTTGCCTTCGATGACGGTATTTTTCAGCGTCGTCGGGGTATCAAAGACCGGATTGTGCAGATAGCCCTTCTGCTTCTTGTCGTAGTTCGGATTGCCGCCGGCGTCATTGTAACCCCAGCCCCAACCGACCGCGATGGCGTCATAGGGCGCGTCGGAAATGTCGTTATGCCGGATCTGAGCGCCGTCGATATAGGTGGTCAGGACGGCGGCATTGTCCTTGTAGTCCTGCGACACCGTGGTGATCCAGTTGTCCTCGATGACGAGGTTCTGGCTGATCAGGCGCGGATCGTCCGGGTGGTGCGCCGGGGTCTGGATGCCACCGGCCATGATAGCACTGCCCGACAGGACGGCGAAGCGGTTACGCGTGACGCGGATGTTTTGTGTGGCCAGACCGACGCCTGACAGGTGCGCATTGGCGTCGTTGCCGATGCCGAGCCCGACCTGACCCAGTTGCGAGAAGGTGTTACGGGCAAAGGTGATGTTACGGGCGGCGGAGACCTGAATTGCGGCGGGAATCTGGTTCCATTTCAGGCGCATGCGCTCGAAGTCGGCGCAGCCCCAGCCGCACACCTTCCACGCCTCAGAGGGCCGAACCGGCGACACCTCTTTCAGAAACGCGCCGCTTTGCTGGTTGGCGTAGCCCGTCGGCTGCGACGGCCCCATCCATGAGGTGTAGGAAAAGCGCAGGCCTTCGAAGGTCAGGTTCTCGACCGGTTTGTCCACGGTTCCGGAAATGCTGATCAGTACTTCAAGCCGCGGCAGGGTGACGGTCAGTTTCGCTACATCGGCGTCGAGCGCGGCGCGCAAGTAAAGCTTGCCCTCTTCGGGGCTGACGAACCACTGATAGGGGCGCGAGTGCCACTGATTGACCTTGCCGAAGAACTCCGGCGCGTTGACGAGGAACAGGTGCGACTCGTTGGCGAAGAAGGGTTTGGTCAGGGTGTCGTAGCCCCAGGTGTTGTTGTCCCACGCCGGTTGTTGCATGGTGACCACCTGCCCGTCGATCGACTTTACCGGGGCGTACCGGTCGGTGAAGATGCCGGTCGCCTCGACCTCCAGCCGCGCCGGGTGTTTGAGGTCGGCGATATAGGCCAGCTTGGGATTTTTGATCGTGAAACCCGTAGCCGAGTATTCGAGATCTTCGGGCTTGATCTCGATGAAGGGCCGTTCGGCCAGCACGTCATCGACCCAGAGTTGACGCGCGTCGGTGCCCTTGGGCACATTGGCGACGTAGAGGCGCTTATCGGCATCGACCAGCGTGAAGCCGGTGACCGTGAACCCGCCGGAAATCAACGGCGTCGCCCCTTCGGCGGCACGCCATGTTACGCTGTGGCCGTTTTTCCCGCCGTCGGCGGCGGTGAAGACGAGCGGCGCGTTCAGGGCATAGGTGCCGTCGCCCAGCACGACCACGACATCGTCCTTCGCATTGGCCTTACGCACGGCGGTCTGGGTGCGAGGCAGGGTGCGGAAAGGTTTCTGAGCCGTACCGTCGCCCGTATCGCTGCCGGTGGGCGAGACGTGGATGACGGTCTCGGCCCAGACGGGTAGCGATATGGGCAACGACAGGAGGCTACACGACAGGAGCAGGGCAGACAGGCGCATTATTTTACCGAACGGATGGGCAGGACGCACAGCGACGAGCCGAAGACGAAGATGATCGCCGCTACGAACAGCACCGCGTAATTATTGCCGGACAGGTTGAGCAGAACTGCGGCCATGACCGGGCTGAGGATCTGCGGGATATTTATGGCGGTGGTCAGGATGCCGAGGTTCTTGCCTTCGTCACCGGCTTCGGTTTTCGGCAGGACCTGAGTCATGAGGGCCATGTCGATCGACATGAACGACCCGTAGCCGAGGCCGATCAGGGCGGCATAGATCTGCATGCCGGACATATCGGGCAGGATCAGCGGCACGACCATCGCCACGCCCATGATCAGGCTGGCGACGAAGACGAAGGGCTTGCGCCGTTGCAGGCGGTCGGACAAAAAACCCGACGCCACGGAAGAGACGACAAGGCAACCGAAGGTGATCAGGGCCAGCTCGGCGATGGCGGTATTGGCACGCGCGACCCCCAGCCCGATATAGTCCTGAAGGATATAGAGCAGGTAGGTGGCGATGGCCTGATAGCCCATATAGATGGTAAAGCGCCCGGCGAAGGCCCAGGCGAAATCGGGGTGCTGGCGCGGGTCGATCCAGAAGCTTTTCAAAAAGACGCCCAGACGAAAGGTTTCGGGCGCGGTGCGCGGGACCGGGGGCTCGCGGTTGATGACGACGAAGGTGATGCAGCAGGCGGCGATGGCCAGCGCAAACAGGCCATAGGCCATGACGCGCTCCCCGGCCAGATAGCCTGCCACGACGGTGCCCGCCGTCAATCCGGCCGTCATGCCCGCACCGACGAAGCCGGAGACGACGCCGCGCGTCTGTTCGGGAAAGCGGTCGGCGATGATCGTGGTCATGGCGGGCTGCATCGAATTATAGGCGACGGCGGCCATGACCCACAGGACCAGAACCGAGGCGAAACTGGTCATCAGCGAGACGCCGAACAGGGCCAGCGACCCGATCAGCGCACCGGCCAGTATCCACGGCGACCGTCGGCCCCAGCGCGTATGCGTCCGGTCGGACAAGGCCCCGGCGATGGGCGTCGTCAGGGTCGAAAACACCGAGGTCACGGCGAAGAGCAGCGCCAGATTCCCGGCCTTGTTCGCCGGATCGAACTCGGCGATCTGATTGGGCAGCAAAACCCCCAGTACGCCCGAATAGAGCGCCATCAGCACAAAGAAGCTGAGGGTCAGGGAATATTGCAGGCGGATTCGCCGACCGCCTGACACCGGAAGGGCAGGGGCAGGCCTATCGGGCAGCGCGCTAAGCGCCTCCGGCACAGTCTCGGTCATGTCGTTTCCTCCGGGTCGTTTTTATCTCTTATGCGCATGGTAGCGCTAAACCCGTCTCTGACGTTGTCAATTTAGCGTTTAGTCTTAACCTTTGGTGTCAGTGTCGGTCCTCAGTGTCGGTTCTCAGTGTTCCGGCACTAGCCTCAGGCCCGCGCGCGCCGGCCGGACATGCGGGCCGTTGGGGACCGTCCATTGTCCCGACAGGCGGTTGGCGGCGATGGCGGCTTCGTCCACCGCGATCCCCAGTCCGGGGGCATCGCCCAGAACGATCCCGCCGTCGATGATCTGCTGATCGACGCTCAGGCCCAGCGGCGCATGGAAATCCTGTAGCTCGATGCTCAGGCAGTTCGGCACGGTGGCGGCGGCATGGGCGACGGGATTGGTGTCGTAGGCGACCGGCGATACCGGCAGATTATGGGCATGGGCCGCGGTGGCGACACGCAGGAAATGGGTAATGCCCCACACGCTGCCGGTCTGGACAACATCGACGGCACCGCTGCCCAGCAGGGGCGTGAACTGTTCCAGCCCGCTCAGGTTTTCGCCGGTGGCAACTGCGGTTTTCACGGCGCGCGCCACCATGGCATGGCCTTCGACGTCCCAGCGGCGCAGGGGCTCCTCGATCCAGGTCAGGTCGATATGGCGCTCGATTTCATGCAGGTGACGGATGGCCTGCTTGCGGCTCCAGGCTTCGTTGACGTCAAGCATCAGGGCCGGTCGGACGCTGTTGCGGGCCATGACGTCGTGCACCATCAGCAGGCGCCGGATATCGCGGTCGAGGTCGCGCCCGCCCTTGACCTTGGCCGACGCAAAGCCCCGGTCGGCCCATTGCTCGTAAAGGGTGATGAGGGCGGCATCGTCGAGGCCGTAGCACAGACCCGACGCATAGCCCGGCACGAATCGGTCGCGCCCGCCCAGCAGCCGCCACAGGGGCTCGTTGGCCATTTTCGCCTTGAGGTCCCACAGGGCCATGTCGAGGGCGGCGATGGTCCCGAAGGTAGCCCCGGCATGACCGCTTTTGAACACCTGCGCCAGCATCCGGTCGTACAGGGCCGCCACGGCGCGCGGGTCTTCGTGTTCGATGCAGGGAAACAGGCGGGTGATTTCGGCGTGCGGCCCCAATCCGACGCCTTCCAGCCCGCTATCCGTTTCGAGAATCAGCAGCGGAACCTCGGTAATGCCCGACTCCACGACGCCGTTGACGTCGCCCACGGCGCGGTTCCAGAGGTGAACGGTGGACAGGCTGCGGTAGCCAGAAATCTTCATAAGAGTCGCCATCAATATAATATGTATGATAACATAACATTGCGATGCGCGACTGGCAACGGGCGGGCGCATGAAAAGACGCCTGCCGTTTTTTAATGGCGATAAAGGTTTGTATGACATAATCTAACGCGGTGGCATGTGCTATTAGCTGTGCTAAGTTATGTGCCATCCCGCGCGAATCGCCCTGACCGGCCCTGAGGAACAGATTTTTGACCGTTAACGATTTTTCTGCCCGTCAGACCCGCCGCCGTCCGCGCCTTGCGGTGGCGGTAGTCGAAGATCTGGTGACCGCCATTGTGACGGAGGTCTATCCCGCCGGGTCGGCCCTGCCGCCGGAAAACGTCCTCTGCGACATGTTCGAGGTCAGCCGCACCGTGGTGCGTGAAGCGACGACGGCCCTTACCGAAAAGGGGCTGGTCGTTTCGCAGCAGGGCCGGGGGACGATCGTGCAGGGCGAGACCTACTGGAACCGGCTCGATCCGATGGTGCTGGGCGCTCTGTTCCAACGCGAGGACGGCCTCAGCTATCTCGATAACCTGGTTGAAATACGGGTCGCACTCGAAGCCTCGATGGCCGCCAAGGTGGCGCGCAAGGCGACTGACGCCGAACTGGCCGAGCTTCGGGCGCAGATGGATAAGCTGGCCGGGATGGTCGCCGATCCCGCCGCCTATATCGTCGAGGACGTCGTGCTGCACCACATGATCATGCGCATTTCCGGTGACCGGCTGAGCGAGGCGATCATCGACGGGATTCAGGGCCGGGCGCTCAGCAACTTCGCCTATGCCGGCAAACTGAGCGTCGAACATATCCGCGACACGCACGACGCACACCAGAAGGTCTATGACGCCATTCTGGCGCGCGACCCTGATGGGGCGGCCCGCGCCATGCGTGACCATATCGAATCGTCGTGGCGCAAGCGCCGCCCCAAGGTCATCAGCTGATCCTTGTCACGCCTTCTACGCTGATGTCGCGGCAATCGCGCAGGACCACGGCCTCTTTCGGGTCACGCACCGACCGCAGACCCTCGACCACGCCGCCGGTCACCCGGTCGAAGACGATGGCCGGACGCGCATCAGGGGTCTCTGTGTCGAAGGTCGAGTCGCGCACCGTCACATTGCGGGCAAAGCGCGCGAACAGCCCATAGGCCGGCAGGGGGGCCATATGGTTGACCTCAAGGCTGGCGACGCGTTTTTCCGCCGGATTGAGCGCGGCCTCTTCGGTCGTGCCGCCGCCGCGGGCGGTGATGTGGAGGTGGCTGAAGCTGACATCCTCTATGATCCCGTCGGGGATGCCTTCGACGCCGCAGGCGAATTTCGACTGTACGCCTGTCACGGTGATGTCCGAGAAGCGGATGCGACGGATGGCGCCGATGCCGGTGCCTTCGGGGGCGCGCAAACGCGCCGCGTGCCGCACGAACAGCGGATGGTTGACGGGGTTGCGCAGGGTTATGTTTGAGATGGTGACGTCTTCCATCAGGCCGCCGTCAACCACCCCGATCAGGATGCCGCGCGAATGGTCGCACAGGCAGTCGGTGATCTGGATATTGCGGAAGCCGCCGTTCGACTCGGTGCCGATCTTGATACGCCCCAGCGCGCCGGGATTATTGTAGGGCTGGCCTTCCGGCAGTTTCGGCAGCGTGCCCTCGAACACCATGCCCATGCCGAAAGCCGAGGTCGTGCAGCCGGAGATCAGGATATTTTCGCAGAAAATCTTGCGGCCCTGCGAATAGCTGGATTTCAGCACGATGGCGTCGTCGCGCGGCGAATTGACCTTGCAATTGACGACCTTCACATTGCGGCACCCGTCGATATCGATGCCGTCGCGATTGGTGTCGATCAGCAGATTATCGATCGTGACATTGTCGCAGTTATTGGCAAAGACGCTGAAATGCCCGCCCTGCAGGACCATGAAATCGCGCAGGACGACATTGCGGCAATTCTTGAGGCTGACCGTACGGTGGGCCAAGCCGTCCATCGCGACCTCCGCCGGATTCTGCCGCCGCGCATCGCGTAACGACAGGCCGAGTTCGGTGGCTGATTTCCAGTCCTTGACGCCTTTCCAGCGGGCGTTCGGGCCTTCGCGGACCAGACCCTTGCCGTAGAACAGCCCTTGCCCGACGATGGCGATATCGACCGCGCCATCGGCATAGATCAGAGCCGGATGGGCATGGGTAATGCCATAGTCCTGAAACTGTTCGAGCAGTTCCTGTTCGGCCAGATCGTACTTGCGCCCGTGGACGGCGGTGTCGGCGGCTTCGATAACGCAACCCGGCGACAAAAGGAGGGTCACACGGTCCTTGAGACGCAGGGAAAAGCACAGATAGCGGCCCGCGGGGACAACGACCGTACCGCCACCTGCCTTATACGCGGCCAGAATGGCTTTGTTGATGGCGTCGCTGTCGATTGCCTTGCCGTCGCCGCGCGCCCCGAAGGTTTTGACATCGAAAAACGCCGACGTGGCGGCCCGAACCAGCGACGGCGCGACCGCCAGAGTGGTCACGAGGCTCAGGGCGAGCTGGCGGCGGTCGAGCGTCATGAGGATTCCCCGTTTATAATCTTTCCGTCTTCATAATATATATTATGTTTTTGGATCAATCTTTTTCGCAGGCCTAAACCCGCGTAATGCGCACGGCCATCCACTTGTTACCGGACAGCTTAATCGTCGGACGGGCCGGGTCGTGGAAATTATAGTTGTCCTTCTTGGCCATGGTAAAGACGCCCTCGACCGGGGTGACGGTCATGTTCCAGGTATCGAGCACGTCGACCCTGAACTGTTCACCGCCTTTCAGCCCGTTGCGCGGCAGGTCGACGGCCCATTCTGCGGGGGCCTGATCGCCGAAATAGCGCAGATAATAGCGGCCTTCCTTGCCGCCGACGTGGCGCTCCCACCACTTGTCGATCGGGTCGATGCCGGGAGCCGGGCCGTCCTCCATGACCTTTTTAAGGAAGGCGAGGCGCGGCGTTGCGGTGCCGAGCATCGTCCCGCCTTTACCCAGCCACGAGCCGTCGGCACCCGACTTGTCCGGTGTATAGGTCTCCGAATGGCCGACATAGGTCCCGGCGATATGGCCGTGCCAGAAGCGCATGACCATTTCCTGACCGCTCAGATTGCCCCAGCGCAGCGCGATGTCGCCTTCGTAGCAGACCTCATCGAAAATGACCGGTTTCTTCCACACGCTGCGATAGGTTTCCGCCGTGCGGTCATCGAGCACCGCCGTCCCGTTCTGCACCGAGGCATGGGTAATCCACGGCTTGTTGTTGTCGTACAGCACCTTGATATTGTGGATCGAGCGCAGGCGGTGGTGCGGATCTTCGGACTGCAGCAGTTCCAGAATGTGGTCCCAGTCGGCCATCGACTTGGTCTTGATGTCGTCGTATTCGTTCGCCGCCGACCACCAGACATTACGGAACGCCGACAGGCGCGCGATCAGGTAGCGCAGATAGCGTTCGTCGTGGACGCGGTTCTGATCCGAGAAGCCGCGCTTTTCGTCATAGGGATGGAAGATGATGATGTCGGCCTCGACCCCGATATCGAGCAGGCTTTTGACGCGCGATTCGAAGCGACGGAAATAGGCGGGGTTGAAGCGCGTACCGTCCCAGTCGCGGTCGCCTGTACCCGTTTGCACGAACGGATGGATCGGCTCGGCAGCGACGTTGGGGAAGACGCACATGCGCAGCTTGTTATAGGGCGAACCGGTCAGGGTTTTGATCGTCTGCGCGCAGCGTTCGTCCGATTGCTGGGCCCAGGCGTAGCAGGTGGTGCCGATCTGACGGAAGGGCGTGCCGTCGGCATAGGCGAAGTGATAGCCGTCGAGCGTCACCTTTACGGGCCCGTGATTGGTGTTCGACGGGGCGCTGGCTTCGGCCTGACCGGTCTGGCCGTCCAGCGCCGTGACGTTGCTTTTGGTCACCCAGCGCCAGGTGCCGGTCTTCGGCGGGCTGAACCGGATGCGGTAATCCCCGTCGCCGTCGTAGAAGCCCGGCACGCGCACGACCTCGGCACCGTCGGTGAAGTCGGCGCTCAGATCGACGTCGAGGAACGGGTTGCCGGTGTCAGGGCCTTTCAGGCTGATCTCGTACAGACCCCAGCGTTCCAGCGCAGGTGCGGCGGGTGTCGTCGTCTTTTTGGGCGCGGCAAAGGCGGCGGTCGCATAGAGCCCAACCGGCAGGGTGAAGGCGGCGCGTCGGGTAAAGGACATGGTCGTCTCCTCATATATG
This sequence comes from Asticcacaulis aquaticus, assembly GCF_028550415.1. GTDB lineage: Bacteria > Pseudomonadota > Alphaproteobacteria > Caulobacterales > Caulobacteraceae > Asticcacaulis > Asticcacaulis aquaticus. The sequence goes on from NZ_JAQQKX010000010.1 coordinate 76,123, forward strand.
TTATGTTTTTTTCAGGCGCGGTGAGGCGCAGGGAAGGCGGGGATTAGCCCTTTTTCAGGCCGAAATTATCGAGTTGTCTGGCGTTGTTGCCATCGACCAGCACGCAGTCCATCAGCAGCTTCTCGACCTGACTGGTCTGGCCGCTTTTGATGTGTTTGTCGGCCAGTTCGACGGCATATTGCGCCTGACGGAAGGCCGGTTGCAGCACGGTCGCCGTCATCCGCCCGCGCAGGATGGCGTCGCGGGCGTCGTTGGAGCCGTCGAAACCGACCACCACCACGTCGGTGCGTCCGGCGGCCTCAAGCGCGGCCAGAGCCCCCAGCGCCATGGTGTCGTTACCGGCGATGACGCCCCTGATGTCAGGGTGCGCCTGAAGCAGGGACTGCATGACGGTAAAGCCTTCGGACTGCGACCAGTTGGCGCTCTGACGGGCGACCATTTTCATATCGGGATATTGATCCAGCACCTCGTGATAGCCCTTGGAGCGGATCAGGGCGTTGGTGTCGGATTCCTTGCCGACCAGTTCGACATAGGCGCCCTTGCCGCCCATCGCGGTGATGAAGCTTTCGGCCCCAAGCGTCGCGCCCTGATAGTTGTTCGACACGATCTGGGCGTGGGCCGCACCGCGGACATTGATCTCACGATCGATGAGGAAGACGGCGATCCCGGCATTGCGCGCCTTTTGCACGGCGGCGACCGAAGCGTCGGCCCCGGCATTGTCGAGAATAATGGCCGCCGCATTGCGGGCAATGGCCGTGTCGATCAGCTCGTTCTGCTTATAGGCGTCGTCGCCGTGCGAGAAGGTGAGCGTCTTGTACCCCAGTTCCTTGGCCCTTGCCTCCGCCGCGCGTGCTTCCCAGCCGAAGAAGGGATTGTCGAGCGACGGCGTGATGATGACCACCAGATTGTCGCGGCTCTTCGGCGCAAGGGCGAAAAAGGCGATGGCGGCGATCACCACAAGGGCGGGCAGCAGGAACTTCAGGTAGCGCGTCATGCAATAATAACCTCTATGCCCAGCCGCTCGAAGGCCTCGCGGTCTTCCGGGCGGATGCCGGTATCGGTGATCAGGGTGTGGATGGTGTCGAGCCCGCCCAGCGACGAGAACGAGGTGCGGCCGATCTTGGTCGAGTCGGCGACCAGATAGACGCGCGAGGCGGCCTTGATCATGGCGCGCTTGACGTACAGATCGGCCATGGACGGATAGGTCAGACCGGCCTCGAACGAGACGGCGGCGGTGGCCAGGAACAGCTTTTCGGCATAGATGCCGTTGAAATAGTCGGCGGACTTCTCACCGCTGAGCGAGAGCGTCGGTGGCTTGAAATGGCCGCCCGGCATGTGGACCGAACAGCTCGGCAAACCGCCCAGCGTCAGGGCGATGTTCAGCGCGTTGGTGATGACATTGAGGTTTTGCCGTTCGACCAGATGGTTGGCGACTTCGGTCGTCGTTGAGCCCGAATCGAGGATGATGGTCTCACCGTCGTGGACAAGCGCGGCGGCGGCCATGCCGATGCGACGCTTGGCATCCATATTGACCATGTGCTGAAGCGCCAGCGCCTTGACCTGCTGCGGTACGGATTTGAGGAAGGCCCCGCCGTGTTCGCGGACGATATGGCCTTCGCCCTCCAGCTTTTCGAGGTCCTGCCGCATGGTGGCTTCGGACACGCCGAAGGCTTCCGACAGGTCGCGCACCCGCGCGGAGCCCTCTTCCTGAAGCCACTCCATGATCTTTTTGCGGCGCGTATCGGCCAGCAGGTTCGTGCTGGCGATGCCGACCTTGTCCTTTATCTTGCGCGCGGTGTCGCTTTTTTTCATGAACGGGCCCCGGTAATGAATCGTTTCTGAATCTGATCCAGTACCACAGCGGCGACGATCACGCTGCCCTTAATAACCATCTGCCAGAACTCGGACACGCCCATCATGATCATGCCGTCGGACAGGACGCCGATGACGCAGGCGCCGATCAGCGTGCCGAGGATCGTGCCGCGTCCGCCTGACAGCGAGGCTCCGCCCAGAACGACGGCGGCGATGGCCGACAGTTCCAAAGTCTCGCCGGTCGCCGGGTGGGCCGAAACCAGTTGCGACGAGATGATCAGCCCGACCAAGGCCGCGCACAGGCCGGAGATGATATAGACGAGCGTCTTGACCTTATTCACGCGCACCCCGGCCAGAGTCGCGGCGCGCTCAGAGCCCCCGATGGCATAGACATATCGCCCGAACGCCGTGCGTCCGGCGACGCCCATGGCGACGGCGGCGATGACGATCATCAGCCAGATCGGCACGGGGACGCCCAATAACTGACCGGCACCAAGGAACGGAAAGCCGGTATTGCCGTGCGCCGCAGTGCCGACCAGATTGGGGAAGGTCGTGCCGTTCGACGACAAAAGCGCCGAGCCGCGCGCCACATAGAGCATCCCCAGCGTGGCGATGAAGGGTGCCACGCCGAAGCGCGTGATCAGCGCCCCGTTGATCAGGCCGACCAGCGCGCCGACGGCCAGGGTGATGGCGATGACCAGCGGGATCGACGGATAGATGACGATGCCCAAGGGCTCCAGCACGATGCCGTTGAGGATCAGCATCCCTGCCACCATCCCGGCCAGACCAGCGGTGGAGCCTACCGACAGGTCGATGCCGCCGGTCAGGATGACAAAGCTCATCCCTATGCCCAGAATCGCGATGATCGCGATGTGCTGAAGCATGATGGTGAAGCTGGCCACCGACAGGAAGTTCGGCGCGGCGAACGAAAAGAAGGCCAGCACGGCGATCAGCGCGATATAGGTGCGCAGTTGCAGGATCAGGCTGAGGACGCCGCCCTTGGTGTCGGATGGCGCGGGGGTGGTTTGGGTCGTGGCGCTCATCAGGCGGGGCTCATTTCAGATTCGGGAACGCCATTGGCGGCGGCGATCAGGGCGGCCTCCGTGGCTTCGGACGGCGACAAATCGGCAGTGATACGGCCGCGCGCCATGACCAGCACGCGATCGGCGCCGGTCTGGGCTTCGGCCATGTCGGAGGTGGTGAAGACGACGCTCATCCCGCCTTCGGCCAGGGTGCGCATCCGGGCGAAAATGTCGTGACGGGCACCGATATCGACGCCGCGACCGGGTTCGTCGATCAGCAGGACGCGCGGTCCCGGCATCAGGCAGCGCCCGATGACGACCTTTTGCTGGTTGCCGCCGGACAGGGCCCCGATGGACAGATCCGGCGACGCCGTCTTGACGCCCATCAGGCCGATCATGGCGGCGATGGCGCGTCCAGCGGCGGTTTCGGAAATCAGGCCCAGACGGCTGAACTTCACCAGGCTGGACAGGCCGAGATTGCCACCGACGCTGAGATTGGGAAACAGGCCCTCGGCCTTGCGGTCTTCGGGGACCAGACACAGGCCGCGCTCAACCCGTGCTGACACGTTCAGGCCCGCCAGATCCTTGCCATCGAGGCGGACCGTGCCGCGCGCCGGACAAGCACCGACCAGCGATTCCAGAAGCTCGCTGCGCCCCGCACCGAGCAGGCCGTAGATGCCGACGATTTCCCCGGCCTTGATGTCGAGATCGACGTGATCGAGGCTGTAGCCCCCATCGGGCCGCGTCAGCCTCAGGTCACGCACGCTCAGCACCGTCGCGGCGGTGGTGTCGCGCGAGGTCGCGACGGCGGCCTGACCGTCGTGGCCCAGCATATGGCGGACGATCCACGGCATAGAGACCTCGGCGACGGGGGCCGTGGCTTGCCAGCTACCGTCGCGCAGGATGGTGATGTGGTCGCCGATGCGCAGCAGTTCTTCGAGTCGGTGCGAGATATAGACGATACCCGTCCCGACGGATTTGAGGTCGCGGATGATGCGGAACAGGACCTCGACCTCGGTCGGGCTGAGCGCGCTGGTCGGCTCGTCGAGAATCAGGACGCGCGCCTTGTCCGATAAGGCGCGGGCGATTTCAACGATCTGCTGCTGACCGATGCGCAGGTCGCCGACGAGGGTGTCGGGGTCGATATCCTGCTCCAGCCGTTTCATCAGGGCCGCGGTCTCCGCGCGTTCGCTGCGGCGGTCGATCAGGCCTGCGTTTTGGCGGCCGAGGAAGATGTTTTCGCTGACGCTGAGGTTCGGGCACAGGTTCAGTTCCTGATGCACGATGCTGATGCCGTGGGCGGCGGCGTCCTTGACCGAACCGATGCGAACCGCTTTGCCGTCCAGCAACAGTCGGCCCGAGGTCGGGGTTTCGACCCCGGCCAGAATCTTCATCAGGGTCGACTTGCCCGCCCCGTTCTCGCCGATCAGGACATTGACCGCCCCGGCGTGAACGTCGAAATCGACGCCTTTCAGGGCTTCGGTCGCGCCGTAGCGTTTGACGATGGTCTCGGCCCGCAGCAGGGTCATGACACGACGTCCAGACGTACCGGCGTGACGCGGACGGCTGAGTCGGCGGTGTGCGCAAAGACGCCGGTAAAGCGAACCTTTTGTCCTACGCGCAAGGCCCCGATAGCGGCGGCATTGGCGCGCAACGCCTTTTCGTTCAACGACTTCGACACGTCGGCATAGACGAGCTGATTGGTGAAGTCGTTGAACGAGATGAAGGCCAGGCTGTCGCGCAAGGTAGTGCCCGACACATAGGGACCGGTGCGGATCAGTACATCGGTATTCCCGGCCCGCACCGTGGCCACGCCCGCCGGACCTGAGGCATCGACGGCGGTCACCGTCCCTTCGCCTTTGAGGGCATAGGTGAAGGGCGAGCCTTCGCCCGCCTGACGACCGAAGTTTTTCTCAGTCGTCGCCGCGTCGGTTTTGAGCGCAGCCAGAAGCGTGTCGACCGGCTGGGCGCGACCATCGATGGCGGGCACAACCTTCGCTGCCCACACCTGTTCGGCATAGGCCCTGGCGTCGAAGCTGTCGCTTTGCTGGGCGCGCGCCATGCGATCCTCTTCGATCGACACGACGGTACAGGCCTGCAGTCCAAACGACAGGCACATCATGACGGCCAGCGCCGACGCATGACAATATCCGCACCATCGGCGGGTCTTAGGAGTCTGTCGCATGTCCTGCCTGTTCTTACGTCCACACCACGTGTCGGGTGAAGTCATCTTATGTTTTTTGACAGGCTACATTTTTTGAAATTCTTGTCAATCACGACAAAAAGGAATAAATCGATAAAAAACGAAAGTGAACCTTATTGTCATCCGTCGCGGCTGGGGGTAGGGTGAGCGTCAAGAGGTGATCAACACCCCGTAGCGCGCACCCACAGATAAGGTGTCGCGGGAGGAATGGGTTATGCCGCTTCCGGGTTCGCCGGGCCAAGCGGCTTGTTTAAGGATTGAATATGTCTCTCACGGCTGCCGTGCGTGCGCCCGACCGGGATGCCCGCGTTGCCCATATTGCCGAACGTGCGAACTGGATTCGCCGCCGGTCCCTCAAAATGGTTTTCGACGCGCAGGCCGGTCACCCGGGCGGTGACCTGTCGGCGGCCGATATTCTGGCGACGCTCTATTTCGGCGTCATGCGCTATGACGCGAAAAACCCTGCCGATCCGGCGCGCGATCGCTTTATCCTGTCCAAGGGGCACATTACCGGTGCGTTTTATTCGGTGCTGGCGGCGGCAGGTTATTTCCCGGAAGACGAACTCAACACCTATCTCCAGCCCTTGTCGCGACTAAACGGCCACCCCAATCGCATGTACCTGCCCGGCGTCGAGACCAATACCGGCCCGCTGGGGCACGGGTTTCCGGTCGGGGTTGGCATCGCTATCGCCGGTCAGATCGACAAGGCCGATTACCGCACCTTTGTTCTGACCGGCGACGGCGAGCTTCAGGAAGGCAGCATGTGGGAAGCGGCCATGACCGCAGGCCACCGTAAGCTCAATCGCCTGACCGTGATCGTCGACCGCAACCGCCTGCAACAGGGCATGGGGACCGAGGAAACCGTGGCGCTGGAGCCGCTGGCCGACAAGTGGCGGGCGTTCGGTTTCGCGGTCGAAGAGGTCGATGGCCACGACGTGGCGGCGCTGCTGGCGGTGCTTGAAGCATCGCCGGAAACCCGCGATAAACCTTTGTGCGTGATCGCCCATACCCATAAGGGGCAGGGGGTGTCCTTCATGCAGGATAAGGCGTCCTGGCACCACGGCGTGCCGACGGCGGAACAGTTTGCTATGGCGATGAAAGAGCTGGAACTATGAGCGCGGCGACCCCTGTGGCGAGCAACATGTTCGATTGCCGCGACGCCTATGTGAAGGCCGTCGAAGAGTTGGCTGTCAACGACGCGCGCATCGTCACGGTGTGCAACGACAGCGTCGGCTCGTCCAAGCTGAATAAATTCCGCGACCGCTTCCCTGACCGTCTGGTCAATGTCGGCATCGCCGAGCAGAACATGATCGGCGTCAGCGCCGGTCTGGCCAATGGCGGCAAGATTCCGTTCGTGTCGGGGGCGTCGTGCTTCCTGACGGGGCGGGCGCTGGAGCAGATCAAGGCCGATATCGCCTATAGTCAGGCCAATGTGAAGCTCTGCGGCATGGCGCCGGGGGTCGGTTACGGCGATCTGGGGCCGACGCACCATTCGATCGAGGATCTGGCGTGGTTGCGGCCTTTGACGCATCTAACCATTCTCGTGCCGTCCGATCCGTGGGAAACCGCAGAAGCCATCAAGGCTGCCGCTGCGCTCGACGGGCCGGTCTTTATCCGCGTCAGCCGTACGCCGGTCCCGGCTCTCCCGCGCGAAAACGCAAAATTCGAAATCGGCAAGGCCGAAATCCTGCGTCAGGGCCATGACGCCGCGATCATCGCCAACGGCACCATGGTGCACCGGGCGCTGTCGGCGGCGGAGGCTCTGACCGACGAAGGGATCTCGGCGCGGGTCGTCAATCTGTCGTCGATATCGCCCCTCGATGAAGCCGCTATCGTCGAGGCCGGGAAAACCGGTGCCGTCGTCACGGTCGAAGAGCACGTTATCCGCGGAGGCTTAGGCGGCGCGGTCGCCGAGATACTGGCCACGCAACAGCCGTGCCCGATGCGCATTCTGGGCTTCCCCAACTTCGCCCCGACCGGTTCGGCGGAGTTTCTGTTCGAGCATTTCGGCCTCACCGCCGAGGGCATTGCGCAGAATGTGCGCGAGCTGCTGAACGCACGGCGGGCGGGATGAGCGCATCGCCGCTCATACTGGCCATCGATCAGGGGACGACCAATTCCAAGGCGTTCCTGATCGATCCGCAGGGCGGGATCGTCGCGAAGGCCTCGCGACCGATGACGGTGACGCACCCTCAGCCGGGCTGGGCCGAGCTCGATCCGTGCGGCATCTGGCAGACGGTGCGCGAGACGATAGACGAGGTCAGCGCGGGACGTGATGTCGCCGCCATCGCCATTTCCAATCAGCGCGAGTCGATCCTGCTATGGGACGCGGCGACGGGTGAACCGGTCGGGCCGTGTGTTATCTGGCAGTGTCGCCGCTCGTCCGATGCTTGCGCTCTGCTGCGCGAATACGGCCACGAGGCGATGATCGTCGAAAAAACCGGCCTTGGTATCGATCCGCTGTTTCCGGCTTTGAAACTGGCGTGGTTGCTCGATAACCTGCCCGACGCCCGGGTGAGGGCTGAACGCGGTGAGTTGCGCGCCGGGACGGTCGATAGCTGGCTGCTGTGGAACCTGACCGGCGGTAAGGTCCACGCGACCGACGCCTCGAACGCCTCACGCACGCAGTTGATGAATATCGACACCGGGCGCTGGGACGCCGATCTGGCCGAGCTGTTCCGGTTGCCGGTGTCGCTGTTGCCGGAGATCAAGGCGTCGGACGCCCTGTTTGGCCATACGGCGGACGGTGTGCCGATCCACGCCCTGATGGGTGATTCCCACGCGGCCCTGTTCGGGCACGGCATTTCAACCCCAGGCCGAATCAAGGCGACTCTGGGCACCGGCAGCTCACTGATGGCCGTGACCGGCGCGCGGGCGTATTCGACGCACGGCCTGTCGGGGACGGTGGCGTGGTCGCGCCACGGCGACGTCGTTCACGCGCTGGAAGGCAATATTTCCGTGTCGGGTCAGGCGGCGGCCTTTGCGACGCGGCTGCTTAATCTGGCCAACGAAGCGGCCCTGACCGAACTGGCGAAAACCTTGTCCGACAATGGCGGCGTGGTCTTTGTTCCGGCGCTGGCAGGGCTTGGCGCGCCTCACTGGAAGGACCGCGCGCGCGGTCAGATCACCGGCATGACCCTGGCCACCGAACCCGCCCACGTGGCGCGGGCGGCGCTGGAAGCCATCGCCCTGCAAATCCGCGATGTCTTCGTCGCCATGGAGGCCGATCTGGGCGCGGAGTTACCCGATATCTCCGTCGATGGCGGTGCCGCGGCCAGCGATGTCCTGATGCAGATCCTCGCCGATCTCCTCAACCGGCCCGTCCGCCGTCCGGCGGTGACCGAGGTCACGGCCTGCGGCGTGGCGCGCATGGCGGGCGAAGCGCTCGGCCTGTGGCAGGGCCGGGGAGACACCGAAGACACCGTTTTCACGCCGCGCCTCAATCAGGCCGCGCGCACGCAAATCTTGTCGCAATGGTACGCGGCCATAGAAAAAGCCAAACAGGAATAGGAAGTTACCCATGACCGGACAGCAAAAACCCGCTCAACGCTATGGCGCAGGCATCTGGCATTTCGCGACCTATGTCGACCGTTACGCCACCGATGGCTACGGCCCGCAGCGCAGCCTGCTGGAGATGATCGATCTGGCCGGTCAGGTCGGCGACCTGTCGGTGGTCGATATCAACTATCCCTTCCCCGGCGGCGGGGTGTCGTTCGAAGAGGTCGAGGCGGCGCTGAAGCGCAACAATCTCAGCGTTATCGGCATCACGCCGGAAATCTATACGCAGGTCTTTTCGAAGGGCTCGTTCACCAACCCCGATCCGGGCGTGCGTCGTCTGGCCAACGAAATGTGCAACGAAGCCGCCAAGGTTGTGCGTCGTTTCGGTGCTGATTACGTCAAGCTGTGGCCGGGTCAGGACGGCTGGGACTACCCGTTCCAGGTCGATTATCACGATCTGTGGAAGCTTTCGATGGACGGCGTCGGTGAACTGGCCAGCCAGAACCCCGACCTGAAATTCGTCATCGAATATAAGCCGCGCGAGCCGCGCAACCATATGAGCTATGATTCGGTGGCGCGGACCCTTCTGGGTATCGAGAAGATCGGCCTGCCCAATATCGGCATCCTGCTCGACTTCGGTCACGCGCTCTACGGCGGCGAGTCCCCGGCGGATTCGGCGCAACTTGCTATCGATTACGGTCGCCTGTTTGGCATGGACGTCAACGACAACTTGCGCGGCTGGGACGATGACATGATCGCCGGCTCGATCCACCCGATGGAGCTGATGGAATTCTTCTATGTCCTGCGCAAGAACAAGTGGAAAGGCGTCTGGCAGCTCGATCAGTTCCCGTTCCGCGACGACTGCGTGGGCGCGGCCAAGAGCGCGATTTCGTTCCTCAAACACATCGATCAGGCGCTGGACCGGCTCGACTGGGATGCCATGAAGGCCGCGCAATCGCGTCAGGATGCCGTCGCCGCGACCAATCTGGCCCGTGCGGCCTTGTTCAATTTCTAAGAGACTCTGATGCTTATTTTTGCCGATACCGCCGACACCCAGCTTCTGGCCGAACTCAATGAAACCGGCCTGATCGACGGGGTGACGACCAACCCGACCATCATCGCCAAATCGGGGCGCAACATGGCCGAGGTGATCAGGGAAATCTGCGATATCGTCGATGGCCCGATCTCCGCCGAAGTCGCCGCCACCGAGTTCCGTCAGATGGTTGCCGAGGGTGAAAAACTGGCTCAGATCGCCGACAATGTCGTGATCAAGGTGCCGCTGACGGTCGATGGCCTGAAGGCCACCAAGGTCTTTTCCGAACAGGGCCTGATGACCAATGTCACCCTGTGCTTCTCGGTGACGCAGGCGCTTCTGGCGGCCAAGGCCGGGGCGACCTTCGTGTCACCGTTCGTCGGTCGTCTGGACGACCGTGGCGAGGACGGCATGCAGCTGATCCGCGACATCCGTCAGGTGTTCAACAACTACGACTTCGAAACGGCCATTCTGGCGGCTTCGCTTCGTAACACCACCCACGTCGCTCAGGCCGCTATCGCGGGTTCGGACTGCGCCACTCTGCCGCCTGCGGTTATTCAGGCCATGTTCCAGCACGACCTGACCGACAAGGGCTTAGAGACCTTCCTCGCCGACTGGGCGAAGACCGGTCAGTCTATCCTCTAGCTGAATAACAAATATAAACGACAGGAAACGCTCATGACGAAACGGACCTTAACCGGGTGGCTATGTGCCGGACTGATGCTGACGACCCTGCCCGGCGTGCCGGTGGCCGCTACGCCTGAGGCGACGGCGCAGGCGCCGGAAGCGCGAGACAAAATCCGCCTGTTTGTCCTGACCGATATCGGCGGCGATCCCGACGACCTTCAGTCGATGGTCCGCCTGATGACCTATGCCAATCAGTTCGACATCGAAGGTCTGGTCGCCACCAAAAACAGCGCCGGGGTGTTTCCGGAGCAGATCGATCACGTCATCGAAGCCTATGGCAAGGTGCGCGATAATCTGGAGCGTCACGAAAAGGGTTTTCCGACCGAGCAGGCCCTGCGCGCCACCATCGCGTCAGGTCCCAATTTCGACGGCATCGAAACGATCGGCAAGGGTAAGGACTCCGCTGGTTCCGAGCTTCTGATCAAGGCGGTCGATCGCGACGATCCGCGCCCGGTCTGGGTCACGGTCTGGGGCGGCCCCAGCGTCCTTGCGCAGGCCCTGTGGAAGGTCAAGGCGACGCGGTCAAAGGCCGAGGTGGCGAAATTCGTGTCGAAACTTCGTGTCTATGCGATTTCGGATCAGGACGATGCCGGACCGTGGATCAGGCGCGAGTTTCCGGGTCTGTTTTACATCGTCAATCCCGGCGGCAATTTCCATATGTCGACCTGGATCGGCATCGGCGGCGATATGTTCCACGGCCGCTTCGGCGGGGCCGACTGGTCGCTGGTGACCAATGAGTGGCTGGACAAAAATATCCGCACCAAGGGACCGCTGGGCGCGGTCTATCCCGCGTGGAAGTTTCAGATGGAAGGCGATACGCCGTCCTTCCTCTATCTGGTCGACAATGGCCTGAGCGCGCCGGAGCACCCCAACTGGGGTGGCTGGGGCGGTCGCTACGAACTCTATACCCCGCCGACGCAGAAATGGTTCTTCGAACCGGAAACCCGGCCGATCTGGACGACCGCGATGGACGAGGTGCTGGGGCTGGACAACGAATGGCACACGACCATGCACGCGACCGTCTGGCGCTGGCGCGAGGCCTATCAGAACGATTTTGCCGCGCGGATGGACTGGACGACCAAGCCCTATGACAAGGCCAACCATCCGCCGGTCGTGAAGCTCGACATGCCGGCCTATATCAAGGCGAAACCGGGTGAGCGCGTGGATCTGAGTGCCGTCGGCACGACCGATCCGGATGGTGATGCGGTGTCCTACAACTGGTTCGTCTATGAGGAAGCCGGGACGCGCGGCATGATGAACTCTTTCACCGGGGTCAAGTTGCCAGTGCAGAACTTCGATCAACAAAAGGCGTGGCTGACGGTCAAGAAGGACCGCGTCAACAAGCCGGGGACCGGGACAATTCATGTCATTGTGGCCGTCACCGACCACGGCACGCCGCGCCTGACACGCTATAAGCGGGTCATCATCGACGTGCAGCCAGAACCCAAGCCCTAGCGGCCAGACCCCGGGTGTGTTAGGGTGTGTACATCTGCACACACCCGGAGCCGATCATGCCCAGCACCACCATGACCATCCGTGTCAGCACCGACGTCAAGGCGCGCCTTGAGCGTCTGGCCGAAAGCACACAGCGCAGCCAATCGTGGCTGGCGGGTGAAGCGGTGAGCGCCTATGTCGAGCGTGAACTGGCGATCGTCGAGGGCATCAGGCAAGGCATGGAGGATGCTTGCGCGGGCCGCACCGTCAGTCATGAAGAGGCAATGGCCGAGTTACAGGCTATTATCGACGCGGCACAATCGGGTCGAGCGTAAGTCTTGCCGACGGTTCGCTGGTCGCGGGGTGCGCTTGATGATGTTAAGGCGCAAATCACCTATATATCCGCCGATAACCCTCTGGCCGCGCAAAAGGTAATCGACCGATTGAATACGGCTGCTGACGCACTGGGTCGTCGGCTAACCGGCCGTCCCGGACGGGTCACAGGCAGCTACGAGACGTCGGTGACTGGTGTGCCCTATATCCTCTGTTATGAGGTATGGCCGGATGACACGGTCTATATTCTCCGGGTCATCCACACCGCTCGCGACTGGCCGGAAGGTGCGTTTCCTAAACCGTAAACCGGTAACTGCCTGACCCGACCTCGAAGCGCACCTTGCCACCCTCGCGGCGGAGGCTGCGGATATCGGCGTGGCCGGTCAGAGCCTTGCCGCCTTCGCGCCAGACGCCGTCGGGCAGGATGACCTCGGCCACGGCATTGGGCGGCACGGTCAGGTCGTAGGTTTTCAGGCCCGCCGCGTTGCCGGTGACAGCTCCGGCCATCGTCCCCAGACACGAGTCGTAGCGGGCCGTGACCTTGCCGACGTTGGGCAGGTAGATCGGCTCGACCGTCATTCTGCGGAAGCCGGGTGCTGCGGGTGCCAGACCGGCCAGCCGCCGGTACATGAAGCCGCACACAGCGCCATAGGCGTAGTGATTATAGCTGTTCATGGCCAGATCGCCGGTGTCGCCGTCCCAGCGCTCCCACATGGTCGTCGCGCCCTTGAGCGGCATATAGCCCCAGGAGGGTTTCTCGCGCTGCTTGAGCAGGCCCGACACTTCTTCGAGATGGCCGGTGTCGGCCAGCACGTCGAGCAGGTACGGCGTGCCAAGGAAACCGGTCGACAGCTTCATGCCGCGACCTCGGATTTCCTTGGCCAGTATCTCACCGGCGGCGGCGCGGCGTTCGGCGGGGACAAGGTTGAAATAGAGGGCGAGGATCTGCGAGGTCTGGCTGCCGTTACCCGCCTTGCCATCGGTGCCGACGAACTCTTTTGCGAAAGCTGTGCCGATTTTGGCGCGCACGTCGCGGTATTTCGCAGCCTCGGCCTCGCGCCCCGTGGCGGCGGCCATCTGCGTCATAAGATCGGCGCAGTAGGCCCAGTAGCCGGTCGCGCACAGGATGCGCGGGGTGGTCTCGTCGTCCGGCTTGACCGCATCGACCGACAGCCAGTCGCCGAGGTCGAGGCCGCGTTCCTTGCGCCAGACATAGTCGGGATTGTACTTATAGAGGTAATCCATCCATTTGGTCATGGCGACCCAGTTCTCATTGATCACCGATGTGTCGCCATAGCGCCGCCACAGGGTCCACGGCAGGATGACGCCCGCTTCCGACCAGCCCGCTGTTGTGACTTCCGGGAAGGATTCCGGCTGCGGGCAGACGATAGGGAAGGCCCCTTCGTCGGTCTGCGACGCCCGCACCTCATCGAGATAGCGGCGGATGAACGGGTCGCACTCCATATTGAAGGTGGCGGCGTCGAGGAAGACCTGAATATCGCCCATCCAGCCCATGCGCTCGTCGCGCTGCGGGCAGTCGGTCGGCACCATGAAGAAGTTCGAGCGCTGGCTCCACACCGAATTTTGCCAGAATTTCTGGATGATCGGATCGTCGAAGGTCATCTTGCCGGTTTCGCGGCAGTAAGACGTCACGACGATACCCTCGATATCGGCGGGCGTCGGCACGCCGGGGAAGTTTTCGACCTGCACGTAGCGGAAGCCGTGATAGGTGAAGCTCGGCTCAAAGGTTTCATCACCCGCATCGCCGCGCAGAGTATAGATATCGCGGCACTTGGCCATCCGCAGATTGGCTTGATCGACCTCGCCGTCGGCCTTGAGATATTCGGCAAATTTCAGCGTTACCGTGTGGCCGGACTTACCCTTGACGTTCAGGCGCGCCCATCCGGCGAAGTTTTGCCCGAAATCGACGACATAGATCCCGGGCTTCGGCTGGGTGATGGTGCCGCGGCGTTTGGCGACGGGGACGAGGGCCGGGCCGGTCTGGGCGACGATTTTGGTGTTGGGGGCCTGACCCAGTCGCACGGTGGGCCAGCGCGCGGCGTTAAAGCCGGTCTTGTCCCAGCCGTCGGTCTTCAGGCGCGCGTCAAAGACCTCACCGTCATAGATTTCCGAGGTGACGATCGGCGATTGCCCGATGCGCCAGCTATCGTCGGTGACGACCCATTCCGATGTGCCGTCGGCATAGTCGAGACGCAGTTGCGCCATCAGGCGACGCGGCGCGGGGCCGAAGCCGTAACGCTCCAGTCGCCACCCAAAGGCGGAAGCGTAGAAGCCGTCGCCCATCACCACGCCGAAAGCATTGTCTCCGGCGCGGATCAGCCTGGTGACATCGTAGGTCTGGTAATAGATATGGTCTTTGGTTACCGAGATTTCCGGTGCCATCTTCGCCGCCGACACCGGCTGACCGTTCAGGCGCGCCTCATAGGCCCCCAGCGCCGTGGCGTAGAGGCGGGCATTGACCACCTTCTTAGTGAGCGTAAAGGCCTTGCGCAGCAGCATGGCCGGTTCGGCGGGGCGTGGATCGTTCTGGGCGTCTGCGCCTGATTTCTGCGCCCTGACCCAGCCGGAGGCGTCGAAATCGGCCTTCGTCCAGGCTTCGGGCGGCAGGGGCCGCACCTTCCAGTTCGTATCGCTGACCAGACGTTTGATCGTACCGTCGGACAGGCGCAAACGGATCAGGGCGGCAAAGGCCCCGCCATCGACCGGGAAGAAACCGGTCGTTTCGGCCTGCACCAGCACACAGACGCTATTTTTGCCGGGTTTCAGCTTCGCCGGGACCGGCACCAGCGTCCCCCAGTTCGGCACCAGTTGGTCGGGTGTGGGTAAGGTCTCGCCATTGGCCCATACACCCCTGATCCAGTCCTTGCCCGCGATCAGGACTTCGGACGAGGCAAGATTGGCAGGCACGTCGAAGTCGAGACGAAAGGCATGCAGGCGGTTGTCGAGCGCCTTTTCCGACCAGATCCATTGCAGGCCCGCCTTGCGGTCGCCCTCAGCCAAAGCGTCTTCGGCGACGATCCATTGCGCTTTCCAGTCGCCGGGCGCCAGCAGGCCTGTCTCGAACCACGCCGGTGCCGAGGCCGCCTTGCGGCCTTTGGTATCGCGCACCTCGACCGTCCACCAGACGCGCTGCATGGCGTTGAGCGGCTTGCCTTTGTAGGGGATGTCGAAACAGGCGTCCGAGACGATATCGCCCGAATCCCACAGGTCCGCCGTGCCCGGTTTCGACCCGGCACGGATACGGTATGCGGCCTGCAGGATCCCGCGCCCCGTCCCGGTCAGCCGCCACGACAGGCGCGGTTCGCGCACCTGCGTCCCCAGAAGGTTTTCGGTCTGTTCGGCGCGCAGGTCAGTGACGCCGAAGGCTGTTTTCGATTGGCTAAAAGCGGGCGAGGCGGCAGCAGCGAGACCGCTGGCGGCCAGAAAGTGACGGCGGTTCAGCCGGGGCATAGCGTGTTTCCTTCCTGAATCCTGCGGCCTTATCTGGC
This sequence comes from Asticcacaulis aquaticus, assembly GCF_028550415.1. Taxonomy (GTDB): domain Bacteria; phylum Pseudomonadota; class Alphaproteobacteria; order Caulobacterales; family Caulobacteraceae; genus Asticcacaulis; species Asticcacaulis aquaticus. The sequence goes on from NZ_JAQQKX010000010.1 coordinate 91,654, forward strand.
CTTTCTATTGACCTATGGGTGCCACAACCGACGCGTCACCGGAAGCGTTAATTTTCGCTTTCTAACGTTTTCTTTCGCTTTATAGGCTTAACCGCAAAACATAAGGCATGTCGCTGTCCAATGGTGGCAGATCGATCTCAAGCCCCTTGTCGGTCTGACGCCATGCCACCGCCTTGCCGGTTTCGACCAGCTCGATCGAGGTGGGCGCTCGGTTCAGATATGGGGTATCTTTGTACAGGGTGCGGATAAAGACCTTGCCATCGGCGGGACGGACGAAGCCCATCGCGTAGAGCTTGCCCTTATTGGTGGTGAAGCGGATGTCCTGTGCCGTCCACACCTTGTTCGGGGTTTCTTTTTTCTCGCCGGTCACGGTGACGGTCGGGCCTTCGCCGAAATATGTCCACGGACGGCTGCCGTAGATCGCCTCGCCATTGACGGTCAGCCATACCCCCATGCCGAGCAGCACGGTCTTCGCCTCTTCAGGGAGGGTGCCGTCGGCCTTCGGCCCGACATTGAGCAGCAGGTTGCCGTTTTTCGCCACCACGTCGATCAGATCGCCGATCAGGGATTTCGCCGTGCGATAGCTGTCGCCGTCGACATAGCCCCAGCTTTTGATCGAGACCGAGGTGTCGGTCTGCCATGGCTCAAGGCGGAGAGCGTCGAGCTTGCCGCGTTCGATGTCGAACAGGGCCGAGCCTTCGATGAACTGCTCGCCCTTATAGGCGATGGTCGGCGCATAGCCTTTCGCCCTGCCGTCGCTATAGTAATAGGCGGCGAATTTTCGCATATTGGGTTCGAAGGCCGGGGCGGCGCTCCACCAGTCGAGATAGACCATTTCGGGCCTGTATTTATCGACCAGCTCGGTCGTCCGCGCCAGCCAGTCGTCGAGGAACTCTTTATTCGGTGGAAACCAGTTTTCGAGGTGGTTGCCGTCCGGCCAGCCCTTCGCGTCGTCGCCGTTCAGCCGCATGGGGGCCGCCGGACCATAGAGCCCGGCATATTTCGGGTCGTTGACGTCGGAGTCGTATTTGCGCCCGTCATTGAACCACCACCAGTGTTCGGCGCGGTGCGACGACAGGCCGAAATGCATGCCTTTGGCGCGGGCGGCGGTGGCCAGCTCGCCGGTCGTGTCGCGCTTTGGCCCCATGGTGGTGGCTTTCCATTCGGTCATCGCCGAATCGTACATAGCGAAGCCGTCGCAGTGTTCGGCCACCGGGATGACGTAGCGCGCCCCGGCCCGCTGGAAGAGGTCGATCCAGGCATTGGCGTCGAACTTTTCAGCGGTGAACATCGGGATGAAGTCCTTGTAACCGAACTGGTTTTGCGGTCCCCATGTTTCCACGTGATGCCGAAAGGCTGAATTGCCCTGCGCGTACATGTTGCGCGTGTACCATTCGTTGGCGAAGGCCGGAACGGAATAGGGCCCCCAGTGGATGAAGATGCCGAACTTGGCGTCGCGGAACCAGTCGGGCGTCTCATAGGCTTTCAGCGCTGCCCAGTCAGGCTTGTACGCGCCGCGTTTCAGACGCTGATCGACTTTTTTGAGCTGGGCTTCGACCGGTCCAGCCTTGTAATCCATCGGATACTGGCCGTCGGCGGTCCGGCCCTGCGCATCGGCGATCGGGTGCGGTTGCGCGTGAGCGGTGGCGGCGAACAGGGTGCCGGTCAGGAGCAGGGTTTTCAAAACGTGCATGGTGGGCTCAACTTTGGGCAAGAACGGCGACGCCCAGCGGCGGCAGAGTGACGGCGGTGGTTGCGCCGCCGTTCAATGCATCGGTCATGACGTCGGGCAGGGTGACTTGGCGCGGTTCGCGGCTGTGGTTGACGAGGATGTGCACCCGGCGCTTGCCCGCGCGGCGCGTCATCAGTTCGACCTTGTCCGGCACGGCGAATGACCGCGTCACGCCGGATTCGGTCAGCGCGGCGTCGATCAGGCGGTTCGTGGTCGCGGCATCGAACAACGCACCGAAATAGGTGATCCGGCCTTGGCCCACCATGCGCGTCACGACGGCGGCCTTGCCGTCCAGCCAGCCATTGGCCTTGCCGTAGCGGAGGCGCACTTCGGTGTCGGCGGCTTTCGGCGTCAGGTCTTCGGCCCAGATGGTCGCCGTGCCGCCCTCGACCGCAATCGTCTCATCGAGGGTGTAATACTGCTCGACCTGCGCCCCCAGAAGCCCGGCCAGCGGTCCCGGCTGACGCACCACATGCAGGCGGTTGAATTCGTCCTTCAGGCCCGAACGCGGGCCGAGGATCAGGTGCCCGCCATTGCGCACATAGGCCGTCAGATGTTGGGCATCGGCCTCGGAAATGACGTTCAGACTGGGCGCGACGACCAGCTTATAGCGGTCCAGCGGGGCGCGGACCTCGGACATGTCGACCGCGCCCAGCACCGCTTTCAGGGGACGGTAATAGCCCAGAAGCACCTCGATCTGGTCGTAGTCCTTATGGTGCATCTGGTAGTCGATGGCCCAGCGGCTGTCGTAGGATTGCAGGATCGCCACCTCCGACACCGGCACCGTCCCCGCCAGCGCCTTCGAGGTCTTGGCGAATTCCGAACCGATCTGTTTGATCTCGTCATAAATCGGCAGGGGCTTGCCGTCCGGCCCGATGATCGAGCCGTGCAGGGTCTCCTGACCGTTGAGGGCGTTGCGCCACTGCCAGTAGAGAACGGCGTCAGCACCGTGGCCGACCGCTTGCCAGGCCAGCGCCCGCGTCTCGCCCGGATAGAGCATGTTCGACACGCCTGCCCAATTGACGTAGCCCGGCTGGGTTTCCATGACCCAGAAGTTTTTCCGCTTCCAGCCGCGCACGAGGTCGTGCGTCGCCCCCATCCGGTCGGGCTTGAGGTGGCCCGAGCCGACATATTCGTCCCACGACGCGAAGTCGAGGTCGCGGTTGATGGCGAAGCGGTCGAATTTGTTGGCCCAGCCGAGGCCCCCCAGATTGGTGGTGATGAACTGCGACGGCGCAATCAGTTTGCGCAGGGCGTCGACCTGCACCTTCTGGAAATCGACCCACGTCGCGGTGATGAAGCGTTTGGCATCGAGCAGCAGGCCGGGGTTCTGCTGGCCCGAGGTTTTCAGCGGCACCTGATCCCAGCTTGAATAGGTCTGCGACCAGTAGGCCGTCGTCCATACTTCGTTCAGCCGCTCAAGCGTGCCGTATTTGGCTTTCAGCCACGCCGCCCATTGTTGCTTGGCGTCGTCGCCGTAGCTTTCGTCGGTATATTCGTTGCCGATCTGCCAGCCGATGATGTTCGGGTCTTTGCCCAGTGCCTCGGCCATCTTCGTCACGATGGTGCGGCAGAAGTCGCGGTAGCGCGGGCTGGAGATCGAAAACTGGCGGCGGCCCCCGTGGCCGATCGCACGTCCACTTTCGTCAATGCGCAGGATGTCGGGGTATTTTTGACTCATCCACGCCGGCGGCGTGTCGGTGGGGGTGCCGATGACGGTCTTCAGGCCGTATGTCGCCGCCAGCCTTACCGCGCGGACCATCCACGACATGTCGTACTGGCCCTCGGTGGGCTCCATGCGCGACCAGGCGAATTCGGCGATACGCACGACATTGGCGCCGTGGTCCTGCATCAGTTTGAGGTCCTGTGCCCACTGGTCTTCGGGCCACTGTTCCGGATACCAGGCCGAGCCCAGCCACAGGCGCTCAGACTGAACCTCAGGGGCAGCGAACGCGACACCGGACGCGCTCAAACCTGCGGCGGCCAAGGTGCTGCCGATAAAAAGACGACGTGTCGTCACGGGTCGTTTCCCTGTGTGATTGGTAAGTCATATTATGATTTTCTTGCAATCTGACGGATGGAAGGGTAGGGAGTCAACAAAATAACAAATCGACAGGCAGGGAGGCATGATGCGAACGCGGCGCTTGGGACAGGTTCTGGCGGTGGCCCTGCTGGCCACGGCGGCACAGGCCGAAGCGCCGTCACCGGACGCGTTCAAAACGCCGCCAGCGGACGCCCGACCGGACGCGCTCTATTTCTGGATGAACGGCAATGTAACGCGCGAAGGGCTCGATGCCGATCTGAAAGCCATGAAGGATATCGGTCTTGGCGGGGTGATGGTCTTCGATGGCTCCGACGATATCCCGAAAGGTCCGGTCGATTATCTTAGCCCGCAGTGGCTCGACCTGATGACCCACATGATGACAGAAGGACAGACGCTGGGTCTCAGGGTCGGGATGCACAATGCCCCCGGCTGGTCATCCAGCGGGGGGCCGTGGATCGCGCCGGCGCAATCGATGCAGCAGATCGTGTGGACCGAAACCACGGTCAGTGGCGGGGGATCAGTGACCGTGGATTTGCTGCAACCCTATACGAAAGAGGGCTATTACCGCGACGCGGCGATCATCGCTTTTCCGGCGTCGGACGGTGACGATAGCCGGTTCACGGCGCATATCAAGGAAGCAAGGGTGGGCCCGGTCGCGGTCGATGCGGCGCGCCTGACCGACCGCGATGCGGCGACGGCCTATGAGCTCGGACCCGATGCGCCGCTGATGTTCGAGATGCGCGAACCCTTTGCCGCTCAGGCCCTGACCGTCTATGGCGGCGAAGGGCAGGGGTCGTTCACCGTCACGCTCGAAGTCTCCGACGATGGCCGGACGTGGCGCAGTGTCGGCAAGGCCAGTGTCGGGCCGGAGCGCGGCATCGCGCCGCCGGGGATTGCGAACTTCGCCCCTGTCAGCGCGCGGTTTTTCCGCCTGAGCGCGCGCGCGAAGGTCCGGCTGGCCGATGCCCTGCTGCACGCGACCCCGCGCATCGCCGATTGGGACATCAAGGGCGAGCACTATTTCCGTATGTGGCCCGGGACCGAGCGCCCCGCCACCGATCCGCTGACGGCCTATGCCATCGACCCGAAATCGGTGATCGATCTGACGGCCCTGACCGATAAGGGCCGCCTGACATGGCAAGCGCCTAAGGGCCGCTGGACGATCCTGCGCTTCGGCCATACCTCGACCGGCAAGCGTAATGTCGCGGCGTCGGACTCTGGTCGCGGGCTGGAGGTCGACAAGTTCGATGCCGCCGCCGTCGATCATCAGTTTCAGTCGAGCGTCGGGCGGGTCATCGCCGCCGCCGGGCCGCTGGCCGGGTCGGTATTCGACAAGATCGAGATCGATTCCTACGAGGCCGGTTTGCAGAACTGGACGGCCAAATTGCCGGAAGCGTTCAAAGCCCACGCCGGTTACGACATCCTGCCGTGGCTGCCCGCCCTGACCGGGCGGATCGTCGGGGATACCGAGGCGTCCGACCGCTTCCTGTTCGACTTCCGCCGCACCCTGTCCGATCTGATGGTCGTCAACTATTACGAACGGATGCAGGGTCATGCCAACCGCGCGGGCCTGAAATTCTACATGGAAGGCTACGGGCCGGGACCGTTCGACGAGCTGACGGCGTCGGGCCGCGTCGAGGTGCCGATGACCGAGTTCTGGACGCGGACGCCGTGGACCGACAATCGCACCGTCAAGATGGTCGCCTCCGCCGCCCACATCTACGGCAAGCCGGTGGTCGCCGCCGAAGCCTTTACCGGCGAGTCCCAGACCAGCCGCTGGATGGACTATCCCTATGCCATGAAGGCGCTGGGCGATGTGATGTTCACCCAGGGCGTCAATGCGCTGTTTTTCCATCGCTATGCCCATCAGCCGAATCCGAACGCCGCGCCCGGCATGACCATGGGGCCGTGGGGCATCAATCTGGACCGCACCAATACCTGGTTCAGGGACGCAAAGCCGTGGATCGACTATCTCAGCCGGACACAGTACCTGCTGCGGCAGGGTCAGCCGTCGGCGGATATCCTCTTCATGGTGGGGGAAAACAGCCCCAGCGGCGCCAGCTATGCCCGTCCGGACACCAATCCCGACTCCAATCCGCGCATCGGTCAGTACTTCACCCCCGCCATCCCCGAAGGCTACGATTTCGACTACGTCAATGCCGAGGTGCTGTTGACGCGGACGACCATCGAAGACGGACGGATCGTTCTGCCCGAAGGGACCGCCTACCGGGTTCTGGTCCTGCCCGACACCCTGACGCGCTTGACGCCGGAGCTGACGGCGCGGTTACGGGTGATGGTGGCGCAGGGCCTGGTCCTGCTGGCCCCGCGTCCTGTTGCGTCGCTGGGGCGGCACGACGCGACGACCGAGGCGCAGTTCATTGCCGACCGTGACGACCTGTGGGGCGACGGGCAGGCGATGCGCGTTGTGGGCAAGGGCCGCGTCTATCCGTCTGGGCCAATCCGACCGGTGCTGGAGGATATCGGGCTGGGCGAAGATGTGCGCTGCCGCACCGTAAGTCCGGACGGTCAGGTGCGCTGGACGCACCGCAAGCTGTCGGACGGCGAGCTTTATTTTGTCGTCAATCGACAACGCCGGTCGGAAACGGTGGTTTGCGATTTCCGTGTCGCGGGCACGCCGGAATTCTGGGATGCCGAAACGGGGACCGTTACCCGGCCTGCGGTGTTTACGCATCGCGACGGACGCACTCAGGTAACGATCGACTTCGCTCCGGCGGGTTCGGTCTTTGTGCGCTTTGCAAAGGACGCAACACCCGGCGTCGCCTGGGTTGAAAAGGATGGGCAGCGCGTCACGACGACCGATTTGCCGATGATCAAGCGCCCGTCCACGCCGGTAAACAGCTTTACCCTGTCGCTGTGGGCCAAGCCCGATATCGACCTGCGCGTCATGCCGACGCAGGAAGCGAAAGGTCGCATCAATGAAACGGGCAAGAACTTCCTGATCACGGCGCGGTCGGGTGCCGACCTGTACGGCGAAGGCCATGCCGTGGCGGGGCTGGCGGTCGGGCGTAACGGCGCTTTCGTCATCGAGCGCGTTTCGGCGAAGGCGGTTCCGGCTGTGCTGGTGTCGGACCGGCCCATCGCCGGGTGGACGCATTTTGCGCTGGTTTATCGGGACGGCGTGCCGAGCCTTTATGTCGATGGCAAGCTGACGCAAACAGGCGTGAAGACCGGCCACACCGTCCATGCCGGGGGTTCGGACGCCCCGCATCCCAACGGCGTCACCTACTTTTTCGAGGGCGAGGCGACGCCGCTGGAGACCATCGACCGCGCCTTGTCGGATGCTGAAATCGCGGCCATGGCGGCGAAAGGGATGCCTGTGCCGTCGCTCAACACACCCGCCATAACCCTGACGCGCGGCGATGCGGCATTGAAAGCGGTGGTCTGGCAAAGCGGGCGCTATCGTCTGAGCAGCGGGCAGGGGTTCATCACCCAACTGCCCGTGCCGGTCACGCTCGACGGGCCGTGGCGGGTAGCGTTCGAAAAGGATCGCGGCGCGCCGGACGCGGTGACACTCGACCGGCTGATCTCGCTTAGCCGTCACGCCGACGACAGCGTGCGGTATTTTTCCGGCTCGGCGACCTATAGCCGCCGGTTTAGCGCGCCCCGTCCGAAGTCCGGTCAGCGGGTGTGGCTCGATCTGGGTCGCGTCGAGGTGGCGGCGCGGATCAGGCTCAATGGCCGCGACCTCGGCACGGTATGGAAGCCGCCCTATCGCGTCGATATCACCGACGCCCTGCGCCCCGGCGACAATGAGCTGGAGGTCGCGGTGACCAGCCTGTGGCCCAACCGCATGATCGGCGATGCCGCCAAGCCTGAGCCCTACGATTATGTCGACGGCGACTGGACCATCGGCGAAATCCCGAAGCCGGGCGGCGGCTATGCGGCGGTCAAGGCGCGCAAGCTAACCCAGCTGCCCGACTGGTATAAACGCGGCGAGGCCGCGCCGAAGGATCGCGTGACCTTCTCGACCTGGACGTTTTTCCGCGCGGACGAGCCGTTGCTCGACTCCGGGCTTCTGGGGCCGGTGCGCCTCGTCGTGTCGCAAGAGGTGACTGTGAAATGATGAACCGCCGCCACCTGATCGCGGGCGTGTCCGCCTGTGTGCTGCCGGGCTGTGCCACAGTGAGCGCCCCAACCGACCCCGTCGCGCCCTACCGGACGCCGTACAAATATGGCAAGCTGATCCTCGGAGGCACGGGCCGCAAGGGCGATTTCGACGAAAAGGCCGTCGATTGTCCCTTCGTCTTTTCGCATGAGGGCCGGTTTTACCTGACCTATGTCGGTTTCGACGGCACCGGCTATCAGACAGGTATCTGCGTGTCGTACGACCTGATCCACTGGGAGCGCAAGGGGCTTATTCTGGCGCGCGATCCTGCCGATCCGGTGACGCGCTTCAATGTCGCCAGCGCCTCGATCCTGCGCGAGAACGGCCTGCAAACGCCGGGCAGGCTCCTGAAAGTCAACGGCGAATACGTTTGTGCGTGGCACGCCTATCCATCGCCGGGCTACGAAGAAGGCCCGGCGGTGATCGGTCTGGCGTTTTCGAAAGACCTGTTCAGCTGGCGACGCGACGTCCCGATCCTGACGGTCGAAGGGGCGGCGGACTGGGAAAAGGGCGGTCTCTATAAGCCTTACCTGATCAAGCACGGCGACACCTTTATCCTCTATTACAACGCCAAAACCGCCGACAAGCGCTGGAAAGAGCAGACGGGGTTTGCCACCTCGACGGATCTGAAGCACTGGACGCGCTTTGAGGGCAATCCGATCCTTCGCAACGGCCCGGCGGGGTCGCCCGACGCGCGGTTTGCCTCGGACCCGGTGGTGGTGCAGCATCGCGGCCAGTGGGGCCTGTTCTATTTCGGGCTGGCGCAGGACGGCAAGGCGCGCGAACTGCTGGCGTTGGGCGATACGCCGACGGCCTTCACCAAGGTGCCGGAGGTGCTGATCGATGTCGGGGCGCCGGGGGCGGTGGACGACGCCTATGCGCACAAGCCGGCGGTCATTTACCACAAGGGCGACCTGTACCATTTCTACTGCGCCACCGGCGGCAAGTGGCCGAACGATGTGCGCGGCATATCGGTGGCCCGGTCGCGCCCGTGGTAGCTATTTAATCTGAACCACCGCAACACCATGCGCAGGCAGTTGTCCATCGCGGAGGTCGCCGGTCACCGCCGTTGCACCGTCCCGCAAGGGCAGGGGCGTTGCCGTCTTGCCGTGATTGATGACGATCAGCACGCGCTTGCCTGCGCCGCTGCGTTGCATGACTTCGATATCGGGCGAGAGGCCGGACAAAACGGGTTCGATTTTGGCGTCGGACAACCAACGGTCGGCCAGCCGCCCCATCGTCGCCTCATCGAGCCATGCGCCGACATAGGTGATGCGGCCCTTACCCACCTTGCGCGTGACCACCGCCGCCTTGCCGTCGAGCCAGCCGTCCGGGTCGGCATAGGTCGCCACGACCTCGGTCCCCGGTTCCGGCGTTAGCCACTCGGCCCAGATCGACACCTTGCCGTCGCCATAAGCCCCCCTGACGCCGATGGCCTGATCGAGGGCGAAATATTGCTCGACCTTCGCCTTCAGGACGCCGCGCAGGGGCCCCGGCTGGGCGTCCGGCCACAGGGCATTGGCGTCGTCCTTCATGCCCGAACGCGGTCCGAGGACCAGATGCCCGCCCGCCTCGACATAGGCTTTCAGGTGATCGGCCTCGGCCTGCGACATCACATTGAGGTTCGGCGCGACCACCAGCGAGTAGGCCGAGAGGTTGGCGTCGGTGGGAAGTACATGCACACCCTGAGCCTTCACGCGCAACGGTTTGTAAAAGCTGAGGAAGGCCTTGACCGGATCGAAGTCCTTATGGTGCGGCTGAAGCGCGATGGCCCAGCGGCTGTCGTAGGACCACAGCAGCGCGACCTTAGCCACCGGCACCGTATCGGCTAAGGCTGCCGAGGCGGCGGTGATCTCCTTGCCGGTTTGTGCGACTTCCGGGAAGAAGACCGTCGGCAGCCCGTCCTGCCCCATCAGCGCGCCGTGATAGGTTTCCTGCCCGTTGCGCGCCGGACGCCACTGCCAGTAGACGACCGCATCGCCGCCGTGGCCGATGGCCTGCCAGGCCATTTCGCGCATCTGACCGGGGTCGAGGGCGCGATTGACCGAGACCCAGTCGACGCGGCCCTGCGTCTCCATCAGCCAGAAGTTCTGCTGCTTGTAGCCATGCACCAGATCGTGGTTGGTCCCGTTGGCCACCCAGTCTGGCCGACCGTCGGGGATATAGTTGTCCCAGGCGGCGATATCGACGACCTTATGCAGGTCGTAGTGATCGAACCCGGCATTCCAGAACATGGTGTTGGTGGTGATGAAGGCGCGAGGATCGAGATGCGGCCTCAGGGCATCGACCTGATTTTTGATATAGGCGGTCCAGGTGTCGGTAGCGAAGTGCTTGAAATCGAGCAGCAGGCCGGGATTCTGCTGACCCGTCATGCGCAGCGGCACCTGATCGAAGCTGTTGTAGAACTGGCTCCAGTACTGCGTCGTCCAGCGCGCGTTCAACGTGTCGATAGTGCCGTACCGATTTTCTAGAAACCTGTGCCACGCGGTGACCGAGGCCGGATCGAAGGACGGCGGTCCGATCTCGTTGTCGATCTGCCAGCCGACAACGTGAGGGTTTTTGCCGTAGCGTCTGGCCATTTCCGAGGCGATCTTTGCCGACAGTTCGCGGTATTTCGGGCTGGCGAAGGAGAAGTGCCGCCGCCCGCCGTGACCGGCCACCGTGCCGTTTTCGTCGACACGCAGCACCTCAGGGTATTTTTGCGTCAGCCACGCCGGCGGGGCGGCGGTCGGCGTCCCCAGTACGACCATCATGCCGTGTTTCACGGCGTGGTCGATGGCGGCATCGAGCCACGCAAAGTCGTAGCGCCCTTCTTCGGGCTCCATCCGCGACCAGGCGAATTCACCGATCCGCACGACGTTGAATCCCGCGCGTTTCATCCGCGTCAGGTCGGCATCCCACTCGGCCTCCGGCCATTGTTCCGGGTACCACGCCGTCCCGAAGGCCAGCGGCGGCTTATCGGCAAAGCGCGTCGCCCGCGCGACGGGGGTGTTCTGCGCGGTCGCGTGACCGGCCATGGCGACGGACAGAAGAACAGCGAGCAGGATCGGGCGATACAACATGGAGGTCCCTGTAGATTTTTTTCGTTTATCAGCGAATTTCGCTGCCGTCCGGCAGGCAATATGCTATTCAGAACAGAATACGTCATACGAATAAGCGGAGCAAGCGACTCCGCACAGAGGAAATCGCCATGCCACATAGCCGACCCTTTGGGGGCGCTGCGACGCGCCGCTGCTTTATCTGCGGCACGATCGGGGCCGCCGCAGCCGTCACTACGGCGACGCTGAGCGGCCCGACGCTGGCCGCCATTGCGCCGGGTCGCGAAAAGATGCGCGAATTTCCCTACGGCGCGGTGCGGCTCACCGACGGACCGATCAAGGATCAGTTCGACCATATCCACGCCCACTATCTGGCGCTCGACAATGACCGGGTGCTTAAGGTCTTCCGCGAGCACGCCGGACTGCCCGCACCGGGCCGCGACATGGGTGGCTGGTACGACAAGACGGGATTCGTGCCCGGCCTGACGCTGGGGCAATATATCTCCGGGTTGGCGCGTCTGGGGGCGGCGACGAACGATCCCGCCTGCCACGCCAAGGTCGCCGCTCTGGTCAAGGGCTTCGGCGAGGTGCTGCGCGCCACCGACAATCCCTACCCGGGGCCGAACGCCGAAAAGATGTGGCCGGCCTATGTGATGGACAAATATATCGTCGGGCTGGTCGATGCCTACCGCCTGTCGGGTGTCGAGGAGGCAAAAACCCTGCTGCCGGTGGTGGTGGACAAATGCCTGCCCTTTATCTCTCCGGTGTCTAAGGACCGCATCGGCAAGAAGGAGCCGCCTTATGATGAGACCTACGTCCTGTCGGAAAACCTGTTCCACGTCGCCGACATCACGGGTGATGCGAAATACCGGGCGCTGGCCGTTCACTACCTGCTGAATAAGGAGTGGTTCGACCCGCTGGCCGCCGGTCAGGACGTCCTGCCGACGAAACACGCCTACAGCCACACCATCGCCCTGTCGTCGGGCGGGCAGGCCTATCTGCAACTGGGCGACGACAAGTACAAAAAAGCCCTGATCAATGCGTGGACCTATATGGAACCGCAGCGCTTCGCCTCCGGCGGCTGGGGGCCTGAGGAGCAGTTCGTCGAGCACGGCAAGGGGGCGCTGGCGGCCAGTCTGCAAAATTCGACCGCGCATTTCGAGACGCCGTGCGGCGCCTTTGCCGACCTCAAGCTGGCGCGCTACCTGATCCGCCTGACGGGCGAGCCGGTTTATGGCGACGGGCTGGAGCGGACGCTGTACAACACCATGCTGGCGACGCGCCGCCCCGACTCCGACGGCGACTATCCCTACTATTCCAACTATGGCGCGCGCGCCGACAAGCAGTATTACAAGAAGAAATGGCCGTGCTGTTCCGGGACGCTGGTGCAGGGCGTGGCCGACTATGTGCTGAACGTCTATTTCCACGACGATGAGGCGCTGCTGGTCAATATGTTCGTCCCCTCGACGGTCAGCTGGGCGCGCCCCGGTGGCGAGGTGCAGCTTGAGCAGGTCACCACCTATCCGGCGGGCGATACGACGCGGCTCAGGGTCGTCAGGGCGGGCAATGGCCGCTTTGCGGTAAAACTGCGTATCCCCGCCTGGACGAAGGGCGCGAAACTCACGGTCAATGGCGTATCCGTGGCCACGACGCCCGGACAACTGGCGACGATTTCGCGCACATGGAAAGCGGGCGATGTGATCGACCTCAGCCTGCCGCAACCGGTGCGTACCGTGGCCATCGATCCGGAAAACCCGAACCTGCGCGCCGTCATGCGCGGGCCGGTCCTTTATGCGGGGCTCAACCCGTGGGAGGGGCTGGAGTCCGAAACCTTCGCCCTGCCGCAGGCGCTGAAACCGGTCGCCGGTCAGGCCGATGCCCTGACACTGAACAGCCATGGCCGCGATCTGGTCTTCGTGCCCTATTACCGGATCGATACTGAAACCTACCACACCTATTTCCGGACGGCCTGAGCATGTGGTCACGTCGCACCGTCATGGTTTCCGCTGCCGCGTCTCTGGCCCTCAGCAACGCTGCCTTTGCCGCGCCTGCGTCGGTCGAACGCTGGGGCGTCTATGAGATCGCACTGAAAGGGCCGCAAACGGGCAATCCGTTCGATGAGGTGACCCTGTCCGCCGTCTTCGTGTCGGGCGCCAGACGCGTGGTGGTGCCGGGTTTTTACGACGGCGAGGGCGTCTATCGGGTCCGCTTCAGCCCGCCGGAGACCGGCGGATGGTCGTGGGCGACGCAGAGCAATATCCGGGCGCTGTCGGGGCAAACGGGTCGCTTTGAGGCGACCGCACCCACAGGACAAAACCACGGTCCGGTGCGGGTGACCAAGGACGGCTACCACTTCGCCTATGCCGACGGGACGCCGTTCCGTCAGATCGGCACGACCTGCTATGCGTGGGCCCAGCAATCGGACGCCAAATGCGCCGAGACCCTGACGACGCTTTCGACCTCGCCGTTTAACAAGCTGCGCATGTGCATCTTCCCGAACGTGACCGCTGAAAGCATCGATCCGTTCGTGCGCACCGGTTCGGGCGACCGAGACTGGGATGCCAAACGCTTCGACCCGGCCTTTTTCCGTCGCTACGAAGACCGCATCCGGCGGCTGGGGGCCTTGGGGATCGAGGCCGATATCATCCTGTTTCACCCCTACAACAAGGCGCGTGGCTTTTCGAACATGAGCCGCGCCGACGACGAGCGCTATATCCGTTACGTCAGCGCGCGGTTTTCGGCCTATCGCAACGTCTGGTGGGCGATGGGCAACGAGTATGACGGCATCAAGACCAAGGTCATGGATGACTGGGACCACCTGTTTCAGGTCTTGCAGGCCGCCGATCCGCACGACCGGCTGCGCTCGATTCACAATATCAACGTCTATTACGACCACCGCAAACCATGGATCACCCACGCCAGTTTCCAGAATGGCTCGGCGGTGCTCGACGACGCCCGCGCCCAGCCCTACCGCAACTTCGCCCAGAAGGCGGTCATCTTCGATGAGGTCTGCTACGAGGGCAATTCGGTCAAGCGCTGGGGTAATCTGACAGGTGAGCAACTGGTGATGCGTTTCTGGTGGGGGACGATCGCCGGGACCTATGTCGGCCACAGCGAGGCCTATTCGGAGCCCGGCAGGACCGACGGCTCATGGCTGGGGCAGGGCGGCAAACTAATCGGGACCAGCCCGCCACGGCTGGCGTTTCTGAAGACTATCCTCGATACCGCGCCGACGCCGGGGATAGAACCGATCGAGACGTGGTACGACAAGCATATGGGCGGCAAGCCGTTCGAATATTATCTGCGCTATTTCGGTGCGGCGGAACCGACCGAGTGGGTGTTCGAACTGCCCGGGCGCAAGGACGATCCCAAGAACACCTACCGCGTCGATATCATCGATACCTGGAACATGACGATCACGCCGGTCGAAGGTGTGTTCACGATGGACATCAAGGACGCCTACAGCTTCCACGATCCGAAGCGACCGGTGGTGACGCTGCCGGGGAAGAAATGGATCGCGCTGCGCATCACGCGCGTCACCGGCAAGGATGGGGTGTGGACCAATCCGGATCTGGATTGATTAGCACGTAACGTCTTACGCCTCCCTAGCTTGCTGGGGAGGGGACCGCTTTGCAAAGCAAAGGGGTGGTGGGGTATCTTGCGGAGGATCAACGGCCACTGTCGCAAGAAAGCAAGAACCACCACCACCACATCTCGCCATTTCATGGCTCGTGCGGTCCCCCTCCCCATCAAAGATGGGGAGGTATGAGAAAGATTCCCCTAGCAGTTACTTCGGAATCCAGCCGGTGTCGCCCTTGAAGAAGGCCGCCAGTCGCCAAGTTTGCGCCTGTTCGGCGGTCAGCTGGTACGAGAATATCTGCCGCGTGTTCGGCGACGCGCCGGGGCCGGTGGAATTGTATTCGGCGTAATAGGCGGTGTGGAGGGTCTTTGAGCGATCGGGATACCATTCGCGCCAGCCGGACTTGTCGACCGGCGCGTCTATCTGCGTATCGAGAAAGATGACCCGGGCATAGGGCCGCCACGCCCGGCCCAGCCAGACATTGCCCTTGGCCCCTTCATAGGCTGTCAGGCGGCAATGGTCGAAGACGAAGGCGCTGTCCTCGTCGCGGCTGTTGCGGCTCTGGGCGGTGTACATGATCGTTGGGCGCTCGATGCCGTGGATCTGGCAACGGTCGAAATAGGCCTTGGCATTGCCGAAGATGAAATCGACATGGCCCTCGATATAGCAGTCGCGGAAATAGTGGCGGACGACCTTCCCCTCGGGATGCGCCAGATAGAGCGTGTCCTGCGCCCCCAGAATACGCACGCGGATAAACACCGCACGGTCACCGGTCACCGCCAGCGCCACGGCCTGCGAATTGGGCTTGCCGGACCTGGTCCAGTCGTTGTCGAAGGTCAGGTTTTCGGCATAGAAATCATCGGCGGCCACGTAGGTCGAGGGCGTATTGTAAGTATTGCCCACATTGATCGAACTGTCGCCCCAGACCAGCACCACGTCTTCGGGCTTCATACCCTTTCCGATAAAACGCACATGCGGTTTGTCCACCCGCAGCTTTTCACGATAGGTGCCGGGCGCAATGAGCAGGTCGCCACCCTCGGCGGGCAGGGCGTCGAGCGCCGCCTGAACGGTGGCATAGGCCCCGGCCTCGGTCTTTGAGACGTGTAGTTCGACCGCCCACGCCGGGACAGCGCAGGCAATAAGCACAAGGCTGGCGAACAACCGTTTCATGCGCCGGTCCAGACCTGACCGTTGATGGTGACCCCGGTCGCCTTGACCTGCGCGTATTCAAGCCGGTTACCCTTGGCCACGCCGCGGAAGGTGCAATTGCTGAGCGCGATCGAATCCACCGGCAGGTCGGCATAGCCGCGCACGTCCAGCGCATAGAGGCTTTTTTCGCACACCACATTGTCCATGACGATGCCGCCGACGCGGCGGGGATAGAACTTGCCGTTCGCCCCTTCGCCATAATAGAGGCTGACCTCCAGCACGCCCTCGGCCACCTGATCGACCTTCACATCGCGGAAGACGACGTTTTCGATATAGCCGCCGCGGAAGGAATTGGTCTTCAGGCGCAGGGCGCGCAGAAGCTCCGGCCCGCCCATGTGACAGTCGCGCACATAGACGTTGCGGATGCCGCCCGAGGCCTCGCTGCCCAGCGACACGCCCCCGTGGCCGTCCTTCATCTGGCAGTTGCGCACGATGATGTTCTCGGAAGGGACATTGACGCGGCGGCCGTCGAAATTGCGCCCGCTCTTGATGGCGATACAGTCGTCGCCGCAGATGAATTCGCAGCCTTCGATCAGCACGTCGCGGCACGATTCCGGGTCGCAGCCGTCATTGTTCGGCCCCAGACTGTCGATGCGCAGATTGCGGACGATGACGTTCTGCGAAAGGACCGGGTGGACGATCCACATCGGTGAACCCTTGATGGCTACGCCCTCGATCAGCACGTTTTTGCAATTATAGGGCTGGATGAAGTTCGGGCGCAGATAATGGCCGTCGCCGAAGACGCGCTCGGCGACCGGAACGCCTTTTTCGGCCAGGGCGTGCAGACGGTCGATGGCCGCCTTGCGTGGGGTCATGATGGCCGTGTCCTTGCGCGTGACCCAGTTCCACCAGGTCTGGTCCGTCGCCTGACCGTCCAGCGTGCCTTCGCCGGTAATGGCGATGTCCGTCTGGCCGTAGGCATAGACCAGTGGCGAATAATTCATCAGTTCTTCGCCCTCGAACCGCGTCGCGACCGGCGGATAGTCTTTCGGCTCGGTCGAGAATTTCAGGGTCGCGTCCTTAGAGACGTGCAGATTGACCTTGCTTTTCAGGTGAATGGGACCGGTCGGCCAGACCCCCGCCGGGACCACGACACGCCCGCCGCCCGCCTTGGCGCAGGCGTCGATGGCCTGTGCGAGCGCCGCCGAGGTTTTTGCCTGATCGCTTTGCGACGCGCCGAAACGGGTGATGTCGAAATCGCGTTTGGGAAATACGGGGGCCTTGATGCGTTTCAATATGGCCTCGGCGGGCGCCCAGTTATCGGCCGCCTGAGCGGGCAGGCCGAGGCTGACGGTCAGAAAACCAGCGCCCGCGGTGGCAAGCCATCCGCGGCGTGACAGATAGGAGGCAGGAATAGTCATGGCGAAAGCTCCCGGACGCACAGGCTTCAGGCCTGCATTTTTATAAGATGTATTATCTTTATAGCGGGTCGTCGGGAACGCCAAGCCTGAATGTTGAAAAGGCGTTTTTGAATTTGAAAAAAATCGAAAATTGTTTCTTCTATAAATGTGAAATATTGCCGCGTCGCAATGAAAATTGAGATGTTAAATCTTAACGATACAAATTTGTATTGCAAAAAAATCGTTCAAAAATAGATATTAAGTGATTTTCAAACTCAAAAATGCAGGGGTTCGCGCCGCAAAACGATAACGAAAAAATTCGAAAAAAATAGATATTGATGGGTGATGGAAACTGATTTACGATAACGCTACCTGACACCGGTGTCATAAACGCCGCGAAGGTCGGAATTAAGACAGGGCCGTCAACGAACGGTCCGAGGAAACGCAATCTGTTATCAGGAGAGGGTATTATGGTTGGTAAGCATCTCGCTTTGAGTCCGTCTTTTCGCGCGCGTCTGAAAGCCGGCATTTCGGCGGGCGTTCTCATGGCCGCCGGTCTGGCCGCCATGGGGGTTCACGCACAGGAGGCCAAGCCGGACACCGATGTCACCGAGGTCGTCGTCAAGGGCTATCGCTCCAGTCTGGCCAAGGCGCTGAGCATCAAACGCAATTCGACCGGTGTGGTCGACTCGATCATCGCCGAGGACATCGCCAAGTTCCCGGACAACAATCTGGCTGAATCGATCCAGCGCGTACCGGGTGTCTCGATTTCGCGCGATCAGGGCGAAGGCCGCTCTCTGTCGGTGCGTGGCCTGGGGCCTGACTTCACGCGTGTTCAGATCAACGGCATGGAATCTCAGGCCTCGACCGACGGTCTGGCGGGCGGCACCAATCGTGGGCGCGGCTTCGACTTCAACGTCTTTGCCTCGGAACTATTCAGCCGCATCGACGTCAACAAGACCGCCTCGGCGCGCCTGCCCGAAGGATCGCTGGGGGCGACCGTCGATCTCTATACCGGCCATCCGTTCGACTATAAGGGCATGAAGGCCGCCGCCTCGGGCCAGATGAGCTATAACGACCAGAGCGGTCGCCGCGGCTACCGCACGGCGCTCCTGTGGTCGAACACCTTCGCCGACGACACGCTGGGCGTGCTCGTTTCCGCCGCCTATTCGACCAACCCCATCGATTTTCAGCAGTCCAATTCGGGTAACTGGAATCAGGGCAATGGGGACGGCGGTTTCTGCAAGCCGACGACGGGCACCGGCGGTCTGTGCGATGTCCCGGCGTCAGAGCTGGCGGCCTATACGGCCCTGTATAACAAGGCGATGTTGCCCACGACCTACAATCCGCGCTTCTATCGTTACGTCCACACCAAGGGCGATGTCGAGCGTCTGGGCCTGACCGGCAGCCTGCAATGGAAACCGTCCGACGCCACCACCTTCACCGCCGACCTGCTCTATTCGCAGTTCGAGACGCGGCAGGACAACTATACGATGGAGCCGATCGGCTTCAGCCGCGGCGCCTCGCAGGGCGGCAAGCCGGAAACCCTCGTCCGCGCGCTGGAACTGGATAGCAATAATACTGCGGTTTACGGCGTGTTCGACAATGTCGACATGCGCTCCGAGCACAATCTCGACGAATTCACCACGCGCTTTACGCAAGTCACCCTGAGGGCCGAGCACGATTTCAGCGATCGTCTGCACTTCGACGGGATGATCGGCTGGTCGCTGTCGGATTTCGACAACTATCTCGATCTGGCAACCCAGATCGACCGCTTCAATGTCGACGGCTATTCCTTCGATATCCGTTCGACCGGGCAGGCGCACCCGTCGATCAATTACGGCTTCGACGTAACCAATCCCGGTAACTGGTATTTCGGGCCGCGTGTTACGCAGCCGGGCGGTACGGGGTCGACCGGTCCGGAAATCCGTCTGCGCCCGAACTACACCGATAACGAATACAAGCTGGCGCGCGGTGGCTTCGTCTATAAGCTGGGCGACGAGCTGAATTTCCATTTCGGCGCCGAATGGAAGGAATATTATTTCGAAGCCGTGGCCTATCGTTACGCATCTGGCGAAGCCGACTGGCCGGCCTATACCGGCAATATGGCCGACATCACCCAGCAATTCTGCGGCCTCGACGACTTCAACCCGCCATCGCCCTCGCCCAAATGCTGGACCGTGCCGAACATCGACGCCTATATCTCGAAGTTCGGCATCCTGTCCGGCGCCGGTCGGGCGACCATCTCCGAGACCGTTGCGGCCGCGCGTGGCGATAACCGCAGCGTGACCGAACGCGACACCTCGGTCTATGCCATGCTCGACTTCAACGTCGATATCAACGGCATGCGTCTGCGCGGCGATATGGGTGTCCGTCAGGTCCGCACAGAGCAGAAGTCCAACTTCTACACCAATGTGCCAACGACGGTTAACCCGAGCGGTTTCGTCTATACGACGGTCGAACGGTCCTATGACGATTTCCTGCCGTCGATGAACTTCATCCTTGAGCCGACGTCCCGGACGGCGGTGCGCTTCAGCGCCGCCCGCGTCATGGTCCGTCCGCCTCTGGTCAATATTGCGGCGGCGACGTCGGTGTCGGTGGCGGGCGGTTCGCGGACCGTTTCGACCGGTAACCCCAATCTGACGCCGTACCGCGCCAATACGGCGGACCTGTCGTTCGAATGGTATCCGAATTCCGGCTCGATCCTGTCGGTCGGGTTCTTCTACAAGGATATCAAGACCTATATCCAGAGCGTGACGCGTATCGCGCCCTATTCGTCGACCGGTCTGCCGGATAGCCTGATCGCCAATACCGGGGTCGCCGCCAGCGACGATTTCGCCATTTCCAATGTTATCAACACGCCGGGTGGGCCGCTGAAAGGGTTCGAGATCAACTACCAGCAGCCGTTCACCTTCCTGCCGGGTATCCTCAGTAATTTTGGCACCCTGCTGAACTATACCTATGTCGATAGTCAGATCGACTATTTCACTTCGACGGCGGTCGGGGCGACCACGGTGACGGCGGACCTGCTCAACCTGTCGAAAAAGGCCTACAACGCGACGCTCTACTATGAAAAAGGTCCGTTCCAGGCCCGCGTCTCGATGAACTATCGTGACCGTTATCTGCGTGCGGTGCCGGGGCCGTTCAATATGGACGTGTCGGGGATCAATGCGGCTACCTATTACGACGCCTCGATGAGTTATCAGGTCACCGACCGCGTCTCGGTCAGCCTCGAAGCGCTCAATTTCGGCAACGAACCACACGTCAGCTGGGTCGATTCCAAGGCCCAGCGCGTCGAGGATTATCGCGAAGGCGGGCGGCAATTCTATCTGGGCGTTCGGTACAACTACTAAGTGCCGGACTCTGTATGCCTTCCGCATCGGGTCGCTTCCCTCCCTGATGCGGTTCACGACCCGACTCCCCGTTTGTGACAGTCGGTAAACTTGGACGCCGGTTTCCCATGGTGGGGACCGGCGTTCCTTTCGTTTTGACGGGAAGCCGGGCCAATGCCAGATTATTCAAAACAGAGGGAACACCATGACAGGGCAATATCCAACACGCCGGCATGTCATTGCCGGGGTCAGCACGGCGGCTTTGACCGTGGCCGCCAGCCGTGCGACGGCTGCCGCCCTGCCGTACAAGAATGCGGCGCTACCGGTCGAACAGCGCGTCGCGGACCTGCTGGGGTGGATGACGCTTGAGGAAAAGGTCGCTCAGATGCAGTGCGTCTGGCTGCACAAGGATCGCATTCAGACCGCAGGCGGAGATTTCGATGCGTCGCAAGCGTCTCAGGCCTACCCGAACGGGCTGGGGATGATCGCCCGTCCCTCTGACCGCAAGGGCGTCAAGAACACGAATGCCGGGGCCGATGCGGGCATGGCCAACCGCAATGCCTTCGAGACCGCGACCTATACCAATGCCGCGCAAAAATGGGCCGTCGAACAGACGCGGCTTGGTATCCCTCTGTTCCTGCACGAGGAAAGCCTGCACGGCTACACGGCGCGCGACGCGACCTGCTTCCCACAGGCGATTGCACTGGCCTCCAGCTTCGATCCGGCGCTGGTCGAGCGCGTCTTTTCGGTCTGTGCGAAGGAAATGCGGGCGAGAGGCGCCAATCTGGCGCTGGCACCGGTGGTCGATGTCTGCCGCGACCCGCGCTGGGGCCGGGTCGAGGAAACCTATGGCGAAGACACGCACCTGATGGGCGTAATGGGCAAGGCGGCGGTAACCGGTTTTTCCGGCACCGAGCGTAAGCTGGCCAAAGACAAGGTCTTCGCCACGCTCAAGCACATGACCGGTCACGGCCAGCCCGAGCGCGGCATCAATACCGCCCCGGCCCAGATTTCGGAGCGTGTGCTGCGCGAGGTCTTCTTTCCGCCGTTCGAGAAGATCGTCAAAGAAACGCCGATCGCGGCGGTCATGCCGTCCTATAACGAGATCGACGGCATACCGTCGCACGCCAATAAATGGTTGCTGACGACGATCCTGCGCAAGGAATGGGGCTTCAAAGGCGTCACCGTGTCCGACTATTTCGCGCTGAAGGAAATGCAGACGCGGCACCGCCTCGTGCCCGACCTGACCGAGGCGGCTTACCGGGCCGTCAAGGCGGGCGTCGATATCGAAACCCCGGACGGCGAGGCTTATCCCAACCTGATCGCCTTGGTGAAGGCGGGCCGGGTGACCGAAGCCGAAATCGACGCTATCGTGCGGCGAATTCTGGAACTGAAATTCCTCGGTGGACTGTTCGAAGCGCCCTATGTCGATGCGAACGCCGCCGATGGTTTGACCGCCACCCCCGACGCCGTGAAGCTGGCGCGCGAGGCGGCGGTACGGTCAGCGGTGCTGCTCAAGAACGACGGCGTCCTGCCGCTCGATGGTAAAAAGGTCGGCAAGCTGCTGTTGCTCGGGACTCATGCGAAGGATACGCCGATCGGGGGATATTCGGACATCCCGCGGCATGTGGTTTCGATCCATGAGGGCCTTGAAAAAGAAGCCAAGGCGCAAGGATTCATCCTCGACTACCGCGAGGCCGTGCGCCTGACCAAGGTGCGCGACTGGGCCGAGGACAAGGTCGAATTCACCGATCCGGCGGTCAATGCGAAGCTCATCGCCGAGGCCGTCGAGGCCGCGAAATCCGCCGATACCATCGTCATGGTGCTGGGCGACAACGAGCAGACCTCGCGCGAAGCCTGGTGGGAGACGCATCTCGGTGACCGCGACTCGCTCGACCTGATCGGGCAGCAGAACGATCTGGCGGCGGCGATTTTCGCGCTGAACAAGCCGACGGTGGTGTTCCTGCTCAACGGGCGGCCGCTGTCGATCAACCTGTTGCAGGATAAGGCCAATGCCATCATCGAGGGCTGGTATTTGGGGCAGGAAACCGGCCACGCCGCCGCCGACCTGCTGTTCGGGCACGCCAATCCGGGCGGTAAGTTGCCGATCTCGATCCCGCGCAGCGTCGGGCAATTGCCGGTCTTCTACAATGCCAAACCGACGGCCAATCGCAACTATCTGGGCGGCGATAATACCCCGCTCTATCCCTTCGGATTCGGCCTGAGCTATACGAGCTTTGCCCTGTCTGCGCCGCGCCTGTCGAAGGCGACGATCAAGGCGACCGACAGCGTGACGGTTTCGGTCGAGTTGACCAATACCGGTAAGGTGGCGGGGGACGAGGTGGTGCAACTCTATATCCGCGACGACGTGTCTTCGGTCACGCGTCCGATCAAAGAGTTGAAAGGCTTCCGGCGCGTGACGCTGACGCCTGGCGCACAGACGATGGTCGAGCTGACCATCACACCGGCGGATCTGCAATTCTACGACACGGACATGAAACGCGTCGTCGAGCCCGGCACCTTCACGATCATGACGGGCGCAAACAGCGTCGATCTAAAGACCGTGACCCTGACCGTCGCCTGAACCGGCAAAAAAAGACGCCGCCGTCTGGGGGGACGGCGGCGTTTCAGTTCGGGGATGTAGAGGGGGCGTTAGAAGGTATACCGCAGACCCGTGGTCATGATGACCCCGGCCCCGGCGGAGTATTTCCGCACGACGCTGGGCTCATAGAGCCACTGCACTTCCGGTTCGTTCATGATGTTCTGGATCGAGAAGTCGCCGCGCAGCTTGTCGCTGAACTTGTAGGACAGTTTCAGGTCGACATATTGCTGCGCTTCGGTGCCCAGGAAGTCGTTATAGGGTGCGCCGCAGACGCCACCGGCATTGGTCGTGATACCCGGCGAGCAGGTGCCTTCGGCCTGCGGGAAGCGGCTGGCGAAGCGGTCGCGCCACGAATAGGCGACGCGGCCTTCGAAGCGGCCCTTTTCATAGAAGACGGTGAGGTTGACCGCTTGCGGCGAGGCGAAGGGCCACGGTGCGGCGGCCCAGCGGCCCGACTGCGTCAGGTAGTTCAGTTCCGACTCCAGCTTGGTGGCGTTCGCCTGTATGCCCAGACCGTTGAACGGTGCGGGCAGGAAGGTGAAGGTCTGCTGGTATTGCAGTTCGATCCCGTTGATGATGCCGCCGGGGCTGTCGACATAGGTGTTGATGTTCCACACGTTTTCGCCCGTATCCATATAGGCGGCCTGCACCGGCGTCAGGGTGGTCAAACCGGCCCGGACGGCGCTGTAGGTTTCCGTCGGCAGGAACTCGTTCAGCTTGGCGTAGTAGGATTGCTGGCGCGGGTAGGAGCCCATATCTTTGTGGAAGAAGGCGACCGACAGCAACATGTCGCGGGTCGGATACCATTCGACGTTCAGGTCGAAATTGGTCGAGCGGAACGGCGACAGTTTCGGGTTGCCGATGGTCAGCCGCGGAGCGTTGGCACCGGAATCCGGAGCGGCGTTGAGTGTAATGCCGGTGACACCCGGGGTCAGGTTGCCCAGCGACGGACGCGCCATGGTCTTGGCTGCGGCGAAGCGGACAAAGACATCCGGGACGACTTCATAGGTCAGGTTCAGCGACGGCAGGACATCGGTATACTGGTTGCTGCCGGTGAAGCCCGTGCCGCTGAACACACCCGACGTGCCGTTGGAGGCACTTTCGACCTTGGTATTGGCGACCCGCACACCGGTATTGCCGCGCAGCGGGCGACCAAACAGGTCGATATTGAATGTCCCCTGAATATAGTGGCTGGTATCGGTTTCCTTGACTGTCAGCGCGTCGCCGAGCGAGGTTTGCAGACGCCAGTCGGCAAACGCATTGACGCAGTTACACTCGTAGCCGAGGATTCGGGACATGGTGTCGCGATCCGGCGACCACCATTTGGTCGGCACACCGGCCGGCAGATCGAGACCGGCGCCGAACTGAACCACCGAGCCGAGATCGCCCAGCTTCAGGTTCGCGTATTCCGGCTTGTTCTGCTCACGACCGTACTTGTTGAGTTCGGCGATGGTCGGTAGCACGCTGCGGCCTACCGTGGCGGCGCGCGTCGAGAACTGATAGATACGCTTCGAATAGCCGAAGTCGAGGCGATAACGGTCGTTGAAGTCGTATTTGAAATCGGCGCGCAGGGTTTCGTAACGGTTGATCGAGGAGCGCACATAGCGGCTGATGCTGGCGTAGCCCTTGACGATATCGCCGTATTCGTTGGGGTCGGCGACGTTGAAGCCCGGGTTATAGACCGGCATGCCATCGCCCGTGCTGCGCTGATCATAGACGAAGCCGTTCTTGTCGAGGGCGAAGATGTCGGTCCGGCCGCCATCAATCTTCAGTTGCGAATAGGAGGCCCCATAGACGGCCTGCATCACGAACTTGTCGCTGAAGCGGTGGTCGAGCGTCAGGCCGAACTGGCTGAAATAGGTCTCGTTTTTCGCGTAGGCGTCGTTGGTCTGCCAGTCGACGCGGTCGAGTTTCATATATTCGACCTGATTGGCGCTGTTGATCGAGACGTCGCGCAGAAGGACGGCTTCCTTGCCGATGATCTGATCGTACATCAGGATGCCGCGACGGTCGGCGGCGGCACCGGCGGCGCTGTAGCCGACCGAACCGGGGTTGTTGTAGTAGTCGTAGGTGTCGAGGTTGTACGGGTTGGTCGACCAGGTGTTGCCCGCGACGGTCGCCGTGTTCAGGACGGCCGCGACCGGGACATAGGCCGTGCCGTTCCAGTATTGCGTCGTGGAGAAGACCGCCTTGTTAGCGTCGCCGAGGCTGCCCTGACACAGGTTGGTGACCGCGTTGTAATCGCAGCGGTTGCCATAGACCCCGCGACGGTCGGCGAAGTAGTTATTGTTCGCCGTCGAATAGGGACGCAGGCCCGTCGTTGTGTTGGTCAGACCGATTTCGGCGCGGTCGTTGAAGAAGTGGCGGTTCAGGCCGAACGAGCCCAGAATGTGCGACTGGTTGTCGGCGATGAATTCCGAATAGAGCGCATCGAAGGTGATCTTGGTGCGGTCCGTCGGTTTCCACTGCGTCGTAAAGGTCAGGCCGAGGCGCTCCTGCTTGATGTCCTGCTGCTGCAGGCTGGCCAGGGACGGCATGGTCGTGATGAGGTTCTGGTTCAGCTTGGCCCAGGCGACCGGGTCGGAGCCATACATGTACGACGCCGAGGAAATGCCATTGGCCACCGTACCGATGCCGGACGGGGCGGGCGACACGCTGGTGGGCGTCGGCGAGGCGAAGCCGTAGAAGCAGTTCAGCGGCGAGGTATTGGTCGTCGCATTGACCGTATTGACCGTGGTCGAGCAGACCGGCGCGACCGGGGAGCCGGTGCCGTTCTGAACCTTGGCGGTGCCGTGGTTCGAACCGCGATAATAGAACTCGAACTGACCGGGGTTACGGTCGTAGAAGCTCAAACCGGTGTCGCGCTTGGAATAGGCGCCGGAGAACAGGAAGCCCAGCTTGCCACCCATGAGCTTCTTGGCGAACAGGACGGCGTAGCGCGGATTGTGCTCGCCGCCATTGTCGTAATAGGTGTCCTGCGCCGAGAACAGGACCTTGTGGGTCTTGCCCTTGTCGTAGCGCATGTCGAGCGGGCGACCGGTGTCGATATCGACCGTGGCGCCGAGCGAGCCTTCGTCCTCGTTGGCTTCGGCGGATTTGCGCACCGACAGCGAGCTGAACAGCTCCGAGGCGAAGACGTTATAGTCGAAACCGCGCGTCCGGTTGACCGCGGTCTGGCCTTCGTTGACGCCCGAGGCCGCCACCGTTTCCAGCCCGTTGAGGCGCGTGCGCACGAAATCGCCGCCCAGACCGCGCACCGTGATGGTGCGACCTTCGCCGTTTTCGCGCTCGATCGAAATGCCGGGCAGGCGTTGCAGCGCTTCGGCAAGGTTCGATTCGGGGAACTTGCCGACATCTTCGGCGGTAATGACGTCGATCAGGGCGTCGGAATTCTTTTTCTGCGTCAGCGACTGTTGCAGCGACTGACGATAGCCGGTGACGACGACGGTCGTGGTGTCGTCATTGGCGGCTGTCGTTTCCTGCGCAAGGGCCGGGGCGCCGATAGCCAGACAGATGGCGACGATGGATGCGCCCGTCAGGGCGGAACGGCGCCGGTGCGGCGGGTTCTGTGTAAGCATTTTTCCTCTCCTTTGGCCGCCCTTTGTTTTTTTGCATCTCGGGGATGTCAGGCGGCATTGCGCGTTTGTTGAAACGTCGTTTCATAATAGACGCAATTTGGCCTCATTGAAAATCGAAAATTTTCGCATTTCATAAAATCAAAAAAAATCGAAATTCATGTGTCAATATTTCAACAGGCGATGTCTTGCTTTCAGGAGAAAGAGACGGGGTAAATTTGTAGTTTGCTTTCAAGCTTTTAACCCGGGGCGGCCTGTATCACTGCCTTTCCGTTCAACGAATTTTTCATACAAAAACCCTTATTCATATGGCATTTTTTTCCTGTCTTCGATCGAATTAGGCTCTGGACAAAGCCGGGCGACGGGAGGAAAAGATCAGTCCTGCGGCGATCACTCAAAAAGCATAAAATTCGATACCGCACTGCACAGGAAAATGAGGACGCAATCCGTGACAAAGGACCCCAGGCCCTTCAGCCGCCGTATGATCCTGACCCTGCCGGTTAGTCTGGGCGTGGTGTCGGCGCTTCCCGCTATGGCTAAAAGCGCTCCCCCTCGCGTGGCGATGTGGGATAGATTTGAGCTAAGCCTGACGGGGCCGAAAACAGATAATTCTTTTATAAATCATACAATAAAGGCTGTGTTCACCCAGGGCAATCGCGCGGTCACGGTCGACGGATTCTATGACGGTGACGGGATATACTAAGGTGCGCTGCATGCCCGATGCAGTGGGGCACTGGACTTACCGGACGGTAAGCTCGGTGAAGCGCCTCGACGGCAAGACCGGAGGATTTGATTGCGCGCCTGCAACAAATGGATCGCATGGACCGGTACAGGTTCGCGGTACGCATTTCACATATAGGGACGGGACGCCTTATCTGCCGTTCGGTACGACCAGCTATGCCTGGATACATCAGTCCGAGACCTTGCAGCAGGAAACCCTGGCCACGTTGAAAGCCTCAAGCTTCAACAAGATTCGTATGGCGGTGTTCCCGAAGCACTACGAATATAACCACAACGAGCCGGGGCTTTATCCGTTCGCGCGTAATGCGGAGGGAAAGAGCGATTACGACCGGCCCAACCCGGCCTTTTACCGGCATCTGGAAACGCGACTGGCTGATTTGCGGGCCATGGGCATCGAGGCCGACCTGATCCTGTTCCATCCCTACGACCGTTGGGGCTATGCCTCGATGACCCCGGCGCAGGACGACGCCTATGTGCGCTACCTCACGGCGCGCCTGTCGAGTTTTTCCAATATCTGGTGGTCGCTGGCCAACGAATACGACCTGATGAAGGGCAAGACGACGGCGGATTTCGAGCGCCTGCTGGGGTTGGTCGCCAAACACGATCCCTATGAACATCTGCGCTCGGTTCACTATTCGGTGACGCCGTGGGACTACAGCCAGCCGATCGTCACCCACGCCAGCATGCAGACCCTGCCGTTCAAGCCGCAGCATTTCGAAACGACGCCGGAGCAGTTGAAACTCTGGAAAAAGCCCGTCCTCAATGACGAGGTGTCGTATGAAGGTAATCTGAACCGTCGCTGGGGCAATATCACCGGTGAAGAACTGACCTGGCGCTTCTGGCGGGGCGTGCTGGCGGGGGGCTATGTCTCGCACGGTGAAACCCTGCTCGATGCGGCCGCAGACTATAGCGAGGAGTCGACGCCGACCCTGTGGTGGTCGCACGGCGGCAAGCTGAAAGGGACCAGTCCGGCGCGCATCGGTTTCCTGCGCAAGCTGGTCGAAGAAATGAATGCGCGGCCGGGCGTGACGCCGGGTCTGGTGCCGCCTGAGAAGGTTTATTACCGCTATGCCTCGACGATGAAGATCGATGGCAAGACGGTCGACGGGCTTCTGTACTTCCTCGATTTTCACCGCCCGGTCTGGTACGAATTCCCGTTGCCCGAAGGGCGGTTCCGCGCCGAACTAATCGATCCGTGGGAGATGACGATTGCACCGGTTGCCGGCGAATTTACGACCAAGGCCAAGCTGATCCTGCCCGGCAAACCGTTTCAGGCCGTGCGCTTCCTGCGTCACTGACACCCCTATAATGATAAGAGGAAAACCGTGTCACATATGAATATCAACCGCCGTACCATCTTGAGTGGCGGTGCTGCGGCGGCCTTCTGGACCACCAGTAGCGCGGCCTTTGCGCAGTTGGCCCCCGGCATTCTGTACCCGACCTATCCCAAGCCGGGGACGCCGAAGCTGGACAATGCCGACAACAGCCGCCGCATCATCCCGGCCCCGGCGAAGGATTACTGGCCCTATTCCGGCATCAGCGGCGCGGGCCAGCCGGTGACCAAGGCTACTCAGACCGGTGGCTGGGTCTCCGGCCTGATCGATGTGAGGTATAAGGGGCCCGTGGCGCGGACATATCCGATCGCCGACTGGGGCACCGCCGACAGCGCCTCGGCGGTCACCAAGGGACTTTTGCCCGCTATCCGCCCGATCTGGGATGTCCATATCCGCGACACCATCGTGCAGTTAGGCGGCGACGGCTGGTACTATATGTCAGGCTCGACCGGCGACAACTGCTGGGCCGTTACCGACGGGATCGAGCTTTATCGGTCACGCGACCTGAAGACGTGGGAATATCGCAGCCTGATCTGGAGCATCGAGCGCGACGGGACGTGGGAAAAGAACTGGACGGCGCGGGCGGGGGTGCCTTTCCGTTCGATCTGGGCGCCGGAATTCCACTATATCGATGGCAATTACTATCTCTGTCACTGCATCAGCGGCGTCGGCATGGGGGTGCTGAAAAGCACGACCGGCAAGCCGGAAGGCCCCTATGTCCATGTGATTTCGCAAGAACCCATCAAGGGGGGGATCGACTCGACCCTGTTCCGCGACGACGACGGCAAGGTCTATCTGTCGTGGGGCTCGGGTCAGCGTATCCGCGAGATCAAACCGGACTTCAGCGACTTCGCGGGCGAGTGGCAGGACATCGTCTATGATGACACAGGTGTCGATCCGGCGGCGCAAAAGGACGGCAAACCCGTACGTCGGGCGGGCTTCGAAGGCGTAACGATCTTCAAGCGCGGCAAGACCTATTATCTGGGGGCCTGCAACCACCACGAAGGCCGCTATTCCTTCATGTTCGTTACTTCGGACAAGTTGACCGGTCCCTATGGCAACCGCCACGAGGGCCCGGCGGGCGGCGGTGGCGGCAATGTCTTCCGCGACAAATCCGGCAAGTGGTGGCAGACCTTTTTCGGCAATGACGATCAGATGCCGTTCCGCGAAAAGCCCGGCCTGATCGCTATCGAATTCGATGCCAGCGGGCGCGTGGTCGCCTCCGCCGATCAACCCTTTAAGCCTTTTGTCTGAGGTGCCTCATGACGGTTTCCAAACGTGATTTTCTGACCGGTATGGCCGGGGGTACGCTCGCAGCGGGTGCCGCGTCGGCGGCGACCCCAAAGGTGACGGCCTCGCCTGCCGATGCGCGCAAGCTGATCGACTATTTCGCCGGTAACGCCAAACTGCTGCTGCGTCAGCCGGGCGGCTATCTCAAATATCCCAGCATTTCGCCCAGCCTGCCGAAAAGCCAGTATTCGACCGAACAGTGGGACTGGGACACCATGTGGACGGTGCGCGGCCTGTTCCACGTCGCGCGCCTGACGAACGACGCCGCGTTGCGCAAGGGGATCGCCGAACACGCGCGCGGGGCCCTGGCCAACTTCTTCGACCATCAGTCGAAAGAGGGGCGCATCCCGATGCTCATTACGGTCAAGAACCCCGATCCGCTGCATTGTCTTGAGGGCGAGCGGCCCAATCCGCGCAATCAGGCCAAGCCGGTTCTGGCGCAACTGGCCCTGATGGCGGCGGACGAAACGGGCGACATCAGTTGGTTCGAGCCGTGGTTCAACCATCTGCTGCGCTTTTACGAGTCGTGGACGCAGGACAATCTTAAGGCTTCGGGCCTGCTCGTCTGGGGCAATGACGTCGCCATCGGTAACGACAACGACCCGACGACCTTCGGGCGGCCGGAGTTTTCTTCGGCCAATCTGCTGCTCAACTGCCTCTATTACAACGATCTGAAGGCCGCCGCCGAGATCGCCAAACGGCTGGGCAAGGCCGACTGGCAAAAGACCTTCACCGATCGGCTGGAGCCACTGGCCAGGGCGATCCATAAGCATAACTGGGACGCCCGCGACCGGTTCTTCTATACGGCAGACGTGCAATGCAGGGACCGCCGGGCCGAGCTGATCCCCAATATTCCGCGCGGCATGGACATGGACTGGCAGACGATTCCGCTGCGTATCCAGACCTTTACGGGCTTCCTGCCGCTGTGGTGCGGTCTGGCGACGAAAGATCAGGCCGAGGCCTTGCGTCAGCATTCTCTCGACCCGCGCACCTTCCATTCGAAAGCGGGCGTGCGCTCACTGTCGGCGGCGGAGTCGATGTACGATCTGCGCGCCAGCACCAACCCGTCGAACTGGCTGGGACCGGTGTGGATCGTGGTCAATTACTTCGTCTGGCGCGGCCTGAAAAACTACGGTTTTACCACCGAGGCGGCGGATTTGTCGGCAAAGACGGTGAAGCTGCTTGCCGACGACCTGACGGCCTCGGGCTCGCTCAACGAATATTATCACCCGGATACCGCCAAGGCCCTCAGCCATAAGGGGTTCATGAACTGGAACCTGCTGGTGCTGGAAATGATTGAGCTGTAAACACGGAACAACGGGAAGTGTCTCAGCGGCCCGTATAACAACAAATAACTATGGGGAGACCAACATGTTACGCCGCCATTTTCTTGCGTCGATGACGCTTCTCGCTGGGTCGGCCGCCTTGCCGTCGTCGCTGTTTGCGGCGCAGGTCGGGGTCAATGAGCCCGCTCACCCGCTGACGCGCGAGCGCATCGCCGCCCTGCCCGGAGGCGAACAGAAGCCTTGGCTCGATTACCTCGCCAAATCCGACGCGCAACTGGCGGCGGACAAGGCGGCGCTGGTCGCCGAGCGCAAGGGCCTGCTGGATATTCCGGCGGACCCGAAGGGCGGCACGGCCCCGACCATGCCGCTCAATAAGCCCGCCGACTGGTATGCCGGTCCTGAGGCGCGCGCCATCGCCGACAATATCGTCAGCTTTCAGACGCCTGCGGGCGGCTGGGGCAAGAACCAGTTGCGCAATACGCCGCCGCGTCTGAAAGGCCAGACCTACGTCCCCGGCGACGTGGCGGCGTTCAAGGTCGATCCGGCGGTGCCTCCGAAAGAGATCCGCTGGTCCTATGTCGGGACCATCGACAATGGCGCGGCGACGACCGAACTGAGCTTTCTGGCGCGCGTCGCCACGGCCCTTCCGGGCAAGGATGGCGATATTTATCGCACCAGCTTCGGCAAGGGGCTGGGCTGGCTGCTTAACGCGCAGTATCCGAACGGTGGCTGGCCGCAGATCTGGCCGTTGCAGGGTGAATATCACGACGCGATCACGCTCAATGACGACGCCATGGTGCATGTGCTCAAGGTGTTGGCGGCGATCGGACGCGGCGAAGAGGCCTTCGCCTTCGTGTCTCCCGCCGACCGTGCCCGTGCCGCGGCAGCGGAGCAGAAGGGCATTGCGTGGCTGCTGGCGGCGCAGGTGACCGTCAATGGCCGCAAGACCCTGTGGGCGCAGCAGCACGACGTCCTGACGCTGGCGCCCGCCACGGCGCGGGCCTATGAGCCGTCGTCGCTGTCGGGATCGGAAAGCGCGGGCGTGCTGATCTATCTGATGTCACTGAAAAACCCGTCGCCTCAGATTATCGCCAGCGTCGCGGCGGGCGTCGCTGTGCTGCGCGAAACGAAACTCGAAGGCGTGGCCTTCGTCAAGGTGAGCGAAGATGAGGGCAAGCGTCTGGTGCCGCAGGCGGGGGCCGGGCCTCTGTGGGCGCGCTACTACGACGCGAAGACCCTGAAACCGATCTTCGGCAATCGCGACCGCAAGCTTTACGACTCGATCGACGATGTCGAGAAGGAGCGCCGCAACGGCTATGCCTGGTTCGGCAACGGACCGCAAAAGGCCATCGATGCCTATGATAAATGGGCGTTCAAGCGCTGATCGTTGAAAAGCAGGCAATATGAAAAAAGCCGCCGCCCGGAGTGTCCGGACGGCGGCCTTTTTGTGCGAAGCCGCGGGTTTACTGCATCTTGTAGATCATGCCGACCGTGAAGCGGCGGCCGCCGTACTGGAAGGTCCACGGCGTTTCCGGCAGGTCCGAGAAACCGCGGTCCTTGGTGCCGATCCGGCGGGCGGTTTCACGCATCAGGTTGCGGCCTTCCCAATAGAGTTCGATATTGGGCGTCAGCTTGTGCGTGATCTTGGCGTCCAGATAGGCGTTTTCGGCCTGATAGAAGCCTTCGCCGGGATTGTAGGGCAGGCCCACCACCTTCAGCGGGTTGGCGTTCGGGAAGGAATAGACCGTATTGTCGTTGCGGGTGCACGACGATACGCATTCCAGCACCTCCGCTTTCTTCTGATAGCTGATGCGGGCATTGGTCTTGCCGTCATCGTACCACAGCGACAGGTTGGCGGTGTAGTCGGGCCGGTTGGCCGTGCCGAGGTTCATGCCGGTCAGCGGATCGATAAAGCCGCCCTGACCGCCGACCGACTTGTTGGTCGAGTAGTTGAAGTCGAAGCCGGTGTAGCGGAATCTCCACGGCAGGAAGCTCAGGGCCGTCTTGGTGGCGAATTCCCAGCCGGCCTGAACGTAGCCGGGGCCATTGATCGTGGTGCCGTAGCTGAACTTGAAGTCCGACAGCTTGCGACCGGTGGCCGGGTCGATTTCCTCGCTGCCCTCGAACAGCGGGTAGTTGAGCAGGGTCTGGCTGACCGGTGCGCCGACCTTGACCTTCTGACGGTAATAGGCCAGCGAGATCATGGTGTCCTTGTTGACGTACCATTCGACCGAGGTGTTGTTGCGGTTGGCCGCATAGGGTTTGAGGTCCGGATTGCCGAAGCCCGAGCAGCCCTGCATCAGGTCGGTTTCACCGTCGTCGAACCGGTCTTCGATCCGTTCATCGACCGTACAGGAACCGGCGGGGAAGATGGCGCTCAGCGGCGGCGGGGCCACGGCCTTGGTCCACGAATAGCGCAGGACGAGCTTGTCCGGCACGGCCCACAGATAGGCGTTGTAGCTCGGCAGCCAGTAGCGGTATTCGCGCTCGATGGCGACCGGCTTGACGATGGTGGTCGTCGTGACGCGGGTATTGCCTTCGTTGGCATTCCAGTCGTTGTTCGGATTACCGTCATCGGTGAAGTTCTTGCGGATCGAGTTGACCGACACGAAGCCCGTCCCGGCGACCTTGGATTCGACCGCACGGACACCGAAATTGCCGCCGAATTCCATGCCGAACGGCAGTTCCTGCTCGAATTCCACCATGTAGTAGGCGGCGGTGAACTGTTCGCCCGAAAGGCGCGAGATCATCGGATAGACATTACCGTCGCTGGCCGTACAGGACTTCAGGCAGTTGAAGTTGTAGTTCTTGGCCGCCTCGACCTGAGCATAGAACTTGTCGAGATCGATCGAGTTCCACAGCCGCATGCTTTCGGCACCCTCGATGTCCGGCAGGAACTGGCCCGTGTTCGGCAGGACGCTTGAGCCGATGATTTCGGTCAGCTGCGCCACGGTCACGGTCTGGACGCCGTGGTTGAAATTGACCGTGGTGCTGGCGTTGGGCACATAACCGTAAACGCAGGCATTGGCCGCCGTCGTCGTCGCCTGATTCTGACAGGCGCGCAGCTGGCTGCGCAGGTTGAGCGTCGGCACATAGACGCCCGGTTTCGGGATATAGCCGTCGCCGTTCCACGCCTGGGTACCGGCCTTGCGATACTGTATGCCGGTCTTGAACGAGGTGAAGAAGGGCAGGCCTTCGGGCAGACGGTAGGTCGCGTCGAGCTTGGCTTCGTCCTGCGTGGATTCCACCAGACGCGGTCCGTAGCCCAGCTGGATATTGCTGGTATAGAGCGCCGCCGTGGCCGCTGCCGGGTTCAGCGTGACATAGTTGGCCGGATTGTTGAGATCGACACCAGCCGGGAACTGGAAGGCCCAGGTGCCGTTCGACTGCGCGTACATCTTGGTCGAGCCGTAGGGCAGGTTGAAGGCCACGCGCTTGTCGTAGCGCGTATAGCTGGTTTCCGAGCGGTTGGCGCGGAATTCGACCTTCAGCGGCCCCTTGTTATAGTCGGCCCCGACCTGCAGATAGCTGGTGTCCC
This sequence comes from Asticcacaulis aquaticus, assembly GCF_028550415.1. GTDB lineage: Bacteria > Pseudomonadota > Alphaproteobacteria > Caulobacterales > Caulobacteraceae > Asticcacaulis > Asticcacaulis aquaticus. Next base: position 126,421 of record NZ_JAQQKX010000010.1, read on the forward strand.
AGTTCTGGTCGTTGCGGATGTGATCGACATTATAGACCGAGTTGGTGATTTCCGCCGACAGCAGGTGGTGGTTACCGTCCATCACGATCGAGCCGGGCACGATATTGACCGCCTGACCGATGACCGGGAAGGAGTTGTTGGTCGTGGTCGAGCCCGCCGTATTGTCGTACTGAACAAGGCCGGTCGTATAGCCGGGATTGTACAGATAGTAGCCGGTATTGGGCAGAACGGTCATCACCATGGGCGTATTGACCGGATAGCTGACCGTCGGGTTGCTGATCTGGGGCAGGGTATTGACGCCCGTCGTCGCGCCGGTCAGGAGCGTAATGCCGCCCTGGGTGCGGTTGGAACGCGAATCGAGCTGGTGACGGCTCGTTTCCTGATACTTGGCGAAGACCGTCAGGTTGCTGTTGACGCGGTAGTCGAAACGCAGGTCCCAGGTCAGGCGGTCTTCGTACTGGTTGAGCCAGGTTTCGCGCACGATCTGCGGCGTGTAGTCGTTCCACTGGTTCAGGCAGCTTATCCGCTCGCGGATGCGCTGGGCCTGAAGGTCGCGGCGATTGTTGTTGCTGCCGCCCGCGACGATCGAGTTGAGCGTCGCTTCGCTGTAGAGCGGGAAGGCGGCATCGCAATCCGCCTTGCTCTTGGCGGCCGCCGCCTTCGTCACGACCTGTATCGGCGTGTCGGTCGAGAACTTGCCGCCCGCCACCAGATCCCAGGTGGAGATTGGCGTATTGGCGCCGTCGCCGGTGACCAGCGACGGATCGTATTGGAAGGTCTTTTCCGCCGAATTGTCGAGGTCGATGGCGCGCAGATAGCCGCCCCAGTTGTTGCCGCCGGCATTGGCCATCTGATGGCTGTCGCCCAGAAAACGACGTGACGACAGGTTGAAGATGACGCCCAGACGATTGTCGAAGAACTTGCGCGAGGCCACGATATTGATGTCGGGCGACCATTTCCGGCTGATCGAGTTACGCTCGCCCGCCACGCGTAGCGAAAGGTAGGGCTTCTTGAAATCGAGGCCGGAACGGGTCTGGACCTGAACCGTACCGCCAAGGCCGCCCTGGGTCATGTCGGGGGTCTGGCCCTTGACCACATCGACGCTCTTGATCAGGTCGGCGGGCAGTTCGCGCAGATCCGACGCCCGGCCACCCGACTGGTTCATGGCCAGATCGAAGCCGGAAGACGCCACCGACATGCCGTCCATTTCGACACGGGTCAGATCGGCACCGTTGCCGCGCAGGGCCATGGTCTCGCCTTCGCCGGTTTCACCGCGCGTCAGCGCCATGCCGGGGATGCGCGAAATGGCTTCGTTCAGGTTGCGGTCGGGGAACGAGCCGACGTCGTCGGCCACGATGGAGTCCGTCGCGGTCTTGGCTTTTTTCTTGCGGTTGATGGACGATTGCTGCGACGCGCGCGAGCCGACGACGATGACTTCGGTCACGCTCGTGTCGCCGCTGGGCGCGGGTGCCTGCTGCGCCTGAGCCACAGATGCCGCTGTTACCGCTATCATGGCCAGGCCTGTGCTGGCCATCAGCCTCTTAAACTGGGGTGTATTCATTTTTTCCTCCCGATGCCGTTGAAACGGCACGTGTTTTTATTTGCTTACGCCGATCTCCCTTGGACCGGCGCTGCCTGACAGAACGCGTGATCAGGCATGGATGTCAGGGCCTGCGCACGGGTGAACCGCAGGCAGGGCAAAGGTATCGCTTGTGAAGTTTCCCCGGGCGGCTGACTCCCTTTTAGGGTTCTTATGCCGAACCTCCGAATTATCAGCCCACGGGTATGGCCGACTATCTGTTTGCGCTAACATTCAAGTCAAGGCAAAATTCGTATTAGGTCTTACGTCTTCTCTTTTTTGCCGCTTTGTTACGCAAAAGACACGTTTATATGTGGAAACAAAGGAGCGGAACCTTGTCACTTTATTCTGGATTGCGCAGCCTTTCAGATCAACCTGCGGGATGATTCACCCCAGCAGGCTGGCGGCTATGTTGATGGCGATGGCCAGAATCGTCGTGTTGAAGAAGAAGGCGAAAACGACGTGGCCCAGATTCAGGCGGCGCATGGATTTCGAGATGATCGCGACGTCGGCCGTCTGGGCGGCGGTGCCCATGATGAAGGCGAAATAGAGAAAATCGACATAGTCGGGGGCGGCGTCCTTGCCCGGAAAGCTCAGTCCCGGTTCCGGGTCGCGCCTGAGCGCCACGTAATAGGCATGGGCATAGTGCAGGGCAAAGGTCGTGTGCACGAACAGCCAGGTCGTGACGAGGGTCGCCCCGCCGAGGCCCAGATTGACCGCCTTGTCCAGTCCGTGCAGAGCGTGGGCGGCCATCAGCTCAGTGGCGATGGCGACGACGCAGGCCGCCACCGCGAGACCGGTCAGCCCCAGTATGGTCCATTTGCCGACGTCCTGCGCTTCGGCGCGCTGCTGAATGCCCTCGACGTCGCTGCGCCACATGATAAAGGCGGCGATCGCCAGATAGAGGCTGGCGGCGATATTCCAGGCCACAAGAAGGTTTTGCGACAACCGCCACGGCGTCAGCCAGATCAGTCCGCACAGCAGCGCGGCGGCCAGAGCCGCAGCCGCGGTAAGCCAGGGGCGGCTGCGGACGGCCTGAAAGGGGGGGCGGGGTGCCGGATGTGACATGGAGGGCCTCTTTGCGCCCAAGGGAAGCCGTAATCGGCGCGAATGTCAAAATATCTGTGCCGAATCCGACACAGTCCGGCCAGCAAAAGCCTTCCGTATGCGTGTAAATCGCCTGTCGCGTGCGGCTTACACAAATCTGTCACGCAAGCTTTCGCGTTCTGTCACAGAGCGCTCCTATAAGCCGCCTCCAATGGCATGGGCGTGTTCAGAGCGGGGACAGAATCTCCGGCGCGTCGCTTGCGCAACCGTTGGAGAGCACAATGAACAAATCCACGAAAATCCGTCTGGGCCTGATGGGCTTCACCGCCGCGATCGCCCTGGCCGGCTGCTTCGGCGCCGACAACGTCGCCTCGCCGGGCGAAGGCGTCCTGATCGGTGGCGGCGGTTCGTCGTCCTCTTCGTCGTCCTCCTCGACCTCGGGCGTGGCCGCCGCTTCGTGCCCGACCGGCACCGACAATGTCGGCGTCATCACGCTTGCCGGTGGCGCTCAGGCGCGTAACTGCCAGCTGCCGAACACCATCTCGGGCAGCCTGACGCTCGCCAAGCTCGACGGCGTCATCTACTCGGTCTCGGGCCGCGTTAACGTCGGCGTCGATCAGGGTTCGGACGTCAATGCCCCCATCGCCGGTGCCGCCAAGGGCGTGCTGACCATCGAGCCGGGCGTCACGGTCTTCGGTTCGGCCGGCCTCGACTACATCGCCGTTCAGCGCGGTTCGCAGATCTTCGCCGAAGGCACCGCCGCCAACCCGATCATCTTCACCTCGCGCAACAACGTCACCGGCGCTTCGACCGCCAACTCGATCGGCGAATGGGGCGGTCTGGTGATCCTCGGTCGCGCGCCGACCAACACCTGCCCGACCGACGCGGTTCCCGCCACGCTCAACGCCTTCAAAGATTGTACGACGAACTTCGAAGCCGTTGCCGGTCTGAACTTCGGTGGTAACAACCTCGCTGACAACTCGGGCGTCCTGAAGTACGTGCAGGTCCGCTACACCGGCTATCAGGTCGATGTCGGCAAGGAGCTGAACGGCATCACCTTCGCCGGCGTCGGTGCGGGCACCACGGTCGACTACGTGCAGGTCTATAACTCGTCGGACGACGGCGTCGAATTCTTCGGCGGCACGGTCAACGCCAAGCACCTCGTGCTCTACGGCAACGACGACGAGCAGTTCGACACCGACAACACCTGGTCGGGTTCGGTCCAGTGGATGCTGGCGGTTCAGGCCGCGCGCTCGACCTCGGGCTCGTTCGGCTTCGAAATGTCCTGTAACAAGGGTGGCAACAGCGGCATCCGCTCGATGTGCCCGACCACCTCGGCCGTCAACACCGGCACGATCCGTCCGTTCTCCTACCCGAAGGTGTCGAACGCGACGATCATCATGAAGAACACCGCCAACACCCAGGCGCTGAAGCTCGACACCGGCACCGGCCTGCTGCTGGTCAACTCGATCATCCGCACCACCAGCGCATCGTCGAACTGCTTCAGCATCCAGGACGACAACACCGTCGTCGCCCAGATCGCCTTCCGCTCGGTTTACGCCATCTGCGGCGGCATCGCCTCGATCAGCGTCCAGACGGGCACCTCGAACACCGGTCAGGTTCTGCCGACTCAGGCCGCCGCTGACGCCCTGTGGACCTCGGGCAACATCACCCGCGTCTCGTCCTCGACCTCGGTTCTGCTGCCGACCGTCATGAACAACACGCTGGGCACCGCCACGACCCTGACCGGCGACTTCATCAACGGCGCCAACGAAAACGCCGTGGCCGTGACCGACCCGACGATCCTCAATGACGGCGTCAACAACAATGTCGGCTTCTTCACCAAGCCGACCAATATCGGTGCCGTGAACAGCGCCTCGGAGACCTGGTACAAGGGCTGGACCTGCGGCATGGCGACCGGCGAGAAGTCCTGCCAATAGCAGCAAGCTGAAGACCAGCGGCGGGGGAAACCCCGCCGCAAGCTTCTCTGCCCTGTCCTTCAGCAAAGGTTGATCCCATGAAACTGCACACTCTCTCCCTCGGCGCCTTGCTGATGGCCACCACGTCGCTGGCGGCGGTCTCCGCTGCCACGGCGCAAGACCAAACCCCTCCGGCCGCGGACGCCAACGCCGCCCCGGCGGCCGAAAAGGAAATCACCGAAGTCGTCGTGCGCGGCAAGAACGTCCCCAAGACGATGCGCCGCACCGCCGAAGTCTCGGCGATCCTGACGACCGAAGACCTCAAGCGTACCGGCGACGACAACGCCGCCGCCGCCCTGACCCGCGTCGCCGGCCTCAGCATCGTCGAAGGCAAGTTCATCTATGTGCGCGGCCTTGGCGAGCGCTACTCTTCGGCCCTGCTGAACGGCGCGCCGCTGCCGTCGCCCGAGCCGCTGCAACGCGTCGTGCCGCTCGACCTGTTCCCGGCCTCGCTGCTGGGCCGCGTCTCGGTCCAGAAGACCTATTCGGCGGAATTCCCCGGTGAGTTCGGCGGCGGTGTCGTCGACCTGCAAACCCTGGCTATCCCGCGCGACAGCTTCCTGACCTTCGGCGTCGGCACCGGCTACAACACGGAAACGACCGGCAAGAAGACCGTCACCTATTTCGGTTCGGTCACCGACTGGCTGGGCTATGACGACGGCGCGCGCAGCCTGCCGGACGCCCTGCGCACGGCCATGGGTAAGGGCAAGCTGATCAACCCGAACAACTACCCCTCGACCGGCACCGGTGCCACGAAAGAGCTTCAGACCATCGGTCAGTCCTTCACCAATGCCGACCTGAACCTGCTGCAAATCGGTCGTCCGACGCCGAACTTCAGCACCAATCTCGGTCTGGGCGACGCCTATGACGTGCTTGGTGGTCGACTGGGCGTGGTCGCCGTCGGCGATTTCTCCAACAACTGGTCGGTCAAGCGCGGCGTCCACTATGAGGACGACTACGAAAACTCGGCCAACAACGTCTCGTGGAACGGCCTGCTTAGCCTCGGCTATACGCACGGCGGCCATACGGTCAAGTGGACCGGCATGTATATCCGCAAGACGACGAAGTTCGCCGCCACCCGCGATGGCTACAACTCGAACGGCTTCTTCTACCGTAAGGACCGCACCGGCTGGTATCAGCGCGAGCTGGGCCTCAGCCAGTTGACGGGCAACCATGCCCTGACCTCGACCCTGACGCTCGACTGGACGGCCTCCTACGCCGTCACCGTCCGCGACACGCCGTACGACAAGTTCATCAACTACCAGCTCGACACCTCGGGCGGTGCGCTGAACGGCCTCTATTTCACCGACCTGCGCAATGGCGGTGGTAACGAGACGGCCTTCTCGAACCTGAAGGACACGGCCAAGTATCTCGGCGCGAACCTGACCTGGGACTATTCGCTGGGCGACGGTCGCGACGGCAAGCTGATGGTCGGCGCGTCGACCCTCGACAACCAGCGCGACTATCAGCGCCGGGCCTTCGAGTTCAAGTCGGTCAACGACTCGCTCGCCAAATATACCCGCGTCGACTACCTGTTCTCGGACTACAATATCCGTCCGGACTTCCTGCAACTGTGGGAAACCGGTTCGGATTCACCTCAAGCCTACAAGGCCGGTCTGATCGTTCAGGCCTACTACATCAAGACCGACGTCGCCGTCCTGCCGCTGGTTCGTGTGGCCGCCGGTGTGCGTTTCGAAAACGGCAAGGAACGCTCGGATCTGAGCTACCTGTACCAGACCAACGCCAAGCCGGACCGCGCCTCGACGGTCATCAAGGAAAGCTACGTCCTGCCGTCGGCGACCGCGACCTGGAACTTCAAGGAAGACATGCAGCTCCGCTTCGGCGCGTCCAAGACCATCGGCCGCCCGCAGTTCCGCGAACTGGCCGAGCCGACCTTCCGCGAATCCGACAGCGACCGTTCCTTCACCGGTAACCCGTTCCTGAAGGACACCGAGCTGACCAATCTGGATGCGCGGTACGAGTGGTACTACGGCGCGGGCGAATACCTGACCGCCGGTCTGTTCCACAAGACGCTCGACAACCCGGTCGAAACCATCTCGACCGGCACCCAGCTTCAGCAGACCTTCGTCAACGCCCCCAAGGCGAAGATTCAAGGCTTCGAAGTCGACTACAAGGGCCTGTTCGAAAGCCCGATGCAGGGCAAGTTCTTCGACGGCAAGGAATGGCTGGTTCAGGCCAACTACACCTTCACCGACTCCAGCGTGCAGGTGAAGACGGGCGACAAGATCGCCTTCAGCCGCACGACCTTCCAGCCGGTCGAAGCCTCGCTCTACATCAAGGACGGCGCCAAGCTGCAAGGTCAGTCGGACCACCTCGCCAACCTCCAGTTCGGCTGGCAGGACGATGAGGCCAAGTCGCAGGCCACGCTTCTGCTGACCTATGTCAGCGAGCGCATCTCGGTCCGCGGTTCGGGCATCGTCGGCGACCCCGACATCATGCAGGAGCCGGGCACTCAGGTCGATTTCGTCTATCGCAAGGGCTTCACTACCTTCGGTCGCGACCTGAACCTTCAGGTCGAGGCGCGTAACCTGGGCGGCACCGAGTACAAGGAATACCAGACGGTCAACAGCAAGCGCGTCTATGTCGACCGCTACGACCCGGGTACCTCGGTCTCGGTCAGCTTGTCGACGACGTTCTAAGGCACGTGTGTCGGTAAGAATTGAGCCCTCCGGTGCGAACCGGAGGGCTTTTTCATGGATCAGGCGGTCACCATTCCCCCGATAGTGGCGGGGTATCTATGACTAATGCCATTTGGTGCCTTCCCGCAGTCTGCCGAGAATATCCACCATCCGCTTGGCTCGCGTTTCCGGGCGTTTGGCGGTTTGCAGACGGTGATAGATGGCGAACAGGTTGGCGCGATTCAGCGTACTGTAAAACGTTGCGGCCTTGGGGTCATCCGCCAGCGCCGCAAGAAAGTCCGCCGGCATGGCCATCTCCGACGATCCGGCATAGGCGCTGTCCCAGCGGCCATCGGCACGGGCAGCTTCGACATGGCGCAGACCCGACGGTTGCATCAGGCCTTCGGTCATAAGCCGCTCCACGTGGTCGCAGTTCTTTTTCGACCAGTTGGACCCGGGGCGGCGCGGCGATAACCGCTGCACGAACGAAATCTCGTCAAGCGCCTGCCGCTGGCCGTCGATCCAGCCCCACATCAGGGCCACCACGACGCAGTCTTCCCATGTCACCGAGGGGAGGGCGGCGGCCTTCTTGTACATCCGCACCCAAAGTTCGGTCTTCGTGGCATGATGTTCGGCCAGCCAGGCCGAAAGGTCGTCGCGTGTAGCGAAAGGCAGGTAATGCGTGGGCGTCATGATCGATCCCTCAAAAGAGGCCGACATCTTCGCCTTGCGTTGGACAAAAATCTGTCAGTACGGTGGTTTTCACCGCGATCTCAGGCGGTCCTCATGTCGCTCATGTGGATCAGGGTTAGGTAAGGCCTTCATTTTAGGAGGTAAAACCGATGCTTGAGACAACAAAACCCGATCTGTGGCGCAAGACGTGGCGCCTGTTTCTGTGGGGCGGGGCAGGGGCCTTGCTGTTGCTGCCGCTGATCGCCATGCAGTTCACCACCGAAGTCGCATGGACGGGCAGCGATTTCGTCCTCTTCGGCACCATGCTTCTATGCGCGCTGGGGGCGTTCGAACTGGCGGTGCGGTTGAGCGGAAACTGGGCGTATCGCGCCGCAGCGGGTCTGGCCATCCTGACCGGCTTCGGGCTGGTCTGGGTCAGCCTCGCCGTCGGGATCATCGGGGCTGAGGACAATCCGGCCAACCTGATCTTTGCCGCGGTGCTGCTGGTCGGACTGATCGGAACGCTGATCGTGCGCTTCAGGGCCAGCGGTCTGGTGTGGGTGCTGATGGCCATGGCGCTGGTGCAGGGCGTCGGTGCGGTGATCGCCCTGTCGGACGGTTATCCGGCGGCGATCCTGACCGCGATGTTCGGCGTGTCGTGGCTGGTGTCGGCGGCTCTGTTTCACAAGGCGGCTAACGCTTCCTAAGCGCATCCCAAAAAGTGTGCGCGGTTTTTGGAATCAGATGCGCGGCTGAAAAAGCTTCATAGCGCCGACAATACATCCGGCGAACAGCGCCCCTTCGAGGCCGGCGGTCACCATCTGACTGACCGGTCCGAAGCCGTTCTCGCCGAACAGGCGCCACATCCCGTCAAAATTCAACCGCGAACCGGGAAAATGCTGCGCCAGCAGGACGAGGCTGCCCATCATCATCCGGCCGCCCATCAGCGTGATGCCCATGCCGCTAAGGCCGCCACACAACGCCGCCAGCGCTATACCGCGTTTCAATGTAAATCGTTCCGCCAGTCCCGCCCCTAAACCGACCGCCGCCCCCAGCAGCAGGCCTTCCGGGGCACCGGTAATCTCGCCCGGTGACTGACCGAACAGCAGGGTGAAGGCGTCGAGGCCGAGCAGCTTGACCACCGCGCCGACGACAAGGCCGCCCGCCGCGCCGCCGAGTACCGATCCCCACAGATGGTTACCGCGCGAACGGCCCGCAGCGATGCCGAAACTGACGCCCGCGCCGCCAAGGGTGGCGATGAGCGTTGTCAGGCAGAGCAGGACCAGCAGCACCGACGCGCCCTGCGCTGACTGCGCCGCCGCGCCGAAGCCATAAAGCAGGCCGCCGAGTCCTCCGGCGACGCTGGCTCCCAAGGTGCCGATCAGGCCTTGCCCAAGCAGGGGGCGGTAATCGGAACTCTGCTCCAGAGCTATGACAGGCGCTGCAACAGGGGCGGCGGTGTCGACCGGGGCGATAAAGCGGTAGCCGTGTTTGACGACGGTTTCGATGAAGCGCGGTCGTCCCGCGTCGTCGTCCAGCACCCTTCGCAGACTGCGGATGCACTGGGTAAGGGCTTCGTCGGTCACCGGCACGCCTTGCCAGACCTCGTCGAGAAACCGGTCCTTCGAGACGAGCGTGCCGGGTTCGCTGACCAGCAGGATCAGGGCGTCGAGATAGCGGGCGCTCACCTCGACGGCGACGCCGTCGCGCAGCAGGCGGCGGTCACGCGCATCGAGCACGAAGCGATCAAAATGGTAGCTACCGGATACCATTCGGGGGCCTTAAGCGATTGACGGCCTATTCCGCGGCTTTCGTCTCTTCCGTCTTTTCGCCGTTGAGGCGGCGGAACAGCAGGTCGACCATTTCCTCGGCGCTTTCGTCGATCTGAGGACGGTCCTCGACGGCTTCGACGCCGCAATAGCTGTGGTCGGGCAGGCGGCCCCACACGACCAGCGGCGCGTAATAGCGGGCCAGTTCGTTCAGTGCCTCATGCTGGTCCTCGGCGGTGTCGGGCAGGACCAGCATGCCGTCGAAGCGCTGCGACTGCACGAGGTCTTTCAGGGCACCTGAGCGCTTGGCCGGGGTCTTGAGCACCAGAAGCTCGTAACCGCGCTTGAACACTTCCTGCGTCAGGGCACCCATCAGGTGCAGCAGGCCGGGATCGCGCAGCTTACGGTCGTTGTCTTCGGGCAGGACCAGACCGATGGTCCGCGTCGTCTTGAGGCGCAGATTGCGCGCCGCGTGGTTGACGACATAGCCGTTTTCGTCGGCGATGGCGGTGATCTTGTCACGGAGCGCCTTCGGGATCAGCGGGCTGCCGGCCAGGGCGCGGGAGACGGTGGATACGGAGACTCCGGCCATACGCGCGATATCGGCCATCTTGAGGGGCGCGGCTACCGGAAAGGTCTGAGTGGTCATCTGTGTCCTTATTTACGCTAAATCAGCGAGCCAGCCACCCGCCATCGACGGGGAGTATAACTCCGTTTACATAATTTGACACGGGGGCGGCGAGAAAAACCGTCGCGCCGCCGACATCGGCGGGCGTCCCCCAGCGCGCGGCGGGGATGCGGCTGAGGATCGCATCGGCGCGCGAAGGGTCGTTTTGCAGGGCTTCGGTGAGTTCGGTGGCCATATAGCCCGGGGCGATGGCATTGACATTGATGCCTTTCGCCGCCCATTCGTTGGCTAGCAGACGCGTGATCCCGGCGACGCCCGACTTCGAGGCGGTGTAGGACGGGACGCGGATGCCGCCCTGAAACGACATCAGGGAGGCGGTGTTGATGATCTTGCCGGAACCCTGTGAAATCATGTGTTTACCAGCAGCCTGACACATGAAGAACAGCGATTTGAGGTTCAGGGTCATCACCTCGTCCCAGTCCTGTTCGCTGAATTCGGTGATCTCGCCGCGACGGATACCGCCGGCATTGTTGACGAGGATATCGAGCCCCCCCATGACCTCCAGCGTCTCGGCGACGATCCCGGCGATGGGGTCGATCGACGACATCAGATCGGCCTTGATGAAATGGAACCTGCGACCGATGGCCGCAACCTTCTGCGCCGTATCGTTGGCGTTGGACGACCCCACCGCGCAGATATCCGCCCCGGCTTCGGCCAAAGCCAGGGCCATGCCTTGCCCCAGACCGCGATTGGCCCCGGTGATCAGGGCGATTTTTCCGGTCAGGTCGAACATGGCAGCAGCGGACATAGTCTTAAGGTCTCCTATTCGATTTCACCGGTAGCACAGGCAAAAAGGGAGAGGGAAGGCTTTTATTAGTGTGATCGATTTCGCTCTCAATTGATCATTTGGAAGCGGGAGCAATTGCATCGGGCTTCACTCGCGTGTTAGTACCTGCCGATAATCCATTGCATAAGACTCAGGGCCTTCCGATGATCATTTCCGCCTCTACCGACTATCGCGAAGCCGCCCGCCGCAAGCTGCCGCCGTTCCTGTTTCACTATATCGACGGCGGCGCCTATGCCGAACATACGCTGAAGCGCAATGTCGAAGACCTGTCCGACGTCGCCCTGCGTCAGCGCATCCTGAAGGACGTGGCAAGCTTAAGCCTTGAGACCGAACTGTTCGGCGAGAAACTGGCCATGCCGACCGTGCTGGCCCCGGTCGGCCTGACCGGCATGTATGCCCGTCGCGGCGAGGTTCAGGCGGCGAAGGCGGCAGCGAAGAAGGGTATCCCCCTGACCCTGTCGACCGTCAGCGTCTGTTCCATCGAAGAGGTGCAGTCCAACTGCGACCGCTCGATCTGGTTCCAGCTCTACGTGCTCAAAGATCGCGGCTTCATGAAGAACGCGCTGGAGCGCGCGCAGGCGGCGGGGATCACAAAGCTGGTCTTTACCGTCGATATGCCGGTGCCGGGCGCGCGCTACCGTGACATGCACTCGGGCATGAGCGGCCCGAACGCCGAACTCCGCCGTTTGTGGCAGGCGGCGACCCACCCGGAATGGGCCGTCGATGTCGGTCTGCTCGGGCGTCCGCACGATCTGGGCAATGTGTCGAAATATCTGGGTAAGGCGACGGGGCTGGCCGACTATATCGGCTGGCTGGGGGCCAATTTCGACCCGTCGATCTCGTGGAAGGATCTGGAGTGGATCCGCGACTTCTGGAAGGGCCCGATGATCATCAAGGGCATCCTCGATCCGGAAGACGCCAAGGACGCGGTGACCTTCGGCGCCGACGGAATCGTGGTGTCGAACCACGGCGGGCGTCAGTTGGACGGCGTTTTGTCGTCGGCCCGGGCCCTGCCGGCGATTGCCGAGGCGGTCAAGGGCAAGATCACCATTCTGGCCGACTCAGGCATCCGCACGGGTCTCGATGTGGTGCGCATGATCGCGCTGGGGGCCGACGGCGTGCTGCTGGGCCGGGCGTTCATCTATGCGCTGGCGACCCACGGTCAGGCGGGGGTCGAGAACCTGCTGACCCTGTTCGAAAAGGAAATGCGCGTGGCCATGGCGCTCACCGGCGTCAAGTCGATCAAGGAAATCGGCCCGCAGTGTTTGGTAAGTAAGTAAATACGCCTCCGTCACGCGGGGTGTATTGAGAGGGAGACCGTCATGCCGCCCAAAATCCTGCTGACGCGTCCGTGGCCCGAAGGCGCGTTCGCGTATCTCAAGGCTCGATATGATGTCACGGTCAATGACAGCGGTGTGCCGCTGACGAAGGATCAACTGATCGCGGCCATGGGTGAGTACGATGCCCTGTGCCCGACCGTTACCGACAAGCTGACGGCGGAGGTGCTGAGCGTCGCCGATGCGCGAGTAAAGATGATTGCCAATTTCGGTGCGGGATTCGAGCATATCGACCTGAACGCGGCCAAGGCGGCGGGCATACGCGTTTCCAATACCCCGGACGTCCTGACCGAGGCGACGGCGGAAATCGCGCTGCTATTGATCCTGATGACCAGCCGCCGGGCGTCGGAGGCCGAACGTGGCCTGCGCAACGGCGACTGGAACGGCTGGAAGCCGACGCAGTTTCTGGGGCAAAGCCTCGATGGCAAGACCCTGGGCCTTGCCGGGTTCGGACGCATTGGTCAGGCGACGGCGCGGAAGGCGAAGGCGGCTCTGGGCATGAACATCGCCTATTACAGCCGAAATCGTGTCGCACCGGAGATCGAGGCAGCGTTCGACGCCCGTTATGTGGGCTCGCTCGACGAACTGGCCGCGCAGGCGGATGTCCTGTCGCTACACACGCCGGGCGGAGCCGGGACGCATCATATGATCAATGCGGCCCTGCTCAAACGGATGAAGCCGACCGCCATCCTGATCAATACGGCGCGCGGATCGGTGGTGAACGAAATCGAACTGGCCGAAGCCCTGGACGCGCGGACGATCGCAGCGGCGGGCCTCGATGTCTATCAGAAAGAACCGGTGGTGAACCCGGCGCTGTTGCCGCTCGACAATGCGGTTCTCTTGCCGCATCTGGGTTCGGCGACGGTCGAGACGCGCAACAATATGGGCCTGCGCGCCGCCTATAATCTGGATCGCTTCTTTGCCGGAGAAGACCTGCTTGACGGGATTGCCTGACCTCAATTCGGCGGACATCGTCATTCGCGCTATCGAAGGCTGGCGCGGAGCCGCGCCGCTGGTTGTCGGGATTTGCGGTGCGCAGGGTTCCGGTAAATCCACGCTTTGTGAAGCTGTGGCGACCGGGCTGAACGCTCGCGATATTGCGACGGTCATCCTTTCACTGGACGATCTCTATCTGGCACCCGAGGACCGGCCGGTTGCCGCACATCCGCTGTTTAAGACGCGGGGTGTGCCGGGGACGCACGACCCGATTTCAGGCATCCGGATCATCGACGCCTTTCGTCGTGGACAGGCGGTTAGTTCGCCGCGTTTCGACAAGGCGACAGATCGACCCGTGCCCTGCGGCAAAGAGGATATGTTTGCTGGCGTCCTGCTCCTCGAAGGTTGGTGCGTGGGGGCGGTGTCGCAGGTCGAGACCGATCTGATCGCACCGGTCAATGCACTGGAACGCGACGAAGACCCGGACGGTGTGTGGCGGCGCTACGTCAATGCGCAACTCGCCGGACCCTATGCGGCGCTGTTTGCGAAACTCGACCGGTTGATCCTGCTGGCCGCGCCGGGGTTCGAGGTCGTGCAGGGCTGGCGCACACAGCAGGAGCACGACCTGCGCCGCAAACTGGCGCTTGAGGGCCGCACCGGTGGCATGGAAGATGTTCAAATCACGCGCTTTATCCAGCACTATGAACGCCTGACGCGACATATTCTGACGGAGATGCCCGCTCGCGCCGACCTGACCATCCGGCTCGATGCCCAGCGACAACCGGTGGATATCATCGATCCTTTATAAGCGGTCCACAATCCCGACATGATCGCTGCCTAAGACGGGCAAACGATTGGTTTCAGGAGTGACCATGCTTACGATCCGTACCCTTAGCTTCACTGCTGCCGGACTTCTGGCACTCGGCCTGTCCGCCTGTGCGACCATGTCCGGCGATCCGCTGCCGACCGGTGACAAGGAGACCATTTCCTATTCGGTCGGGCCGTGTTTCGGCTTTTGCCCGGTCTATAGTGTCGAAGTCACGTCGTCGGGCCACCTGACCTATTCCGGCGAACGCCACACGGCGGAGCTGGGCGCAAAGACACGCGACGCCGGTGGGGACGCCTATAACCGGGTATCGCGGGCCCTGGCCGCCTATCGCCCGGCGGCGGGCACGACGGTACATACGGACTGCGATCAGCGTGTCAGCGATCTGCAAACCTATACGATCACATGGACCGCGCCTGACGGCGCGAAGACGACGCTGATCCACGACAAGGGTTGCCGCTCGCCCAAAAATGATGTGCTGAACAAGGTGATGGAGGGGCTTCCGACCCAACTCGGTATTGAGGCCTGGACGAAGCAGACCACGCGTCCGGGTGTGTCGCGAGGGTAAGTTTAGGTTGACGATAACGTCGCTCTGCGCGAACCTGTGGGTAGCAGATACCGCATCCGGCAGGTGAGCAGATGACACGGCAGCAGGTTTTGGCACTCACCGGGGCGGCGGTCATCGCCCTGACGCCCGGTGTTCTGACGGCTCAGGATTTCCTCGGCGGGCTGGTCGATCGGGCCAAACAGGAGGCCGAGCGTAAGGCGCGCGAAGCCGTCAAGCCGAAGCCTGCGCCGCAAACACAAAACCTGCCGGTGGTCGCCGATGGCGAGACCCTTGCCGATATCGACGCCATCGTCGCCAAGGGCGGCCGGTTGAGCGGCAGCATGGAGAAAGAACCGGACCTGCATACGCGGCTCTATAGCTGGAGCGATGGACTGGAAACGCGCGGCAATGCCGGGCCGGCGGAGCTGAAAACCAATATCAGCCACACACCCGCGCGGGTGAAATGGATCGACCGGTTCGAGCAGTGGCTGCACGCCAGCTATACACCGCTTGGTGGTCTGCCGCAGGCCTTTCGCACGATCGATCCTTATAAAGCGGGGATGAAGGAATATCGCCCGGTCGCCTATGGTCTGGGCGTCATCATACAGCACCCGACGATGAAAAACGGCAAGCTGACGCGCTCGCCTATCCCGTCGGAATCGGGGATCAATATCTACGCCAACGGGCTTGTCGGGGCGGACGGCGCGTGGGAGTTCAATACGCCGGACAGCTTCTATTTCACCATGTATGTCGACCCGGACGGCACGTGGGTCGATCCGAAGATACGCGCCGAACATATCGCGGAAATCGCCGCTGTGCGCCGCGCCGTCGGGCCTGACGCGGTGGTCTATGTCAATACGGGCCGAATTGTCGTGGTGCTGGGGACGAACGGTCGGCTGCCGGTCGTGCCGGTGTCGATCGGCGAGGCGCTGGACATAGCCGAGGCCGGATTCAGGCGTATGCAGGTCACCGACCCCTCCGATCCGGCGACCTTCAGCGCGCGGATGACCGACGTGGCGCGGATGCGTCAGCGTCACGCGGGGGAGCTGGATAAGCCCGCGAGGGTGCGCAACATGCAGTACCTGTCCGGCAGTTTTGCCAGCGGCTGGGACGTATTCGGTGATGGCGACCGGGGGGTATTGTATCCGCTCTATAAGATCGACCCGGCGGTCTATGCCCGCGCCGCCAAGGGCGATCCGCAGTGGATCACCATCACCTTTCCGCGCATCGCCGACTATTCACCGCCGCGCGACGTAGCGATCTATAAGGCAATGACGCAGCGCTTCAACTATGGCTATGTGAAAGAGGTTCTGCGCGATCCGGCAAAGGCCGCGCTGCCGTACAGGCCGCTGAATTAAAAACCCCGGCCTGACGTCATCAGGCCGGGGTTTTTAATGTGGAAACGTGCCGGACTTAACCAAAGCGGCCGCCGATATAGTCCGAGGTCTTTTCGCACTTCGGATTGACGAAGAGCGTCTCGGTCGGGCCGAACTCGATCAGCTTGCCCAGATACATGAAGCCCGTATAGTCGCTGAGGCGCGCCGCCTGTTGCAGGTTGTGCGTCACAATGATGATCGTGATGTCGCGCTTCAGTTCTTCGAGCGTGTCCTCAAGCTTGGCCGTCGAGATCGGGTCGAGCGCCGAGGCCGGTTCGTCGAGCAGCAGGATTTCCGGCTCGACCGCGATGCCGCGCGCCACGCACAGACGCTGCTGCTGGCCACCCGACAGCGACAGGCCGGACTTGTTCAGCTTGTCCTTCACCTCGTCCCACAGGGCGGCGCGGCGCAAGCTGGTTTCGACGACCTCGTCCATCTCGGCCTTCGACTTCTTGTGGTACAGCTTTACGCCGAACGCGACGTTGTCGTAGATCGACATCGGGAAAGGGGTCGGCTTCTGGAATACCATGCCGACCTTGGCGCGCAGCGCCGTCACATCGATCTTGGGCCCGATGACATTCTCGCCGTCGATGAGGATTTCCCCTTCGGCGCGTTGACCCGGATAGAGGTCGTACATACGGTTCATCGTGCGCAGCAGCGTCGACTTCCCGCAGCCCGACGGGCCGATCAGGGCGGTGATGCCGTTGCGCTTGACGGGGATCGAGACGTCGAACAGCGACTGATGCGTGCCGTAGAAGAAGTTGAGATGGCGCGTTTCCAGTACGATCTGGTCGGCCGGCGGCGGCGTGATGACGCTTTTGAATTCGGTTTCGGTATCGGACATGGGTGAAGCCTATTTGTGATCTGTGTCGCGGGCGATCCACCGCCCCAGAATATTGATGGCGAGAACCGTAACGGTGATCAGAAGCGCACCGGCCCAGGCCAGTTCCTGCCAGGTGTCGAAGGGGGACATGGCGAACTGGAAGATGACACCGGGCAACGAGGCCATCGGCTGATTCATATTGAGGCTGAAGAACTGGTTGTTCAGCGCGGTGAACAGAAGCGGTGCGGTTTCACCCGAAATGCGGGCGAACCCCAGAAGGCCGCCGGTCAAAAGGCCGGCGCCTGCCGCCTTCCATATAATCTTGCGGACCGTGACCCATTGCGAAGCCCCGAGCGCCATACCGGCTTCGCGCAACGCGTTGGGTTGCAGGTTGAGGATATCTTCGGTGGTACGCGTCACGATAGGGGTCGCCAGAATGCCGAGCGCGATGGCGCCGGCCCAGGCCGAGAAGCCGTGCATCGGGCGGACCAGAAGCTCGTAGATGAACAGACCGATCAGGATGGAGGGTGCGGACAGCAGCACGTCGTTAAGGAAGCGTACCACGTGGCCATAGGGGCTGTTGCCGCCGATTTCCGACAACCAGGTCCCGGCCAGAACGCCGATAACGACGGCCAGCATCATGGCCAGAGCACACATGATGACCGAGCCGACAATCGCGTTGCGCAGGCCCCCCGCGGAGTCGGGCCCGGGCGTGTCGGCGGTGAAGACCATCAGGTTCATCCCGCCAAAGCCCTTGGTAAACAGAGAGAACATGATCAGCGACAGGGCCAGCAGGGCCAGGGCGGCCGCGCCGATACATACGGCCACAAAGACCTGAGACGCCAGTTTTCGGCGCGTGGCGCGAGAAAGAGCAAGGGCCATGGGTTAGTACCTTTGCGACGATAGCAGCGCGCGAGCCATGGCCAGGACGCCGAAGGTTATCATGAACAGGACAAGGCCGAGTGCGATCAGGGCCGAGGTATGAAGGTCGCCGGTCGCTTCGGTAAATTCGTTGGCGATGGTCGAGGCGAGGGTAGAGCCGGAGGCAAACAGCGATTCGGGGAATCCGTGGGCGTTGCCGATGATGAAGGTCACGGCCATGGTTTCACCCAGCGCCCGGCCGAAGCCCAGCATGATGACACCGATCATGCCCTTCTGGACATAGGGGATGAGGACCGACGACACCACTTCGAAGGGCGTACAACCCAGACCGAAGGCGGCCTCGCGCACCTGCGGCGGCACCGAACGAAACAGCTCACGGAAGACGGCGGCCATATAGGGCAGGATCATGATGGCCAGAATGGTCGACGCCGTCAGTATGTTGGCCCCGTTCGGCACCCCGGCGAACAGCTTGCCCCAGAGGCTGTCAGGATCGACGGACAACAGCAGTGGCAACTGGATGGTTTTGGCGAACCACGGCGCGAAGACGAACAGGCCCCACATGCCGTAGACGATCGACGGGATACCGGCCAGAAGCTCGATCGCCGTCGAAATCGGCTGGGCGATGATCTTGGGGCAGAACTGAGTCAGGAAAACCGCAATGCAGATGGCGATCGGCAGGGCGAAGGCGAGGGCGATGACGGCGGTGAGCAGGGTGCCGACAATGGGGCCGGCGGCGCCAAACACCTCGGTTGCAGGGTTCCATGTCGTCGAGGTGAAAAATCCGAGGCCGAACGTCGACAGGGCGGGCCACCCGCCGATAACCAGCGAGACGAGCAGGCCACCCAGCGTGATCAGCAGCAGCGTTGCTGCCGAAAAAGCCACCGCTCTGAAGATAGGGTCAGCCAGGTCCTTTTTCGGGAGCGGGGCAGATACGCCCGCTATCCCGTTTTTAGCCGCCTGTGTAACATTGAAGGCCATGCTTTTAAAATCCATCGAGGTCGCTTCTGCTCTCAGGGCTTAAACGGTCTGTATGAAGGTTTTACGATACCTTGCAATCAAAGAGGGGTTCCCTTGTGGGGAACCCGCTCCATAGACCGTCTTTTTGTCGCGGCAAACGCTTTTTTGCAACTACTTCGCGGCCGGCACATAAACCGGCTGACCGCCCGATGTGATTTCCTTGGCCCACTGAGCGCGGATCAGGGCCTTCACTTCGGCGGGCATCGGCACGTAGTGGAGTTCCGCCGCCGCCGCATCGCCGCTGGTATAGGCCCAGTCGAAGAAGTTGAGGGTTGCCTTCGCCTTGGCGGCATCGGCCTGATCCTTATAGACCAGAACGAAGACGGCACCGGTGATCGGCCACGACTTGGCGCCGGGCTGGTCGAGCAGCAGAAGCTGGTTGCCGGGGGCCTTGCTCCAGTCGGCACCGGCGGCGGCGGCGGCAAACGACTCGGCAGAAGGGGCAACCGTCTGACCGTCATGGTTGGTCAGGTTGGCATAGGCCGCGCCCGTCTTGACGGCGTAAGCGAATTCGACGTAACCGATCGAGCCGGTGGTTTGCGCTACGAAGGCCGAAACGCCTTCATTACCCTTGCCGCCCAGTCCCGTCGGCCATTCCAGCGCGTCCGATGCCCCGACCGCGGACTTCCATTCCGCCGACACCGCCGCCAGATAGTTCGTGAACAGGTAGGTTGTGCCCGAACCGTCGGCACGGTGAACGACCGTGATCGGCAGGTTCGGCAGGGCCAGGCCAGGGTTCAGCGCCTTAAGCGCCGCATCGTCCCAGCGCTTGATCTTGCCCATGAAAATATCGGCCAGTACCTGACCGGTCAGGTTCAGTTTACCGGCGGCGACGCCGGGAACATTGACCACAGGGACGACGCCGCCCATAACGACCGGAAACTGGTAGAGCCCCGCCGCATTAAGGTCTTCGACCGACAAGGGCTTATCCGACGCCCCGAAATCGACCGTCTTGGCCTTGATTTGCTTGATGCCGCCGCCGGAGCCGATCGACTGATAATTGACGTTCGATGCGGTCGCCCCCTTGAAGGTTTCCGCCCACTTCGACGCCAGCGGCGCGAAGAAGGTCGAGCCAGCGCCCGTCAGACCGCCCGATGCCGGGGCTTCGGTCTTGGGGGCTTCACCGCTGGAACAGGCGGCCAGAAGGACGAGCGCGCCGACAGCTGCGGCGAAGGGTTTGAACATGAGGCTCTCCGATGAGTCAGGGCCGAGATGGCCGGAGGTTTCATTGCCCACTGTGACGGTAAAATTTCAAACCGGTTCGGGCATGGCGCGCCGTTTACAACAGTTTGATGACAGTTGTGTGACACGGTGGCGAGCCATCGATATGTGACTCACTTCAATATGAAAAGATAGCGCAGCACCTCGCGCAGTTCCCGCGCCAGCGCCTTGCGGTCGATATTCGGATTGGAAACGGCGCGGATCATCATGCCGTCGAACAGCATGCCGATGATTTCGCCGCGGGCGTCCAGACGCGCCGGGTCGCAGCCGGCATTAAGGCGCGTGCACAGATGGCGGCCCAGTTCGCGCTCCTGCACGTCGGCGGCCTGAACGATGGCGGCGACGCGCGGGTTGCGCGCCGCTTCGGCCAGCACCTCCAGCGCCAGCGCCGAATTGTCGGGGCCGTATTTGTGGTCGAGCGCGAAGTCGATGGTGTCGAGCAGGGTATCGAGCAGCCGGTCGTCCGGCGTCTCGTCCCATTCGGCGAACTTGGCGCGCATCTCGGCCAGGTCGTTGGCGACGATAGCCTCGACGATGGCTTCCTTGTTCTCGAAATAGCGGTAGATGACGCCGACGCTCATCTTTGCTTCGGCGGCGATCTCCGACATCGAGGCGCCGTGAAAGCCCGAACGCCGGACGCAGCGCAGCGTGGCATCAAGAATCTGCTGCTGGCGCGCTTCGCGGCTCTGGCGGGGCTTTGGAGCGGTATTTTCAGGCACGGCGGAGGAGGGGGCAGGCTTATCCATCTATGATGGCTGATCCTTGATACATAAGGTGGTTAAGATTTTTTAATGTCGTTGGCTCGCTTGACATACACGAAAAAGGGGCTTAATGCCACTAAAAATGAGAATGATCGTTCACTCTCATTCACTGCTGACACTTTTTTACATGTCTGTGCGACAGGTGTCTGTTAGTATTGCGTTGCACCCTTTGATACGGCGCTGCTGTGCGCGGCGACATTTTAAAGCGACTGAATTTTTCCGGAGAGACCCCGCATGACATCGCCCTCTTATATGATCAAGCCTGCTGCTGCGTTGCTGATGCTCGGTCTGGCCTTGACTGCCTGCGGTAAAAAAGAAGGTGGCGCGGGTGGCGGCATGGGCGGCGGCGGTCCGACCGAGGTCGGCGTGGTCGTCGTGGCCTCCGAGCCGGTCAATCTGACCGCCGAGCTTTCGGGCCGCACCTCGGCCTATCTGGTCTCCGACGTCCGCCCTCAGGTCGGCGGCATCGTCAAGGCGCGCTATTTCACCGAAGGTGGCTACGTCAAGGCCGGTCAGTCGCTGTATCAGATCGACTCCGCACCATTTCAGGCCGAATACGCCTCGGCTCAGGCCCAGGTCGCTCAGGCCGAAGCCAACCTGACCTCGTCGCGTCTCAAGGCTGAACGCTACGCCGAGCTGGTCAAGATCAACGCCGTGTCCAAGCAGGATAATGACGACGCCCAGGCCGCCTATGCACAGGCCAGGGCGACCGTGGCGACGGCCAAGGCCGGTCTGCAGACGGCAGGCATCAGCCTCAACTACACCAAGGTGCTTGCGCCTATCTCCGGCCGTATCGGCAAGTCGAACGTCACCCCCGGCGCGCTGGTCACGGCGTCTCAGGCGGTGGAACTGGCCAAGATTCAGAACATCGACAGCATCTATCTCGACATAAACCAGTCGGTGAACGAGCTGATGAACCTTAAGCGCCGCGCGGCGTCGGGTCAGATCGGCGAAGCGGCGACCGCCGACGTCGAGCTGATCCTCGAAGATGGCAGCGTCTATCCGCTCAAGGGCAAGTTGCAGTTCTCCGACGTTTCGGTGGATGAAGCCACTGGCACGGTGACTCTGCGCGCCCTGTTCCCGAACCCGAACGGCGTCCTGCTGCCGGGCATGTACGCCAAGGCGCGTATCGTCTCCGGCGTGGTCGGCAACGGCATTCTGGTGCCGCAACCCGCCGTGACGCGCGATCCGAAGGGCAATGCCCTTGTGATGGTCGTGTCCAAGGACAACAAGGCCGAACAGCGTCAGATCAAGGTCGCCCAGACCGTCGGCGACAAGTGGCTGGTGACCGAAGGCCTTCAGCCCGGGGACAAGGTCATTGTCGAAGGCTTGCAAAAGGTGCGTCCGGATGCGCCTGTTAAGGCTTCGACCCTTACCGCGACCAAGGAGGGCCAGAAGCCCGCCGATGCCTCGGCTGAGAAGCCTGCCGAACAAAAAGCTAAGTAATATTAAGCGTTTAATTTGAACTGCGTGGTCGTTTACGCCCGAAGTGTGTCTTCGACCGGCCCTATTCAGATACCTCAGCTCCCTCCGAGGACACCGTCATGATCTCGCGTTTCTTTATTCACCGACCTATTTTTGCCTGGGTGGTGGCCATCGTCATCATGATGGCGGGGCTTCTGTCCATCGCCAACCTGCCGGTAGCGCAGTATCCGCAGATCGCACTGCCGCAGGTCTCGGTTTCGGCCCTCTATCCGGGGGCGTCGGCCAAGACCGTCGAAGACTCGGTGACCCAGATCGTCGAGCAGCAGATGAAGGGCCTCGACGGTCTGCTCTATATGAACGCGACCTCGGATTCGAGCGGTGCGGCCTCGATCACCCTGACCTTCAAGGCGGGGACCGATCCGGACATCGCGCAGGTTCAGGTGCAGAACAAGCTGCAATCGGCGACGCCGCTTCTGCCGACCGAGGTGCAGCAGCAGGGTCTGACGGTGGCCAAGGCGACCAGCGGCTTCCTGATGGTGGTCGGTCTTTATGCCGATGATCAGAGCGTAACCGATCAGGATCTCGGCGACTACCTGGCCTCGACCATCGTCGATCAGGTCAGCCGCGTCGACGGCGTCGGCACGATCCAGAGCTTCGGCGCGCAATACGCCATGCGTATCTGGCTCGATCCGGCCAAGCTGACCAGCTTCAACCTGACGCCGACCGACGTTATCGCCGCTATCCGTGCGCAGAACACGCAGGTCTCCGCCGGTCAATTGGGCGGCCTGCCCGCCGTCAAGGGCACAGCGCTCAACGCCACCATCACGGCCCAGTCGCGCCTGACGACGGTCGAGCAATTCCGCAACATCACCGTCAAGAATTCGACGACAGGCGCGGTGGTGAAACTGTCCGACGTGGCGCGTGTCGAACTGGGCGCGCAGCAATACGGCGGTACCGCCAAATATAACGGCCGTCCGGCCTCGGGTATCGCGCTGACGCTCGCGACCGGTGCCAATGCGCTCGATACCGCCAATGCCGTCAAGGCCAAGATGGCGCAGCTCGAAAAGAACTTCCCCAAGGGCTACCATTACGTCGTCCCCTACGACACCACGCCGTTCATCGAGCTGTCGATCCACGAAGTGGTCAAGACCCTGATCGAAGCCGTCGTGCTGGTCTTCATCGTCATGTTCCTCTTCCTGCAGAACTGGCGCGCGACGATCATCCCGACCATCGCCGTACCGGTCGTGCTTCTGGGCACCTTCGGCGTGCTGGCGGCCTTCGGCTACTCGATCAATACCCTGACGCTGTTCGGGCTGGTGCTGGCCATCGGTCTGCTGGTCGACGACGCCATCGTGGTGGTCGAAAACGTCGAGCGCGTCATGACCGAGGAAAAGCTGCCGCCCATGGCCGCGACCATCAAATCGATGGAAGAGATCACCGGCGCCCTGATCGGTATCGCGCTGGTCCTGTCGGCGGTGTTCATCCCGATGGCCTTCTTCGGCGGGTCGCAGGGCGTTATCTACCGTCAGTTCTCGATCACCCTCGTTTCGGCCATGGCCCTGTCGGTCGTGGTGGCGCTGATCCTGACGCCGGCGCTTTGCGCGCATCTGCTCAAGCCCGTCGACGACACGCACACCCACGAAAAGAAGGGTTTCTTCGGCTGGTTCAACCGTAATTTCGACCGTCTGGCCAATGGCTATCGCGGTATCGTGTCGAAGATTCTGGGTCAAAGCGTCCGTTACATGGCCGTCTTCGCGGTCATCGTCGGCCTGATGGTGCTGTTGTTCACGCGCATCCCGACCTCATTCCTGCCGGACGAAGATCAGGGCATCCTGTTCACCATCGTCCAGCTGCCG
This sequence comes from Asticcacaulis aquaticus, assembly GCF_028550415.1. GTDB lineage: Bacteria > Pseudomonadota > Alphaproteobacteria > Caulobacterales > Caulobacteraceae > Asticcacaulis > Asticcacaulis aquaticus. The sequence goes on from NZ_JAQQKX010000010.1 coordinate 150,588, forward strand.
CCGGGCGCGACCGAGGAACGCACCAATGCCGTCCTCGAACAGGTCGGCGCGCACTTCCGCAAGGACGAAGCCGTCGAAGCCGCCTTTACCGTGTCGGGCTTCTCCTTCTCCGGTCCGGGGCAGAACGCAGGCATGGCCTTCGTCCGCCTCAAGGATTTCCACGACCGCAAGAGCGATAATCTCAAGGCCCCGGCCGTCGCTGGGCGCGCCATGGGTGCCTTCAGCCAGTTCCGCGATGCCATGGCCTTTGCCATCGTGCCGCCGGCGGTGTCCGAACTCGGCAATTCGTCGGGCTTCGACCTGCAGCTCAAGGATGTCGGCGGCCTCGGCCACGACGCCCTGCTCAATGCCCGCAATCAGGTGTTGGGTATGGCCTCGCAGAACCCGGCCCTGATGGCCGTGCGCCCGAACGGCATGGAAGACACGCCGGAACTGAAGCTCGAAATCGATCAGACCGCCGCTGGTGCCATGGGCGTCAGCCTCAGCGACATCAATGCGACCCTGTCGACCGCCATGGGCGGGGCCTATGTCAACGACTTCATCGACCGCAACCGCGTGAAGAAGGTCTTCGTGCAGGCCGACGCGCCGTTCCGCATGAAGCCCGAAGACCTGAACCAGTGGTACGTCCGCAACGATCAGGGCCAGATGGTGCCGTTCACGGCGTTTGCCACCTCGCACTGGGCTTACGGTTCGCCGCGTCTGGAGCGTTACAACGGCTCGCCGTCGATGAACATCCAGGGCATGGCGTCGCCGGGCCACTCCTCGGGTCAGGCCATGGCCGCCATGGAAGAGATCATCGCGCAACTGCCCGCCGGAATTTCCTATGAATGGACGGGGCTCAGCTTGCAGGAAAAGCAGTCCGGTGCCGAAGCCCCGATGCTCTACGCCCTGTCGATCTTCGTCGTCTTCATCCTGCTGGCAGCGCTGTACGAAAGCTGGTCGATCCCGGTCGCCATCGTCATGGTCATCCCGCTTGGGGTTCTGGGGGCACTGCTCGCCACCATGCTGCGCGGCCTGTCGAACGACATCTATCTTCAGGTGGCGCTCCTGACCATCATCGGCCTCAGCGCCAAGAACGCCATCCTGATCGTGGAGTTCGCCAAGCATAACCACGAAAAGGGCATGGACCTGATCGAGGCGACGCTACAGGCCGCCCGCGTCCGCCTGCGTCCGATCATCATGACGTCGCTGGCCTTTACCTTCGGCATCCTGCCGCTCTTCTTCGCCAATGGCGCGGGGTCCGGCAGCCAGAACGCCATCGGTACGGGCCTTGTCGGCGGCATTCTGTCGGCCACCTTCCTGGCGGTGTTCTTTATTCCGCTCTTCTTCGTCATCATCGAAAAACTGTTCAAAGCCGACGAAAAACACCTTAAAGCTCAGGCTGATGAACGTCTGGCGCTGGCCGCGCTGGAACAATCGAGACAAAACCGTGCCGATCACACTCCGGAAGGTCACTAATATGCGCGCCTTTTTGAAACCCGCCCTTCTGGCCGCCGCCGGTGCGATGACCCTGTCGGCCTGTACCCTGGCGCCGAAGTACGAACGCGGCACCCTGCCGGTCGCCGATCAGTTCCCGACCGCCTCCACGGCGACCGGTGCTTCCGCCGAGACCCTTGCGTGGCGTCAGGTTCTGCTCGATCCGCGTCTGCAAAGCGTCGTGGAGCAGGCTCTGACCAATAATCGCGACCTGCGCGTGGCGGTGCTGAACGTCGAACGCGCCCGGGCGCAGTATCGCATCCAGCGCGCCTCGCTGTTCCCGGCGGTCGACGGCACGGTGAGTGGGCGCAGAGCCGACACGGGGGCGGTTGACAGCCAAGGTAACGATGTCGGCGCTACGAATGCCTACTCTGCCGATATCGGCGCGTCGTGGGAACTGGACCTGTTCGGGCGCGTGCGGTCTTTGAGCGACTCTGCCCTGCAATCCTATTTCGCGGTCGAGGAAAACCGCAAGGCGGCGCAAATCAGCCTGATCACCTCGGTCGCCAGCGCGTGGCTGAACCTCGGGGCCGATCAGGACCAGCTGCGCCTGTCGCGTGAGACCCTGCGTCTGCGCGAAGACAGCCTCAACCTGACGCAGCGCCGCTTCGATCTGGGGGCGACCTCGGCGCTGGAACTGCGTCAGATCGAAACCCTGGCCGAGCAGGCCCGCGCCGACGTCGCGCAACTGGAAGCCACGGTGCAGCAGGACAAGAACGCCCTGCGCCTGCTGGTCGGGGCCGAGGTCGCTGCCGATCTTCTGCCGGACACCTTCGCCGACAATGCCATCCTTGCCGATTTGCCGGTAGGGGTGCCGTCCGACGTGCTGCTCAAGCGTCCGGACGTTGCCGCGGCGGAATTCAACCTGAAAGCCGCCAATGCCGATATCGGCGCGGCGCGCGCGGCGTTTTTCCCGCGCATTTCCCTGACCGGCAGCGTCGGCAAGGCCTCGACCGAACTCGGCAACCTGTTCGACGGCGGCATCACCTGGAGCTACGGCCCGTCGGTCTCGATCCCGATCTTCTCGGGCGGGGCCAATACGGCGAACCTCGAAGCGACGCGCAAGGCACGCGAGATCGCTCAGGCTCAGTATGAAGGCGCCATTCAATCGGCGTTCCGCGATGTGGCCGACGAACTGGCCACCCGCGCCACGATCGATCGTCGTCTGGCGGCGCAGACCCGCGTGGTTGACGCCGCCACCGAGACCCAGACCCTGTCGCAGGCCCGCTTCGACCGAGGTGTGGACTCGCGTCTGACCCTGACGGACGCGCAGCGCACGCTTTACAGCGCGCAACAGGGGCTTATCGGGGTTCGCCTGACACGCGCGCTCAACCTGGTGAACCTGTATGCGGCACTGGGTGGTGGGATTCAGTAAATTCGACCGTAAAAGTATCCGGCTTGCCGGAGGATGAGGCGGGGCCGCAAGGCCATAGAGAGCCGTTTCATCCATATTAAGCGCATCCCAAAAAGTGTGCAGCGGTTTTTGGAATCAGATGCGCGACTAGAATGAAAACCCGTCTGGCGCTGGTCAGGCGGGTTTTTTATGCCCTAGTCGCGCCAGCACAGCGTCGCGACAGGTGCGGCTGACGGCCAGCTCCGCGCCTGAGTCAAGTGTCAGAACCCAACTGTCGTCGAGTATGGCGGTACTGCGAACCTTGCCCAGATTGACGATGCTGGCGCGGTGTGCGCGGACGAAAACCGTCGGATCGAGGCGTTCGGACAGCGCGCTGAGGGTCTCGCGCATCAGGCCTTCGCGACCCGCCCAGTTGACGACGACGTAATTCCCGGCGGCGGCGAACCATTCGACTTCGCTCAGATCCACAGCGGTCTTGCGGCGACCGGTCGAGACCCACAGACGATGTTCGGTGGCTGGTTCTGTCTGTGCCCTGTCCAATGCGGCTTGTAAGGCAACGGCGCGGTCGCGCTCGACGATCGCAAGACGATAGCCACGCAGAGCGGCGATCGAGGCAGCGATGGCTGTAGCGATGAGGACGTCTATCGGCAGGCGATACAGCCAGCCACGCCATGTGGTCGAGCTATCGTTGAAAATGTAGGATAGTCCAAGGCTGATCGCGGCATGGAGCAGCGTATAAAGGCCAATGGCCGGATATAGCGCCGCCAGAAACCGCACACTCAGGCCAAGCCGCCGCGCCAGCCAGAGGACGAGGGCGGCGAACGGAAGCCACGTCCCGTAGTTCAGGCCCTGCCAAAGAATCGCCGACATCCACGACATCGTGCCACCGCTCAGATCGCGCGCCGCTGTGGCCGCAAACCCGACGGTTTCGGCGTAGATCAACCCGGTCAGGGCAAGGGGCCACCATTTTGGCAGTTTCATGCGGCGATATCCATGCGCCTTTTCTCGCTCAGATGTATCCCCAATAGCAAGATCATGGTCACCAGACCGATCAGCGAGGGCGCCAGCTGGCTCCACGGCTGTCCGGTGGGCCACAGATTGCCGAGCCCCGCCGAGGCCATCGCGAAATAGGCCCCGGTCATCTTGAGGCCGTGGTCGATATGGCGCCCCCGCATCCATGTCGCACGCCACAGGGGGCGGCTCAGGTCGTAGAGCGTAAACAGGCTGAGGAAGCCGAGGATCGAATAGCCGATCATCGGCGGCCATGAGGCATTGCCGTTGTGCATATTGAGCGCCAGCCAGAGGCACGCGCCCAGCGTCGCCAGTGCCATCAGGGTGTCGAGGTAGTTCAGGCGTTTCAGGGCCCGCAAACCGCCGATGAACTGGTAGCTAGCCGATAGCGTCGCCATAATCAGCGGGGCGGGTTGGGGAAAGAAGGTGACGCCGATCACCGCGCAGCCAAGGACCAGCGTCCCCGCCGCAACGAACAGCCAGCCGGTAAGACGATGCCAGCGGCTGCCTTTTGCGGTCAGGAGCGGAAACAGGCCGAGCGCAAGGGCGGCGCAACCGGCGGCGATATGGGTGAGGATGTTAAGCGTGTGCATAACACCGCTGTGGCCGTTTCACACGGACCTGAACAGGGCGCGCGGGACGAACGGCGGCGAGGAGGGATGAACCTCATCTTATACCTCCCCGCACTAAAGTGCAGGGAGGTATGTTAAGTGTTACTTCGGCGCTTTCAACCGCGCATCGAATTTCGCCTCGCGATCCACCGTCAGCCAGCCATCCGGACCGATTTTCAGCTCGGCGACCTGAATCACCGTACGCTGGCCATAGGTCGGGTCGCTGGCGGCTTCGGGGGACTTGTGCTGATGGACGAAGTAGTAGATCAGCGCCTTGCCGTCATTGACGACCACGTCCGGGTGCTGACCCTTGTCGTTGTCGGTCGGTTGCAAACCGGGCTGTTCCAGCAGGCGCGTCGGCTGCGGCGTCCAGCTCTTGAGATCGTCGGAGCGCAGCACCATCAGGCCTTTCCACACATCGGCGATCAGCCAGTAGTGGCCGCCGAACTGAAACACCTTCGGGCCTTCGGCATTGGTATCGATAACCGGATCGGGCTGACGCACCCACGATTTCAGGTCGGGGCTTTCCAGCGTGAACAGGCGGCTACCCTTGCGCTCGTCCTTGAACCATAAACGATAGACGCCATCTTTTTTCACGACGCTGGCGTCGATGGCGCGGTCGGTGCCCAGGTCAAGCCGGTCGCTGCACGCCCACGTTTTCAGATCCGGACTGGTCAGATGGACGATGAAGCGGTCGCCTTGCCAGTTTTTGAATACGCCCGGCACGATGGTCAGCCACATATGATAGGTGCCGTTTTCCGCGTACAGTTCCGGGGCCCACAGGGTCTCGCCGGTACAGGCCGCCGGGACGCTGGCCGTGCCCTGATAGTCCCATTTCAGGCCGTCTTTCGACGAGGCGATGCCGATGGCGGTGCCGTGGACCCATGACACGTCCTTGTCGGGCAGTTTCAGCGTGGCGCGGCGGTTGGTGTAGAACATCTTCCAGTCCTTCGCCGCCTTGTCGTAGACGATGGAGACGTCGGCGGCCCCGTCATAGACCGGATCGCGGAACAGCGGCTTGGGCGCAACGCCGCCTGTCGGCAAATGGGCGCAACCGGCAAGCGTCAGTGCGGCAAGCGTAAGGAGAAGGGCCTTTTTCATCGGACGGTTCCTGTGTTTTTATTTGTCTGACTTATAGGCGGCGGCAACCGGACGCGCAATAAAAAAGCCCGCCGCTCCGGGGGAGGAGAGCGGCGGGCAAGGTTTAGTTAAAAGCGGTTACGCGTTGGCGAGGCGGGTCTTGTGGCGGTTGGCCAGCCAGTGATCGAGGCTCACCACACCGCCGCCATAGACCGCGGCATAAAGGAAGCCACCGGCGATCGAAATGTTCTTCATGAAGTGGATGAACTGGTTCTGATCGGCAAGGTTGCTATGGAAGAAGACGGCGGTCGCGACGGTAAAGGCGGCAAGCGCCAGCGAGACCAGACGCGTCTGATAGCCGACGAGGAAGACCAGACCGCCGAGGATTTCGACGGCGACGGCCCCGACATAGGCCAGTTCGGGGAAGGGCAGGCCGACCGAGGCGATATAGCCGATGGTGCCTTCGGGCGCGGCCAGCTTCGACAGGCCGGACAGGATGAAGATCGCCGCGATCAGCAGACGGGCAAAGGCGGGGGTAACGGATTCAAGCTTGGACATGACACAGGTTCCTTTCAAAGGATGAGGTTTTTAAACGCGCGGCCTGTGGTTCAGGTCGTTGACGAATAGATAGCCGTAACGCTGGTGTTTCAGAAGTGCGTGATTTGCTGATTTGATGTTGCTGAATTTGGAACGCTTGTTCTTCCCTGTTTACGGGGCCAGAGAAGGGAAAGCATCCTTCCCCGTTTACGGGGCCAGAGAAGGAGCATCCTTCCCCGTTTACGGGGAAGGTGGATTTGACGCCGATAGGCGGCAAAGACGGAAGGGGGAACACCATAGAACTCGCAAACTCTGCCGGTCTTTGTTGAAACACCGCTCCCCCTTCCGTCACTTCGCTCCGCTCAGCGCCACCTTCCCCGTAAACGGGGAAGGAGTTTTAGAGGCTGGCCCCGTAAACGGGGAAGGATGATTGAGGTTTCTTGGCCCCGTAAACGGGGAAGGATTTTAAGGTCTTGTCGCCCTGATCTGATAATTATATGACTTATCAAAACCCGTCCGCAGGGACGTATAAAGCAGGGACAGACAATGCCGACCATCCATCCCGACCGCCGTACCTTTATCGCCCTGCTGGGGTCTGCCGCCGCCGTGGTGCCGACCGTGCTGCATGCGGCCTCGACACCGGAAGCGCCCGCGCGGGAAGGGACCGTGTCGCTGGCCGGGGACTGGCGCTTTGCGCTTGATCGCGCCGATGTCGGCGCCGCGGACTACTGGTTCAACAAGACCATGCCGTCGGACCTCAAGATCAAACTGCCCGGCATCCTGCAAACGCAAGGTTACGGCAACGAGATCACTGCCGAGACGCAGTTCGTCGCGGCCCTGCCGCGCGACATGCGCTGGTATCTCTTGCCGCAGTACAAGGCCTATACCGAGCCCGGTAACGTCAAGGTGCCGTACCTGTCGCAACCGATCCGGCACTATCTGGGCGTCGCCTGGTATCAGCGTGATATCGAGATTCCGGAGGCGTGGGCCGGCAAACGCGTGGCCCTGTCGCTGGAGCGGACCCGCTGGCGCACCGATGTGTGGATCGGCAACCGCATGGTGGGGACGGATTCGTCGCTGGTCGCGCCGCACGATTTCGATTTGGGTATCCTGAAGCCCGGCATGCATCGCCTGACGCTGCGCATCGACAATTCGATGCAGGAACCGGTCTATCGCCCGGACGGCCACGGTGTGTCGGACGGCGAAGGCTCGACGTGGAACGGTGTGGTAGGGCGCATCGAGCTTAAGGCCACCTCGCCGGTGTGGATCTACGACGCGCAGGTCTATACGGACCTTGCCAAAAAGTCGGCGCAGGTCCGCGTAAAGATCGGCAATCTGACCGGCAAGGCCGGATCGGGGACGCTGAACGCGGGCAAGGTGTCCGTGCCGGTGACGTGGGCCGTCGAGGGCGGTGAGGCCGTCATCGATGTGCCGATGCCGGACGCCAAACCGTGGTCGGAATTCACCCCGATTCTGCAAAAGCTGACCGTGGTGCTGAAAGGCACGGACGCGGACGATACGCGCGACCTGACCTTCGGGATGCGCGAGATCAAAACCGAAGGCCGCAAGATACTGCTTAACGGCGAACAACTCGATTTCCGCGCCACGCACGACGGCGGCGGTTTCCCGCTGACCGGCTATCCGGCGACCGATGTCGAGACGTGGAAGAAGATTCTCGGTATCTGCAAAGCGTGGGGGCTCAATGCGATGCGCTTCCATTCGTGGTGTCCGCCCGAAGCGGCGTTTGAGGCGGCGGATGAGATCGGCTTCTATCTGCAACCCGAATGCGGCATGTGGAACAATTTCGATCCGGGCCGTAAGATGCTGGGCGTGCTCAATGAAGAAACCGAAAAGCTGCTCAGGGCCTATGGCAACCACCCGTCCTTCATCATGCTGGCGGCGTCGAACGAGCCGGCGGGGCAGTATCCGACGCAACTGCCCGAATGGGATCTGAAATGGCGCAAGGCCGATCCGCGCCGCCTCTATGCCGACGGTATTGGGCGTTTTTCGCCGCCGCCGGGCGGGGCGGGTACGCCCTATGCCTCGGATTTCCTCGGGACGATCCGCGGGCGCGGCCCGGGCGGCTGGTTCGGCGGTGACTACGAACAGGTCATGACCGAATCGACCGGCAATGCCGACATCCCGTGCATCGCCCACGAGGTCGGGCAATGGTGCGCCTATCCCGACTTCGGCATCATCGAGAAGTTCTCCGGCAAGGGCAAATACGCCGCCTTCCCGCAAGGCATAGGTTGGGGCAAACAGGCCTATATGGTCCCCGGCAATTACGAGATCATGCGCGATTCCGCCGAGGCGCACGGGATGCTCAGCCGCAACAAAGAACTGGCCCACGCCTCGGGCCGCTTTCAGGTCGCCTGCTATAAGGAGGAGATCGAGGCCAATCTACGCACCCCGTCCTATTCGGGTTATCACCTGCTCGACCTGCACGACTATTTGGGGCAGGGCGGGGCGCTGATGGGTCTGCTCGACGCTTTCTGGGAAGAGAAGGGCTATGTCACGGCGGACGAGTTCCGTCAGTATTGCAACACGACCGTGCCGCTGGTGCGCCTGAAAGACCGGGTGTTCACCTCCGACAAAATGCTGTCCGCCGAGGCCGAACTGGCGCATTTCGGGCCGAAAGCGCTGGCGTCGGTGACGCCGATATGGCGGATTGTCGACGCGGCGGGCAAGACCGTGCAGTCGGGCTCGTTGCCGAAACGCGCCGCGCCGCGCGGCAAGAACCTGAAACTGGGGACGATCACGGCGGACCTGTCGAAGCTGAAGAGTCCTTCGGCCTATACGCTGGTGCTGGAGCTGAAAGGCACGACGTTCCGCAATAGCTGGCCGTTCTGGGTCTATCCGGCCAGCGTTGATGCGGCCGTCCCCGTCGGGGTAACGGTGACCGCCTCGTGGGATGAGGCCAAGGCTGAATTGGCCAAGGGCGGGCGCGTCCTGTTCCTGTCGGGCAAGCCGGAAAAGCCGGTGCCCGATCTGGCCCTGACGACCGTGCCGATCTTCTGGAACCGCCTGATGAACCCCAGCCGCGCGTGGATGCTCGGCCTGCTGTGCGACACGAACCATGCGGCGCTGGGCGGCTTCCCGACGCAGGCCAATTGCGACTGGCAGTGGGTCGATCTGCTGGGCAGGACGACGGCGCTCAATGTCGAGGCCCTGCCGAAGAGTCTGACGCCGGTGGTGCAGCCGATCGACGACTGGAACCGCAATCTGCGGCTGGCCATGCTGTTCGAGGCGAAGGTCGGCGAGGGCCGGTTGATGGTGACGTCGTTCGACCTGTCAGAGGCCGGATTGAAGGGTCATGCGGGCGCGCCATCCCTGCGCCGGTCGGTGCTGGACTATATGGCGTCAGCGAAATTCGCCCCCGCCACGAATTTGACAGTGGGCGAACTGGACGCCTGGATGGGCGGACGTTACTGGGCGGCACCGACGGTGATTACACCTCCTGCGCCGGGTGACATCGTCGATCCGGGGCAGGTCAAGCCGCGGACGTAAAATCCGCCTCCCTACGCTTGCGTAGGGAGGCGATTTGTTATGCCTTCCAGTCGCCGCCGAGCGCGCGGATCAGACGTACCGTCGCCTGATACTGTTGGGCGCGGACGGACAGGTCCTGACGACGCAGGCGTAGATACGAGCGCTGAGCGTCCAGCACCTCAAGCTGCGAGACGTAGCCGTGCCTGTAACGCGACTGCGACAGGTCGAGCGCCCGCTGCGCGGCGGTGAGCGCCTCGCCCTGGGTTTTTGCCTCACCGGCCAGACCGTCGATGTCCGACAACTGGTTCTCGACATCGGCAAAGGCCACCAGAACGCTCTGCCGATACTGGGCGAAGGCAACGGCCAGATCGCCTTCGGCCAGTTCGGTGGCGGCCTTACGCTGACCGCCGTCGAAGATGGCCTGCGCCAGAATGCCGGTCAGGGACCAGCTGCGCGCCGCGTCTTCGAACAGGTCGCCCAGTTCGTTCGACGCGCCGCCGCCCGACGCGGTGAGCGCCAGACGCGGGAACCACGCCGCTTTCGCGATGCCGACGCGCTTTTGCGCCGCCTGCATGGTCTTTTCGGCGGCAATCACGTCGGGACGACGCTCCAGCAGTTCCGACGGCAGACCTGCCGGGATCAGCGGCACGGCGTGCGACCAGCTTTGCGCGTCCCACACCGAGGCCTGAACCGTGAAGGTCGAGGCGATGTCGCCGACCAGCACGGCCAAAGCGTTTTCGATCTGGGCGCGCTGACGGTCGAGCGCCTTCAGCTCGGCCTCGGTCGACGACACCTCGGTTTGCAGCCGTACCACATCGAGTTCGGCCACGTCACCGGCCTCGTAGCGGCGCTGGGTGACCTTGAGCGTTTCGCGATAGGCGGTCAGGGTCTCGTTGACGATGGCGCGGTCCTCGTCGATGGCGCGCAGGGCGAAATAGGTTTCCGCGACCTGCGCCGAGACCAGAAGCTGCGCGCCGCGATAGAGTTCGGCCGACGCCTCGGCATCGAGTTTCGCGGCACCGGTCGCCTTGGACAGGCGGCCGAACAAATCGACCTCGTAGTCAAGATCGACACCCAGCGCATGGACGGTCGAGGCCTTGGGGCCGCCGTCCGAGCCACGGCTCGATTGCAGACCGGCATTGACCTGAGGCAATTGCACGGCGCGGGCCTGACGGACAAAGGCGCGCGACTGCTGCAAGCGGGCGGCGGCGATCTCAAGGTCCGTATTGCGCGTCATGGCGCGGGCCTGAAGATCGTCGAGCACAGGGTCGGAGAAGATCAGCCACCATGCGCCGGTCTTTTTCGCGAGCGGCGGAGCCGTGGTCTCGCTCGTCACCGGGGCCTTAAAGGCTGTCGGCGTGGCGAGACCGGTGTCCCTGGTCAGGGGTTCTGTGGCGCAGCTTGCGAGGAGTAAAGCGGCGAAGGTGAGCGGAATAAAGCGGGACATTAGTGTGCCTCCGTATTCAGGGCGGCGGTGGTCAGGGTCGCGTCGATGACCTCGTGACCGGCGTCGTCGTGGGGGGTGTTGTGGGCCTTGAGCGGGCGGTTACCGCTCAGGGCACGCAGGGTGACGTAAAAGACGGGCGTCAGGAACAGGCCGAAGATGGTGGCCCCGATCATGCCGGCGAAGACCGCGACCCCCATGGCGTGGCGCATTTCGGCCCCTGCGCCATGCGCCAGCACCAGAGGCAGAACCCCCATGATGAAGGCGATCGAGGTCATCAGGATCGGGCGCAGTCTCAGGCGGCTGGCTTCGATCGCGGCATCGAGCGGCTTGCGACCTGACAGTTCCAGTTCGCGGGCGAACTCGACGATCAGGATGGCGTTCTTGGCCGACAACCCCACCAGAACGAACAGGCCGATCTGGGTGAAGATGTTGTTGTCGCCGCCCGAAATCCAAACGCCGGTGATGGCGGCCAGCAAGCCCATCGGTACGATCAGCAGGATCGAAATCGGCAGGACCATGCTTTCATACTGCGCCGCCAGAACGAGGAAGACGAGCAGGATGACCAGCGGGAAAATGACGGCAGACGAGTCGCCCGCCAGAATCTGCTGATAGGTCAGGTCCGTCCATTCGTAGTCGATGCCCGCAGGCAGGACTTCCTTGGCGATGCGCGCGGCGGCGGCTTCGGCCTGACCGGACGAGAAGCCGGGGGCGGGGCCGCCATTGATGTCAGCCGCCAGATAGCCGTTATAGCGCGTGGCATTGACCGGGCCGAACGAGGGTTCGACCTTGAGCAGCGCTGACAGGGGGATCATCTCGCCCGAGGTAGAGCGCACCTTCAGCTTGCCGATGTCTTCCGGACGGGCGCGGTAGGGCGCGTCGGCCTGAAGGCGCACGGAATAGGTGCGACCGAACTTGTTGAAATCGTTGACGTACATCGAGCCGAGATAGATCTGCATGGTGTCGAAGACATCCTGCACATTAACCCCCAGTTGTCGGGCCTTGACGCGATCGATGTCGGCATAGATCTGCGGGACATTGATCTGATAGTTCGAGAAGACCCCGGCCAGTTCCTTGGTCTGATAGGCCTTGGCCATGAAGGCCTTGGTCGCTTGGTCAAGTGCTTCCGGCCCCAGCGCGCCGCGGTCCTGAAGTTGCAGCTTGAAGCCGCCGGTGGTGCCGAGGCCGAGGATCGGCGGCGGCGGGAAGGCGACGACATAGCCTTCGCCGATGCCCATGAACTTCTGGTTCAGGGCACCTGCGATGGCATTGGCGTCGAGGTGGTGCTTCGAGCGATGCTCGAACGAGTCGAGCGCCAGAAAGACGACGGCGGAGTTCGACGCCAGCGTAAAGCCGTTGATCGACAAGCCGGGGAAGGACAGGGCGTCCTTGACGCCTTCCTGCTTCATGGCGATGTCGGTCATGGCGCGAGCCACGGCTTCGGTGCGGTCGAGCGTGGCACCTTCGGGCAGTTGCACCATGCCGACGAGGTAGGCCTTGTCCTGCGCCGGGATGAAGCCGGTGGGGACGGTTTTGAACATGAACATGGTGGCGCCGACCAGCACGACATAGAGGCCGAGCATGAGGGCCTTGCGCGAGATGATGCCGCCTAGACCCTTACCGTAATTATCCGACGAGCGGTTGAAGAAGCGGTTGAACAGGCGGAAGAAGCCGCCCAGCCACTTATCCATGAAGCGCGTCAGGCCGTCCTTCTTGGCGTGGTGATCCTTGAGGAGCAGCGCGGCCAGAGCGGGCGACAGGGTGAGCGAGTTGATCGCCGAAATGACCGTCGAGATCGCGATGGTCAGCGAGAACTGACGGTAGAATTGCCCCGACAGGCCGGTGATGAAGGCCAGCGGCACGAAGACGGCGACCAGCACCAGCGCGATGGCGATGATGGGGCCGGAGACTTCGCGCATGGCCTGATAGGTGGCCTCCTTGGGCGATTTCCCGGCTTCGATATTGCGCTCGACGTTTTCGACCACGACGATGGCGTCGTCGACGACGATCCCGATGGCCAGCACCAGACCGAACAGGGTCAGGGCGTTGATCGAGAACCCGGCGAGGTGCATGATGGCGAAGGTGCCGATGACCGAAACGGGGACGGCCAGCAGCGGGATGATCGAGGCGCGCCACGTCTGAAGGAAGACGATGACGACGATGACGACGAGGATGATCGCTTCAAGTAGGGTGTGGATCACCGAGTCGATCGATTCCTGCACATATTCGGTGGTATCGTAGGCGATGCGGTATTCGACGCCTTCGGGCATGGTCTTTTGCAGTTCGGCCATGGTCTTTTTGACGTCGGCGGAGACTTGCAGGGAATTGGCCCCGGCCTGCTCGAAGATCGGCACGGCGACGGCCTTCTGGTTGTTCAGAAGCGAACGCAGGGCGTAGTCCGACGCGCCTAATTCGACGCGGGCGATGTCACCCAGATAGGTCACCGCGCCGTCCTGCGAACGCACGACGATGTTGCGGAAGTCTTCTTCGGTCTTCAGGCGGCCCTGAGCGTTGACCGACATTTGCAGGGTGATGTCCGGCTGTCCGGGCGAGGCCCCGACGATGCCGGCGGCGGCCTGTACGTTTTCACCGCGCACGGCATTGGCGACGTCCGACGCCGACAGGCCACGTTCGGCGACCTTTTGCGGGTCGAGCCAGATGCGCATCGAATATTCGCCGCCGCCGAACATTTGCAGCGGGGCAACGCCTTCGATCTTTTGCAGGCGGTCCTTGACGTGGATCAGCGCGTAGTTGCGCAGGTAGTTCTCGTCATAACGTCCATTGGGCGAGACGAGGTGAACGACCAGCGGCAGGGACGACTGGCTCTTTTGCGTGGTCACGCCTAAAGCGCGCACGTCGGCGGGGAGGCGGGCCTCGGCCTGAGAGACGCGGTTCTGAACCATCTGCTGGGCGAGGTCCGGATCGGTGCCGAGCTTGAAGGTCAGCGTCAGGGTCATCTGACCGTCGGAGGTGGCGGCGGACGACATGTAGAGCATGTCTTCGGTGCCGGTCACCGCTTCCTCGATGGGGGTGGCGACGGTTTCGGCGATGACGGCGGGGCTGGCGCCCGGATAGACGGCGCGCACCACGACTTGCGGCGGGACGACTTCGGGATATTCCGAGACGGGGAGGGCGCGCAGGCTTAGAAGCCCGAACACCACGATGAGGAGCGACAGCACACCGGCGAAGATCGGCCTGTCGATGAAGAATTTGGAGAGGTTCATGAGTTGCCCCCTTGGTTGGGCGGTGTCTGTTGCAGACATAAGACCCCCCACCACCCCCGCGCAGGCGCGGCGGTCCCCCTCCCCAACAAGTTGGGGAGGTATAAAAGGCGGGGAGAACATTCCTCCTTGGCTATGCCGGGGAGGGGGATCGCACGACGCGCGAAGCGCTAGATGCGGTGGTGGGGTATCTTGCTTACACGCTCGGTTTCGGCGTGGCGTCGATAACGGGCTTGAGCGCGACCAGTTGCGGGGCGATTACCGTGCCGGGACGCAGGGCCTGAAGGCCCGACATCACCACGCGCTCACCGGGCTTGAGGCCGTCGATGACAACCTTCTGGCCTTCGACCGTGCCGCCGAGGTGAACTTCGCGGTATTCGACCGCATTGCCCTTACCGACGACATAGACGAAGCGCTTCGACTGATCGGTGCCGACGGCCAGTTCGCTGATCAGGATCAGCGGCTTGGCGGTGGCCTCGCCCATCTGGACGCGGACGAACTGACCGGGGATCAGGCGGCCGTCGGCGTTGGAGAAGACCGCGCGGGCGCGGACCGTGCCGGATTGGCTATCGAACTGATTGTCGATCAGTTGCAGGTGACCGTCCAGCGGGGCCGAACCGTCGTCCAGCTCCAGCTTGACCGGGATGCGCTCAAAGGCGGTCCCGTTGAGGTCTTTCAGGGTGCGGTTGATGACCTCTTCATTGGCATCGAAGCTGGCATAGATCGGCGACACCGACACCAGCGTCGTCAGCAGCGGCGAACCGGCCCCCGACGCGACCAGATTGCCTTGGGTGATTTCGACGCGACCGACGCGGCCCGAAACCGGGGCGCGGACCTGCGTATAGGAGAGGTTGAGATTGGCCGATTGCAGGACCGCGCGGGCGGCGGCGACCTCGGCTTCGGCCCCGCGCAGGCCGTTGGTGCGGCTTTCGGCCTCGGCCTGCGAGATGGCGTGTTCGGCCAGCAGGCGCTGGGCGCGGTCATTGTCGGAGCGGGCCAGCGTCAGGCGGGCATCGGCGGCCTGCACCTGCGCCTTGGCGCGGGCGACTTCGGCGGCGTAGGGGGCCGGGTCGATGGTCACCAGCAGGTCACCCTGACGCACAAACGCGCCTTCACGGAAGTGGATCGATTTCACGGCGCCCGAAACGCGCGAGCGGATTTCGACGCGCTCGACGGCTTCAAGGCGGCCCGAAAACGATTCCCAGCCCGACACGGTCTGTTCTTCGATGACGGCGACCTTGACCGGTATGGCCTGAGGCGCGGCGGGTGCCGCCTGTTCGGAGGCGTTGGAGGTCACGGTGGCGATGCCCAGACCGCCAATACCAAGGGCGGCGGCGGCCACGGCGGCCAGCAGAGGCTTGCGGGGGACTTTTTTATACAATTCAGACGGGGTCATGGCGGGTCACCTTCGGGGAGAAAGGGAAAAGGAAATTGGTGGCTGGGTACGCTTGAAATGGCGTCAACGAGGCCTATTTATGTACTGCCCCGCAAATTAATAGAGGGCGGACACCAAAAAGTCAAAATTTTTGTACTAATTCGCACAAAAATGACCTAATGCGGTGTTGAAGGCTTAAAAACAAAGGCATTTGCCGAGGCTCAGGCGTCGGCGGCTGTCGTACCGACCGCGCCATCGCCGCTGTCCTGACGTCCGCATACGGGCGCGGCACAGAAGAGGGGTGGCGGCGCGGTTCAACTGAGGTTAGAGTGGGGTCACGTCAAACGCGGCGTGTGCATAAGACCGGCAGACAAGGCCGGCGCGCATGGCCACAGGAGTATAAGCGTCATCATGGTGCATCAGCCCTACGAGACCCTGATTCATAAAGCGGCTGAAATCGATCTGAGCGACAGCCTCGACCTGAACGGCGTCTGCGGCGCGCAAAGCCTCGATCCCGAAGCCTGCGTCTGCAAACCTAAGGCCCGTGGCCGTCCGCGCGCCTACAATCCCGACGAAGTGCTGCAAAAGGCGCTCAAGGTCTTCTGGCAGAAGGGTTTTGCGGCCACCTCGCTCGACGATCTGGTCGAAGCGACCGGCGTCAACCGCCCCAGCCTCTATGCCGGGTTCGGCGACAAGGAGTCGCTCTATCTCAAGGCCATGCAGCGTTACCGCGAGTCGCTGGCCGAGCGGCTGGACGAGGTGCTGATCTGCAACGGCGATCCCAACGACACGGTCCTGTCGATCATCCGGCGCTATTTCGATATCATCATCGACACCTATACCGGCGAAAGCCAGCATCCGCTGGGCTGCGCCTTCATGTGTACGGCGCTGAACGAAGCGCCGCAGCACGAGTCGATCCTTGAGATGCTGCAGAACACCATCGAGGAGTTCGATATCCGCTTCGAGAAGTTCTTCGCCGACGGTCAGAAATATGGCTGCCTCAAGCCCGGCCACGATCCGAAGGTCCTGGCCCAGATGATCGGCGGTATTACCGCCAATCTGGGGGTACGTGCTCGCGCCGGGGCTTCGGCGCAGGAACTCAGGTCGCTGGTGGTCAATACGACGGCAATGCTGTTTGCTTAGATCTTAAGCCCCTCCTCTGATATCAGAGGAGGGGCTAAGTCGTGATATCGGGGGGTATTATGCAGAAACTTAAAATGATTGTTCTGTCGGGTCTGGTTTTAGGCCTGATGGGCTGCGCCACGCTGGCCGGTGATCCGCACGCCGACCTCGATATTCTGGACACCGCCATGACGTCGCGCGTCGAGGACCTGCAGCCTCAGGCCGATGGCGGCGTGGCGCGGGCGCAACTGGCTCTGGCGGTGGTCTACAGGTTCGGCCTCAACGGTACGCCGAAGAACCTGCCCGCCGCGTTCCGGTTGCGGCAGAAGGCGACGGCCCAGCGCGGCTATCTGCCGATCACGCAATATATTGCGGGCCTGAACGGGGCGCCGGGCCGTACCGCGATCATCAATATCCCGCGCTACGACCTGACCGAGCCTCAGGCGGCGCGCGTCTATGCCTGTGCCGAGGCGCTCGAAAAGGGGCAGGTCAATTCGTCTGGCTTCTCAGCCTGTGGTAGCGAGCCGCGCTTCCGTGATCTGCACCCGCGCTGGCAGGCCATATCACCCGGCGCGAAACGCCCGGACCTCAAACCAAAACCCGCGCGCAAACCCACAATCGCGTGAGGCGCGAAAATACCGTTATGCCAACGTCGCTGGTAACCTCACATTAACCGCATTCACGCATCTTTTGGTTGAGTGTCGCATGTAGTGAGGTATCCCATGTTCTTTTCCTCTAAGACCGCCGATGGCGACCACGCCGTCGTTTCCGCCCTCCATGCCTCTCAGGCCGTCATCGAGTTTACGCCTAACGGTGACATACTGACGGCCAATGACAATTTCCTCAAGGCGACGGGATACAGTCTCAGCGAGATCGCGGGACGTCACCACAGCCTGTTCTGCGACCCGGCCTATGCGCAAAGCGAGGCCTATCGCCGGTTCTGGGCCGATCTGGCGCACGGCGAATTCGCCGCCGGTGTCTATAAGCGCTTTGGCCGCGACGGATCGCCGATCTGGCTTCAGGCGACCTATAACCCTATCCGCGACAAGTCGGGCAAGGTCATCAAGGTCGTCAAGTTCGCCGCCGATATCACCGAAGCCAAGCTGCGCGATATGGATTACAAGGGCAAGATCGACGCCATCGACCGGGCTCAGGCGGTGATCGAGTTTACGCCCAAGGGCCAGATACTGACCGCCAACGCCAATTTCCTCGCCGCCGTCGGCTATACGCTCGACGAAATCCGCGGCCGCCACCACAGCCTGTTCTGCGACGCGGCGGTGGTCAACAGCGACGCCTATCGCCGCTTCTGGGAAAGTCTGGCGCGCGGCGAATTCCAGTCGGCGGAATATAGGCGTATCGGCAAGGGCGGGCGCGAAATCCACATTCAGGCGACTTATAATCCGGTCTTCGGCGATGCGGGCGAGGTGGTCAAGGTCGTCAAGTTCGCCAGCGACATCACCGAAACCGTGCAGCGGCGCGAACGCTCCGAGCGCCTCAATCAGGAACTGGGCGCCGTGATCGGGCAAATCCTCGACGCCAATTCCATGACCTCGCGCGTCGCCCACGCCACAGACGAGACCGGGACCATGATCCATGCAGTCGCCTCGGCCGCCGAAGAGCTGTCGGCCTCGGTGCGCGAAATCTCGAACTCGATGGGCAATGCCCGCGGCGGGGTCGAGGCGGTGTTCAAACACACCGAAACCGCCAATATCTCTGCCGAGCGGCTGGGCAAGTCGGCGGAATCGATGACCCAGGTCGTCAATCTCATTCAGGACATCGCCAGCCAGATCAACCTTCTGGCGCTCAACGCGACCATCGAGTCGGCACGTGCCGGTGAGGCCGGGCGCGGTTTCGCGGTGGTGGCGTCCGAGGTCAAGACCCTGGCCAATCAGGCGGCGCGCTCGACCCAGACCATCTCCGAGGAAATCGCCAACATGCAGGGCGTGACCAGCGAGGTGACGGGGACGCTTAATCTCATTTCGGGCTCGATGAACGACGTGCTGGAAAACGTCGCCTCGATCGCCGGGGCGCTTGAGCAACAAAACGCCGCCACGACGACGATCAGCGCCGACATGCAGTCCGCCGTCAGCGCGGTGGGTCGCATCACCGACTCGATGGGCACGATTTCCGGCACCTTCTCTCAGGTGGCGTCGGCGTCCGAAGAGGTCAAGCGTCAGATGGAAGCGCTGGCGGTCGCGTAAGGTTCCCGGTTGACGCCTGAAGGCGCAATGGCAAGTTGAGTCGTCAGCGCACAGGGTGTTGACGTAGAGGGGACGTCATATGAAACTCAAATCTATCGCTTATGGTGCCGCCGTGGCCATGCTGTCGGCCAGCGGCGCTCACGCGGCCACATCCGCCGAAACGGATGTCTTCACCGAACTCAGCCAGTGGATTGCGGGCTTTTTCAGCGCCCAGAATGAGGCCCAGACCGAAGCGAAGTCGGAGACAGTCACACCGGCGGAATATGGGGTCAACCCGCCCGAAGATTTTCAACAGCCCTGATATAAATTACGGCCACTACCCCTGAACAGGGGGTGTGCTTTGCCGCCGATCTGTAAAATATTTCAACGCTGTCATAGGTTAAGACGGTTCAGTGTTGGGGTAAGATATTATGGTTCGGCGGCAGATGGCGGGCGTGATGGCGGCAGGGGCAATGCTTCTCGGCGCGACGGGTGTCGGCGCGGCGGACAAGGCCCCCCCCAAACCGGCGCTTCAACCCGCAAAAGCCTCCGATGCGGCCCTCAAGGCGAAGGTGGCCGACATGGCGGCCCGGTACGCGACGCCGGATAAACGCCCCAAACTGGATGAGATCGTCGCGCTGAAGGCCGAGCTTGAGGCTGCCGGTATTCCCGATGCTGCCGACTACGCCGATCTGAGCCTGATCCATGCCTATACCCTGGCCTTTGCGCGCGACTTCGACACCGCCCTGACGGTGGTGGCGAAGGCCGAGGACGTGGTGAAAACCGCGATGAGCCGCCCCGGGGCGACGCCGCTGACCGAAAGCAAGCTGGGCGACCTCTATCTGCTTCACGCGCAGTTGCTCGACCAGAAGGGGTTGCTCGACGACGGGCTGGCGCTCAAACGCGAGGCGCGGGCGCTTTATCTGCGCCTGGAAGGGCCCGAAAGCCCGATGGGGGCGACGATCCTGTCGCAGATTGCCTTTTCGACCCTGGCGGGGGGGAACCTGACCGAGGCCATAAACCTGTACGATCAGGCCCTGCCACGCATGGCGGTCAATGACGGCGTCGTGCGACCCTATGTGACGCAATCGGCCAACTATGCTTTGGCCTTGCGACTGGCCGGGGAATACGAGCGCGCGCTCCGGGTCAGCCGCGACGCGCTCGATGTCGCCCGCGTCAAGATGCCGGCGGGGCATCTGGGCACCCTGACGGCGATGAACACCATGGGTGCGACCCTGATCGACATGGGGCGTCTGACCGAAGCCGAGGTCGTCCTGCGCGAAGGGTTCGATCTGGCAACGAAACACCGCGGCGCGAAAAGCATCGATACGGCGGGCTTCGCCTATCGACTGGGGCAGGTCAGTCGCCTGAGCGGTGACGAGGCGGCGGCCCTGACCTTCTTCAATACGGCCCTGGCGGCCATGGAGGGCGTATCGTCGGGCCCGAACCCCGATCTGCCGGGTCTGGTGCGGCTGGAACTGGCGCGCCTGTGCGGCGATGCGGCAGCGGACAAGGCGGGGCTGATCTGTGCCGAGACGCATCTGCGCGCCGGGGTGTCGGCGCTCGAAGGGGCAGGCAAGACAGCGGACACCACCCGCAGCCGTCTCAAGGTCGAGCTGGCCCGGGTGCGACTGATTCGTGGTGCCCCCGCCGAAGCCCTGACCCTGACCGACGAGGCGCTGGTCTATTATCGCGTGGCCATGCCGCCCGCCGCCCCCGATCGCGTCAATGCCGAGATGCTGCGCGCCCTCATTCTGGTCCGGCTGGGCCGTACGGCGGACGCCTTCGAGCAGGCGCGCGCCACCGAAGCGGTGATGACCGCGCGTCTGCTGGAAGGCGGGGCCGAGCGCAACGAGCCGTCTGAAATCGCCAATGCCTACAGCCTCAACTACGCCCGTTACGGCCATATCGCGCTGGCGGCGGGATATCGCGACGAGGCGTTTCGCGCCGCGCAACTGGCGGCGTTTTCCGAAGTGGCGGCCACGGCGCAGGCATTGGCCGTGCGGGCCATGCTGAACGACCCGCGGGCCACGGGGCTGCTGTCGCGTCTTCAGGCGGCGGAGCGGCGGTATCACAAGCTTGATCGCGACCGCACCTATGCCCTGTCGAAATCGGCGTCCAATCCGGCGGCGGCGCGCGTCGCCGAGGCCCTGATCCCCGACATCAATGCGGCGGCGGCCGAGCTGGTGGCGGCGCGCGAGGCCCTGAAGGCCCTGTCGCCGGTCTATGAAACCCTGCGGCGTCCGCGTCCGCAATCGATCGAGGAGGCCCGGGCGGGCCTGAGCCCCGGTCAGGCGGTCCTCATGCCGCTGGTCGCCGACGACGCGGTCCTGACCCTGGCCCTGACGCGCGACGCTCTGCTGAGCGACACGGTCGCGATCAGTCAGATCGTGGTCGGTCAGAAGGTGCATCAGGTGCGCCTGTCGCTCGAAGCGGGTCTGCGCAATCCGGACGCGGCGTTCGACCGTCAGGCCGGCTACGTGCTGGGGGTCGCGGTTCTGCCGCCGTCGCTGCGTCAGAAGCTCGGCGGCGTCAAGGCGGTGCAGGTGATGGGGGCCGGGCCGCTGATGACCCTGCCGTTCTCGCTGCTGGTCCTCGATCCCCCGAAGGGTCGCGACGAGGATCCGGCGGCGTTGCGCGGCACCGCCTTCCTCATCAAGCGCTATGCGGTGTCGGTGCGCCCGGTATTTTCGGTGGCGGCACGAACGGAGTCTCTGGCGGTCAAGGGCTTTGCCGGTATCGGGGCGCCGTTGCTGGGGCCGTCCGGCGACTTGCTGGCCGATCTGCGTGGCAGTCCCTATGCCCTGCGAGGTGAGAGCGAAGCGCGCGGCGGTGACGACGACTATCGCGGCAATCTGGCTGATGTGACGGTGCTGAAAACCCTGCCGAGCTTGCCGGAGGCGGCACAGGAGCTGAGCACCATGGCCGCCATCCTCAAGAGCGGGAAGACCCTTCTGCTGGTCGGCAAGGACGCGACCGAGGCCCGCGTCAAGGCGGCAGCGCTTACCGATTACGGGGTCATTGCCTTCGCCACCCATGGCCTGATAGGCAGCGAGACGGGCCGCGTCGGCGAACCGGCGCTGGTCTTGACGCCGCCCGAAGTCGCCAGCGAAGCCGATGACGGACTGCTCACAGCCACCGAGGTGTCGCTGCTGCGCCTGAATGCCGAATGGGTGATTCTGTCGGCGTGCAATACCGGTTCGGCGCGCGAAACCGGCGGGGCAGGCTATAGCGGTCTGGCGCAGGCCTTCATGCAGGCCGGGGCGCGCAATCTGCTCGTCTCGCTGTGGCCCGTGCGCGACGACGCGGCGGCAAAGCTCAGCGTCGGAACGTTGAAAGCCAATGCGGCGGGGCTGTCGAAGCCGGAGGCCCTGCGCAAGGCGACGCTCGACCTGCTTAAGGACAAAAATGTGCCGCCGCATCCGGCCCTGTGGGCACCGTTTTCGCTGATCAGTCGCTAAAAAGACTCATCTGCGGGTTGCCGCCCTTGAACGGTGCGGGCTCGATCCGTGGGCGCGGGCCATCGAGGCCGTGGCGTTTGATGGCCAGGGCGAACCGTTGCGCCATCAGCTCGGCGAACGGACCCGTGCCGCGCATCCGGCTGCCGAAATGCGCATCGTTGAGCTTGCCGTCGCGGCACTGGCGGATATGGTTGAGCACCTTGTCCGCCCGGTCGGGAAAGTTCAGCCTGAGCCAGTCCTCGAACAGCAGCCTGATCTCGTGCGGCAGGCGCACGAGGCTGTAGCCCACGCGTTCGGCTCCGGCCTCGGCGGCCGCCTTGACGATGGCTTCCAGCTCATGATCGGTCAGGCCGGGGATCATCGGCGCGGCCAGCACACTGATCGGGATGCCGGCAGCCTTGAGCGCGCGTACGGTGTCGAGGCGCTTTTGCGGCGTGGCGGCGCGCGGTTCCATCACCCGGCTCAAATGCCGGTCGAGCGTGGTGATCGACAGGGTCGCCGAAAACAGGCCGCGCGCCGCCATGGGGGCCAGCAGGTCGAGATCGCGCAGAATCAGGGCCGATTTGGTGACGATATGGACCGGGTGGTTGAACTCGGACAGCACCTCAAGCAGCGCCCGCGTCAGTTTTTCCGTGCGCTCGGTCGGCTGATAGGCATCGGTATTGATCCCCAGCGCCAGCCGTCCGGGTACGTATTTCGGGTGCGACAATTCCTGACGCAGCAATTTTGCGGCGTCAGGCTTACGGAAGATACGCGTTTCGAAATCGAGGCCCGGCGACAGGTCGAGATAGGCGTGGGTCGGCCTTGCAAAGCAATAGATGCAGCCGTGCTCGCACCCTTTGTACGGGTTGATCGAGCGATTGAAACCGACGTCCGGGGACTGATTATAGCTGATGATCTTGCGGGCCGTATCGACACCCAGGATCGTCCTGACCTGTTGCGGTTCGTCGTCTTCGCCCCAGTCGACCTGAGACCATTCATCGACGCTTTCATAGCGGTCCGGGGCGTCGAAACGTCCGCTCAGGCGGTTGGACACCGCACCGCGCCCCTTGCGCACCCGGTCGGGGAGGGCGTTTTCATCGGTGATCGCTTGGGTGCGCAGTCTGGGGATCGGCATGGAGCGAGCATAGCGCCAAATAAGAACATATCAAGAACAAATTATGGATTCCAGTAAGGCGGATCGCCGAAAGCCGCCTTCAGATGTGCGGCGAGGGCGCGGAGTTTCGCCGAACTGCGGCGGCCCTCCGGATGCGCCATGAAGACGAATTCCGGCGCGGGCGACCAGCCGACATCGAGCACGCTCAGGCGACCGTCGCGCACCGCCTCACCGGCAATGAAGCTGGGCAGGAGGGCGATCCCCAGCCCGCCCAGAGCTGCGTCGAGCAGGATGTCGCCATTATTGGTAACAAGGGCGGCGTCGGTACGGACGATGCGGCTGCCGTCAAGCGTATCGAAGCGCCAGTCGGCCACGCCGCGGTTGGCGTAGAACAGGCCGCGATGATCGGACAGGTCGTCGAGCGAGGCGGGCGCGCCGTTGGCCTCCAGATAGTCCGGCGAGGCGACCAGCAGACGGCGGCTGGTCGCCAGACGCCAGACGATCAGCCGCGAATCCACGATGGGGCCGTGGCGCAGAACCGCATCATAGCCTTCGGAGGCGATATCGACGCGGCGGTCGTCGAGGTCCAGTTGCAGCTCGATGGCCGGGTGCTGTTTCAGGAAAGGGATCAGGGCGGGCGCAAGGTGCATCCGTCCGAAGGTCACCGGCGCCGCCAGTCGCAACGGACCGGCCAGCGTCCCGCGTCGCTCGGCCAGATCGGCGGTCGCGGCCCGGGCCTCATCCAGAATGCGCTTGGCCCGGTCGAGAAACGCCGCCCCGTCCTCGGTCAGGGACAGCCGTCGGGTGGTGCGGTGGATGAGCGGGGCCGAGACCTCGCGCTCCAGTTCGGCCAGCCGCTCGCTGACCACGGACTTGGCCAGCCGCAGCCGTCGCGCCGCCTCGCTTATCGACCCGGCCTCGGTCACCGCGACGAACGCGGCCACGCCTTCCATCTTGATCATCGTTCGGATATCCGGACATTGGTTTCAATTTTTGCAGACTAATCCGGACGAATGGACGGCGCTATATGTTTTTTCAGTTCAGCGGGACATCGGGTTCCGCCGCGAAACGAAAGGACACTCCAATGACCCGTTTAGCCCACAAGACCGCTCTGATCACCGGCGGCACCAGCGGTATCGGCCTCGAAACCGCCCGTCAGTTCATCGCCGAAGGCGCGCGCGTCGCCGTCACCGGCAGCAGCGAAGCTTCCATCGCCGCCGCCCGCGCCGAACTGGGCGAGGAGGTAATCTATATTCAGGCCGATGCCGGGGATGTCCGCGCTCAGGCCGCCGTCGCCGAGACCGTCAAGGCCGCCTTCGGTCGCCTCGATGTGCTCTTCGTCAATGCGGGCAAGGCCGATTTCCGCCCGCTCGACGCCTGGGACGAGGCGGCCTTCGACGCCAGCGTCGCGATCAACGTCAAGGGCCCCTATTTTCTCATTCAGGCCCTGCTGCCGCTGTTCAGCGACCGCGCCTCGATCATTCTGAATACCTCGATCAACGCCCATATCGGCATGGCGACCTCCAGCGTCTACGCCCTGACCAAGGCGGCGCTCCAGTCGCTGATCCGCACCCTGTCGGGGGAACTCATCGGCCGCGGCATCCGCGTCAATGCCGTCAGCCCGGGGCCGATCGTCACGCCGCTGCATACCAAGCTGACCGCCGGACTGCCGGATGCAGAGGCTAAGGCGATGGCCGACGGCATCGCCGCCCAGATCCCGCTGGGGCGTTTCGGCCAACCGAGCGAAGTGGCGAAGATCGTGGTCCTGTTCGCCTCGGACGAAGCGCCCTTCGTGGTCGGCAGCGAACTGACCGTCGATGGCGGGATGAGCACACTGTAAGAGTCTGAGTCTTAGAGCACGTCCCGATCTGATTGGATCGGAACTGTGCTCTAAGCTTCTGTTTTAACGCGCATTTGAATCCGAAACGTAGTTCGGCGCAGCCAAAACCGTTGCACACTTTTCGGAATGCGCTCTAGGTTTAAAACCTAATCATCCTATTGATTTAAGGTGCAAACATTGATTCTCTTCGTTTATTCGAGGAGATAAGCTATGGCTCATGAGTTCTGGCTTAGTGACGCGCAATGGTCG